>NZ_JAXGGF010000009.1:0-115360 GCF_034105325.1 Xanthomonas sp. LF02-5 | reverse complement strand
GGCCGGACGCGTTGCAACTGAAGGATGTGTTCGAGCAGCAAAGCCTTTTGCATCTGGCGCGTCACATCGATGGCAGGCAGGAGCGGGCCGCGGGCAAGCAGGCCGACCGAACCGCGGGCAACGTGGTTCACGAAGAACTGGAGTGGTAGCCACATGCAATCAGCGAAGGATCTGCTGCGCCAGTTTTCCTCGATGGGAGTCGAGACCTATCTGGACGACGGCAAGCTCAAGACCCGGGCCGCCGCCGGCGTCATCACGCCCGAGATCGCTTCGCTGATCCGGCTGCACCGCGACGCCTTGATCGCGGCACTTGCCGCGGAACGCGATGTTGAAGGCGCCGCGCCCGCACTGACCCCGAACATGCGCAGGCTGTGGCTCGCTCAGACCCTGTCCCAGGCGGGCGCGATGTACAACGTGCCGCTCATCGTGCGGCTCAGCGGTGAATTGCATGTGCCGCGCCTGGCGCAGGCGCTGTCGCGCATCGCACGCCGGCACGAGGCGTTGCGTACCAACGTGGTCGAACGCGACGGCGAGATTTTCGCCGTCGCCTGCACGGACGAGCTTCAGCTGACGCAGCATGCACTGGACGCCTGCGCCGACGCCGCCGCCACCGCCACCGCCACCGCCGAAGCCGTCCGGCTGGCGTCCACGCTGGCCGCCAGGCCGTTCGATCTGTCGCGCGATCTGCTGATTCGCGCGGATCTCATCCGGGTGGCCGCGCAGCACAACGTGCTGGTCCTGTGCATGCACCACATCGCCGCCGATGGGTGGTCCTGCGCGCTGCTGATCAAGGAATTGCAGACGCTCTACAACGCCGGCGACGACCAGGCCACGATCCTGCCGCCGCTGCGCATGAGTGCTGCCGCGCATGCGCGTTGGCTGGCCTCGGCGGAGCACCAGCACAACGAAGCGGCGCATCTGGACTACTGGCGCGGGCAACTGCGCGACAGCCCGGTGGTGCATGCGCTTCCCCTTGATCGTCCGCGCCCGCGCATCCAGTCGCACGAAGGGCGCGAGTGCCTGCAGACGATCTCCCCGGCCATCGCCGCGGCCGCGCGGCAGGTGGCATCGCACCATGGCACGACGCTCTACTGCGTGCTGCAGGCCGCGCTGACCCTGATGCTGGCGCGCTGGAGCAACGAATCGGACATCGTCATCGGCACCTCGTCCTCCGGCCGCACCCGACCGGGCATGGAGGACATGGTCGGCTTCTTCGTCAATCCGCTGATCCTGCGCAACCGCGTCGATCCAGCGTCCACGGTCGCAGGCTTCCTGGACGCCACGCGACGCGTCCTGCTGGAGGCATTCGAGCACCAGGAGGTGCCGTTCGAACGCATCGTTGAGGCCTTGGTGCCGGTGCGCTCCACCAGCCACGCGCCGGTGTTCCAGATCATGCTGGACTTCCAGGCGGCCAGCGCCGCTGGCGTCGAACTGGACGGTTTGCGGTGCGAGCTTGTGTCCAGCGGCACCCTGGGCGCCAAGTACGATCTGGAGATCACGGCGGTCGAAGGTCCGGACGGCCTGCATCTGCGCTGGATCTATGCGCTCGCATTGTTCGAGGAGACCACCATCCTGCGCCTGCAGCGCGGCTTGGAGACCGTTCTCGAGGCGTTGTCCGGCGATTCCGCAGCCCGCCTCAATGCGTTGCCGTTCCTGTCCTCCATCGATTTGGCGCACGTCGGCGCCGCGGGACGCGGGCCGGTGGTCGAGGTGGATTGCGCGCCGCTGCATGTCCGTTTCTCCTCCATCGCCGCGCAAGCACCGGAGGCCATCGCCGTCGAGTGCGACGGACGCGAGTACAGCTACGCCGATGTCGCGTTCCGCGCCACTGGGCTTTGCCGGTATCTGGTACACAGGGGACTGGAGCCCGGTGGACGTGTCGCGCTCTATCTGCAGCCGGGAATCGACTTGGTGGTGGCGATTCTCGCGGTGCACCAGGCCGGGGCGGCGTATGTCCCCGTGGATCCGGCCTATCCGCGCGACAGGGTGGGCTACATCCTGGCAGATGCCGCCACGCAGTTCGTCCTCTGCGGCGGACGCGACTTGGACGCGGACTGGCCGCAAAGCCAACAGGTGGTGGCAGTCGATCAGGTGGCGCTGCATCCGGAGCATCCGGCGCATCCCGACACGGCGGCCAGCGCGCACCAGCAGGCGGACAGCGCCGCCTACGTGTTGTATACATCGGGCTCGACCGGCCGCCCGAAGGGCGCGGTCATCAGCCACGCCGCACTGAACAACTATCTTGCGCATGCACGGACCTATCTGCGCGAGGACATGCGCGGCGCCGTCGTCAGCTCGTCCATCGGCTTCGATGCCACCATCACCTCGCTTTTGACCCCACTGCTGACCGGCCAGCGGGTGAAGTTGCTGGGAAGCGACCTCGATGCCGTGTTCCGCGGGCTGGAGCAGCATCTGTTTGAGGATGCGCAGGCGTGGCTGTTCAAGATCACGCCGGCGCACCTGTCCGCGCTCGGCCACGCGTGCGCGGGACGGGCAGCATCCATGGCCCGGCACGTTCTGGTCATCGGCGGCGAACAGCTGGATTACGCCGTGCTGCATGAGTGGCGCTCGCGCTGGCTGCCGCGCGCCACCTACGTCAACGAATACGGCCCGACCGAGACTGTCGTCGGCTGCTCGGTGTTCACCATCGACGAGTACAGCGGCAATCTGCCGACGACCGGACCGGTCGCGATTGGGCGCCCGATCGGAAACGTCGGCATGTATGCGGTCAACGACGGACGCCTGGCGCCTCCGGGAACGGTGGGCGAGTTGCACATCACCGGCGCTGGACTGGCCGAAGGCTATCTCAACCTGCCCGCGGTCAGCGCCGAGCGCTTCATCCAACTCGCCGACGTGGAACAGGGCGCGCGCGCCTATCGCAGCGGCGACCTGGTGCGATTGCGTCACGACGGCAACTTCGAGTTCATCCGCCGCCTGGACGACCAGGTGAAGATCAGAGGCTACCGCATCGAGATCGGCGAGATCGAATCGGCCCTGCGCCGTCTGCCGGGGGTGCGCGAGGCGGCCGTGGTCGTGCAGGGCGACGCCGCGCAGCGCCAGCTGGTGGCGTTCGTGCAAACCGATCCCGGCGACGCGCAGGACGTGCGGCACGGGCTGCGCCAGCAACTGGCCGCGAGCCTGCCGGAGTACATGGTGCCGGCCCTGTTCGAGCGCGTCACGCAGCTGCCGTTGACCGTCAACGGCAAGGTGGACAAGGCGGCGCTGCCGCGCGTGGAGCGCTTCGGTCCCGGCGTGGCCGAGGCGGCCATGCCGCGCTCGCAGATGGAAGCGGCGCTGGTCGCCGTGTGGAAGGACGTGGTTGGTCACGCGGCCATCGGCGTTCATGACAACTTCCTCGATGCGGGCGCAAACTCGCTGCTGTTCGTCCGGTTGCGCGCGGAGATCCAGTCGCGGCTCGGGCACGCGCTGGACATCACCGCGTTCTTCGAGCACCCCTCGATCGCCGCGCTGGCCATGCATCTGGATCCAAAGCCGGCAAGCGCGGCGGTGGCGGCGCGGGAGTCGCCGCACGTCCCACACGTCAGCCGGAACCCGCAGGCGCCGATCGCGATCGTCGCGATGGCCGGCAGATTTCCCGACGCGGCCGATCCCGACGCGCTGTGGTCGAACCTGCGCGCAGGCCACGAAGCCCTGGCGACCTTCAGCCAGGCCGAACTGCAGGCCAATGGCATCGCCGCGGCGGTCGCGGCCGATCCCGCCTTCGTCGCATCCGCGGCGCTGCTGGAGGATGTGCAGTCCTTCGACGCCGGATACTTCCGGATGACGCCGCGCGAGGCGGAGATCCTCGATCCACAGCACCGCGTGCTGATGGAACTGGCGGTGGAGGCGCTGGAGTCCGCAGGCTACGGGAACGGCGCGCAGGCCAGATCCTGCGGCGTTTTCGTGGGATGCGGAGAGAGCACCTACCTGGCCAACAACCTGCTGTCCAACATGAGCCTGGTCCGCGACCTGGGCCTGGCGGTGATGCACGCCAACAGCAATCACTACCTGGCCACCCGCATCGCCTACAAGCTGGACCTGACCGGCCCTGCGATCAATATCGCCACGGCCTGTTCCACCTCGCTGGTCGCCGTGCACCAGGCGGTGGCGAGCCTGCGCCGCGGCGAGTGCGCAATGGCGCTGGCCGGTGGCGCGGGCATTTCCGAATTCGGGCCGAGCGGCTATCTCTACCAGGAGGGCGGCATCGAAGCGCCCGACGGGCACTGCAGAGCATTCGACGCGCAGGCCAAGGGCACGCGCGGCGGCAACGGCGCGGGCCTGGTGCTGCTCAAACGCCTAGAGGACGCGCAGCGCGACCGCGACCCGGTGCTGGCCGTGATCGTCGGTAGCGCGTGGAACAACGACGGCGCGCACAAGGCCGGCTATACCGCGCCGAGCGTGAACGGACAGGTGTCCGTCATTCAGGCGGCGCTGCAGGATGCAGGGCTGCAAGCATGCGATATCCAGTACGTGGAGACGCACGGGACCGGTACCCCGCTCGGCGATCCGGTCGAGTACCGGGCGCTGCGCAAGGTGTTCGACGGCGCAGCCGCCGACAGCTGCGTGCTGGGCACCTTGAAGCCCAACATCGGCCACTTGGATGCCGCCGCGGGCGTGGCCGGGTTGATCAAGGCGGTGCAGGTGGTTCGGCACGGCGAATTTCCGCCCTGCCTGCACTACGCCGGGCCCAATCCGCTGATGGACATGGCACGGACGCCATTCCGGTTCCCGCAGCAGGTTCAGGCCTGGCTCCCAAGGGACGGCACGCCGCGCCGCGCCGGCATCAGCGCATTCGGCATCGGCGGCACCAATGTCCACGTGATCATCGAGCAGGCGCCGCCGCTGCCGGCACGTCCGCGGCCGAGCACGCTCCCGCAGGTGCTTCCGCTCTCGGCACTGACCCAGACCGCGCTGGACGCGGCTGTCGCCGCCCTGCGCGCACGGCTCGTGGCGGATCCCGAGCCGTCATTGGCCGATGTCGCCTTCACCCTGCAGGAGGGGCGCCAGGCACACGCGTGGCGGACCTTCGTGGTGGCGGAGGCTGTGGACGACGCGGCTGCCGGCCTGGCGCGGCTCGCCCAGGGTGGCGCCCGCGAGCAGGTCGAGGGCGCGTCCGCGGCGATCTTCCTGTTCCCGGGGCAGGGCGCGCAGTACGCCGGCATGGGCCTGCAGCTGCTCGATGTCGCGCCCCGCTACACGCAGGCCTTCGAGACGTGTCGCGCCCTGGTCAGCCAGCACGCCGGCTTCGACCTGCGCGCGATGCTGGCAGGGCACGAGGAGCGCCTGCGCGCGACCAGCGTCGCGCAGCCGCTGCTGTTCTCGGTCTGCCATGCCGCCGCCGCCGAACTGATGGGCAGCGGCGTCGTTCCCGAAGCCATGCTCGGGCACAGCCTGGGCGAGTACGTGGCCGCCTGCATCGCCGGGGTGTTCTCGCTGGAGGACGCCGTCCGCCTGATCTGCGCACGCGCCAGGTGCATGGAACAAAGCCAGCCCGGGGCGATGCTCGCGGTCGCTGCCGCAGTGAAGCACACCCGGCATCTGGTCGCGTCCGGCACGCTCGCGCTGGCCGCGCTCAACGGCGCGGACAGCCATGTGCTGTCCGGCTCCCACGCCGCGATCGGCCAGGCCGAGGCCGCACTGGACGGCGCCGGCATCGCGCACCGCCGCCTGCAGACCTCGCATGCCTTCCATTCGCCGATGATGGAGGCGGCGGCGCAGGGATTGCGCGCGGTGCTGGCGACGATTCCGCTGCAACCGCCACGTCACGCGTTCGTTTCCAATCTCACCGGCACGTTCATCACGGCCGAGCAGGCCTGCGATCCGGAGTACTGGGTGGCGCACATGCTGGCGCCGGTGAAGTTCGAGCAAGGCGTGCAGACGCTGTGCGCCCATCTCACCGCCAGCAATGCCCGCGCGGTGTTCATCGAAGCGGGGCCGGGCAATGCGCTCGGCAACCTGGTGCGCCGCCACCGCGATACCGCAGGTGCCGCCGTGCTGTCTTGCATGCGCGGTGCGCGGGACGCCACGTCCGATGTCCGGTACTGGCAGCAAGCGCTGGGCAGGCTGTGGTGCGCCGGCCTGGCCATCGACTGGGCCAGCCTGCGAGGTGCGGAGCAGCCGCGGCGCATCGCGCTGCCGACCTATCGGTTCGACCGTGCGCGCTATTGGCTTGCGCCACGCGCGCCGCTGGCGACTGCCGAAGCCGCCGTCAGCGCGCGTTCGACGGATGCGCGCGACTGGTTCTATGTGCCGCAGTGGCGATTGGTCCCCAACCTCGGCGATGCGGGTACGGACGACGCGGCGCTGGCCGATGCCTGGGTGGTGCTCGCCGACGACGCCGGCCTTGGCGACGCATTGTCCAGGCACATCGCCGCGCACGGCGGCACCCTGCTCGCGGCGCAAGGCGGGGAGGGCAGCGCGAGCCTCCCGGAAGAAACGCGGCTGGAGGCGCTGCTGCGGGATCTCGATGGGCGCCCATCCGTTGCCATCGTCTGCCTGTGGCCGCTGCATGCCATCACCGCGACGGAGGAGCAGGCGCGGTTCGCGCAGGACCAGCGCCGCGTACTGTATCCGCTCCTGCGCCTGCTGCAGGCGATCAATGACCGGAATCCGCGGCTTGCGGTGCGGCTGACCGTGGTCACCGACCGTGCGCTGCGCGTAACCGGCACGGAACGGATGCGGCCGGCGCTGGCGACGCTGCGCGGGCTGTGCCGGGTGGCCGCGCAGGAGTTGCCGCAGATGTCCTGCCGGCTTATCGACCTCGACGCGTCGGCGCTCGCCGACGACGGCCAGCGCGAGCGCATGGCCATCCGCCTGTGGCGCGAGATGACCTGCGTACAGGGCGTTCCCGAACTGGCGTTGCGCGGCAATACACGGTGGCTGAAGCATTACCGCCCACTCGCCGCGGTCGCACCGACGCCAGCACCGGTGCGACTGCGACGCGGAGGGCACTACCTCATCACCGGCGGCACGGGCAGGATCGGAACGGTGCTGGCCACCTGGCTGACGCAGCAGTTCGATGCGCGCGTCAGTCTGCTGGGTCGCCGGGAGCCGGCGTCCGCGGCGCCAGCCGGTGCCGACGGCAGTATCCGCTTCCTGCGCGCGGATGTGGGCGAGCGCCAGGCCCTTGCCGCCGCGCTGGATGCGGCCGAGCAGGCGTTCGGCCCGGTCGCGGGCATCATCCACGCCGCCGGGGTGGTCGCCGAGGCGCTGCTGCCGCTGGCGCAGACCGATGAGAGCGCATGCGCCGTCCATTTCGCGCCCAAGGTCGCCGGCCTGATGAACCTGGAGTCGGTCCTGCGCGGCCGCGACCTCGACTTCTGCCTGGTCATGTCGTCGCTGGCGATCGAGCTGGGCGGACTTGGCTTCACCGCCTATGCGGCCGCCAACGCCTTCGCCGATGCGTTCGTTCAGCACCTGCGCAACCAGGGGCACGAGCATTGGTTCAGCGTGGCCTGGGACGGTTGGAACTTTGGCGCGGACACGACGCCGGGCGCGGCCCACGCGATGCGCCCGGAAGAAGGCCTGCGCGCCTTCGCCGTGGCCATGGGCCATTGCGACCAGCCCTGCCTGATCAATTCTACGGCCGACCTCGATGCGCGCTTCGCCCGTTGGGTGGGATCGCTCGCGGATGCGTCCGTCGGCGGCGACGCGCAGGACCCTGCGGACGCGATGCAGGCCGGCCTGTCGCCGTCTACCGAGCGGGCCGTGGCCGCCCTCTGGCAGGATGTGCTCGGCATCCACCCAATCGATCCGAACGCCAGCTTCTTCGAACTTGGTGGCGATTCACTTATCGCGACCCGCCTCGTGGCCAAGATCCGTGCCCGCTTCAATGTCGCGGATCGTGTTTTCTCACTCTCCGAATTCTTCGCCAACCCGACCGTCGCGCACATCGCCACGCGCCTCGATGGCCTGTCGGTGACCGACCGGTCGTCCTCGATGCGCGATGCGCTGCGTGCGACGCAGACCGTCGAGGAAGGGGAGTTCTGAGGTGATTCATCGTCAAGCATCCCTTGCGTCGCCGTTGCTGCAAGGACCTGGCCCAGGCATCGCCGGGGTCGTTCTGTGGGGGCAGTCATGAAGAAGGTGGAAGGCATCATCGAGCGTGCGCTGCAGGCGCAGGTCGCGCTGTATCTCAAACAAGGCAGGCTCGCCTACACGGCTGCCGATGGCGCGCTGTCAGACGAGTTGCGCGCGGAGATCGCCGCGCACAAGGGCGACATCATCGCCTATCTCGGCGCAATGACGGCCCCAACCGACGCCGGTGGCTGGCCGCTCGATGTCGCTCCCGACGCCGGGGATCTGCCGCTTTCGCTGCAGCAGCAGCAGGTGTGGCTGGGCCACACCATCAGCGAGCAGGGCCAGTACAACATCATCAATACGTTTGACATGCGCGGGGCGCTGGACCACGACGCGCTGCGCCGCACCTTGGACGTCATCGTCGAACGCCACGCGATCCTGCGTACAGTGTATGTGCCCGGCGAGAACGGCGGCATCGGGCAACGCGTGGTGGATGCGGCACGGTTCCAGTTGCACGTGATCGATCTGAGCTGGCTCAACGATGCCGGGCAGCACAAGGAGCTGTCCGCACGCCTTGCGACCGAGCGCTCAAGGCGCTTCGATCTTGGCCACGACCTTCCTCTCCGGGTGGCGTGTTTCATCTGTTCGTCGAGGCGACACGTACTGTCGATCACGATCCATCACATCGCTTCCGATGGCTGGTCGCAGGAGCTGCTGGTCGCGGAGATCTGCGCCGTCTACGAGGCCCTGCGCGCCGGGGAAACCCCACGCCTGCCGCCGCTGCCGCTGAGTTACGGCGACTATGCCTACAGCCAGCGCCGTGCATTGGCGCAGGGCCTGTTCGCCCAGGAGCAGGCGTACTGGAAGGCGACCCTGGACGGCGTGCCGAGCGAGCCGCTGCTGCCGACCGACCTGGCGCGCCCGCCGGTTTTCGTCGCCTCCGGGGCGACGGTGGATAGCCGGCTCGACGCCGGCGACCTGGCCCAGCTGTCCAGCGTCGCCAAGCAGCACAACATGACCCTGTTCATGCTGATGCAGGCGATCCTGGCGCTGATGATCGGGCGTTGGGCCGATCGCGACGACGTCGTCATCGGGACCCCGATTTCCGGCCGTGACCGCGAAGCGACGCACGGCATCGTCGGGCTGTTCGTGAATGTGCTGCCGCTGCGCACACGCTGCCCGGCGCAGGGACCACTGGCAACATATCTGGCGCAGTCCCGCGAGAGCACGCTACAGGCGCTGTCCATGCAGGCCTTGCCGCTGGGGTATCTGCTTCAGTCGCTGGACATCGAGCAATCGATGGGGCACTCGCCGCTGTTCCAGACCGTGTTCAATCTGCAGAACGCCGTAGACGCGGCGCCGCGCCTGGGCGAAGTTGCGCTGTCCGCGCTCGCGCAGCCGCCGCTGATCAAGTACGACCTGGAGATCGTGGCGCTGCAGGATGCCGACGGCCTGACGCTGAGCTGGAAGTACGCCGATCGCCTGTTCCTGGCCGGCACCGTGCGGATGCTGGCCGATGCATGCCTGGCCGCATTGCGGCAACTGGCGGATGGGGGCGTGGAGGACGTCGCGGCACTAGACTTCGCGGGACTGGTCCCGCGCACCACGCGCATCGGCGACGGACCGGAGGATGCGCTCAGGCAGGCGCTGGCGATCGCCCAGGACGCCTTCGCCGGCTGCCCGCTCGCCTGGATCAGGCAGGGAGGCAACGCGGCGCCGCGTCACGTGCTGCACCTGTTGGCCGACGCGGTGCTCGACGCTCAGGCGCTGCGCCAACGCCAAC
Source organism: Xanthomonas sp. LF02-5 (assembly GCF_034105325.1). Taxonomy (NCBI): domain Bacteria; kingdom Pseudomonadati; phylum Pseudomonadota; class Gammaproteobacteria; order Lysobacterales; family Lysobacteraceae; genus Xanthomonas; species Xanthomonas sp. LF02-5. Next base: position 105,558 of record NZ_JAXGGF010000009.1, on the reverse strand, counting down.
TGGCCGTGGAGCGGCAGCTCGCGTCGACGCTTGGGCAGGACTGGGTGCCGCACGCCTGGTCGCTGGTCGGCGCGGAGTGTCTGCGCGGGGCGGACGGGCTGGACCGCAGGAAGTTGCCGACGGTGCACTTTCCGCTCGAGACGGAGGCGCAGCGGCGGGTCGCGGCCGTCTGGAACGAAATGCTCGAATGTCCTGGGCTGGGCATCACCGACGACTTCTTCGACCGTGGCGGCAACTCCATCAAGGCGATGCGCGTCACCTCGCGGCTTTCCGAACTGTGTTCGGTAGAAATGCAGATCCGCGACATCTTCGAACACACGGTCCTGGCCGACTATGCGCTCGTGCTCGAGGCGCGCGGCCTTGGAAAGCGCCCGCTGATTCCGCCACGCCCGGCGGACGCGCGGATGGCGCTGTCGTTCGCCCAGGAGCGGGTGTGGTTCATCGACCAGCTCAATGGCGGCAGCCCCGAATACAACATGCCGGCGCTGTTCCAGCTGACTGGAACGCTCGATCTGGATCTCGCCGAACGCGCGATGGGGCTGGTGATCCAGCGCCATGAAGTGCTGCGCAGCGTCTACGCCACCGACGAAGAGGGCGTCGTGCAACGGGTGCTCGAACAGGACCAATTCCACGTGCAGCGCCACGATCTGTCGGCGTCGCCGCCGGGCGAACGCGAGCCGCGCCTGGCGCGGCTGATCCAGGAGGAACTGACGCGTCCGTTCAACCTGGCGCAGGACCTGATGGTGCGCGCGACCTATTTCGGCACCGGCCGCGACGGAGAAGGACGCGCGCAGGGCGTGCTACTGTTCAACGTGCACCACATCGCCTGCGATGGCTGGTCGCAGGATCTGCTGGTCAACGAGTTCGTCGTCGCCTACCGCCATCTCGCCCAGGGCGGCGCAGCGCCGTCCGCGCTCTCGATCCAGTACGCGGACTACGCGCACTGGCAGCGGCAAAGGATGGGTAGCGATGCGTTCGAGCGCCAGTTGCAGTACTGGCTCACCCAGCTGGCCGACGCGCCGCCCGTCCATGGCTTGCGCCTGGACCGGCCCCGGCCGGAGACTAAGGCGCACGTCGGCAGCAGCATCATCAGCCGCGTGCAGGCGGCGCAGGCTGCCGCGCTGGAGCGTGTGGCGAAGCATTTCCAGCTGACCCCGTTCATGCTGACGCACGCGGCGCTGGCCTTGGTGCTGGACCGTCACAGCCATGCCGGCGAGGTGCTGATCGGCACGCCGGTGGCCAATCGCCACCAGGCGCAGACCGAGCACCTGATCGGCTTCTTCATCAATACCCTGGTGTTGCGCCTGACGACCGCGCATGCGCGCCTGGCGGACTTCCTGGCCGAGGTCCGGCAGGTGCACCTCGACGCGCAGTCCAACCAGGACGTCCCGTTCGAGCTGCTGGTGGATCGTCTGCAGGTGCAGCGGACCCCGAAGCACACGCCGTTGTTCCAGGTCATGCTGAGCGCGGATGCGGATTACGGGCTCAAGCGCGGCGACGAACGGGCGCTGCTCGAAGTGCCTGGCGCGCAGGTGCGTACCTATCCCTTCGAAGGCACCGGGGTGAAGTTCGACATCGAGATCCACAGCCGCTGGACGCCTGACGGCGCATCGATCAGCTGGACGTACGACCACAGCATCTTCGACCGCGCCAGCATCGAGCGGCTCGATGCGCATCTGCACCAGATCTTCGGCGCCCTGGCACGGCTCGCCACGGATATCGACGCCGCCGGCGCGACATCGCTGCCGCAACTGGACGTCCTGCCGTCGACACAACGCCGCCGTGTGGTCGAGGAGTTCAACCCGGCATGGGTCGAACACGCGCAACTGCGTCCGGTCCACCTCGCCATCGCGGCGCAGGCCCGCGCCACGCCGGACGCGCCCGCGGTGATCGCCGGCGACACGCGCTTGAGTTATGCGACGCTGGAGCGGCTGTCCAATCAGCTGGCCCATCGCCTGATCGCCGCCGGCGTCACGCCCGAGTTCAGGGTCGCCCTGTGCATCGAGCGCGGACCGGAGATGGTCGTGGCGGTGCTGGCCGTCCTGAAGTCCGGAGGCGCCTACGTTCCGCTCGATCCGGGTGCTCCCACCGCGCGTCTCTACGCGCAGTTGAAAGACTGTCAGCCGCTGCTGGTGCTGACGCGGTCGGCGCTGGGCCAGGCGCTGCACGACGCGCCATGCTCGGTGCTGGCGCTGGATGACGCCGCCGCTGCGGACATCGCCGGGCTGCCCGAGGACGAGCCGGTGGTCCCGGGCCTGACCCTGGGCAGCGCCGCGTACGTCATCTACACCTCCGGCTCCACCGGGACGCCGAAGGGGGTCGTGGTGGAGCATGGTGGTCTGGCGAACTATCTGCACTGGGCCGTCGACCATTACGCCGGCAACGCGCGCATCGACGCGGTGGTGTCTACGCCGCTGGTCTTCGACGCGACCGTGACCAGCCTGTTCGTGCCCTTGCTGGTGGGCGGCGCACTCACCCTGTTGCCGCCGGGCCAGGAGGTGGTGGAGCTGGAGCGACACCTGTCGGCGGCCCCGGCTCCCTGCCTGGTCAAGCTCACGCCGGCGCACTTGGCGGTCCTTGGCCACAGCCTGCAGGAAGACAGTTGCCCGCCACATCTGTTCGTGGTGGGCGGCGAAGCGCTTCCCAGCGCCACGGTGGCGCGCTGGCGCGCGGTCTCGCCGGCCTCGCGCATCATCAACGAGTACGGCCCGACCGAGACCGTCGTCGGCTGTGCGGCCTTTTCCGCCACGGACTGGCCAGGCCACGCCGACACCGTGCCTATCGGCCGGCCCATCGCCAACGCCTCGCTCTACGTGCTCGATGCCATGGGAGAACCCGTCCCGGTCGGCGTTGCCGGCGAGCTCTACATCGGCGGCGCGGGTGTCGCCCGCGGCTACCTCAATCAGCCGACCCTGACCGCCGAGCGCTTCGTGCTCGATCCGTTCAGCGCGAGGCCCGAGGCCCGTATGTACCGCTCCGGCGACGTGGCGCGATGGCTGGACGACGGCGTGCTGGAGTTCCTTGGCCGCAACGACGAGCAGCTCAAGATCCGCGGCGTGCGCATCGAGCCGGGCGAGCTCGAGGCTGCCGCGCGCCACTGCGCCGACATCGCCGAGGCCACCGTCGTGGCGCGCGAGCTCGTCTCCGACGGCGGTCTGGATCTGGTGCTGTACGCGGTGCTGCGTCCGGGCGCCGAACTCGACGTCACCGCGCTGAAGGAGCAGCTGTCCAGTCGCCTTCCGGCCTACATGCTGCCGGCCGCGATCGTGTTCCTGCCTGCACTGCCGTTGACCGGCAACGGCAAGCTGGACCGCGCGGCGTTGCCGTTGCCGGTTCCGGCGCAGGACGCGGACCTGCCGTCGCCGCCGCGCAGCGAACTGGAGCACAGGCTGCATCGCGTGTGGCAGGGCCTGCTCCCGCATGCGGTGTTCGGCTGCGACCAGGACTTCTTCGCCGTGGGTGGCAACTCGCTGCTGCTGGCCAGGCTGCAGAGCAGGATCCGCGCCGAATGCGAGGTGGCCGTGCCGGTCGGAACCCTGTTCGCGCACCGCAGCATCGCCGCGCAGGCACGCATCATCGAGCGCTTCCTGGCGGTGGCCAAAGCGGAAGAATCACTCGACGAAGACATCGTCGAAGAGGAGATCTGAGATGACAATGGACCTGTTGAACGAAGCCGGGGAAGCGGGCGTGGTCCTGTTCCTGAGCAACGGCAAGCTGAAGTTGCGCGCCAACCGCGGCGCGGTCAGCGACGAGCTGCGGCAACGCATCTTGGCGTCCAAGGCCGAGCTGATCGCGTTGCTGACGGAACTTGACGGGGTGCGACGCGAAGACGGGCGCGACGTCATCATGCCCGGCCTGCAGCGGGAAGGGCGCGTGCCGCTGTCCCTGCAGCAGCAGCGCCTGTGGGTCAACGAGACGCTGCATCCGGGAACCGCCGAGTACAGCATCCCCGCCGCCTACCGCGTGCGCGGCGCATTCTCCATCGAAGCCGCCCAGGCCGCGCTGGACGCGGTGATGGCACGGCATGCGGTGCTGCGCAGCAGCTTCCACCAGGACGACGAGCAGATCCACCAGCGGTCGCACGAGGGGCTGCAGGCCACCATCGCCCGCCACGATCTCCGTGGACTGGTCACCGCCGATCACGAGGCTGCCGTTGCCCGCATCATCGCCGCCGACGCCGGCACGCCGTTCGACCTCGCGCAACCGCCGTTGCTGCGTGCGGCCTGGATGGCGCTGGCAGCGGACGAGGGCGTGCTGTACTTCAACCTGCACCACATCGTGTTCGATGGTTGGTCCATGGACATCCTGCTGAGGGAGTTCGTGGCGTTCTACCGCGAACGCACCCAGGGCGTGCCGCATGGATTGTTGCCGCTGTCGATCCAGTACGCCGACTACGCCATCTGGCAGCGGCAACGGCAGAACCAGGAGCGGGTGGAGGAACAGCTCGGCCACTGGACGCAGGCGCTTGCCGGCGCCCCCCTCGAACACGCGCTGCCGCTGGATCACCCGCGTCCACGGCAGAGGCGGCACGTAGGCGCGCGGGTCGACGGACGCATTCCGGCCACCCAGTTGGCGCGGCTGGAAGCGCTGGCCGCACGCCTGGACGTCACCCTGTTCATGCTGCTGCACGGGGCGCTGGCGCTGGTCCTGGCGCGCCAGGGCGCGGAACCGGACGTGGTGATCGGAACCCCGGTTGCCAACCGCGGCAGCGCCCAGCTCGACGAACTGATCGGATACTTCATCAACACCTTGGTGCTGCGCGTCTCCTGTCACGAGTCGCAGACGGTCGCCGACTACTTCCGGCACGTCCGCGAGGTCAACCTGGGGGCACAGACGTGGCAGGACGTGCCATTCGATCTGTTGATCGAGCGGCTGGAGGTTCCGCGCAGCAGCGCGTACAGCCCTCTGTTCCAGATCATGTTGTCGCTGGACAATACGTCCCGAACCGCCGACAGCGGCGGGGTGCTTGCGGTGGAGCCGCTGTCCACCGGCGTGATCCAGGCTAAGTACGACCTGACCCTGTACGCGGCCGTCGATCAGCAGGGGCTGCAGTTGGGCTGGGTCTACGACACCGCGCTGTTCAGCGCCGGCACCGTCGAGCGTTTGTGCGGGCAGCTGGAGGCGCTGCTGGCGTCGCTGCCAGGGGAGCTGCTGGAGTGCCCGCTGGCAGCGCTGGACTGGTTGAAGCCCGCCGAACGGGCCGAGCTGGAGGGCGGCATGGTGGGCGACAGCGTCGCCGTCGATCATGCCCTGCTGCCGGATCTGCGGGTCGCCCAGTTCGCCCGCCAAACACCGGCCGCGGTCGCACTCGTCGACGGCGCATCGTCCCGGAGCTACGCCTGGCTTGATGCGGAAATCGACAGTCTGGCGGCACGGCTGATCGCGCACGGCGCCGCGTCCCAGGACAACGTCGGCATCGCCATGCCACCGAGCAGTGCGATGGTGGTCGCCGTCCTTGCCTGCCTACGGATTGGCGCCTGCTATGTGCCCATCGACCCCGCCGCCGCGCAGAGCAGCATCGACCACATCATCGGCGACAGCGGCCTGCGGCTGTTGCTGACGCTCTCCACCCTGCCGGACTTCACCCGGGCCACCGGCGTGGCGGCCTGCTACGTCGACGAGCCCGACGACGCAGCCGGCGCTTCGTCCGCCGCATCCTTGCCCGCCGTCGCCGCGGCGCCGGACGACCTGGCCTACATCCTCTATACATCCGGCTCCACCGGGCAACCCAAGGGGGTGGCGATTACCCGCGCCGGACTCTGCAACTATCTTGGTCATTGCCTGCGGACCTATGCGAACGAAGATATCGAGGAGGCCGTAGTCAGCTCGCCGCTCACCTTCGATGCGACCATCACCACGCTGTTCACGCCCTTGATCAGCGGATGCGCACTGCGCATCGTGGCTGCCCGCCACGAGGACTTGGCATGGACGCTCGGCGACCTGATGCTGGGTGACCGGGTCCGCCGCCTGTTCAAGTTGACGCCGGCGCACCTGGATCTGCTGGCGCGCTATTGGGAAGAGCATGGCGAGCAGCGCCAGGGCCTGGTCCCGATGCAGTTGGTCATCGGCGGCGAGCAGTTGCTGCGCAAGACGCTGGCCCCGTTGCTGGAGCGGCTCGCGGCCGGTTCCGTCTTCGTCAACGAATACGGCCCGACCGAAACCGTCGTGGGCTGCTGCGTCTACACCGTGCGCTCCATGGCCGATCTGCAGGCCGCCACCGCCGCAGTGCCAATCGGACGCCCCATCCAGAACACCCGCCTGCTGGTGCTGGACGACCAGCGCCTGGTCCCGCACGGCGCGACGGGCGAACTGTTCATCGCCGGCGCCGGCGTCGCGCGCGGCTATCTGAACCGGGACGCGCTGCAAGCACGCCACTTCGTCGTGCGCGACGTCGCGGGCACGCCGCAGCGCTTCTACCGCACCGGCGACCTGGTCAGGCGCAACAACGCCGGCGAACTGGAATTCAAGGGGCGCAACGACGAACAGATCAAGCTGCGTGGTCACCGCATCGAACCGGCCGAGATCGAAGCTTGCCTGTGCGCCTATCCCGGCATCCGCGAGGCCGCAGTGGTACTGTCCAGGCAGACGACACCGCCGCTGCTGGTCGCCTGCCTCGTCGCCGATCTCGGCGACGCGCAGGAAGCGGCGCTGCAAGCCTCGCTGCGCGACTGGTGCCAGGCGCGGCTGTCCGCGGTAAGCATCCCCGCCGCGTTCCGGCTGGTGCCGCGCCTGCCCACCACCAGCAACGGCAAGGTGGACAGGCAGGCACTCGCGGCGCTGCCCGTGCACCTGCAACCGGCCACGTCCTATCGCGCACCACAGACACCGGTCGAGCGCTCGCTATGCGCGCTGCTGGGCGCGTTACTGAATCGCGAGCGGGTCGGCCTGGACGACAATTTCTTCGCTCTGGGCGGCGATTCCATTCTCGCCATTCAGTTGGTATCGCGCGCCAGAAAGGCCGGGCTGCGCGTATCGACGCAGCAGATCTTCGAGCATCAGACGGTGGCGGCGTTGGCACGCGTGGCAGCGACGACTGCCGCGCACGCGGTGGGAGCGCAGACCAGCGCCGCGCCGTTCGCGTTGACGCCGATCCAGCAATGGTTCGTGCGCGCCCAGCCGGAGACCGCGGACCACTACAACCAGAGCCTGCTTCTAGAAGCGCCGGACGCGCTGGACCCAGCGCGCCTTGCCGCGATCGTGGAAGCGCTGCTGCGCCGGCACGATGGCCTGCGCACGCGCTTCGCCCGCGAGGGCGGGGTCTGGCGCGCGCGCGTGACGGCGTTCGATCCGAGCCAGGTTGCCGACAGCGTGGTGGTCGAGCCGCTGCCGGAAGGCGTCGACGCGCGTCGCCGCTTCATCGCCGCGCGTGGCGAGCACCACCAGGCAAGCCTGCGCCTGGATCGGGGGCCGGTATTCAAGACGGTGCTGTTCAGCGGTGCGCAAGCGTCGCGGATCCTGATCATCGCGCACCACATGGTGGTGGACGGTGTGTCCTGGCGCGTGCTGCTGGAGGATTTCGATCGCGCCTGGCAGCAGTGCCTGGACGGCAGCGAGGTCGCGCTGGGCGCCGGCGGGACTTCCTACCAATACTGGAGCCAACTGCTGGGCCGCCTTGCGGCCGAAGGGGCGTTTGCCGGCGAGCGTGACTACTGGCGCGGCCAGGCCGCCGGCGCCGGTTTCGACTATCGCGAACACCTGCCGGACCGCACGCCCACTATGCAGAGCATGCGGCAAGTGCTGGTCGAACTTTCCGACGAAGAGACCTCCGCGCTGCTGACCTACGCCAACGCGCCGTACGCCACCCGCACTCTCGAGTTGTTGCTCGCCTCCGTGTACCTGGGGCTGGCGCCGCGCGCCGGCACGACCTCCTTCAGCGTAGCGCTGGAGGGCCACGGCCGCGAGGACCTGGAAACGGGACTGGACCTCTCGGAGACGCTGGGCTGGTTCACCAGCATCCATCCCCACGTGCTGAGCGGCGATACCACCGATCCTGGCGCGACGCTGCGCAGTATTAAGGACAATCTGCGCGCCGTGCCGCGCGGCGGCATCGGATTCGGCGTGCTGAAGTATCTCGTCGCGGACGCCGCACTCCAGCAGGCGCATGGCGCCGAACAGCTGATCTTCAATTACCTGGGGCAGCTTGACGCCGGTGGCGAGGCGACGTCCGCGTTCGGCCTGGCCAACGAAGCCGCCGGATCCGAGAGCGCGCCGACCGCGCCCAGAATGCACAGGCTGTCGATCGCGGCCTTCGTTCTCGGTGGACGAATGCGCCTGACCCTGGATTACAGCGAGCACGAGTTCGGCGCCGCCACCGCGGCCGCCATGCTGGACGACATCGCCGCCGCCACGCGCATGTTGCTCGCCCACTGCGGCGCGCAGCGCCGGCAGGTGCGCACACCGGCTGACTTTCCGCTCGCCTCTCTCGATGCCGCCACCCTGGAACGGCTGCAGCAGGCCGATGAGATCGACGCCTTGTATCCGTCGACCCCAGCACAGCGCAGCATGCTGGCCGCCAACTGGTTGGACCGCACGGCCTACGTGGTACAGCTGTATCCGCTGCTGCGTGGCCCGCTCGATCCGGAGATCTTCCGTCGCGCCTGGCAGGGAGTGGTGGCTGCGCACGCGGTGCTGCGGACCCGCTTTGTCGGCGAAGGCGAGGATCAGCACCAACTGGTGCGCCGCAATGCGCAGGCCGAGGTCGCCGTCGTCGATCTGACCGGTCTGGACGAGCATACCCAGCAATTCCGTTTCGACACGCTCTGTGAGCGCGACATGCGCAGCGGGTTCGACGGCAGCGAGCCGATGCTGCACAGGATGACGGTCATCCGCATGGCGGCCGACCGCCACCGGCTGCTGTTCACCTGCCACCACAGCATCATGGATGGCTGGTCGACCGCCCTGATCCTCAACGAGTTGCTCGACAACGTGAAGTGCCTGGGGCAGGGCGGCACGCTGGCGCCGCGATCCACGCCCGACTATGGCAGCTACGTGGCCTGGTTGCTGCGCCAGGACGCGGCGGCGGCGGTCGCGTCCTGGCAGGCCCATCTGGACCAGGCGTCGCCGAGCATGCTGAAGCTGCCACGCGCAGAGGCCAGCGATACTCCGCGGCATGCGTTGCTGCAAGAAGTGGTGGATGCGGATACCACGCGGCGCATCCGAGCGTTCGCTCGCCAGCATGGCGTGACCCTCAACACGGTGGTGCAGTTCGCCTGGGCTCTGGTGCTGAAAGCGTATTGCGGCACCGCCGACGTCGTATTCGGCGCGGTGGTGTCCGGGCGCCCGGAGGCCGTGGACAACGTGGACCGCATGGTCGGCCAGTTCATCAACACGATCCCGGTGCGTGTGCGCCTGGACCGCGGCGCGGTGGGCGCGCAACTGGACGCGCTGCAGCGCAGCTTTCAGCAGCTCAACGCGCAGTCCTTCCTCGCATACAGCGAGATAAAGCGATATGCCGGCGCCATCGGCGATACCGCGCTGTTCCAGACGCTAATCGACTTCAAGAACTACCCGGTCAACGAGCATGCCACCGATGCGGACGTCCATGGCGACGCATTGAGCGTCGAAACCACCGAGGGTCACGGCACCAACAGCTTCGACATCTCGCTCATCGTCGGGGTGTACGAGGCGATGATGTTCAACTGCAGCTACCGCGGCGATCTGTACGCGCAAGCGCATGTCGAGCAGATGCTGTCCTATCTCTCCAGCGTGCTCGGCATGCTCGTACAGGGTAGGGCGGTGGCGGACATCGCGCCGCCCATCGCGCTGTCCACACCGTTCGCCACCGCCGGCGAACCGGTGTCGCCGCTGCTGCAGGGCTTCGACCGGGCAGTGGCGGCGACGCCGGAGCGGGCGGCGCTCAGCTGCGGCGAGGTGACCGTGAGCTTCGCTGCGCTCGACGCGCAGGCGAACCGCATCGCCCGCTTGCTGCAGGCACAAGGCGTCAGCCCGGACCAGCCCGTCGGCGTGATGGCCCAGCGTGGCATCGCCCTGGTCGCGGCCGTGCTGGGCATCTTCAAGGCCGGGGCGGCCTATGTTCCGATCGACCTGGCATATCCCGCGCAACGCAAGCGCTTCATCGTCGAAGACAGCGGCTTGCGCCAACTGCTGTGCGACCGCGCCAGCGAATTCCTCGACCTTCAGGGTGTCGCGCAACACCGCATTGATGCCCCCGAAGCGCTGGCCACGTATGCGGCGAGTGCCGTGGAGGCGCCGCGCCACGCCGCGTCGGATCTGGCCTATGTCATCTACACCTCCGGCTCCACCGGTACGCCCAAGGGCGTCATGGTCGAGTACGGCAACCTGCGCAACTTGATGGCCGGCATGCGCACCCAGGGCTTCGACGGCCAGGGCTGCTGGGCGGAGGTGGCGTCGTTCTCGTTCGATGCCTCCGTCCAGGGGCTGTGCCATCTGCTGCAAGGCGGGCACCTGGTGGTGCTTACCGACGAGGAAAAAGTGGATGCCGCCAGTGTCCGTGCCCGCATCCTGGAGCATGGCGTGACCGTCGCCGACTGCACGCCGACGCTGGCGTCCGCCTGGCTGGAACAGGGGCTGGACGATGTGCTGCCGCAGCTTGTCGTCGGTGGCGAAGCAGTCCCGCCCGCGCTTTGGGCACGGCTCGCGGCCTACGGGTTGCGCGGCCGCGGTCACTTCAACGCCTATGGGCCGACCGAGACCACGGTCAATGCCAGCATGGCCCGCATCGCCGGAGACACGCCCTATATCGGCTGGTGTCTGCACAATGTGCACGGACTGGTGCTGGACGCGGACATGGCCCCATGTCCCGTCGGCGTGGCCGGGGAACTGTATATCGGCGGCCACGGCGTCGTGCGCGGCTATGCCGGCAATCCGTCGCTCACGGCCGCACGCTTCGTGACCGACACTCTCAGCGGCCGCGGTGGCCGCCTGTATCGCACCGGCGATGAGGTGCGGCGGCGCCTGGACGGCGCGTTCGAGTATCTCGGCCGGCTCGACGATCAGGTCAAGGTCAACGGCTACCGCATCGAACTCGACGAGGTCGCCAACGCATTGCAACGGCACGCGCTGGTCGACGCGGCCATGGTGTTCGCCGCCCGTGCGACGGACGGCCGCCAGCGCCTGGTGGCCTGCGCTCGCGCGGTGCCGTCGGTCGACCCCCGCAATCTGGTTCCGGCCTTGAGCGCCTGGTTGCAGCAGCAGCTTCCGGCATTCATGCAGCCGCACTTGTTTGCTGTGGTCTCGCAATGGCCCATGACCTCCAACGGCAAGGTCGACCGCGACGCCCTGCAGGCAGCGGCGCGTCCGGTGCAGGCACCGGAGGAGGCGGGCAGCACCGTCGCCGCGCCGGCCGAGCAACTGCTTTGTACGTTGTTCGCATCCGTCCTGGGCGTTCAGGAGGTCGCGCCGGACGAGGACTTCTATGCGCTCGGGGGCGACTCCATCCTGGCCATCCGCATGGTCGCCAAAGCGGCGCGAGAGGGGATGGTCTTCACCGTGCGGCAACTGACGGCGCATCCCACGCCACGTCGGCTGGCGACGGTGTGCGGCGGAGCCGCGGTTACGCGGCAAGCCGCCACCGCCCAGGCGCAGGAGACGCTCTGCGCCTTGTTCGCCTCCGTGCTGGGGCGCGAACACGTCGGGCCGAACGAGAACTTCTACGCGCTCGGTGGCGACTCCATCCTGGCGATCCGCCTCGTCGCCAAGGCGGGCAAGGCCGGCATCCGCTTCAGCGTGCGGCAGCTCGCGCAGCAACCGACCCCGCGTGCCCTGGCGGCAGTGTGCGATTCCGCCGCCGCCACGCAACAGCGTACAGCGGTGACGGGCGAGCAGCCGCTGCTGCCGATCCACCACGAGGTGATCGTGGAGCAGCTGGCGGCGGGCTTGACGGTGTTCGATCACTTCAACGGCGGTTCGCTGTTCGGCCTGCCACCGGGGCTGCACGCGTCTTCTGTGCGCGACATCTACGACGCGCTGCTCTCCAGGCACGATGCGCTGCGCCTGGCATTCCGTCTGGATGCGCCGGCACCCTCGGCCGTGTACCTGGAGCCCGCGGCGCCGGTGTTCGCGCAGGCCACGGCAGTCGAACACGTGGCGGGGAATGCGGCCGACGTCGCGGCAGCGGTCAAGGCTATCTGCGTCCGCCATCAGCACGCCTTGCGGCTGGCCGACGGCGGCCTGCTGCGGCTGGTCCTCATCAGCGCCCCTGACGTCGATCGGCTGCTACTGCTGGGCCATCACGCCATCCTCGACGTGGTGTCCTGGCATCTGCTGGTCGCCGATCTCGGCGAGGCCGTACAGCAGTGCCTGCGTGGCGAACCCGTGCGGCTGGCGCCGTCCGCGTCGACCTACCAAGCGTGGGGTCGCCATCTGCTGGCCTGCGCGCGCAGCGGCCGGTTCGCCGGCGAGCTCGGCTATTGGGCGAGGCAGCTCGCCACCGCGTCGCTGGCGCCGGTGCTCGCCCCGGACGCGCCTGCCGCCGACATCGGCCATCGCCGCCATCAACCGCTGCGGCTGGATGCCGTCTCCACCGCGGCGCTGCTCGCCGCTGGCGGCGCGCACGCAGGCGCGGACATCAACGCCATTCTGCTCACGGCGCTGTACCGCGGGCTCACTGCCTGGCGCGGCGGCGGCGGCTTCCGGATCCTGCTGGAGAGCCACGGGCGCCACAGCGACGAGACCGGACTCGATCTGTCGCAAACCGTGGGCTGGTTCACCCAGTCCTATCCCTTCCTGATGGCGTTCGAAGCGGGCGACCTGCAGCAGGACCTGGCCACGGTCCGGGCCCAGCTCGCGGCCGTGCCTCATGACGGTCTCGGCTATGGCGTGCTGCGCTTCCTCGAGCGCGCACCGGCGCTGTGCGATCCGGAAATGCACGCGCCATTCCAGGTGCTCTTCAACTACCTCGGGCAGTTCAACAGCATGGTGGCCGACGCCGGCGTTCTGCGGTTCCTGCAGGAAGACATCGGGCCCTCGGCCAGCGAACGAATGCCGCTGAGCGCGGCGATGGGATTCCAGGGCGGCGTCTACGGCGGGCAACTGGCGATGAACATCGAGTTCGATGCGCGTCATTTCTCCGGCGAGGACATGCAGCGCCTCGCCGACCTCATTCATGGGCAGCTCATGCGGATCGTCGGGAATCCGACCGCACGCGTGGCCGAGGTAGCCGATTCTGCAATCAACTGAGACAAGGACAACGTGATGAGTGGGTTTATGGACAACGAAAAATCCAGAGTGGTCGTGGGCATGTCCTTCGGCTATCACGATTCGGCCTGTTGCATCCTCAAGGACGGCATGCTGGTGGCCGCGGTGCAGGAGGAGCGCTTCAGCCGGGTGAAGAACGACAAGTCATTTCCGCGCAAGAGCCTGCGCTACTGCCTGGCCGAAGCCGGGGTAGGGCTGGACGAGGTGGATTGCATCGCCTACTACGAAGAACCCGAGAAGAAGCTGTCCCGCCAGATCTGGATGGGCAGCATCGACAACGCCGACCCGGTGCGCAAGGCCGGTGTCGTCGACCATCTGTGCGCCGATGGCCCGGAGCGCACCGTGCGCGAGACCCTCGGCTACCAGGGACGCATCGAGATCGTCGAGCATCACCTGTCCCATGCGGCCAGCGCCTATTACTTCTCCGGCTTCGACGACGCGGCCGTGCTGACCGTCGATGGCGTCGGCGAGTGGGCCACCACCAGCTACTCCGAGGGCAAGGGCGCCGCGCTGGAGATTTTTGAGGAAGTGGGATTCCCCGACTCCCTTGGGCTGTTCTACAGCGCTATCACCGCCTTCCTGGGTTTCAAGGTCAACAGCGGCGAGTACAAGGTCATGGGCCTTGCGCCCTACGGTCGCAGCATCTACGCCGATCGCCTGCGGCAGCTGGTGCGCAACGGCGAGAACGGCCAGTACCGTCTGGACATGCGCTACTTCGACTTCCTTCGCACCAGCCGGATGTACTCCGACGCGCTGATCGACCTGCTCGGCGTTCCGCCGCGCGTGCCCGAATCGGAAATCGCGCAGGAATACATGGATATCGCCCACAGCCTGCAGGTGGTGCTGGAGGAAATCCTGCTGGACAAGGTGCGCTATCTGCATTCGCGCGTGCCCAGCCGCAATCTGTGTATGGCCGGCGGCGTGGCGCTCAACTGCGTGGCCAACGGCAAGATCCTGCGCGATGGCCCGTTCGAGAACCTGTTCGTGCAGCCGGCTGCGGGCGATGCGGGCTCCTCGCTGGGCGCCGCCGCGGTGGCGTGGGTGCGCCTGTTCGGCGAGCGCCCGCGCCAGCGCGATATGCCGCACGCCTATCTGGGGCCGCGGCATCAGCCGGACGATGTGCACCGGCTGCTCAACAGCACCGGGGTGCGGTTCGAGGACTATCGCGGCAGGGAGGCCGACCTGATCGCCTTCACCGCCGGCCAGCTGGCCGACGGCAAGGTCGTGGGCTGGTACCAGGGGCGCATGGAGTTCGGGCCGCGCGCACTCGGCGCGCGCTCAATCCTGGCCGACCCGCGCGACGGCGAGATGCGCGAGAAAATCAATGCGCTGGTGAAGATGCGCGAGGCCTTCCGTCCGTTCGCGCCGGCGGTCAAGGCCGAATCCGCGCAGGAGCATTTCGCGCTGACCTCGCCGTCGCCGTTCATGCTGCAGACCTGCGACGTGGAGTCGCTGCTCGACCTGCCCGCCATCACCCACGTGGACAACTCCGCGCGCGTGCAGACCGTGGAACGCGAGGTCAATCCTCGCTTCCATGCGCTGCTGAGCGCATTCGAAGCGATCACCGACTGTCCGATCCTGCTCAACACCTCCTTCAACGTGCGCGGTGAGCCGGTGGTGTGCACGCCGCTGGATGCCATCATCTGCTTCGTGCGCGCCCGGATCGATTTCCTGATCCTGGAGGATTTCGTGATCCGCCAGAGCGACATTCCGGAAATGTGGCGCGTGGGCGTGGGCAACACACCAGTCGTTCCGCCGCGCCGCGATTCCCGGGCCATCGGCCATGCCGTCTACACCTTCCTCTAAGAGTGCGCCACGATGTCCATTCATGACCCGATGAAGCAGTTGTCCGACGAAATCGCTGCGCAGGTGTATCGCAAGGAAGGGGCGGATTTCGCCAGGTTGCTGACATTCGCCAATCTCGTGGGCCGCACCTCGCCCGTGAAGGAGCCGGCAACAACGGTGGAGGAAGCGCCAGGAAAAATAGGCGTATGGAAGCTGGACGACGCTGCGCAAGCCTTTCATCGCGATACCGGAGCCAGCGCCGATTGGGCGTACTGGGCGCAGCGGCAGAGCATCCCCGTGGTCGGCGAGCGCGAGCGCGTCGTGTTCATTGGCGAATCCGTCGCCCGCGGCATGTTCTACGATCCCGGCTACACGCCCGCGCAGGTGCTGGAACAAGTGCTGGCCGGCCACCTGGGCGCGCGCGCGCCGGAGGTGATCGATCTCGCGCGCACCAACGCCTCGATGGCGACGCTGCGCCGGACCGCGCATCAGGCTGAGCAGTTGCAACCAGCGCAGGCGGTCATCTTCGCCGGCAACAACTGGGCGGGCAGCCGCTCCTATGTCGGCCCTGCGCATGCGTACGCGCTGGCCGCCAGCCTGCGCGACGGTGGCATCGCCGGATTGCGCAGGCAGATAGAGCGCGAACTGAGCGCCGAGATCACCGCGCTGATCGACGACATCGCGGCGTTGTACGCGCGGCGACAGGTGCCTGTGTGCTGGGTGCTTCCCGAATTCAACCTGGACGATTGGCGCGATCCCGAGATCCACGCGCACTGGCTGGACGGCGAGGGCGCCAACCAGACCTGGCTGTCGCACCTGGCGCAGGCCGAAGCGCGTCTGGCGGCGGGCGACTTCGACGCGGCGCGCCAGCACGCGGAAGCCATGCTGGCGCTGGATGGCGGAGACTGCGCGAGGACCGCGCACCTGCTCGCCGAATGCTGCCGCGGCCTAGGCATGCTGGAGGCACAGCGCCAATTCCTGGAAATGGCGCGCGATGCATCGATCATCGACTTCAACCGCAGCTATTCGCCGCGAATCACCACGCTGATCCGCCGCACCATTGTCGATCAGGCAGGTGCGCACGGCCATGAAGTGATCGACCTGCAGGACGTCCTCGGCGCCGCGACCGTTACCACCATCGCCGGCCGCGACCTGTTTCTCGACTACTGCCATATGACCAGCAAGGGCATCCGCCTGGCGATGACGGCGGTCGCGCGTCGGCTGATCGAGCGCACGCAAGGCGGGCAGGTGAGCGTTGCCGAACTGTTGGCGCACGCCCCCTGGCCCGCCGATGCGGACGAGGCGGACGCGCATCTGCTGGCCGCCATCCACAACGCGCACTGGGGCCAGTCCTACGAGGTGGTACTCCATTACTGCGGTCGCGCCGCGGAAAAATCCCCCGACATCCTGGAGCTGATGGACATCATCGTCGAGATCCAGAACGAACGGCTGCCGACCTGGATGAACGCACGGGCCACGGAACTGATCGAGACCGTATCGCCGCAGATCAAGCGCTACCTATTCTCCATGGAGTTCAAGTGCCTGGACAGGCTGCTGATCGACGCCTTCATCCAGTGCCACGCCGACCGCGGCAGGGACCTGGCGCCGCGCGTCTCCGCGCTGCGGGTCGGGGCACATTGCGTCGGCGCGCTCGGCGCGGTGGATCTGCTGGACCCGTACTATCACAGCACCTCGTTCTCCAACCAGCAGTTTATCGAGGGCGGGGTCAACCAGCACAACGACTTCTTCAAGGGCTACGCGCCGGTCAGCGACTTCTGCTTCGTTTCCGGCGAGGCAGGCGAGCACCGCGTGCGGATCACGCTGAAATCGGCCGACGGCAGCAACGGCGGGCACGCCGAGTTGCTGCTCAACCGCGTCGCCTGCCATCGCTTAGCGCTATCGGGCCAGTGGCAGACCCACGAGGTCGTGGTTCCTGCGGAGCTTGTGAAGCGCGGACTCAACGACATCTCGATCGCCTGGCCGACGCCGCAGCTCGACGGCACGGGCGAGCTGTCCCGGATCGGCCATGCGATCCGCCGCAACGTCGGGACCGAAATCCATCCCGTGTTCGGCCACATCTACGCCTTCGAGGCGCGCCCCCACGCGGCCACGCAGCACGGCAGACACGTCCATGCCTGACCAACAGCACATCCGCATGCAGTCGGAGACCAGCATGAGGCACGATCTGTTCCCATTGACGATCACCGCGGCGCGGCCTCGGGCTTCGCTCTCCGATGCTCTGACCGGCCACAAGGATGCGCTGGCACGCACGCTGGCCAGCGCCGGCGCCGTGCTCTACCGGGGCTTTGCGCCGATCTCCGGCGAGGAACTCGACGCGCTGGTACGGTCGCTGTCGTCGGCGCCGTACCGCAACGACGAGGAAAGCTCCCCGCGCAACCATGTCTACGGCAACGTGTACACCTCGACCAACTACCGGTCCGAGATGGACATCTTTCCGCACAACGAGAACTCTTACAAACAGGAGATTCCGACCAAGCTGTTCTTCTATTGCGTGGATCCGGGAAGCGAGGGCGGCGCCACGCCGATCGTCGACTGCCGCAAGGTGCTGAACCGCATCGACCCTGCGGTCCGGCGGCGCTTCGAGGCCCGCCGCTGGATGTATGTCAGGAACTACACCGCCGGCATCGGCGTGCCCTGGCAAGAGGCGTTCAATACGCAGTCCCGCGACGCGGTGGAGGCGTATTGCCTCAGCCAGGACATCCAGTTCGAATGGCTGGGCGAGGAGTCGCTCAAGACCTGGCAGATCCGCGACCCGGTGCTGAGGCATCCCGTCAGCGGCGATGCCGCCTGGTTCAACCACGCCACGTTCTTCAACATCGAGACGCTCGATGCGGACCTGCGCGCGTCGCTGCGCGAGATGTTCGGCGACGATGGGCTGCCGCACAATACCTACTACGGCGATGGCGCCCCAATCGAGCCGGAGGTCGTGAACATGCTGCAACAGGCCTATCTGGCCGAGGCCGTGCCGGTGGCCTGGCAGGGCGGCGACCTGTTGGTCGTTGACAATCTGATTACCGCGCACGCCAGAAAGCCGTTCAAGGGCGAGCGCCGTATCTATCTCGCACAGGCCGATCCAGTGCAACGCGGAGACTTGCCCGGCATCGAGACGGCAACCGCCCCAGAGAGCGGCGCATTCGTCGCGGCGACGGGCTGAGGCACGCATGACGCATACCCCACCTTGCATGTCGTGCGCGTCCGCGCACGATGCGACTACTATTCCTTTCTGTCTACGTCATGCACCACGATGGCAGCGCGATGCGGCTTTACACTGTGTGGGCTCCGCCATAGTCTCGCCAGCGATCACACATCTCTGTGATTGCGCTGGTTCGCCAGGCGCGCAGTCGCAATGGATGAGGGCAGGCGCCGCCGACGTTCAGCTGCGATCCCCGCACGCAGTGCAGGCGTGAATGACGTTCAGCCACGGACGAAGAAATGGATATCGCAAGATCGGAGAAGGTGCGCAGTCGGGGGAAGTGGTTCGCTTCCAAGAAGCTGTTGCTGCTGTCGGCGGCCGTTGTCGTCGTCATCGGCGGGTTTGCGCTGCGCTCCCAATCGTCCTCCGCCGCCATCAAACGCGATGCGTTGGTGATAGGTGTCGTCAAGAGTGGCAGATTCGATGTTTCCGTCGATGGCTACGGCGAATTGAAGTCCGGCAGCGCGCGTCTCATCACCAGCGACAGCAAGGCGACAGTAGAAGAGCTTGTGCTCAAACCCGGGGCGAAGGTGACGCCGGACAGCGTCATCCTGCGCATGTCCAATCCGCAGATCGAACAGGATCTGGATCTTGCCCGGCACCAGCTCGAGGCGGAGAAGATCGCGGTGCAGGAGATCGGGCTGACGCAGCAGCGAGAGCTTCAGGAAGCGCAGGCGGCCTTGTTCAAGGTGCAGTCTGAGCTGGAGCTGGCGCAGATGCGCGAGAAGGCGATGGCCGACCTCGCCAAGGCCCGCATCATCAGTTCGATCGCGTATGCCGAGATCTCGCTCAACGCGAAGCAACTGCGCAACAGCCTGCAGATCGAGAAACAGCGCTATGCGACGCTGCAGAAGATCAATGGCGCGCAGATCGAGATACGCAACCGCCTCGTGCAGGAGCGCCAGCTCGCCTATGACAAGGTCATGGAGCAGAAAAACAGGCTGACCGTCCGCGCCGGCAAGGAGGGGACCTTGCAATTGCTCTACGTGGAACTCGGCCAGAGCATCGACACCGGCAAGGAACTTGCTCTGATCGGCGGCAACCGTGACCTCGATGCGCTAGTGAAGATCCCGCAGTCCAGGAGCGATGCCGTCCAGATCGGTCAACCCGCCACCATTTCTGTTGGCGGCACGCGGGTGCCGGCCAAAGTGGTGCAGATCAATCCAGGTGTCGCCGATGGCAGCGTCCTGATCGAGCTAAAGCCCGACCAGCCACTGCCCCCGAATGCGCGGCCCGGTCTCAATGTGGACGCCACCGTCGGCGTCGGCTCGTTCCCCAATGCCTTGTACGTGGAACGTCCGGCTAATGTCGTCGCCAATGCCAGCTCCATCGTGTTCGTGGTGGATGGCGGCGCCGACGTCGCACGCCGCACCAAGGTGGAGTTCGGGCAGGAGTCCGGCAAATTGATACAGATAAGGAACGGGGTGCCCAAGGGCGCCGGCATCGTCCTATCGGATGTCTCCAAGTATGCGTCTGAGGACGTGCTAGCAATCGCCGATTAAATGCGCGCCGAGCCGGCATGCTGACCGGTCGCACCGCGCACGTTCTGCAGTCGACATATGGACCAGTCATTACTTCGGGGGTACGTCATGAGCAAGGCCAAGATCCGCGTCGAGAATCTCAGCAAGGTGTTCTCGACCGACGAAGTCGACACCTATGCGCTGTCTGAGGTGACCCTGCAAGTGCTCGAGGGCGACTACGTCGCAATCTCCGGTCCCTCCGGCTGCGGGAAGTCCACGCTGCTCTCTATTCTCGGACTGCTGGATGCTCCCACGTCGGGCAGCTACTTTCTCGACGGCATCGATGTCAGCAGGATGGGCCTGTCCGAAGGTGCGGAAGTCCGCTGCGAAAAAATCGGTTTCGTCTTTCAGCAGTTCAATCTTATCGACGGGTTGACGGTGGCCCAGAACGTCGCGCTTCCGCTGCGCTATTCGCGTACCCGGCGCAGCACGGAGCAAGTGCAGGCGCGGGTCGCAGACTGTCTGGAGAAGGTCGGCATGAACCACCGTGCCGGGCACAGGCCGAACCAGTTGTCCGGCGGTCAACAGCAGCGCATTGCCATCGCCCGCGCCCTGGTGGCCAATCCCGCAGTGCTGCTGGTGGATGAGCCGACCGGCAACCTGGACTCCGCCAACGGCGATGCCATCATGGCGTTGCTAGACGAGCTGAACCAAGCCGGCACCACCATTTGCATGGTCACCCACGATCCACGCTATGCGGATTTCGCCCGAACCAGGATTAGCCTGCTGGACGGCAAGATCCAGTCGAGCCATTCGCGGGCCGCCGAAAATCCCAAGGACGAGGCCGCCTGATGCTGCGCCAGGAACTCGCCGAAGCCTGGAGCAGTCTGGGCAAACGGCCATTGTTCGTCCTCAGCATCGTGCTAACCCTGACGGTGACCCTTGGCATCCTGCTCTGCGTGGTCAACCTCAACCAGGTGCTGCTGCTCAAGGCGCTGCCGTACCCCGCCCAGGAGCGGCTTGTGGTGGGCGTGGGCAACGTATACGAGAGCAGCGAAGTGAAATTCGCCGACAACGTCGCCTATCCCATCGCCGAGTTGCTGGAGAAGAGCAAGGCGCAGACCGGCCTCGAGCAGTTGGCGATCCTGAATTACGGCGAGGAAATCGTTACCAACATCGCCGCCCGGCCCAAGCTGCGCATCACCAATGTGACGCCCGACTACTTTCCAATGCTAGGCGCCGGCTTCGCCAAGGGCAGTGGGTTCTCCGCGCGCAATGGCCTCGGTTCGCACGAACCCGTGGCCGTTATCAGCTACGAGACTTGGCAGACCTATTTCGGGGGACGCGACAATATCCTCGACGACAAGGTCGTGGTCAACGACGTGTCCTACCGGATCATCGGCGTCACCGCCGCGCGCTTCGTGGAGCCGGAGCTGTTCCAGGCCGGTCTGAAGACCAATGTCTGGCTGCCTTGGGAATTCAACACATGGCCGCCGGAGATTCGCCGCAACTGGTCGGCCTTTACCGACCAGATCAAGCTGCTCGGCCTGCTCACAGCGAACCAGCGCCAGGCGGTCGCCGAACAGTCGATCAACAGTCTCGTCAGCGACCGCTTCAAAGCCGAGACGCGCGGTTCGGCCTTTCTAAACAATGCCTCATACCGCGTTTCGCTGGAAGGGCTGAAGCCTTATCTGGTGGAGGACGGGAGGGTTTCGGCGCTGCTGTTCCTGGCCAGTGGCCTCGCGCTGGCCATCATCGCCTTCATAAACGTCTTCAACCTGCTGCTCTCGCGCGCGGCCGAGCAATTGCGCGAACTCTCCATCCGCGCCACCCTGGGCGCGAAGAAGTCACACATCTTCCGGCAGATCTTCGCCGAACACCTGTTGCTGGTCGGCACCTCCACCGTGCTGGCGCTGTTGCTGGCCACCGTGGTGACCGCGGCGATGAAGGATAGGGTCGCGGGACAATTGCCGCGCATCGCCGAGCTGTCCATCTCCCCGGCAACGGTGGGGGTGGCCGTTGCCCTGGTGCTGCTCCTGGCCCTGGCGTTCTCTGGGCTGGTGACGCATCTTCTTAACTACCGGCGCTTGGCGTCACAGCTCAAGTCCAGCGGCAAGGGATCGGGGTTGCAAGTATCGGCAACCGTCCGCGACACGCTTGTGGTGAGCCAGATCGCGCTCGCTGCGTTTCTGCTCGTCGCCATATCAAGCGTCGTTCGTCTCTCCTACGAGACCATCAAGCGCGATCCTGGCTTCAACATTGATAACCTGGTCTTCGCCAACTTGAGTACCGGCGCACTGCAGCCCGGCCGGGACGAGCGCATCCGCAACATCGAAGATCTCACCGCGCGCTTGAAACAGTTGCCCAAGGTGAAGCAGGTGAGCAGCGCGCTGTTCGTGCCGATGATGAGCAACCGCTGGACGAGCTCGGTCAAGCTGGATGCCGCCGGCACGGAGACAGTGTCGGTGGCCACCAACCTTGTGGACGACGCTTATATTTCGGTGATGGGGGAAAAGCTGGTGAGCGGCAGCAACTTCAGCCGCGACGACGTGAACAGCTCGGCGCCGAAGGTGCTGGTCAACCAGGAGATGGCCAGGCGTATCGCACCCGACGGCGACGTCGTCGGCCGCCACGTCTACTGGCAGGCGGACGGCGAAGGCGAGTTCAAGCCGAACGAGATCATCGGGGTCGTGCGCGACGTGAACATTCCGCGCACGCCGGCCACGCCGCGGCTCTATGCGACGCGCTACAGCGGCCTGCGCTTCATCGTGCAACTCGACCAGGGCGCCACGCTGAGCCGGCAGGAGTTCCTCGACGTACTCGGCGCGGTCAACAGCCAGTACAACCTGTACGAGTACGAGCGCGTCGACGACATCTATCACCAACTGGTGCTCAAGGACCTGTTCATCGTCTGGGTGGCGATCGGCCTCGGCTTGCTGACGGTGCTGCTGGCCAGCGTCGGAATATACGGTGTGCTCAATTACGGCATCCTACTGCGCCGTTACGAACTCGGCGTGCGGATGTCCATCGGAGCGGCACCGGCGCGCATCGCACAGATGGTCTATACGGAAAACCTGATCCTCTGCGTCTACGGCACCGTCGCCAGCCTGGTCATTCTGATCGCTGCCGATCGGCTGCTGGCGCGCTACGCGGGCTACGAACTGCCGCTGTCCTGGGGCGCCGGAGCGACCGGTTATATCGTTATCGTCGCCTCGGTGGCCGCCGCCTGCTACCTGACGCTGCGCTCCATCATCACCCGTTGGCCGGTGTTTGCGCTGCGCTCAGAGTAGGCGCCCGCCGCCGCGACCATCAGATTGCAACAAGGATGAATCCATGCATGCTATACGCCTTATCTGCGTCCCGTTTGCGGGGGCCGGCGCGTCCTTCTTCAATGCCTGGAGGGGTGTTGCCGAAGGGCTCGAGCTGGTACCGATGCAGCTCCCCGGGCGTGAGAAGCGCTTTCTCGAACCGGCGCACGAGGACCTGCACGCTGCCGCAGACGAGTTGTCGGCGCATCTGCTGGCCGACAACGACGACCAGCCCGCCCTGCTGTTCGGGCACAGCCTAGGCGCGGTGCTGGCCTTCGAGCTCGCACGCCGGCTTGAGGCCTCGGCGCGATTTCCGTTGCTGGGCGCGGTGGTCAGCGGATCGCCGGATCCGTGGAGTCCCCGCGCCGAGCGGGCGTCCGACCAACGCGACGACGACGCCTTCATCGCGGATGTGTCGCGTTTCTCGGACTACCGCCACGAGGCGCTTGACGATCCGATGATGCGCGAACTACTGCTGCCGACGCTGCGCGCGGATGTGCGCATGCACGAGGAGTACCGGCCGCGCAGCGGGGCAGGGCTCGGCGTGCCGCTGATGACCGTGCGCGGTGCACACGACGCCTTGGTGTCGGCGGCGCAAGTCGCCGGCTGGTCCCGCGCCAGCAGCGCGCAATGCACGCACCGCGAGTTACCGGGCGGGCATATGTACTTCATCGCCGATCCCGCGTCGCTGTTGCAGCTGATCGAGCGTTTCGCGCGTTCGCTGCTCGCCGCCACCGCCGCGGACGCGGCCCAGTGAGGCTGGCCGGCAAGGTCGCCGTCGTCACCGGGGCCGCGCGTGGTCTGGGGCGCGAATGCGCCCGCGCGTTCGCTCGCGAAGGTGCCGACCTGGTCCTGATGGATATCGACACACACATCGATGGCGTGCCGTATCCCCTGGGTAATGCCGACCAACTGCACACCACCGCCGCGCTGTGCCGCCGGGACGGCGCGGCGGTGCTGGTGGTCAACGCCGACGTGCGCGACATGGCGGCGCTTCATCAGGCCACGGGTATGGCGCTGGAACGGTTCGGCCGGATCGACATCCTGCTGAACAATGCCGGCATCGCCGCGCCATCGGGAAAGATCGTGCACGACATCGAGGAGGAAGAGTGGAACCTGATGATCGACATCGACCTCAGCGGCGCGTGGCGCATGACCAAGGCGGTGGGACAGTTCATGACCTCGCAGCGCACCGGAAGCATCATCAATATCGCGTCCACCGCCGGAAGCGTCGGCTATCGCAACTTCTCGGCGTACGTGGCGGCCAAGCACGGCATCGTCGGGCTGACCCGCGCCGCGGCATTGGACTACGGTCCTCTCAAGGTGCGGGTCAACGCGATCTGTCCAGGTTCGGTACGTGACTCCGGCCATGTCGAGGGCCGAATGTTGTCGGAGATCGCACGCTCGCTCGACGTCGATGTGGCCGGCCACGAGCAGGTCTTCACCCAGGCGCAACCGATGAACGAACTGATCGAGCCCGCGGATGTCGCCGAAGCCGCAGTCTGGCTCGCGTCGGATGCGGCTCGCCGGGTGACCGGCAGCATCGTCACCGTCGACGGCGGATTCACGGCGCGCTGAGCGCGGCACAGAGCAACCCGAATCGGAGCCGCGCACTCATGCCTTCCACGACCCACCGCGACGCTGCGCAGGCCGCGTCCCTAGCACCCGCATCGAGCGGACACGCGCATGCCCTGCGCGTGCGACTGGCGGCGGGCGTGTGCCCGGAGCAGGCTCGGCAGCGTGCCGTCGCATTCGCCTGCACCCCCGAATGGAGCACGTGTGGCGCCGCGCCCGTTCTCCACTTCTTCAGCGAAAACCTGCCGTTCGCCGACCACACCGCTCGCGCCGACGCATTGGCCAAGCGCGAACTCGCGCGCGCATTCGGCGCCGGTCCGGCGAACATGGTAAGAGTAGTGCAACTGACCTACGCCAACGGTCCCTGCGACCTGATCGTGGCGGCGCGCCGCGACGTGGCCGGGCTCCCCACGCTAACCCGTATCGTGGACCATCTCGCGAGCGGAGTCGCGGACGCCGCACCGGCGCTCGGCGGCGGTATCTCCGCCGTCTCCGCCGCCGTACTGCCGCCGATAACAGACACCGCCCTTGGCGAGGAGCCATTGGCGCGCTGGCCAGCCGCAACGACCGAGACCGGCACCACGCGCCACGGGCCGATCGTGCTGAACGCGCCGCTGGAGGTGATCGCAAAGGCAATCACCCGCGTTGTCCTCGCCTTCGCGCGACAGGCGATAGCGCGCATTCCCGTGCTGGCCGACGTTCCGCGGGCGCAGCCCGGCGACACGGCAGCGGGCTGGACGCGGCGGGTGATCGGTGCCGACCCGCAGCACTGCGGCGGGTTGCTGACCCGCGCCGTCGCAGCGCCGTCTGATGCCGGCACACGGACGGTGCCCGGGCAGGAGCCCGGCGACTGGCTCGGCGTAGTGGTGCACGAAATGCCGGCCCTTTCTGCGCTGGATGGCACGCAACTGGACTACCTTCTCTTCCTGCAGCCTCCTTATCCGGTGATGCTGGAAGTCGCGATGACGGAAGCCGGCAGCGAAATCCGCCTGAGCCACGAACGAAGCATCTTGGGCGACGACGATGCGCGCTGGCTTCTCACCTGCATCGACACGGTCGCACGGCAACTGCTCGTCAACCCCGCCGCCGCGCTGGACAGCCTGCCGCTGCTCGACGAAGCGCAGCTGCGCGGCGTTCTCGCGCTTGGCGCCGGAGCCGAGCGGCCGCAGACGGAACCGCCGCTGCGGATCGAGGCAGGCATCGCCACCTTCGCCGCCCGCCAACCGCAGGCCCCGGCCATCAGCGACGACGCCGGGACCATGACTTACAGAGAGTTGCAGGCCTGTGCCACGACGATGGCCGCGCACTTGGCGCGCCTGGGCGTGCGGGCTGGCGATCACGTCGGCCTGTGCGTGGACCGGTCACGCCACATGATCGCCGCCGCCGTGGCGATCATGAAGCTGGGCGGCACCTATGTGCCCATCGATCCGAAGTATCCGGCGGATCGCATCGCCCATACCTGCGCCGATGCAGCCGTGACGTTGCTCATCGTGCAGAACGCGGCATCGGCGCGCCCGGCCGATTGCGCGATCGCGACGCTGCCCGCGTTGCTGGATGCCGACACTGGCGGCGGCCTGCAGGAACCGGACAGTCTGACGCCGGACGATGCGGCGTACATTATCTACACCTCAGGCTCCACCGGCCACCCGAAGGGGGTGCGCATCGCCCATCGCAGCGTGCACGCGCTAATCGCCGCGGTCCGCGACGATTTCCGGCTGGAGCCGCAAGACGTATGGAGCTTCTTCCACTCCTTTTCGTTCGACTTCTCGGTGTGGGAAGTATGGGGCGCGCTGCTGACGGGCGCGTGCGTGCATGTGGTCGGGTACGAGGCGTCGCGGGATCCCGTGGTGCTCATCGACCAGATCAACGACCGCGGCATCACCGTGCTCAGCCAGACGCCATCGGCCTTCGCCCAGCTGATGGCCCATGAAGCGCATCGTCCGATCGGTCCGCAGCTGCGGCTGGTGATCTTCGGCGGCGAAACGCTGGATACGCGGCGCCTGTTGCCGTGGTTCGATCGGCATCCGGAACAGCAGTGCCGGCTGGTCAACATGTTCGGTATCACCGAGACCACGGTGCATGTCACGGCCAGGACTGTATCGCGGCTGGATGCCCTGGAAGGATCGCGCTCGGTCGGCAAGCCGATTCCGGGCTGGCAGGCCTATGTGCTTTCCGCCGACCTGGCGCTACTGCCGCCTGGCGTCGACGGGGAGATCCATGTCGCTGGCGCCGGCGTGGCTTTGGGCTACCACGATCGCGCGGAACTCAGCGCGCAGCGTTTCCTCGCCAATCCTTTCGGTGCAGGCCGGTTGTATCGCAGCGGCGACCGCGGTCGGCTGCTGCCAGATGGCGAACTGCTCCATCTCGGGCGGCTGGACAACCAGATCAAGCTGCGTGGCTTCCGCATCGAACTCGACGAGATCCGCTCGGTCCTGCAGGATTGCCCAGGCGTGGCCAGCGCGGCTGTGCTGTTCGCCCAGCGCGATCCCGCCGATGCGGCCACCGCGCGCATCGACGCCTACGTGGTTCTCGACGGCGCCACGCTGGATCAGGTCTGGGACCTGGCATTGTCTCGACTGCCGGAGCACATGCTGCCGGCCGCCATCGCGCAGGTCTCCTCCATTCCGCTGACCATCAACGGCAAGGCCGATCCCGTCTCCATGGCGGCCCAGGTCCTGGCGTCGTCGGGCCGCGGTCTGCGCACAGGCGGGGAGCGGCCTGCGCCGGCTCCTGCGGCTGCCATCGACCGGCCGGTCGACGCCGCCGCCGCCGCTGACAACGTGACCCGCCAGTTGTTGGACATCTGGCGGGAACTGTTCGCCGTGCCGGTGTCCAGCAGCGACAACTTCTTCGACCTCGGCGGCAACTCCCTGATCGCCATCCGCATGTCCGCCAAGGCGCGAGAGCGGGGACTGCCGGGGCTGCAACTCCGTGACCTGTACGTGCATCAGACCATCGCCGGGCTTTCCGCATTCCTGGCGGCCAGCGCGCCGGCGCGGACCAACGGCTTGGCCGAACGCGCCGCCTGACCCATCGACCACAGCTCAAGGACACAGTGCCATGGATGTCGAAGACATCATCAGCCGTTGCGCCGAACAGGGCATCCTCCTGAGGATCCAGGACGGGACCTTGAACATCGAGGTCAAAAGCCCGCCCAAGGACAAGGCACTGCTGCTGGAACTCAAGCAGCAGCGCTCCCGCGTCGAGCAGGCGCTGCTCGGCGCGTCCGCGCAGCGCGACGCGAGCGCGGGGCGCGAACGCCCGACGTCGATGAGCCTATTCTACTTTTCCAGCGACGAGGGCAGCAGCGACCGCGACAAGTACCGGCTACTACTCGATGGTGCACGGTTCGCCGACAAACACGGGTTCGAGGCGGTGTGGACACCGGAGCGGCACTTTGCGCGCTTCGGCGGCCTGTACCCCAATCCGGCGCTGATGGCTTCCGCGCTGGCGGCCATCACCCGCCATGTCGCCCTGCGTGCCGGCAGCGTGGTGCTGCCGCTGAACGACCCGCTGCGCGTGGCGGAGGAATGGGCCGTGGTCGACAACCTGTCCGATGGCCGCGCCGGCGTGGCGTTCGCGTCCGGCTGGCAGCCCAACGATTTCGTGCTGGCGCCGGACGTCTATCCGACCCGCCATCAGTTCATGTACGACGGTATCGAGCAGATCCGCACCCTGTGGCGCGGCGCCTCCATCACCCGCCGCAACGGCGATGGCGAGGACATCGCGATCAGTTGCCTGCCGCGGCCGATCCAGCCGGAGTTGCCGATCTGGATCACGGCAGCCACCAGCCCGCAAACGTTCGAGTCGGCGGGCAGGATCGGCGCCAACGTCCTGTCCCATTTGACCGGGCAGACGCCGGAGGCGCTGGGCCAGAAGATCAAGGTCTACCGCCAGGCGAGGGCGGAGGCCGGGTATGCCACACCAGGGCAGGTGACGGTGATGGTTCATACCTTCATCTCCTCCGACCAAGCGTCGGTGCTGCAGGTCGCCAAGGAACCGTTCAAGCGGTATCTGGCCCAGTCGATCGACCTGTTGAGCAACCTGGCCACGCAGGTCGACATCGACCCGAAAAGCATCGGCAGCGGTGACATGGAGACCTTGCTGGAACATGCCTTCCATCGCTATCACGGAAACAGTGCGCTACTGGGCACGCCCGACAGCGCGTTGGAGTTCGCCGCCAGACTGCGCTCCATCGGCGTGGACGAGATCGCGTGCCTGGTGGATTTCGGCATCCATCCGCGGGTCGTGCTCGAAAACCTGCCGCATCTGAACCGGCTGAAGAACGCGGTGGCGGCCCTGTGACCGCTGCAGCGTGTCCTCTCCAGGCATGGCGCGGCGAAGCCGGCGCGGCGCCCTGGCGCGCGCGGGGACACACATGAGCGCGCTGTCGCGGCATCCGCTGCTGTGGCGCCTGGCCGTGTGGGTCTGCCTGCCCATCGCGATCGCGTGCTGGTTTGGCTATGCGCAGCTGCGCCAGAGCCTGCCGCAGGCGGGTGACCGCAGCGTGGCCAAGGGCCTAGCGGCGGACGTGCACATTACCCGCGACGCCCATGGCGTGCCCCATATCAGCGCCTCCAGCGACATGGACGCCTATTTCGCGATGGGCTACCTGCACGCCCAGGATCGTCTGTGGCAGCTGGAACTGGCGCGGCGGGTCGCGCAGGGACGCCTTGCCGAGGTCCTCGGGCAGCAGGCGCTGTCCAGTGACATCTGGATGCGTACCCTGGACGTCTATGGCGCCGCCGAGCGCGCCTGGCCGGCGCTGGCGCCGGACGCCAAACGGTCCCTGCAGGCATATGCCGACGGCATCAATGCACGCCTGGACGAGGGCGCGACGCTACCACCGGAATTCCTGCTGCTCGGCGTGACGCCCACGCGGTGGACGCCCATCGATTCGCTGGCGTGGTTCAAGGTGTTCAGCCTCAACCAGTCCAACGGCATGCGCGCCGAAGCGGACCGCTATCTGGCGCACAAGTTCCTTCCCGAACGACAATGGGCGCTGCTCGAGCGCAGCTACCCCGCGAATGCGCCGACCACACTGGCGCTCGATCGGCCGATGCAGGCGCTGTCTGACCTGAGCCGGCATCTGGAGCGGACCCTGGGCCTGGGTGGGCCGTATGTCGGCAGCAATGCCTGGGTGCTGGCCGGGCGGCTGACCCGCGATGGTGCGCCGTTGCTGGCCAATGACCCGCACATGAGCCTGCAGATGCCCTCAGCTTGGTACGTTGCCGACCTGTCGGCCCCCGGGTTCGCCGTCTCCGGGATGTCGGTCGTAGGCCTACCTATCATCGTGTTCGGCCGCAATCGTCACATCGCATGGGGCGGTACCAACATGATGGCCGATACCCAGGATCTCTATGCGCTGGAGACGCATCCGGAGCGTCCCAACGTCTACCGGATGAATGGACAGTGGCATGCGATGACGGTACGCCAGGAAGAGATTGCGGTGCGGGCCGACTTTCCGGCCTCGCTGCGCGCCCCACGCGCACCGGTCCGCGTGCAGCTCCGCAGCACACGCTTCGGGCCCGTTGTCAGCGACGCGACCGGGCTGATCGACCAGCCGATCAGCCTGCGCTGGTCGGGTCTGGACGATGGCGACACTTCCTACCAGGGCATCTTCCGACTCGCCTATGCGCGCAACTGGGCAGATTTCAACGCAGCGCTTGGCCAGGTCGTGACACCGGCCATCAACGTGGTCTACGCCGATGATGCCGGCAATATCGGCTATGTCGCAGCTGGACGCATTCCACTGCGAGGAACAGGAGACGGCAGCATGCCGACCCCAGCGGCGGACTCGACGTCTGGTTGGCGCGGCTACGTTCCGTTCGACGAGATGCCACGTGCCCTGAATCCGACCAGCGGCGTCATCGTCAGCGCGAACAATAAAGTGGTGGATGATCGCTACCCATATTTCATTTCGCGAGACTGGGCGCCTCCTGCTCGCGCCGAACGCATCAACTCCATGATCGCCGACGCCTTACAACGCAATGGCAAGATCGACATGGAGCAGACGCGCCTGATGCAGGCGGATACCGTGGATCTTGAAGCGCTTGCGTTGCGCGACTACCTGGTCGCCCACGTTTCCACGGAAGTGGCATCCAGCGCCGCGGTCCGGGATCTTGCGCGGTGGGACGGCCGCATGGACACGGACCAGCGTTCGGCCACGGTGTTCAATTTCTGGCTCAGGCACCTGCGCAAACGCTTGCTGCTGGACCGCATCGACGGCGAGCAGGGCGCAGCCGACCAGATACAGGCGCTGCGCGGCTACGTCGGCGGCGTCACTCCCGTCCAGATCCGCCAGCTTTTGCAAAGTGGCGACCCCGCCTGGTGCGGCGGCAACGGCAAGAGCGCCACAGGCTGCGCGGGCACCCTGCAGGCCGCGCTCGACGATGCGTTGCGGGAGCTGCGCAAGTACGGCGGCGACCCGTCGGACTGGGCGTGGGGAACGCTGCATCGCGCGCGCTTCAACCATGTCCCGTTCGGCGACGTGAACCTGCTGGATCGCCTGTTCGCACGACGTCTGCCAAGCCCTGGCTCGGAAAACTCGGTGAATGTCGCCGGCAGCCTCTACCGGCCAATGAAAGGCTACGAACAGAACTTCGGCGCGGTGTTCCGCCAGATCATGGTGATGGGGAGGGGGGGCGGGGAGCACGCCTATATGAACTCTACCGGACAATCCGGCAATCCGATGAGCCCGCACTTCGACGACATGCTGGAGCCCTTCGCGCATGCGCAGCTGTACGCGTTGAAGCAGCCGGACACCACGGCCGGCGCGATGCGCCAGACACTGCATAGGGCAGGCAGCGCGAGCGAGGCCAGACCGTGAAGCTGTTTGACCTCTTCATCCGGCGTGCCCCGAACCGGATCTTCCTCTCCATTCTGCTCGGCGCGCTGTCCGGTGTCTGCTACTCGCTGCTGATCCCGATGGTGCAGGTCGGCATCGGCGGCGCGGATGCCGCGGCGGGCAGCGCCGACACCGCCATGTTCCTGGGCGTGGAGGTGCACCAGCACAAGCTGGCCCTGGTCTTCTTCGCGCTGTGTGCCTGCGTGCTGGTGTTTCGCTCCATCTCGCAGATCACCCTGCTGCGCGTCGCCATGGAGGTGACCACCGAGCTGCGCCGCACGCTGTACGAGCGCGTCAGCCAGGCCCCGATCGCCGAACTCGAACGCATGGGATCGGCCCGGCTCATCGCCGCCATCACCACCGACGTCGGTCGCATCGTGTTCGGCGCGCGGGTACTGCCGGACCTGCTCATCAGCGCGGTGACCATCGTCGGCATGCTGGGCTTCATGAGTTACCTGGATTTTCCCGTCTTCGTCCTGGTCCTGCAGGCCATCGCCTTCGGCGCGCTCACCTACCAGATCCCGATGTTCCTCGCCAACCGCCACTTCCAGCGCTCGCGCGAACGCATTGATCCGCTGCAGGACGCCATCCAGGGACTGATCAACGGCGCGAAGGAACTCAAGCTCGATCCGGTCAAGCGTCAGCGCTACTTCCTCGACGTGCTGATGGACAACGAGTACGCCGTCATGCGCGCCGACAAGGCCGGCAACACCGTCGTGCGCCTGGCCGCCAACTACGGCGACATGATCAGTTTCCTGGTCATCGGCGTCATCGCCTACGTCTTCGTCAACTATCATGCGATTACGGCCGCCACCCTGACCAGCGTGATCATGGCGATGCTGTACATCACCACGCCTATCGCGTTGGTGATCAACACCGTTCCTGCGGTGTTCATGGCGCGCATTTCCCTGAAGAAGGTCAACGCGCTTCTGGAGGCCATTCCGTCGGAGATGTATCCGGCGGTCAGTAGCGAGGCACGCGAGGACTGGTCCACGCTGACCCTGCGCGGATTGGAGTACACCCACTCGGGCAATGGCGACGATGCGGGCTTCCACATCGGTCCCGTCGATCTGACTATCCAGCGCGGCGAAGTGACCTTCATCGTCGGCGGCAACGGCTCGGGCAAATCGACCCTGAGCAAGCTCATCACGCTCCATTACCGCGCCAACGGCGGAGAGATTCTGTTCGACGACGATCCGCTGACCGATGCCAACATCGTCGCCTACCGCAACCAGATCTGTTCGATTTACTCCGATTACCATCTCTTCGACCGGCTACTTTGCGATGCGCGGCTGGACGAGGACGAAAGGATCCGCGAGTACATGGCCCTGCTCAAACTGGAGCGCAAGCTGTCCATCGTGGGGCGCAGATTCTCCACCCGTGCGTTGTCGGATGGGCAGCGCAAGCGCCTGGCGCTGCTGGCGGCGCTGATCGAGGACAAGACACTGTATCTCTTCGACGAATGGGCGGCCGATCAAGATCCCTCGTTCAAGGAGATCTTCTATCGACGGATCATCCACGAGCTCAAATCAAGAGGTAAGGCCGTCATCGTCATCAGCCACGATGACCGTTTCTTTGGAGAGGCAGACCGGATCGTCCACATGGAGCAGGGGCGCCTGCGCGAGGCCATCGCCGGCCCCAAAGCGTCGCCTGCATCGACTCCCACCGGGCTGCCCGAAGAGCTTCAAGGACTGCCGCGAGCCGCGCCAACGCTGCCTTTCGCCACCACGAGCAACGAGCGATGATCGACCTTATTGAAAAGAACGGATCCGACGCGTCGCTGCTGAACAGGGAATTTGAGCACTACCTCGATGCCCACGGGATTTCCGATCCCATCCCGTTCCGCGATCTGGCGACGACGGAGTTCATGCGGACGTATCAGTACCCGATCAACTCATGGCCATTCTTCGTCTCGCCCGCGTTCGTGGCAGACATGCAGGAAATGAACGGAAACATCTTGCGCATCACCTATGCCGCGATCCGTGGCATCTTCAATGATGACCCCGAGCGTATGGCTAAGATCATGGGAATGGACGCCGTGAGATGCTCGTTGTTTCTCAGCAATTTGAACCTGTCAGACGTCTGCTTCCGCACCGATGCTGTTCTTACGGAGCAGGGCCTCAAGCTAGTAGAGGTAAACGTCGGCACCTCCATCGGAGGCTGGCAGATCCAATGGATGGATGAAACCTTCAGGAGCTACTCCGCGTACCGCGGCTTCTTTGACAAGCACAGCGTCAACTGCCGCAACACGCCGGTCACGTTCTTTCGCTTCTTGATCGAGTCAGCCGCGCGCATCGAGGACATCGGCACGCGCATCATCCTGATGAAGCTGAAGGAAGGCATCGATCCGGCCTTGTACGGCGAGTTTCTGCAGCAGTGTATCGGCGAGGCCGTCGCCGCGTCCGAGGTCGCTGCCGAGGTGCGGTTCTTCGCCTCGTTCGACGAGCTTGAAGTGACAACGCAGGGCACCTTCCATAATGGCGACAGAATCCACTTGGTGACCTTCGGTGATCTCAGCGGCGAGGCGCCCGCGCCGGTCCATTTGCTACGCAGCGTGCTGGCCGGCAAGCTGGCCTGCCCAGACTTTCCGACCAACATGGTGCTGTCCGATAAGCGCGCAATGGCGCTGCTGCATTACGCGGTTAAGGTTGGCGCGCTGCCCAGCGCCGACGCCTCGCTGGTCACGCGCTATGTGCCGCGCACTTTCATGCTTGGCGGGCCGCTTTACCGGGCGGACCTGATGGACGAACTATTGGCGCGCAAGGATGAATATGTGGTCAAACACTGCGACGGCATGCAGGGCATCGACGTCTATGTCGGGCGTTTCATGAGCGCGGAGGACTGGACGATAAAATTGACAACACTGGAGCGACAAGAACTGTGGATCGCCCAGGAGTATTGCGAATCCGTGCGCTTCTATGGCCACGCACCAGGCGCGCGCGAAGTCTTCGACTTCGTCTGGGGCGTGTTTCAGTTCGGCGATCGTTTCGGCGGCTCTTGGATCCGTATGATGCCGAACAGCGAAAGTTACGACGGCGTCATCAATTCCGCCCGCGGCGCGCAAGAGCGCATCGTGTTCGAAGCGGCATGTTGATGCGCAGTGCGGGCGACAGGCCAATCGCGCCGC
This sequence comes from Xanthomonas sp. LF02-5, assembly GCF_034105325.1. Taxonomy (NCBI): domain Bacteria; kingdom Pseudomonadati; phylum Pseudomonadota; class Gammaproteobacteria; order Lysobacterales; family Lysobacteraceae; genus Xanthomonas; species Xanthomonas sp. LF02-5. Next base: position 71,066 of record NZ_JAXGGF010000009.1, on the reverse strand, counting down.
GCGTGGCCTAAACAGATATGAACCTTAGGAGAAACGACTCGATGAACTCACTTGCTTACCTTTACTCGCGACGCGCCATCGGCGCCTGCGCGCTGATCCTGGCGCTCGCGGTCAGCGTACCAGCACAGGCGGAGCGCACCGATGTGGAAGTGCGCGTGCTGGCGCGCGGCGCGAAGTTCATCGGCGGCTACACGGCATCTGCCTTGGTGACGCTCACCGATGCGGATACGGGCGAGGTGCTGGCGAAAGGCATGACCCAAGGCTCGACCGGTGATACCCAGCGCATCCTGCAGGGCCGCGCTCCCCTGTCCACGCCAGATTCCAGCGTATTCAAGGCCACGCTCGACCTGACCGATGCGCGCCGCGTCACCGCCACGGTCACCGGGCCGATGAGCCAGCCGCAAGCGGCGACCACAGTCGCTAGCAGCCAATGGATACTCCCGGGCCGCCACGTGACGGCCGGCGACGGTTGGCTGCTCGAGTTGCCTGGACTGATCGTCGACCTGACAACACCCACCGCATATCAGTGGGTCAAGGCGAACTCGACGATCCCACTGGAGGCATCGGTCACGCTGATGTGCGGCTGCGGGCTGTCGAGCGACGGCCCCTGGAAGGCTGACGGAACAGACGTTGAAGCGTATCTCTGGATCGATGGAAAGAAGCAAAAGCCCCAAACGATGCGTTTCAATGCCACAACCAGCCGTTACGAAACCCAGCTCACGACACAAGGCCCCGGCATTTATGAGGTCCAGATCCGCGCCTGGACCGGCATGACCAACAATGCCGGTGTCGCCAGGACGACATTTTTCGTGAAATGACCCTGCCGCTCACTCCACCCTGTCGGGCGGGCGTGGGGGCAGGGCGCCATCGGCAGGCGTGCCGATGCCTAGGCCAGCACGCCGCTGGCCTGCGCGATGGCGCGGTTGACCTTTGCGATCACCTCCACACGCTGCTCGTTAACGAAGAAGTGGTCACCGGGCAGCCAATGGACCTCGCACGCTCCGGTGGTGAGCTCGCTCCAGGCGTCGACATCGGCCTGAGTCACCTCGTGGTCATCGATGCCGGCCAGGACGGTGACAGGGCAGTCCAACGGCTGCGGCCCGGCCCGGTAGACATCCGCGATCCTGAAGTCGGCGCGCAGCAAAGGAATCAGCAGGTCCAACAGCTCCGCGTTGCCCAGCACTTCCTCCGGCGTCCCATCCAGTTCACGCAGCTTGGCTATGAAGTCGTCCTTGGGCAGGTCATGGATGCTGGCACGGTTCGATGGCACGTGCGGCGCGCGGCTGCCCGATGCAATCAGCCGGGTAGGACCGGGCAGCCCGAACGACGCGCACCGACGTGCGAATGCATAAGCTACCCGGCTGCCCAGGCTGTGGCCGAACAGCAGGTAGGGCTTGTCGAACAAGCCAACGAACGCAGCACTCAGATCGGTCACCATCGCCTCCATCGAAGTGTGCGCAGGCTCGCCCATGCGGGAAGAACGCCCTGGCGGCTGCGCGCAGACAAGTTCCACGTTGCCGGGCAGACTGGAGGCCCACGGGATATATGTGGCTGCCGATCCGCCGGCATACGGCAGACAGACCAGGCGCATGGCGGCATATGGCCGAGGATCGGGACGGATAAACCAGCGGCTGGCGCTCAACGGCGTACCTTCTCTAGAGGATATGCAATGGATTTCGCACGGATCTGGAAACTGGTGCTGAGCCTGACGTCGTCGCCCAATGATACTCCCCGCAAATTGCTTTCGTGCTGGTGTAGACCGCACGCGACCACAACAGATGCCAGGCGTCGAGGGTCAGCGCGACCTCATCGTTGTGGACGGCAGCGGCAAGTGGGCAACGCCTGCAACTTTTCCCTACTTTAATCAATGAGCAGATTGCCAATAGGACCAAGGATGAAGGATGAACCCGACTTCTCGCCCACGCTCGATGCGGCGGCGCAGGCGATCGCTAATGGTGGCGGAGCGAATTTCCGCCCATCCGTAGCTTGCGGCAGCCAGCGAACGACGAATGACGTGAAGCAGATGTACGAAAGGTTCCCTTATCCAAGCCCAATCGTCGGTAACGGGCTGATTCGGGACAACGGGAACATGCTGAGCGTCCTTTTCCCGGACGAAGACTTCGCTGGCAAGCGGATTTTGGACGCTGGATGCGGAACAGGCCAGCGTGCCAATGGCGTCGCCAAGATGTTTCCCAAGGCCCAGGTCATTGGCGTTGACATGACCTCTGCGTCACTGGACGCGGCCAGGAAGATGGCAGCCAGCAATAACGTCCCCAACATCGAGTATCACCAATGTAATTTGCTGGAACTCGACTTGGAGATGGATTTCGACGTGGTCATCTCCAGTGGCGTCATGCACCACCTCGAGGATCCGATCAAGGGCCTGAGTAGACTGCGCGCGCATTTGAGCAACACCGGCGTGGCGATGATCTGGCTATATCACGCGCTTGGTGAATATGAGCGCTTTCTGAGGCGCGAATTGCTTCATCGGCTGTGGGGCGAAAACAAGTCGGACCTCGATCGCGGAGCTTCGCTGATGGACGCGCTCAGACTCGATCTGGGCTCGCATCAGTATGGGAGTGTGTCAGGGCAGTGTGGAAACGAGATCAGCTATCGATCTATCAACGCCGATGCCTACATGCACCCGATTGTGGAGGCCTACAGACTGGCTAGAGGGCTCTGCATGATGCTGGATGCGGGCTACGATTGGGTAGCAGTGGCCAGCCTGAACTTGATCGGCAAGAGTGTTCTCATCGACCTCGAAAACAGTATCGATCCAATCTACAAAGACATCTCGGTCCAGCTCAGCGACTTGTTTGAAGCAACCGACCTGCAGAACAGCTATCTGCAACTGGACCGCCTGGATCGCCTCGGCGTAATCGAACTGTTACTGAAGCCTACTGCGTTCACACTGATCGCTGGCAGCCCGAATGCAACGAAACTTCTTCCAGATTGGTTGCTACAGGGGGCCTTCGGCTACAGCTCTCGTGAGAAGCTTCAGCGTTGTGGGTCGAACAATTTCAGCATCCTGAGGTGACACGATTGTCTTTACATAAGATACATTATGCGAAATTGAATGCATCCCCGGACGGGTGTGCGGCCGGCCATCCCCGCCGCAGATCTGTCAGTGCCCGTGCTCGCAGCGACGGCCACGGCCTAGTCTTGCCCGAATGGTGCGCGAGCTGCTGGCCGAAGCAGCGGCCGAGAACACCACCCGCAGCTACACCAGTGCCCTGCGCTACTGGGCCGGCTGGAATGCCGCGCGCTACGGGGCATCGAGCTCGCACCGCCGGTGCCCGAAGCCACCGTGCTGCAGTTTGTGGTCGACCACGTGCAGCGCCGCTCGACTGACGGTGAGCTGGCGTGGGAGCTGCCGCCGATCGTGGACCAGGCCATGGTGGCGTCCGGCCTGAAGGCCAAACTTGGGCCCTGGACCTTGGCCACCGTGCGGCATCGGGTCGCCGTGCTGTCCACCGCGCACAGGCTCAAACAGGCGCTCAATCCCTGCGAACATCCAGCGATCCGTACCGTGCTCAGCCGCGCCGCCCGAGCCGCCGTCAAACGCGACGAGCGGCCGCGCAAGAAGACCGCGATCACCCTGCCCGAGCTGGAAGCCCTGCTGACCACCTGCGACGACAGCCTGGAAGGAATACGGGATCGCGCCCTACTTTGCTTCGGGTTTGCCAGCGGCGGGCGCCGGCGCAGTGAGATCGCCGCCGCCGACCTACGCGACCTGCGCCGGATCGGCGAGGCGGGCTACATCTACCGCCTGGAGCACAGCAAGACCCAGCAGGCCGGTGTCACCGCGAATTCGACCCCGGACAAGCCGGTGCTCGATCGGGCCGCCCTCGCGCTGCAGGCCTGGCTGGACGCAGCCGGGATCACCGAAGGGGCGATCTTCCGACGGCTGTGGAAGCAGCGCGTCGGCCCTGCCCTGTCTCCGGCCGCGGTAGGCGAGATCGTACAGCGGCGGGCGCGACTGGCTGGACTGGAGGGGGATTTTGGTGGGCACAGCCTGCGCTCGGGGTTCGTGACCGAGGCCAGTCGTCAGGGGGGGGCATTGCCAGCCATCATGCAGCTGACCGAGCACCGAGCGGTGTCGAGCGTGATTGGTTACTTCCAGACCGGTAGTGCTTCAGCGAACCCCGCGGCGCGCTTGCTTGAAGATTCTTAGCGGTAGGCGGACAGACGGCTATGCGTCTTGTCCGCTCGTTCTAAGGCATCATTCTCAAGTCATTTTTTTGCGTAGGCTTCTCGATTACTCAGGTTTGGCTCAGCGCACTAGTTCGCTCTCCATAAATAGCACCGCATTCATCGGCAGGGCGGGAATTCAAAGCTCATCCGCAAACTCCCGGTAAAGCTCAGCCATCAACTCTATAAAATGCTCCATTACTACAACCCATCTTTGGTAAGTGAAGGGTTGCTGCTCAGTAATTGGACGAAAATGAACGATGGAATTTCTCAACTTATAGAAATGCTGCGCCATGCTCTTGACAGTATGTTCCTCTGGACCATCAGTCCAGTGAGCCGAATAGGCACCGTAGAAGCGACAGCTCAGTGCATCCGCCGCTTCAAAAAGAGAAATCATCCCGTCCTCCTCTCTTTGGCGCCAACCCAACGTGCCTTCGATGTCTTTTGATAGAGTGAGTCCAGGATAATGAACCTGAAGAGTCTGTTTCAGCTCTAGCATTTTTGGCAGCGGAAAGAGGCGTTCGATACATCTGTACACTTCAAGGTAGGCGTGATCCCACCTGACGGCAACCAAGGCGTAGGCAAGTAGCCCCCACGGCACTCGCGCATCAATGTCAGAGGCAAGCGTTTTACAGTAATCAACGGCGCGACTTGAGTAGGGTAAGGAGCGCATCTTCTTTGCCGAAGCCATGCAATAAAGCGCGGACCGCTGTAACGCTGATTCGGCGCTCTTTGCTTCTGACATCGGCGTATCGGAAACGACACTTAATAGCGCGATGGGCCTGCAAAGATCCCTCAGGTCTTCCCAGTGTTGCCCATCGTAACCATCCCCGGCGGGAATCAGTGCTCGATCGAGCACTTCGATCTCATCGACGTCTGGACGAACTATCTCTTTCTCTGCCAAGAGGGCGGTAAACAGTCCTGCGTTAAGCTCTACATCTTGGAGCGGCTCTTGATCAGTTAGATCATCTAGCTCAAAACCAATCGTGATATAATAGAGCCGCCCTTCGTGGCGACACTGAATTATCCAGTTATTGGGGTCGAAGCGAAATTCATCAATCCATTCAACATTCTTTAGCCAAGATTTTTCGGCATCATTAGTCTTTATCCATCGTTTAGCGTCTTCAGCCTGGCGACTAACTAGGCGAACTGAGAACGCTCGAAACGCGGCTTCATTTGTACGGACCATATTGCGAGCCATCGTCTATTAAAACGCACGCCAGCACGGTTCTAAGGATGAAATCACGAAATCTTCTTCAAATAGAACTTGGAAGGCTTTGAAGAAATACTCGCGCTCAAAATCGCCGACGCCGCCAGTGCTTCCCTTGCGCACAATAGTCTCGTTCAATGTATCTAATCTCAAGAAACCACCCAGTTCTGACGGGGACTTTTGATTGAGAGACGCCACTAGGTCCGACGCCCCCTTCTTAACCCTTTCAAGCCGGTCTTGAGTCTTCGCATTATCGATTTCAGTGCCCGGCCTTCCGTACAAATATACTGCTGCGGCAGTGACAAACCCTACCCGAGCCGGTTGGCTAGAGAAAAGGTCATATCCCTTCTGGAAACGCGACGATTCACCCTCGCGATTGCCACCTTCCGCACTGTAATCGGCGCCCTTGTACATATCGAAAGCAACATCTAGTCTCGCCATGAGCTCGAACAAATCGCAGAAGCGTTGCACGAACGTTTGCTCTGAAGATGCCTCGATCAAATCAAGGCGCGTGTACTCATCAGATAGTTGCTTTCGAACGTCAACTTTTTCCTTTCGCGCGCCAAAGACAAGAAAGAGCTCGATCAAATCATCAGCTTGATAGACGCCCCCCCTCGTTCGGCGCTTGGCATCGTCCGTTCTGAGAATAGTCACGGAGGTGACGGATTCCTCAATCTGCTTGGTCACAGAATTGAAAATCACTTCCACTTGACGTCGCAAATTCCACGGGACTTGGCCTGTGTTAAGGACCAGCATGCGGTACAGGAGGCTATTTATCTTGTCCGCGATCCAGAACTCTACGCGGACCTCATAGTTAGAAGACTGTGCATCAGGAAAGGCCTCCCTGATAGCCGTAGATCGCTGCATGCCATCGATGATCGAAATCTTGTCGTTATCCACGCCTCGCAACAACGTTTCGACGTCAGAGTATGTCGGTAGCGACAATTCACTGAATTGCGCGGGCTGAAGTACAACGCCTATAACAACCGGAGGGAGGACCGCCCCCTTCTGAATGTCTTCAACCATTCGTCGACGAATTCTCAACGCTGAAGTTGTGCGAAGCGGCTCGCGCTGCCCTTCAATGCCGCCTCGATTCGAGTACGCGGCATCAACAAGTTCTAAGTAGCGACCGACGGGGACCTCCGTCATGACTGAAACGCAGCCAACACGTTGATCTTGAAGGACACTGACAGCCTTCGATACCATGAATTCGTACTCGCTATTAGCTAACAAGAGTGCAGATAGTGCGGAGCCTTTAGGGCAAGTGCAACTATTTCGTGCGGTGTCCAGAGTCCTGGGAGGGGCTATAAGGCTGATTCGTGAAGCGCGGAAGGAGGCGGGGCTTAGGTTCGGTGGCCTTTACACGTGCGCGTACCGCCCGGGGCGAAGAGGCGTAGCGGCTCTCCCCCTACCCCGATAAATCTTCCTAATCCCCCGCTTGATCCAAGTTTCCTCGGAGTCGCCTGGAGGCCGAAGGTAGGTTTAGCATTCCAGCAAGTTCGGCGATCGCTGCGGACTCATCAAAAAGCGAATGCACATGAGCACTATTGGCCGCGCGCTGCGCGTCGCTGATATCTTCGGAAGTCCAGCTATTGATTGCGCGCCAGCGTTTGGATGGGCGATAGAAATTATCGTATTGCAGTGCAATGAATCCTTGTCGACTGAGGAAGTCGGCCAGGCGCTCATTCTGCACGCACTCGACATAGAGAGCAGGCCAGGGCATCAAGGTGTCGCACAAGTCTAAAAACCCGGTAAACCAGCCCTTTCCTTGTGATCGGCGATTGACCTGGACGTTGCTCAAGGTAAGCACCCTCACATCATCGCCAAAGCCGGGCAAGCGTTGTCGGGCGCGCTTGATCCAAAGTCGTGTGCCAGCGCGCTGTAGATTCACACAATCCGGAATATTCCCCTCATCAACCAGTTCAATCCACTTGAGCAACTGCAATTCAATGCTAGGGATCCGGTTTAGCTGCGCGTTTCTCATCATTGCTCACTCATCCCGCAACTGAAGCAAAGTCACAAAGGGCCGTATACTTACCGGCAGTATTGAGGCAATTTTTCCAACATGCCAGCCACCACCGGCGTCAGCCGGTTCGCGACCTCCGGCGGAATCGCCTCACCAGCCCCCTGCCCGCCTTCGCTGCGGGCCTGCTCGCAGGCCTTGAGGATCCGCGGGCGCATGCCGGACCACAGCGCTCTGCACTGCCAGCCGTCCCGGCCCAGCGGCAGCACGGCGTAGGCGATCGATTGGCATTCCTGCGCGGCGCGGGTGGCCAGCGGCTGGCCGGCATACTCGTGCGGCACGGTGTCCAGCGTGGGTTGGTAGTAGCTGTCGGGGAATGCCGCCGCGTAGCGTTCCGGGTCCAGTTGCAGCGGCAGGCCGGTCGCCGTCAGGTCGAGCGCGCGGCCGCAGGGCGCAGCGGCGGCGGTGCGCTGGATCGCCTGGTAGATCGGATGGTCCAGGTCGGGTTCGCGCGTCGTCACCTCGGATGTTGCGACCAGTATCGGCAGGCGGGCGCGGTTGGCCATCTTGGCCAATTCACCAGAATGGGCCGGTGCGCAGCGTTCGCGGACGCTGGCCACGATCAGGAATGTGGCGTCACGCGCGAATGCGGGATCGCTCTGCAGCAGTGTGGTGATGCGTTTGTCGGCGGCATCTTCGGACAATGGTGCGACATGAAATGCGGGCACAGTTGGCGGGTGGATCGCGGTGGTAGCAGCGGCACGCGGTGTCGGTGCCACATGCCCGTGCGTGCGCAATGCCAACAGCACGCCGCCGGCAACGACGACGCCACAGGCGGCGATCGCGATCGCCAAACGCATCGGCGACTTCAGGCGCATCGGACCGTGCCCTCAGCCCTGCACCGGGGTGAGCGTGGCGTCTTCCGCCTCGTAGGTGGCATTGGCGATATCGGCCTTGAAGTCGGCCAGATGCAGCCGCCCCTGCAGGTGGAACGGGTCCCACAGCTCCGGCACGTCGATCGGGGTGCGCAGCACCACGTGCAGGATCTGGTTCGGTGGCGGCGGTGGTACGTGGATGCAGGCGCCATAGAACGGCACGAACAGCAGTTCGCTGACCTTGCCCTGGTCGTCGCTTTCCAGCGGCACCACGTAGCCGTCCAGGGCGAAGCGTTTGCCTTCCAGGCCCTTCACCACTTGCGATGAACCGAACTGCGCGGCGCGCTGGGTGCCGGAATGGTCGATCGGCATGCCGTTGACCACCGAGGGGCCATCGTCGACCGGCGCCGGCTGATCCAGCACCGCGGAGTCGCCCCGCCACGCCGTGCCGATCCGCGGCGGCGGGCGCTGGTAGATGTCGTTGGCCGGTGCCAGTTGTTCCCAGCGTTCCACTGTGTCCGGGACGGCGTCGGCGGCTGCGGCTGTGTGCTTTGCGGCCGGTGATGGTGTCGGCGTGGCGCCCGGCTGCTTCCCGCCATCACCGTGGCAGCCCACCAGCAGGCACAGCACCCCAGCCAGCAGGAGATGGCGATCAGCCTTTTTCATAGGGATGCAGGTGCGCCTGCTCCATCGTGTAGGCGGTGCCGGCGAGTTCGCCGTGCAGGGTTTCCGCGCGCAGTTGACCGGTCAGGTAGAACGGGCTGTACATGTCGGGCGGGTCGATCGGGCTGTCCAAGCGCACATGCACGATCTGGTTCGGCGGCGGCGGCGGCACGTGGATGCAGGCGCCGTAGTACGGCACGAACAGGAACTCGCGCACGCGGCCGGCGTCGTCGCTGTCCAGCGGCACCACGTAGCCCGGCAGGCGCACCTTGCGCGCCAGCACGGCGGCCACGGTGTTGTAGGTACCGGTCTGCGGCATCGCACGCTTGCCGGTGTGGTTGACCGGTGCTTCGTCGCTGTTTTCCAGCGCCTTCAGCTCGGCCGGCGGCAGCATCGCGCTCCAGTCCAGCTCGCGATAGCCGTCGGCATCGGGCTCGCCCAGTGGCGGGTTGATCGCCGCTTCCTTGGTCGGTGCTGGCTGCGCCGCCGCTGTCGCCTGCGCTTTTTCCGGGATGGGGGCTTGTTGCTGGCGGCCGCAGCCGCACAGCAGTGCGAGCGCCAGCAAGGGAAGGATCCAGCGGGTCATGCTCACAGCTCCGGCGACAGGCCATCGGCCAGGGTGCGGCGATAGGCCAGCAGGGCCGGCACGATGCCGGCGAGCACGCCGGCCAGCAGCACGCAGCCGAGCCAGCCCCATTCCGCCGCGCTGGGTGCGATGCGGTTGATCGCCAGGCCGAAATGATCGAGCACCCAGCCGCGCGCCAGCCAGCTGGCCGCGGTCACCGCCAGCAGCGCCAGTGCGCACGACACCACGGTGACCAGGCCGGCCTCGAACAGCAGCAGCCAGGCGATGTCGCGCGGCCGTGCGCCGACCGCGCGCAGGATTGCCATCTCGCGCCGGCGCTCCTGCAGCGTCGCCACCAGCAGCGCGACCATCGACACCAGGCCGAGCAGCACCACCAGCGAGGCGATCATGCGCAAGGCGCCTTCGGCGGTGCCCAGCGTGCCCCACAGCTGCTGCAGGGTGACGCCCGGCATGATCGCCAGCATCGCTTCCTCCGGGTACTCGTTGATCCGCCGCTGCACCGAGAAGGTGGCGATGCGAGTCTTCAGGCCGAGCATGAAGGCGGTGATGGTGTCCGGGGTCAGGTCCATCGCCCGCGCTTGCGCGGCGCTGACGTGCTGGCCCGGCAGGCGCACACCGGAGTGCCAGTCGATATGGATCGCCTCGATCGCCTGCAGCGAGACCAGCACGCTCGAGTCCACCGGCGTGCCGGTGCGACGCAGGATGCCGACGATCCGGAACGGCTTGTCGGCATGGTTGGCCAGGCTGATGCGCCCGGTGCCATGGGTCAGCACGATCTCGTCGCCGAGATGGCGGCCGAGCGCGGCGGCGACGTCGGCGCCGATCACCGCATCGTAGAGGTCGTCGAACGCCCTGCCCTGCGCGAACGCCAGGGGGTGCTTCGCGCCATAGTGATAGTGCTCGAAGAATCCGGTGCTGGTGCCGACCACCCGGTAGCCGCGATAGGAATCGCCAAGCGACAGCGGCACCGCCCACTTCACTTCGGGCATCGCGCTCAGGTCCTGGTAGCTCTTCCACGACACGTTGTTGGTGGCGTCGCCGATGTGGAACACCGAGTACAGCAACAGGTTCACCGGGCCCGAGCGCGCGCCGACGATCAGGTCGGTGCCGGACACGGTGCTGGCAAAACCTTCGTGCGCCTGCGTGCGGATCCGCTCCACGCCCAGCAGCAGGGTCACGCTCAGGGTGATCACCAGTACGGTCAAGGCCACGCCCAGGCGCCGGCTGCGCAGGCTGGCCAGGGCCAGCTTCAACAGGCTCATCGTGCACCTCCGGCGCCGGCGCGGTTGAGCGTGGCCAGGTCGGCCTGGGCGTCGAACAGCGGCGCGATCGACGGATCGTGGCTGACCACGATCGAACTGGTGCCGCCCTGCCGGCACTCGGCGAACAGCAACTGCAGGAAGGCCTGCGCCGCGACCGGGTCGAGCGCGGAGGTGGGCTCGTCGGCGAGCAGCAGCGGCGGCCGTGCGATCAACGCGCGCGCGGCGGCCACGCGTTGCTGCTGGCCGACGCTGAGGCGCGCGGCCGGGCGCGACCATAGCGCCGCCACGTCCAGGCCCAGCGCGACCATCAGCCGTTCGATCTCGGTGTCCAGCGCCTGCGTGCCCGCCGCCAGCCGGCCGCGGCGCGCCGAGAACTGCAGGCCCAGCGCGATATTGTCGCGGGTGCTCAGGAACGGCAGCAGGTTGAACTGCTGGAACACCACGCCGCAGTGGTCGGCGCGGAAGCGATCGCGTGCGGCCTTGCGCAAGGCCGCCAGGTCCTGCCCGGCCACGCGCACGCAGCCGGCCGTGGGCTGCAGCACGCCGGCGATCAACGCCAGCAAGGTGCTCTTGCCCGATCCGCTGGCGCCGCGCAGCAACAGTTGCTGCCCACGCGGCAGCGCAAACGATGCGATGTCCAGCACCGGAGCGGCGGCGCCGGGATAGCCGAAGCGCACCTCGGTCAGTTCGACGACGTGGTGCTGGTTCATTCCGGCAGCTTCACCCGGGTCTGCCCGGGCACCACCTCGGTGCGGCCCTGGCCCGCAGCAGTGGCGACATCGACCAGCACCGTGTGCAGCCCGGGGAAACGTTGCGGCAACAGCACCTGCAGGTGATCCAGCCGCGCCGGCTGCGTGCAGTTGAACGCGTAGCGGGCGTGGAACTCGGCATGGCTGTGACCGGGCTCGTCCGGATCGGCCATCGCCACGTCGTAGCCCTCGGTGGTGACCTGCGCGCTGCGCAACGAACAGGCCGCCGCGACCGGGAACTGCAACCAGCCGGCACCGCGCAGGGTGGCGACCGCGGCCTCCAGCCGCTGGCGCTCGCCGGCATCGCGCGTCGGGTGTTCGAAATCGAGGATGCCGATGCCGGGTGCGCTGAGCTGCACGTCCACGGCGGTGCCGTCGACGGCGACCTCCAGGTTGGCCTGGCCGTGCACGTGCGGGCCATGGTGGCGGATCGCAGCGGCGGCTGGCGAACTGGCGGAGAGGAGCAACAGGATCAGGGGAATGCCAGGTCGCATATGCAGTGCATCGGTTGAGTTACACTATAACATTAGTGAACTATCGAGCGCGGGTGCAAGCCTGCCGTTACCGTCAGTCAGCCGCGGTTCGCATCCGGCCACCACCGACGCGCCTCGCACGGCTGCCCTGTGCCGCGATGGGCGCCGAACTCCAGGGATCTTCATGTCTTCTTCCATCATTCCCGACAGCTACACCGCCTGGCGCCACTGCATCGAGGTCGACTGCGGCCTGCGACTGGAGCCTGCCTACGTCGCGCAACGCATCGCCGCGCTCAACGATCTCACCGACCACCACACCCAGCAGTTCGTGCGCTGCTGGGGCGAGCCGCATCGCCAGCAGGTGCTGCAGTGGTTTGCGCAGGCGCAGGCCGCATTCGCCGAAGGTCGCGCCTGAACCCTCGCGCGCGGCACGACGCGGTCGCCGGTGCCGTTGGACGGCGATGCATTCCTTCTGCGAACGCCGCGCGGCGCGGCATCGCGACGCCCTGATCCAATCAGAACCGTGAGTGGTCAAGCGATGAAGGTCGGCCGCGGCCTGCGTGCGCATTGGTGGCGCGCTCTGCCTTGAAGCGCTGACGCCCCTGGACGGGAACGCCAACTTGGCCGTCACCATCTCACTGACATATGCGCTGCAAAGCAGGCTGCCAAGCTACGACAGCTGCCGGTAGCATGCACGCGCATCGCCGCCCGGCATCCACTTCCCACGCTCCCGCAAGGACACCCAACGTGCCTCTCGCTTCCATCGCCAGCGTGCATCCCGCACGCCGCTTCCTGTCCGCCACCATGGCCTGCCTGCTGCTGTCGGCAGCCACCGGCGCCGAGGCCCGGCCGCAGCCCTCGCAGTTCCAGATCGTCGAGAGCGTGCCCGAGGCCAGCGTCTACGGCGAACCCGGCGTGCCGCGCACCCAGCAGACCTGGCTGGCGATGATCAACGGGGCCAGGCAGCGCATCGACATCGCCGCGTTCTACATCTCCGAGAAGCCCGGCACCGGCCTGACGCCGGTACTGGACGCACTGGCCGCCCGCGCCCGCGCCGGCGTGACGGTGCACCTGCTGGTCGACCACACCTTCCTGGCCAAGAACCCGGACAGCGTCGCCTGGCTGGGCAAGGTGCCGGGTATCACCGTGCGGGTGCTGCCGGTCGATATGCTGACCGGCGGCGTGCTGCATGCCAAGTACATGATCGTCGACGATGCCAGCGTGTTCGTCGGCAGCCAGAACTGGGATTGGCGGGCGCTGGAGCAGATCCACGAGATCGGCGCGCGCATCGACGACGCGCGCTTCGCCAAGACCTTCGCCGCGAGCTTCGACTACAGCTGGCGCCTGGCCGACGAGGGCAATCTGGCCAAGGCGCAGGCGCGCGGCGTGCAGCCGCCGGACTTCGTTCCGGTCACCGCCACCGATCCGGTGCTGCTGGATGCCGGTAGCGACGCGCCGGTGGTCGCCTTCCCCGCCTTCAGCCCGCCGGCGCTGCAGCCGGCATGGGTCAGCGCCGAGGAGCCGGCCCTGGTCGAGATGATCCGCGCCAGCCAGCATGCGCTGCGCATCCAGGTGATGACGCTCTCGGCGATCCGCAGCTTCGGGCCCAAGGGCTGGTGGGCGCCGGTCGACAGCGCCATCCGCGACGCCGCCGCCCGCGGCGTGCAGGTGCACATCATCGTCGCCGACTGGGCGCTGCGCGAACCGATGCAGGCCTATCTGAAAAGCCTGGCCGCACTGCCGAACATCGCGGTGAAGTTCAGCCGCCTGCCGCCGGCGCCGCAGGGCTTCATCCCGTATGCGCGGGTCGAGCACGCCAAGTACGCGGTGGCCGACGACCGCAGCAGCGTGATCGGCACCGGCAACTGGGAATGGAGCTACTTCAATACCGCGGTGGACGCCTCGGTGTTCGTCAAGGGCAAGGGGCCAGCCGAGACGCTGACGCGCATCTTCGACCGGGATTGGAACGGCCCCTACGTCACCACGCTGCAGCCTGGGCAGAACTACGAGGCGCCGCGGACTGAGTAGTCGCTGAGTCGTCCTGCGCGGCCTGTGCGTCCATGGGCGAGCCGGCGCATGTCAAAGCATGCGCTCGGCCCGAAGACCCAGCGCCGCGTCAATGCGTTGCGTTAACCTGTCGAATGTTGCTGCGACGGTCTTGCGCGCCGATCCCTACGAAGCCTTAACCAGCACTCCCTATCCTAGCTCCGCGCTGGAGGGCGGCCGCGGCGCCGGGCATTGCCGCATGCGCCGCAACGCACGCCTCCCACCGCGTACGGACATCAAAACAAGGAGACGCCATGAAGACGCTGCACGCACTCGTGTTCGCAGGAAGCTTGCTGGGCCTTGCTTCGCCGGCCTTCGCCGAAGTCGCCAATCTCACCAACAGCGCCGACGGTGCCAACCGCGACGCCGGCATCGCCGCGGTCAAGAAGAAGTTGCAGGACGCCTGCACCGAACGCAAGGGCAAGCCGGACGCCAACTCGTTCGAGGTGGTGTTCGAGAAGACCAGCCAGAATCCGGACGTCCCCAAGCCGTACTACGTGGATGGAAAGATGAAGTGCGATATCCCGTAGGGGGCGTGTGGCCATTTAGCCTTGCCTGTCCAGATGGCATGGCCTAGGAACAAGACCCCGCTTGCGGGGTTTTGTTTTTCTGCTGGTCCCAAATATCCGACTGCCTGACGCATACGAAGCAGTAGGCTGTAGCGGGCTGAGCGGAGTTCGGCCCCTGCTGATGAGTGCGACGCTGAGGGAATGCTGTCGGCTCAGGAAGCCCGATCAGCCAACAGCAGCGGCGACACGGTCCCGCGTTGCACCATCACGCACTGGTCGGCGATGGCGGTCAGGCCGAGGCGGTGCGAGACCGCGACCAGGGCGGTCTGCGGCAGCCGTCGCCGCAACGTGCTCAGGACCTGCTGTTCGGCGGCGGCGTCGAGCGCGCTGGTGGCTTCGTCGAGCAAGGCGACGCGCGGTTGCCGCAGCAGCACCTGGGCCAGCAGCAACCGCTGCAGTTCGCCGCCGGACAGGCGCGCGCCGGCGCCGTGCGCGGCGGTGTCCAGGCCGGCGCCGCCCTGCAGGCGCGCGGCCAGGCCGACGTCGCGCAGGGCTTCCCACATCGCCGTCTCGCTCGCGCTCGGCGCCGCCCAGGCCAGGCACTGCCGCACGCTGTGCTGCCAGGGCCGCACGCCCTGGGCGACATAGGCCAAGGGCTGCAGCGCGGCGCGGTAGCCGGCGAAGTCGAGCGCACGGCCGTCGCAGTGCGCGGCGAACTGCGGTGGCGCGACCATGCCGGCCAGCGCGTCCATCAGGCTGCTCTTGCCGACGCCGGATGGGCCGCTGATCAGGGTCAGCGTGCCCGGCGCGAGGACCAGACCGGTCAAGGCCACCGCGGCCAGCGGCGGCGCCAGGCCGATGCGTTCGATCTGGATCGGCGCCGTCGCTTCTGTCGCCGCACTGGGCTGTGCCGCCACGGTGCCAGGTGGCGTTGGCACCGTGCCGAGCGCGACGTAGCGCTGCCACAGTTCCAGTGCCGGCGCGGCCGAGCGCAGTTGCTGCACGCTCTGTCGGGTCGAGACCAGGTACGGCAGCAGCCGCCCCAGCAGCAGGCCGACGGTGATCAGCGCGCCGCGGTCGATGCCGTGCCACACCCCGGCCAGCAGCATGATCGCGGCGATGGCCGCCACCGCCGCCAGTTCCAGCAACAGGCGGCCGGAGGCGACCAGCGCCTGCTGGCGCGCGTAGCCATAGGCGAGCCGACCGGCGATCGCCTCGTAGGCTTCCTGCTCGCGCGCCTCGCGGGCGAACGAGCGCACGTGGCGCAGGCGCCGCGGGAAATCCTCGCTGAGCCAGAACAGCCGGGTCATGTCGGCGACGTACTGCCGGCTGACCCGGGCCTGTTCGTGGCCGGCGATGCGGAAGGCGAGCAGGCCCAGCGCCAGCAGCGGCGGCAGTGCCAGCACCAGCATTGGCGAGACCAGGAACGCCGCGGCCAGGCTCACCACCGCGGTGATCGCCGCCACCAGCAGTTGCAGCAGCGCGCTGAAGCCCTGCACCACGATCTCGACGTTGTAGGTGAGCAGGTTGGCGATTTCCGCCGAGCTGGCGTCGGCCAGGGCCGGCAGCGGCGCCTGCAGCAGCCGCGCATGTACCTGCCGGCGCAGGTCCAGCGCGTGGCGGCTGGCCAGGTCCGCGGCCAGTCGTGTGCCCCACCAACGCAGCAGGGCGAAGCCGCTGCTGGCGGCGACGAACAGCAGGGTCTGCGCGAGGAAGCCGGTCGGCAACGGCAAGGCGTGGCCGGCCAGGGTCAGCACGTGGCCGGGTTGCACCAGCGGCACCAGCGCGACCGCGGCCAGCGCGCCGGCCAGCGCGCCGAGCAGCGACAGCAGCACGTACCAGGCGATGCGCAGGCGTTCGCCGCGGCCGAGCACGGCGACGAAGGCGCGCAGCAAGTGCGATGCCGGTTCCGGACGTGTGCTCATCGGTGGGTATCCATGCGGCGGACCATCGACGCGGTGCGCCATCCGCACTCCCCTGGGCCGGCGATGCACGTCGCAGGCACCGTCACGTTTTGCACGGGATCAGGCCAACAGTGTTTGCACCGCATCGACCGAGGCCTCCGGATGCGTGCCGCGCTGCAGTTCGTACACGCCCAGCCGCTGCAACTGGCGCGCGAACAACGGCCAGTGCGGCTGGCACGCGGCGTAGGGCTGGTCCGCGGCCAGGCGTGCCGCCACGTCCGCGTCGGGCATCGGCTGCAGCAGCCGCTGCGGATCGGCGGCCATGGTGGACGAGACGAACACGGCCGCGGCCAGCCGCAACGGTGCCTGTGCCAGGCGCCCCTCGCCCTGGCGGATGTCCACCTCGTGCTTCAGCGCGCCGCTGCGGCGGCGGATCATCGGCGCCGCGGCGATCCAGGCGCGGGTCTGCGGATCGAGCAGGTGCAACAGTTCCGGCCGCAGATGCAGGAAGTTGCCGATGCCGGTGGCGAGCAGGTAGTGCGGGGCGACGAACAACGCGTCCTCGGCAAGGAACTCCAGCCCACGCAGCAGGCTGTGCAGCGCCAGGGTCGACTTGCCGGCGCCGCTGCCGCCGAGCAGCAGCACGCCGCGGCCGTCGCGGCCGACGCAGGCGCCGTGCAGCGGCACCAGGCGCATGCCGTGCGCGGCAAGCACGAACACGGCGAACTCGATCAGTTCGTAACGCACTTGGTAGGCGTGCGCGAGCATGTCCTCGGACACCACCACCAGCGCCCTGCGCTGCTCGGGCACCAGCACGACGTAGTTGTGCGCATCGATCACCCCGCTCAATACACCCGCGCCGGAATGGGTCTGCACCGGCGGCGGCTCCATTGCCAGCGCGTAGGGCGCGTCGCCGCGGTCCACCAGGGTCAGTTCGATGCGGAACGCGGCGCTCTCCGGCAGGCGATGCGCCGGCACCGCGCCGAATGCCGCTTCCACCAAGGCCAGCAGCGCCGGACTGTTGCTCTCGAAGTGGAAGCGTCCACCCAGCAGCTGCTTGCTGAGGGTGTGGGGGCGCCGCAGCTGGGTGTGGAACGGATCGCAGGCACCACCCGCAGCGACGACTGGCGTGGCGTGGTCGCTTGTTGCCACGTCCAGAACACGCACGGTCGATCGCTGCATCGGAGAAGAGTCGCTTGGGTGGATGCAGCGTGGGTGCGCCTGCCGCGACCAAAGGTTGCACGGGGTCATGCCGGTGTTTCGCGCAACCAAACGGCGCAGCCCCGGCACCTACCGCCACGGCCACCTGCGCGCGGCCATCGCTGCATGCGCCCCTCCCCCGCGGCGCCGAACGAGACCTTTCGCCGATGCTCAAGATCCAGGTCAGCCACTCCTACTTCCTGCGCTACGACCCCAAGCAATGGGAACGCGGCAAACCGTACCCGCCGCTGGCCACGCTGCAGGTGGCGGCACTGCTGCGTCAGCACGGACACCAGGTGACGCTGTTCGACGCGATGCTGGCCGAGGGCGTGGAGGACTACGACCACGCCGTCCGCACGCAGCGGCCGGACCTGGTGGTGTTCTACGAGGACAACTTCAACTTCCTCACCAAGATGTGCCTGAGCCGGATGCGCGAGGCCGCGTGCCGGATGATCGCCGAGGCGCGCGCCGGCGGCAGCCGGGTACTCGTCGCCGGCTCCGACGCCTCGGACCATCCGGAGGCGTTCCTTGCGGCCGGTGCCGACGCGGTGCTGATCGGCGAAGGCATCGCGGCCTTGCTGGACCTGGTGGCGCGGCTGCAGGTGGAACCGGACATCGGCCCGGCGCGCTGGGTGGCCGGCCTCGCCGAGGTGGCCAGCGCGGTGCTGCCGCAACTCAAGCGCGCGCAGATCGGTGCGCGGCCGCCGGATCCGCGGCTGTCGGTGACGGCGGCCTGGGACCTGCTGGATATCCCGCGCTACCGCGCGTTCTGGCAGCAGCGACACGGCCATTTCAGCCTGAACATGGCCGCTTCGCGCGGCTGCCCGTTCCGCTGCAACTGGTGCGCCAAGCCGATCTGGGGCAATCACTACAAGCGCCGCGAGGCGCAGGACGTGGCCGCGGAGATGACCCAGCTCAAGCGCAGCTTCGCGCCCGACCATGTGTGGATGGCCGACGACATCTTCGGCTTCCACGTGGACTGGGTGGAGGACTTCGCCGATGCGCTGGCCGCCGCCGACGGCGCGGTGCCCTTCACCATCCAGACCCGTGCCGACCTGTGCAGCGAGCGCATGACCGCCGCCCTGGCGCGGGCCGGCTGCCGCGAGGCCTGGATCGGCGCGGAGAGCGGCAGCCAGCGCATCCTCGACAAGATGACCAAGGGCACCGACGTGGACGGCGTGATCGCCGCGCGCCAGCGGCTGGGCGCGCAGGGCATCCGCGTCGGCTTCTTCCTGCAGCTGGGCTACCTGGACGAGCAACTCGACGACATCCTCGCCACGCGCCGGCTGGTGGCGCAGGCGCGCCCGGACGACATCGGCGTCAGCGTGTCCTACCCGCTGCCCGGCACCGTGTTCTACCAGCAGGTCAAGGACCAGCTCGGGCGCAAGACCCATTGGCAGGACAGCGACGACCTGGCGATGATGTTCCGTGGCGCCTACGATTCGGCGTTCTACCGCCAGGTACGCGATCTGCTGCACCGGCAGGTGGACCTGCAATGCCGCGAGGATGCGCGCCCGGCGCCGACGCACGCGCAGGACTGGGCGGCGCTGGACGCCGACTGGGCAGCGCTGATCGCGCGCGAAGCCGAGCATCGGACCGACGCGCCGCCAGCACCGGCGGCCAAGGCGGTCGCCGCCGGCGGCAGCCGCCGCATCCCGCTGGTGCAGCGCTCATGAGCGACCTGGCGACGCCCTCGTCTCCGGCCGTGGCGGCCGACCTGCCGACAGCGGCAGCCGCGGCGACGCCGGCACACCTGCCGTTGCGGCGCATCGGCCGTGGCCTGCGCCTGGCCACCGAAACCCTGGCGCATGAGCTGGCACGCCCCGGTGCGCCGATGCCGGACTGGAGCGGCCTGCACTGGCAACTGGCCGCAGCCGCGGCGGTCGCGCACGGCGTGGCGCCACTGCTGAGCCAGCGCTCGCAATGGCCGGACCGGCCGTGGCGCGCGTTCCTGGAGGGGCAACGCGAACACGTGGCGCAGCGCTACCAGCGCATCGCCGCGTTGCTGCAGCGAATCGACGCCCTGGCGCAGACCGCCGGCCTGGCGATCGTGCCGCTGAAAGGCGCGGCGCTGCATGCGCAAGGCCTGTATCGGCCGGGCGACCGGCCGATGGCCGACATCGACCTGCTGGTGCGCCCCGAGGACGCCGAGCGTGCCGCGACTTTGCTCGCCGCGCTGGGCTACGTGGCCGAGTTCGCGCAGTGGAAGCACCAGACCTTTCGTCCAGCGCAGGCGCAGGCGGTGGGTGGCCTGGGCGAGCACCGCGACACGCCGATCAACATCGAACTGCACGTGCGCATCCAGGAACGCCTGCCGCTGCGCACGGTCGACCTCGGTACGCAACTCCTGCCGCGCGACGGCAGGCCCGGCCTGAATCCCTACCCCAGCAACGGCGCGCTGATGCGCCACCTGCTGCTGCACGCGGCCGGCGGACTGTGCAGCCGCAGCCTGCGGCTGATGCACCTGCACGACCTGGCCTTGCTCGCCCCGCGCATGCGCGCCAGCGACTGGCAGATGCTGACCGGTACCGACGCCTGGTGGGTATGGCCGCCGCTGCGGCTGATGTTGCGCTACTACCGAGCCGCGATCCCGCCAGCCGTGCTGCAGCAACTGCGCTCGCAGTGTCCGCCGCTGTTGCGGCTGCGCGCGCGCGGACTGGATCTGACCGCGGCGTCGTGCTCGCAACTGTGGCTGCCGGCGCTACCGGGCATCGAATGGGCGCGTTCGGGCGGCGAGGTGCTGGACTATCTGCGCCAGCGCCTGCAGCCCTCGGCGGAAAGCCGCCAGGAACGCGCCGAGATGATTCGTACCCAACTGTGGTTGCAGGGCCAGGACTGGGTGCGCCTGCCGCAGCGCCGCCGCGTGCTGCAGCGTCTGCTGCGTCCGGTGCCGCGGATGGACACGCTGTACGCGGTGCGCACCGCGCTGCAGGGCTATGCGCCGTCGTCGGAGTGACGCACGCCCTCCTAGAGCGCGCAGTAAGCGACCGTCGCGGGAGCGGCTTCAGCCGCGACAGCCGTTGTGGCGGCGCACGTCGCGGCTGAAGCCGCTGCCACGAAAAGACACGAGGCCGCCTTAAAGGCGAAGCGCCTGCACGCCGCGCTGCGCGTCAACCGTTCTGCGCCGCGCGCCGCTCATCGGTGCTGCGCGGTGCGCACAGGCGCTGGTACAGCGCGGTGAAGCCGCGCACGCTGCAGTCGGCGTCCTCGCGCACGGCCCGGCATTGCGCCGCCCAGGCCAGGCGCAGGCGCAGGTCGTCGTCGCTGAGTACCTGGCGTAGCGCATCGGCCAGCCCGGCCCAGTCGCCCACGGGCACCGCCAGCGCCGCCGACGGCGCCCACTCCTGCAGATGCCCGACCGCGGTGCCCACGGTCGGCACGCCGGCCACGGCCGCTTCCAGCAACACCAGCGGCCCGGCCTCGTGCTGCGACGACAACACCAGCAGATCCGCCGCCTCCACCAGCGGCCGCAGGTCGCGCTGGGTCTTGAAGCCGAGGAAGCGCACGCGCGCGCTCAGGCCAAGCGTGGCGACCAGGCGCTGCATCGCGCCGTCGAGGGTGTCCACCCCGACCAGGTCGATGCGGAAGTCGACCCCGGCGCGGGCCAGTGCGGCGAGTGCGCGCAACAGGGTCGTCTGGTCCTTCACCGGATTGAGGCTGGCCACGTGCAGCAGCCGCGCCGGGCCCTCCCCCCGCGCGCGCGGCGGGCGCGGCGGCCAGGCGCGCAGGTCCACGCCCAGGGGCACGCGTTCGGCGGCGATGCCCAACGCCCGCAAGCTGTCGAGGATGGGCGCACTGGCGGCGGTCACCGCACTCGCCAGGCGCAACACCAGCGCCTCGCGCAGCCGCCCCTGCCATTTGCGCCGGCCGCCGTAGCCGATCGCATGCAGTGCGACCAGTTCGCCGCCGGCGATGTGCACCAGGCTCGGCCGCCGCAGCCAGCGCGCTGCCGCCACCGCGATCAGGCTGCAGTGGCCGGAAAACAGCGACTGCACCACGTCGAACGGCGCGCGGCGGTGCTCGGCGCGGATCGCGGCGATCGCCCGCCAGCGCGTACGCGCCGCACCGATGTTGTGGATCCGCGCGCCCAGCAGGTCCCATTGCGCCGGCAGCGGTTCCTGGTGCAGCACGAAGACGTGTAATTCATGCACGCGCGCCAGCCGCTCGATCAGGCTCAGGAAGGCCGGAATCACCCGGTACTCGCCGCTGCGGTCGACGCCGCCCGGCACCACCAGGGCCAGCTTCATGCCGCGCTCCGCGACGTGGCACCGAGCAACTGCGCATAGGCGCGCGCCCAGCGCCGGCCGACTGCCGCGAACGACAGCTGCGCATCGAAATGCGCGCGCACCAGCGCTCGCGAAGGCCCGTCGCGCGAGGCCTGCAGCAGCGCGGTGGCCAGGCGTTCGGCGTCGCCGCACGGCCACAGCGCGCCGACCCGGCCGCCGTCGCTGAGCGCACGGAACGCCGGGATGTCGGTCAACACCGGCACCGTGCCGCAGGCATAGGCCTCCAGCGCCGCGTAGCCGCAGCTCTCGCCCAGGCTGCCGGACACGAACAGGTCGGCCGCGCGCATCAGGGTCTGGATCTGCGCGTGCTCCACCCGGCCCAGCAGGTGCACGCGGCCGGCCAGCCGCGGATCGGCCTGGATGCGCTGTTGCACCACCGGCAGCAGCGGCGCATCGCCGAACGCGCAGAACAACTGCAGCCCGCTCAGTTGCTCGCTGGCGCGGGCCATGCCGTCGAGCACGGTGAGCGGATCCTTGCCCTCGCTCAGATGGCCGACCCACAGCACGCAGGGCGCGCCATGCAGCCCGCTGTCGCGGCGCGCCTGGTCGCGCTCGCCGGGAGTGAAGCGGCAACTGGATTCGGGAATGGCGAACAGGCGCGTGGATCCGGCGAACAGTCCGGCGCCGACGAAACCGCGCGCCAGCTCCAGCGAGGTGAAGGCGATGCCGGCGGCGGCGGTGTACCAGCGCCGCCACTGCGGCCGCCGCCACCAGCGCGGCGGACGGTTGGCGTGGTCCTGCAGCAGGATCGGCCGCGACGGCCGCCAGCGCGCCAGCGTCGCCGCCTCGCGCGCGAACTGCAGGCCGTGCACGTGCACCACGTCGGCCTCCAGCTCGGCCAGCAGCGCGGCGATGCGGCGCAGATGGCGCCGGCGCCCGGTCTCGGCACGGCGCACGAAGTGATAGTTCACGCCGTTGCGCTGCAGTTGCGCATCGACCGCGGCGGCCTGGATCACCGAAACGCGGGTGCCGGCGCTGGCCACCGCCTCGGCGATGTCGGCCAGCGACGGCCACAGCGCGAACGCCTGCTCCGGCGTCACCCCGTCCGGCAACGGCACGAAGTTGAGTTGCACGGCATGCACGGCGCGGTCGACGTTGCCGTCCATGCTCAGATCCCGGATACCTGCGGCCGTTGCAGGCGCACCAGCCGGTTGGCCAGGTTCAGTTCCCATGGCCGGTCGTAGCGCCGGTAGCGGTAGCGCCACGCGGCCAGCGCGCTGAGGCCGCGTTTGGCCCAGCCCGGCGAGCGCTGGTCCTGCGCGGTGGGATAGCGGCAGCCGAGCACGGTGACGAAATCGCGGATGCGCTGGCGCAGCGCATCGGTGAGCCAGGGCGCATCGGCGTGGCAGGCGTAGTCCACCCACTGCGGCTGCGCCCATTCCTCCGGTGTGCGCGGGAACTGCACCGGCACCCCGTCGCGGTCGAGCAAGGGTGTGCCGGCGCGGCGGCCGCGGTCCTTCTCGTGGCGGCTGCTGTCCGGCAGCGGCGTGTACACGTAGACGATGATTTCCGACTGCGGGTTGATCCGCTTCAGCTCGCGGATGAACTCGAAGGTCTGCTCGGTCTCACGCTCGCTGTCCTGCGGCGGCGCGACCATGAACGACAGCTCCGGAATCACCCCGTTGCGCCGGCACAGTTCGGCCACTTCCAGGGTCTGGTCCGGGCGCGTGCCCTTGCGGATCTCCTTGAGCATCGCCCCGCTCGGCGACTCGGCGCCGATGTAGGCCATGCGCAGGCGGCTCTTGCGCACCAGTTTCCAGGTGCTCTCGGACAGGTTGAGCAGCGCGTCGGCGCGGGCGTAGCACCACCACGGCAGTTCCAGCTTCGCCATCACCTCCAGCAGCGGGATCATGTCGGCTTCGCGGTCGAAGAAGTTGTGGTCGAAGAACTGGATCGAGTCCGCGCCCAGGCCGTATTTCAGATAGCCCAGCTCGCGTTCCAGGCGGGCCGCGGTCGGCAAGGCGGTGGCGCCGCCGAACATCGCCGCCACCCCGCAGAAGGTGCAGCGGAAGCGGCAACCCAGCGCGGCCTGGTGCGAGGCGGTGCGGCGGCCGAGGAAGGTACGGCCGAGATAGCGGCGCGGTTCGCCGAGCTTCTCGTACGGCAGCGATGGCAGCGCGTCGCCGCGCTGGAAGGCGCGGTTGCGGTTGTGCACCACGGCGCCGTTGTGCTTCCAGGACAGCCCGTCGACCTGCGCCAGCGTCGGCCCTTCGCCGCGCAAGGCGGCCAGCAGTTCCGGCAAGGTCTCCTCGCCCTGCGCGCGGATCGCGTAGTCCACGTACGGCGCGGCCAGCGCGGTGTCCGGGTACAGCGTGGGAAAATAGCCGCCCCACACGATCGGCAGCGCCGGGAAACGCGCACGGATGGCCTGCGACAGCGCGATCGACGGCGCCAGTTGCGGCCCGCCCATCACGCTGATGCCGACCGCATCGAAGCGCTGCTCCTGCAGCGCCTGCAGGCTGCGGTCGATGAAGTCGCGGTCGACGTTGCCGTCGATGATGCGGCTGTCGCCAGTGCGATCCAGCGCCGCCGCCAGGTTCAGCAGCGACAGCGGAAAGCGGGCGCTGGGCGGCTTGGTGATGGTGGGATTGACCAGCAGCGTGTTGGGTGTGGAGGACATACGGGGCGAACGCAGGACGGGGGTCACGGCAGGCGCCGCAGGCGCAGCACCAGGGCCACCGGCACCTGCAATGCAGCGGGATCGAAATGGGCGCTGGCGGGGATGTCCGCCGGGTCGAGCATCGGTTCGCTGACCGCGTCGATGGCCAGCCCGAGCGCGGCGCAGGCGGCGTGCCAGTGGCTGTACAGGTGCTGGGTGTGGCGCACCGCGTAGCGCCGGCCGCCGGCCTTGAAGTCGCGGCGCCAGCCCAGCGCCGGGCCGATCGGGTGCACGTCGCTGCACAGCACCCAGCCGCCGGGACGGGTGACGCGGCGCAGTTCCGCCAGGGCCGGCGGCAGCTGCGGCAGGTGCCCCAGCGCCAGCGCGCACAGGCTGAGGTCGACGCTGGCGTCGGCCAGCGGCAAGGCCTCCAGGCGGCCTTCGTGCAGCGTGTAGCGGCCGGTATCGACGTCGCCCAGTTCCTGCGCGGCGCGCGTCAGCATCTGTGGCGACAGGTCCACGCCGGTGACGTGGCCGGCGCCACGCTGCAGCGCATGCAGCAGGTAGCGGCCGCTGCCGCAGCCGGCATCGAGCACGTGCTGGCCGCGCAACGACGACGGCAGCAAGGCCAGCATGGCGCGCTGCTCGGCCTGCATCACCGGGTTGTGCGCCTGCGCCGGGTAGCTGTCCGCCCACAGCGCATAGGCGGCCAGCGGATCGAGGGTCGGGACGCCGCTCATGCCGGGCATTCCTGCGACAGTTGTGTCGTGTGTGAACGCGGTGGCGCAACGTGAAGTTCCAGGCCCGGCTCCAGCGCGAGCAGCGTCGGGTCGGCCAGCTCCACTGCGAGCAGCTTGGGGGTCCCGTCCAGCGTCACCGGTACCGTGTCCACGCCGGCGGCTGCGAACCACGCGGCGAAATCTGGATCGGCGATCCGCGGCCGCCCGTCGCGCACGACCGCGCGCAATGCGCTGCGCGGCAGCCCGACCAGGCTCTGCGCCGGCGCGCCGCCACGGTCGGCGACGATCAGCAGATCGGCGTGTGCGCCCGGCGCCAGATGCCCGCGATCCGGCATGCGCAGGATGTCGGCCGCGGCGGTCGTGGCCAGGCGCAGTGCCTGGGTCGCGTCCAGGCCGTGGGTGGCAGCCAGGCGCAGATCCTCGAGCAGGTCGCGGCCGCCGCTGACCCGCGCATCGCTGCCCAGCGTCAGGCGCCCGGCCGCGCTCAGGCGCTGCGGATCGAGGGTGCGTCCGAGCAGGGTCAGGTTGCTGCTCGGGCACCACACCACCGCCGCGCCGCAGGCGAGCACGCGGGTGACGTCGTCCGCGCCCAGGCCCACGCCGTGGATCAGCACCGTGTTGTCGGCCAGATAGCCGCGCCGCTCCAGCTCGGCGAGTTCGCCGGCGGCCACCGCGTCGGTACCTTCGGCCAGGTGGATCATCCACGGCCAGCCGGCGGCGGACGCCGCGGCGAAGCTCCGTGCCAGCGGCGGTCCGTAGTCGGGGCCGTGCAAGGTGTAGCTCCAGCCGAACTCGCGCAGCAGCGCCACCGGGAAGTCGGCCGCATCCAGCGCGGCATGCCAGGGATCGTGGTGGGCCACGCAGGTCACCCCGGCCAGCAGGTTCTTCAACCCGCCATGGCGCAGCCGCAGCGACTTGGGCAGGGCCAGCGCGGCGGTCACCGCCGGCGTGCGGAAATGCGCGGCGAAGGCGTCGATCCAGGCATAGCTGTTGGCGAACGGCGCAGCCTGCGGCAGCGGCGGCACCGCATTGACGTGCAGATGCTCGTGGGCGTTGATCAAGCCGGGCAACACCAACTGCCCGTGCAGATCGATGCGCAACGCGGCCGGCGTGGCGGCCGCGGCGATCCGGCCGGCGCGCAGCGCCAGCGGCGCGTGCACCGCCCCACAGGCGTGCGCAACACGCGCACCCTCCAGGCAGAGGTCGATGGGGGCGGCAGACGCGGCCATGCTCAGCGCTTGCGCAGCACGATCAGGAAGTGATCGCCCATGTCGCGCAGCAGCGGCCAGCCGCCGATGCGGTCGTCGAGGCGGCCGAGCGCCTCGCCCAGGCGCGGATGGCGCTGGTAGTGGTCGACCAGGTACGGCGGCGGCAGGCACAGGCTGAGCGCGCGGTACGACTCCAGCGCGAAATGCGGCGCGAACGCGCGGTAGAACTCGCGTGGGAAGTAGTACCAGGTCCAGATCGTGTGCCCGTTCATGCCCACGGCGGTGGCGCCACGTGCGGCGCGCACGGCAGCACGGCGAACGCGGCCGCGCAGCAGGTAGTGGCCCAGCTCCCACGGGCACAGGCGACCGATCACCGAGAACACCAGGCGCCCGTCGCGGCGCAGCAGCCGTGCGCAGTGGCGCGCGACGTCGGGCAGATCCGGCGCGCAGTTGAGCGGGCCGAAGTTGGAGTACATGCCGTCGAACTCGCCGTCGAGCAGATCCAGTTGCTGGATGCCGACATGGGCCACGCTGAGCCGGCCGCGCAGACTCGGATCCTGCGCGCGGGCGCGGGTGCGCTCCACCATCTGCGGCGACCAGTCGGTGGCCAGCACGCGGTAGCCGCGCTGGGCGAAGGCGTGCGCATCCAGGCCGGTGCCGCAGCCCAGATCGACCAGCCGCGAGCCGACCGGCAACTGCGTCGCCACGGTATCCCACAGGGTGGTGCGCATGCGCTGGATCAGCGCGTTGTTGCCGCGCGGGCCGTCGTAATCGGCGGCCACGCTGTCGAAGGCGCGCTGCGTGTCCAGCAACCGCACCGGGTCCAGAGTGGTCGTGTGCGCCATTGCACCCGCCTTGCCATTCGCTGTCACCTGCACCTCTCCACTGCCCTGCCCTTGTCGGAATCCGCGCGCATCGAGCGCGCGGTACTGCAGGTAGGTGCGGCGGCAGCGCCGTTTGGTTGAATCGACGAGCTGCTGTTATGCGGCGGCGACGCTCGCCCCTGTCGGCCGCGCCTGCCGCCGGCGCAGCGCATTGCGCGCCACCGCGGCCAGTACGCCGCCGCCGAGCCCTGCCAGCAGCGCCACCGCCAGCACCAGCACCGGGTTGGGAAACGCCGCGCGCGGCGGCACGTAGGTCTCCCAGGGTGCCGAGGTGTCGTAGGTGTAGCGCGTGCCGAGCCGGCCGAGCAGATCCTCGCGCTCGGCCTTGAGGCCGCGCAGCGTGGTGGTCTTCTCGGACAACAGCATGTTGCCGAGCAATTGCTGCTCGACGCTGCCGCGGCCTTCGCGTTGCTGCTGCAGCAGGCGGTCGCGCTCGGTCTGGGTGGCGGCGATGTCCGCGGCCAGCTCCTGCAGCCGCGCAGTGGCCTGCTGCAGCGGGCCGGCCTGGATGCGCCGGTGCAGCGCCTGTAGTTGCGCGATGGTGGCCGTGGCCAGTTGTCGTGCCTGCTGCGGCGATTGCGCGCGCAGGGTCAACTGGATCAGGTTGGCGTACGGGTCGGGGTCCAGCTTCAGGCTGTCGCGGTACAGCGCGGCCTGGCGGCTGTCCAGGGCCACGCCGGCGCTGTGCAGCACCTGTTCCTGGAACTGCCGGGTCTTGATCCGGTCGATCACCCGCTGGAACGGCTCCAGCTTGGGGTCGCGCCCGGACGGGGTCGGGCCGAACTCGCCGACCTGCACCCAGGCGGTGGCCTGCCACTGGCGGGTCGCGCCGTGCAGGAACAGCGCCGCCAACGCCAATGCCAGCAGCAGCGGCAGCAGGCACCAGCGCCATTCCCGCCGCAGGATCCGCCACAGGTCGATCAGGTAGATTTCGTCTTGTTGCATGGCGGTGTCGGTCATGGCAGCGAGGATCTCGGGGAAATGGAAGGCAGGGCCGTGGACGGCGCGGCGTCGCGGCGGTTCGGCAGCAAGGTGCTGCAGGCGTGCAGCAGCAGGCACAGCGCGACGAAGCCGGCATTGGTCCAGGTGAACGCCTGCGGCGCGAACGGCGACATCACGCAGGCGTAGGCGATGCGCAGGAACACCAGCAGGTTGAACAGCGCCACGCCGCGTCCGAGCAGGCGCACGCTCCACAGCAGCGCCGCGTACAGCGCCAGCATCGCCGCCAGCGCGGCACCGGGACCGCCGGCCAGCAGGAACGGCAGGAACTCGGTGCCGACATTGATGTTCGGCGCATCCAGCGGGATGCCGGTCCCGGCGGTGGCGATGGAACCGCTGAGCGGCACCAGTTGGTTGATCAGGAAACTGGCGTTGGCGTAGCCCTTGCTGAGCAGCGCGCCGAAGTTGTACGGGCCGGCGCCGATGTACAGCAGCAGCCACTTGATGCCCTGCGGCGCGGCCCGGTACAGCGCGCCGAACGGCAGCGCCACCGAATCCAGCGAGCCGGAACGCAGCGTGCCCAACAGCGAGAAGGCGGCGGCGCCGGCGCACAGCAGCGCCAGTACCCGTTTCCACGGCAGCGGCCGTGCCGGGTCGCGGCGCAGCAACAGCAACAGGCCGACGCTGAACACTGCCGCGAACAGGCGGTTGCGGTCGATCACCAGCACCGGGAAGGCGAAGCCGGCCAGCAGCAGCGTATTGCGCACGCTGCGCTCGCGCACGCACAGCAGGCCGATCGGCGGCAGGATCCAGCACATATTCGACACATGCCGCACGTGCGCTTGCAGCGGGCTCAGGTCGGCGTAGGCGGAGGGGTTGTGCAGCAACGGGATCGGGAACAGCAGCAGGTCCAGCAGGCAGAACAGCCCCACCGCCGCGGCCAGGCCGAGCGCGACGAAGGCCTCGCGCGTGCCGGCGTACTCGCGCGACCGGAACGCCGCCAGCGGCGGCAGGCGGATGCCGAGCAGCGCATCCAGGCCCAGCGTCGCCAGCGCCACGGCGGCCAGCAGTGCGATGCCGGCTAGATAGCCCGGCGGCGGGTCGAAGGTGAGCAGGGTCAGCGCGCAGCTCAGCAGCAGCGGCAGGCCGAAATACGCCGACGGCAGGCGCAGCAGCCGGCTCATCCGCGCTGGGCCAGCGTCGGTTGGCCGCCCTGGCGCAGCCGCGCCAACAGCGACAGCCACGCATGCGCCAGCAGGTGTCCGCCCAGCGCCAGCGGGCTGCGCCGCAGGAACGCGATCTTCGCGGCGATGTAGTGCGCCTGCGCGTGCAGCAGGGTGCGGCAGGCCGGATCGAACAAGCGCGCGCGGCGCAGCGCCACCTGTCGCGACTCGGCCAGGTTGGCCAGGCGGCTGGGCAGGTGCCGGGTGCGGCTGGCGTTGTGGTCGTGCACGCGGTAGGCGCAGACCGCCACGTCCAGGAAACCCAGCGCGTCGCGCGCGACCAGGCGCAGGAAGAAGTCCCAGTCCTCGATGCGCAGGCCCTCGTCCCATTCGGCGCCCGGCTGCAGCGCGCTGCGCCGGACCAGCGCCACCGCCCCGCTCACCGCCCAGTGCCGGATCACCGCGCGGCGGATGCCGGCCTCGCTCAGGTACAGGCGTTTGTCCACGCCGTGCAGGTCGCGCATGCTGCTCTGGTGCACGGTGCGGCCCTGGGTGTCGACCACGATGGCGTCGCCGATCACCGCGGCCTTGTGCGGATGCGCGCCCAGGTAGGCCACCTGCACGCCTAATCCACCGGGCAGCAGATAGTCGTCGCTGGCCCCCAGGCGCAGGAACTCGCCGCGCGCCATCGCCACCAGGTGGTTGAGCGTGGCGGCGATGCCGAGGTTCTCGCGCGGCCAGAAGCGCACGTGCAATCTGTCGCCGTGCTGCGCGATCCATTCGGCGATGCGCTCGGCGGTGCCGTCGCTGGAGCCGTCGTCGACGATCACCAGCTCCTTGTTCGGGTACGGGTCTTCCAGCACGCTGTCCAGGCAGCGCTGCACGAAGCGCGCGTGGTTGTAGGCCGGAATCAGCACCGACACCAGCGGCAGCGTTGGCGGGGTATACGTTGCGTCCATCAGCCCAGTCCTCGCAGGTAGCGGCGCACCACCAGCATGTTGAACGCCAGGTACAGCGCGTAGTTGCAGGCGAACGCGTAGACCGCGCCGATCAGGCCCATGCGCGCGGTGAACAGCACCACCAGGCCAAGGTAGCTGGCGGCGAACAGACATTCGGAGAGCACGAACAGCCGCGTCATCGCCTTGGCCAGCATCAGGTAGGACAGCACGAAGGAGGCGATCTTGAGCACGTCGCCGAGCAGTTGCGGCGCGTACAGCGACAATGCAGCGGCGAAATCGGCCGAGAACAGCAGTCGGGTGATCCAGTCGCGGCACAGGTACACCGCCGCTGCGGCGAGGAGCACCGCCGGCAGCACGTAGCGATAGGCACCGCGCAGTTCCTGCCACAGCGCCTGCCGCGTATGCAACGCCGCCAACTTGGGCAGGTAGTAGACGTTGATGGCGGTGGTGAAGAACAGCAGATAGGCATCGGAGACGCGGCTCACCGCCTGCCAGTAACCGACCTGCTGCCAGCCGAACTGGCCGGCCAGATGATCGCGCACGCCGATGTTGACCAGCAGCGGCAGCAGCGCGGAGGCCAGGGTCATGACCGAGAAGCCGGCCAGTCGCCGCACCATCGCCGGATCGAAACGGATGCGCAGCATCTCGCGGCGGAAATACGGGCTGCGTCGCAGCGCCGGCACGCCGGCGCACAGCCAGGCCACCTGCCCCAGCACCAGGCCCAGCAGCGC
Organism: Xanthomonas sp. LF02-5; assembly: GCF_034105325.1. NCBI lineage: Bacteria > Pseudomonadati > Pseudomonadota > Gammaproteobacteria > Lysobacterales > Lysobacteraceae > Xanthomonas > Xanthomonas sp. LF02-5. The sequence continues at coordinate 39,926 of NZ_JAXGGF010000009.1, read as the reverse complement.
CCCGGACAGGCCCATGCCGTGCGCCAGCGCGGCCACCAGCAGCACGCTCAGCACCGCGCCGCTGACCTGGACGAAGGCCAGCCGACGCACGTCCATGAAGCCGTTGACCACCGCCAGGATGTAGTTGGCCAGCGCAATGCCGAGCTGCGCCACCGCCAGCACGCAGATCAGCGGCTGGTACTGCGCATCGCCGAGCAGGCGCTCGGCGATCAGGCGGCTGCACAGCAGCGCGGCCACGCCCATCGCGATCGCGGCGACGCAGGCGTAGCCGAGTGCGCTGCCGAGCAGCCGGGCCAGTGCCGGCGCATCGTCGCGGTACTCGGCCACGTACTTGACCACGCCGGCGCCGATGCCGCCGCCGGCCACCACTGCCAGCAACGACATCAGGCTGGTGAACTGGCCGAGCCGGGCGACCCCGGCCGGGCCGGCGTACACCGCAACCAGCTTCAGCACCAGCAACGCGGACAGCAGCTTGGCCGCAGTGGCCACGCCGCTGTACACGCCGCTGCGCAGCACGTTCATGCCGCCACATCCCCGAAACGCTGGCAGGCATCGATCACCTGCGCCACGGCCGCAGCGTCCAGCGTCGGGCCGATCGGCAGGCTCAACACCTCGGCACCCAAGCGCTCGCACAGCGGCAACTGCAGGGTGGCCAGTTCCGGATAGGCCGGCTGACGATGCGGCGGCGTCGGGTAATGCACCAGGCAGTGCACGCCCTGGGCCTGCAGATGCCGTTGCAGCGCGTCGCGCTGCGCGCAGCGCACCACGAACAGGTGCCAGGCATGCGCGGCCGGGTCGGCCACCTGCGGCACGGCGATCTGCGGATGCGCGATGCCGTCGAGATAGCGCTGGGCGATCGCGCGGCGCGCGGCGATATCGGCGTCCAGGTGGCGCAGCTTGACCCGCAACAGCGCCGCCTGCAGCTCGTCCAGGCGCGAGTTCACGCCTTGCACGAGATGCCGGTACTTGATGTCCGAGCCGTAGTTGCGCAAGACGCGTAGCTGCGCCGCAAGTTCGGCGTCGTCGGTGGTCACGGCGCCGCCGTCGCCCAACGCGCCCAGGTTCTTGCCGGGGAAGAAGCTGAAGCCGGCGGCATCGCCGAAGCTGCCCGCATGGCGGCCGTCGCGGCGCGCGCCGTGCGCCTGCGCCGCGTCCTCAAGCAGCAGCAACCCATGGCGCTCGGCGATGGCGCGGAGCGCGGCCATGTCCGCCAGCTGCCCGTACAGGTGCACCGCCAGGATCGCCCTGGTGCGTGGGCCGATTGCCCGCTCCACCTGCGCCGGATCCAGATTGAAGCTGGCCGCCTCCGGCTCCAGCGGCACCGGCCGCAGCCGGTTCTCGCTGATCGCCAGGAAGCTGGCGATGAAGGTGTTGCCCGGCACCAGCACCTCGTCGCCTTCGTGCAGCCGGCCCAGCGCACGGTAGCCGCGCAGGATCAGGGTCAGCGCGTCCATGCCGTTGCCGACGCCGATGGCGTGAGCGGTGCCGCAGTAGGCGGCGAACTCGCGCTCGAACGCCTCCAGCTCCTCGCCGAGCACATACCAGCCCGAATCGATCACCCGTGCCGCTGCGGCCTTGAGCTCATCGGCATAGCGTGCATTGCTTGCCCGCAGATCCAGGAACGGCACGCTGGCCGGCGGCAGGCTCATTGCAACTCCCAACGGTAGAAATCGTGAACCAACGCGCGCGCGCCGAAGCGCTCCTTCTGCTCGACCAGGCCGGCATTGAGCACCTGGCCCTGCTGCTCGGTGGAAATGCCCAGGCTGAGGAAGTCGCGCTGCGCGTAGACCTGCTCGATGAGCTCGGCCAGCAGCAGGCTCAGCGCATCGGTGCGGCGGCCCTGCTCCGAGCAGGCCAGGTATTGGGTGTGGACGACGTGGCCGAAGTCGTACACCAGCGTGCCGGCCAGCAGGTCGCTGCCGTCGCGGACTTCATACGGCACGATCTGCGCCGGGAAGCGCGCGCACAGCAGGCGCAGTTCGTCCAGGCTGTGGGTCGGACGCGCGTCGTGGCGTTGCAGGACCTCGCCCAGCAGCGCATGCAGCGGCGCCGGGTCGTCCACACGCTGCACCTGCAGCCCGGCGCGGCGCGCCTTGGCCACCGAGCGTTTGCGTGCGGCAGCGAAGCGCGGCGGCGCGCGCAACGGCACCGCCGAGGACAGGTCGCGGCGGTAGAGACGCGCCCCCAGCCGATGCAGCGCGTACAGATCCTCCTCCGCCGGGCTGCGGTGGAACAGATGCGGCACCGCCTTGTACAGCAGCGTGCGCACGCCGGCGTCGCGGTAATGCGCCGCGATGCGCTCGAACACCTCCAGCGTGGCAGTCGCGCGCAGCGCGTGGGTCGACACCAGACCGGCATAGCTGAGTCCGGCATGGCTGGTCACCACGTCGCCGTCGCGGTTGGCCGGGAACACCGCCACCGGCGTGCCGGCACCCTCGACCAGCAAGGAGGCATCGACGAAGCGCGCCGCGTGATACTCCATGTAGCCGCGCCGGTGCAGCAGATTGCCGTTGCGCGAGGCCTCCACCACGGCATCCCACAGCGGTGCGTCGGCCGCGGTGTAGGCCCTAACCGACAGCATCGGCGTCCTCCCACACCATGCCGGCGGGCAGTTGCGCCTCGGCCACGCCGAAGCCGTCGCGGCCCATGTCGTTGCCGTTGTAGAACAGCAACAGCCGCTCGTCGTGGCGGAGCAGCGCCGGGTAGCACAGCGTGCGCGCATCCCAGCCCTCGGCCGACAGCGGCAGGCCCAGCGCCGTGTCGCAGCGCTGCCAGTGGCGGCCGTCGTCGCTGACGGCCATGCCTGGCAGATAGGCACCATCGCGGCTGCCGTGGGTGAAACACATCAGATAGCGGCCACCGTGCCGGTACACCCGCGGGCGGCCGATACGGTATTCGTCGCCTTGCGGTTGCAGGCAGACGGTGTCCTGCCGCGGGACCGCCTGCAGGTCGTCGGTCTCCACGCAGCGGATGTGGTAGCGCGGATACGGCGTGCCGCCGAGCCATTCCCAGTCGTCGCCCACCGCGTACCAGAGCTGCCAGCGGCCAGCGCGATAGCGCGCCGAATGCACCGCGGCGATGGTGCTGCGGCCCGGCGCGCGGTCCAGCAGCGGCGTGTCCTGGCGGCGCTGGAACGTGTCGCCGCCGTCGGTGGACACCGCCAGGCCGGTGAAGGCCAGGAACTTGGCCTTCGCCACCTGCTGGAAGCCGACGTAGAACATGTAGAGACCGTCCGGCCCGTGCACCACGTCGCCGAGGATCATGCCGTTGTCGTCGAAACAGCCGGCGCGGCCGATGTCCAGTACGGGTGCTGCGCTGACGCCCAGCACCCGGGTCGGATCGTCGGCGCGCACGTCGACGTAGCCGATGCGGCTGACCCCGGCGTCGTCGCGAAAGCCGGCGTAGATGCGCAGACGCTCGGCATCCAGGCGCAGCGGCGTGGGCGTCAGCGCCGAATGCCGCATCCAGCCGCCGACGCCATCGCGTGCGGTGTCGAAGACAAGACCGCGTTTGTGCCAGGCGAACATGTGCCTCACAGGTCCACGTCGAAGCTGGATTTGCCGGCCACCGCCCGCGCCGGCGCACCGACGTAGATGCGTCCCGGCTCGGTGTCGCGGGTCAGCAGCGCGCCGGCGCCGATCACGTTGTCGGCGGCCACCTTGACCCGGTCGCTCAGCGTGGCGTTGACCCCGACGAAGCTGCCCGCGCCGATCTCGCAGTAGCCGGAAATCACCGCATGCGAGGCCACGAACACGTGGTCATGGATCACCGTGCGGTGGCCGACGTGGTTGCCGCTCCACAGGATGCAGTTGGCGCCGATGCGGGTGAACGGCTGCAGCACGTTGTGCTCGAACACGAAGCAGTGCTCGCCCAGCTCCACGTTGCGCCAGACGAAGGCCTGCGAACTGACGTAGCTGGCCATGCGGTAGCCGCGGCGCTTGGCGTCCAGGTAGAAGCGCGTGCGCAATCGGTTGAGGCCGCTGGCGGGAATCGCCACGAACACCTCCACCTGCGACGGCGGATAGCGTTGCTCGAGTTCCTCGTAGGCCACCACCGGCAGGCCGGCCAGGGTCGGCGTGGACAGGTAGTCGCGCTCCACGCTGAAGGCCAGCACGGCGTAGTCGCTGTCGTGGGTGAAGTATTCGCAGGCGATCTGCGCCAGTTCGCCGGCGCCGACGATGACCAGGGGACGTGCCATGGCTTCAGGCCTCCTGGCGGCGCAGGCCCGCGGCTTCGCGCAGGAACTCGTCGTAGTCGAAGATGTAGTCGGTGGGATCGTAGGCCTGGTCGGCGAGCACCATCAGCACGCAGTCTTCGCTGAAGTCGTAGAGATCGCGCCAGACCATGCTGCCGAGCAGCAGGCCCTGCCGCGGATCGTCCAGCACCACCTGCATCGGTCCACTGCCGTCGTCGAGCAGGAACGACACCGAACCGTGCAGCGCCACCGCCAACTGGTTGAGATGGCGGTGCGCATGCTGGCCGCGATGCACGCCGTTGCGGGTGGCGAACAGGTAGTACACGCGGCGGATGTCGAAAGGCACGTCGCGCTGTTGTTCCAGCGCCACGAGCTGCCCGCGCGCATCGCCGTGCGTCCGCAACTGGATTCGTTCGATTGCCATCAGAGTGCCCGACCGGGCTCCACATCGGAGTGTCCAGGCTGAGTGCCCTCGGTCTGCGGAAAGGTTGCGCGAGGCCGACGCGCCGCGCGACGCAACCTTTCGCCGCAGCGCCGGCACCCATCGACGACCACCGCTGCCGCGATGCCCCGCCGGCATCGGGCTGCGCCCCACTTCGTTGCCCCCAAGGACACCGCGTACCGCCATGACCTCGCCCACGCCGGCCGCTCCGAAACCCCCTGTGTCCCCTGCCGCCGCGCAGGCCGCGTTGCCGCGGCCGATGGTGTGGCTGCACTGGCTCACCGTGCTGTGCCTGGTGCTGGCGGCGGGGCTGATCCTGCTGCGCGAAGAGGTCGAAGGCCGCATGTGGCGGCAGTGGCTGCTGGAAGGCCACCGCCACTTCGGTCTGTTCGTGCTCGGCCTGTTCTGCCTGCGCGTGGTGCTGCGGATGCGCTTGGGCAAGCGCCACGACCCGGAGGCCGGTTCGGCGCTGATGCGCCTGCTGGCCGGCGCCACCCACGTGGTGATGTACGCGCTGCTGCTGACCCTGCCGGTGCTGGGCTGGGCGCTGAGCCAATCGATGGGCAAGCCGGTGCATCTGTTCGGCGCGACGCTACCGGAGCTGGTCGCGCCCGATCCCGATCTCGCCGACACCCTGGGCGCCTGGCACGTGGACGCGGCCTGGCTGCTGCTCGGCCTGATCCTGCTGCACATCGGCGCGGCGCTGTGGCACCACCTCGTCCGCCGCGACGCGGTGCTGCAACGGATGCTGCCGTTCCTGCGCCGCCGCTGAGCCGCGTCTTCCTTCCCCGTTTGCGTCCGTCGCCGCCCCCACCCGCCCGCCAAAGGACTTTCCGCATGCACCAGGCCCCGTCGTCCCCCTCCACCTTCTCCCGCAGCGACAGGACGCGCGGCGCCGAGCAGGCGCTGCTGTGGTCGGCGCTCGGTTCGCTGCTGCTGGTGCTGAGCCCGCGCGCGGCCGCGGTGCCGGCATTCGCGCGGCAGACCGGCTCGTCCTGCGCCGACTGCCACATCGGCGCCTACGGCCCGGCGCTGACTCCGTACGGCATGCGCTTCAAGCTCGGCGGCTACACCGACAGCGACGGCAACGGCACCAAGATCCCGGTCTCCGCACAGCTCACCGCCACCCGCAGCGTGCCGGCGCGCGGCGAGAGCCGCACCCGCTTCAGCGAAGCCGACCTGTACCTGGCCGGACGCATCACCGACAACGTCGGCGGCTACGTCAAGGTCGCCAGGACCAACAACGGCAAGAACGACTACACCACGCGCCTGGACAACGTGGACCTGCGCGCGGTGGTCAAGAGCTTCCAGCTCGGCGGCAAGGACACCCTGCTCGGCGTCAGCGTCAACAACAATCCCGGCAGCCAGGATCCGATCGGCATGCTGCCCAACGCCTCCGGCCTGGGTCCGGCCTCGGCCTATGCCAGTTCGACCACCCTGCTCAACCAGTCGTCGCTGTCCAACCGGGTGATCGGCACCAGCGTCTACGGCCTGTACGACCGCAACTGGTACGGCGAGGTCGGCACCTACACCGCACTGCCGGTGTCGACCCAGGACGATCTCGGCTACGCCATCGGCGGCGATCCCGGCAAGCTCAGCGACACCGGCTACCTGCGCCTGAGCTACATGAAGGACCTCAAGCGGCAGTTCTTCTCCGCCGGCGTCGTCGCGCTGACCACGCGCCGGCAGCTGCCGCGCAGCACCGGCCCGCGCGACGACTTCACCGACCTCGGCTACGACCTCAACTACCAGTTCCTGGGCACCCGCGAGCACATCCTCAAGCTCGGCTACCTCAACATCTACGAGCGCCGCCGCTACGGCAGCGCACTGATCGACCCGACCAACCCGGCCCTGGCCGGCCCGCGCCGGGCCAGCGTGCGCGACCAGTCGATCAGCCTCAACTACACCTACAAGCAGAGCTACAGCCTGCTGCTGGCGCACTTCATCAACACCGGCTCGGACGATCCGTTCCGTTACCGCCCGTACGGCGCGCCGGACACCACCAGCAACCTGATCAGCGCCTCGTGGGCACCGTTCGGCAAGGACGACAGTTACTCGTCGATCTCCAACCTGCGCCTGTCCGCGACCTGGTTCCGTTTCAGCAAGTTCAACGGCAGCACCGGCAACGTGTTCGGGGCCACCCCGGTCACCCGCCCGCGCGACCTCAACCAGTTCGCGCTGAGCCTGAGCCTCGCTTTCTGATTCCCCCGCACGGAGCTTCCCCCATGAAACGCACCCATGCCCTCCCCCTGTGCACCCTGCTGGCCGGCCTGCTGCCGCTGGCCGCCGTGGTGGCGCCGTCCGCACGGGCCGCCGGCGGCATGCCCGGCGCCGGCGTGTTCGCCAGCGAATGCGCCGAATGCCACAGCGCCGCGCCGGCCAAGAACAAGAAGGGCCCGACCCTGTTCGGCGTGGTCGGGCGCCGCGCCGGCAGCGTGCCGGACTACGCCTACTCCGAGGCGATGAAGCAGAGCCAGTGGACCTGGAGCGACGACAAACTGCGCAGCTACCTGTCGCAGCCGGCGTCCAAGGCGCTGCCCGGCGGCAAGATGAAGTACGACGGCCTGGACGACGCCAAGCAGTTGCAGGACCTGATCGCCTACCTGCACAGCCTGCATTGAACTGGCTGGCCGATCCGGTCATATTCGGCGCCCGACGGGCCGGCCAGCGCGCCGCGCCCGTGCCCGATTCCTGACCTGCGAGCATCGAGCCACCGTGCGTTTGTCCCCTGCCGCCTGCGGCGCCTCGTCGCTGCTTCCCGTCGCACCCCGGCGCCACAGGGCGGACCGCGCATGCTGAGCGCACGCGCGTCCGTGCGTCCAGGCGCCAGCGCGGCATTGGCAGCAGGCCTGGCACTCGCCGCCCTGCACGCACCTGCGGCCAACGCCGGCGACATCGGCGGCGCCGCCGGGATCAGCTCGCAACTGGTCGACCGCGGCATCGCCGTGACCCGCGCTACCCCGACCCTACAGGGCGCGCTGTTCTGGCTGCCGGCGCCGGGCTGGTCGCTGAGCGGCTCGGCCAGCGTGGCGCTGGACGCGCCGGGCAAGGTGCTGATGGGCAGCGTCGGCCTGTCGCGCAGCTGGACCGTGTCCGACAGCTGGCAACTGCAGGCCGAGGCGCTGCTGTACCGCTACCCTGGCGCACGCGCCAACCGCCTGTTCAACCGCGACGAGGTCAGCCTGGGCTGGAGCTACCGCGACCGCCTGAGCCTGTCGCTGGCCGCCTTCCGCATGCCCGACAGCGGCCTGCAGCAGCGCTGGTACGGGGCGCTGGACCTGACCGCGCACCAGCCGCTGACCGGCCCGCTGTCGCTGTCGGCCGGGGTCGGCGTCAGCCAGGCACCGCCGGCGCTGTACGGACTGGAGTACACGGCGCACTATCGCTACGGCCACGCCGGGCTGATCTGGAACGCCGGGCGCTGGAGCCTGGAGGTGGACCGTGTGTTCAGCAACGCCCGCACCGGCTATGCCGACCGCGGCCTGTGGCCGTGGGTGGTCAGCGTCTCCCGCAGCTTCTGAGGCCAGCGCAACCTTTCCGTGCCGCCCCGGCACATACCGGTGCCCGTTGCCACACCTGCCCCCATGAACGACACCGACCTGCTCGGCGATGCCACCGACCGCATGCTGCTCCGGCGCATGGCCGCCAGCGACCGCGAGGCGCTGACCCGCCTGTACCGCGCCTACCACGGGCGCCTGTGCCGGTTCCTGTCGCGGCTGACCCGGCGCCCGGACATCATCGAGGAAGCGATCAACGACTGCTTCTGGATCGTCTGGCAGAAGGCCGGCGACTTCCGCGGCGATTCGCAGGTCTCGACCTGGATCATGGGCATCGCCTACCGCTGCGGGCTCAAGGCGATCCGCCACCACAGCGACGACGCCATCGACGACGGCGTGGCCGCCGAGGACCACGCCGCGGCGGCCGACCCGGACGAGGACCGCGAGCTGCGCGACTGGCTGGGCAAGGGCCTGGAACGCCTGTCGGCCGACCAGCGCCTGGTGGTGGAACTGGTCTACGGTCTCGGCCACAAGCTGGAAGAGGTCGCCGCGATCATGCAGTGCCCGGTGGGCACCATCAAAGCCCGGTTGTTCCATGCCCGGGTCAAACTTCGCAACGTGTTGCCGGGATTGGCCGGCGATGCGTCCACGCTGACGGAGAGCGCGTGATGAAAACGGGCTTCAACGAGCCGGGCAACGAGTGCGCGCATGCCTGGGACCTGATGCCGTGGGTGCTGCAGGACAGCGCCACGGAAGCCGAAAACGAGTGGCTGGTCGCGCACCTGGCCAAGTGCCGGCACTGCAGCGCCGAGTTCGCGCAGCAGAGCCGCCTGCGCATGGCCATGACCCTGCCCAGCGACGTGCCGGTGGACGCCGAGGCCGGGCTGCAGCGCCTGCTGCAGCGCCTGGACGCGCCGGTTCCGCAGGCGCCGCCGCAGCGCAGCCGCGCCAGCTGGACCACGCGGGCGCTGGTCGCCGCCGCGCTGCTGCAGGCGGTGGGCCTGGGCGTGCTGGGCATGCGCCTGTCCGCCGAGCACGAGCGCAGCACCGCCTACCGCACCCTCAGCGATGCCGCGCAGCCGCTGGCGGCCGATGCGATCCGGGTGGTGCCGGACGCGCGCATGACCCTGGCCGACTGGGACGCGCTGTTGCGCAAGCTGCAGTTGCGGGTGATCGGCGGCCCCAACGCTGCCGGCGCCTACACCGTGGTGCCGACCCAGGCCGGGTCGCCGGCGCAGCCGCAGCGCAGCGTGCAGCAGTTGCGCGCCACCGCCGGCATCCGCCTGGCGGAGCCGATCGCCGCGCCATGAAGCTGCGTCTCGCCAGCCTGCTCCTCGCCTGCCTGGGCCTGGGCGCCTGCGCCCATGCCGCGCCGGCGGCCGTCGCCGATCCGGCGCCCGCCACGGACGCCAAGGCGCCCAGCCTGGATCCGTCGCCGGCGTTGGACAGCCAGCGCCAGATCGTCCTCGCCGTGGCCAACCCAATGGCCGCGCCGAGCCGCCACGCCGGCTCCAACCTGCTCGGCTACGCCTCCGCCCGCTACTACGGCGCCGGCACCCAGGCGGTCGCCACCCTGGACGCGCTGAACAAGCGCTACGGCCTGCGCCAGGTCGCCGGCTGGCCGATCAAGGCGCTGGGGCTGTACTGCGTGGTGCTGGAGCCGGCGCCGGGCAGCGACCGCGCCGCGCTGCTGGCGCAACTGGCCAAGGACGACCGGGTGGCGCTGTCGCAGCCGCTGCAGGACTTCGGCACCTATTCGACCGACAGCCAGGCTGCGGCCGCACCGGCGCAGCCGCTGCGCTACAACGATCCCTACGTGGACATGCAGCGCGGCTTCGCCGCGACCAACGCGGCCACCGCGCAGGCGCTGAGCCAGGGCCAGGGCGTGGACGTGGCGATCGTCGACACCGGCGTGGACACCGCGCACCCGGACCTGCGCGGGCGCCTGCGCAACACCCGCGACCTGGTGGCCGCCGACCCGGGCGCGTTCAACCGCGACCACCACGGCACCGAGGTCGCCGGCATCATCGCCGCCGGCAGCAACAACCACCTCGGCATCGTCGGCATCGCACCGAAGGCGATGCTCGACGTGTACAAGGCCTGCTGGTATCCGCAGCGCCCCGGCGCCGGCGCCGGCTGCAACTCCTTCACCCTGGCCAAGGCGCTGGCGGCGATCGGCGACACCCGCACCCGCATCATCAATCTCAGCCTCGGCGGCCCGGCCGACCCGCTGCTGCGCAAGCTGCTGGAACAGCTGCTGCGCGAGGGCCGCATCGTGGTTGCCGCGATGCCGCCCAACGGCCGCCTGGACGGGTTTCCCGACGGCATTCCCGGGGTGATCGTGGTGCGCAGCAGCGCCGCCGCCCCGGCGCCGGCGGGCGTGCTCAGCGCGCCGGGCGAGGACATCCTCACCACCCAGCCCAACGGTGGTTACGACTTCACTTCCGGCTCGTCGATGGCCACTGCCCACGTCAGCGGCGTGGTCGCGCTGCTGCTGGCACTGGCCCCGCAACTGGACGCGCGCAGCGTGCACGACCTGCTGCTGCGCACCAGCCGCACGCGCGACGGCCTATTGCAGGTCGACGCCGCCGCCGCGGTACAGGCGTTGCCGCGCAGCGCGCCCCTCGCCCGCTGAAGACCTCCATGCGTTCCTGGATCCCGCTCTGGTTGCACCGGCTCGGCGCGCCGCCGACCTTCTACCGCGTGGCCGGCGCGGTGCGCCCGTGGAGTCTGGCCGCGGCCGTGCTGCTCGGCGCCGTGGCCTGTTACGGCGGGCTGGTGCTGGCGCCGCCGGATTACCAGCAGCATGACGCCTACCGCATCATGTTCGTGCACGTGCCATGCGCGTGGATGAGCCTGTTCGTCTACGCCGCGATGGGGGTGGCCGGCCTGGTCGCGCTGGTGTGGCGGGTGAAACTGGCGGAAATCGCCTGCATGGCCTCGGCGCCGATCGGCGCGGCCTTCACCTTCGTCACCCTGTGCACCGGCTCGCTGTGGGGCCGGCCGATGTGGGGCACCTGGTGGACCTGGGACGCGCGGCTGACCTCGGAACTGGTGCTGCTGTTCCTGTATCTGGGCGTGATCGGCCTGCACCGTGCCATCGACGATCCGCGCCAGGGCGCGCGCGCCGCCGCGCTGCTGGCGCTGGTCGGACTGATCAACCTGCCGATCGTGCATTACTCGGTGGTGTGGTGGAACACCCTGCACCAGGGCTCCACGGTGCGCGTGCTGGGCCCGTCGAAGATGCCGCTGTCGATGCTGTGGCCGCTGCTGACCGGCGTGGTCGCCAGCAAGTGCTACTACGTCGCCAGCCTGTGCGGGCGCATGCGCAGCGACCTGCTGGCGCTGGAGCGCGGCAAGGCCTGGGTGCGTGCGATCGCGTTGCAGGCCGCGCCGGTGCCGGCGACGCCCGCCGATGTCGTGCCGCTGCCCGCGGAACACGCGGCATGAGCGGGTTCTGGGCGATGGGCGGCTACGCCGTCTACGTGTGGAGCGCGTACGCACTGGTCTTGGTGGTGCTGATTCTGGACAGCGTGCTGCCGCGCCGCCGCCAGCGCCGCCTGCTCGCCGGCATCCGTGCGCAAGTGGCGCGCGAACAGGCACGCCGTGCCCGCGGCAACGTTGCGATCAACGGAGCGCACGATGCATCCCACCCGTAAGCGCCGCCTGCTGCTGGTGCTGCTGTTGCTCGGCGCCGCGGCGCTGGCCACCGGCCTGTTCGTGCTGGCCCTGCAGCACAACGTCAGCTACCTGTTCACGCCCAGCCAGGTGCAGGCCGGCGCGGCCAGGGACTACCGGGTGTTCCGGCTCGGCGGCATGGTCAAGGCCGGCTCGATCACGCGCAGCGCCGATGCGCTGCAGGTGCAGTTCACCGTGATCGACAAGGCCGGCGCCACCGCGGTCGCCTACACAGGCATCCTGCCCGACCTGTTCCGCGACAACCAGGCAGTGATCGCCACCGGCTCGATGCAGGGCGCGCGCTTCGTCGCCACCGAAGTGCTGGCCAAGCACGACGAGACCTACATGCCGCAGGAACTGAAGGACGCGATGGCGCAGGCGCATGCCGATCGCGCCCACGTCGGCAGCAACACCGCGGCGGCCGCTGCGGCGACGGCAAGGCCATGAGGCCGATCGCGCCCCACCGCGCCGGGAACGACGCGCGATGAGCGCCGAACTCGGCCAGTGCGCGCTGATCCTGGCCCTGCTGCTGGCATTGGTGCAGGCCGTATTGCCGCTGCTCGGCGCCTGGCGCGGCCAGCGCGCCTGGATGGCGGTGGCGCGGCCGGCCGCCTACGCCCAGGCCGGCTTCGCCTGGCTGGCCTTCGGCCTGCTCGGCTACGTGTTGCTGCAGTTGGATTTCTCGGTGCGCTACGTCGCCGCCAACGCCAACCTGGCGCAGCCCTGGTACTACCGGCTGGCCGCGGTGTGGGGCGCGCACGAAGGCTCGCTGCTGCTGTGGATCGCCATCCTCAACCTGTGGACGGTGGCGCTGGCGCGCAGCGGCCGGCACTTGCCGGAGGCGTTCGCCGCGCGCGTACTCGGCGTGCTCGGGCTGATCTCCAGCGGCTTCCTGGCCTTCGTCCTGTTCACCTCCAATCCCTTCGTGCGGCTCTCACCGATGCCGCGCGACGGCAGCGAGCTCAATCCGGTGCTGCAGGACCCGGGCATGGTGCTGCATCCGCCGGTGCTGTACACCGGCTATGTCGGCTTCTCGGTGGCCTTCGCCTTCGCCATCGCCGCCCTGCTCGGCGGCGAACAGCAGCAGGCCTGGGTGCGCTGGGCGCGGCCGTGGACCAATGTCGCCTGGGGCTTCCTCAGCGCCGGCATCGTCGCCGGCAGCTGGTGGGCCTATGCCGAGTTGGGCTGGGGCGGCTGGTGGTTCTGGGACCCGGTGGAGAACGCCAGCTTCATGCCGTGGCTGGTCGGCGCCGCGCTGATCCACACCCAGGCGGTCACCGAGAAACGCGGCGCGCTCGGCGCCTGGACCCTGCTGCTGTCGATCCTGGCGTTCTCGCTGTCGTTGCTGGGCACCTTCCTGGTGCGCTCGGGCGTGCTGACCTCGGTGCACGCCTTCGCCGCCGACCCGCGTCGCGGCCTGTACATCCTCGGCTTCCTGGTGCTGGTGGTCGGCGGCTCGCTGCTGCTGTACGCGCTGCGTGCGCCGCGCCTGGCCGCGGGCAAGCCGTTCGCCGCGCTGTCGCGGGAGACCGCGATCCTGGTCGGCAACCTGATGCTCAGCGTGGCCGCGGCGATGGTGCTGCTGGGCACGCTGTTCCCGCTGCTCGGCGATGCGCTGCGGCTGGGCAAGATCTCGGTCGGGCCGCCCTACTTCGGCCTGCTGTTCCCGCTGCTGATGCTGCCGGTGGTGCTGCTGTTGCCGTTCGGTCCCTACCTGCGCTGGGGCCGCACCGAACCCGGCGCACTGCGCGCGGTGGCCGCGCGCGCCGGTCTGGCCGCACTGGCCTGCGCGCTGCTGGCGTGGCTGTTGAGCGCAGGCACGCTGCGCGCGGTGGCCGGCGTCGCCGCCGCGGTCTGGGTCGGCGTCGGCACCGCGTTGTATGCACTCACCCGCTGGCGCAGCGCGCCGCGTGGCCGGCGCTTCCCCGCCGAACTGGCCGGCATGCTGCTGGCGCATGCCGGGGTCGCGGTGTTCGTGGCCGGTGTGCTGTTGTCGGACAGCCTGTCGGTGGAACGCGATGTGCGCCTGGACCCCGGCCAGAGCGCGCAGATCGGCGCGCACAGCTTTCGCTTCGATGGCGTGCAGTTGATCGATGGCCCCAACTGGAAGGCCGAGCAAGGCACGGTGAGCGTGCTGCGCGACGGCGCCCTCGTCGCGGTGCTGCACCCGCAGAAGCGTCTGTACAGCAGCGAGCGGATCCAGACCGAGGCGGCGATCGACGCCGGCGTGCTGCGCGACCTGTATGTCGCCCTCGGCGAGCCGGTCGACGACCAGCACATCGAATACGGCTGGACCCTGCGCCTGTACGACAAGCCCTTCATCCGCTGGATCTGGGCCGGCGGCCTGCTGATGATGCTCGGCGGTTTCGTCAGCGCTGGCGCGCGCCGCTTGCGAGCGCAGCCGGCTGCGGCGAGCGCTACCGCGCCGGCCGCGCTCGCCGGAGCCACGCCATGAGCCGGCTGCTGCCGCTGGCCGCGTTCGTGCTGCTGGCCGCGCTGTTCGGGTTCGGCCTGTGGTGGAGCCGCAGCCACGACCCGCGCGAGGTGCCCTCGCCGCTGCTGGGCAAGCCGGTGCCGGCGTTCGCGCTGCCGCGCCTGGACCGCCCGGACCTGCGCAGCGGCAGCCAGGCGCTGCGCGGCCGCCCGTATCTGCTCAACGTGTTCGGCAGCTGGTGCATGGCCTGCAGCGAGGAGCATCCGCTGCTGATGGCGCAGGCGCGGCAACTGGGCGTGACCCTGGTCGGCTATGCGTACCGCGACGATCCGCAGGACACCGCCGCCTGGCTGGCGCAGCGCGGCAATCCGTATGCGCTGGTGCTGGTGGACACCGGCGGCCAGCGCGCCATCGACCTGGGCGTGTACGGCGCTCCGGAAACCTTCCTGATCGATGCCGACGGCGTGGTCCGCTACAAGCACGTCGGCGTACTGACGCCGCAGGTGCTGGCCGACGAACTGCGTCCGGCGATTGCCGCGCTCGACGGAGCACGTCGATGAGCGTGCTGGTCGCACGGACGCGCAGGCGCACGCCGTGGTGGCGGCTGTTGGTGCTGCTGTGGCTATTGGGCGGTGCAGTGCCGGCCTTCGCCCAGGCGGTGGACCCACTCCCCTTCAAGGACCGCGCGCAGGAACAGCGCTTCCAGCACCTGACCGCGCAGTTGCGCTGCCTGGTGTGCCAGAACGAGAACCTGGCCGACTCCGACGCGACGCTGGCGCGCGACCTGCGCCACCAGGTGTTCGCGCAACTGCAGGCCGGGCGCAGCGATGCGCAGATCAAGCAATACATGGTCGATCGCTACTCGGCCTTCGTGCTGTACGACCCGCCGCTGGCGCCGGGCACCTGGCTGCTGTGGTTCGGGCCGGCGCTGTTGCTGCTGGGCGGCGCCGCGATGGTGCTGGCGACGCTGCGGCAACGCCGCCGCGCCCTTGGCGCCGTCACGACGGAAGCGGAGGACGCCTGGTGACGCCCGGCTTTCTGCTCGCCGCCGCCGCGATGCTCGGCATTGCCCTGTTCGCGGTGTTGCGCCCGTTGCTCGTCCAGCGTTCCGGCGCAGGTCGGCAACGCGGCGTCGCGCTGCTGCTTGCGCTGCTGCTGCCGTTGCTGGGCGCCGGCCTGTACTGGCGCATCGGCACACCCGCAGCCCTGGCCGGCGTCCCGCTGCAACCGCTGCCGCCGCCCGCGCCGGACCAGACCGCGCAACTGCTGCAAGGCTGGCTGCAGCAGGCCTGGGATGCGCAACAGGCGCAGCACCCGCACGAAGCGCAGCAGGCCTATGCGCAGGCGCTGCGGGTCGCCCCGGACAACGTCGAGGCCCTGCTCGGCTGGGCCGAGACCGACATGGCGCAACGCGCCGATCTCACGGTGGGCAGCGCCGCACGCGCCATGCTCGACCGGGTGCTGGCGCAGCAGCCGGACAACCAGCGGGCGCTGTGGATGCACGGCATCGCCGCCTTCCAGCAGCAGCGCTATGCCGATGCGGCCGGCGACTGGCGCCACTTGTCGACCTTGCTGCCGGCGTCGTCGCCACTGCGCGAGGCGGTGACGCAGAAGATCGCCGCCGCCGACGCGATGGTCGCAAAAACAGGTGCAGCGGCCGCCACACCACACTGATGCGAGCACCAGATCACACCGGCGCTCGGTGGTCCACTCACAGCGCGGACGCGATCTTCTCCTTCAGCATGTCCGCATTGAACGGCTTGACGATGTAACCGCTGACACCGGCTTCGCGGATCTCGATCACCTTGTCGCTGCGCCCCTCGGTGACCGTCATCAGGAACGGCGTGCTTTTCAGTTTCGCGTCGCTGCGAACCGCCCGCAGCAGCTCCAGCCCGGTCATCGGCGCCATGTTCCAGTCGGAAATGACCAGGCCGATCTTCTCCGCCCGCATCGCGGCCAGCGCCGCCTCGCCGTCGGCTGCTTCGACGATGTCGTCATAGCCGAGTTGGCCCAACAGCATGCGGATGACGCGCCGCATCGTGCGGTAGTCGTCGACAACCAGAATCTTCATGACGTTCCCAGGCAGTCCGATGGCAGGACCGATGGTGGAGGAGTCCTGCCCCCGATGCCACCGACCAAGCCGGGTACCTGGTTTGAGAGGCCGGGACAACGCGAAAAAACGGGATGAAACGTCACGAAACCTAGTGATGGCGCGGCTTTCGGCGCCACGCGGCCGCCGACGCTGAGCTGCGGCTTAGGCTTGCGAAATCGGCGCCAGACTGGCGAGAGAGACACTTGAAATGAAAAACGCCGCCCCCGAGGGAGCGGCGTTCTATGGGCGTTTGAAGGTCCTACCAGGTGTAAATGTCTGAACTGACAGGGTGCATGTCAGGGTAAAATTTCAGCAAAGAAAAACGGCCTTTTAGGCCCGTTTTTTTGGTCGCAGATTCCTTGCCGCAGATGTCGAAGATACGCTTAGCTCAAGCCCCTTCGGAGCCGCAGGCTTTCCTAGCGTACTTGTAGTCGACCAACACCCAAGTGCCTCCGTTCGAGCCAGAAACGAACTTGTAGCTCCACGACTGGGAGACGCCACCAGTGCAGTTCGAGACGGAATATGTGTCTCCGGGCTGTCCGGGGGGTAGCGGGCCCGGCGGGGCATCCCCAGGCGACTGCGGGCGTACGCGACCGTCCGTTGTACGGGTATATGTGACGGTAACGTCCTGTAGCTTATCGAACTCCCCGATCAGATGCCCGTTTACATACTGAGCATGCTGCCGAAGCCAAGCCACAACCGCCTGCTGCTCAGGAGACTTGTCGGCATAGGTTGCCGTGGTCGTGATGATGAATGGCGACGAGGGGGCAGCGCCGGCGAAAAGGGGGGCAACGAGAAGCTGAGCCGCGAATACAACTTTCAGCAGGTTCTTTGCGAGGTTCATGGTGATCTTCCATGGCGGATAGGCGCTTACACCAAAACGCTATTCCCATCCATAACCAGCCACAAGACCTGGTGACATTTGTCTACCAGATAAGCCATTCAGCTAGACCAAAGCGAGGTCTCTCAGCCCTGGAGATCGACGGCGATAGCATTAGCCCATGCTTCCGGACGACTTCCAGTGGGACCCGGAAAATCAGTGGCGCCAGCACTGGCTGAGGTGTGGCAGGGTGATCGTCGCTGGTATGAGCACGACTGCATTTGGTGGGATATGGATTGGCAGCGTCAGTCAATCGGCACGAGGAGCGCTCAGCACACTACGCCTACTTCGGAAAGCGGGAGGTGGCCCCGCGTATGGCCGAGCGATGGGCATGCGCATGCGCATGCGCGGTCCGAATACGCCATGAGATCCTGACGGGCAGCCGCCGACTGGCCGCCTGAGAGGCCGGCCAGTCGGGAAGAAGCGGATGCAGCGCCGGCTAAGGGGATAGGCTCCCAGCCCGCCAGGGCTGCACGGCCCGTTTTACTAATCGGAGGCTTCTCATTGATGGGCCTTCAAAGGGACTTCAAACTGGCCTGTAGGACTTTGCAGACCATGTGTCCCGGCTTCGCAAACCATATGTGCGCTTACACCGGGGGCAACCTGCAGACGCCGCAGTGCCGATCCACCTGCACATTGCGCCGAAAATAGGAATGCGTATCATTAACGAACTGACCGCCTCGCTGCCATCCCGCTCCGCCTAGCCCTGTCGCCAAGCCGGTGCCTCTCCCGACGGGCCCCCATGCATCCAGTTCCGCCAGCGCCGCCGCGCCTCTCCACGCCGCCCACCGCCGCCTCGCGCGGGCTGCCGCCCTGGCTGGGCGTGCTGGCGCGGACCCTGGCCGCGATCGTCGGCGGCTATGCGCTGGCCGCGGCCACGTCCGTGCTGCTGCCATTGCTCTGGCCATCGGTGCGTGCGCAGGCGGTGTTGAGCGGCATGATGCTGGGCATCCTG
This sequence comes from Xanthomonas sp. LF02-5, assembly GCF_034105325.1. NCBI lineage: Bacteria > Pseudomonadati > Pseudomonadota > Gammaproteobacteria > Lysobacterales > Lysobacteraceae > Xanthomonas > Xanthomonas sp. LF02-5. The sequence goes on along the minus strand of NZ_JAXGGF010000009.1, from coordinate 21,753 downwards.
GTCTGCGCCTGCACCGCGCTGTGGGCGTTCGCCGCGCGCAGCGCCGGGCGCGCCTGGCTGGGCATCGCCGCGCTGCTGGCGCCGATGGCGCTGGCCATCGCCTGGCTGCAGCAGCACGCGCCATGAAGCAGGGATTCCGCCAATCGATGGCCTGGCTGCACACCTGGAGCGGCCTGCTGGTGTCGTGGGTGCTGCTGCTGATCTTCATGGCCGGCACCGCCAGCTATTTCCGCAACGAGATCAGTCAGTGGATGCGTCCGGAACTGCCGCGTGCGCAGCCGAGCACCGACGTGGTCGCCGCCCGCGCGGTGGCGCTGCTGCAGCGCGAGGCGCCACGGTCGCCGCAGTGGTTCGTGTCGCTGGCCAACCCGCGCGCGCCGTTCACCGACCTGTTCTGGCGCAATCCGCCGCCGGCCGACGGCAGCCGCCCGAGCCGCAAGGAACTGTTCGGCAACGCACTGCTCGACCCGGTCAGCGGCGAGGCCAGCCAGACCCGCGAGACCCGCGGCGGCGACTTCTTCTACCGCCTGCACTTCGACCTGCACTACATCCCGGCGGTGTGGGCGCGCTACATCGTCGGCTTCTGCGCGATGTTCATGCTGGTGGCGATCATCAGCGGCGTGATCACCCACAAGAAGATCTTCAAGGACTTCTTCACCTTCCGCCCGGCCAAGGGCCAGCGCTCGTGGCTGGACTTCCACAACGCCAGCGCGGTGCTCGCCCTGCCCTACCACGCGATGATCACCTACACCGGGCTGGTCACGCTGATGTTGATGTACCTGCCCTGGGGCATCCAGACCGCCTATCCCGACGCCGAGCAGGCGTTCTATGCCGAGGCCTTCCAGGAGCCGCAGAACCTGCGCGAGGCCAGCGGCACGCCGGGGCACATGCTGCCGATCGCGCAACTGCTGGACGTGGCCCGCCGCGAATGGGGCGCGCAGGCGCCGATCGCCGGCTTCACCGTGTACAACGCCGGCGACGCCGCCGCGGCGATCCAGATCCGTCAGGGCGACGGCCAGCGCCTGGGCTACAGCACACCGTCGCTGCTGCTGGACGCGGCAAGCGGGCAGATCCTCGGCCGCAGCGGCGAACTCGGCGCCGCCGCGGAAACCCGCAGCACCCTGTACGGCCTGCATCTGGCGCACTTCGCCGGTCCCTGGCTGCGCTGGCTGTTCTTCGGCTGCGGCCTGCTCGGCTGCCTGATGGTGGCCAGCGGCGCGATCCTGTGGGCGTTCAAGGAGCGGCCCAAGCACGCCAAGGCCGGCCGCATCGGCCTGGGCCTGCGTCTGGTCGACGCGCTCAACATCGGCACCGTGGCCGGGCTGCCGATCGCCTTCGCCGCCTATTTCTGGGGCAACCGGCTGCTGCCGCTGCACCTGGAATCGCGCCCGGAAAGCGAAGCGGCGGTGTTCTTCCTGGCCTGGGCGGCGGCCCTGGTCGCGGCGCAGGTGTGGCCGAAGCGCGCGATGTGGGCCTGGCAGCTGTATGCGGGCGCGGCGCTGTTCGGCCTGCTGCCGCTGCTCAACGCCCTCACCACCGATGCGCACCTGGGCGTGAGCCTGCTGGCCGGCGACTGGGCGCTGGCCGGATTCGACCTGGTCTGCCTGTTACTCGGTATCGCGCTGGCGCTGGCCGCGCGGCGCATGCAGCGCTGGCAACCGCCGCTGTCGGCGGCCGAACGCCGCGCCCGCGACCGCGGCGGATCTGGCAAGCCGGTCCTGGCCACGGAGGCCGCATGACCGTCCTCGGCCTGTGCCTGGCCTTCTCCGGCTTCGTCGCGCTGTGCCTGGGCATGGAGAAGCACCAACTCGACCTGTACGGCGCACGCCGCGCCACCGCGCCGCGCCTGCGGCAACTGCAGGCCGCCGGCTGGCTGCTGCTGGGCACGGCGTTCGCCTGCTGCGTGGCCGCGCGCGGCTGGGGCATCGGCCCGGTGCTGTGGGTGGGCTCGCTCAGCGCCAGCGCGGCGCTGCTGACCCTGGGCCTGCTGCCGTACCGGCCGCGGCTGATCGTGCCGCTGGCGTTGCTGGCGCCGCCGCTGGGCGTGGGCGCGGCCCTATTAGGCTAGGCGCCCCGCCTCGCTCAGCGGTCGGCGGTCACCGTCGGTGCCCGCAGTTCGGCCGCGGTGCGCGCGCCGGCGAACACCAGCACCAGCCCCGCCGCCAGGGTGATCGCCAGGTACAACGGCACCATGCCGAGGCGGCCGTTACGCACGAACACCATGCTTTCCATCATCAGCGAGGAGAACGTGGTCAGCCCGCCGACCAGGCCGACGATCAGCAGCGCCCGCCAGTACGGCGCGCTGGCGCCGCGGCCCTCGATCCACACCAGCAGGAAACCGCCGACGAAGGCGCCGGCCAGGTTCACCGCCAGCGTACCCCACGGGAAGCCGGCGCCGTAGCGCTGCAGCAGCGCACTGCCCACCGCGAAACGCAGACCGGAGCCGACCGCACCGCCGGCCATCGCCAGCAGCAATTGCTGCCACCACAGGGTCAGGTTCATGCGCGCCTCCGCGAAACGAACGCGGGAGCGGCAGCAGAAAAAAGAGAAGGAACGGGCATCGGATTCTCCACAAGGACGATGCCGGGGCGCATGCCTGCCACCCCGGCGGGGGTTGGGCAGGCATCATCAGCGCGCAATGCTGCGGGCGGTTCGAGGAGGAATGCCATCTCCTGTACGCCGATTATGAAGCCGATCGCCCGGCCTTGTCAGCCCGCGCCTGCTCGCGCGCAGCGCGCAGGCGATCCAGCTTGTCCTTGAGCTTGATCTCCAGGCCGCGTTCCACCGGCCGGTAGTAGACGCGCTCGCCCATCGCATCGGGAAAGCCGGTCTGGTCCAGGGCGATGCCGCCTTCGGCATCGTGGTCGTACTGGTAATCCGCACCGTAACCCAGGGTCTTCATCAGCTTGGTCGGCGCGTTGCGCAGGTGCAGCGGCACCTCCTGGGTGCCGGTCTCGCGCACTTCGGCCTTGGCCTGGTTGAACGCGGCATAGCCGGCATTCGACTTGGCAGTGCTGGCCAGGTACAGCACCAGCTGCGCGAAGGCCAGTTCGCCTTCGGGGCTGCCCAGGCGCTCGTAGATATCCCAGGCTTCCAGCGCCATCGACTGCGCGCGCGGATCGGCCAGGCCGATGTCCTCGATCGCCATGCGGGTCAGCCGCCGTGCCAGGTAGGACGGGTCGCAGCCGCCATCGAGCATGCGCGTGAGCCAATACAGCGCCGCGTCCGGATTGGAGCTGCGCACCGACTTGTGCAACGCCGAGATCTGGTCGTAGAACTGCTCGCCGCCCTTGTCGAAGCGGCGGGTGCGGTCGGCCAGCACCTGCTGCAGGGTCTGCGCGGTGATCTCGCCGCCCTCGTCCTGGGCCAGTTCGGCGGCGATTTCCAACAGGGTCAGCGCGCGCCGCACGTCGCCGTCGGCGGCGCCGGCGATCTCCAGCAGCGCCGCATCGGAGACCCGCAACGGCTCGGCGCCGAGCCCACGCTCTGGATCGTGCAGCGCCCGCTGCAGCGCCTCGGCGATGTCCTGCGGCGACACCGCCTCCAGCACGTGCACGCGGCAGCGCGACAGCAGCGCCGAATTCAGCTCGAACGAGGGATTCTCGGTAGTGGCGCCGACGAACAGGATGGTGCCGCGTTCGATATGCGGCAGGAACGCGTCCTGCTGCGCCTTGTTGAAGCGATGCACCTCGTCGACGAACAGCACCGTGCGGCGCCCGTCGGCGAAACGCTGCGCGGCCTCGGCCAGCACCCCCCGCACCTCCGGCAGGCCGGACAGCACCGCCGAGATCGCCTTGAACTCGGCCTCGGCGTACTGCGCCAGCAGCAGCGCCAGGGTGGTCTTGCCGCAGCCCGGCGGCCCCCACAGGATCATCGAATGCACCCGGCCGGACGCGACCGCACGGCGCAGCGCACTGGTCGGCGCCAGCAGGCGCTTCTGCCCGACCATCTCGTCGAGCGTGCGCGGACGCATGCGCTCGGCCAGCGGGCGCATGGCCTCGCGGTCCACGCTCAACAGGTCGGGGGTATCGGAAGCGAAGGGTCTGCGTTTGGCCATCTGCCCATTCTATCGCCGAGGCCCGTATACGCCGTGCCGCAATCCTGCGTGGCACCGACGCCAGCGCTAGAATCGCGGCGCCTCCCTGCCCGGCCGACCCCGCCATGAGCCACCACGACACCCTGGACGCGTTCACCCATCAGCACGACTTCCTCGGCACCCGCCACGAGCGCAATGCGCGCCGGACCTGGTCGGTGGTGGCGCTGACCGCCGCGATGATGCTGGTGGAGATCGTCGCCGGCTGGTGGACCGGCTCGATGGCGCTGCTGGCCGACGGCCTGCACATGGCCACCCACGCCGGGGCGCTGTCGCTGGCGGGCTTCGCGTACTGGTTCGCGCGCCGGCACCGGCACAACCCGCGCTTCACCTTCGGCACCGGCAAGGTCGGCGACTTGGCCGGCTTCTCCAGCGCGCTGATCCTGGCGCTGATCGCCCTGGGCATCGGCGTGGAGTCGGCACTGCGCCTGGCGCAGCCGGTGCACATCGCCTACGACGAGGCGCTGTGGATCGCGGCGCTGGGCCTGCTGGTGAACCTGCTCAGCGCCTGGATGCTCGGCGCCGATCACCACCACGATCACGGGCATGGCCATGGCCACGGGCACGGGCACGGGCATCATCACGACCACGCTCATGCCGCGCACCGGCATGGCGACCATGCGCACGCGCACCACGATGGGCACGACCACGATCATGCGCACGGTCACGGCCATCACCACCCGCACGATCACCACGGTCACGCGCATGCCCATGCTGCGCAAGCGCACGCGGGCAGTCACGACCGGCACGCGCACGCCGACCACAACCTGCGCTCGGCCTACATGCACGTGCTGGCCGACGCGCTGACCTCGGTGATGGCGATCGTGGCCCTGTTGCTGGCCAAGTACCTGGGCTGGACCTGGACCGATGCGTTAATGGGCATCGTCGGCGCCATCGTCATCGCCCGCTGGTCGCTGGCGCTGCTGCGCGACACCGGCGCGGTGCTGCTCGACGCCTCGGCGCCGGCGGCGCTGCAGGCGCAGATCCGCGACCGCCTGCAGCAGGACGACGAGCGCATCGCCGACCTGCACGTGTGGCGGGTCGGCCCCGGCCAGCACGCGGCGATCGTGTCGCTGGTGACGCACCGGCCGCGGCCGGCGGCGTTCTACCACGCCCGCCTGCAGGGCGTGGCCACGCTGGGCCACGTCAGTATCGAAGTGCAGACCTGCCCCAACTGAGCGGAAAGGCCGCCGCGCACCGACCCGGCGCGCGGCGGCGGGGCGGCCGGCTCAGCGGTCGCCGACCACGTCCACGTCCTTGTCCGGGACGTAGCGGAAGGTGCCGGCGGTGAAGGCCGGATTGCGCTTCCAGTCGCTGAAGCTGATGTCGGTGCGCTGGCCGACCGGATCGACCACTTCCATACGCGCCAGGCCGTTGCGGTCGAAGCCGAGCTTGGCCATCTGGAAGCTGGCCTCGGTGTCCACCTTCGGGGTCATGGTCAGCCACTGCAGCCCGTCGCGGGCCACCGCCTCTTCGCTGACGTCGTACTGGCGGTCGAGCCGGCCCGGATCGATCAGCGCGGTCAGCGGGCTGTTCTGTTCCTCGCTGCCCTGCGCGCGCACCGTGGCCTGCTTCAGGTCTGGGTCGTAGACCCAGACCTTGCTGCCGTCGGCGACGATCAGCTGGGTATACGGCTTGCGGTACTCCCAGCGGAACAGGCGCGGCGCCGACAGCGCGACGCGGCCGCTGGAGCTTTCCTTCAGCGTGCCCTTGCCGTCGTAGACCTTCTGCGCGAACTGACCGTCCAGGCCCTTCAGCCCGCGGGTGAAGGCGGTGAGGTCCTCGCGGGCGCCGGCGAAGGCGGAGCCGGCCAGCAGCGCGGTGGCGAGGACGGTGTAGCGGAGTGTGCGAAGCATGCGGATGGGTTTCCGGATGGAGTGTGGGAAGTGTGACGCGCCGCGCCTGAATAGGCGATCAGAGGATGGCCGGCCGCGCCAGGTCTACGGCCCGGTCTGCATCCGGCCGAGGTCGCCGTACAGGATCTGGCCGCGGAAGCCGCGCCGCACCTGCTGGTACAGCTCGCGGAAGGCGGCGTAGTCCTGCGGCTCGCACAGCGCCGCCGGGCCGTGGATCGCGCGGCGGTGCAGCGTATGCGTGGCGGTCACGGTCTGCCCGTCGCGCACCCAGGTCGCGGCGTACTCGCCGGCGGCGTTGCGGAAATGCGTGTCGGCCGGAATCGCGATGATCGGCACGCTGTCCGGGAAGGTCAGCCGGTAGGTCTCGCTGCGCGCGTTGTCGTTGCAGTAGAACGGGGTCAGGTTGCGCTCGGCCGAGGCGGTGCTGTAGACCCCGCGCACCGAATCGGCGCCGGGCATCAACGGCAGGCTCATGCCGCCGACCACGCCGAAGTCGACGTAGTCGTGGGCCTGGAAGCGGTAGGCGTAGCCGAACGGCCGGCTCAGGTCCTGCGGCGTGCCCTGCAGCAGCAACTCGCCGCTGCCATCGAAGCCGGACGCGGCGACGATCGATTCCTCGATGCGGGTGCGGTTCTGCGCGTTGAGCTGTACGAACATCGTGCGCAGGCCGACCTCGCCGACGTCGCCGCTATCCAGCCTGGTGATGCCGCTGACGCCGCCGTCGGCGTCGAAGCGGTAGTCGGTCTCGGCCAGGTAGCGGTTGCGCTTGGCGTCGTCCGGCGGCGTGCGCGCCACGGTGCCGTCGGCCGTGTGCAGCACCGGCGCGCCCAGATCGCCGGCCGGCAACTGGCCGAAACGCGCGTATGGGCTGGTCGAATCCACGTACAGCTTGAACTCGGGCAGATAGGTGATGGCGTGGTTGAACCGGCCCAGCACCGGCACCTCCGGCAGGGTCGGCCCGCCCTGCGCGCCGATCAGCACCGGCGTACTGGCGATGCCCTTGGCCGCCAGCAGCGCTTCCAGCACCACGGTGTGGTCTTTGCAGTCGCCGTAGTGGTTGTCGAGGATGCTGTCGGCGCTGTTCGGCTGCAGCCCGCCGTTGCCCAGGTACACCGCCACGTAGCGGATGTTGCGCGCCACCCACTCGTACAGCGCCGCGGCCTGCGCGCGGCGATCGACGATGCCGGCGGTGATCTGCTCGGCGCGGGCGCGCACCTTGGGCGTGACCTGCGCGGCGGCGGCACTGCTGTGCTGGTAGGCCTGGGCCATCTGCGACCAGCGGCGGAAACTGCTGGCCATGATGGTCGGGCTGAATTCCCAGGTGGCCGCCGACCAGTTCTGGCTCTTCATCGGCTCGCGGCGGCTGTAGCGCCACTCCCAGCGGGCCTGTTCGCCGTCGATCGTCGGCGTATCGCTGCCCTGCACGCCGCGCGTGTACAGGTGCATCTGCAGGCGCCGCGGCGCCACCAGGGTCACCGTGGCGTCGTCGTACTGGGAGAACACGCTGAAGGTCTCCCACAGGCTGAAGTAGCCGGGGAAGTACGGCACGTTCTGGGTGCGCCGCACCCGGTACACCAGGCGCGCGCCGGGCATCAGGTTGGGGAACACCACCACCTTGACCTTGCGGTCGGCGTACATCGCCGCCGTCGCGCTGGAATAGCTCTCCTGGGCATAGATCTTGTCGGCCGGCACGTCGTGGCGCAGCCCGTCCGGAGTCAACGTGTAGGCGGCCAGCACCTCCAGCGTCTCCAGCTTCTCGCTGTAGCCCAGCCGCACCTGGCTGAACTGGTCGACGCCGGCCTTGGTCTTGAGCAGCAGCTCGTACTCGTCGGTCTCGACGCTGGTGGCGTCCTCGCGCACCTCGTAGTCGGCGCGGTAGCGCACGTAGCTGTAGTTGTTGCTGACCACGGGGGCAGTCGCCGCGCCCGCGGTCTGGTCGGCATTGGAATGCGCGGCCGGCGCCGGTTGCGCGCCGGCGAGGCCGGACAGCGCCAGCAGCGCCGCGCCGAACAGCCAGCGCGCGGTGCGCACAGGCCTCCGGTCAGGCAGACGCCGGCCATGGCTGGCGGTCGGCGCGGTGCGCCTCACTTCGGCGGCGGCGGCGCCAGCACGCTGCGGTCGCCGTTGTGTTCGGGCGGGCTGACCACGCCGGCGGCTTCCATCGCCTCGATCAGCCGCGCGGCGCGGTTGTAGCCGATCTTCAGCCGCCGCTGCACGCCGGAGATCGAGGCGCGACGGGTCTCGGTGACGATGCGCAGGGCCTCGTCGTACAGCGGGTCGGATTCGTCGCCGCCACCGCCGCCGGCTTCGGGCAGTCCGGTGGCGCCGATCACGGTGCCGTCGCCCATGGTCTGCACCTCGTCCAGCACGCCCTCGATGTAGTCGGCCGGGCCGCTGGCCTTGAGGTGCTCGACCACCCGGTGCACTTCCTCGTCGCTGACGAAGGCGCCGTGCACGCGGTCCGGCATCGCCGTGCCCGGCGGCAGGTACAGCATGTCGCCATGGCCCAGCAGGGTCTCGGCGCCGGACTGGTCGAGGATGGTGCGCGAGTCGATCTTGGAGCTGACCTGGAAGGCGATGCGGGTCGGGATATTGGCCTTGATCAGACCGGTGATCACGTCCACCGACGGGCGCTGGGTGGCCAGGATCAGGTGGATGCCGGCGGCGCGGGCCTTCTGCGCCAGGCGCGCGATCAGCTCTTCGACCTTCTTGCCGACGATCATCATCATGTCGGCGAATTCGTCGATGAAGATGACGATGAACGGCAGCGTGTCCAACGGCCGCGGCGCCTCGGCCAGGTCCGGGTTGGGCTTGAACAGCGGGTCCATCAGCGGCTGCCCGGCGTCCTGCGCATCCTTGACCTTCTTGTTGAAGCCGGCCAGGTTGCGCACCCCGACCGCGCTCATCAGCTTGTAGCGGCGCTCCATCTCCGCCACACACCAGCGCAGGCCGTTGGCGGCCTCCTTCATGTCGGTGACCACCGGCGCCAGCAGATGCGGGATGCCCTGGTAGACGCTCAGTTCGAGCATCTTCGGGTCGATCATCAGCATCCGCAGGTCCTTGGCCGAGGCCTTGTACAGCAGGCTCAGCACCATGGCGTTGACCGCCACCGACTTGCCCGAGCCGGTGGTGCCGGCGACCAGCAGGTGCGGCATGCGCGCCAGATCGGCCACGGTCGGGCGCCCGGCGATGTCCTTGCCCAGGGCCAGGGTCAGCGGGCTGGCCGACTTGTCGTATTCCTTCGAGCGCAGCAGCTCGCTGAGATAGATCATCTCGCGGCTGACGTTGGGGATCTCCAGGCCGATCACCGACTTGCCCGGGATCACGTCGACCACGCGCACCGACTTCACCGACAGACCGCGGGCGATGTCCTTGTCCAGCGAGCTGATCTGGCTGACCTTGATGCCCGGCGCCGGCTCGATCTCGAAGCGGGTGATGACCGGGCCCGGATAGGCACCGACCACCTGCGCCTCGATGCGGAAGTCCTTGAGCTTGAACTCGATCTGCCGCGACAGGGTCTCCAGGGTCTCCTCGGAATAGCCCTTGGCCTGCGGCTTGGGGTCGTCCAGCAGGGCCAGCGGCGGCACCCCGGACGGGTCGCTGCCGGTACCGTGGAACAGCGGGATCTGCTGCTCGCGCTTGGCGCGCTCGCTCTTCTCCACCACCGGCGCCGGCGGCGGCTCGATCTTGACCGGCTCGCGCTTGGCGCGCTGCACCGCGTCGACCTTGCGCACTTCCTCGCGTTCCTCGCGCATGGCGCGGGTCTGCTGCCATTCGTTGGCCTGCTGGGTGCCGCGCCGGGCCAGCGCCGGCAGGGTCATCACCGCCTTGCCGATGCGCTCCATCACCGCGAACCAGGACAGCCCGGTGGCCAGGGTCACCGACACCAGCAACAGCACCAGCACGAACAGGTTGGCGCCGAGCGCGCCGAAGCCGGCGCCCAGCGAATTGCCGACCAGCTTGCCGAGGATGCCGCCGGCCCCGGCCACGTCGCCGGCGAACAGGCGAAGGTGCAGCAGCCCGGTGGCGGCGATCAGGAAGCCGACGATGCCGACCAGGCGCAGCGCCGGGCCGAGGTCGGCCTCGCCATCGCCGTCCTGGTCCATGCCGAACAGCGCGATCCAGGAGATCGCGCCGATCACCACCGGCAGCAGGAAGGCCACGTAGCCGAACAGCTGCAGCAGCACGTCGGCGATCCAGGCGCCGAACTTGCCGCCCATGTTGTGCACCGGCGCGACCACGCTGCCGGTATGCGACCAGCCCGGATCGGTCGCCGAGTACGTGGCCAGGCTGGCCAGCAAGTACAGCAGCAGCGGCGCGATCGCGATCAGCGCCAGATCGCGCCACAGCTTCTGCCGGCGTGGGTTGGGCGCGGCGCCCTGCTTGCGTGCCGCCGCATTGGCGCCCTGGGTTTTGCCGCGTTCCGGAACCTGCTTCGCCACGCTATGACCAGACCTTAGAAATGCATCGTTAGTGATTGATAATAAACGACTCGCCCTTGCATTTCAGCAGGCGGTACCTGAATCGTCCGGACTTGCGCAGGCCGATGCTGGCAGCGCCCGAACGAGGCGGGCAACGACGCGCGAAACCCGAAGTCTGTCGCCGCGGGCCGCAGCGTTTCCGCCACGCGGCTTGATTCGTTCCAGGCCGGCCGCCACTCTATGCGCCTTCGCCGGAACCCGCGCAATGCCGCGTTTCCGCCGCCATTTCACCCTGTTCGCGAGTATACATGAGCCCCTCTGCCGCCAATTCCGCCAAGCATTCCCGCCTGCTGATCCTGGGTTCCGGCCCGGCCGGCTGGACCGCCGCGGTCTACGCCGCGCGCGCCAATCTCAAGCCGGTGGTGATCACCGGCCTGCAGCAGGGCGGCCAGCTGATGACCACCACCGAGGTCGACAACTGGCCGGGCGATCCCCATGGCCTGATGGGCCCGGACCTGATGGCGCGCATGCAGGCGCATGCCGAGCGCTTCGAGACCGAGGTGATCTTCGACCACATCCACACCGCCGACCTGTCGCAGCGCCCGTTCCGGCTCAGCGGCGACAGCGGCGACTACACCTGCGACGCGTTGATCATCGCCACCGGCGCCACCGCCAAGTACCTGGGCATTCCCTCGGAAGAGGCGTTCAAGGGCCGCGGCGTGTCCGCCTGCGCCACCTGCGACGGCTTCTTCTACAAGGACCAGGATGTGGTCGTGGTCGGCGGCGGCAACACCGCCGTGGAAGAGGCGCTGTACCTGTCCAACATCGCCCGCAAGGTCTATCTGGTGCACCGCCGCGACACCCTGCGCGCGGAAAAGATCATGCAGGACAAGCTGTTCGCCAAGGTCGCCGCCGGCAAGATCGAGACCGTCTGGCATCACCAGGTGGACGAGGTGCTGGGCAACGAGGCCGGCGTCACCGGCGTGCGCGTCAAGTCGGTGCAGGACGGCAGCACCCGCGACCTGGAGGCGCACGGCTTCTTCGTCGCCATCGGCCATCACCCGAACACCCAGCTGTTCGACGGCCAACTGGCGATGCACAACGGCTACCTGGAGATCCGCTCCGGTCTGGGCGGCGCCGCCACCGAGACCTCGGTGCCGGGCGTGTTCGCCGCTGGCGACGTCGCCGACCAGCACTACCGCCAGGCGATCACCTCGGCCGGCTTCGGCTGCATGGCCGCGCTGGACGCCGAGCGCTATCTGGACAAGGGTGCCTGAGTCCGCGCACGCCTTGAACTGCCGGCGTCAGGCCGGCAGCGGCCGTGCGCCCGCGCGCGCGGCCGATGACGCCGGCGGCCGCTGCGCCGCCTTCCACCGCGAGCAGCGCCGGCGATGAGCCGGATCCGCTGGCTGCACCAGCTCGATACGGTCGCCGCCGCCGACTGGGACGCCCTGCACGACGGTCGCAACCCCTTCGTCGCCCACGCCTTCCTGGCCGGCCTGGAACAGCACGGCTGCCTGCGCCCGGACTGGGGCTGGAGCCCGCTGCATCTCACCGTGTGGGACGGCGAGACGCTGGTCGCGGCGGCGCCCGGCTACGTCAAAAGCAACTCGCACGGCGAATTCGTGTTCGACCATGCCTGGGCGCATGCCTATGCGCGCTACGGCCAGGACTACTTCCCAAAGTGGCTGTGCGCGGTGCCCTACTCGCCGGTGACCGGGCCGCGGCTGCTCGCCCGCGACCTGGCGGCGCAGCAGGACCTGCTCGCGGCCATGCAGGCGCTGACCGAGCGCACCGGCCTGTCCTCGGCCCACGTCAATTTCCACCGCGCCGACGAGGACGCCGCATTCGGCGCCGACTGGCTGGAACGCAACGACGTGCAGTACCAGTGGCACAACGACGCCGGGTGGACCGGCTTCGACGATTACCTGGGCGCGATGGACCACAAGCACCGCAAGAACATCCGCCAGGAGCGGGCCAAGGTGCAGCGCGCCGGCATCGGCTTCCGCGTGCTGCACGGCGACGAGGCCAGCGCCGCCGACCTGCAGGCGATGTACGGCTTCTATCTGCGCACCTTCGACGACTACGGCAATTCGCCGGCGTTGACCCTGGACTTCTTCTCGCATCTTGCGCGCACGATGCCGCGCAACCTCTTGATCTTCCTCGCCATCCATGACGGCACGCCGGTGGCCGGTGCGTTCTGCCTGCGCGGCGGCGACACCTTGTACGGCCGCTATTGGGGCGGCGAGCCTCTGCCCGGCCTGCACTTCGAGACCTGCTACTACCAGGGCATCGAGTACTGCCTGCGCGAGGGCCTGACCCGCTTCGAGCCGGGCGCGCAGGGCCAGCACAAGATCGCCCGCGGCTTCCTGCCGCGGCTGGTACGCAGCCGCCACTGGATCGCCGACCCGGGCTTCCGCGTGCCGTTGGCCGAGTGGTGCGCGCAGGAGCGCGCCGAGGTGCGCCAGCACGCGGCGGCGCTGCAGCGCCACTCGCCGTTCCGCCACGACGCCTGAGGCATCGGCTACGCTGCCGGCGATGCGTCGTCTCCCTGTCCTGCTCGCGGCCGATCCCGCCGCCCCGTTCCCGCCGCCGTCCAGCGCCCTGCGCGAGCCGGACGGCCTGCTCGCGGTCGGCGGCGACCTGTCGCCGACGCGCCTGCTCGCGGCCTACGCCCAGGGCATCTTCCCCTGGTACTCCGACGGCGAGCCGATCCTGTGGTGGAGTCCGGACCCGCGCACCGTGTTCCGCAGCGACGGCGTACGCCTGTCCTCGCGCTTCCGGCGCAGCCTGCGCCACTGTCCGTGGACCGTGCGCGCCGACACCGCCTTCGCCCAGGTCATCGATGCCTGTGCGCAACTCCCCCGCCGCGGCCAGGACGGCACCTGGATCACCGCGCCGATGCGCGACGCCTATCTGGCCCTGCACCAGGCCGGCCACGCACATTCGGTGGAAGTGTTCGACGGCGACGAGCTGGTCGGCGGCATCTATGGGGTGGCGCGCGGGCGCATGTTCTTCGGCGAGAGCATGTTCAGTGCGCGCAGCGGCGGCTCCAAGGTCGCGCTGGCGGCACTGGCGCGGCGCCTGCACGGCTGGGGCTGGCCGCTGATCGACGCGCAGGTGGAGAACGACCACCTGCTCAGCCTGGGCGCCGAGCGCTGGCCGCGTGCGCGGTTCCTGGACACCATCGCGCCGCTGGTGGCGGCGACTGCCGAGACCGCGCCGTGGACGCTACGCTTCGGCACCCTGGCGGCCGCGGAACTGGCCCAGGGCTGAGCGGGATTAACGCAAACTTTGCATGGCGCGGCCCAGGCGAGTAAAATCCTCGCTCTTCAGGCCTTTGGCCGTTCCGAATCGCACAGGATTACATGTCGAAAGACGACTCCATCGAATTCGAAGGCACCGTCAGCGAGACGTTGCCCAATACCACGTTCCGGGTCAAGCTGGAAAACGGGCACGAAATCATCGCCCACATCTCCGGCCGCATGCGCAAGAACTACATCCGCATCCTGACCGGCGACCGGGTGAAGGTCGAAATGACCCCGTACGACCTGACCAAGGGTCGCATCACCTACCGCATGAAGTAATCCGCCCCGGGCGGACATGAAGAAGGCGGCCACTGGCCGCCTTTCGCGTCTGCAACGATGGAACGACGGTGACCTCGCCAGGCGGCTGCAGCCTCTGCAGCCGCCTTTCGTCGTGCCTGTCGGCCCGGCCTCAGTCCACCGTGGCCGGCAGCAGGCGCTCCGGCTCGGCCTGGGTCTCCACCACCAGCTCGCCGTCGCGCACGTCGATGGTGACGCGGCCGCCGTTGACCAGCTTGCCGAACAGCAGTTCGTCGGCCAGCGGACGCTTGACCTTGTCCTGGATCACCCGCGCCATCGGCCGCGCGCCCATCAGCGGATCGAAGCCGTGCTGGGCCAGCCAGTCGCGCGCGGTCGGGGTCGCCGACAGCGACACGTGCTTCTCCTGCAGCAGCATCTCCAGTTCGATCACGAACTTGTCGACCACGCGCAGGATGTGGCTGAAGGCCAGCGGCTGGAACTGCACCACCGCGTCCAGGCGGTTGCGGAACTCCGGGGTGAAGCTGCGGCGGATGATCTCCATCGCATCGGTGGAATGGTCCTGCTGGGTGAAACCGATCGAGCGCCGCGAGGCCTGGGTGGCACCGGCATTGGTGGTCATCACCAGGATCACGTTCTTGAAGTTCGCCTCGCGCCCGTTGGTGTCGGTGAGCACGCCGCGGTCCATGACCTGCAACAGGATGTTGAAGATGTCCGGGTGCGCCTTCTCCACCTCGTCCAGCAGCAGCACGCAGTGCGGGGTCTTGACGATCTTCTCGGTCAGCAGGCCGCCCTGGTCGAAGCCGACGTATCCCGGGGGCGCACCGATCAGGCGGCTGATCGAATGCGGCTCCATGTACTCGGACATGTCGAAGCGCACCAGCTCGATGCCCAGTTGCAGCGCCAGCTGCTTGGTGACCTCGGTCTTGCCCACGCCGGTGGGGCCGGCGAACAGGAAGTTGCCGATCGGCTTTTCCGGATTGGCCAGGCCCGAGCGCGCCAGCTTGATCGACGAGGCCAGCGTCTCGATCGCCGGATCCTGGCCGAAGATCACCATCTTCAGGTTGCGCTCCAGGTGCTGCAGCACGTCCTTGTCGGTGGCGCTGACCTGCTTGGCCGGGATCCGCGCCATCTTGGCGACGATGGTCTCGATCTCCTCGATGTCGATCAGCTCCTTGCGCTGGCCTTCCGGCAGCAGCCGCTGGCGCGCGCCGGCCTCGTCGATCACGTCGATCGCCTTGTCCGGCAGCAACCGGTCGCCGATGTGCTTGACCGACAGGTCCACCGCCGCCTGCAACGCATCGTCGGCGTAGGTCACGCCGTGGTGCGCCTCGTACTTGGGCTTGAGGCCCTGCAGGATCTCGAAGGTCTCGCCCACGGTCGGCTCGACGATGTCGATCTTCTGGAAACGCCGCGCCAGGGCGCGGTCCTTCTCGAAGATGCCGCGATACTCCTGGAACGTGGTTGAGCCGATGCAGCGCAGCTCGCCCGAGGACAGCGCCGGCTTGATCAGGTTGGAGGCGTCCATGGTGCCGCCGGAGGCGGAACCGGCGCCGATGATGGTGTGGATCTCGTCGATGAACAGCACCGCGTTGGGCACCTTCTTCAGCGAGGTCAGCACGCCCTTCAGGCGCTTCTCGAAGTCGCCGCGGTACTTGGTGCCGGCGACCAGCGCGCCCAGGTCGAGCGAGAAGATCACCGCGTCGGCCAGCACCTCAGGCACCGTGCCCTCGACGATGCGCTTGGCCAGGCCCTCGGCGATGGCGGTCTTGCCGACACCGGCCTCGCCCACGTACAGCGGGTTGTTCTTGCGGCGGCGGCACAGCACCTGGATGGTGCGCTCGATCTCGTCGGCGCGGCCCACCAGCGGGTCGATGCGGCCGTTGCGGGCCTGCTCGTTCAGATTGGTGGCGTACTCGGCCAGTGCGTCGCCCTTGGGCTCGCCCTCGCCCGCCTCGCCCTTGGGCTCGCCGTCGGACGGCGCGGCGTGCTCGCCGTCCTCGCCCATCTTGGCGATGCCATGGGACAGGTAGTTGACGATGTCCAGACGGGTGATGTCCTGCTGGTTCAGGAAGTACACCGCGTGCGAGTCCTTCTCGCCGAAGATCGCCACCAGTACGTTGGCGCCGCTGACTTCCTTTTTGCCCGAGGACTGCACGTGGTAGACGGCCCGCTGCAGCACCCGCTGGAAGCCCAGGGTGGGCTGGGTGTCGCGGCCATCGTCGTCGGCCAGGCGCGCCACCGAGGCTTCGATGGCCTGTTCCAGGTCGCCGCGCAGGCGGTCGACGTCGGCGCCGCAGGCCTTGAGCACGGCCTGGGCGGAGGGATTGTCGAGCAATGCCAACAGCAGGTGCTCCACCGTCATGAACTCATGACGGGCTTCCCGGGCGCGCTTGTAGCACTGGCCGATGGTCTGCTCGAGATCTTTGCTGAACATGGTGTACTCCGACGTCTGTTGCCGACAATATGTGGCTTGAGTTGCGAATTTCCACAACCCTATCGGATCAGTGTGTTCACACCGCGTTAGTCCGGGCAAACCGGTGACCGACGCCTCCCACTATCAGGCTTTTTCCATCGTGCACAACAGGGGATGCTGGTTCATCCGCGAGAACTCGTTCACCTGAGCCACCTTGGATTCAGCCACCTCGCGGGTATAGACCCCGCACACCCCGCGGCCGCGGGTATGCACGTGCAGCATCACCTGGGTGGCGCGCTCCAGGTCCAGGGAGAAGAACTGCTGCAGCACGGTCACCACGAAGTCCATCGGGGTGTAGTCGTCGTTCAGCAGCAGCACCTGATACATGGGCGGGCGGGCGACTTCCGGCTTGCCGGTCTCCACCATGACGCCATGATCGTGCTCGGGGGAATTCTTGCGGGGCATCCGCACATTATATACGGGGGTCGCCGGCCAGGATTGGACGATCGCCGGCCCTGCCCGCACAATTCCCCTCCTTTCGATGGCGCTCCGCATGCATTCGACGATGTTCCTCAAGCTTCCGCTGCTCGCCGCGCTGCTCGCCGCCGCCCTGCCGGCCGCCGCCGAGACGCCGGATGCGGCGCTGGGCAAGCGCCTGCAGGCGCTGGGCTACGACGTACAGGCGGACGAGGACGGCGACTACCAGGTGCTGTTCGGCCTGCGCGACCACGGGCAGGAGCGCAAGCAGCTCACCTATGTGCGCTCGCCGGTTGAGACCTTCGGCAGCTACCGCATCCGCGAGGTGTGGTCGCCGGCCTACCAGGCGCAGGGCGACAGCCTGCCCGCCAAGGTCGCCAACCGGCTGCTGGAGGATGCGCAGTCGGACATCCTCGGCGGCTGGGTGCGCCAGGGCGGCACCGCGGTGTTCGTGGTCAAGATCCCCGCCGATGCCGACGATGCGGCGCTGCGCGAAGCACTGGAGGCGGCCGCGCGTGGCGCCGACGCGATGGACGCCGAACTGAACGGCGGCAAGGATCTGTTCTGATGACGGCGGCCGCGGAACCCTGGCAGCCGGACGTGACCGTGGCCACGGTGGTGGTGCGCGACGGACGCCTGCTGCAGGTCGAGGAAGCCATCGCCGGTGCGCTGGTGTTGAACCAGCCGGCCGGCCACCTGGAGCCGGACGAGAGCCTGATCGAGGCCGCGGTGCGCGAGACGCTGGAGGAAACCGGCTGGCAGGTGCAGCCGACCGCGTTCATCGGCGCCTACCAGTGGAAGGCCGACACCGGCCGCCACTACCTGCGCTTCGCCTTCGCCGCCGATCCGGTCGCGCACGATGCGCAGCGGCCGCTGGACACCGGCATCGTGCGCGCGCTGTGGATGACCCCGGCCGAACTGGAGGCCGAAGCGCCGCGCTGGCGCAGCCCGCTGGTGTGGCAGGTGGTGGCCGACTACCTGGCCGGGCGCCGCTACCCGCTGGATCTGCTGCGGCAGGTGGCATGAGCGGTGCAGCGGTCATGGTCGGGGTCTCCGGCGGCGTGGATTCGTCGGTGGCGGCCTGGCAGCTGGTCCAGCAGGGCGCGGCGGTGTCCGGCCTGTTCATGCAGAACTGGGCCGACGACGGCAGCGGCGACTGCCGCGCCGACGACGACCGCCGCGATGCGGTGGCGGTGTGCGGGCGACTGGGCATCCCCTTCCATTTCCGCGACTTTTCGCAGGAGTACTGGCAAGGCGTGTTCGCGCACTTCCTGGCCGAATATGCCGCCGGGCGCACGCCCAACCCGGACGTGCTGTGCAACCGCGAGGTCAAGTTCAAGCATTTCCTGGACGCGGCGCGCGAGCTCGGCGCCGAGCGCATCGCCACCGGCCACTACGCGCGGGTGGACAGCCTCGGTGGTCGCTGGCGGCTGCTGCGCGGGCTGGACCGCAACAAGGACCAGAGCTACTTCCTGCACCAGCTGGGCCAGGCGCAACTGGCCGCGACCCTGTTCCCGGTCGGCGAACTGCCCAAGGAACAGGTGCGCCGCATCGCCCGCGAAGCCGGCCTGCCGACCCACGCCAAGAAGGATTCCACCGGCATCTGCTTCATCGGCGAACGCGATTTCCGCGAATTCCTCGGCCGCTACCTGCCGGCGCGGCGCGGCGAGATCCGCGACCCGCACGAGCAGGTCGTGGCCGAGCATCCGGGGGTGTTCTACTTCACCTTGGGCCAGCGCGAGGGCCTGAACATCGGCGGGGTGCGCGGCCGCGCCGCGGCGCCGTGGTACGTGGTCGGCAAGGATGTCTCCCGCAACGTGCTGTACGTCGACCAGGACCGCGACAGTCCCTACCTGATGGCCAACGGGCTGCAGTCCGAGGCCGCCCACTGGATCGCCGGTGCACCGCCGGCACGGCGCTTCGAGTGCACCGCGCAGACCCGCTATCGCCAGGCCGACGAGCCCTGCACGGTCGAGGTCGGCGACGACGGCACCCTGTCGGTCCGCTTCGCGCGCCCGCAGCGCGCCGTCACCCCCGGGCAGTCGCTGGTGCTGTACCTAGGCGAGGAATGCCTGGGCGGCGCCGTGATCGCCACCACCGATGCCCCGCTGGAGCGCCGCCTGGCGCAGCAGGCCCCCGCCGTACACGAGGACCCCATTCGATGACCGATTCCATGGACGCGCGCATGCTGGCGCTGGCGGGCATGGCCCAGGCCCTGCAGCAGGTGCGGCGCATCGCCGAGACCGGCCAGTCCGAGGCGTCGCTGGTGCGTACCCTGCTCGACAGCGTGTTCCGCATCGACGCGCCCAGCCCCGAAGCGGTCTATGGCCGCCGCGCCGACCTGGCGCCGGGCCTGCGCCTGCTGCACAACTACTTCCGCAACCAGGGCCAGGACGAGGTGCTGCCGCGGCTGGCGCTGGCGGTGATCCAGCTGGAACGGCGCTTCGCCGGCGATGCCGAGACCGACGCCAAGGTCGATGCCGGCCTGGCCCGGATCGCGCCGCTGCTGGAGCGCCATGCCGACAGCACCCACCCCGAGGTGATCGCGGCGTTGGGCCAGCTCTACGCCGACACCATCAGCCACCTGCGCCCGCGGGTGATGGTGCAGGGCAACCCGCATTACCTGGGTCAGGCCGGGGTGGTGGCGGAGATCCGCGCACTGCTGCTGGCGGCGGTGCGTTCGGCGGTGCTGTGGCGGCAGATGGGCGGCAGCCTGTGGGATTTCCTGCTGGCCAAGCGGCGCATGCGCGAGACCGTGGACCGCGCCTTGCGCTGAGTCCCCGGGGTGCCGGCGCCGGGCCGGCAGCGCGCCGCCCGCGGTGGTTCTGCGACGCGGATCGTACGAATGTCGGCAGGTTTCGATGATCCGCGCACCACGTTGCTAAAGACCCGGGGGGGGCGGCCGATACAGCAATCGTGAATCTGCCGAGAACTTCCATGTACTCACGCCTCCTGATCCGTCTGGCCGCCCCGCTCGCCCTGACGCTGCTGTTCCCCATCGCCGCCGGCTTCGATTGGCCGGCCCCGGTCCGTTGGGCCATCCTCACCACCATGACGCTGAGCTGGCTCGGTTTCGCCGGCTGGACCGCGTACAGCCAGAGCCGGCGCTCGCCGGAGCAGGCCAAGGTCATGCGCGAGCAGGACCACCTGCTGACCGAGCTGCGCAGCTTCGTCGGCAACGAGATCGAGGGCTCGCGCTCGGAGATCGAACGTGCCCGCGAACTGATCCGCCAGGCGGTCAGCGGCCTGGGTGGCAGCTTCGAGGCGATGAACCGCAAGTCGCGGCAGCAGAGCGTGGCGCTTGCCCGCATCGTCGACCGCGCCGGCGAAGACGGCGGCGCCGGGGTGGACGTGGCCCGCTTCGCCCAGCATGCCAGCCAGCGCATGGAGCAGTTGGTGGAGGCGCTGGAGCAGGTCAGCGGCCAGAGCAGCACCACGGTGCACTACATCGACGACATGTCCCAGCACCTGGACGGCATCTTCGCCCTGCTGGAGGACGTCAAGTCGATCGCCGACCAGACCAATCTGCTGGCGCTGAACGCGGCGATCGAAGCGGCGCGCGCCGGCGAGGCGGGCCGCGGCTTCGCGGTGGTGGCCGACGAGGTGCGCAACCTCTCCGAGCGTTCGACCACCTTCAACGAGCAGATCCGCAAGCTGGCGCACAGCTCCAAGGACGCCATCGCCAAGGTCCGCGAGACGGTCTCGAACATGGCCTCCCGCGACATGGACCGCTCCCGCGAGGCGCGGGCCGAGGCCGCGGCGATGCTGGACAACGTGGCCGCGATCAACCACTCGCTGGGCGACGGCATGCGTGAGATCTCCGAGTGCGGCCGCGCCATCGACAGCAGCGTCGCCGAAGCGGTGCGCGCCCTGCAGTTCGAGGACATCGCCACCCAGGCCCTGGGCGGCGTGCACACCCACCTGGACCGCCTGACCGCGATCAACCGCGAGGCCGTGGCGCTGCAGGAACTGCTGCACCGCAATGGCGGCGTGTTCGACCACGAACTGCTCGACGCCCTGCAGCGGGTCGGCAACCGCCTGCGCGACATGCGCACCGAGTGGGAGCGTCCGCCGCACAAGCCGGTGGCGCAGCAGAGCATGGGTGCCGGCACGGTCGAGTTGTTCTAAGTCCGCCTTGTCGCGCTCCGCGCCATGAACCGACGAGTCCCCGGCCCCTGCCGGGGCTTGTCGTCTCTGCCCTTCCCGTCCGGCCCCGTCGATGTCGATGCATCTCCAGTCCCTGTCCCGAGTTGCGGCCATGTCCTGCGATGACAGCAGCAGCGCGCACGTGCCTGCGTCCGAGCCGGTGGCCGCATCCGGCATCCGGCCGGTGACCGCACCGCGCCAGCCCGGCCACGCCCTGCGACGGCTGGAAACGCTGGCCCAGGCCGAACTGCGGCAGTTGCTGATCGCACGCGCACCGGCGCAGCAGGACGCGCGCATCGCCGACCCGGTCTGGGCCGGCCTGGCCTGGGACATGGGCCTCAACGGCAGCGCGGTCGCCGCTGCCGGCACGCCGGCGCCGCTGGTGCACTTTCCGCTGTACGACGGCGATTGAGTCGATCGCGGCGGTTGCGTTGGCATCGCGCGGTGCCTGATGTGGCAGCGCGTTCGGGGCGCCGCGCTAGAGAGTCACCCGGCCCCATCTCTCGATTTCGCTTGCTGCAGGAGGCCGGGCAGCCCGTGCATTCTTCGCGGCTGCAGGAGCGGCTTCAGCCGCCAAAGGCGGTACCGGGAATGCTCCTGTCGCGGCTGAAGCCGCTCTTGCGAGGCGACGGCTGGTTTCACTGAACCACGGCAACAAGCAGCGATGCGCGATGCCATTCGGTCGCGAAACGCGAGCGACACGTGCCTGGCCGGCCGCCTGCAGTCGGGACTGAAGTCCCTCCCACAACGCCCCCGATCAGATCGCGACATCGTTGCTGCA
>NZ_JAXGGF010000008.1:0-229930 GCF_034105325.1 Xanthomonas sp. LF02-5 | reverse complement strand
GCGCCCGCGCCCGCCGGTCCGACGCCCGAACAGATCGCCGCCGCGGTCCTGGCCGAAGCCGATTCCGATCCGGCCCTGGCCGGCATCATGTCGCAGCAGGCGCTCGCACCTGCGCCGGCCGGCCCGACGCCCGAGCAGATCGCTGCCGCGGTCCTAGCCGAAGCCGACTCCGATCCGGCCCTGGCCGGCATCATGTCGCAAGCAGCACCCGCGCCCGCCGCGCTGACGCCGGCCCAGCAGGCCGAGCGCCAGGCCGACCTGGACGCGGTCGCGGCGATGGAGCGGCAGCGTGCCGCCGTGCCGCGCGATCTGGCCGCCGAAGACGATGCCGCCGCCGCGCGCGCGGTCAAGCGTCCGCCGATGGCGGTGCCGCCGGAACGCCGCGCCGAAGCCAGCCGCGCCCAGGCCGCCGGCGCGAAGCTGCCGCCGAACCTGCAGGCCTTCATGGCACCGGCCGTGCCGCATGGCTCGGCCATCGCCCCCGAACGCCTGGCCGAGCGCCGCACCCGCTGGCTGCGCCTGCGCTGCGGCGAGCAGGCCTACGCCCTGGAACTGCTGAAGGTGCAGGAAGTGGTGCTGCCGGTGCCGCTGCTGGCCCTGCGCGGCACGCCGCCGGCCATGCTCGGCATCATGAACCTGCGCGGCCAGGTGGTGCCGGTGCTCGACCTCGGCGTGCACCTGGGCGCGGCGCCGATCGAGATGGACATGCAGACCCGGGTGGTGGTGCTGGAAGAGAATGGCGAGACCCTGGGCCTGCGCGTATCGGCCGTGGAAGACGTGGCCAGCCTCAGCGACCAGCAGATCGAGCCGCCGGACAACGCCCGCATCTGCCGCATTTCCAACCATCTGTTCCGCGGCGTGGCGCGGCTGGCGCAGCAGCCGATGATCCTGCTCGACGCCGAGCAACTGCTGCACTGACCCGGGCCGGGGGGCGGCAACTGGGAACGGTGCCGCACTTTCCAACCGCCGCTAAAGCTTTTCAGGCCACGGCCGTTATCTGCCATAGAACCATTGGTGCGGAGCAATGATGAGCACAGTCCCCCTTGGCGAAGATCTCGGTATCGAGACCAGCGCCGACCTGAAACAACGCCTGACCGCGTTCCTTGCGTCGGACGACGTGCTGCGGCTGGACGCCGGCGAAGTCCGCCGCATCCATACCGCATCCGTACAGGTGCTGTGCGCATTCGTCGATGCCCGTCGCAAGGACGGCAAGCGCACCGAATTCGAGGCCTGCAACGCCACCTTTCGCGACGCGGCACGCCTGCTAGGGGTCAGCGAATCGCTGGGCCTTCCTGCAACCCCTGACAATCTGAAATCTGTGGAGAACGCGGCATGAGCGCACGTATCTTGGTAGTGGACGATTCGGCGTCGATGCGCCAGATGGTCTCCTTCGCCCTCACCTCGGCCGGCTTTGCCGTCGAAGAAGCCGAAGACGGCGCGGTCGCGCTGGGCCGCGCCAAGGGCCAGCGCTTCAACGCGGTGGTCACCGACGTCAACATGCCGAACATGGACGGCATCACCCTGATCCGCGAACTGCGGCAGCTGCCGGACTACAAGTTCACCCCGATGCTGATGCTGACCACCGAGTCGGCGGCGGAGAAGAAGTCCGAGGGCAAGGCGGCCGGTGCGACCGGCTGGCTGGTCAAGCCGTTCAATCCCGAACAGCTGATCGCCACCGTCCAGAAAGTCCTGGGCTGATCCCTCCCCTCCTTTTCCGGATTCCCGCCCCATGAGCATGGACCTGCAACGTTTCCACGCCACCTTCTTCGAGGAAAGCCGCGAAGGGCTGGACGCGATGGAAGCCGGATTGCTGTCGCTGGAAGAAGGCAATCGCGACCCCGAGACCATCAACTCGGTGTTCCGCGCCGCGCACTCGATCAAGGGCGGCGCCGCCACCTTCGGTTTCGAGGCGATGGCCGGCCTCACCCACGTGCTGGAGACGCTGCTCGACGAACTGCGCGCCGGCAAGCGCGAAGTCGAAGCGCACGCGATCGACGCCATCCTCGGCTCGGTGGACGTGCTGCGCGCCCTGCTGCGCGAAGCCGAACACGGCGTCCCGGCCGATCCGGCCGCGGTCAAGGCCGTGCACGAGCGCCTGCAGCACGCGTTGAACGGCGGCCCGGCCGCGCCCACCGTCGCCACCCCGGCGGCGAACCAGCCGGCCGAGCCGGAAGCCTGGCAGATCGGCTTCACTCCGGCGCCGTCGCTGTTCATGAGCGGCAACGACCCGCTGCGCATCATCCGCGAACTCGAACACCTCGGTCCGCTACAGGTCGCCTGCCGCAGCACGCGCCTGCCCGGCTTCGCCGAACTCGATCCGCTCGAGGCCTACCTGGCCTGGGACCTGGGCCTGGTCGGCAAGATCCCGCGCAGCGCGATCGAAGACACCTTCGCCTGGGTCATCGACGACTGCGAGCTGGAAATCCGCCCGGTGCCGCCGCCGAGCCTGGCCACCGCGCCGGCGCCGGTGCTGACCGCGCCGCCGACCGCCGCCACCGCCGCCCCGGCCGCCGCCGTGGCCGCGAATGCGCCGGCGGGCAATGCCGCGGCCGCGCACGAAGCGGAAAGCTCGATCCGCGTCAGCGTCGACAAGGTCGACGCGCTGATCAACCTGGTCGGCGAACTGGTCATCACCCAGGCCATGCTCAAGCAGGTTTCCACCGGCCTGGACCAGGCCGTGGCCGAGCGCCTGTTCGCCGGCCTGGACCTGCTCGAACGCAACACCCGCGACCTGCAGGAAGCGGTGATCGGCGTGCGCATGCTGCCGGTGGACGCGGTGTTCCGCCGCTTCCCGCGCCTGGTCCGCGACCTCTCCACCCGCCTCGGCAAGCAGGTGCGCCTGCGCACGATCGGCGAAGGCACCGAGCTGGACAAGGGCCTGATCGAGAAGATCGCCGATCCGCTGGTGCACCTGGTGCGAAACTCGATCGACCACGGCCTGGAACTGCCGGAGGCGCGCCGCGCCGCCGGCAAGGACGAGACCGGCACCATCACCCTGGCGGCCTCGCACCAGGGCGGCCACATCGTCATCGAAGTCAGCGACGACGGCGCCGGCCTCAACCGCAACCGCATCCTGGCCAAGGCCGCCGAACGCGGCATCGCCGTGCCGGACAACCCGAGCGATGCGCAGGTCTGGGACCTGATCTTCGCCCCGGGCTTCTCCACCGCCGACGCGGTCACCGACCTGTCCGGCCGTGGCGTCGGCATGGACGTGGTCCGCCGCAACATCCAGGGCCTGGGCGGCGAAGTGCAGCTGGAAAGCGAATCCGGCCGCGGCACCCGCGTGCTGATCCGCCTGCCGCTGACCCTGGCGATCCTCGACGGCATGACCGTGGCGGTGTCGGGCGAAACCCTGATCCTGCCGCTGGCCTACGTCATCGAGGCGCTGCAGCCCAAGGCCGACGACATCCGCACCATGGCCGGCGAAGGCCGCGTGCTGCGGGTCCGTGGCGAGTACCTGCCGATCCTCTCGCTCAGCGACTCCTACGGCTTCGGCCGCATCGAGCAGAGCGAAGAACCGCTGGTGGTGGTGGTCGAGGCCGACGGGCAGAAGCTGGCGCTGGAAGTGGACGAACTGATCGGCCAGCAACAGGTGGTGGTCAAGAACATCGAGAACAACTACCGGCGCATCAGCGGCATCTCCGGTGCCACCATCCTCGGCGACGGCCGCGTCGCCCTGATCGTGGACATCGGTGGCCTGGTCCGCTCGCTGCGGGTGCAGCAGGCGGCCTGACCGCCCCGTCCTCCGGCGTCACGCCACACATGAGCCCCGGCAGCGATGCCGGGGCTTTTTGTTTGCGGTGCGCGCTGCAGATCGGCGTCTCTGCGTACATCGCCGCCAAAAACGGGGCGACGCGCGCTGCACGCAGATGCCTCCAAGCGGCCCGCCATCCGACCTGCACACTGCAACGCGGCCCTAAAGAAAACGCCATGATTGCCGATGCACATTGAGCGCACAGTTTTTGTCTACATGTGCGTGCCGGTCACACCTGGGGAGGTGGAACCGGCGCTTCAGGGGAGCGATCGGAGGAGCTGCCGGTCGCTGAAGCCGTGCTGCAGCAGCGGGGAAAACGCATCGTGTGCCGTGTTGGCGTGGCTTGAACGCATGTTTCCGCATGCCTCTCGCCTGTTTTACGCACTTCATCACAGATGAAACCAGCATTACGACCGGTTTTCCCTGGTACCGACCACGCCGTGACTCGTCCATTTTCAGGGGGTTCCAACATGACGTCGCTCTTGCAACGCTACAACGTGGGCCGCCGCCTCGGCGGCGCGTTCGGCCTATTGATCCTGCTGTCCTGCCTGCTGGTCGCGGCCGGCCTGCTGTCCATGTCGCGGGCGCGGAACGAGCTGGACCATATCGTCAAGATCAACGTCGAGAAGATCCGCATCAGCAACGGCATGCTCGACGACAACGCCAACATCCTGGTCGCCCTCGGCACCTTGGCAATGGTGAGCAGCGACCAGCTCAACCGGGAAGCACTGGCGGAAATCAAGCAGCATCGCGCGCACTACATGGAGATGCGCAGGCAACTCGATGCGTTCCAGGACACCAGCGAGCGCATCCGCACGCTGCGCGCGGAGATCGATGCGCAACGGGCGGTCGCTGGCAAGCTCAACGATCAGGTGATTGCGCTCGGCGCGGCCAATCGCAACGACGAAGCGCAAGCCCTATTGAACGAAAAGGCGCGACCGGCCACAGCCGCCTGGCAGGCCAAGATTCGGGAAAACGCCGATATCCAGGACGCGCAGATGAAGCAGGCCTATGCCACGGCCACCGAGGCGATGACCGATGGCCGCAACATGCTGCTCGGCGGCGGCCTGGCCGTGCTGATCGTCAGTGGCCTGCTGGCCTGGACCATCACCCGCAGCCTGACCGGACCGCTGAACCAGGCCACCCGCGCCGCCGAAGCCATTGCCGATGGACGCCTGGACAACGACGTGGCCACCGATGCGCGCGACGAACCCGGCCGCCTGCTGGTCGCGATGGGCCGCATGCAGACCCAGTTGCAGCGCTTCTCCAGCGAAACCGCGTTGATGATCGAACTGCATGCCGACAAGGACATGTCCCACCGCATGCCGCAGGACTTCCCGGGCGTGTACGGCGAGCTGAGCAAGGGCATCAACACCATGATGTTCGAGCACCTGGACGCCATCGTCGACGCCATCGGCGTGCTCAACGAATACGCCAACGGCGACCTGCGCCGCGACGCCCGGCGCCTGCCCGGCAGCCGCGCGGTCCTGCACGAGTCGATGGATGCGGCCAAGGCCAGCCTGCTGGCGATCAACACCGAGATCAAGCGTCTGGCCGCCGCGGCGGCGGCCGGCGACTTCAGCGCCCGCGGCGATGCGGCGCACTTCCAGCACGATTTCCGGCTGATGGTGCAGGACCTCAACGCGATGATGGAGGTCAGCGACCACAACCTGGGCAAGCTGTCGGCCTTGCTGCAGTCCATCGCCGCCGGCGACCTCACCGCGCGCATGGAAGGCGAGTTCCACGGCGTGTTCGCCACCATGCGCGACGACGCCAACGCCACCGTCGAACAACTGACCGGCATCGTCGGCCGCATCCAGACCGCGGCGGTCAGCATCAATGCCGCTGCCACCGAAATCGCCGCCGGCAACGACGACCTGTCGCGCCGCACCGAGCAGCAGGCGGCCAGCCTGGAAGAAACCGCTGCGTCGATGGAGGAGCTGACCTCCACCGTCAAGCAGAACGCCGAGCACGCGCGCCAGGCCAACCAGTTGGCAGCAGGTGCCGCCTCGGTGGCCTCGCAAGGCGGCAGCGTGGTCGGCCAGGTGGTCGAAACCATGAGCGGCATCGAGGCCTCGTCGAAGAAGATCGCCGACATCATCGGCGTGATCGACGGCATCGCCTTCCAGACCAATATCCTGGCCTTGAACGCGGCGGTGGAAGCGGCGCGTGCCGGCGAACAAGGTCGCGGCTTCGCGGTGGTCGCCAGCGAGGTGCGGACCCTGGCCCAGCGTTCCTCGAATGCGGCCAAGGAGATCAAGAGCTTGATCGACGACTCGGTGGACCAGGTGGCCAATGGCTCGACCCTGGTACGCCAGGCCGGCGAGACCATGGCCGAGATCGTGGCCTCGGTACAGCGCGTCACCGACATCATGGGCGAGATCTCGGCGGCCTCGCAGGAGCAGGCGTCGGGGATCGAGCAGGTCAACCAGACCGTCACCCAGATGGACGAGACCACCCAGCAGAATGCCGCCCTGGTGGAAGAGGCCACCGCCGCCGCACGCTCGATGGAGGAACAGGCCACGCAGTTGCAGGATGCGGTGTCCGTGTTCAAGTTGGATACCCTGCCGGCGATCGCATCGATCGCGGTCGCGTCGACGGCCCGCCCCGCCCCACGCAGCGTGCCGTCTGCTCCGCCACGCAAGCCGCGGCCGGCGCCGCAGTCCGTTGCGCTTGCCCAGGCGGCCAGCAGCGACTGGCAGGAGTTCTGAGTCCTCCTCCCAGTCGCCTCGATGCGCGGCCGTGCACCGCACGGCCGCTCGATAGGCGACGCCGCGATGTCGGTACGGGGCAGCCAGGCTGGCTGGCGCCCGCATCGTCTCCATCGACGCGGCGTACGGCAACCACTG
Source organism: Xanthomonas sp. LF02-5 (assembly GCF_034105325.1). NCBI lineage: Bacteria > Pseudomonadati > Pseudomonadota > Gammaproteobacteria > Lysobacterales > Lysobacteraceae > Xanthomonas > Xanthomonas sp. LF02-5. The sequence goes on along the minus strand of NZ_JAXGGF010000008.1, from coordinate 223,327 downwards.
CCGGCACGACCGTACTGAGGCGCTCAAGAATCTCCTGCTTCTGTCGATACCAAATCGAGCGCACGCTTTTTGTCTACACCGGTGCGTGCCGACACGGCCTGGGGAGGTCCGTCGGCGCTTCAGAGGGATCGCTCGGTGCATGCGCCGATCGCTGAAGTCGCAAAACCGAACGGGGAAACCGCAGCCCTGACGACTGTTCCTTTTCGCGCCTGCCTTCGGCACGCGCGCAGCTTCGACTTGCCGTTCCTTGGTCCGTTTCGTCAGCTTGCCTACACCCGGGATCTCCGGCGCGCCACAACACGCGTCGTTCCTTCATTCGTACACGGGGGGCCACCATGCATGCGGTCTTGCGACACCGAAGACGCATCCACCGAGCGATCGACCGACGCCGTCGGCGATTACAGGCGGAACTCGGGCATGCCAACGCCATGGTCACCGTCGCGAGTGCGGCGCTTTCGCACGACCCGCCTGTCGCGTCGCCCGTCATCACGCCATGTGACTGGCGCCGCCTAGAGCGCAGGCCGTCCGCGTCAGCCCACGTCCACCGCCGACGTCGCACCCCTGCGCGCCGAGCAGCCTTTTCGCCCCTTGGAGATGTGAAATGACCCGCCTTCTGCAACGCTACAACGTCGGTGTCCGCCTGTCGGCGGCCTTCGGCGTGCTGATTCTTCTTTCGGTGGTCCTGGTGATCATCGGGCTGTCCGGCATGGCCGAGGCGCGCAAGCACCTGGACATGATCGTGCTGGACCGCATGGCGAAGATCGAGTTCAGCAACCAGATGCTCGACGCCAACTCCTCCGTGCTGGTTGCGCTGAGCACCTATACCACCTCCACCAACGCGACGATGCGGCAAGAGGCGCTGGAGACCTTCAATCGGCAGCGCGAGCGCTACGCCGAAGCCCGCGCCAAGATGGACAAGCTGTCCAGCACCGCCGGCGGCCGCGTCATCCGCGCCGAGATGGACGCCAAGCGCGCCGCTGCGAAACAGATCAACGACGCCATCGTCGCGCTGGGCGAAAAGGGCGAGAATGCCCAGGCGCTGGAGATGCTCAATCGCGAAGCGCTGCCGGCGACCCTGGCGTGGCAGAGCAAGATCCGCGAGTTCGCCGATCGGCAGAAGTCGCAGGCCGCCGAAGGCTATCAGGCGGCGCTGGACGCGATGCACCGTGGCCGCATGCTTCTGATCGGCGGTACCGTGCTGGCCCTGGTACTCAGCGTCTTGCTGGCGCTGGTCATCACCCGCAGCCTGACCGCACCGCTGGGCCTGGCCACCCGCACCGCCGAGGCCATCGCCAATGGCGACATGCACAATGCCGTGCGCACCGAGGCCCGCGACGAAACCGGCCGCTTGTTGAACGCCATGGGCCGCATGCAGCAGCAGCTGCAGGCCGTGTTGGCCGCGCAGGCCGATATGGCCCAGCGCCACGATGCCGGCCAGATCAGCTACCGCATGGACGAGAGCGTCTTCCCCGGCGACTACGGGCGCATGGTCCGCGACAGCAATGCCCTGGCCGCCGCGCACATCGCGGTGACCGAGCGCCTGGCGCAGATCATGGGCCGCTATGCCATCGGCGACCTGTCCGAGGACATGGACCGCCTGCCCGGCGAGAAAGCCCGCCTCAGCGAGACGATGGACACGGTCAAGCACAACCTGACCGCGATGAACAGCGAGATCAAGCACCTGGCCGGTGCGGCGGCCGCCGGCGACTTCAGCGTGCGTGGCGACGCCGCGCGCTTCCAGTACGACTTCCGCCTGATGGTCGACAGCCTCAATCAGCTGATGGCCACCGCCGACGGCAACCTGCAGGCGCTGTCGTCGCTGCTGCAGTCGATCGCCGCCGGCGACCTGACCGTGCGCATGCACGGCCAGTTCCAGGGCGTGTTCGCCACCATGCGCGACGATGCCAACGCCACCACCGAACAACTGGCGGCCATCGTCGCGCGCATCCAGACTGCCGCGGTCAGCATCAACGCCGCCGCCAGCGAGATCGCCACCGGCAACGACGATCTGTCGCGCCGCACCGAGCAGCAGGCGGCCAGCCTGGAAGAAACCGCCGCGTCGATGGAAGAGCTGACCTCCACGGTCAAGCAGAACGCCGAACACGCCCGCCAGGCCAACCAGCTCGCCACTGGCGCCGCGTCGGTCGCCTCGCAGGGTGGCACGGTGGTCGGTCAGGTGGTCGAGACCATGAGCGGCATCGAGGCCTCCTCGCGCAAGATCGCCGACATCATCAGCGTCATCGACGGCATCGCGTTCCAGACCAACATCCTGGCGCTCAACGCGGCGGTGGAAGCGGCGCGTGCCGGCGAGCAGGGCCGCGGCTTCGCCGTGGTGGCCAGCGAAGTGCGCACCCTCGCCCAGCGCTCGTCGAATGCGGCCAAGGAGATCAAGGACCTGATCGACGACTCGGTCGGCCGCGTCGCCACCGGGTCGGCCCTGGTCGACCAGGCCGGCAAGACCATGCAGGAGATCGTGGCCTCGGTGCAGCGCGTCACCGACATCATGGGCGAGATCTCCGCCGCCTCGCAGGAACAGTCGGCCGGCATCGAGCAGGTCAACCAGACCGTGATGCAGATGGACGAGGCCACCCAGCAGAACGCCGCCCTGGTGGAAGAAGCCACCGCCGCCGCGCGTTCGATGGAAGACCAGGCCGGCCAGCTGAGCCAGGCCGTGGCCCTGTTCAAGATCGACCAGCAGGCACCGACGGCACCGCGCCGCGCCGCGCCGCCAGCCGCGCTCGCCAGCGTCGGCGCCAAGCGACCGGCCAAGATGCCTGCACCACCAGCGGTCGCACGCCGGCCGGTGGCCGTTGCTGCAGCCAAGACCACAGACGTGGTTGCGGGCGGTGGCGACTGGCAGGAGTTCTGATCGCGCTTCACCGCGCATCCCACTGACACGGGTAACGAAGCCCGGGGGCGCCAGCTCCCGGGCTCTTTTTTTGAGTCATTCCACACGGCTGGAGGCGAATCGACGGGCGTGGCGCCCGGAAAAGCGCGACGCCTATCCCTGTCGGAGTGAAGCCAACGTGAAGCGAATCTAAATCCGCACCATCCCGCCTTAAAGAACAGAGTGCGCACGCCGATACGGGGGTAGCGCACACAAATTGTCTACAAATTTGAACAAGAGTTGCCACAAAACAACCAAAGCAAGACAAGCCAAATCGTAAAGGAAGTCTAAATCGTCAATGCCTATTGAAAAGACAAGAACTATCAACTGAGCTTTTCGACTTGCAACAGAAACAGATAGGGCACCGCCCAGCGCCTCCGCGGACATCGACTCAGGCAAGGGGGTACGCCATCCCCAACGCTTCACCTTTCCACCAGGACTCCGACGATGACGCTCAAGAATCTCAGTCTCTCCGCCAGGCTCGCGCTCAGCTTTGCCGTAATCGTGCTGATCACGGTGGTCATCGGCTCGATCAGCCTGAGCAGCCTGTCTTCGCTCAACAGCGCCGCCGACATGAACGACCATACCTACAAGGTGATGGCCACCGGCGACATGATGGAAATCGATGCCCTCAACGTCGAGACCGGCTCGCGTGGCTATCTGCTGGCGGGCGAGCAGCAGCATCTGCAACCGTTCACCACGGGCGTCGCCGAATTCGAAAAGAACTTCGCCGAGGCCAAGCGCCTGACCGCGGACAATCCACGCCAGCAGGCGCGGCTGGAGAAGGTGCACGCGGCGTTCGATGACCTGGTCGGCATCGAGAAGCAGATCATCGCGCTGCGCGCCCAATCCGACGACCCGGCAAAGATCACCGCGGCGTTCAGCCAGGCCCGCGACCGCAAGGCGATGCAGGAGATCCGCGGCCTGCTGGGCGACTTCAGCAACGAGGAGCGCGGCCTGCTGGCCAAGCGCACCGAGACCCTGACCGCCGTGCGCGCGCAGAACAAGTGGGCGGTGCTGCTGGGCAACCTGCTGGTGATCGTGGCCGCGGTCGGCATGGCGATCGTGATCCGCCGCCAGTTGCTCAAGCGCCTGGGCACCGCGATCGGCGTGGCCGACGCCATCGCCCGCGGCAAGCTCGACAATGCGATCGACCTGCGCAGCAAGGACGAGGCCGGCGTGCTGCTGCTGAGCATGGACAAGATGCAGAGCCAGTTGCAGGCGGTGCTCGCCGCGCAGGCGGAGATGGCCCAGCGCCATGACGCCGGCCAGATCAGCTACCGCATGGACGAAACCGTGTTCCCGGGCGACTACGGGCGCATGGTCCGCGACAGCAACGCGCTGGCCGCCTCGCACATCGCGGTCAAACTGCGCCTGGCGCAGATCATGGGCCGTTACGCGATCGGCGACCTGTCCGAGGACATGGACCGCCTGCCCGGCGAAAAGGCCGTGCTCACCGAAACCATGGACACGGTCAAGCACAACCTGACCGCGATGAACAGCGAGATCAAGCACCTGGCCGGCGCGGCCGCCGCAGGCGACTTCAGCGTGCGTGGCGATACCGAGCGCTTCCAGTACGACTTCCGCCTGATGGTCGAGAGCCTCAACCAGTTGATGGCCACCGCCGACGGCAACCTGCAGGCGTTGTCGGCACTGCTGCAGTCCATCGCCGCCGGCGACCTGACCGCGCGCATGCACGGCCAGTTCCAGGGCGTGTTCGCCACCATGCGCGACGATGCCAACGCCACCGCCGAACAGCTCGCGGCGATCGTCGCGCGGATCCAGACCGCGGCAGTCAGCATCAACGGCGCCGCCAGCGAGATCGCCGCCGGCAACGACGATCTGTCGCGCCGGACCGAACAACAGGCCGCCAGCCTCGAAGAAACCGCCGCGTCGATGGAGGAACTGACCTCCACCGTCAAGCAGAACGCCGAGCACGCCCGCCAGGCCAACCAGCTCGCCACCGGTGCAGCCACGGTTGCCTCGCAGGGCGGCGCGGTGGTCGGCCAGGTGGTCGAGACCATGAGCGGGATCGAGGCGTCCTCGAAGAAGATCGCCGACATCATCAGCGTCATCGACGGCATCGCCTTCCAGACCAACATCCTGGCCTTGAATGCGGCGGTGGAAGCGGCGCGTGCCGGCGAACAGGGCCGTGGCTTCGCCGTGGTCGCCAGCGAAGTGCGCACCCTCGCCCAGCGCTCGGCCAACGCGGCCAAGGAGATCAAGGGTCTGATCGACGACTCCGTCGGCCGTGTCGCCCAGGGCTCGGCGCTGGTCGACCAGGCGGGCAAGACCATGCAGGAGATCGTGACCTCGGTGCAGCGCGTCACCGACATCATGGGCGAGATCGCCGCCGCCTCGCAGGAACAGTCCGCCGGCATCGAGCAGGTCAACCAGACCGTCACCCAGATGGACGAAACCACCCAGCAGAACGCCGCGCTGGTGGAAGAAGCCACCGCCGCCGCACGTTCGATGGAAGAACAGGCCGGCCAACTGAGCCAGGCCGTGGCGGTGTTCAAGATCGAGGCGAGCAGCGCCCCGCTCGGCCATCCGGCTGTCGCCAGCGCACCGAGCCGCCCGGCCGCCCGGTCGGCGGCCAAGCCGGTGGCCAAGCCCGCCGCCCGCCCGGTCCGGCAATCGGCCCGGCCGGTCGCGGTCACGGCGGGCGACGACAGCTGGCAGGAGTTCTGAGCACGCGCGGTCGCCGCCGGTCCGCGTCGACGGCCCCGGGAGCGATCGCTCCCGGGGCTTTTTCGTTGTCATCGTCCTGTCGGCCGCCGAGCCGCCTTGGTCGTGCGGCTCGGCGCCGCGCCCGACGCTCGACATGCCTTGATCGGGGAACGATCGCGATGCGGTGCCGTCCAACGCGACCGACAGAGCATCCGGTTCCGGCCGCATGGCCGGTGCCGGGGCGCGTGTGGCGTTGCACCACAAACACGCCCTACATTTCTGGGACGCCGTGCCGATAACCGGAAGGTCGCGCACGTCTCCGCTCCGGTCTGCTGTGCCCGCAGGCAACAGGCTCCGGTCCACGACAGCGCGATCTTTCCCTCCTCTCCATCGAGACGACCGCGATGTCCACGACGTCCTCCACTCGCCCGAGCAGTGTCGCCACCCGCCTGATGCTCGGCGTGGCCGCGATCGCCCTGCTGTGCTTCGGCATTACCGCCGCCATCATCTACGCCCGCAGCAGTTCCGCCCTGCTCGCCTCCGCCAAGGTCGGCATGACCGACACCGCGCGCCTGGAATCGGAGCGCATCGGCAACACCATCGGCGCCTCCGCGGTCTCCAACCAGGCGCTGGCCAATGCCCTGCTCGCCCAGCGCGGCCACGACAAGGCCCGCGAGTTGTTCAGCGACAGCCTGCGCCGCGAACTGCAGCAGCATCCGGACTGGACCGGCATGGGCACGCTATGGGAACCGCAGGCGCTGGACGGCAAGGACGCGGACTACGTCAACAGCGCAGGCCATGACGCCAGCGGCCGCTACATGGTGTACTGGTCCTGGCAGAACGGGAAACTGGTGCGCGATCCGCTGCGCGACTACGACGTGGCCGGCGCCGGCGACTGGTATCTGAATCCGCGCAAGCTGCTGCGGCCGACCGTCGCCGAACCCTACGATTACGAGATCGCCGGCAAGAAGGTGCTGATGACCACGGTCAGCACGCCGATCCTGGAAGACGGCAAGTTCCTGGGCGTGGTCACCACCGATTTCGGCCTGGCCACGCTGCAGCAGCGCGTCGCCAAGCTGCGCCCGCTCGGTGCCGGCCGCGTGCGCCTGCTCTCGCCGGGCGGCGCCATCGTCGCCGACCGCGATCCGGCACTGGTCGGCAAGAAGCTGCAGGATCCGGCCACCCGCGCCTTGCTGGCCGAGATCGCCCAGGGCAAGACCGTCGGCCGCAACACCGTCGATCCGCAGACCGGCGCCACCGACGTGGAAGTGTATGTGCCGCTGCAGATCGGCCAGGCCCAGGAGCGCTTCGCGCTGGGCGTGGCGGTGCCGAAGGCGGTGCTGATGGCGCAGGCGCGCAGCCTGCTGTGGACCATCGTGGCGGTCGGCCTGTGCGCCGCGCTGCTGCTCAGCGGCGGACTCTACCTGCTGCTGCGGCGGCTGGTGGTCAAGCCGCTGGCCAGTGCGGTGGAAGTCTCCAGCGCGGTCGCCGCCGGCCGCCTGGACAGCCGCATCCAGTATCCGCGCAACGACGAATTGGGGCAGCTGCTGGGATCGCTGCAACGCATGCAGCAGCAGCTGCGCGCGGTACTCGACGCGCAGAAGGAGATGGCCCAGCGCCACGACGCCGGCGAGATCAGCTACCGCATGGACGAAGCGGCCTTCCCCGGCGACTACGGGCGCATGGTCCACGACAGCAACGCCCTGGCCGCCTCGCATATCGCGGTCAAGATGCGCCTGGCGCAGATCATGGGCCGCTACGCCATCGGCGACCTGTCCGAGGACATGGATCGGCTGCCCGGCGAAAAGGCGGTGCTGACCGAAACCATGGACACGGTCAAGCGCAACCTCACCGCGATGAACACCGAGATCAAGCACCTGGCCGGCGCCGCCGCCGCCGGCGACTTCAGCGTGCGTGGCGACGCCGAGCGCTTCCAGTACGACTTCCGCCTGATGGTCGAGAGCCTCAATCAGTTGATGGCCACCGCCGATGGCAACCTGCAGGCGCTGTCCACGCTGTTGAAAGCAATCGCCGCCGGCGATCTGACCGCGCGCATGCACGGCCAGTTCCAGGGCGTGTTCGCCACCATGCGCGACGACGCCAATGCCACCACCGAACAGCTGGCCGCCATCGTCGCGCGCATCCAGACCGCCGCGGTCAGCATCAACGGCGCCGCGGCCGAGATCGCCGCCGGCAACGACGATCTGTCGCGCCGCACCGAACAGCAGGCGGCCAGCCTGGAAGAGACCGCTGCGTCGATGGAAGAGCTGACCTCCACGGTCAAGCAGAACGCCGAGCACGCCCGCCAGGCCAACCAGCTCGCCACCGGTGCAGCCACGGTCGCCTCGCAGGGCGGCGCGGTGGTCGGCCAGGTGGTCGAGACCATGAGTGGGATCGAGGCCTCGTCGAAGAAGATCGCCGACATCATCAGCGTGATCGACGGCATCGCCTTCCAGACCAACATCCTCGCCTTGAACGCGGCCGTGGAAGCGGCGCGTGCCGGCGAACAGGGCCGCGGCTTCGCCGTGGTCGCCAGCGAAGTGCGAACCCTCGCCCAGCGCTCTGCCAATGCCGCCAAGGAGATCAAGGGCCTGATCGACGACTCGGTCGGCCGTGTCGCACAAGGTTCCGCCCTGGTCGAACAGGCCGGCACCACCATGCAGGAGATCGTCGCCTCGGTGCAGCGCGTCACCGACATCATGGGCGAGATCTCGGCCGCCTCGCAGGAGCAGTCCGCCGGCATCGAGCAGGTCAACCAGACCATCACCCAGATGGACGAGGCCACCCAGCAGAACGCCGCGCTGGTCGAGGAAGCCACCGCCGCGGCGCGTTCGATGGAAGACCAGGCCGGCCAGCTCAACCAGGCCGTGGCCCTGTTCAAGCTGGACACCAGCGCCGCGGTGGCGAGCGCCGCGCCGGCGCCTGTGCGCCGCCCTGCTCCGCCTGCTCCGGCCGCCCCGGCAGCAACGCCGCGGCGACCGGCAGCGGCCCCGCTGCGGGCGGTCCCGCGCGCGACCGCGTCGACCGACGACGGGCAGTGGCAGGAGTTCTGAGCCGCTGCAGCGCCCCGCTGCCACCGCGAGGCGCGCTGTGCGTCTCGCGGTGCGGCTGCCGGGCAGCGGGTGACGACGTCCCACAGAGCGCTTAGCGCGTCACGCTCGTAAAGAAAGTGTATTCAGGGTCGATATAGAAAGCGGAACTGCCATGCCATGGGCACCGCGACGCGCGCCCCGGCGCCGGCCGCACTGCGCCCGGATCCACGGTTCCGACCGAACCGCCACGGGAGCCGCCATGAAGCGACGCGTTATCGCCACCTGTCTGACCTTGTGCGGCCTCGCCAGCCTCGCAGGCCATGTCCATGCCGAGGCCGAGCCGATCGCCACCGATCGCCCGGACTTCGTCGAATCCAGCCTCACCGTCGGCGACCGCCGCCTGCAGGTGGAAACCAGCGTGGCCTGGGAACGCGACGGCGATGTCGACGGCTATGCCACGCCCACCCTGTTCCGCTACGGCATCGGCCCGACCTGGGAACTGCGCCTGGAGACCGACGGCTGGCAGACCATCGACGTCCCCGTCGGCGGCGACGTCTCCGGCTTCTCCGACATCTCGCTGGGCCTCAAGCACCACCTGGCCAGCGAGATCGGCGGCGCCTCGCTGGCCTGGCTGCTGCACGTGGACCTGCCCAGCGGCGCGCGCAACGTACGCGGCAGCGGTGCACGCCCCTCGTTCCGCCTGGTGGCCGAATGGGAACTCAGCGACAGCGTGTCCCTGGGCATGATGCCGGGCGTGATCCGCGACGAAGGCGACGGCGGACATCGCTACACCGCCGGCATCTTCGGCGTGGTGCTGGGCAAGGCCTGGAACGACCGCACCCGCTCGTTCGTGGAGCTGGCCCTGCCGCAGATCGCGCATGCCGACGACGGCGGCACCATCGCCCTGCTCGACATCGGCTCGGCCTGGCTGCTCACCCAGGACGTGCAGCTGGACGTGGTGTACAGCCGCGGCCTCAACGACCGTTCGCCGGACCACGCGCTCGGCGCGGGCCTGTCCTTCCGTTTCTGATCGGGCCACACCGATGAAAATCATGCATATGCTCGGGATCCTGGTGCTGGTGGCGGTGCTCGCCCTGCTCGCGCTGGGCGGGGTCGGCTACGGCGCGCAGCAGGGGCTGCTGCGCTCGGTCGCCGCGCAGGTCGTGTCCTCGGACGCGCTGCGCAACCACATGCAGGCCGACATGATGCATGACGCACTGCGTGGCGACGTCACCGCTGCGCTGCTGGCGGCGGCGCACCAGGATGCGGACGGGGTCAAGGCGGCGCGCGCGGCGCTGGGCGAACACGCCGGCGAGTTCCGCAAGGCGCTGGACGACAACCAGAAGCTGCCGCTGGACGGCACCCTGCGCGCGCAACTGGATGCGGCGGGACCGGCGTTGCAGCGCTACATCGCCGCCGCCGACAAGGTGGTGACGCTGGCCGAGTCGCAGGGCGACAGCAGTGCCGCCTATGCCGACTTCACCGCGCAGTTCACGCGGCTGGAAGCCGAGATGGACACGATCAGCGACAGCATCCTGGCGCTGAACGAGCAGAGCCGCAAAGCCGCCGAACAGCAGAGCCAGCGCGCCACCTGGCAGCAGGCCGGCGCGGTGCTGGTGGCCGTGCTGTGCCTGGCCGCGGCCGCGGCCTGGATCCTGCGCTCGGTCGCGCAATTGCTCGGCGGCGAGCCGCGGGTGGCGATGGACGCGGCCCAGCACATCGCCGAGGGCCGCCTGGACCAGCCCATCCCGGTCGCGGCCAGGCACGGGCGCAGCCTGATGGCGGCGCTGGCGCGGATGCAGCGCGAACTGCGCGAGCGCATCGAACGCGAACGCAGCGTCGCCGCGGAAAACCTGCGCATCCGCACCGCGTTGGACAACGCGTCCACCGGCATGTACATCGCCGATCCCGACCTGACCATCATCTACGCCAACACCGCGCTGCAGACCCTGCTGCAGACCCACGCCGAGGACATCCGCGCCTGCGCGCCGGCGTTCGACCGCTCTGCGCCGCTGCTGGGCCAATCGGTGGCGCTGCTGGAAGTCGGCAATTCGCAGGACGCGGAGATCTACCAGCGGCTGGATCGGCAAGGCGCGGCGCAGCGCGAGGTGCGCTACCGCGAGGTCTGCATCGCCCAGGAGATTTCCGCCATCCGCAATGCCGAAGGCGCGCACCTGGGCTTCGTCTGCGAATGGCGCGACCGCACCGCCGAGACCCGTGTCGAAGCGGAAGTGGCCGCGGTGGTGCGCAGCGCCGCCGCCGGCGACCTGTCGCAGCGCATCGACCGCACCGGCAAGCAGGGCTTCTTCCTGATGCTGGCGCAGCAACTCAACGGCCTGCTCGACGCCAACGCGATCAGCATCGCCGAGGTCTCGCGGCTGCTCAGCGCGCTGGCCGACGGCGATCTCGGCGCGCGCATGCACGGCGAGTTCCACGGCATCTTCGCCACCATGCGCGACGACGCCAACGGCACCGCCGAGCGCCTGGCCGACATCGTCGGCCGCATCCAGCGTGCCGCCGGCGACATCCACAGCGCCGCCACCGAAATCGCCCAGGGCAACAGCGACCTGTCGCAGCGCACCGAACAGCAGGCCGCCAGCCTGGAGGAAACCGCCGCCTCGATGGAAGAGCTGACCGCCACGGTGAAGCAGAACGCCGAGCACGCGCGCCAGGCCAACCAGCTCGCCGCCGGCGCCGCCGCGGTCGCCTCGCAAGGCGGCGCGGTGGTCGGCCAGGTGGTGGACACCATGAGCGGCATCGAGACCGCATCGAAGAAGATCGCCGACATCATTTCGTTGATCGACGGCATCGCCTTCCAGACCAACATCCTGGCGCTCAACGCTGCGGTGGAAGCCGCACGCGCCGGCGAACAGGGCCGCGGTTTCGCCGTCGTGGCCAGCGAGGTGCGGGTGCTGGCGCAACGCTCGGCCAATGCCGCCAAGGAGATCAAGGGCCTGATCGACGACTCGGTCGGCCGCGTCGCCACCGGCGCGGAACTGGTTCAGCGCGCCGGCCAGACCATGCAGGAGATCGTGGCCTCGGTGGGCCGCGTCACCGACATCATGGGCGAGATTTCCGCCGCCTCGCAGGAGCAGTCCGCCGGCATCGAGCAGGTCAACCGCACCGTCACGCAGATGGACGAGAGCACCCAGCAGAACGCTGCCCTGGTCGAGGAAGCCACCGCCGCGGCGCGGTCGATGGAGGACCAGGCGGCGCAGCTGAGCGACGCGGTGGCGGTGTTCCGGGTGGAACAGCACGCCGTGCATGCCGCCCCTGCCCCGGCCTTCATCGCCGCGGTGGTGGCCGGCCATTCGGCCACTGCTGCAACGTCGCATGCCACGCAGGCGCCTCAACCGAACGCGCAGGCCATCGCCGACGCGATCGGCACCCAGTGGCAGCCGCTCACCGCTTGAGGAGGCGTGTAGGGAAATGAATCAGACAGCGTCGGGAATCGCCTTACGACCAACGACGCATCCAGAACTACGCCGTTACGCCGATATCACCTTCGAGCGACGGCAAAACATGGTGTACAGCAAGATATTGGGTTTCTTTCTTCACTTTTCTGACCGCCACGCTCGCCACTCCGGCCACGCACATGCCGCCGGAGCCTGTAGGGACAAGGACCTGGACGTGCCAGGGACACCGTCAACGAAGAGGTCGACATGAATTCCTTTCTGCAACGCTACAACGTGGGACGCCGCCTCGGCGCTGCCTTCGGCCTGCTGATCCTGCTGTCCTGCCTGCTGGTCGCGGCCGGCCTTTTATCCATGGCAGGCGCGCGCCATGAACTGGACAACATCGTCAAGGTCAGTGTCGAGAAGATGCGGATCAGCAACGGCATGCTCGATGCCAACTCAAGCATCCTGGTCGCACTCGGCACGCTGTCCATGGTGACCAGCGAGGATCTCAACAAAGAGGCGCTCGCCGAGATCAAGGATAAGCGTCAACGCTATAGCGACCTGCGCAACGAACTGGAAAAGTTTCCCGCAACCAGTGCAAGCGTGGTCAAATTGCGCGCCGACATCGATGCGGCGCGCGATATCGCGCGCACCCTCAACAATCAGGTGATCGACCTGGCGAACGCCGGGCGCAACGCCGAGGCGCAGACACTGCTGAGCGAGCGTTCGCGCCCGGCCACGCTGGCGTGGCAAGCGAAAATCCGCCAGAACGTCGCCTTGCAGGAACAGCAGACGCACGACGCCTACGCCACGGCAACGCGCGCCATGGCGCGCGGCCGCAACATGCTCATCGCAGGTGGAGTGGCCGTCCTGGTCGTCAGCGTCTTCCTGGCCTGGGCGATCACCCGCAGCCTGACCATGCCGCTGAACCGCGCCACGCGTGCCGCCGAGGCCATCGCCAGCGGCCGCCTGGACAACGACGTCACGACCGACGCTCGCGACGAGCCGGGCCGCCTGCTGCTGGCGATGGACGCGATGCAGCGGCAGTTGCAGCGCTTCTCCGGCGAGACGGCGTTGATGATCGAACTGCATGCCGACAAGGACATCAGCCACCGCATGCCGCTGGATTTCCCGGGCGTGTACGGCGAGTTGAGCAAGGGCATCAACACCATGATGTTCGAGCATCTGGACGCCATCGTCGATGCCATCGGCGTGCTCAACGAATACGCCAACGGCGACCTGCGCCGCGACGCCCGCCGCCTGCCCGGCAGCCGCGCGGTCCTGCACGAATCGATGGATGCGGCCAAGGCCAGCCTGCTGGCGATCAATACCGAGATCAAGCGCCTGGCCGCGGCCGCCGCCGCCGGCGACTTCAGCGCCCGCGGCGATGCGGCGCACTTCCAGCACGACTTCCGGCTGATGGTGCAGGACCTCAACGCGATGATGGAAGTCAGCGACCACAACCTGGGCAAGCTGTCGGCCCTGCTGCAATCCATCGCCGCCGGCGATCTCACCGCGCGCATGGATGGCGAGTTCCATGGCGTGTTCGCGCGGATGCGCGACGACGCCAACGCCACCGTCGAACAGCTGACCGGCATCGTCGGTCGCATCCAGACCGCGGCGGTCAGCATCAACGCGGCCTCGACCGAGATCGCCGCCGGCAACGACGACCTGTCGCGCCGCACCGAGCAGCAGGCGGCGAGCCTGGAAGAAACCGCCGCGTCGATGGAGGAACTGACCTCCACGGTCAAGCAGAACGCCGAGCACGCGCGTCAGGCCAACCAGTTGGCGGTGGGCGCGGCTTCTGTGGCCTCACAGGGCGGCAACGTGGTCGGCCAGGTTGTTCAGACCATGAGCGGGATCGAGGCCTCGTCGAAGAAGATCGCCGACATCATCAGCGTCATCGACGGCATCGCCTTCCAGACCAATATCCTGGCCTTGAATGCGGCGGTGGAAGCGGCGCGCGCCGGCGACCAGGGCCGCGGCTTCGCCGTGGTCGCCAGCGAAGTGCGCACCCTGGCACAACGCTCGGCCGGCGCCGCCAAGGAGATCAAGACGCTGATCGACGACTCGGTCACGCGCGTGGCCGAGGGCTCGGCGCTGGTCGATCAGGCCGGCCGCACCATGAGCGAGATCGTGGCCTCGGTGCAACGCGTCACCGACATCATGGGCGAGATCTCGGCGGCCTCGCAGGAGCAGGCGTCGGGGATCGAGCAGGTCAACCAGACCGTCACCCAGATGGACGAGGCCACTCAGCAGAACGCCGCATTGGTGGAAGAAGCCACCGCAGCCGCGCGCTCGATGGAGGAACAAGCCGGCCAGCTCAGCGACACCGTGGCGTTGTTCAAGATCGACAACGTCGGCGTGCGTGCGGCGACGGCGCCGCATGCCACGGTCAACGCGCCGCGTGCGGCCAAGGTGACGGCGCGTCCGCAGCGGCAGCCCGCCAAGCGCACCGCGGTCGCGGCCGGCGGCGACTGGCAGGAGTTCTGAGTCGTACGGTCGCCATGCCGCCGGCATGGCGACCGGTCCCGGCGGTAACGCCCGGCGTTCGCAGCGCAGCCCGTACGCGTCTGCGCATTCCTGCAATACGCGAACCATAGCTCGGCGCATTACACGCCGACGCATGTCGGAACCACGTCGGATTTTGCCTTCGCCGACCAACACGCGTCGGAAGGCAGACAGCTTCCTAACCGCCTGCCAACAAGGATCCGCACACCGCTCAATTTCTGGCCGCCATGTCGATATCCATGGGGTGGCAGCGCATCGCCACGAGGCGCCGCAACGCTGGCCTGCCAGCGCGTGCGACCCGACTCCTTCTGTCCCCCAAAGGTCGGCTATGAACGCACTTCTGCAACGCTACAACGTCGGTCGGCGCCTGGGCATGGCGTTCGGCATCCTCATCCTGTTGTCCGGTGTACTGGTCGCCATGGGGCTGCTGACCATGGCCAGGGCGCATCGCGAACTGGACAGCATCGTCAACGGCAACATGGAAAAGGTCCGCCTCTCCAACGAGATGCTGGACGCCAACACCAATGTGCAGATCGGGCTGCTGTCCATCACCATCGTCGATGGCGATGCGGCCAACCAGAAGATGATCGACATCGTGCAGCGCAACCGGGCGCGCTACAAGGCCGCGCACGATGCACTGTCGGCGATGCCGGCGACCCCGGCCGAACGCCAGGCCATGGCCACGATCGAGCGCACGCGGGCGCAGTCGGTGCAATTCAACAACCAGGTGCTGGCGCTCGGCGAGAAGGACCAGAACGCCCAGGCCCAGGCATTGCTGCTGGGCGATGCCGCGGTAGCGATGGAGAAGCAGCAGGCGGCGATCCGCGCCAATGCCGATCTGCAGCGGCGCTTGAGCCGGGAGGCCTATGCTGTCTCCTCGGCAGCGATGGCGCGGGGCCGCATCATCCTCATCTCCGGCGGCCTTGCGGTCCTGCTGGTCAGTGGCCTGCTGGGCTGGACGATCACCCGCAGCCTGACCGGGCCGCTCGGCCGCGCCACCCGCGCCGCCGAAGCCATCGCCGATGGCCGCCTGGACAACGACGTGAGCACTGACGCGCGCGACGAACCCGGCCGCCTGCTGGTCGCGATGGGCCGGATGCAGACCCAGTTGCAGCGCTTCTCCAGCGAAACCGCGCTGATGATCGAACTGCATGCCGACAAGGACATGTCGCACCGCATGCCGCAGGACTTCCCGGGCGTCTACGGCGAGCTGAGCAAGGGCATCAACACCATGATGTTCGAGCACCTGGACGCCATCGTCGACGCCATCGGCGTGCTCAACGAATACGCCAACGGCGACCTGCGCCGCGACGCCCGGCGCCTGCCCGGCAGTCGTGCGGTGCTGCACGAGTCGATGGATGCGGCCAAGGCCAGCCTGCTGGCGATCAATACCGAGATCAAGCGCCTGGCCGCGGCCGCCGCCGCTGGCGACTTCAGCGCCCGCGGCGATGCCGCGCATTTCCAGCACGACTTCCGGCTGATGGTGCAGGACCTCAACGCGATGATGGAGGTCAGCGACAACAACCTGGGCAAGCTGTCGGCGTTGCTGCAGTCCATCGCCGCCGGCGACCTCACCGCACGCATGGAAGGCGAGTTCCACGGCGTGTTCGCCACCATGCGCGACGACGCCAACGCCACCGCCGACCAGTTGACCGGCATCGTCGGCCGCATCCAGACCGCGGCGGTCAGCATCAATGCCGCCGCCTCCGAGATCGCCGCCGGCAACGACGACCTGTCGCGCCGCACCGAGCAGCAGGCGGCGAGCCTGGAAGAAACCGCCGCGTCGATGGAGGAGCTGACCTCCACCGTGAAGCAGAATGCCGAGCACGCGCGCCAGGCCAACCAGTTGGCAGTGGGTGCGGCGGCGGTCGCCTCGCAAGGCGGCAGCGTGGTCGGCCAGGTGGTCGAGACCATGAGCGGCATCGAGGCCTCGTCGAAGAGGATCGCCGACATCATCTCGGTGATCGACGGCATCGCCTTCCAGACCAACATCCTGGCGCTCAACGCCGCCGTGGAAGCCGCCCGTGCCGGCGAACAGGGCCGCGGCTTCGCGGTGGTCGCCAGCGAGGTGCGCACCCTCGCCCAGCGTTCGGCCAATGCCGCCAAGGAGATCAAGACGCTGATCGACGACTCGGTCGGCCGTGTCGCCACCGGCTCGGCGCTGGTCGACCAGGCGGGCCGCACCATGAGCGAGATCGTGGCCTCGGTGCAGCGTGTCACCGACATCATGGGCGAGATCTCGGCCGCCTCGCAGGAGCAGTCCGCCGGCATCGAGCAGGTCAACCAGACCGTCACCCAGATGGACGAGACCACCCAGCAGAATGCCGCGCTGGTCGAAGAAGCCACCGCCGCCGCGCGTTCGATGGAAGAACAGGCGGTGCAGCTCAGCGATGCAGTCGCGCTGTTCAAGATCGACCGTGTCGCCACGATCGCGCCGCCGGCCGCGGTCCGCGCGGCACCGGCGAAGCCGGCGGCGCGGGTTGCGAGCAAGGCCGGCGCGGCGCCGCAACCGGCGGCACGCCGTCCGGTCGTGGCCGCCGCCAGCAACGGCGATGCCTGGCGGGAGTTCTGAGGCCGCGGTGGCCAGGCGCACACGGCCTGGCCACCTCGCCTGCACCAGCGGCACATTCCGCCATTCCCTGCCTGATCGAACGCCGGCTGTCCCGACGCGCGCTCGACACGCGCCGCCATCGGCCATCGCCCCGCGCCTCCTCGCCATCATCGCGTGCCTGCCACGGCGCGCCAGCGCCCGACTGCCCCTGCCTCGCCCGACCTCGATGCCGGCCCGGCACGGCCGGATCACGCCCACTGCAGGCGACACCAGCGACGGCGGCGCGGCACGTCCATCGGCGAATGGACCGAGCGAGGACATGCCAACACCCGCCGGTCACCGCGGTTCCCGCAGCCTTCTCGACAGGCCTGCACATCCCGGAATCGTGCGGCCGTTCGCAGATCGCGCAGCTCCTGCATCGGCGCTGCATCCGCAGCGCGCCGCAGCGCGTATGTCCTGCCCACTCCGTTCCTCACATGGGCGCCACAACCCTGATGGCCGCGTAACTCCGCCGAGATCACAGATTCAATCTTTGTCTCAAGCCGCCGCTAAAGATCTGCCCGATTCGGCCGAGTGCTGGCGATCCCCTCGCATGCACGCGTCTTCGCCCGGCGAAGTTCGATCGCTGTCCGCCCCCCTGCATTCCCATCGCATGCGCTTGCTCGCGAGCGCATGCCTTCTTTCGCTTTCCCCCAGAGACCCGCGCAATGACGTCGCACTCCGCGAACCACGCCGCTCCGCCCGCCTCCGACCGCCGCTCGCGTTTGCGGGTCTGGCACGATCTCCCCATTGCGCGCAAGCTCAGCCTGATCGGCGTGCTGGCCTTGATCGGGCTGGCCATTCCCCTGCTGCTGTACACCCGCACCCTCAGCGACGGCGTGGAGGTCAGCCGCGCCGAGCTGCGCAGCTACGCGCCATTGCGCGAGATGCTGCGGCTGCTGGCGGCCCTGCAGGAAGAACAGGTCGGCGCCGTCGCCGACACGGCGCAGGCGCGCGACACCGCGGACCGGGCGCTGCGCGAACTGCAGCGGACCGTGCCGGCCCTGCCCGGCTTCGAGCGCAGCACGGCGGCGCTGGCGCAATTGCAGCAGACCCTGCAGACCAGGCGCAGCGACTTCGCGGCGGTCGCCGACCAGGCCGACGACGCGCTGGACGCCCTGCGCGACGACAGCCAGCTGGTCTATACGCCTTACGTGGAAAGCTACCACCTGGTGGTCAGCAGCCTGATCTACGCCCCGGTGACCAGCCAGACCCTGACCCGGCTGGACGCGATGCGCGACCCCTCGCAGGCCGGCGCCGACACCCCGGTCCTGCGCGCGCAGATCGCCGAACTGGCCCGCGATCAGGGCCGCCTGCGGCATGAGCTGAAGAAGGCGTTGGGCCTGCTCGAACAGCCTGATTTGGCCCTGTCCCAATCCGTCGCCGCCGAAGCCGCCGTCGCCGATCGCGCTCTGCCGCAACTGGCGCAGGCCCTGGACGGCGGCAGCGCCGATGCCGATCAGCGCTGGAACGCGGCCCTGCATGGCTGGGACGAGGCCTTGCACGGGCTGAGCGCCACCGCGTTGCAGGCGCTGCAGCGCCAGTCGCAGCGTCATCTGGACGCCTCGCTGCAGGCGATGTGGACCGCGGTGGCCGGGCTCGGCGTGCTGACGCTGCTGATCGCGGCGATCTGCGCGCATACGCTGGTCACGCTGACCCGCAATGTGCGTCGCGCTGCCGGCGTCGCCGCCGACATCGCCGAAGGCCGCCTCGACGCCCGCATCGTGGTGCCCAGCCGCGACGAAAGCGGGCGGCTGCTGGCCGACATGCAGCGCATGCAGCAACAACTGCGCGAAGTGCTGGCCGCACAGATCGAGATGGCGCGGCGCCACGACGTGGGCCAGACCAGCTATCGCATGGACGAGAGCAGCTTCCCCGGCGACTACGGGCGCATGGTCCGCGACAGCAACGCCCTGGCCGCCGCGCACATCGCCGTGACCGAGCGCCTGGCGCAGATCATGGGCCGCTATGCCATCGGCGACCTGTCCGAGGACATGGACCGCCTGCCCGGCGAGAAAGCCCGCCTCACCGAGACGATGGACACGGTCAAGCACAACCTGACCGCGATGAACACCGAGATCAAGCATCTGGCCGGTGCGGCGGCCGCAGGCGACTTCAGCGTGCGTGGCGACACCGCGCGCTTCCAGTACGACTTCCGCCTGATGGTCGACAGCCTCAACCAGCTGATGGCCACCGCCGACGGCAACCTGCAGGCGCTGTCCGCCTTGCTGCAGTCCATTGCCGCCGGCGACCTGACCGCGCGCATGCACGGCCAGTTCCAGGGCGTGTTCGCCACCATGCGCGACGACGCCAATGCCACCACCGAGCAACTGGCCGCGATCGTCGCGCGCATCCAGACCGCGGCGGTCAGCATCAATGCCGCGGCCAGCGAGATCGCCACCGGCAACGACGACCTGTCGCGCCGCACCGAGCAGCAGGCGGCCAGCCTGGAGGAGACCGCAGCCTCGATGGAGGAGCTGACCTCCACCGTCAAGCAGAACGCCGAACGTGCGCGCCAGGCCAACCAGCTGGCCGCCGGCGCGGCCTCGGTCGCCTCGCAGGGCGGCGACGTGGTCGGCCAGGTCGTGCAGACCATGAGCGGCATCGAAGCCTCGTCGAAGAAGATCGGCGACATCATTTCGGTGATCGACGGCATCGCCTTCCAGACCAACATCCTGGCGCTCAACGCCGCGGTGGAAGCCGCCCGGGCCGGCGAGCAGGGCCGCGGTTTCGCCGTGGTGGCCACCGAAGTGCGCACCCTCGCCCAGCGATCTGCCAACGCCGCCAAGGAGATCAAGACGCTGATCGACGAGTCGGTCGGCCGCGTCGCCGAAGGCTCGGCCCTGGTCGAGCGTGCCGGCACCACCATGCAGGAGATCGTGACCTCGGTGCAGCACGTCACCGACATCATGGGCGAGATCGCGGTCGCCTCGCAGGAGCAGTCGTCCGGCATCGAGCAGGTCAACCGCACCGTCACCCAGATGGACGAGAGCACCCAGCAGAACGCTGCGCTGGTGGAGGAAGCCACGGCCGCCGCGCGTTCGATGGAGGAGCAGGCCGGCCACCTGCGGCAGGCCGTGGCGGTGTTCAAGGTGCAGGCGGCGGCATCCTCGGCGCGTGCGTCGGCGGTACCGGCCGCGCGCAGGCCGTCACACGCGGCCGCTTGAGTCCAGGCGCGCAGATCGCGCCCCCCCAGGCTCGGCCTGTCACGCCGCGGCGGGCGCACACCGCGCCGCCGGAACAGCAACCCAATTGCCGATCGGCCGCGGAACGCCTCCGCGGCCGATTGCGTTTCCAGGCCTGCGCGGCAGCCTTTTTTCGAAAACCCACACTAGCGTCGTTACCACTATGTGAAATGTGATGAATACCTCCTTAAGGATCGATAGGTGCTGTCGATAACGTGAACAGCCGGTGAGTACCGGCGTCGCGCTGGCCGGTTTCCAATGCAGGCACTATCCACCACGACGCCCCGTTGGGGAGGCTTCACCCGCCTGCCATGGGGGCTGTTGCTGCTGGTGCTCTGGAGCATCTGGGCGGCAAGCCAACTGGTAGCGCTCGCCAGCCCGCCGCCGGCCGACAGCGCCGAGGCCATTCGCGCGCGCCTGCTGGCCTTTGCGCCCGCCATCGACGCTGCCGACGGGCAGCCCGTGGCGTTCCACCTGCGCGTGGCCGGCTGCGAGTGCGCTGCACCTGCGGCGCTCGCACTTTCAGGGATGCGCAGCGTGGACCTGCGCGCCCGGCTGGCGCCGCCGTCCCTGCCCTATGCACTGATCGTCTTCGATGCGCAGTCCCGCCTGATCTATGCCGGCCCGGCACAGCTGGCCGGATGCGGCACGTCCATCGCCGCCGCGTCGCTGCTGCCGCGGCTGCTCGCCACCAGTGGCGCCGCGCCGCTGATCTCTCCCGCCCAGTGCGGATGTCCCACCGACTCCAAGGAATCCCTCTCATGAGCGCCTCGCCTACCCAAGGCAGCTTTCTCGTCGGCAACGAGCGCTACGTCTACCTGCAGAAACTGGCGGCGCAGGCCGACCGGCTGTTCGTGGTCGTCGCGGTCCTGGCCACCCTCGCCAGCCTGGCCGCCGCCTGGCATCAGGGCGCGTGGACGCCGTGGCTGGCGGTCAGCCTGCCGACCCTGGCCGTCATGGCCCTGCAGGTGAAGCTGCATCCGGGCAGCCTGCTGAGCCGCTGCACCGTGGCCCTGGGCCTGATGGTGCTGGCCGCAGCGCTGATCCAGCAGGCCGGCGGCATGATCGAAGTGCACTTCGGCGTCATCCTGCTGATCGCGCTGCTGCTGTACTACCGCGACTGGCGGCCGATCATGGTCGCGGCCGCCGCGATCGCCGTGCATCACGTGCTGTTCTTCTGGCTGCAGCACCGCGGCCTGCCGGTGCGGGTGTTCACCACCGAGGCCGGGATCGGCATCCTGGCGATCCATGCGCTGTACGTGGCAGTGGAAGCGGCGATCCTGGTGCCGATGGCGGTGCAGATGCGCCGGCAACTGCTGGACGTGGGCCACGACCCGCACGCCCTGGCCCAGGCCGCGCGCGCCATCGCCCAGCAACAGCCGCTGTCGGCCGCGATCCGCGAGCTGGACCTGCCGGAAGGCTCCATCGCCCACACCCTGGTGGCCGCCAACGCGCAGCTGCTGCGCAGCCGCGAGCAGGACAGCGAGGCCCAGCGCGAGACCCAGCGCATCCGCAGCGCGCTGGACGATGTCACCACCAACGTCATGATCGCCGATGCCGACCGCCGCATCGTCTACGTCAACCGCCCGCTGCTGCAGATGCTCAGCGAGGTGCAGGAAGACCTGCGCCGCGACCTGCCGCAGTTCGATGCCAGCGCATTGCTGGGCAAGACCATCGACGTGTTCCACCGCCATCCCGAACACCAGGCGCGCATGCTCGCCGAGCTGACCGGCACGCACCGCGCGCAGATCCGCGTCGGCGGCCACACCATGCGCCTGATCGTCAATCCGGTCACCGACGCGGCCGGCAACCGCCTCGGCTTCGTGGTGGAATGGGCCGACCGCACCGACGAAGTGGCGGTGGAAGAGGAGATCGCCGGCATCGTGCGTGGCGCGGTCGCCGGCGACCTCGGCGGCCGCATCCGCCTGGACGACAAGCACGGCTTCCTGCTGCAGTTGGGCGAGCAGATCAACGCCATGCTCGCCGCCAGCGCCTCCGGCCTGGGCCACATCCAGCAGATGCTGCGCGCGCTGGCCGAGGGCGACCTGTCGCGGCGCATCGACGCCGACCTGCAGGGCGTGTACGCGAACATGAAGGACGATGCCAACGCCACCGCCGAGCAGTTGTCGACGATCGTGCGGCAGATCCAGGGCGCCTCGGACGCGATCAACACCGCCGCCGGCGAGATCGCCGCCGGCAACGACGACCTGTCGCGCCGCACCGAGCAGCAGGCCGCCAGCCTGGAGGAAACCGCCGCCTCGATGGAGGAGCTGACCTCCACCGTGAAGCAGAACGCCGAGCATGCGCACCAGGCCAACCAGTTGGCGGTCGGCGCCGCGGCGGTCGCCTCGCAGGGCGGCAGCGTGGTCGGCAAGGTGGTCACCACGATGAGCGGCATCGAAGCCTCGTCGAAGAAGATCGCCGACATCATCAGCGTGATCGACGGCATCGCCTTCCAGACCAACATCCTGGCGCTCAACGCCGCGGTCGAGGCCGCGCGTGCCGGCGAGCAGGGCCGTGGCTTCGCCGTGGTCGCCAGCGAGGTGCGCGTGCTGGCGCAGCGTTCGTCCAACGCCGCCAAGGAGATCAAGGGCCTGATCGACGATTCGGTGACCCGTGTGGCCGAAGGCTCGGCCCTGGTCGACCAGGCCGGCCGCACCATGCAGGACATCGTGTCCTCGGTCCAGCGCGTCACCGACATCATGCGCGACATCGCCTCGGCCTCGCAGGAACAGTCGGCCGGCATCGAGCAGGTCAACCAGACCGTCGTGCAGATGGACGAGGCGACCCAGCAGAATGCCGCCCTGGTCGAGGAAGCCAGCGCCAGCGCCCGGTCGATGGAACACGAGGCGGGCGAACTGGCACGGGCCGTGGCATCCTTCACCCTGGAGCAGCGCCCGCCGTCGAACGCGGTCGCCACTGGCGGCAACGTGCAGCCGGTCTACAAAAAAGTCCAGCTCAGCCGATAGCATGCGTGGGGCGGCCCGACGCGGTGCCGCCCCACCCACCTCCAGTACCCACTCTCCACCATGGCCGAAGGCACTCCCAGCGACTCCCCTGTCCCGACTTCGCCGGAAGAAGAAGTGGAGGACGACCGTTTCCTGCTGACCAAGCCCCGGCAGATCCGCCAGTTGCTGCAGTCGCTGATCCAGCAGCGTTCGCAGGTCAGCGCGCACGTGGGCGGTCGCGACCAGGCCTTCTCGACCGCGTTGCTGGACCTGGACGAGGACAGCGTGCTGCTGGACCTGAGCGTCAACGAGGCCTCCAACCGCGCCGCCGAGCAGGCCGAGTACCTGCTGTGCTTCGCCCAGCTGGACAAGGTGCGGGTGCGTTTCCGCATCGAAAGCCCGCAGCGCACCGACGACAACGGCCAGCCGGGCCTGCGCGCGCCGCTGCCGGAATCGCTCTACTACCTGCAGCGGCGCGAGCATTTCCGCCTGGAGACCCCGATCACCGATTCGCCGTTGTGCGTGCTGCGCATCGACGACGATGCCGGCCAGGTCGAACTGAAACTGCGCGTGGTGGACATCAGCGGCGGCGGCCTGGCGGTGGCGCTGGTACAGGGCCAGCCGATGCCGCAGCTGCAGCAGAGCTATCCGAACTGCGTGCTGCAGTTGCCCGATGCCGACGCCATCCGGCTGACCCTGCAGGTCTGCAACATGTATGTCTCCAAGCTCGCCAACGGCCAGGACACCCTGCGCGTGGGCATGCGCTTCCAGGACCTGCCGCGCGGTGCCGACGCGGCGATCCAGCGCTACGTGTTCCGCATCGAGCGCCAGCGCAGCGCCCGCAAGAGCGGCGTGCTTTCCTGAACGCCGCAAGCGGCCGGCCGATCCAGGTCTAAAGTTCGCCGTGGCCGCGCCGATCTAGCATCAGAGTCGCGCTTTCCCACCCACGCCACCACCCGCAATCCCGTGCGCACCAGGAGCACACGATGAACGACAAGACCACCTCCAATTCCGACGCCACCGGCGGCGAATTCCTCAGCTTCACCCTCGGCGAAGAACACTACGGCGTGGATATCCTCAAGGTGCAGGAAATCCGCGGCTACGACTCGGTCACCCGGGTCCCGGACGCCCCCGAGTACATCAAGGGCGTGATCAACCTGCGCGGCACCATCGTCCCGGTGATCGACCTGCGCCTGAAGCTGCGCCTGAAGGAAGCGCGCTACGACGCCTTCACCGTGATGATCGTGCTCAACGTCGAGAACCGCGTGGTCGGCATCGTGGTGGACAGCGTCTCCGACGTGATCCCGCTGAACGAAGAGCAGATCCGCCCGACCCCCGAGTTCGGCGCCGCGGTCGACACCCGCTTCATCTCGGGCATCGGCACCCAGGACGACAAGATGTTGATCCTGCTGGATATCGAGACCCTGCTCGACAGCGCCGAGTTCGGCCAGCAGCACGCCCACGTCGACGAGGCCGCCTGACCCCCGGCCGCTGCGGCGGCCGCCCGGCTGTAGACGAAACCCGCCGCAAGGCGGGTTTTTATTTGAAATGCGAACTGTTTATCACTTGGGCGAATCAAGTTAACCGGTTTCACGCCGATAGCTGAAGAGTGGCCGGCATCACACGGCCCTCACTTCAGCCCCCGTCCCCAAGGAGTCGTTCCATGAAACCGAGCTTTCCCATGCTGCTGGTCCTGCTGCTCGCCGCCAGCCCCAGCACCTTCGCCCAGTCCCAGCAGATGATCCCGCCGGAGATGGCCACCCGTTTCGTCGGCAAGGACGGCATGGTCTGCGGCAAGGTCGAGAAAGCCAAGTACGCGCAGAATTCCGAAGGCGAGCCGACCTTCCTGTACATGGGCGGCATGTTCCCGCGCCACACCTTCTCCGCCCGCATCGCCGGCGCCGACCGCAGCAAGTTCGGCTTCGCCCCGGAAACCCTGGAAGGCAAGGACGTGTGCGTGATCGGCAAGATCGAGCGGGACAGCTCGCGTGCCGAAATCCAGGTCAGCGCGCCGTCCAGCCTGAAGCTGGCCACCATCAAGTAAGCCATTGCGCCGCCGTGCTGGACCCGTGCACACGGTCCGGCGCGGCGGCGTTTGCTTTTTTGCCCCTTGTCGTCCCCCTCCGAATTATGGGAAACGCGCTCATGCAGTGGATTAAAGATCTGAAGGTGATGCCCAAACTGATGCTGGCGTTCGGCGTCGTGCTGGCGTTGATGCTGATCCAGGGCGTGGCCGCCTACCGCGGTCTTAACTCGCTCGATGGCGTGACCACGAATGTGTCGTCGCAGGTGGTGCCGAGCGTGCGCACCGGCGGCGAAATGCGCGGCATCCTCGGCGAGTACCGCAACGCGGCCTACCAGAGCCTGATCCGCAGCAGCGATGCGCTGAAGAAGGAATCGGCCGCGCGCAAGGTTGCGCTGAAGAAGCAGATGGACCAGATCCTGGCCCAATATCCGCCCAAGATCGGCAGCCCGCAGGAAAAGACCATCTACGACCGTCTGGTCGCCGACTGGAAGAAGGCCAGCGCCTCCTACCAGTCCGTCGACGAAATGCTGCAGCTCGACCTGCACGACGACGCCATCGATACCTTCACCGGTGAGACCCGCACCCTGCACAACAAGGTGGTGGACGACGTCGTCGCCCTGATCGCCGAGAACGATCGCCAGGCCAAGGCCGCGGCCGACGCCGCCAGCGGCACCTATCGCAATGCCTCGGCAACCCTGCTGATCTGCCTGCTGATCGGCCTTGGCGCAGCGGTCGGTCTGGCCTTCCTGTTCGGGCGGATGCTCGCCAACAGCGTGCGCGATGCGGTCAAGGTGGCCAGCGACGTCGCCGCCGGCAAGCTCGACGGACATATCGACGCCAACAGCAAGGACGAGATCGGCGAGCTGATGCAGGCGCTCAAGCGCATGCAGCAGGACCTGCGCGGGCGCATCGAGCGCGACGCCGCGGTCGCCGCCGAGAACCTGCGCATCCGCACCGCGCTGGACAATTCCTCGACCGGCATGTTCATCGTCGATCTGGACTACAACATCGTCTACGCCAACCCGTCGATGCAGGGCCTCACCGACAAGTACGCCGAGCAGATCCACTCGGTGGCGCCGGCTTTCGATTCGAGCCTGCCGCTGGTCGGCTCGCCGGTGACGGTGCTGGAGTACGGCAACCAGCACGATCCCAAGACCCTGGCGGAGCTGGAAAAGAAGGGGGTGATGGAACGCGAGATGGCCTACGTCGACGCGCGCGTCGCCCAGACCATCACCGCCATCCGCGACCAGCACGGCACGCACATCGGCTTTGTCTGCGAATCGCGCGACCGCACCCTGGAAGCGCAGGTCGAGCAGGAAGTGGCCAAGATCGTGCGCGAGGCCGCCGCGGGCGACCTCAGCGGGCGCGTCGGCATCGAAGGCAAGCACGGCTTCTTCCTGCAGCTGGCGCAGCAGCTCAATGGCCTGCTGCAGGCCAACGGCGACAGCATCGGCCAAGTGTCCAGGCTGCTGACCGCGCTGTCGCAGGGCGACCTCACCGCGCGCATGCATGGCGATTTCCAGGGCGTGTTCGCGACCATGCGCGACGACGCCAACGCCACCGCCGAGCAGCTGGCGGCCATCGTCGGCCGCATCCAGCAGGCGGCGAACGCGATCAATGCCGCCGCCGGCGAGATCGCCGCCGGCAACGACGACCTTTCGCGCCGCACCGAGCAGCAGGCGGCGAACCTGGAAGAGACCGCCGCCTCGATGGAGGAACTGACCTCCACCGTGCGCCAGAACGCCGAGCACGCGCGCCAGGCCAACCAGTTGGCCGGCGGCGCCGCCACGGTCGCCTCGCAGGGCGGCAGTGTGGTCGGCCAGGTGGTGCAGACCATGAGCGGGATCGAGGCGTCCTCGAAGAAGATCGCCGACATCATCAGCGTCATCGACGGCATCGCCTTCCAGACCAACATCCTGGCGCTCAACGCCGCGGTGGAAGCCGCGCGTGCCGGCGAACAGGGCCGCGGCTTCGCGGTGGTCGCCAGCGAAGTGCGCACCCTCGCCCAGCGCTCGGCCAACGCCGCCAAGGAGATCAAGGGCCTGATCGACGCGTCGGTGAGCCAGGTGGCCAACGGCTCGACCCTGGTGCGCCAGGCCGGCCAGACCATGACCGAAATCGTCGCTTCGGTGCAACGCGTCACCGACATCATGGGCGAGATCGCCGCCGCCTCGCAGGAGCAGTCGGCCGGCATCGAGCAGGTCAACCAGACCGTCACCCAGATGGACGAAACCACCCAGCAGAACGCCGCGCTGGTGGAAGAAGCCACCGCCGCCGCGCGTTCGATGGAAGAGCAGGCCGGCCAGCTGATCGAGGCCGTGTCGATCTTCCGCGTCGAGCAGTCGGCGCAGGCCAGCGCGGTCCACGCGCCGCAGGCCGTGTCCGCGCCGCGGCCGGCAGCGCCGGCGAAGAAGCCTGCGGCCGTCGCCGCCGCCAAGCCGGCGGCGGTGCGTGCCCGCAAGGTCGAGCCGGCCCTGGCCGATTCGGACTGGCAGGAGTTCTGAGACAGGCCCGGCCTGTCGCTGCATCCCCCCATCCCCGGCCTTCGCGCCGGGGATTTTTTTGACCGCCGCGCCAGCGCGAGGATTGTCTACGGATCGGTCGCGCCGCACGCTCAATTTCCCCGTTCCCGGAGCCGTTAAACCTTTGGGAACCTTTCCAAGGATCAGGTCGATGTCGTCTCGCTCGTTGCTCACCCGCCTCTCGGATCTGCCGCTGCGCCGCAAGTTCCTCTGGCAGACCTTGTTGCTGGGTGCCGGCATCGTCCTGCTGGCGGTGATTGCCGCGCGCATGCAGTACCTGGACATCCGCAACACGCGCGAGCAGGCACTGAAGAGCCAGATCGAGCTGGCGCTGGGCGTGGTGCGCGCCTATGCGGCCGAGGTGGACAAGGGCAGCATGCCGCTGGCCGAGGCGCAGCGCACCGCCCTGCGCACCCTGGAATCGATGCGCGCCCGCGACGGCGTGGACTACTTCTACGTGCACGACCTGCACCCGACCATGCTGATGCACCCCACCCGCCACGACCTGGTCGGCAAGGACATCGGCCAGGTGCTCAGCGCCGACGGCAAGCCGATCTTCCGCGAGTTCGTGAAGGCAGCCGAGGCCGGCGGCGGCTACGTCGACTACCTGTGGCCCAAGCCCGGCAGCGACAAGCCGGTCGAAAAAATCTCCTACAACGCCGCGTTCGCGCCCTGGCACTGGGTGATCGGCACCGGCGTGTACATGGACGACGTGCAGGCGCAGGCGCTGGTCTTCACCGGGGTGATGACCCTGGCCGGCGGCATCCTGGTGCTGCTCACCTTCGGCATCAACTGGCTGATCGGCAGTTCGGTGCTGCGACCGGTATCGCGCAGCCTGGAGGCGATCCGCGCGGTGTCGCGCGGCGACCTCAGCGTGCGCATCGACAATCCCGGCCGCGACGAGACCGGCGAGATGCTGCGCGCCACCGGCGAAATGATCCGGATGCTGGAACGCTTCTCCAGCGAGACCGCACGGATGGCCGTGCTGCACGCCGACAAGGACATGTCCCACCGCATGCCGGAGGACTTCCCCGGCGTGTACGGCGACCTGGCTGCCAGCATCAACCGCATGATGTTCGAGCACCTGGACGCGATCGTCGACGCCATCGCGGTGCTCAACGAATACGCCAATGGCGACCTGCGCCGCGACGCGCGCCGCCTGCCAGGCAGCCGCGCGGTGCTGCACGAATCGATGGACGCGGCCAAGGCCAGCCTGCTGGCGATCAACACCGAGATCAAGCGCCTGGCCGCGGCCGCCGCCGCCGGCGACTTCAGCGTGCGCGGCGACGCCGGCCGGTTCCAGCACGACTTCCGGCTGATGGTGCAGGACCTCAACGCGATGATGGAGGTCAGCGACCGCAACCTGGGCAAGCTGTCGACGCTGCTGCAGGCCATCGCCGCCGGCGACCTGACCGCGCGCATGCACGGCGACTTCCACGGCGTGTTCGCAAGGATGCGCCAGGATGCCAATACCACCGCCGACCAGCTCGCCGACATCGTCGGCCGCATCCAGACCGCGGCGCGCAGCATCCACGGCGCCACCACCGAACTGGCCGCCGGCAACGACGACCTGTCGCGCCGCACCGAACAACAGGCGGCCAACCTGGAAGAGACCGCGGCCTCGATGGAGGAGCTGACCTCCACGGTCAAGCAGAACGCCGAGCACGCCCGCCAGGCCAACCAGCTCGCCACCGGCGCGGCCGCGGTGGCCTCGCAGGGCGGCCAGGTGGTCGGCCAGGTGGTCACCACCATGAACGGGATCGAGGCTTCGTCGAAGAAGATCGCCGACATCATCGGCGTCATCGATGGCATCGCCTTCCAGACCAACATCCTGGCACTCAATGCCGCGGTGGAAGCCGCCCGCGCCGGCGAACAGGGCCGCGGCTTCGCCGTGGTCGCCAGCGAGGTCCGCACCCTCGCCCAGCGCTCGGCCAGCGCGGCCAAGGAGATCAAGACGCTGATCGACGACTCGGTCGGCCGCGTGAGCGAAGGTTCGGCCCTGGTCGACCAGGCCGGTCGCACCATGCAGGAGATCGTCGCCTCGGTGCAGCGGGTGACCGACATCATCGGCGAGATCGCCGCGGCCTCGCAGGAGCAGTCGATGGGCATCGAGCAGGTCAGCCGCACCGTGGCGCAGATGGACCAGGCGATCCAGCAGAACGTCGCCGTGGTCGAGGAAGCCAGCGCCTCGGCGCGGGCGCTGGAAGACCAGGGCCGCCGGCTCGGCGAGGCGGCGGCGGTGTTCCGGCTGGCCCCGGCGCAGGCCGGCGCGAACGGCGGCGCAGGCCCCACGCCCGCGGCCCCCGCACGCGGCGCGGCGCGGCAGGCGCCGCTGCGGCTGGTGCGCAAGGCAGTCCCGGCCATCAAGGCCGATTGAGCGGCCATACCGTTGCGATAGAAACAATCACGCACGACACGCCGATTCGCACCACGGCGCGGTTCAAGCTATCGCCGCGCTAGTCGATATCAGGATCACGCTTCGTGGTCCGCGCACGTCACCGCCGGATCACCACCGCGACCGTTCAGGGAGCACGTGATGCCCAGCCGCCGACATCCGCCATCGTCCACCCTCCCGTCGCGGCGCCGCGGCGCCGCACGCGCGCCCCTGTTCGGCATGGGTTCCCGCCCGCCTGCGCGCGCCGCCACTGGCGCGGCGCTGCCCTCGCCGCGCTTCGTCTCCGCCGGCTGACCGCCGGCCGCCCTGCTTTTTTCAACCGCTGCTGCACATGGAATGCCCATGAACGTACTTGCGCACCTGAAAATCCGCGACAAGCTGATCTTCGCCTTCGCCGTGACCACGCTGCTGACGGTCGTGCTGGGAGGCTTTACCTACTCCCGGACCAACCTGTCCATCGCCGAGCTCAAGCACATCCAGCACGATTGGGTGCCGGCGACCCAGGCACTGGCCGAGGTGCGCGCGCAACTGGGCGAATTCCGTACCTACGAACTGGCGCAACTGTCGCGCGCCGGCGATCCCCAGGCCCAGGCCGATTACTTCAAGCGCATGCAGAAGGTGCGCACGGAGGTGGCGAAGAACCAGCAGGTCATCGCCGCGATGATGCGCGACCAGAAGCAGGTGCAGATGTACGCCGGCGTGCAGGAGACGCTGAAGGCTTACCTGCAGGCCAACACCGAGATGGGTGCGGCGCTGCGCGCCGGCGACGTGGCCGGCGCACAGAAGATCTCCGACACCCAGTCGCGGACGCTGCGCCGGACCCTGTTCGAGCGCATCGTGGCGCTGACCCAGTACAACGTCGCCGAACTGAACCGGGAGATGGATCTCGCCGACAGCCAGCTGTCCAACACCAAGACCCTGATCGTGACGCTGCTCGGGCTGGCCGTGCTGTTCGCCAGCGTCACCGCCTGGCTGATCGCGCGCGGGATGGCGCGCCAACTGCACGCGGCCAAGCGCCTGTCGCAGGCGGTGGCGCGCGGCGAACTGGAGGGCGCCACCTATCCGCACGGCAAGGACGAGATCGGCGAGCTGATGGACGACATGCTGATCATGCGCTCGCGCATCCACAGCGTGATCCGCGCCCAGGAGGAGATGGCCCGGCAGCACGCGTGCGGCACCATCAGCTACCGCATGGACGAGAACGCCTTCCCCGGCGAGTACGGGCAGATGGTCAAGGGCACCAACGAACTGGTGGCCTCGCACATCGCGGTGAAGATGCGACTGCTACAGATCATCCAGCGCTATGCGATCGGCGACCTGTCCGAAGACATGGACCGCCTGCCCGGCGAGAAGGCCGTGCTCACCGAAACCATGGACATGGCCAAGCAGAACCTGACCGCGATGAGCGAGCAGATCAAGCAGCTGGCGGAGGCGGCCGCGGCCGGCGCCTTCGGCACGCGCGGCGACCCGGAACGTTTCCAGTACGGGTTCCGGGTGATGGTGCAGGATCTCAACGCGATGATGGAGGTCAGCGACCGCAACCTGGGCGAGCTGTCCACGCTGCTGCGGGCCATCGCCGCCGGCGACCTGACCGCGCGCATGCACGGCGAGTTCCATGGCGTGTTCGGTCGCATGCGCGACGACGCCAACGCCACCGCCGCGCAGCTGGCGGCGATCGTCGGCCGCATCCATGCCGCCGCCGCCAACATCAATGTCGCCTCCACCGAGATCGCCAGCGGCAACGGCGACCTGTCGCGCCGCACCGAACAGCAGGCGGCCAGCCTGGAGCGCACCGCCGCCTCGATGGAGGAGCTGACCTCCACGGTCAAGCAGAACGCCGAGTACGCACGCCAGGCCAACCAGCTTGCGGCCGGCGCCGCCGCGGTGGCCTCGCAGGGCGGCGACGTGGTCGGCCACGTGGTCACCACCATGAACGGGATCGAGGCCTCGTCGAAGAAGATCGCCGACATCATCGGCGTGATCGACGGCATCGCCTTCCAGACCAACATCCTGGCACTGAACGCGGCCGTCGAGGCCGCGCGCGCCGGCGATCAGGGCCGTGGCTTCGCCGTGGTCGCCACCGAGGTACGCACCCTCGCCCAGCGTTCGGCCAATGCCGCCAAGGAGATCAAGACGCTGATCGACGAGTCGGTGGGCCGCGTCGCCGAAGGCTCGGCCCTGGTCGACCAGGCGGGCCGCACCATGAGCGAGATCGTGACCTCGGTGCGCCGCGTCACCGACATCATGGGCGAGATCGCCGCCGCCTCGCAGGAGCAGTCCGCCGGCATCGAGCAGGTCAACCAGACCGTGGTGCAGATGGACGAGAGCACCCAGCAGAACGCCGCGCTGGTGGAAGAAGCCACCGCCGCGGCGCGCTCGATGGAGGAACAGGCCGGCCAGTTGGGCGCGGCCATCGCCGCTTTCAAGCTGGACACCTACCACGGCGTGGCCGCCAACGCGCCGACGGCGCAAGCCGCGCCGGCCCCGGCCCGCGCCAGGCCCCGTGCGGCGGCGCGCCCGCGCCCCGCCAGCGCCGCCGCCAGCGAGGCCCAGTGGCAGGAGTTCTGAGCCCGCACGCCACCGCCGGCGCTCTTTCCTGACTGCCGGCTGTCAATTTCGTCCGTTCCCGGCCGATAACCCGATTGACCGACCATCGCTGCGCATCATGGCCATCCAGACTCCCGCTTCGCCCTCCTCCGGTTCCGACAATCGCGACTTCGACTTCAGCGACCGCGATTTCAAGCGGGTCTGCGACCTGATCTACCAGAAGGCCGGCATCGCCCTGGCCCCGGCCAAGCGCGACATGGTCTACGGCCGGCTGTCGCGGCGCCTGCGCGTGCTGGGCCTGCGCTCGTTCCGCGACTACCTGGACTGGCTGGAGCGCGACGGCGGCGACGAATGGGAGGCGTTCACCAATGCGCTGACCACCAACCTGACCTCGTTCTTCCGCGAGCCGCACCATTTCGAGCGGCTGCGCGAAGAGTTGCAGAAGCACTCCGGCGCGGCGCCGCTGAAGATCTGGTCCTGCGCCTCGTCCACCGGCGAGGAGCCCTACTCGCTGGCGATCACCGCCTGCGAGGCGTTCGGCACGCTGACCCCGCCGGTGCGGATCCTGGCCACCGACGTCGACACCCAGGTGCTGGCCACCGCCTCGCGCGGCGTCTACGCGCTGGAACGCGTCGCCAGCCTCGATCCCGCCCTCAAGCGCAAGTATTTCCAGCGCGGCAGCGGCGCCAACGAAGGCCACTGCCGGGTGCTGCCGGCGCTGCGCGACCTGCTCGAATTCCGCCAGCTCAACCTGCTGGAACCGCGCTACGACGTGGCCGGCCCGTACCTGGCGCTGTTCTGCCGCAACGTGATGATCTATTTCGACAAGCCCACCCAGCGCGGCATCCTGTCGCGGCTGATTCCGCACCTGGACGACGACGGCATGCTCTACACCGGCCATTCGGAGAACTATCTGCATGCGGCCGACCTGATCCAGCCCTGCGGCCGCACGCTGTATCGCCGGGCGCAGAAGGATCGCGCATGAGCGCCGCGGCCATGGCCCTGGACCAGGTGATGCGCTATCACGACACGCGCTTCCAGACGATGGCGGCCAAGCTGTTGCCGACCCAGTACCTGGTGGTGGACGACGACACCGCGCTGACCACCATCCTGGGCTCGTGCGTGGCCGCCTGCATCCGCGACCCGCTGCTGAAGATCGGCGGCATGAACCACTTCATGCTGCCCGACGGCCAGAGCGGCGACGGCGCGCCGGCCCGATACGGCAGCTATGCGATGGAAGTGCTGATCAACGACCTGCTCAAGCGCGGCGCCGCCCGCAACCGCCTGGAAGCCAAGGTGTTCGGCGGCGGCAACGTGCTCAAGGGCTTCACCAACAATCCGGTCGGCACGCGCAACGCCGACTTCGTACTGAACTACCTCAAGGCCGAACATATCCCGGTGGTGGCCGAGGATCTGCGCGGCATCCATCCGCGCAAGATCTGGTTCTTTCCCGCTACCGGCCGCGTGGTCGTGCAGCGCCTGCCGCACGCGCACGAGGAAGCCGAAATCGCCGCGGCCGAGTCGGCGGTGCGCGCCCGTCTCGCCAAAGCCCCCGTCACCGGTGCCGTGGAGTTGTTCGAATGAGCCTGGAAGCCCCTTGCCGCGTGCTGATCGTCGACGACTCGGCGGTCGTGCGACAGATCCTTACCGAAATCCTGTCGGGCGCGCCCGGCGTGGAAGTGGTCGGCTCGGCCGCCGACCCGCTGCTGGCGCGCGAGAAGATCAAGCGTCTGAATCCGGACGTGATCACCCTGGACGTGGAAATGCCGCGCATGGACGGGCTGGCGTTCCTGGAAAACCTGATGCGGCTGCGGCCCACGCCGGTGGTGATGATTTCCTCGCTGACCGAGCGCGGCGCCGACACCACCCTGCAGGCGTTGTCGCTGGGCGCGGTCGACTTCGTCTCCAAGCCCAAGCTCGACGTGGCCCGCGGGCTGGAGGAGTACGCCGAAGAGATCATCGCCAAGGTCAAGAACGCGTCCAAGGCCAAGGTCCGCGCCCTGGACCGGCCGGCCGCGCCGAAACCGGCCGGCGCCACCGCCACGCCCGCCGCGGTGTCCTCGCTGAAGTTCCGCACCACCGACCGGCTGATCGCCATCGGCGCCTCCGCCGGCGGCACCGAAGCGCTGCGCGTGGTGCTGGAAGGCATGCCGGCCGACGCGCCTGCGGTGGTCATGACCCAGCACCTGCCGGCCGGCTTCAGCACCGCGTTCGCCGACCGCCTCAACCGGCACTCGGCCATGGCCGTGCGCGAAGCGACCGAAGGCGAAGCGATCCTGCCCGGCCACGCCTACCTGCCGCCCGGCGGCAAGCACCTGCAGGTGATCCGCGACGGTGCGCGCTGGCGCTGCAAGATCGACGACGGCCCGCCGGTCAACCGGCACAAGCCGGCGGTGGACGTGCTGTTCCAGTCGGTGGCACGCAACGCCGGCGCCAACGCCATCGGCGCGATCCTCACCGGCATGGGCGACGACGGCGCGCGCGGCCTGCTGGAAATGCTGCAGGCCGGGGCCAGCACCCTGGTCCAGGACGAGGCCACCAGCGTGGTCTGGGGCATGCCCGGCACCGCCTTCCGCCTGGGCGCGGCGCAGGAGGTCTTGCCGCTGGACAAGATCGCCGAGCGGCTGATCGCCTTGTCCGTGCAGGCGCGCTGACACCATGCCGGGCCGCCGCGTCACAACGTCGAGCGTGCCCAGCGACGTCAGCGTGGAGGCGGCGCGGGTGGCATCGGCCCGTTCCGAACTGGACCTGCTGCTCTGCCTGCAGTACGCGCCGGAAGGCGTGCTGATCGTCGATCCGCAGGCGCGTGTGGTTGCCTTCAACCACACCGCCGAGGCGCTGTGGAACCGTCCCCGCGCGCAGGTGCTGGGGCGGCCGCTCGGCGAGTTGGCCGATGCCGACGTGCGCGACGACTTCCTCGCGCATTGCCTGCACGACGGCGGCAGCGGCAGCTACGAGCTGCTGTTGCGCGACTACGATGGCGCAGCGCGCTGGCTGGCGGTGAGCGCAGCGCGGGCACCGCAGCACTACAGCCAATTGCAGGTGCTGTTCGTGCGCGACATCAGCGCCGAGCGCGCCCGCGACGCCAGGATGCGGCTGCTGTCGCTGGCGCTGGACTCCAGCGACAACGCCATCGTCGTCTGCGATCCGGAATTGAACACCCTCTATGTCAACGCCGGCTTCAGCCAGGTGTTCGGCTACGCCGAGAGCGAAGTGCTGGGACGCCTGCCCAGCAGCGTGCTGAGCGGCCCCGGCACCGACCTGCAGACCGTGCAGCACACCCGCGAACGCGTGCGCGCCGGTTTCGGCCACCAGGCCGACATCCTGGCCTACCGCAAGGACGGCACGCCGCTGTGGGCCACCCTGGTGGCCACCCCCATCGCCAGCGAGGACGGCAGCCAACAGCACTACATCCTCTCGTTCACCGACATCACCCAGAGCAAGATGCACGAGGTGCTGCACAAGAACGTGCTGGATGCGCTGGTCCGCGAACAGCCGCTGATCGAGGTCGCCACGCTGATCTGCAAGGAGGTCGAGCGCATCGCGCCGGAACTGATGGCCGCCATCGTGAGTGTGGACGGCAACGGCTGCCTGCAGCCGCTGGCGGCGCCGAGCATGCCGGCGCGGTTCGGCGAGACCATGAACAACATGCGCGCCGGACCGCGGGCCGGCGCCCTCGCCACCTCGATCTGGCGCGGCAAGCAGGTACTGGTCCTCGACCCGCACACCGACCCGCTGTTCGCCGACTACATGGGGCTGGTGCAGCATGTGCAGTTGGGCACCTGCGTGGCCACCCCGATCAAGTCCAGCAGCGGTCGCGTCCTCGGCAGCTTCGCGCTGTGCTATCGGCAGGTGCGCGAGCCATTGGCCTGGCACCTGCGCCTGATCGAGCTCTGCGTGCATCTGTGCGCCCTGGCGCTGGAACGCGAGCAGACCAGGGCACGCGTGCACCAGCTCGCCTTCTACGACTCGCTCACCGGCCTGCCCAACCGGGTGATGTTCAGCGCCCGCGCCGAGCAGGCGCTGGCCGCCGCCGAGCATCAGGGCGCACCGGTGGCGATCCTGTTCGTGGACCTCGACCGCTTCAAGCGCATCAACGAGACCCAGGGCCATGCCGCCGGCGACGGCCTGCTGCGCGACATCGCCCAGCGCATCGGCGACACCCTGGGCCTGACCGATCTGGTCGGTCGCCAGGCCGGCGACGAGTTCGTGCTGATGCTGCCGAACTGCAGCGTCGAACAGGCCGCCGGCGTCGCCGAGCGCCTGCTGCTGGTTCTGGCCGAGCCGCTGGTGGTGGGCCAGGTGACCCTGCACCCCAGCGCCAGCATCGGCGTGGCCATGTTCCCCGACGACGGCCGCGACATCGAGACCTTGCTGCGCCATGCCGACCTGGCCATGTTCCGGGCCAAGCACGAAGGCGGCGACAGCGTGCGTTACTTCAGTTCCGACATGAACCGCATGGCGCAGGAACGCGTGGCAATGGAGACCGCGCTGCGCGACGCCCTGCATCGCAACAAACTGCAGCTGCACTACCAGCCGCAACTGGACAGCCAGGCGCCGCACGCGCTTTACGGCGTGGAGGCGCTGCTGCGTTGGGAACATCCCAATCTCGGCGCGATCTCGCCGGCGCGGTTCGTGCCGATGGCCGAAGAATGTGGGCTGATCGACGAACTCGGGCAGTGGGTCTTGCGCGAAGCCTGCCGGCAGATGGCCGACTGGCGTCTGCGCGGCATCGCGGTGCCGCGCGTGGCGGTGAACCTGTCGGCGAACAACTTCGCCGACCCCGAATTGCCCACGCGGGTGGAAGGCCTGCTCACCGCGTCCGGCCTGCAACCGTCCGACCTGGCACTGGAAATGACCGAGAGCGTCATGCTCTCCAACACCAACGCGGTGCTGGCCAACCTGCGCCAGTTGCAGGCCAGCGGCGTGCTGCTGTCGCTGGACGACTTCGGCACCGGCTATTCCAGCCTCAGCCATCTGCACCAGTTGCCGGTCAACGAGCTCAAGCTGGACATGAGCTTCGTCAGCGACCTGGAGCACTGCCAGACCTCGCGGGCGCTGACCACCTCGGTGCTGCGGATCGGCGAAACCCTGGGCATGCACACGGTCGCCGAGGGCGTGGAAACCGAAGCGCAACGCGCGTTCCTGGCGCGGCTGGGCTGCCGCGTGCTGCAGGGCTTCCTGTTCGCGCCGGCGCTGCCGGCGGCGGCGCTGGAACACTGGCTGCAGGGGCGAGCGTCCGCACCACAGGCCTAGCGCAGGCAAGCGGCGAACCCGCCGTCGTACGCAGCGCAGGCACCACCAACGAAAAAGCCCGGCAGTGCCGGGCCTCTTCGTTGCGACCGTGCCGCATGGGCGGCACGTCGCGTCAGCGCATCGCCGGGGCGATCAGGCCGCGACCGTCGCGGCCACGTCCTGGTAGTCCTGGATCTGATCGAAGTTCATGTAGCGATAGATCTGTTCGCCACTGGTCTTGATCACGCCCACGTCGGCCATGTACTCGTCCTTGGTCGGGATCCGGCCCAGGCGCGAGCAGATCGCCGCCAGTTCCGCCGAGCCCAGGTACACGTTGGTGTTGCGGCCCAGGCGGTTGGGGAAGTTGCGGGTGGAGGTCGAGAACACCGTGGCGCCCTCGCGCGCCTGCGCCTGGTTGCCCATGCACAGCGAGCAGCCCGGCATTTCCATGCGCGCGCCGGCGGCGCCGAAGGTGCCGTAGTGGCCTTCCTTGGTCAGCTCCGAGGCGTCCATCTTGGTCGGCGGCGCGACCCACAGGCGGGTCGGGATGTCGCGCTTGCCTTCCAGCAGCTTGGCCGCGGCACGGAAGTGGCCGATGTTGGTCATGCACGAGCCGATGAACACTTCGTCGATCGCCGCACCGGCGACGTCGGACAGGGTCTTCACGTCGTCCGGGTCGTTCGGGCAGGCCACGATCGGCTCGTGGATGTCGGCCAGGTCGATCTCGATCACCGCCGCGTACTCGGCGTCGGCATCGGGCTCGAGCAGCTGCGGGTCGGCCAGCCACTCCTCCATCTTCTTGATCCGCCGCGCCAGCGAACGCGCGTCGGCATAGCCTTCGGCGATCATCCACTTCAGCAGGGTGATGTTGCTGGTCAGGTACTCGACGATCGGTTGCTTGTTCAGGCGCACCGTGCAGCCGGCGGCCGAGCGCTCGGCGGAGGCATCGGACAGTTCGAACGCCTGCTCCACCTTCAGCTCCGGCAGGCCTTCGATCTCCAGGATGCGGCCGGAGAAGATGTTCTTCTTGCCCTGCTTGGCCACGGTCAGCAGGCCCTGCTTGATCGCGTACAGCGGGATCGCGTTGACCAGATCGCGCAGGGTCACGCCCGGCTGCATCTGCCCCTTGAAGCGCACCAGCACGCTCTCGGGCATGTCCAGCGGCATGACGCCGGTGGCGGCGGCGAAGGCCACCAGGCCGGAACCGGCCGGGAACGAGATGCCGATCGGGAAGCGGGTGTGCGAGTCGCCGCCGGTGCCGACGGTGTCGGGCAGCAGCATGCGGTTGAGCCAGCTGTGGATCACGCCGTCGCCCGGACGCAGCGACACGCCGCCGCGGGTGGAGATGAACTCCGGCAGGGTGTGGTGGGTCTTGACGTCCACCGGCTTCGGATACGCCGCGGTGTGGCAGAACGACTGCATCACCAGGTCGGCGGAGAAGCCCAGGCAGGCCAGGTCCTTCAGCTCGTCGCGGGTCATCGGGCCGGTGGTGTCCTGCGAGCCCACCGAGGTCATCTTCGGTTCGCAGTAGGTGCCCGGGCGCATGCCCTGGCCTTCCGGCAGGCCGCAGGCGCGGCCGACCATCTTCTGCGCCAGCGAGAAGCCCTTGCCGGTGTCCGGCGGGTCCATCGGCAGGCGGAACAGGGTGGAGGCCGGCAGGCCCAGGAACTCGCGCGCCTTGGCGGTGAGGCCGCGACCGACGATCAGCGGGATGCGGCCGCCGGCGCGCACTTCGTCGAACAGCACGTCCGACTTCATCGCGAACTCGGCGATCACCTGCCCGTTCTTCAGCGCCTTGCCCTCGTACGGACGCAGTTCGACCACGTCGCCGTGCTCCATCTGCGACACGTCCAGCTCGATCGGCAGCGCGCCGGCGTCTTCCATGGTGTTGTAGAAGATCGGCGCGATCTTCGACCCCAGGCACACGCCGCCGAAGCGCTTGTTGGGGATGTACGGGATGTCCTCGCCGGTCCACCACAGCACCGAGTTGGTCGCCGACTTGCGCGAGGAACCGGTGCCGACCACGTCGCCGACGTAGGCGACCAGGTGGCCCTTGGCCTTGAGGTCGGCGATGGCCTGGATCGGGCCGCGCTTGCCGTCCTCTTCCGGCTCGAACGGCGCGCCGTCGCGCTTGTTCTTCAGCATCGCCAGCGCGTGCAGCGGGATGTCCGGGCGGGTGGTGGCGTCCGGCGCCGGCGACAGGTCGTCGGTGTTGGTCTCGCCCGGCACCTTGAACACGGTGATGGTCAGGCTCTGCGGCACTTCCGGCTTGCTGGTGAACCACTCGGCCTCGGCCCAGCTCTGCAGCACGGCCTTGGCGTGCGCATTGCCGGCCTCGGCCTTTTCCTGCACGTCGTGGAAGGCGTCGAAGATCAGCAGCGTGTGCTTGAGGCCCTCGGCGGCGACGGCGCCCAGCTCGGCGTTGTCCAGCAGCTCGACCAGCGGATGGATGTTGTAGCCGCCGAGCATGGTGCCCAGCAGTTCGGTGGCGCGGGTGGGCGAGATCAGCGGGGTCTTCTCGCTGCCGAAGGCGACCGCGGCCAGGTACGAGGCCTTGACCTTGGCGGCGTCGTCGACGCCGGCCGGCACGCGGTGGCTCAGCAGCTCGACCAGGAACTGCTCCTCGCCGGCCGGCGGGTTCTTCAGCAGTTCGATGACCTGCGCGGTCTGCTGCGCGCTCAGCGGCAGCGGCGGGATTCCGAGCGCGGCGCGCTCTGCAACGTGGTGGCGATAGGCTTCCAACATGCGGGTTCTCCGGAAAAATACGGTGGGGATGTGCGGCAGCGGCGGCGCGGCGTCAGCCGGCAGGCTTGGGGACGATGATCTTCAGGCCTTTGAAGTAATCGCGGAAAAAACGGTCGTCGTGGGTGATCAGGCCATCGCATTGCAGCAGCGCATGCGCACCGATCAGGAAATCGGCCACCACCCGCTCGCGCTTGCCGCCA
This sequence comes from Xanthomonas sp. LF02-5, assembly GCF_034105325.1. Lineage (NCBI taxonomy): Bacteria > Pseudomonadati > Pseudomonadota > Gammaproteobacteria > Lysobacterales > Lysobacteraceae > Xanthomonas > Xanthomonas sp. LF02-5. Next base: position 182,436 of record NZ_JAXGGF010000008.1, on the reverse strand, counting down.
CGGGCGCGGAAGCGGCGCTGCATCTCGCCGGCGCGCAAGGCCGACTTGGCTTCCAGCGCGCTGAAGCGGATGCTCATGTCCTCCAGCACCGACAAGGCCTCGGCGCCGTCGCGCAGCGCGCTGCAGACTTCGGCCAGGACGATGTCGCAGACCACCACCGGGCCGGTGCTCAGGCACTGGCGCAGGCAGGCTTCGGTGGCATCGGCCTGCGGGCCGTCGGCCAGCAGGTCCACCAGCACGGACGAGTCGATGGCGATCATGCGCCGGCGTCGGGCTCGGGTTCGAACGGATCGCCCGGGGCACGGCCGCGGATGGCGCGCATCGCCTCGTCGGTGCTGGCGAAGCCGTCGAGCTTGAAGCGGCCGCGGGCGCGCGAGATGGCATCGTCCACGCTCTTGCGCAGGATGATCCGGCCGCCATCCAGTTCCACCTTCAGGATGGTGCCCTTGCTCAGGCCCAGCGCATCGCGCACGGCCTTCGGCAGGGTGATCTGACCGCGTTCGGCGACAGTGGCTTCCATCGGGCTGGCTCCACAAGGTATGTACGAATTTTACATACTTGAAGCGTCATACTCAAGCCCGCATACAGCGGCGGTCACACCTGCCATACACACTGAATCGGTCAGAATGACCGCAGTCCCTACAGCCGCGACGCCATAGGAGTTCCGTGATGAGCGATTCCTTTTCCACCCGCGCCTCGCTCGAGGTCAACGGCCAACGCTACGCCTACTACAGCCTGCCCAAGCTCGCCGAGCGCTTCGATATCGCCCGCCTGCCCTACTCGCTGAAGATCCTGCTGGAAAACCTGTTGCGCCACGAAGACGGCGGCGTGACCGTGGGCAAGGACCACATCGAGGCAGTGGCCAAGTGGGATCCCAAGGCCGAACCCGACACCGAGATCGCCTTCATGCCGGCGCGCGTGGTGCTGCAGGACTTCACCGGCGTGCCCTGCGTGGTCGACCTGGCGGCGATGCGCGATGCGGTGGTCAAGCTCGGCGGACGCCCGGAGCAGATCAACCCGCTGATCCCCTCGGAACTGGTGATCGACCACTCGGTGCAGGTGGACGTGTTCGGCAAGCCCGACGCGCTGGATCTCAACGGCAAGATCGAATTCCAGCGCAACAAGGAACGCTACGGCTTCCTGCGCTGGGGCCAGAAGGCCTTCGACAACTTCAAGGTGGTGCCGCCGAACACCGGCATCGTGCACCAGGTCAACCTGGAGCACCTGGCGCGGGTGGTGATGACCGGCGAGCGCGACGGCGAGGCGATCGCCTACCCGGACACCGTGTTCGGCACCGACAGCCACACCACCATGATCAACGGCATCGGCGTGCTCGGCTGGGGCGTGGGCGGCATCGAGGCGGAAGCGGCGATGCTCGGCCAGCCTTCGTCGATGCTGATCCCGCAGGTGGTGGGCTTCAAGCTCACCGGCAAGCTGCCCGAAGGCGCCACCGCCACCGACCTGGTGCTGACGGTGACGCAGATGCTGCGCAAGCACGGCGTGGTCGGCAAGTTCGTCGAGTTCTTCGGCGACGGCCTGCAGCACCTGCCGCTGGCCGACCGCGCCACCATCGGCAACATGGCGCCCGAGTACGGCGCCACCTGCGGCATCTTCCCGATCGACGCCGAATCGCTGACCTATCTGCGCCTGTCCGGGCGCAGCGAGGAGCAGATCGCGCTGGTCGAGGCCTACGCCAAGGCGCAGGGCCTGTGGCACGACGCCGACAGCGCGCATGCCGAATACAGCGCGGTCCTGGAACTGGACATGGGCGACGTCAAGCCGTCGCTGGCCGGTCCCAAGCGCCCGCAGGACCGTGTGCTGCTGGAAGACATGCAGCGCAACTACCGCGACAGCCTGGTGCCGTTCGCCGACGCGCGCGCCAAGCGCCGCAGCGATGCCGTGCAGGAAGACCGGCTCAAGAACGAAGGCGGCGGCGGCACTGCGGTCGGCGCCCAGGCGGCGCATGCGCAGGACGCCGAGGCCAGCGGCGCCGGCTGGCAGCTGCGCGACGGCGCGGTGGTGATCGCGGCGATCACCTCCTGCACCAACACCTCCAACCCGGCGGTGATGCTCGGCGCCGGCCTGCTCGCGCGCAATGCCGTGGCCAAGGGCCTGAAGGCGCAGCCGTGGGTCAAGACCTCGCTCGGGCCGGGCTCGCTGGTGGTCACCGACTACCTGAAGAAGGCCGGGGTCATGCGCGACCTGGAGCAGCTCGGCTTCTACGTGGTCGGCTACGGCTGCACCACCTGCATCGGCAACTCCGGCCCGCTGCCCGAGGACGTCTCCGCGGCGATCGCCCAGGACGACCTGGTGGTGGCCTCGGTGCTGTCGGGCAACCGCAACTTCGAAGGCCGCGTGCATCCGGAAGTGAAGATGAACTACCTGGCCTCGCCGCCGCTGGTGGTCGCCTATGCCATCGCCGGCACCACCGACATCGACCTGACCCGCGACCCGCTGGGTACCGGCAGCGACGGCCAGCCGGTGTACCTGCGCGACATCTGGCCGAGCAACAAGGAGATCGGCGACACCATCGCCGCCACGGTCGGCCCGGAGATGTTCAAGCAGAACTACGCCGACGTGTTCAAGGGCGACAGCCGCTGGAACACCATCGCCTCGCCCGATGGCGAGCTATACGAGTGGGACGGCGCCTCCACCTACATCAAGAACCCGCCCTACTTCGACGGCATGACCATGCAGGTCGGCCGCATCGAGGACGTGCACGGCGCGCGCGTGCTGGGCCTGTTCGGCGACTCGATCACCACCGACCACATCTCTCCTGCCGGCAACATCAAGAAGGACTCGCCGGCGGGCCGCTTCCTGCAGGAGCGCGGCGTGCAGCCGGCCGACTTCAACAGCTACGGCAGCCGCCGCGGCAACGACGACGTCATGGTCCGCGGCACCTTCGCCAACATCCGCATCAAGAACCTGATGTTCGGCGGCGAGGAAGGCGGCAACACCCTGTACCACCCGCCCGGTGGCGGCCAGCCGGAAAAGCTGGCGATCTACGACGCGGCGATGAAGTACAAGGCCGACGGCGTGCCGCTGGTGGTGATCGGCGGCAAGGAGTACGGCACCGGCTCCTCGCGCGACTGGGCAGCCAAGGGCACCAACCTGCTCGGGGTCAAGGCGGTGATCGCCGAGAGCTTCGAACGCATCCACCGCTCCAACCTGGTCGGCATGGGCGTGCTGCCGCTGCAGTTCCTCGACGGCCAGAACGCGCAGAGCCTGGGCCTGGACGGCTCGGAAGTCTTCGAGATCACCGGCTTGCAGGATGGCGCCAGCAAGCGCGCCAAGGTCGTCGCGACCAAGGCCGACAGCAGTGCGCAGTCCTTCGAGGTGGCGGTGATGCTGCTGACCCCCAAGGAAGTGGAGTACTTCCGCCACGGCGGCCTGCTGCAGTACGTACTGCGGCAGTTGGCTGCGCGCTGACCGACCCTGCGCTTTCCGGCAGCGGAAGCCCGGCCCCCGCGCCTGCGCGGGGGCGCTGCCAGGGTCCGCGAATTGACGCTTGCAGGCGCGCGCACGCAAGAGCAAAGGCTTTCGCCTTTCGGCGAGTTACTTTTCTTTGCTTGTGCAAAGAAAAGTAACCAAAAGAAAGCACACCCTGCCTCGCGCCCTCCGCGCTGCGCGCTCCGGGTCCGCGTCCAGCCCGGGGATCCGCGGAAGGGGCATCCTGCCCCTGCCGCGGACGGCGCACGTCCTTGTGCGCCGCCCCTTCGGGGTTTTTCCCCGAACTGGCCGCCGCTTCGGAAGGGAACCGGTAAAAGCAACAGCAACAGCAACAGCAACAGCAACAGCAGAGATAGTCTTCAGCACGCTTGGCCTAGCGGCACAAAAACAGGCTAGGCCGTAAGGCATCCACCCCACCCCTGTTCGCCTTTTCCCTACGGAACGGTATGCTGCCGTTGCCGGTTCTAGCGGATACTGTCCGTACAGAGCCCAACAATACGTTTCCTGGAGGGGGAATATGAGTCTGGATCGTCCGTGGTTGCAGAGTTATCCGGCCGGCGTTGGCGCCGACATCAACGTCGACGAGTACCGCTCCGTCGCCGCGGTGTTCGAAAGCTCCGTGGCCAAGTTCGGAGACCGCCCCGCCTACTGCAACTTCGGCAAGACCCTGACCTACCGCGAGGCCGGCGAACTGGCCCGGCAATTCGCCGGCTACCTGCTGGGCGAACTGCAGCTCAAGAAAGGCGACCGCGTCGCCCTGATGATGCCCAACTGCCTGCAGTACCCCATCGCCACCTTCGGCGTGCTGCTGGCCGGCATGACCGTGGTCAACGTCAATCCGCTGTACACCCCGCGCGAACTGCGCCACCAGCTGATCGACTCCGGCGCCAGCGCCCTGGTGGTGATCGACAACTTCGGTACCACCGTGCAGGAAGTGCTCGCCGATACCCCCGTCAAACAGGTCATCACCACCGGCCTGGGCGACATGCTGGGCTTCCCCAAGGGCCCGCTGGTCAACTTCGTGCTGAAGTACGTCAAGAAGCTGGTGCCGGACTACGACATCCCCAACGCGATCCGCTTCCGCGACGCGCTGACCCTGGGCCGCCTGCACACGCTGCCTCAGATCGACATCGAACCGGACGACATCGCCTTCCTGCAGTACACCGGCGGCACCACCGGCGTAGCCAAGGGCGCGATGCTGACCCACCGCAATCTGGTCGCCAACATGCTGCAGGCCGGCGCCTGGATCTCGGCGACCGGCAAGCTGGAGGAAGGCAAGGAAGTCATCATCACCGCGCTGCCGCTGTACCACATCTTCGCGCTGACCGCGAACGGGCTGGTCTTCATGAAGCTCGGCGGGCTCAACCACCTGATCAGCAATCCGCGCGACATGCCGGGCTTCGTCAAGGAGCTGCAAAAGACCCGCTTCACCGCCTTCACCGGCGTCAACACCCTGTTCAACGGCCTGCTCAACACCCCCGGCTTCGACAAGGTGGATTTCTCCTCGCTGAAGTTCACCCTCGGCGGCGGCATGGCGGTGCAACGCGCGGTGGCCGAGCGCTGGAAGCAGGTCACCGGGGTCACCCTGGTCGAAGCCTACGGCCTCACCGAGACCTCGCCGGCGGCCTGCATCAACCCGCTGACCCTGACCGAATACAACGGCGCGATCGGCCTGCCGATCCCGTCCACCGACGCCTGCGTCAAGGACGACCAGGGCCAGGTCCTCGCCCATGGCGAGGTCGGCGAGCTGTGCATCCGCGGGCCGCAGGTGATGAAGGGCTATTGGCGCCGTCCGGAGGAAACCGCCAGCGCCATCGACGCCGACGGCTGGCTGCACACCGGCGACATGGCGCGGATGGATCCGCAGGGCTTCTTCTACATCGTGGACCGCAAGAAGGACATGATCCTGGTGTCCGGCTTCAACGTGTATCCGAACGAGGTCGAGGACGTCATCGCGATGATGCCCGGCGTGCTGGAAGTGGCCGCGGTCGGCGTGCCGGACGAAAAATCCGGCGAGGCGGTCAAGGTGGTGATCGTGAAGAAGGACCCCAACCTGACCGCCGAGGAGGTGAAGGCGCACGCCCGCGCCAACCTCACCGGCTACAAGCATCCGCGCATCGTCGAGTTCCGCAAGGAGTTGCCCAAGACCAACGTGGGCAAGATCCTGCGGCGCGAACTGCGCGACGCGCCGCCGCCGCAATAAGCAGGTCCGACGGGCGCCCACGCGGCGCCCGTGCAGGCGCTGGCGGGGCGAGTTCCGGCCGCGGCACCCGGGTGTAGCATCCGCCGGGTGGAAACGCACTCGCCCGCTGCGCCACGCCATCTCCGCGGGCGTCTTTCCGAGAGCCCGCCATGAGCACGATCGACACGCTGCCCCGTACCCGCGCCTATTCTTCCCTCCGTGTCGAATCCGCACCGTCGGGAGGACAGCATTGGATCTACATGCACGCAAATGCACGCACTCAGCCGACGCGCGCCTGCTTCTCCTCGCAGTTGGTGCACGAGATCGTCAATTGTCAGAAAGAGCTCAAGGCACGCATCGAACAGGAAAACGCATTCCTCCCCCACATCGTCCTGGCCTCAGACGCCGATGTCTTCAATCTAGGCGGTGATCTCGAGCTGTTCGGCCACCTCATCGGGACAGGGGATCGCGACGCATTGCTTCGCTACGCAAGGGAATGCGTCGTTGGCGTACATGCGTTCCATGCTGGATTGGCAGCGGGCGCTCACACAATTGCACTTGTCCAGGGAAATGCCCTTGGCGGTGGCTTCGAAGCCGCCTTGAGCTGCCACACGATCGTCGCGGAGCAAGGCGTGATGATGGGACTGCCCGAGGTCTTATTCGATCTATTCCCAGGCATGGGAGCTTACTCGTTCCTGTGTCAACGCATCAGTCCGCGCCATGCGGAAAAATTCATGCTTGAGGGAACACTGTACAGCGCCGAGCAGTTGTTGCAGATGGGACTGGTTGACGTGGTGGTTCCCACCGGCCAAGGCGCGAACGCGGTCGAGCAAATCATTCGCAATCATCGCCGCACGCCGCACGCCAGCGCGGCCTTGAACAAAGTCCGGCGACTCGTCAACAGCGTGTCCTTGGACGAGCTGATGGAAATCACAGAGATCTGGGTCGATACGGCGCTACAACTCGGAGAAAAGTCTTTGCGCACGATGAACAGGCTTGTCAGGGCGCAATCCCGGCGCTCTCACTACGTCGCGGCTTAAACGCCAGCGAAACGGCACATGACTGGCCCGACCTGTGCCAGTTTCATCAGCCAATTTCGCCGCCGCCTTCTTGCGCGGCGGCTTTGTTCGCACGCAACTCCAATGCCTCCCTCCCCTCGGTCAGACTCGCATTGAGGCCAACGAGACGTTGCCGCCATTCGCTGCTGATCTGCCAATCTGGCATCCGCATCAGTTCCCCGCCCAGGCTGGCCATTCTGAGCAATCCCAGATTGCTGGCAACGCCTTTGATCGCGTGCGCATGCTCGCGTATACGCTCCCAATTGCCTGCGTCGCCCGCGATCTGCATTCCTCCCAAGCAGCCTTCCGCATCGTTGAGGCATTGCGATATGAACTCCCTTTCAAACCCTTCCCCCATCCCCAAGCCAGCCAACTCGTCCAAGACAGACGAATCGAGCACTCCTTCCAGCACTACATGAGTGGCTTTAGGTAATGGCTCCAATGCACGCAACTTGCCGTTCATGGCGATCTCCGCCAAGGTATCCAAGAGGCGTCCAGCTACAACGGGCTTGGCGAGAAACGTGTGCGCCCCGGCCTGTTCGCAACGCTGAATGGAATCCGGGGTGACGTCGGCACTCAGCACGACGACGGGCGTACGCGGACCAATGGACTGCATGACTCGGAGTTCTTTGAGCATGTCCAATCCGCTCATTCCGGGCATGTGCAAATCAACGATCACCGCATCGAATTCAGATTCCGCAAGCACGTCGAGCACCGCCTCCGCGCCATCGACGCAGATGACCCGATGGCCCGACTTTTGCAACATTCTTTGCAGCACCATTCGGTTAGCCGCATGATCGTCTGCGACCAAGATGCGCATGCTACGCACCCGAGCCCGATGGCGCAGGAACGGGTCCGAAAACGCGATGACATTTCCGTTCGGATCCTGCTGCTCTTGTAGCGGCGCGTCCTCTTGCACCATCGGCCTGACCGTGGGTGGCACCTCGCTCACTGTCAACGGCAATTCGAACCAAAAGCGGCTGCCGCCGGCAGGATTTTCCTGGTAACCGATCTCGCCCCCCATCGCCTCCACCAAGCCTTTGGCAATGGTCGTACCGAGTCCAGTACCTTCATAGCGACGCGACAAGCCGACATCAGCCTGTTCAAAGGCTTCGAATAGGCGATGACGCATCTCTGGCGGCACGCCGATACCCGTATCGACGACATCGAACCCGAGCCTGATTTCGTGATCCTGCTGGCGCTGCACTGCATGAACCCGCAGTTCTACGCGACCAACCTCTGTAAATTTCACCGCATTTCCCGCAAGATTGAGCAGCACTTGGCGCAAATGCCCAACATCGCCGGACAAGACATCTGGCACATCTTCAGCGACATCCAAGTGATAACTTAGACCCTTGCCGTATGCCTGCGGCTTCAGAATCAAGCCAATCCCATCGAGCAGCTCGCGCAACCGAAAATCGGACTTGTTGATGCGGATCTTGCCGGCCTCGATCGCTGAGATATCCAGCACCTCCTCTACCAGCGACAGCAAACTGCGGGCAGACGCTTGAATCGTGCTGACGCACTCCCGCTGCTCGGCATCCAGGTTGGTGGTCGCCAACACCTCGGTCATGCCGGACAGGCCATTGAGTGGGGTACGGAATTCGTGACTCATATTGGCAAGGAAGCGGCTTTTAGCGTCATTTGCACGACGCGCCTCACCGATAGCACCAGTCAACGCATTAAGCAAAGAATCGAAATACAACGGAATTGCACACAAGCCAACCCACAACCCCCAGGCAAGATACGAATTCCCTCTCCAGAAAGGCGAAATCATCACCACGCACAGGAAGGAGACGCACGCCATCGTTGTCGCGATACGCAGATAGCGACTGCCGTAGCGCAGTCCGTTGCCAATAGAGACCCACAAGTAAACCGCATATAGCGGCGAGGCCGGCTCGCCCTGGATACACATGATCGCGCCGATGCAGGCGTAATCGGTCAGCATCCCGATCCACCGCCGCACATGCGAAACGCCTGGACGTAGCAAAATCGCTACGAACAGCACTGTCGCGACAAAAAGTTCAAAAAGCAGAATCAGCCAAGTGGCCGGCAATGTATTGACCACGCCTTCATGAAAATACCGCCATCCCATGTATGTGGAAAACAGCGCCGTAATCACCATCCGAATCAAATTCTGAGCGTGCTCGCTGTCGGGACGACGCTCCAGAAAGGCAACCAGTCGATGAAATGAAGATTTCATTTCACACTCCTGGTCGCGCCGAGGCGGTGGAGAATTTCTCGCAGATCACCTGCAGCTGCTCGCGGCCGCGGAACAGCGCGTCCACGCAGCGCGGGTCGAACAGGCGGCCGCGCTGGGCGTAGAGATAGGCCAGCGTCGCATCCATGGTCCAGGCTTCCTTGTAGGGGCGCGGCGAAATCAGCGCGTCGAACACGTCGGCGACCGCCACGATCCGCGCTTCCAGCGGGATCGCCTCGCCGACCAGGCCGTCCGGGTAGCCGCTGCCGTCGTAGCGCTCATGGTGGCGCAGGGCGATCAGCGCGCCGACCTGGATGAAACGGTTCTGGCTGCCGCTGAGCAGTTCGTAGCCGATGCGCGGGTGCATGCGCATCACCGCCATCTCGTCCTCGTTGAGCTTGCCCGGCTTGAGCAGCACCGCGTCGGGAATGGCGATCTTGCCCATGTCGTGCAGGCTCGCGGCCATCTCGATGACCCGCACCTCGTCCTCGGACAGGCCCAGTTGCTCGGCGATCAGCCCGGCCACGTGCGCCATGCGTTCCAGGTAGGCGCTGGTGCCGACGTCGCGGTACTCGATGGCCCGCGCCAGCCGCGACAGGGTCTCGCGCTCGCGTTCCTCGACCTCGCGCATGCTGGCCAGCAGGCGCTGCTCCAGCGACATCGCGCGCTGCTTGATGTTCTCGCTCTGCAGCCGCAGCTGCAGCAGGTTGTGGCATCGCGCGCGCAGCTCGCGGGGGCGGATCGGCTTGACCAAGAAGTCGATCACCCCCGCTTCCAGCGCCGCCTGGCGGATCGGCTCGTCGCCGACCACGGTGATCAGGATGATCGGGATGTCGCGGTGCTTGGGCAGCCGGCGCAGGCGCCGCGCGAACTCCAGCCCGTCCATGCCCGGCATGCGGTAGTCGAGCAGCAACAGGTCGACCTTGCCGGCCTCGCACCAGGCCAGCGCGGCCTGCGAGTCGCCGAAGTCGCGCACGGTCAGCTCCGGGGCGATGTCCTCGATGACATGCCGCAGCATCGTGCGCGCGGAGGTCTGATCGTCGACGATGACGATGTTCAAACGATTGTCGCTTCCGTCCGCCCAGTGGAGACGGTCCCCGTTCGAGGACGCGCCGGAGAGGCTCATGCTGGCATCATGCATCTGCAATCCTCCGCCCGTCGCATCTGCGCGGGCTGCTGAGACGACAACGGGAACGCGCCGACGCTGACTCACCCCGGCCCGTCCACCTCACTTCCTTTTGCGTGCAACGCCTGGTGCAAGAACCGCGCCACCTCGTCCGCGGCTAGGTTAAGCCTCCGGACGCATGTACGGAAACAGCAGCACGTCACGGATCGAGCTGCTGCCGGTGAGCAACATTACCAGTCGGTCGATGCCGATGCCCAGGCCGCCGGTCGGCGGCAGCCCGACTTCCAGCGCCCGGATGTAGTCGGCGTCGAAGTGCATGGCCTCGTCGTCCCCCCCGTCCTTCGCCGCGACCTGAGCCTGGAACCGCGCCGCCTGGTCTTCCGGGTCGTTGAGCTCGGAGAAGCCGTTGGCGATTTCCTTGCCGTTGATGAACAGCTCGAAGCGGTCGGTGTAGCCCGGCTCGGTGTCGCTGGAGCGGGCCAGCGGCGACACCTCGACCGGGTGGTCGGTGATGAAGGTCGGCTGGATCAGGGTGTGCTCGACCGTGGCCTCGAAGATCTCCAGCAGCAGCTTGCCCCAGCCGTAGGACGGCTTGGTGCGGATCTTCAGCCGCTCGCAGTGGCGCAGCAGGGCCTCGCGGTCGGTGCAGTCGGCGGCGCTGATCTCCGGGTTGTGGTGGCGCACCGCCTCGTCCATGCGCCAGCGGCGGAACGCCGGCGCCAGGTCGATGTCGGCGCCGTCCCAGTGCACCTGGGTGGTGCCCAGCACCTCGCGGGCGACGTCGCGGATGACGTTCTCGGTCAGGTCCATCACCTCGTGGTACGTGGCGTAGGCCTCGTACAGCTCCATCATGGTGAATTCCGGATTGTGCCGGGTGCTGACGCCTTCGTTGCGGAAATTGCGGTTGATTTCGTAGACCCGTTCCAGGCCGCCGACCACCAGACGCTTCAGGTACAGCTCCGGGGCCACCCGCAGGTACAGGTCCAGGTCCAGGGCGTTGTGGTGGGTGGTGAACGGCTTGGCCGTGGCGCCGCCGGGGATGTAGTGCATCATCGGCGTCTCCACTTCCAGGAAGCGGCGCGCGTCCAGCCAGGCGCGCATGGCGCGGATGATCTTGGAGCGCTTGACGAACACCTCGCGCGCCTCCGGCGACACGATCAGGTCAACGTAGCGCTGGCGGTAGCGCTGCTCCACGTCGGACAGGCCGTGCCACTTGTCCGGCAGCGGCCGCAGCGCCTTGGTCAGCAGCCGCAGGCCAGTGGCCTTGACCGACAGCTCGCCGGTCTTGGTGCGGGTCAGCCCGCCTTCCACGCCGATGATGTCGCCGATGTCCCAGCCCTTGAAGGCGTCGTAGGCCTCGCCCAGGGCGTTGGCCTGCAGGAACAGCTGGATGCGCCCGGACTCGTCCTGCAGTTGCACGAAGCTGGCCTTGCCCATCACCCGCTTGGCCAGCAGGCGCCCGGCCAGGCGCAGGCTGCGGCCCTGGGCCTCCAGCGCCTCGGCGGTCCAGCGCTCGGTGTCGGCGAACTCGGCCTGCAGATCGCCGGCGAAGTCGCTGCGGCGGAAATCGTTCGGATAGGCCACGCCCTGCGCGCGAAGCGCGGCGAGTTTGGCGCGCCGTTCGGCGATGAGGCTGTTCTCGTCGACGGGAAGGGACGGCGCGGGGGTCTGCTCGGTCATGGGATGGGGGATGCGTGAGGAAGGGAAAGAATGCACCAGCCGGCGGGCCGTGTGCCGCCGCATGGCCTCCGTCGCCAGGATGGAGGCCGCCGGTTCAGGCGTCGCTGCGTTTCGCGCCGGCTTCCAGGCCGGACTTGAGGCTGGCCTCGACGAACTCGTCCAGGTCGCCGTCGAGCACCTTCTGGGTGTCCGAGCGCTCCACGCCGGTGCGCAGGTCCTTGATCCGGCTCTGGTCGAGCACGTAGTTGCGGATCTGGCTGCCCCAGCCGATGTCGGACTTGGTCGCCTCCACCGCATCGCGTTCGGCGTTGCGCTTCTGGATCTCCAGCTCGTACAGCTTGGCGGCCAGCATCTTCATCGCGTTGTCGCGGTTCTGGTGCTGGCTGCGCCCGGTCTGGCAGGCCACCACGATGCCGGTGGGCACGTGGGTGATGCGCACCGCCGACTCGGTCTTGTTGACGTGCTGGCCACCCGCGCCGGAGGACCGGTACACGTCGGTCTTCAGATCGGCCGGATTGATGTCGATGTCGATGTTGTCGTCCACTTCCGGCGACACGAACACCGAGGTGAAGCTGGTGTGGCGGCGGTTGTCCGAGTCGAACGGCGACTTGCGCACCAGCCGGTGCACGCCGGTCTCGGTCTTCAGCCAGCCGTAGGCGAAGTCGCCCTCCACGCGCAGCGTGGCGGACTTGATCCCGGCCACTTCGCCGCCGGAGACTTCCATCAGCTCGGTCTTCCAGCCGCGCGACTCGCACCAGCGCAGGTACATGCGCAGCAGGATCTCGGCCCAGTCCTGGGCCTCGGTGCCGCCGGCGCCGGCCTGGATGTCGACGAAGGCGTTGCTGGCGTCCATCTGCCCGGAGAACATGCGCTGGAACTCCAGCTTCTCCACCTGCGCCTGGAAGCGGTCGACGTCGGCCAGCACCGCCTGCGCGGTGGCCTCGTCGTTCTCGCTCTCGGCCAGTTCCAGGAATTCCAGCGATTCGTTCAGGCCATCGAGCACGCTGGCGATGCCGCCGACGGTCTTCTCCAGGCTGGCGCGTTCACGGCCCAGGCCCTGGGCGCGCTCGGGGTCGTTCCAGACGTCGGGGCTTTCCAGCTCCCGGGTGACTTCCTCTAGACGCTCCTTCTTGGCGTCGTAGTCAAAGAAACCCCCGTAGCGACAGCACCCGATCGGACAGATCGGCGATGCGGTGGCGAATCGGATTGAGTTCGATCATTGCGGCGTTTCCGGCAGACAAGAGCGCGATTCTAGCAATTCCGGCCGCCGCGCCACAGCGCCGCCGGACTACTCGACGGTCGCCGCCTCGCCCTCCCCGGCCGCCACGCGCAGCGCGGCGCGGTAGCGGCGGCTGCACGGCACCTGGCTGCCGTCGCGCAAGTGCACCCGGGCCTCGCCCGCCTCCAGCGGCTCGATCGAGACCACGCTGGCCAGGTTGACGATGTAGCTGCGGTGGATGCGCACGAACCGCGCCGGGTCCAGCCGCGCCTCGATCGCGGCCATGGTGCTGCGCAGCGGGTAGTCGTGGCCGCGCACGCGCAGGTTGACGTAGTTGCCAGCGGCCTGCAGCCACTCGATGTCGGCCGCGGCGACCAGGAAATCGCGGCCCAGCTTGCGCACCAGGAAGCGCTCCGGCCGTTCCAGCGAGCCCACCGGCGGGCCGGCGTCGGGCGCGCCGAGCAGCGCCGCCTCGCCCTGCCAGCGCCGCAACAGGAACCGGTACATCTCCACGCACAGCGCGATCGAGGCCAGGCTGCGCACGTCCTTGAGGTATTCGTAGGCCAGCCCCTGCGGCCACGGCCCGAAGTCGTACTGCTGGCCCTGCAGTCGGTAGACCAGGCTGCGCAGGGCGACCATTCCCACCACGTGCAGCACCGACAATGCCACGCTGCCCAGCAGGTAGCCCGGCAGCCGGCGCCGCCAGGTGTCCCAGTGCAGCGGGTAGCGTCGGGTCAGCAGCACCACCAACGGCACGATCAGCAGGAACATCAGTTGGCTGGACCACTCCCAGACCACCGGCTCCCATGCGGCGAAATGCAGCCCGGTGTTGCGGATGTCGATCAGCACCGTGACGCTGTTGGCGATGGCGTTGATCAGGGTGAGCGCGACCCAGAAGCCGATTTCGAAGCTGCGGCGCCAGGGCTGGAAACGGGAATAGGCGCTGGCGCCGGACGGATCAGACATGGTCGAAGTGTAGCGCGCCGGCATGACCGCGCCGGCGCGCCATGGGCGGATCAGCGCACGTCGAACTCGCCGACCAGCACCGTCTCCTTGCGCTCGGCCAGGCGCAGCGTCACCTGCTGGTCGCGCTGCGCGGCCGTACCCCAGCCCGTGCTCAGTTGCAGATGCAAGGTGGTAGCACCGGTGACCAGCGGCTGGCGCTCGCCGAAGAAGTTCGCCTCCACCTTGTACTTGCCGGGCTTGGCGGTGCGCAGCGAGAACTCCTCCGGCCCGTAGCCGCCGGTGAAGTCCGGCGACAGCTGGCCGCCCTGGTAGGTCGCGCGGTTTCCGTAAAAGCAGCGCTCGCCATTGGGGTCGGTCACCCACAGGTCCATGTCGCTGTTGTCGCTGTCCCAGTTCAGCACCACGCGCAGGTCCAGCGGCAGGTTGCGCAGCAGCCGTGGGTCGACGAAGCCGGTGTCCAGCGGCCGCGGCGCCCGCGCCACGATCGCGTTCAGTTCGTTGAGCGCGATCATGCTCACCCCGTCGAAGCGCGTGTCCCAGTCGCGCACCACCACCTGATACAGCTGTGCGATCGCCGCCTGCGCGTCGCCGCGCGCGGCATAGGCCAGGCCCAGGTCGCGGAAACTCTGCGGCTCCTCTTCGCCCAGCCGCAGCACCTGCTCGAACACCGGCACCGCCAGGTCGGCGCGACCGGCCTGCAGCAGCCGGTAGCCGAGCACGCGCAGCACATGGCGATTTTCCAGTTGCAGCTCGGCCAGGTTGGAGAGCACCCGCAGGGCCAGGTCGCGCTGGCCGCGCTCGAACAGCACATCGGCCACGTCCAGGTAGAACGCCACGCTATCGGCGTGCGCCGCGCGTTCGCTCAGATACAGCGGATACACCGCGTCCGCTGCGGCCGCACGCAGGCGCCGCGCATACGGCGAATCCGGCTGCCAGGGCTGCACGGCCAGGGAGATCGTGGCCGGAGCCGCCACACGCTCGCGCGCAGTCGCCGACGCGGCCGCGTCGCTGGGCGCGCCGGACGAACCGCCGACGATGTCCAGTTCCAGCGGCGCGAGTGCAGGCGCGGCAGCGGGCATCGGCGCAGGCGCTGCGAGGGCCATGGACCGTTGCGGGCCCGACGGGGTCTGCATGCGCTGGTCGGCAGTGTCAGCGGCGGCGATCGCCACTGGCGGCGCGTCCTTGGGAAAGCGCCGCTGCCACCAGGCGACACGCTGCGCGAACGCTTCGGCGATCGCGTCGATGCGTCGCTTGCGCGTGTCGTCCTGCAGCTTCTGCTGCCGCACCTGCGCACCCGCCACCGCCGCACGCAGCGCCGTGGGCGCCGGGATGCCATAGCGGGCGTAGTCGTCGGCATTCTCCAGCACCAGCAACGAAGTGTCGGCGCTGACCAGCCCGAAGCGCGTCGCCAGCGCCTGGCGGCGCGCGGCCGATCCCTGCGGATCGGCGGACAGGTTGCGCAGCATGGCCCGTGCCCAGGCGCCCGGCACCAGGTCGCCTGGAACTTCCTCCGCCTCGCGCAACGGCAAACTCAGGCGTCGGGTGCTGGCGGCGGTGGCGATCTCCAGGTGCAGCGTCGCATCGGCGCCGAGCAGGCGCCCGGCGATGCGCAGGTAGCCATCGTCGGCGTCGCGCGAATCGGCGACCAGATCGGCAACCTGGCTACCGTCCAGCGCGACCAGTTCGCCGCCACGCCGCAACAGCCGCTCGCTGGCCAGTTGCACGCCCGGCAGGCCCTGCAATGCGATCGCGCGTCCGCCGCGCGCTTCCGCGATCGCCGCCAGGCGCGCGGCATCGGCGTGCACGCCGGCCGAGTCGATCGCATACAGGCGCTGCCCCGGCGCCAGCGTCGGCATGGTCTGCGCGCCGTAGTTGCCCAGGCCATCGCTGAACAACAGATACTCCTGCACCTGCGCCGCCGGTTGCCAGTCGCCCAGCGCACTGGCGCCGTCGGGCTGCTCGGCCTGCAACGCCGCCTTCAAGGCGTTCCAGTCGCCGTTGCGCACCTGGAACCTGCGCGGCGCCGCGGCACGGTCGCGCAGCACGATCAGATCGACCTGGGCGGTGCCGACCGCGGCGAAATAGCGCTGCAGCAAGGCCAGTTCGGCCGGAATGTCGCGCTGCCGTGCCGAACCGGACGCATCCCAAAGCAGGCCGATGCGTTGTGGCAGCGGGCGCGGGCCATGCAGGTCGGCGATCGGCACCAGCGCCTGGAAGTAGCGCTGGCCATCGTGGAGACCGGTCGCCACGCGCGGCGTGGCGCTTGCGCGCAGCGACAGCACCAGCTCCGACGGCAACTGCGCCGGGCTGCCGGACCAGGACGCGGCGTAGCCACCGTCCGCCGTCGGCAGCAGCCGCATGCCTGGCGTCGCCACGCGTTCATCAGGCGCGGCCTGGGTACTCAGCGCGACCTGCAGCGACCGCGCGCCGACCGCATACGCCAGCGGCAAGCGCCATTGCCAGCCGGCGGCGGTGCGCTGTAGCGATTCGCGATAGACCAGGCGCACATGGCGGCTGCCATGCGCCGGCAGCGGGTAGACGCGCAGCCGGAACTGGTTGCCGGCGGTCTGCTCGAGCAGGCCCGGATCCACGCCGCGCCGCTCGACCGCTTCGAACACCTGGCGCCCGCGCGCCTTGGGCACCGGCACCGCGTCGCGCATCTGCCCATCGACGTCCAGGGCGAAACCGCTGAGCTGCTGCCCCTCGCGCAGCGGGAACGTCAGCTGCCCTTCCAGCACGCGCGCGTTGGGATTGAAGAACTCCAGCTCCACTGTGGTTTCGGCCAGGCCGCCGGCGGCATGCGCACGCACTGTCGCCGAGCGCAGTTCGACCGGACGTTCGCCGGCGTCGGTGTGTAGCAACGGCGCGACCAATTGCCGCTGCGGCGCGGACTGCGCCCCGGCCGGGACCGCGGCGAGTAACGACAACGAAAGCAACAACACGTACACGCTTCTGCGCATGGTGGACGGCATGGATCGCTCCTTGCTGGGACGGTATGGCTTGAACGTCCGCCGTGACACGATGGGGTTGCTTGTGTGCGTCCAGACTCAGGCGACGCGCAAGCCCCTCTCCCATCGGGAGAGGGGTTGGGGTGAGGGTGCGGCGCAAGGCGCAGCGCTTTGGCGATGCGAGGCTGCGTCCGTACCCTCATCCGCCCCTGCGGGGCACCTTCTCCCGGGGGGAGAAGGGAAAGCAAAGCCCCTCTCCCATCGGGAGAGGGGTTGGGGTGAGGGTGCGGCGCAAGGCGCAGCGCTTTGGCGATGCGAGGCTGCGCCCGTACCCTCATCCGCCCCTGCGGGGCACCTTCCCCCAAGAAGGGGCCATGGTCCCGGCGGGAGAAGGGAACGCAAAGCCCCTCTCCCACCGGGAGAGGGGTTGGGGTGAGGGTCCGGCACCACGCGCAGCGTCAGACCGCCAACTGCTCAGCCATCCAATGGCAGACAGTGCTCCACCACCAGTTGCACCGCATCGCCGCCGCGGTAGTCGTCGGCGACCAGCCGATAGGCGATGTGCACGCGGCGGCCCGGTTCGCGGCCGTGCCAGCCGTTGAAGTGGATCGCGTTCAAGGGCGCGGCACGGCCAGGACAGCGCAGGCTCAGCTTGAGGTGGCGCTCTTTCAGCACGCGCCACTGCAGCACCTCAAATTCGCCATCGAACAGCGGCTCGGGGAAGCCCTGCCCCCATGGTCCACCCTGGCGCAGCGCCTCGGCATGGCGATGGTCGAGTTCGTGCGGTTCCAGCACGCCGTCGCTGAGCAGTTCGGCCTGCAGCAGTTCCGCGTCCAGGCTGGCCAGCGCATGCGCGCGGAACACCTCTTCGAACTCGGCCAGCGCGTCCTGCGGCAGGCTCAGGCCCGCGGCCATGGCATGGCCGCCGAACTTCTCCATCAGGCCCGGCCGCTGCGCCTCCACCGCCGCCATCGCGTCGCGGATGTGGAAGCCGGGAATCGAACGCGCCGAGCCGCGCAACTGGGTGCTGCCCGGCTCGGCCGGGGCGAAGGCGATCACCGGCCGGTGCAAGCGGTCCTTCATCTTCGAGGCGACCAGGCCGATCACACCGGGATGCCACTGCGCATCGAACAGGCATACCGCCACCGGCGGCTGCTCGGGCGCGGCCAGCAGCGCCTGCGCCACCACCGCTTCGGCCTCGTCGGTCATCTGCTGCTGCACGGCGCGGCGCTCGGCGTTGATCTCTTCCAGCGTCGCGGCGATCGTGCGCGCCTGTTGCGGGTCCTCGCACAGCAACAACTCGATGCCCAGTGCCATGTCCTCGAGGCGGCCGGCGGCGTTGAGCCGCGGTGCCAGGGCGAAGCCGATGTCGCTGGCGCTGAGCCGTGCCGGGTCGCGGCCGCTGGCCTCGATCAGGGCGCGCAGACCGAGGCAACCTTCGCCACGCTGCAACCGGCGCAAACCGGCCGAGACCAGCGCGCGGTTGTTGGGATCCAGCGGCACCAGGTCGGCGACGGTGCCGACCGCGACCAGGTCCAGCAGCCCACTCAGGTCCGGCGGTGCCGCCGCGAACGCGCCGCGCACGCGCAGGTGCCGGCGCAAGGCCAGCAGCACGTAGAAGATCACCCCGACGCCGGCCAGCATCTTGCTCGGGAAGGCGTCGCCGGCCAGGTTCGGATCGACGATGGCGTCGGCCGGCGGCAAGGCCGGACCCGGCAGGTGGTGGTCGGTGACCAGCACCTGCCAGCCCAGCGCCTTGGCCGCGGCGACGCCGGCATGGCAGGCGATACCGTGGTCCACCGTCACCAGCAGGTCCGGCTGCAACGGCGCCAGTTCCGCGACCAGCGCCGGCGACAGCCCGTAGCCATGGACCATGCGGTTGGGCACCGCATGCAGCACCTGCGCGGCGCCGAGCAGGCGCAGCCCGCGCACCGCCACCGCGCAGGCGGTGGCGCCGTCGCAATCGAAATCGCCGACCACCAGGATGCGCTTGCCCGCCGCGATGGCTTCGGCCAGCAACGCCACCGCGGCGTCGATGCCGCTCAGCGCATCCGGCGGCAGCAGTTGCGCCAGCTTGGGCTGCGCCAGGCCACTGTCGTGCGCGCCGCGCGCGGCATAGATGCGCCGCAGCAGCGGCAAGGTGGCCTCATGCCACGGGCCGGTCGCGGCCGCCGCGGGCCGCCGCACGATGCGCGCGCTGGAACTCATGCGTCCAGGCGCGACAGCGGCCGCCGCCACAGGCGCCAGCGTTGCGCGGGAGCGATACGGAAACAGGTGCCGTCCTCGAAATCCAGCTGCAGCTGCTGCAGCTCGCCATCGCGCAACGCCTGCAGCAGCGGCTGCACCACCTCGCCGACGAACTGCTCGGGCGCGCGCAACTGGCGCAGGTCGACCAGCGCATCGACCCGCGGCGCCTGCGCATCGGCGACGCCGGCGGCCTGGGCCAACGCGCGCAACAGCGGATCGCGGCTGCGCACCTGCGCATGCGCAGTGCCGACGGTGGCCGGCAGGCGGCCGCCGCCCCAGAACCACAGCGAATTGATCGCCGGCTGGCCGCGGGCGACGCGTTCGCGGTTCCAGGGATGCTGGTGCAGCACGATCTGCACTTCGGTCAGCAGGGCACGCCAGCGGCGCGCATCCTCGCCCTGCGGCAGATGATCGAACAGGTCCGCCCCGAGCACCTGCGCCGGTGCCGCGAACACCGGCAGCACGCTGTCGGCCGGCAGGCGCAGGTACCAGCGGGTCGGATCGGGCGCGTCCAGGGTCAGCC
This sequence comes from Xanthomonas sp. LF02-5, assembly GCF_034105325.1. NCBI lineage: Bacteria > Pseudomonadati > Pseudomonadota > Gammaproteobacteria > Lysobacterales > Lysobacteraceae > Xanthomonas > Xanthomonas sp. LF02-5. Next base: position 162,837 of record NZ_JAXGGF010000008.1, on the reverse strand, counting down.
CGCTCTCGGCGAACACGCCCTGGACCGCCGGCAACAGCGCGTCCAGGTCCACCGCGTCGAGCGGCAGCATGTCGCCATGCGCCATCAGCCGCGCGCCCTGCATGTCCGGCACCACATAGGCGGGATCGGCGCGCAGCCACAGGCCGTCGCCGGCATCGCCGGCGTCCAGTTGGCGGGTCAGCGCCGCGGCCGGCAGCGATGCTTCCGCCAGCACGAAATGGCGGCGCAACTGCGCCTCGCCGCCGGGCACGGCCTGCGTGCGGTCGGCGCGGCCGAACGCGCGCGCCACCTCGCCGGCCAGCACGGCGCCGGCCAGGCGGACCCGCTCCGGCAACAGCAAGGTGGCGACCGCCATCGGATCAGCCGACGTAGGCGACGCTGACGATCTCGTACTCGCGGCGTCCGGCCGGGGCATCGATGCTGACGCTGTCGCCTTCCATCTTGCCGATCAGCGCACGCGCCAGCGGCGAGGAAATCGCGATCAGGCCGAGCTTGATGTCCGCTTCGAGGTCGCCGACCAGCTGGTAGCGCTTCTCTTCGTCGGTCTCCACATCGGCCAGGGTCACGGTGGCGCCGAACACCACCTTGCTGCCGACCGCCAGCTTGCTGACGTCGATGACCTCGGCGTGCGACAGCTCGCTTTCCAGCTGCTTGATGCGGCCTTCGATGAAGCCCTGCTGTTCGCGCGCGGCGTGGTACTCGGCGTTCTCCTTGAGGTCGCCGTGCGCGCGCGCCTCGGCGATCGCGGTGATGACCTCGGGACGCTTGACCGACTTCAGGTGATCCAGTTCCTCGCGCAACCGCTGCGCGCCTTGCATGGTGATCGGGGCTCTCACGCTTCCAGCTCCTTGTGCAGTTCCTGCAGCGCCCAGACCGGACCGGTGCCGCGGAATTCCAGTGAATGCACCAGCGCACGCGCGCCGGCGACTGTGGTCGAATAAGTGACGCGATGCTGCAGGGCTTCGCGACGGATCGAGAACGAGTCGGAGATCGCCGCCCGGCCCTCGGTGGTGTTGACGATATACACGATTTCGCCGTTCTTGATCAGATCGACGATGTGCGGGCGGCCCTCGGCGACCTTGTTCACCTGCTCGCACTGCAGGCCGTGCTGCTGCAGCCAGGCGCAGGTGCCGCGGGTGGCGACCAGGGTGTAGCCGCGCTCGACCAGCGCCTGCGCCACCGGCAGCACGCGCTGCTTGTCCGGATCGCGTACCGACACGAAGGCCTTGCCCAGCGGCGGCGCCTTGATGCCGCCGGCTTCCTGCGCACGCGCGAACGCTGCGCCGAAGCTGCGACCCACGCCCATCACCTCGCCGGTGGAGCGCATCTCCGGGCCGAGGATCGGATCGACGCCCTGGAACTTGGCGAACGGGAAGATCGCCTCCTTCACCGAGTAATAGTCGGGCACAATCTCCTTCAGCGCGCCCTGCTCGGCCAGGGTCTTGCCGGCCATGCAGCGCGCGGCGATCTTGGCCAGCGGCACGCCGATCGCCTTGGACACGAACGGCACGGTGCGCGAGGCGCGCGGGTTCACTTCCAGCAGGTAGACGATGTCGTCGCCGGCATCGTTGACCTGCACCGCGAACTGGGTGTTCATCAGCCCGACCACGTTCAGCGCCTTGGCCAGTTCGACCACCTGGCGGCGCAGCTCGGTCTGGGTGGCCGGCGACAGCGAGTACGGCGGCAGCGAGCAGGACGAATCGCCCGAGTGCACGCCGGCTTCCTCGATGTGCTCCATCACGCCGCCGATCAGCACCTGGCCGCTATGGTCGGCGATGATGTCCACGTCCACTTCCACCGCGTTGTCGAGGAAGCGATCCAGCAGCACCGGCGAATCGTTGGAGACCTTGACTGCGTCGCGCACGTAGCGCGCCAGGTCGGATTCGCCGTAAACGATCTCCATGGCGCGGCCGCCGAGCACGTAGCTCGGGCGCACCACCAGCGGATAGCCGATCTCGCGCGCCAGCACCAGCGCCTCGTCGGCGTTGCGGGCGATACGGTTCGGCGGCTGCTTCAGGCCCAGCTTGTCGACCAGCTGCTGGAAGCGCTCGCGGTCCTCGGCCAGGTCGATCGAGTCCGGCGAGGTGCCGATCACCGGCACGCCGTTGGCTTCCAGCGCGCGCGCCAGCTTCAGCGGGGTCTGCCCGCCGTACTGCACGATCACGCCCTTGGGCTGCTCCAGCTCGACGATCTCCAGCACGTCTTCCAGGGTCAGCGGCTCGAAGTACAGGCGATCGGAGGTGTCGTAGTCGGTGGACACGGTCTCCGGATTGCAGTTGACCATGATGGTCTCGTAGCCGTCCTCGCGCAGCGCCAGCGCCGCGTGCACGCAGCAGTAGTCGAACTCGATGCCCTGGCCGATGCGGTTGGGGCCGCCGCCGAGGATCATGATCTTGTCGCGATTGCTGGGCGCGGCCTCGCACTCGTCCTCGTAGGTCGAGTACAGGTAGGCGGTGCTGGTGGCGAACTCCGCCGCGCACGAGTCAACGCGCTTGTACACCGGGCGCACCTTGTGCGCGCGGCGCAGCGCGCGCACCGCGGCCTCGTTGGTGCCGCACAGCTCGGCCAGACGCGCATCGGAGAAGCCGGCGCGCTTGAGCGTGCGCAGGCGCTTGGCGTCCAGCGCGCCGAGGCCGTCGGCAGCCAGCTGCGCTTCCTGCGCGATCAGGTCTTCCATCTGGTCCAGGAACCAGGGATCGATGAACGACAGCGCGTGCACCTGCTCCACGCTCATGCCGGCGCGGAAGGCGTCGGCGACGTAGAACAAGCGCTCCGGACCGGGCGCCTTCAGCTCGCGCTTGAGCGTGGCCAGGTCGTCCTCGCTGCTCAGGTCCAGCCCGGTCGGGTCCAGCCCGATCTTGCCGGTCTCCAGGCCGCGCAGCGCCTTCTGCAGCGATTCGGAGAAGGTGCGGCCCATCGCCATCACCTCGCCCACCGACTTCATCTGCGTGGTCAGGCGCGCGTCGGCCTGCGGGAACTTCTCGAAGGCGAAGCGCGGGATCTTGGTGACCACGTAGTCGATCGACGGCTCGAACGAGGCCGGGGTCAGCCCGCCGGTGATCTCGTTCTTCAGTTCGTCCAGGGTGTAGCCCACCGCCAGCTTGGCCGCGACCTTGGCGATCGGGAAGCCGGTGGCCTTGGAGGCCAGCGCCGAGGAGCGCGACACGCGCGGGTTCATCTCGATCACCACCACGCGGCCGGTCTGCGCGTTGATGCCGAACTGCACGTTGGAGCCGCCGGTGTCCACGCCGATCTTGCGCAGCACGGCGATGGAGGCATCGCGCAGGCGCTGGTATTCCTTGTCGGTGAGGGTCTGCGCCGGGGCCACGGTGATCGAGTCGCCGGTGTGCACGCCCATCGGGTCCAGGTTCTCGATCGAGCAGACGATGATGCAGTTGTCCGCGGTGTCGCGGACCACTTCCATCTCGAACTCCTTCCAGCCCAGCACCGACTCCTCGACCAGCACTTCGCTGGTCGGCGACAGTTCCAGGCCGCGGCCGACGATCTCGATCAGCTCTTCGCGGTTGTAGGCGATGCCGCCGCCGCTGCCGCCGAGGGTGAAGCTGGGGCGGATGATGGTCGGATAGCCGACCGTGGCCTGAATCTCCAGCGCCTCTTCCAGGGTATGCGCCACCGCAGCCTTGGGGCACTCCAGGCCGATCTCGCCCATCGCCACGCGGAACAGCTCGCGGTCCTCGGCCATGCGGATAGCCTCGCGCTTGGCGCCGATCAGTTCGACGCCGTACTTCTCCAGCACGCCGTGGTCGGCCAGGTCCAGCGCGCAGTTCAGCGCGGTCTGCCCACCCATGGTCGGCAGCAGCGCGTCGGGCTTTTCCTTGGCAATGATCTTCTCGACCGTCTGCCAGTTGATCGGCTCGATGTACACGGCATCGGCCATGTTCGGGTCGGTCATGATCGTGGCCGGGTTGCTGTTGACCAGCACCACGCGGTAGCCCTCGTCGCGCAGCGCCTTGCACGCCTGCGCGCCGGAGTAGTCGAACTCGCAGGCCTGGCCGATGACGATCGGGCCGGCGCCGATGATGAGGATGGTTTGGAGGTCGGTGCGCTTGGGCATGGGGGATTCTCAGTAGAGGCGGTCCTGCCACGCCGCGGGGGCGCGCCAGGTGATCTGATCGGGCGAACGCGCATCGATCGCGCCATGGTCGACCGCGGCGCGAACCTCGCGCTGCATCGCGGCCCAACTGCTGGCGGTGGCGCCGATGCGCGCGCCGATCCGGTTGTTGTGGGCGTCCATCGCCCGGCTGGCGTTGCCGTGGCCGTCGCGCTCCATGACCGCCGTGACCCAGTCCACGCAGCGCGGCGACAGGGTGTAGGCGACCACGGCGCTGGCCAGGCTGTGGCGGTACGCATCGGCCGGGCCGTCGCGTCCGCCCGGCAAGCCGGCGCTGAGCCACTGCGGATACACCGCGCCCAGCACGAAGGCCGGATACGCGGCGAGCACCAGCAACGCCGTGGCCGGCCACCGCCAGCGGCGGGTCGGCGACGGCATGGCCGGCGCTGCGGCCATCAGGCGGCGGCCGCCATCAGCGCGGTGAAGCGATCGAACAGCGGCGCCACGTCGCGTGGACCCGGCGACGCTTCGGGGTGGCCCTGGAAGCTGAAGGCCGGCGCGTCGGTGAGCGCAATGCCCTGGTTGCTGCCATCGAACAGCGAGCGATGGGTGACGCGCACGTTGGCCGGCAGCGTCGCCTCGTCCACCGCGAAACCGTGGTTCTGCGAGGTGATCATCACCCGGCCGCTGTCCAGATCCTGCACCGGATGGTTGGCGCCGTGGTGGCCGTGGCCCATCTTCAGGGTCTGCGCGCCGGCGGCCAGCGCCAGCAGCTGGTGGCCCAGGCAGATGCCGAAGGTCGGGATCTTGCGCGCCAGCAGTTCCTTGATCGCGGCGATCGCGTAGTCGCACGGCGCCGGGTCGCCGGGGCCGTTGGACAGGAACACGCCGTGCGGGTTCATCGCCAGCACCTCGGCGACCGGCGTCTGCGCCGGCACCACGGTCACCTCGCAGCCGCGCTCGGCGAGCATGCGCAGGATGTTGTGCTTGACCCCGTAGTCGTAGGCGACGACCTTGAACTTGGGCTCGGCCGTGACGAAGGCGTTGCTGTCCAGGTCGAGCTGGCCGTCGCGCCAGGGATAGGACTTGTCGGTGGAGACCACCTTGGCCAGATCCATGCCCTTCAACCCCGGGAACTTGCGCGCCGCTTCCAGCGCGGTGTCCACGTTCACCTCGCCGGCCATCAGCGCGCCGTTCTGCGAGCCCTTCTCGCGCAGGATGCGGGTCAGCTTGCGGGTGTCGATGCCGGCGATGGCGACCACGCCGCGCTGGATCAGCCAGTCCGGCAGCGCCACCTGGTTGCGCCAGTTGCTGGGGCGGCGCGGCACGTCGCGCACGATCAGGCCGGCCGACCAGACCTGGGCGGCCTCGTCGTCCTGGTCGGTGCAGCCGGTGTTGCCGATATGCGGATACGTCAGCGTGACCAGTTGGCGGGCGTAGGAGGGATCGGTGAGGATCTCCTGGTAGCCGGTCATGGCGGTGTTGAACACCACTTCGCCGACGGACAGGCCGGCAGCGCCTACGGATTCGCCCTCGAACACGGTGCCGTCTTCAAGGACAAGGATTGCGGGTTGAGTCACGGGGTTCGCCTTGGGGAGAGAGGAACCCTGCCCCACCAACTTGCAGGCTGCAAGAAACCGCGAACTCGGCGCTTCTCCGGGTCCGTGGCGATGGGTAACAGGCGAGCGAGAATTGTACCGGCGCGGGGCGGTCCGCGCCAGCCGTTTATGTGAAAACCGCGTTCAGCCGAGCAGGTCGCGCAGCCGATAGGCCCCGGGCGCACGCCCCGGCAGGCGCGCGGCGGCATGCAACGCGCCGCGGGCGAAGATGTCGCGGTTGCTGGCGCGGTGCACCAGTTCGACCCGCTCGCCGAGTCCGGCGAACTGCACCAGGTGTTCGCCGACGATGTCGCCGGCACGCAGGCTGGCGTAGCGCGGGGTCGCGCCGCCGTGCGCGGCCGCGTCGCCGAGGGTGAGCGCGGTGCCGGAGGGCGCGTCCTGCTTGTGCACGTGGTGGGATTCGACGATGTCGCAGTCCCAGCCCGGCAGCGCCGCGGCGGCGCGCTCGACCAGATCGTGCAGCACCGCCACGCCCAGGCTGAAGTTCGAGGCCCAGATCAGCGGAATGCGTTCGGCCGCAGCGGCCAGCGCCTGCCGCTGCGCGTCCTCCAGTCCGGTGGTGCCAGACACCAGCGCCGCACCGCGCCCGGTGCACAGGACCAGCACCGGGTCGAAGCCCTGCGGCAGGCTGAAATCGATCGCCACGTCGAAGGCCGGCACGCCGCCCAGCTCGGCCGCGGCGAAGTACGGCACGCCGTCGATCACCCGCTGTGCCGGCGCGCGCCGCACCACCGCGGCCACCACTTGCAGCGCCGGGTCCTGCGCGGCCAGCCGCAACAACGCCTGGCCCATCCGGCCGGACGCACCATGGATCAACACACGCAGCGGAGAAGTCGTCATCGGCACAAGGCTAGCGGTTTGCGCGCGGGTGCGACAGAGGGCGCGCGCGCCCGAGACGCAAGCGTCCCACGCGCCACCTCGGACGTGGCGATGCTTCCCTCGTCGGGGCTGAAGTCCCTCCCACAGGGGCGTGGCGGCACTGGAAGCGACAAAAAAGCCGCCGGGCGAGGCACCCGGCACCTGCCAAGAGACATCGCAGCCGATCAGACACCACCTGCGGGAGGGACTTCAGCCCCGACGCGTTGCACCCACCCAATCGGGCATGCACCTGTCGACGCCACCGCTACCGCCAAGAGGGGAGCACGCTCGCCGGATCGATCAACCGCCCTACTCGGCCGCCGCCTGCCCCAACAAGCGCTTGTCCCAGTCCTCCACCGCACGCTGCGCCAGGCGCCGCTCGAACAGGGTGCGCCAGTTCGGCACCAGCGGCAGCGCCAGCACCTCCTGCAGTTGCGCCGGGTCGATCTCGCGCCGGTACAGCAGGCCGACCAGGCGTGCCAGCGGCCACTGCGGATACGGACGCTCCAGCAGCACCAGACTGTCACCGGCGGCGACCTCGCCGGGCTGCAGCACACGGTAGTACCAGCCGGTACGGCCACTGTCCTGCACGCGCCGCGCCAGCGCGGCCACGCCGAACCGGTCGGACAGCTTCCAGCACGGCTGCCGCGACTGCGACACCTCGACCAGGGACGTGCCCAGGCGCAGGCGATCGCCCAGGCACAGGTCGGCTTCGGTCACCCCGCTACTGCTGAGGTTCTCGCCGAACGCGCCCGGCGCGTCCAGCAAGGCATGTGCGCCGAGTTCCTCGCGCCAGGCCGGGTAGTGATCGCGCGGGTAATGGTGCAAGGCCTTGTCGGGGCCGCCATGCACGCGGCGGTCGCCCTGCTCGTCCAGCTCCAGCCCCTCCGGGCCGATGCGCAGGCGTCCGTCCTGGGGCCGCTTGTCGATCGCGCTGCGGCTGCCCGGGCGGGTGAACGCCTGCGCGCGGCCGACCAGGACCGCGTCGATGGTCCAGGACGCGACGGCGGCATCGGACGACGTCATCGACGGAGGCGACGCCGGACTCAGGCCGTCGCCCGCCGGTGCGCAGCGACCTCGTCCTGCAGCAGCGCACCGAGGATGCGCACGCCGGTCTCGATGCGTTCGGCCGGCACGGTCACGAACGACAGCCGCAAGGTATTGCGCTGCGGCGCGACCGCGAAGAACGGCGCGCCCGGCACGAAGGCCACGTTGCGCTCGATCGCCTTGCTCAGCAGCGCGCCGCCGTCCATGCCCTCCGGCAGTTCGACCCAGATGAACATGCCGCCGGCCGGGCGGTTCCAGCGCACCTGCGCCGGGAAGTACTTGGCCAGGGCCGCCAGCATCTGCTCGCAACGGCTGGCGTACAGCGCACGGATGCCGGGAATATGCGCATCCAGGAACCCGTCCTGCACCGCCTCGTAGACGATGCGCTGGCTGAACGAGGGCGTGTGCAGATCCGCCGCCTGCTTGGCCTGCACCAGCTTGGCGTGCACGGCCTCCGGCGCGACCACATAGCCCAGGCGCAGGCCCGGCGCGAACACCTTGGAGAACGAGCCCATGTAGATGGCGCCGTCCGGGTTCATCGACAGCAGGCTCGGCAGCGTATCGCCGCTGTAGCACAGCTCGCCATAGGGATCGTCCTCGACGATGGGCACGCCGGCTGCGGCCGCACGCGCGACCAATGCCTGGCGGCGGTGCAGCGGCAGGCGCCGCCCGGTCGGATTCTGGAAGTTCGGCAGCACGTACATGAAGCGCGCGCCGGCCAACTGCGCATCGTCCAGCGCGTCCACCACCACGCCGTCGTCGTCCGACTGCATCGCCGCGAACGCCGGCTGGAACAGCGAGAACGCCTGCAGCGCGCCAAGATAGCTGGGCGTTTCCACCAGCACCTTGCTGCCTTCGTCGATGAACACCTTGCCGAGCAGGTCCAGGCCCTGCTGCGAACCGGTGGTGATCAGCACCTGGCTGGGACGGATGTGGGCGCCGTCGCGGCTCAGCCGCGCCGCCACCCATTCGCGTAGCAACAGATAGCCTTCGGTCGGGCCGTACTGCAGCGCCGCCTGTGGCGCGTCGCGCAGCACCTTGTCGCAGGCCTCGCGCATGCGCTCGACCGGGAACGTGTCCGGCGACGGCAGGCCGCCGGCGAAGGAGATCACTTCAGGCCGTTCGGTGACCTTGAGGATTTCGCGGATCGCCGAACTGGTCAGCGCCTGCGCACGGCGGGAGAACTGGAATGGGCTGGTCATCGGCATAGGATAGTCGCCGCCATCGCGACGCGCATGTGCGGCGCACAAGCGATGCGCCGGCCAGCAACGGGCGACGCGACTCAGTGCCGCCGCGGCGGCGTCGGCCCGCAGCTGTCGCAGCCGCCACAGGCGCCCGCACCGGCGCTGGCCGGCGGTGCGATGCGCCGCCCCAGCGCCTGCAGCCAGGCCGCCCGGCCGGGCTTGAGCAGGCGTAGTGCGAGCGCGCCGCGCAGCTTGCGCGCGGTGCCCGGGAACTGCTTCTTCAACACCACCCAGGCGCTGACCAGTACCGCCAGCGCGATCACCAGGTACTGCAGCAGCAGCGAGGCGCTCATCTCAGCCGGCTCCCAGCGCCACCGCAACCTGGTAGGTGACCAGCGAGGCCAGATACGCCAGCGCGAACAGGTAGAACGCGGCGAAGCTCATCTGCTTCCACGAATTGGTCTCGCGCTTGATCGTGGCCAGGGTGGAAATGCACATCGGCGCGTAGATGTACCAGACCAGCAGCGACAGCGCGGTGGCCAGCGACCAGCCGTCGTGGATCAGCGGCGACAGCGCCTGCGCGGCGGCATCGTCGTCGGCCGCCGACAGCGCGTAGACCGTCGCCAGCGAGGACACCGCCACCTCGCGCGCGGCCAGCCCGGGGATCAGCGCGATGCAGATCTGCCAGTTGAAGCCCAGCGGCGAGAACACGGTGGTCATGGCGTGGCCGATGCGGCCGGCGAAGCTGTAGTCGATCGCCGGCAGGGTGGCGTCGGCCGGCGGCGCCGGGAACGACAGCAGGAACCACAGCAGGATGGTCAGCGCCAGGATGATGCCGCCGACGCGCTTGAGGAAGATCGCCGCGCGCTCCCACAGGCCCAGCGCCAGGTCGCGCAGGTGCGGCACGCGATAGGACGGCAACTCCAGCAGCAGCGGATGCTCGCCCTTGTCGCGGCGCCACTTCTTCATCGTCCACGACACCACCAGCGCACTGGCGATGGCGGCGAAGTACAGGCCGAACAGCACCAGCCCCTGCTGGTTGAACACGCCCCACACCTGCCGCTGCGGGATGAACGCGCCGATCAGCAGCGCGTACACCGGCAGGCGCGCCGAACAGGTCATCAGCGGCGCCACCAGGATGGTCGCCAGGCGATCGCGCGGATCCTGGATGCTGCGGGTGGACATGATGCCGGGCACGGCGCAAGCGAAACTGGACAGCAGCGGGATGAACGAGCGCCCGGACAGGCCGGCGGCGGCCATCATGCGGTCGAGCAGGAACGCCGCACGCGGTAGGTAGCCGGATTCCTCCAGCGCCAGGATGAAGGCGAACAGGATCAGGATCTGCGGCAGGAACACCACCACCCCGCCGAGGCCGGCGATGATGCCGTCCACCAGCAGGCTGTTCAGCGGCCCCTCCGGCAGGGTTCCGCCGATCCAGGCGCCCAACGCCTTGGTGCCGCCATCGATCAGGTCCATCAGCGGCGCCGCCCAGGCGTACACCGCCTGGAAGATCAGGAACATCACCACCGCCAGGGTCAGCAGGCCGGCCACCGGATGCAGCAGCCAACGGTCCAGCGCGTCGTCGACGCGCGAGGTGCGGGTCGGCATCGACACCGCCGCCGCCAGGATCGCGCGCACCTGCTGGTGGTAGTCGCCCTGCCCTTCGCTCGGCGCCACCGCGGGCGGCAGTGCCGGCGCCAGCGCGTCCAGCCGCTCGACCAGGGCGCGGGCGCCGTTGCGGCGCACCGCCACGGTCTCGATCACCGGCACGCCCAGCGCCTGTTCCAGCGCCTGGCGGTCGATCTGGATACCGCGGCGCTGCGCCGCGTCGACCATGTTCAAGGCCACCAGCATCGGCTTGCCCAGCTCGCGCAGTTCCAGCGCGAAGCGCAGGTGCAGGCGCAGGTTGGTGGCGTCGACCACGCAGACCAGCACGTCCGGCGCCGGTTCGCCCGGGTAGAAGCCGCGGCACAGGTCGCGGGTGATCGCCTCGTCCAGGCTGGCCGGCTGCAGGCTGTAGGCGCCGGGCAGATCCAGCACCGCGAACTCGCGCCCGGACGGCGCGCGGAAGCGGCCCTCCTTGCGCTCGACGGTGACGCCGGCGTAGTTGGCGACCTTCTGCTTGCTGCCGGTCAACTGGTTGAACAGCGCGGTCTTGCCGCAGTTCGGGTTGCCGACCAGGGCCAGGCGCAGCGGCGCGGCCACCGCGCTCACGAGCGCACCTCGTCCAGCGCGCTGACCTGCACCCGTGCCGCCTCGCTGCGCCGCAGCGCGAAGCGCGTATACCCCACCTGCACCAGCAGCGGTTCGCCACCGATCGGCCCGCTGGCCAGCACCTGCACCTGTTCGCCGGCGACGAAGCCCAGCTCGCGCAGACGCCGGGCGATGGCGTCGTTGGCCTGGCGGTCGTGCACGGATTCCACGAGGGCGCTGCTGCGCAACGGCATGTCGGACAACGTCACAGCACGTTCCGTCGATAAGAATGGTTATCAATTGTAGCATCGCCGCGGCGCGTCATGGCGGGACCGGCACGGCCGGCTATGATCGCCGTATGGCTGCCGTTTTCCCTTTGTACGAGCGTGTTCGATGAGCGATGCCCTGTTGTTGCAACGATCCGGCAAGGTCCTGACCCTGCAGTTGAACCGACCCGAGGTCCGCAACGCCTTCGACGCCGCGCTGATCGTCCAGCTCAGCGACGCCCTGCTGCAGATCGGCGCCGATCCGCAGGTGCAGGTACTGGTGCTGGCCGGTGCCGGCGCGGCGTTCTCGGCCGGTGCCGACCTGCAGTGGATGCGCTCGATGGCCGGCGCCGGCGAACAGGAGAACCTGGACGATGCGCTGGCCCTGGCGCGGCTGATGCGTCTGCTGGACGAACTGCCCAAGCCCACGGTGGCGCGGGTGCAAGGCGCGGCGTTCGGTGGCGCGGTGGGCCTGGTCGCCTGTTGCGACATCGCCGTGGCCGCCACCGATGCGCGCTTCGCGCTCAGCGAAAGCCGGCTGGGCCTGCTGCCGGCGGTGATCTCGCCGTACGTGATCGCGGCGATCGGCGCGCGCCAGGCGCGGCGTTGGTTCGCCAGCGCGGAAACCTTCGACGCCGCCACCGCGGCGCAGATCGGCCTGGTCCACCAGGCGGTGGCGCCGGAGGCGCTGGACGCGGCGGTGCAACGCCAGGTCGCCCTGCTCGGCCAGGCCGGGCCGCTGGCCGCCGCCGGCGCCAAGGCCCTGGTGCGGCGGGTCGCGGCCGGCGGCGAGCGCGATGCGCTGGACCAGGCCAACGCCGCCCTGATCGCGCAATTGCGGGTCTCGGCCGAAGGCCAGGAAGGACTGAATGCGTTCCTGGAGAAACGCGAACCGGCCTGGAGGGCTAGTCCATGAACCCGATCGACCATCTCGGCCTGCGCTGCAGCGACCTCGACCGCAGCCTGACCTTCTACCGCGCCGCCCTGGCCGCGCTGGAGCTGGACGTGGTGATGCAGGTGAGCGCCGAGGAAAGCGGCGGCCAGCGCCACGTCGGTTTCGGACGCGACGGCAAGCCCAGCTTCTGGATCGCCGACGGCGGCCGCGACGCCGGCGACAATGGCGTGCACGTGGCCTTCGTCGCCGCCAGCCGCGCGCAGGTGGACGCGTTCCATCGCGCCGGCCTGGCCGCCGGCGGCCGCGACCACGGCGCACCGGGCCTGCGCCCGCACTATCACCCCGACTACTACGGCGCGTTCCTGCTGGATCCGGACGGCCACAACATCGAAGCGGTCTGCCACCGCCCGGCAGCGGCCTGATCCGCGCTACCGCGTTGCGCCAGCGCACCTGGCGCCAGCCATGCCTGCCACTGCTTCACCGCATCTCTTCATCAGGAATCCCATGACCCTCTTTGCTTCCCGCTTCGTGCGCAGCGCCCGGCCAACCGCGCAGGAATCCCGCGAATGAGCGACCGCGTGCGCATCGTCGAAGTCGGCCCGCGCGACGGCCTGCAGAACGAGAAGGCCTGGGTCGCCACGGAAGACAAGATCGAGCTGATCGCGCGGCTGGGGCGCACCGGCCTGCGCAGCATCGAGGCGACCAGCTTCGTCAGCCCGAAATGGGTCCCGCAGCTGGCCGATGCGGCCGAGGTCTACGCCGGCATCGCGCAGGTGCCGGGCGTGGACTATCCGGTGCTGGTGCCGAACCTGCAGGGCTACGAACGCGCGGCCGCGGTCGGCGTGCGCGAGGTGGCCGTGTTCACCGCCGCCTCGGAGACGTTCAACCGCACCAATACCAATGCCGGCATCGACGAATCGCTGGCGCGCTTCGCGCCGGTGCTGGAGCGCGCGGCGGCGGACGGGGTCAAGGTCCGCGGCTACGTGTCCACCGTGCTCGGCTGCCCCTACCAGGGCGACGTCCCCCTGGCCGACGTGGTGCGGGTGGCGCAGCGGCTGCATGCGATGGGCTGCTACGAGATCTCGCTGGGCGACACCATCGGCGTGGGCACGCCAGGCAAGGCGCGGGCGATGCTGCGCGCGGTCGCCGCCGTGGTGCCGATGGACGCATTGGCGGTGCACTTCCACGACACCTACGGCCAGGCCCTGGCCAACATCGCCGCCTGCCTGGAAGAAGGCGTGCGCGTGGTCGATGCCGCGGTGTCCGGCGCCGGCGGCTGCCCATATGCCAAGGGTGCCAGTGGCAACGTGGCCAGCGAGGACGTGGTCTACCTGCTGCACGGCAATGGCGTGGAGACCGGGATCGACCTGCCCGCGCTGGCCGCGACCGGCCGCTGGCTGGCGCAGAAACTGGGCCGGCCGACCGGCAGCAAGGTCGGCCAGGCGCTGGCCGCCGAGGGCTGAGCCGCGGCAGTTCCTTACCCGGCGACGGACCTGCACGCCGCGGCCCGTCGCCGATCTCGCCGCGATGGGGCGGCAGCCTCTAAACTGGGCGTTTTCCTGGGAGGGAACATCCATGCAGCTTGCCGATCTGAAAGCGGTGGTCACCGGCGGCGTGTCCGGCCTCGGCCTGGCGGTGGCGCAACGCATCGTCGCCGAAGGCGGCAAGGTCGCGCTGTTCGACCTGAACGACGACAAGGGTGCGGCCGCGGTCGCCGCCCTGGGCGCGGACCGTGCCTGCTACCTGCGCACCGACGTCAGCGACGAGGTCCAGGTGGCCGCGCAGCTCGGCGCAGCGCAAGGCTTCCTCGGCGGCCTCAATGCCGCGATCAACTGCGCCGGCATCCTCGGCGCCGGCCGCGTACTGGGCAAGGAGGCGCCGATGCCGCTGGCCACCTTCCAGGGCACGGTGATGGTCAACCTGGTCGGCAGCTTCAACGTCGCCAAGGCCGCCGCCGACCTGATGCAGCACAACGCCCCGGGCGAGGACGGCGAGCGCGGCGTGATCGTCAACACCGCCAGCGTCGCCGCCTACGAAGGCCAGATCGGCCAGGCCGCCTACGCCGCCTCCAAGGGTGGCGTGGTGGCGATGACCCTGCCGATGGCGCGCGAACTGGCGCGCTTCGGCATCCGCGTCAACACCATCGCCCCGGGCATCTTCTGGACGCCGATGGTCGACGGCATGCCCGAGGCCGTGCAGCAGTCGCTGGCCGCGGCGATCCCGTATCCTTCGCGTCTCGGCCGCCCGGACGAATTCGCCGACACGGTGATGTTCCTGCTGCGCAACCGCTACCTCAACGGCGAAACCATCCGCCTCGACGGCGCGGTGCGGTTGGCGCCGAAGTAGCGGGGAATGGAGAATCGGGAATGGGGAATCGCAACGGCGTTTCCCTTCCGCTGATCCTCTCCGCCTGCTTGACCCTGTTCCGATTCCCTATTCCCCATTCCCGATTCCCAGCCCTCATGAAAGCCAACGAAATCAAGAAAGGCAACGTCGTCGAGTACAACAACGGCGTGTACCAGATCCGCGACATCGAGCGCAGCTCGCCGCAGGGCCGCGGCGGCAACGTGCGCTTCCGCTTCGTGATGTACAGCGTGCCGGGCGGCAACAAGCTCGATGCCAGCTTCGACGGCGACGACGACCTGCGCGAAGTCGAGCTGATGCGCCGCCAGTCCACCTTCTCGTACAAGGACGGCGACGCCTTCGTGTTCCTCGACGACGAGGACTACACCCCCTACACCCTGGACGCCGATGCGATCGGCACCGATGCGGGTTACATCACCGACGGCCTCAGCGGCATCTACGTGCAGGTCATCGACGACCAGCCGGTGGCGATCCAGTTGCCGCAGAGCGTGACCCTGGAAGTGATCGAGACCCCGCCTGAGCTCAAGGGCGGCACCGCCACCAAGCGCCCGAAGCCGGCCAAGCTCAACACCGGGATCGAGATCATGGTGCCGGAGTACATCGGCAACGGCGAGCGCGTGCTGGTCAATACCACCACCGGCGAGTTCGCCGGTCGCGCCGACTGAGCCCATGCGCGGGAGCAGTGTCACCCACGTCTCCCGCACAGGCAGCGCCGCGCATGCGCCGCGGCACGCCTGCCTCGGCCTGCTGCTGGTCTTGCCGGTGCTGGCGCTCGCCGCGCCGGCGACGCCGGCCACGGCGGCCGCCCCCAAGCCCGCGTGCACGATTCCCGACGCGGTCGATCCCGAGCACCACGACGGTTTCTGCACGCTGCCCGCGCCGATCCGCGCCTTCGTCGCGCGCCAGGACACCTGCACCCATTTCGCCGGCGAAGAGCCCTACGACGCGGCGCGGCGGCGCGAACTGGAGCAGGCGATGGCCAAGTACTGCGACGGCAACGAACAGACTTGGGCGACGCTGCGCGCGCAGTACCGCCAGGATCCGCCGCGCGACGCCTGGCTGCGCCGCTACGGCGAGGATGCGGGTCTCGAGCTGCCGTGATGACGGCTTGCCGGCCGGCAAGGTGGCGCCCTTGCGGGCATCGGCGTCGGCCCTGACGGCCGTCGACATCGGCCTGCTTCGCGTCTTCGCTCGTCGCGGCTGAAGCCGCCCCTACATAAATGGGTTGGAAGCTGCGCCGCGTTTCTGTGGGAGGGACTTCAGTCCCGACCCATGGAGCTATCAGTCTTCCTTCATGCGAACACGGCTGCGCCTGCGACGCACAGGTGCTGCGGACTCACGCCGCCACCGCGCCGCCGTCAACCGCACGCACGATCCAGTTCCCTTCGATCGCCTCGCATCGCAAGCCCGCACGCTGCGCTACGGCTGCCCACCACGCTGCCGCAACAGCGACGGCGAATCCAACTGCAGTCCACCGCCTTCGCGATTGAGCGTGCGCAGGCGTGCGCCCAGCGTCGCCAGGTTGGCATCGATCTGCGCCAGGTCCGCCTGCAGCGGCGCCGGCAGCAACCCGCGCAGGCGCGTCTGCAGCGCGGCGCCGTCGTCGTGCAGCGCCGCGATCCGCGCCTGTCCCTGCACCTGCAGCCAGGCACGTTCCTGCGCCTGCGGCAGGCCATAGCCCGGCTGCCCCTGCAGCAGGCTCGCCGGTTGGCTCAGTAGCCCCTGCTCGGCCAGCACGGCACGCACCGCGCTGGCGGCGTCACGGGTGTCGGCACCCGCATCGCCCGCACCGGCCACCGCGGTCGGCAGCGGCTTGCCCAGATAGCGCCGCTTCAATGCATCGCGCCCACGCTGTTCGGCGCGGCGGCGGGCGGCGTTCTCCAGCAGCAACAAGGCGGCACTGGCACGCAGGTCGCCGCGCTCAAGCCACGGCGCGCGCTGCGCGGCCGGCAGGTCCAGCCACGCGTCGGCATTGCGGGCCGGCAGTGCCAGGGAGCCGCGCGCCACCGCGAACATCTGCGCAAAATGCGCGCTCGCCGCCGGGAAGAAGTAGCCATCGCGCACCGCTGCGTCGGCGTCGTCGAACACCGACGCATCGGCGATGCCGGCCCGTACCAGGCGCCGGCGCAGGCCGGTCGGGCTGATCCCGGACAGATGCGCGGCCGCCAGCCGCGGCACGCCGTCGTGCAGCAAGGCGTAGGTCTCCACCGCGCAGTTGTTGCTCAGGAAGTAATAGCGGCCGTCGTAGCTCCAGTGCAGTTGCGCGGCACGCTCCAGCAGCGCGGCGATCTCTTCGCGCGACAGCCGCAGCGGCAGCGACTGCAGGCCGCGCAACTGCACCTGGGTGTAGTCGTCCACCACCTGGCGCAGCGGCAGCACGAACAGCCGCGACGGGTAGGAGCCGGTGAGCCCGCGCAGGTTGGAAATCTGCACGTCGTCGACGAAGGCGCGGAACGACAGCACCCGGTGCTCGGCCAGGTCCAGCCGGCATGCCGGCCCCAGCGGCCGCCCCGGCGCGCAGATCACCAGGCGCAGCATGCTGTGGCCCCAGTGGCTCATCGGCTGCGCGTTGCCTTCGGCCAGCAGGTAGTCCACCGCGTAAATCCGCGCCGGGTCCACCTGCAGCAAGGCGGCCGCGTCGGCCAGCGGGTCCTGCACGAACACCTGGCCGGGCGCGCATGCGCTCGCCGGCGGCGTCCATGCCAGGCGCGCGGCGAAGTAGCGGGCCAGCGCCGGCCGCCGGCAGGCGTAGTCCGGATCGAGCAGGAAGTGCTCGAGATTCACCGCAACGAACTCGGCCGGCGACTGCAATTCGTAGCGATCCGGGCTGCGCTCGGTGAACCGGTTCTGGCCACGGCGCAGGCCCAAGCGCATCGGGCTGACCTGCCAGCCGGCCAGATCCAGCAGGCGCGGATCGGACGACAGCCGCCCCGCCGCGGAGCGGTCGTAGAAGTGCGCCAGTTCGTGCAGCAAGGCGGCCAGCGCCGGGCGCCGTGCCGGGTCGGCGACCGGATCGGTGTCGCGCCCCGACGCCGCCATCCAGTCGCGCAGCAGGCGCTTGTTCAACAGCAGGCGTTTGGCCTGCGCGCGCCCGTGCACCTGTGCGGGGAGGTCGTCGCGCCACTGCAGCGGCAGCCCTGCCGGCAGCGCCGCGGTCCAGGCCGGCGGCAGCCGCGCCTGCGCCGCAGCCAGCACGGCCTGGCTGGCCGTGCGCTCGGCGGGACTCAGCCCTGTCTCATCGACAGCGAGCGGCGCGGCCGCTGCGGGCATCGCAGCAGCCAGCGCCAGGACCGCCAGCCACCGCGCGCGCAGGCGCCGTGGCCGGCGCGCGATCACAGCGCCAGGATCGCCTGCGCCAGTTCCAGATCGCTGGCCTGTTGCGCCTGCGGGTTGCGCTCGCGTAGCACGCGCAGCGCCGCTTCCAGTTGCACGCCGCGGATGCGGCCGGCGCTGGCGACGAAGCCGGCCGCGTCGTCGCGCGCCTGCAGCACCACCTTGTCGTTGTTGGAACTGCTGTCCGAGGACGCCGAACTGCCGGCCGAGCCGGCCGAGGCCGAACCGGCGGAGCTGCCGGCGAAGCTGGACGCCTGCGCGAACGCGGGCAGGATCAGGGCGAACAGCAGGGCGCAGCGCGCGGTCACTCGGGTCATTGCAATCGTTCCAAACGGGATCGTGAAAAAGGGGACGGCCAGCGCCGCGCCGCATAGCCTAGCGGTCCGCCCCGCGCAGCGCCTGAACGGGCCGCGCGGCAGCGGTGCTAGGCCGGACTCAGGGGTCGAACAGCTTGCCCGGATTGAGCAGCCCGGACGGATCGAACACGCGCTTCACCGCGCGCATCAGCGCGATCTCCTCGGCGCCGCGGGTGCTGTCCAGGTAGGGTTTCTTGACCAGGCCGATACCGTGCTCGGCGGAGATGCTGCCGCCGTGCTCGGCCAGCACCTGCGCCAGCAGCTTGGTGACCTGCTCGCAGGCGGCGATGAAATCCGCCGGCGCAGTGGCCTCGGGCTTGAGCACGTTGATGTGAAGGTTGCCGTCGCCGATGTGGCCGAACCACACCACCTCGAACTGCGGGTAGGCCTCGCCGAGCAGCGCCTGGGTCCGCGCAAGGAACGCCGGCATCGCCGAGATCCGCACCGACACGTCGTTCTTGTAGGGGGTGTAACGCGCCACCGCCTCGGTAATGCCTTCGCGCAGGCGCCACAGCTGCGCGGCCTGCGCCTCGCTCTGGCTGATCACCCCGTCCAGTACCCAGCCCTGCTCCATGCAGGCCTCGAACGCGGCCAGCGCCGCGGCCTCCTGCGCCTCGTTGCCGCTGGCGTACTCGGTGACCACGTAGTACGGATAGACGGTGTCGAACGGCGCCTGCGCGCCGTGCGCCAGCACGTGCTGCAGCGCACGGTCGGTGAAGAACTCGAACGCCTCCAACTGCAGCCGGCTGCGGAATGCGGCGAACACCTGCATCAGCACCTCGAACGAGGGCAGCGCCAGCAGCATCACGTTGCTCGGCGGCGGCGGATCGGTGAGGCGCAGGGTGGCTTCGACCACGATGCCGAGGGTGCCTTCGGAGCCGATCAGCAACTGGCGGAAATCGTAGCCGCTGGAATTCTTGATCAACCCGCGGTTGAGCTCGAGCAATTCGCCGCTGCCGGTGACCACCTTCAACCCGGCGATCCACTCGCGGGTGTTGCCGTAGCGGATCACGCGGATGCCGCCGGCATTGGTGGCGATGTTGCCGCCGATCGAGCACGACCCGCGCGCGGCGAAGTCCACCGGGTAAAGCAGCCCGTGCTCGCGCGCGGCGTTGTGCACCGCTTCCAGCGGCATGCCGGCCTGCACGGTGAGGGTGCGGTCGACCGGATCGAAGGCCAGCGCCTTGTTCATCCGCTCCAGGCTCAGCACCAGTTCGCCGTGCGCGGCCACCGCGCCGCCGGACAGGCCGGTGCGACCGCCGGAGGGCACCACCGCCACCGCGTGGTCGTTGGCCCAGCGCAGCACCGCCTGCACCTCCTCCACCGTCGCCGGCAGCGCGATCGCCAGCGGCGCCGGGGTCCAGCGCCGGGTCCAGTCGCGACCGTAGTGCTCGAGGTCGGCGGGATCGGTCTTCAGGCGCAGGCCGGGAACGGCGAGGGCCAGGGCATCCAGGCGCGGGTCGGTCATAAGTGGAGAGGTCGAAGCGTAGACAATCGTTCAAGCGTGCCAGCGTTGCGCAACGGCGTCCAGTTCGCTGCCAGCAGGTCGCTGCTTCTGCGAATCCCCCATCTCCACTGCCGAATCCCCCACCGGCCGCCGCCAATCGATGCACCTGAAACCGTCCACCGGCGTTGCATCCACGGCCTCCCGGCATCCTATTGCGGCGCACCAAAGCGCGGAGCCATCTGGCATAGTGACCGGCCCGTTGGCCATCGCTCCCTCGCCGCAATGTCGCCCAAGAAGACCTCGTTTCCGAAGCAGGATATCCGCGTGCTGCTGCTCGAAGGCATCAGCCAGACCGCCGTCGACGTGTTCCGCGCGGCCGGCTACTCGCAGATCGAACTGCACGCCAAGTCGCTGCCGGAAGACGAGCTCAAGCAGCGCATCGCCGAGGCGCACATCGTCGGCATCCGCTCGCGCACCCAGCTCAGCGCCGAGGTGCTGGCCCACGCCAAGCGCCTGATCGCGGTCGGCTGCTTCTGCATCGGCACCAACCAGGTCGACCTGGACGCCGCGGAACTGGCCGGCATCCCGGTGTTCAATGCGCCCTACTCCAACACCCGCAGCGTCGCCGAGCTGGTGATCGCCGAGGCCATCTTGCTGTTGCGCGGCATTCCGCAGAAGAACGCCGAATGCCACCGCGGCGGCTGGTCGAAGTCGGCCGCCGGCAGCCACGAGACCCGCGGCAAGGTGCTGGGCATCGTCGGCTACGGGCATATCGGCACCCAGGTCGGCGTGCTGGCCGAGGCGCTGGGCATGCAGGTGATCTTCCACGACATCGAGACCAAGCTGTCGCTGGGCAACGCCCGCACCGCCACCGACCTGGACGACCTGCTGGCGCGCTCGGATGTGGTCACCCTGCACGTGCCGGAAACCGCGGCCACCCGCGACATGATCGGCGCCACGCAGCTGGCGCAGATGAAGCCGGGCGCGCACCTGATCAACGCCTCGCGCGGCACGGTGATCGACATCGACGCCCTGGACGCGGCGCTGCGCAGCGGCCACATCGGCGGCGCCGCGGTGGACGTGTTCCCGATTGAACCCAAGGGCAACGGCGACCTGTTCGAATCGCCGCTGGCCGCGCACGACAACGTGATCCTGACCCCGCACGTCGGCGGCAGCACGCTGGAAGCGCAGGACAACATCGGCGTGGAAGTGGCGGCCAAGCTGGTGCGCTACAGCGACAACGGCAGCACCCTGTCGGCGGTGAACTTCCCCGAGGTGACCCTGCCCGAGCACGCCGAGAGCCTGCGCCTGCTGCACATCCACCGCAACGTGCCGGGCGTGCTGTCGCAGATCAACGAACTGTTCTCGCGCCACAACGTCAACATCGACGGCCAGTTCCTGCGCACCGACCCCAAGGTCGGCTACGTGGTGATCGACGTCGGCGCCAGCGAGGAGCAGGCGGCGGTGCTGAAGGAGGAACTGGCGCAGGTGGCGGGGACGTTGCGGACGCGCATTCTTTATTAGCGAGGATTGGGGATTGGGGATTGGGGATTGGGGATTCGTGGGGGCGCTGCGCGCCCGTACCCTCACCCCAACCCCTCTCCCGGAGGGAGAGGGGCTATGCATTTCCCTTCTCCCGCCGGGACCATGGCCCCCTTTTTGGGAGAAGGTGCCCCGAAGGGGCGGATGAGGGTACGGGCGCAGCCTCGTGCAGCTGAAACACCGCATGCGCTTCGCGCCCGACCCTCACCCCAACCCCTCTCCCGGGGGGAGAGGGGCTGATGCGCGGCGCTTCAACCACTTCTGCGCCATGCGCCGCAGCGACGGATCCAGGTCCGCTTCATCCAACAATTCGGCGATCGGGCGCCAGGCCAACGCCAGCGATTCTTCGCTGACCGCGAAGGCTTCATCGGCGCCGGCGCGGACCACGTAGCGTGCGTCGTAATGCCAGTGCCCCGGCACCTCGCCGCGGGCGGGAATCCAGTGCCGGTCCAGGTCGAAGATCGCGCCATCCTCCAGTGCCAGGCCGGGCAGCCCCGATTCTTCCTCGGCCTCCTTCAAGGCCACCCGCGCCAGATCGCGGTCGCCGTCGGCGTGGCCGCCCAGTTGCAGCCAGCGCTGCAGCTTGCGGTGATGGGTCAGCAAGGTGCGCGTGCCGTCGGCGCTGACCAGCCAGGCCGAGCCGGTGAAATGGCCGTCCAGGCGGGCGCGCACGAACGGATCGGCGGCATCGTCGAGCAAGGCCAGGAACTGCGCGGCGACCTCGGCCTGGTCCGGGCACCGCCCGGCATGGGCCTGCAACTGCTGGCGTAGGGACGACTCCGGCATCGGCGTTCTCGCATTCGGGGGCGGCCATTATCGCCGTCCACGGTGCAGCGCGGCTTGTGGCGGCCGGCCGGCTTTGGCATGGTACGACGCTTGCGTCGCCCGCTGCGGGCCCGGCGCTTCGCCATTGCCGGGGCCGCTTGCCCCGTACCGCCACCTGGGGATGCACCGAATGCTCAAGTCTTTGCTGAGGGTCAAGCCGATCGAACCGGCCGGTCACGTCGATGCCGGCGAACCGTTCGAAGGCAGTCTGGAGGGCGAAGCCACCCTCAAACGCACCCTCACCGCCAGACACCTGATCCTGCTCGGCATCGGCGCGGTGATCGGCGCCGGCATCTTCGTGCTCACCGGCCAGGCAGCGGCCAATCATGCCGGCCCGGCGGTGATGCTCTCGTTCGTGTTCGCCGGCCTGGCCTGCGCCTTCGCCGGCCTGTGCTATGCCGAATTCGCGGCGATGCTGCCGGTCTCGGGCAGCGCCTACTCGTACTCCTACGCCACGCTCGGCGAAGGCGTGGCCTGGTTCATCGGCTGGTGCCTGGTGCTGGAATACCTGTTCGCCGGCTCCAGCGTCGCGGTGGGCTGGTCGGCCTATCTGATCAGCTTCGTCACCGGCACCCTCGGCCTGCCCTTCCCCGCGGAACTGGCCAGCGCGCCGCTCACCTGGACCGGCCATGCGTTCGTGGCCTCGGGCAACCTCGTCAACCTGCCGGCGGTGCTGATCGTGGCCGCGGTCAGCACGCTGTGCTACGTCGGCGTCACTCAATCGGCCTTCGTCAACGCCATCGTGGTGGCGATCAAGGTGCTGGTGATCTGCCTGTTCGTCGGCGTCGGCATCTTCTACATCAACCCGGACAACTGGCATCCGTTCATCCCGGAAAACACCGGCCCGGGCGAGTTCGGCTGGAGCGGCATCTTCCGCGCCGCCTCCATCGTGTTCTTCTCCTATATCGGCTTCGATGCGGTCTCCACCTCCGCCGGCGAGACCAAGGACCCGCAGAAGAACATGCCGATCGGCATCCTGGTGTCGCTGGCCATCTGCACCGTCATCTACATCATCGTCTGCGCGGTGCTGACCGGCCTGCTGCCCTACACCCAGCTCGGCACCGCCAAGCCGGTGGCCACTGCGCTGGAGCACTATCCGCAGCTGGCCTGGCTGAAAACCTTCGTCGAGATCGGCGCCATCGCCGGCCTGTCCTCGGTGGTGCTGGTGATGCTGATGGCGCAGCCGCGCATCTTCTACACCATGGCGCGCGACGGCCTGCTGCCGAAGCTGTTCGGCAAGGTCCATCGCCGTTTCCACACCCCCTACGTCGGCACCGTGGTGGTCGGCGTGCTCGCGGCGCTGCTGGCCGGGCTGATCCCGCTGGACGTGCTGGGCGAACTGGTGTCGATGGGCACCCTGCTGGCCTTCGCCACGGTCTGCGTCGGCGTGATGGTGCTGCGCTTCACCCGTCCGGATCTGCCGCGCCCGTTCCGGGTGCCGCTGTTCTGGGCGGTGTGCCCACTGGGCGCGCTGTTCTGCGTGGGCCTGTTCTTCCAGGCATTCCAGGAACACTGGAAGGTGTTCGTCGGCTGGACCCTGATCGGCCTGTGCATCTACTTCTTCTACGGCATCCGCAACAGCCGCCTGGCCACCAAGGCCTGATCCGCTCCTCCGAAGACCGGCGTCCGCGCCGGTCTTCGCGTTCGCCCCCTCTTCCTCGCACGCCGCGCCCGGCTGGAACCGCTCGATGCTCAAACAACTCTTGGCCACCAAACACCCCCATGCCAGCCACGAGGACGCCGGCGGGCTAGGCCTGCAACGCGCGCTGGGCCCCTGGGGCCTGACCGCGCTGGGCATCGGCGCGGTGATCGGCGGCGGCATCTTCGTCATCACCGGGCAGGCCGCGGCCAACCACGCCGGGCCTGCGATCATGCTCTCGTTCGTGCTGGCCGCGGTGTGCTGCGCGTTCTGCGCGCTGGCCTACGCCGAGTTCGCGGCGATGGTGCCGGTCTCCGGCAGCGCCTACACCTACACCTACGCCACCTTCGGCGAACTGGCGGCCTGGTTCATCGGCTGGATGCTGGTGCTGGAGTACGGCGTGTCGGCCTCGGCGGTGGCGGTCAGCTGGACCGGCTATTTCCTGAGCCTGCTCGACCACTTCAACATCCATCTGCCCGCGGCCCTGGTCAACGCGCCGCTGGACGGCAAGCTGCAGCCCACCGGCGCGATCGCCAACCTGCCTGCCGCCGGCATCGTGCTGCTGCTGACCTGGCTGTGCTACGTCGGCATCCGCAAGTCCTCAGCGATGAACATGGCGATGGTGGTGCTGAAGAGCGGCCTGATCGTGCTGGTCATCGCCGCCGGCTGGAAGTACGTGGACCCGGCCAACTGGCACCCGTTCATCCCGGCCAACGAAGGCCCGGGCAAGTACGGCATGGATGGCGTGCTGCGTGGCGCGGCGATGGTGTTCTTCGCCTACATCGGCTTCGAGGCGGTGTCGGTGGCGGCGCAGGAATCGCACCGGCCGCAGCGCGACCTGCCGATCGGCATGATCCTGTCGCTGGTGATCTGCACCGTGCTGTACATCGCCATGGCCGCGGTGATGACCGGGCTGGTGCCGTTCGCGCAACTGGGCACCGACGAGCCGGTGGTGACCGCGGTCGCCGCGCATCCGCAACTGGGCTGGCTGCGCGTGGTGGTGGAGGTCGGCGCGCTGATCGGCCTGTCCTCGGTGGTGCTGGTGATGATCATCGGCCAACCGCGCATCTTCATGATCATCGCCCGCGACGGCCTGCTGCCGCCGGTGTTCACCAAGATCCACCCGACCTACCGCACCCCGCACGTCAACACGGTGATCACCGGCATCGGCATCGCCCTGCTGGCGGCGCTGTTCCCGCTGGACGTGCTGGGCGAACTGACCTCGATGGGCACCCTGATCGCCTTCGCCGCGGTCTGCGCCGGCGTGCTGATCCTGCGCCGCACCCAGCCGGACCTGCCGCGGCCGTTCCGCATCCCGTTCGCCTGGCCGATCTGCATCGCCGGCGTGCTCAGCTGCCTGGCGCTGCTGTCGGCGATGACCGCGCACAACTGGATGCTGATGGCCGGCTGGACGGTGATCGGCCTGGCGATCTACTTCGGCTACGGCTACCGCCACAGCCGCCTGCGCGGCAGCCAAGGCTGAGCGCAGAGCCCCTTTCCCATCGGGAGAGGGGTTGGGGTGAGGGTACGGCGCGCGAAGCGCCGCACCCATCTGGCAGCACGAGGCTTCGCCCGGACCCTCATCCGCCCCTGCGGGGCACCTTACTCCCGACCGGAGAAAGAACAAGCCAGAGCCCCTCTCCCCTCGGGAGAGGGGTTGGGGTGAGGGTACGGCGCGCGAAGCGCTGCGCCCATCTGGCAGCACGAGGCTTCGCTCGGACCCTCATCCGCCCCTGCGGGGCACCTTCTCCCAAGGGGAGAAGGAAAAGCCGTAGCCCCTCTCCCTCCGGGAGAGGGGTTGGGGCGAGCGTCCGACCGCTCGTGACCCGTCTTGAGACGGGTCGGCTTGAGGGTACGGCATGAGCAGATGCGCTTGGATCCAGCCACCTGTCATCCCAATCCAACCCCCAAGCCCTACACTACGCGCATGAACGCACTGCCCTACGATTCCGAGCGCCTGCGCACGCTGGCGCACCTGCTGATCGACAACATCCGCGAGCTCTCGCAGGCCGGCTGGACGCCCGCCACCAGCAGCAACTTCTCGCACCGCCTGGACGATCGCCATGCCGCGATCACCGTCTCCGGTGGCGACAAGGGCCGGCTGGTGGAGGACGACATCATGGTGGTGGACTTCGACGGCCAGGCCGTCGGCCGGCCGCTGCGCCCGTCCGCCGAGACCCTGCTGCACACTCAGCTGTACCGGCGCTTCCCCGAGGTCGGCTGCATTCTGCACACGCACTCGCCGGTGCAGACCATCGCCTCGCGCCTGTACGCCCCGCAGGGCCAGATCCGCCTGGAAGGCTACGAGCTGCTGAAGGCGCTGCACGGCAACCAGACCCACGAGACCGCGGTGGACCTGCCGGTGTTCGCCAACACCCAGGACATGACCGTGCTGGCCGCGCAGGTCGACGCCCTGCTCGATCGCACGCCGCTGTGGGGCTACCTGATCGACGGCCACGGCCTGTACGCCTGGGGCCGCGACATGGCCGAAGCGCGCCGCCACCTCGAAGCCTTCGAGTTCCTGCTGCACTGCGAGCTGGAGCTGCGCAAACTGCGCGCCGCCGGCTGATCCGCCGCGGCGCGACAGCGTTCCAGCGCCGCAACGGCCGCCGGCCGCGCACCTGCTACCCTTTTCGTCCCCACTGACGCTTTCGCCCGCCGCCATGAGCCGACTCCGCATCTTCGCCGACACCACTCCCGACGCGCCGCTGTTCGACAGCCGCGATGGCGACGCGATCGCCGCCGAACTGCGCAAGATCGGCGTCACCTTCGAGCGCTGGCAGGCCAACCAGCCGATCGAGCCCGGCGCCTCGCCGGACGCGGTCATGGCTGCCTACAAGGCCGACATCGACCGCCTGGTCGCCGCCAACGGCTTCAAGACCGTGGACGTGGTCAGCATCGCCCCAGACAACCCGCAGCGCGAGGAGATGCGCAAGAAGTTCCTCGACGAGCACTTCCACAAGGAAGACGAGGTGCGCTTTTTCGTCGCCGGCTCCGGCCTGTTCACCCTGCACGTGGACGGCAAGGTCTACGAGATCGAGTGCGTGCAGGACGACCTGATCGCCGTGCCCGACGGCACCCACCACTGGTTCGACATGGGGCCGGAGCCGCGCTTCGTCGCGATCCGCTTCTTCACCGAGCCGGACGGCTGGGTCGGCCACTTCACCGGCACCGACATCGCCCAGCGCTTCCCGCGCTACGAGGCGAAGCTGCGTGGCGAGGCGCACTGAGCGATGACCGATCCGCGCGTCGTCCTCACCGACATCGAAGGCACCACCAGCAGCATCTCCTTCGTCAAGGACGTGCTGTTCCCCTATGCGCGCCGCGCCCTGCCCGGCTTCGTGCGCGAGCACGGCCAGCAGCCGCAGGTGCGGCAATGGCTGGATGCGGTCGCCAGCGAATGCGGCGGCATCTGCACCGATGCGGTGATCGTGGAGACCCTGCAGGGCTGGATCGACGAGGACCGCAAGCACACCGCGCTGAAGGCGCTGCAGGGCATGATCTGGGAAGCCGGCTACCGCGATGCCGACTTCACCGCGCACATCTATCCCGATGCCGCGCCGGCGCTGCGCCGCTGGCATGCCGACGGCCGCGCGCTGTACGTGTATTCGTCCGGCTCGGTACCGGCGCAGAAGCTGTTCTTCGGCCATAGCGACGCCGGCGACCTTCGCGCGCTGTTCTCCGGCTGGTTCGATACCGAGATCGGCGGCAAGCGCGAGCAGCCCAGCTACGCGCGCATCGCCGAGGCGATCGGCGTGGCGCCGGCGCAGATCGTGTTCCTGTCCGACGTGGTCGCCGAACTGGATGCGGCCCGCGCCGCCGGCCTGGACACGGTGCTGATCGACCGCCGCGACGATTACCCGCAACCGCGCCAGGGCGAGGCCTGCAACGGCCACCACCGCGCGGAGAGCTTCGCCGACCTGGGCTTCTGAGTCCCCGCGCATGCGCAGGCCTGTCGCTGCCTTGATGGCCGCCCTGACGGCGTTGCGGCGCCCGTTGGCCGTGCTGCGGCGCCGACTGCTGCCGGCCGCGCTGCTGGCGCTGGCGCTGCCCGCCTGCCATTCCGATGCCGGCGCCATGCCGGCCGGCGCGGCCGACACCGCGCAGGACGAGGCGGCGCAGGATCCGGTCGACCAGGCGCAGCTGCGCCAGGCGCTGGGATCGCTGCAGCCTCAGCGCCCGGGCGTCCCCGACCTGTACGTGGTCGGCTTCGCCGGCGACGCCAGCGAGGACGTGTTCCGCAACGAAGTGCTGTACCTGCGGCAGATGTTCACGCAGCGCTTTGGCGCCGCTGGCCGCATCGCCACCCTGATCAACCACGGCGACAATCTCGGCGCGCACGCCTACGCGCCGCAGGCGTCCTACGACAACCTGGCCGATACGCTGGACCGCATCGGCAAGCTGATGGACAAGCGCGAGGACGCGCTGCTGCTGTTCCTGACCAGCCACGGCACCGAGCAGCACGAGCTGTATCTGCAGTTCGGCCCCGGCGAGGATGCCGAGTACGACACCATCACCCCGCAGGAACTGCGCCGCCTGCTCGACGACACCGGCATCCGCAACCGCATCATCGTGATTTCGGCCTGCTACTCCGGCGGGTTCGTGCCGGCGCTGAAGACCGCCGACACCCTGGTCATCACCGCCGCGCGTCGCGACCGGCCCTCGTTCGGCTGCGGCAACACCGCCAGCGCCACCTATTTCGGCCGCGCCTGGCTGATCGACGCGCTGACGCGCACCACCGATCTGGTCGACAGCTATCGCCTGGCCAGTGCCGAGATCAGCGCACGCGAGCAGGCCGAAGGCGAGGCGCCGTCGTATCCGCAGCTGTACGTGGGCGCGCGCATCGGCAGCTGGCTGCAGCACTGGCGCGCGCAGTTGCCGAACGCCGCCGCACCGGTCTATCCGTATCCGGAATCCGATGCGGACGACGCGGCGGATGCGGCCGATGGCGAGCAGACTGGCGAGCCCGGCGCAGCGGCTGCACCCGTCGCACCGACGCGCGCGCAGGACTCGGCACCGGCGACGAAGCGCACGCCGGCGCGGTGACGCAACCGCGCAGGACGCGGGGTCGACTGTATGCGACGTCGCGCGCACTCGCGTGTTTGCCGGCCGCTCCTGCCCTCGACCGCGTAAGCCCGACCCCGTGTAGCAGGCCGAAAAGATGAGAGTGATTCGCGTTCGATCGCGACGTGTGAGCGCTCGCTAGAATGCCTCCCGCAGCAAGCCAGCCCGCGTTTCGCCAGCCAGCTGCGCCCCCGATCCGACCGCCCGCCAGCCTTCGCTCGCCAGCCAGGATCATTTGGTTTTGTAGGCCTCCTTCGTGGAGGTTTTTTTGTTTCTGGGGTTCGGTGTGGCGCGTGTGGAGCGCGAGCCTCTTGCCGTTGGCGGTGGATGGCGCGACCGTCTTACCGCGCTTGTCGCGGCTGAAGCCGCTCCTACGTGGGCCCGACGCTGCGAGGCGCTGATCGGCGCCCTGTGGGAGGGGCTTCAGCCCCGACGCCTGGGACGCATGGCGACTAAAGCTCTGTCGCGACAGTGACGGTGACCGGGCACGCAGCATCGCTGCGCACGTATCTGCCGGCCGTCACCGACCACCGCAATCTGATCAAGGGCTCGCGTCCTGCAATCGATAGCTGCCGCTGGCGTGCTGCTCGCCGCGCCAGCGGTCGAACGCGCGGACCTCGATGCGGTGCGCACCCACGCTCAGATCGGTCGGCAAGGCGCCGCGCCACAGGTGTTGCGAGGGAATCGCTTCCGGCGACCGATCGTAGCCGCGCAACGCGTCGGCGGCATCGTCGCGCGCGTTCTCGGCGAGCAGGGTCGGGTCCGGCTGTTCGACCCGCTGCATCGGCTTCCAGGCGCCGTCGTCCACGCGGTACTCGACGCGCGTGTCGTCCTCGCCCATGTACACGTTCGCGTACACGCCCCAGGCCGGATAGGCACCGCGGCGCAATACCTTCGGCGCATGCAGGCCGATCTGGGTGTCGTCGGCGGCACGCGCGGCGTGGTAGGCCAGCGCATAGCCGCCGTCGCGGCGCACGGTCAGCAGTGCATAGCCGTTCGGGGTGCCGTCGGCCATGGTCGCGGCGGGAATGCCCTCGGCATCCTTGACCCCGGACCAGAACGCGCCGCAGGCCGCGCCGACGTTGTATTCGTGCAGCGGCTGCGCGCCGTGCCAGCCCTCGTCGGCACCATGGTAATAGTGGCGTTGGGTGTGGCTGTGGCCGCTGAGCACCAGCACGTGCGGGAACGCCTGCAGCAGCGCGAACAGCCGCGCGCGATCGGCATGGCGGAAGGTCTCCTTGCCGGGCGCCGCATCGAACAGCGGGATGTGCAGGCCCAGCACCACCAGCCGCTCCTTGGGCAAGCTGGCCAGGTAGGCCTGCAGGAACGCGAACTGGTCCGCGCGCAGGCCGCCGATGTACTTGGGCTGCTGCGTCGGCTGGTAGACCACGTCGTCCAGGAACACGAAGCTGGCGCCACCCTCTTCCACCGCGTAGGTGTCGGGACCGTAGACCGCACGCCAGCTCGACAGCGAATCGACGTCGTCGGTCGCATCGAAGTTGAGGTCGTGGTTGCCCGGCACATGGAACCACGGCACGCCGAGCTTGGCGGTTTCCGCATTCAGCGCCGGATACAGCGACAGGTCGTCGCTGACCACGTCGCCCAGGGTGGTGCCGATGCGCGCGTGGGTCTTGCCGCGCAAGGGCGCGACGATGTCGCGGGCGTAGTAGCCGACATCGGTCATCGATGCGGTCTGGGTATCGGCGAACACCAGCACCTCGGTGCTGTCGGCCTTGGGCTGCGCGCGCAACGCGAAGTCCCAGTGGTCGGTGGCGCCGCGGGTGGGCGCGATGCCCGGATACTTGAGCGCGGGCGAGCCGGCGGGCGCGTAGTGCCGCCAGTAGTCCGGCAGGCCGTTGCCGGCGCTGGCGAAGCTGTAGCCGTCGGGCTTGATCACGAACACCGTGCGGCCGGGCTCCACCTGCAGGCGGTAGCGGCCCTGCGCGTCGGTGCGGACGATGTGCACACCGTCGGACACCTG
This sequence comes from Xanthomonas sp. LF02-5, assembly GCF_034105325.1. Lineage (NCBI taxonomy): Bacteria > Pseudomonadati > Pseudomonadota > Gammaproteobacteria > Lysobacterales > Lysobacteraceae > Xanthomonas > Xanthomonas sp. LF02-5. The sequence goes on along the minus strand of NZ_JAXGGF010000008.1, from coordinate 132,152 downwards.
CACGCCGGCGACGCCGGTATCGCCCGGGCCGCGGCCCGGGGCGTTATCGCGTTCCTGGTAGACGCTGCCGCTGATCGTCGCGGTCTGCGCCACGGCGGGAGCGGCGGCGGCCAACAGGCAGGCAAGGACGACGGTGCGCAGCATGCGGAACATCCGGAGAAGCCGAGGGCCTCCGATTGTAGCCAACGACATCGACACGGCGATGACCGCGCCGGACAGACTCAGCGGTGCCGCGCCTCCAGCACAGCCACCGCGTCGGCCAGGCCCAGGCCGCGTGCGCGCAGCAGCACGGTCAGGTGGTAGAGCAGATCGGCGGACTCGCCGAGCAGGTCCTCGTCGCCCTGGGCGACGCCGGCCAGTGCGGTCTCCACGCCCTCCTCGCCCACTTTCTGCGCGATGCGTCGCGTGCCCTTCTCGAACAGCTGCGTGGTGTAGCTGCCCGCAGGCCGTTCGCGCTCGCGTTGCGCGACCAGCCGGTCGAGCGCGCCCAGGAACTGGCCCGGCGCCTGCGGGAAGCAGCTGTCGCGGCCGAGGTGGCAGGTCGGCCCGCGCGGATGCGCCAGCACCAGCAGGGTGTCGCGGTCGCAATCGGTGTCGATCGCCACCACGTCCAGCACGTTGTCGGAGCTTTCGCCCTTGGTCCACAGCCGCTGCTTGCTGCGGCTGTAGAAGGTGACCTGGCCGCTGCGGCGCGTCTGCGCCAGCGCCTCCTGATTCATATAGCCCAGCATCAGCACACGCAGGGTCGCGGCATCCTGCACCACTACGGGCAGCAGGCCGTCGCCCTTCGCCCAGTCCAGCGCCGCATCGGCGGGGTCCGCGTCGTGGGAGTGTTCATGCGCCATCGCGCACCTCGATCTGTCGTTGGCGCAGGAAGCGCTTGAGTTCGGGAATGGCGATCGCGCCGCTGTGGAAGACGCTGGCGGCCAGCGCGCCGTCGACGTCGGCACGCTCGAACACGTCGGCGAAGTGCTGCATCTCGCCGGCGCCGCCGGACGCCACCAGCGGCACCTTGCACAGGGCGCGCACCTCGTGCAGTTGGGCGATGTCGTAGCCGCGGCGCACGCCGTCGCTGTCCATGCAGTTGAGCACGATCTCGCCGGCGCCCAGGCGCTGCGCCTCCACCACCCAGTCCAGGGTGCGCATGCGCAGCGCCTGGGTCTTGCTGGGATCGCCGGTGAAGCGGCGCACGCGCCATTGGCCGTCGTCCTCGCGGATCGAATCGATGCCGACCACCACGCACTGCACGCCGAAGGCCTCGGCCAGCTCGGCGATCAGTGCCGGCCGCTCCAGTGCCGGCGAATTGATCGAGATCTTGTCGGCGCCGGCGTGCAACACTGCGCGCGCAGTGGCGACGTCGCGGATGCCGCCGGCCACGCAGAACGGGATGTCCAGCAACCGCGCCACCTTCTCGACCCAGGCGTAGTCCACCGAGCGTCCTTCCGGGCTGGCGCCGATGTCGTAGAACACCAGTTCGTCGGCGCCCTGGTCGCGGTAGCGCAACGCCAGTTCGGCGATGTCGCCCATGTCCACGTGGTCGCGGAACTTCACGCCTTTGACCACGCGCCCTTCGCGCACGTCCAGGCACGGGATGATGCGCCGGCTCAGCACGCCAGCGCCTCGTCCAGGCGCAGCCGCCCTTCCAGCAAGGCCTTGCCGAGCACGGCACCGGCGCAGCCGGCCTCGCGCGCGCCACGCACATCGGCAGCGTTGCGGATGCCGCCGGAGGCCTGCACCGCCAACGCCGGCGCGAGCTGCCGCAGGTGCGCGTAAAGCGCCAGGTTCGGCCCGGACAGCATGCCGTCGCGGGCGATGTCGGTGCACAGCAGGTGGATCAGCCCGGCCGCGGCGTACTCGCCGGCCAGCGCGTCCAGGCTCAGCGAGGACGTTTCGGTCCAGCCATGCACGGGCAAGCGCCAGACGCCGTGCGCGTCCTGGCGGCTGTCCAGCGCCACGGTAATGCGCTCAGGACCGAATTCGGCCAGCCACTCCAACACCGACTCGCGGTCGCGTACCGCCAGCGAGCCGATCACCACGCGGCTGGCGCCGGCATCGAGCAGGCGCTGCACGTCGGCGCGCGAGCGCACGCCGCCGCCGGTCTGCACCTGCAGCCCGGTCTCGTTGCGGATCCGCTGCAGCAGCGGTGCCAGGGTATAACCGCCGGCGCGGGCCGCATCCAGATCGACCAGGTGCATCCACTGCGCACCGGCCTCGGCGAAGGCCTGCGCGCGGCGCAGCGGATCGTCGCCGTAGTGGGTCTCGCGGGCGTAGTCGCCCTGCGCCAACCGCACCACGCGGCCGTCGCGGATGTCCAGGGCGGGATAGACGACGAAGCTCATGGGAAATCGGTCTCGAGGAAGTTGCGCAGGATGCGCGCGCCGGTGTCGGCGGAGCGCTCGGGATGGAATTGCGCGCCGCAGCGGCGACCATGCTGCACCACCGCGGTGAACAGACCGCCATGATCGCAGGCGGCAACAGTGTCGCCTGTGACCGGTGCGGCATAGCCGTGCACGAAATAGGCGCTGGCACCGTCCGGCACGCCCGCCAGCAACGACGACGGGCGCAGCGGCAACAGCCGGTTCCAGCCCATGTGCGGCACGCGGATGCCCAGCGCCGGCGGCATGCGCCGGACCACGCCGGTCAGCAGGCCCAGGCAATCGACATCGCCCTCCTCGGAATGCTCGAACAGCAACTGCATGCCCAGGCAGATGCCGATCAGCGGCACCTGCAGCGCGCGCAGTGGCTCGAGCAGGCCCTGCTCGCGCAGCCGCGCCATCGCATGCGGCGCCGCCCCCACGCCCGGCAGGATCACCCGCTCCGCGCCCTGCAGACCGGCCGCGTCGCGCACCAGCCGCGGCTCCACGCCGAGCCGCTGCAGCGCATAGCGCACCGAACCGAGGTTGGCGCCGCCGGCGTCGATCAAGGCCACCGTGCTCATCGCACCCTCCGCGTGTCCACGACGCGCCGATTCACAGCACGCCCTTGGTCGAGGGCAGCGCCGCACCCTCGCGCTTCAGCGCCTGGCGCAAGGCGCGGGCCAGCGCCTTGAAGCAGGCCTCGACCTTGTGGTGGTCGTTGTCGCCGCGCACGCTCAGGTGCAGGTTCAGCCCGGCCGCATCGCACAGCGAGCGGAAGAAGTGCGGTACCAGTTCGGTGGGCATGTCGCCGACCCGCTCGCGCTTGAACTCGCCTTCGAACACGAAGTACGGGCGCCCGCTGAAATCCAGCGCGGCGCTGGCCAGGGTCTCGTCCATCGGCAGGGTGAAGCCGTAGCGGCCGATGCCGCGCTTGTCGCCCAGCGCCTGACGCAACGCCTGGCCCAAGGCCAGACCGGTGTCCTCGATGGTGTGGTGTTCGTCGATGTGCAGGTCGCCGTCGGCACGCACGTCCAGGGCGAAACCGCCATGCTTGCCGATCTGCTCGAGCATGTGATCGAAGAACGGCAGGCCGGTGGCGCAGTGCGGGTCGCGCGCCAGGTCCAGGTCCAGCTCCACCGCGATGCGGGTTTCCTTGGTGTCGCGCTGCACCCGCGCACGCCGCGGCGCATCGGCCAGCTCGTGGGCGATGCCGGCCCAGTCCCACTCGCCGCCGAACTGGGCGGTACGCAACTGGAAGCCGCGGATGCGCAGGTTCTCGGCGAACTGGATGTCGGTGACGCGGTCGCCGACCATCGCCGAGCGCGCCCAGTCGATGCTGCGGTCCTGCAGGTACGGCAGCATCAGGCCGATGCCGGGCTTGCGCGTGGGCGCATTGTCGGCCGGCCAGCTGCGGTCGACCAGCACCTCGCGGAACACGATGCCCTGGCTGGCGAAGATCTGCAGCATCAGGTCGTTGGGGCCGTCGAAGGCGGCCTGCGGGTAGGCCTCGCTGCCGAGGCCGTCCTGGTTGGTGACGATGACGAACTGGTAGCCGGCGTCGCGCAGCTTGAGCATCGCCGGGATCACGCCCTGCACGAAGCGCAGCTTCTCGTAGGCGTCGATCTGGAAATCGGCCGGCTCCTCGATCAAGGTGCCGTCGCGGTCCACGAACAGGATCGGGGTCATGCCGCCGCCCTCCACGCCTGCAAGGCGCCGAGCACGCGCTGGTTCTGCGCCGGCGTGCCCAGGGTGATGCGCAGCGCATCGCCCAGGCCCGGCGCGGCGCGCTGGTCGCGCACCACAACCCCGGCCGCCAACAGCGCCTGGAACGCGCCCTCGGCGTCGTCGCAGCGCAGCAACAGGAAATTGCCCTGCGACGGATACACCTGGCGCACGCCCGGCAACGCCGCCAGCGCCGCCTGCATCCGCGCACGCTCTGCCCGCACCTCCTGCACCCGCGCCGCGGTCTGCCGCAGCGGTTCGGGCTGCAGCGCGGCCAGCGCCAGTTGCGTGCACGGCGCCGGAATCGGATACGGCGCCTGGCAGCGCCGCAGCACCGCGATCAGCGCTGGATCGGCGATCACGCAGCCGATCCGCGCCGCCGCCAGGGCGTGCGCCTTGGACAGCGTGCGCAGCACCGCCAGGTTGGCATGGCGCGCAAGCAAGCTGGTGGCCGAGGCTTCGTCGGAAAACTCGCCATAGGCTTCGTCCACCACCAGCACCGCACGTCCTTGCAGACGCTCGGCGGCGCGATCGATGTCGGCCAGGGCGATCGCCGCACCGCCGGGGTTGCCCGGCGAACACAGGAACACCAGCTTGGCCATCTGGCTCAATGCGGCGTCCACCACTGCGTCCACGTCGGTCAGCAGGCCTTCGGCGGTATCGCGCAGCGGCACCTCGACCACGCGCGCGTTCTGCAGCCGCGCGCACACCGCGTACATGCCGAACACCGGCGGGGTGATGACGATGGCGTCGCGGCCCGGCTCGCACAGGGCGCGCAGCAGCAGGTCGATGGCCTCGTCGCTGCCACGGCCGAGCAGCACCTGTTCCGGGGTGCAGGCGTACAGCTGCGCCAATGCGGCGCGCAGCGCCGGCGGCTGCGGGTCGGGATAGCGGCGATTGCCGGCGTCGCCATCGGCGGCGTTGGCCCAGGCCGACTCGTTGGCATTGAGCCAGATCTCGCCCTGCAGCGCACTGCTGCGCGCGGACGAATAGCCGGCGAACTCGCGCAGGTCCGGGCGGACCAGCGCCAGCACGGCGCGTGCGTCTGGAGTCTGGCTCATGCCGCCTTCTCCATGCGCAGCGCCACCGCGTTGGCGTGCGCGTCCAGGCCTTCGGCGCGCGCCATCAACACCGCGCAACCGCCGATCGCGGCGATGCCGGCCGCGCTGGCGCTCTGCACGCTGACGAAGTTCTGGAAGCTGGCCACGCTCACGCCGCTGTAGGCACGCGCCGCGCCGCTGGTCGGCAGCACGTGGTTGGTACCGCTGCAGTAATCGCCCAGCGCCTCTGGAGTGTAGTCGCCCAGGAACACCGAGCCGGCAGCCTCGACGCGGTCCAGCCAGTCGCGCGGCGCGCGCAGCGCCAGGATCAGGTGTTCCGGGGCGTAGCGGTTGCTGATGTCGAAGGCGTCATCCAGCGTGTCGACGCGGATCAGCCGCGACGCGGCTAGCGCCTGCCGGGCGATCGCCGCGCGCGGCAGCGTCGCCAGCTGCCGCTCCAGTTCGTTCTCGACCGCCTCGATCAGCGCGGCGCTGTCGGACAGCAGCAGCACCTGCGAATCGGGGCCGTGCTCGGCCTGCGACAGCAGGTCGGCGGCCACGAAGGCCGCATCGGCGCCGGCGTCGGCGATCACCAGCACTTCGGAGGGGCCGGCCGGCATGTCGATCGCCGCCGCGCCGGCCTGCGCGATTTGCTGCTTGGCCTCGGTGACGTAGCTGTTGCCCGGGCCGAACAGCTTGTCGCAGGACGGCACGGTCTCGGTGCCGAAGCCCATCGCCGCGATCGCCTGGGCGCCGCCGAGCTTGAACACCCGGTCGACGCCGCACAGCGTCGCCGCGACCAGCACCGCCGGGTCGGCCGAGCCGTCGGCGCGCGGCGGCGTGCACACCACCACCTCGCGACAACCGGCCAGCGCCGCCGGCACGCACAGCATCAGCGCGGTCGACGGCAGCGGCGCGCTGCCGGCCGGCACGTACAGGCCGACCCGACCGATCGGCCGCACCACGCGCTCGCAGACCACGCCCGGCGCGGTCTCCACCGCGTACGGCTGCGCCATGCCGGCGCGGTGGAAGGTATCGATCCGCGCCGCCGCCTCGGCCATCGCCGCGCGCAGCGGCGCCGGCACCGCCGCCTCGGCGGCGGCGAACTCGGCGGCGCTCACTTCGAAGGTCTCCAGCACCACGCCATCGAAACGCGCGGTGAGCTCACGCAGCGCGCCGTCGCCGCGGCTGCGCACCTCATTGAGCACCTGAGCCACCGCGTTGCGGGTCTGCTCGGCCACGCGCTGCACCGGCCGGGTCAGCGCCTGGGTGCGTTCCTGCGCGTCGAGCGCGCTCCATTCCAAACGATTCATGCCAGCGACCGCTCCACCGTCAACACCATCAAGCCCTGCGCACCTGCGCGCTCCAGTTCCTCCATGCGCTGCCAGGTGATCGCACCGTGGCACATGGTCTGCAGCTGCAGCGGGCCATCGGCATCGCCGGGCAGTTGCACCAGCGGTTCGGCGTCGGGCAGCAGCCGCGCCAGGTCGGCGACGCGTTCGCGCGCGGCGCGGAACATCAGCAGCTTGCTGTCGCGCAGCTTGAGCACGCCGTCGAGCCGGCGCAGCAGCATCGCCGCCAGGCCGGCGCGGGCATCGGCCGGTTCGCGGACCGGACCGGCCAGCACCGCCTCGCTCTCCAGCAGCGTCTCCACCGGCTTGAGCTGGTTGGCGGCCAGGGTGGCGCCACTGGAGACCAGATCGCAGATCAGGTCGGCGGTGCCCAGGCGCGGCGCGATCTCCACCGAGCCGGACAGCTCCACCACCTGCGCGGCGATGCCACGCGCGTCCAGCCAGTCGGCCAGCACCGCCGGGTAGCTGGTGGCGATGCGCAGCCCCTGCACCTGCTGCGGGCCGCTCCACTCCCAACTGTCCGGCACCGCCAGCATCAGCCGGCACTGCCCGAAGTTGAGCCCGCGCAGGGCACGATAGGCCTCCGTCAGGCCATTGCGGCGGCGCTCGCCGGCCTGCTCTTCGAGTTCGTTGCGGCCGACGATGCCGAAGTCGCACACGCCGTCGGCGATCAGCCCGGGAATATCGTCGTCGCGCACCAGCAGCAGGTCCACCGGCAACGATTCGCCGTAGCAGAACAGCTTGTCGCGGCTCTCGCGCCAGCTCAGCCCGCAGGCGGCCAGCACCGCACGGGCCGGCTCGGCCAGGCGGCCGCTTTTCTGGATCGCGATACGCAGCCGGTCGCGCGCCGGTGCTGCCAGGGAAGCACTCATCAGGACATCTCAGTGGGAATCGGAGGGGCGCGCCGTCTGCCGGCGCAGCGCCGCGGCATAGCCGCCGGCGCCGTATTCCAGGGTCCGTGCGACACGGCCGATGGTGGTGACGCTGACCTGGGTCAGGTCGTGGATCTCGCGGTACGGCACGCCCTTGAGCAGCAGCGGCACCACCCGCCAGCGGTCCGCCATCGCCTCCAGCTCGGCCGGCGTGCACAGGTCCTGCAGGAACGCCGCCACTTCCTGCGGCTTGCCGAGCTGGGCCAGGGTGCGCGCCAACGCCTTGAACGAGGCGTCGCTGTCGCGGTCTGCTGCAGGGACGGGACGTTGTTTCATTGCGCTAATGTAATAGCACGCTATTACAAGGTCAAGCTTGCACGGGTCGCAGCGACCTGGCATTCAGCCTCCGGGCCATCCTGTTGCGCGTTCTGGCGCCGTGCGCGTTGCCGCGATCCGGTCTCACGCTGCGCGCAGACGCCTCCTGTGGCGGATGGAAGGATCGCCCGGCGACCGCTAGGATCGGCGATGACCGCCGCCGCTCTGGAGTACCGCATGCGCACTGCGTGTTTTGCCGCCCTTGTCCTGTGCATGGCGATGTCGGCAGCGGCGCAGCCGCCGCCGGCGCCTCCCGCCCAGGGGGCCGCAAACGCCGACACCGCGGCCACTGTGGAGCAACTGCCGATCCGCTCCGCCGCCCAGCTCAAGGCCTACCTCCGCGCCCACGCCGGCCAACGCACGCCGCTGGACGCGCTCACGCCCGGCGCCCGCGAACGCTTCCTCGACGGCCTGGTGTTCGGCCGCAATGGCCTGGGTGGATTCGATGCGCAGGACCTGCCGCAGCTGACCCGCACGCAGGGCCGGGCGCTGCTGGCGCTGTTCGGGGTCGAGCGCTACGCGGAAAGCTTGCCGCACTGGGCGACGCAACCGCGCGCCAACGAGCCCACCGCCGCGATCGGCGACCTGGAGCGTCGCTACAACGGCTACAACCGGAATCTGGACGGCCTCGGTCGCACTGGACGCGATCCCTGGCCCGCAGTGCGCAGCGCCCTGCCCGAAGCATTCGACCCCGCCGCCATCGCGCAATCGGACGCGGCCGCGCTGGATCTTCTGTATCGGGCCGTCGTCGCGACCTACGCGCTGCGCCCCACCCCCGCGGGGCTGGACACGCAACTGCAGGTGTTGGCGCAGTTGCGGCGCCGCGGCCAGGCCAGCGCGGCGCAGGTGGACGACGCCGGCAACGCGCTGCTGCTCGCGCATCGCGTGGAAGACGCACGGCGCCTGCTGGCCGATGGCGGCAGCGCCGACTGGCCGCATTGGCTGCGCTTCGAGGACCGCCTGGGCGCGGCGGCGCAGGGGCCGACGCTGTGGTCGCTGGAACCCGATGGGCGCACGCTGCACCGGCAGCGGATCGATCTGGGGCCACCTCAGATCCTGGTCGCCGCCGGCTGCCATTTCGCCGCCGACGCAGCACGCGCCATCGCCGCCGATCCCGAACTGGGCCCTGCGTTCCGCCGCCACGCGCTGTGGCTGACCCTGCCGCCCGGCAGCGAGGACCTGGAGGCGCTGCGCGCCTGGAACCAGGCGCAGCCGCAGACGCCGCTGCATCCGCTCTACGACGTGGAGGAATGGCCCCTGTTGCCGCGCGAATGGCGCATGCCGACGTTCTTCCTGGTGCGCGACGGCAAGGTCGTCGCGCAAGTGCAGGGCTGGCCGGCGGACGATGGCGCGCAACGGCGTGCGCTCAAGGCGATGCTGCAGGGTGCGGGCCTGCTGTAGTTAGCGTTTTTGGGATCGGCCGTGGCCGGGGTTACCGGCCGTGCCGGTCGCGGCTGAAGCCGCTCCCACGAAGATCTCGCACAGCGCGGCGGCCGTTGCCGGCCGCCGCCGCCAGACTCAGGCCATCACCTTGGCCTGCTCCAGCTCCACCTGCAGCGTGCTGGCCAGTTCGTCGCGGGCGATCTCGAACTGCTGCTCGCGCAGCAGGTCCTTGACCGCGACCACCCCGCGCGCCAGCTCGTCGTCGCCGGCCAGCACCACAAAGCGGATGCCGGCACGGGCCGCGTACTGGAACTGCTTGCCGATCTTCTTCGGCTCCATCTGCACTTCGGTGTTGATGCCGCCGGCGCGCAGGCGCCGCGCGATGTCCAGCGCGTCGTCCAGCTTGGCTTCGTCCATCAGCGCCACCATGGCCTGCACGCTGCTGGAGGCGATGCCGTCGATCAGCCCGGCCTCGCGCAACTGCCAGAACAGCCGGGTCAGGCCGATGGAGATGCCCACGCCGGGCAGCTTGGACTTGCTGTAGTGGCTGGCCAGATCCTCGTAACGGCCGCCCGAGCAGATCGAGCCGATCTGCGGGTAGTCGGTCAACAAGGTCTCGTAGACGGTGCCGGTGTAGTAGTCCAGGCCGCGGGCGATGGAGAAATTGAGGCAGTACGCGGTCTCCGGCACGCCCAGCGCCTTGACCAGGGCCAGCACCTCGCGCAGTTCGGCCACGCCCTCGCGCAGGGTCGCGGTGGCGCGATCCCACTCGTCCAGCTCACGCAGCCGCGCCAGCGCATCCTCGTGGCTCTTGGAACGCACTGCGACGAAAGCTAGGATCTCGGCAACCTTGGGGAAAGGCAGATCGAACCCCTCCCCCATCAATGTCTCGCGCACGTAGTCGGCGCCGCGCTTGTCCAGCTTGTCGACCTCGCGCAGCACCGCGAGCTGGCGCTCGCCCTCGGCCACGCCCAGGCTCTCGAAGAAACCGCGCATCAGCTTGCGGTTGTTCAACTGCACGGCGAAATCGCCGATGCCCAGTTCGGCGAACACCGCGTGGATCACCGCCAGCACCTCGGCGTCGTAGCGGATGCTCAGCGCATCCTTGCCGATCACGTCGATGTCGCACTGGTAGAACTCGCGGAAGCGGCCGCGCTGGGCGCGTTCGCCGCGGTACACGCGCTGCATCTGGTAGCGCCGGAACGGGAAGCTCAGCTCGTGTTCGTGCTCGGCCACGTAGCGGGCCAGCGGCACGGTCAGGTCGAAGCGCAGCGCCAGTTCCGGCAGCCCGCCCTCGCCGCCCTCGGCCGCGGCATTGGCCAGCGCACCGGTGGACTGCACGAAGTACACTTGGCGCTCGGTCTCGCCGCCGGACTTGGTCAGCAGCACGTCGGACAGCTCGAACACCGGCGTCTCCACCGGCAGGAACCCGAACCGCTCGTAATTGCGGCGGATGACGTCCAGCATGCGCTGGAACGCGATCTGCTCGCGTGGCAGCAATTCCATGATGCCGGGCGGCGTACGGGGCTTGATCACGTGCGGAACTCCTGCGATTCGGGGGCGAGCGGGACGCCAATTCTAGCCGCACCGGCCACGCGCGGCCGCATCGGCGTATCATTCGCCTGTGCCGAAGCCGCTGCCCCGCCCATGAACAGGCCTCCTTCCGGATTCGCCCTGCCCTACGCCGACGCGTCCGCCCCGCGCGAACCGCGCGGCAACGAGTGCCTGCATTGCGCGGTCCGCCACCTGGCGATCTGCTCGGCGCTGGCCTGCGACGAGGTGCAGGCGCTGGAACGGGCCACGACCTCGCTGCACTACGCCGCCGGCGCCACTCTGGCGCGCACCGGCGAGGCCCGGCAGGCGGTCTACACCGTCACCGCCGGCGCGCTGCGCCTGGTCCGCACCCTTGCCGACGGACGCCGCCAGGTGGCCGGTTTCGTCCTGCCCGGCGACTACGTCGGCCTGAGCGAATCGGCCAGGCACCGCCACGATATCGAAGCCATCGCCGACAGCCGGGTGTGCCGGGTGCCGGTGGCGCAGATGCAGCAGTTGCGCACGCAGTTCCCGCACCTGGAGCGCAAGCTGCTGCAACGCGCCTGCCTGGAGCTGGATGCGGCGCAGGACGCGGCGCTGTCGTTGGCGCGGCTGCAGCCGGCCGAGAAACTGGCCGACTTCCTGCTCAAGCTGGCGGCCCGCGCGGCGCGCCAGGGCGATGCTGGCAACAAGGTGGTGCTGCCGATGGGCCGCGGCGACATCGCCGACCATCTCGGCCTGACCATGGAGACGGTCAGCCGTACCTTCACCAAGCTGCGCCAGCAGGGCCTGATCGCGCTGCCGCAACTGCACGTGGTGGAGATTCGCGACTTCGCCGCACTGCACCGGCTGGCGTCGGACGAAGACTGAGCGGACCGGCGTGGCGATTTTTTCGCCACGCCGATCCAGGCACCGACGCCATGCGGTGCCTGGCCACTTATCCACAGGATTCCAGAGCAACGCTCCACATCGCGTGTGGACAACCGTGCAGCGCCCGCCCGCCGGCGGCCAACCGATCACCGGTTTGCTGCCGCGTGCAGCACTGCCGCACCGCCAGCTCTGAACGCTTCAGCCGGCCATCGCGGCGGCGACGCCCGACCGGCATACACTGCGTGCGCAACACACCTGCGGCGCCGCCGCGGTGCCGGTGGGGGGACCACTCGGAGGGCCAACATGGCCGTCGCCATCGAGATGCAACACGCCTCGCGCGCCTGCGTGATGCTGGACCGCGAGCGCGAACTGGAGTTCTGGAAGGCGCATTACGCACACAGCCCCTTCCATCAGCCCGGTTACACGTTCCACGACTACGAGCCGGCGCTGAAGCTGGCCTACGATGCCTACCTCAAGTACCACGGCCAGCGCGTGGAAGAGGTGGTCGCGCAACTGCGCGACGTGTTCCTGCGCGACCATCCGCGCTCGCGCCTGGACTGGCTGCAGGTCCGCGGCATCGTCCTGGCCGCCTGGCAGCGGTTGCAGCCGTCCGACTGAGCCGTCGGGCGCGCTCGCGCGCCCCGGCCTGCGCTGCTCAGCCGGCCAGCAGCCGCGCGCGCAGCGCCGCGTAGTCCGGCGCGATCGGCTCGGCCTGCGCGGGCCGCTGCAGCAGCGCCGCCAAGGCCGGCGGCACCGCCACCGGCTGGCCGATCAGCGGCTCCACCACCCCCTCGAACTTGGCCGGATGCGCGGTGGCCGCCACCGCCCAATCGCCGGCGTCGGCCTCCGCGCCTTCGGCGCGCAGTTGCTGCAGCACGTGCAGCGCGGTGGCGGTGTGCGGGCAATGCACCTCGCCGTAGCGGCGGAAGCGCTCGCCGATGGTCTGGCGGATCTGCGCATCGTCCACCGAGTACGCCTGGAACTGGGTGCGCAGCGTGGCGTCGTCGCCCTGGTACAGCCAGCGCAGGCGCTCGACATTGCTTGGCGCGCCGACGTCCATCGCATTGGCCAGGGTCGCCACGCTGGGCTGCGGCGCATAATCGGCGCCGGCGAAGAAATCCGGCAGCACGCGGTTGGCATTGGTCGCCAGCACGATCCGGCCCAGCGGCACACCCAGCTCACGCGCCAGGATCGCGGCCAGCGCATTGCCCAGGTTGCCGGTGGGCACCACCAAGTTCAGCGGCTGCGCATGCGCGGCATGGTACTGCAGCGCTGCATGCGCGTAGTAGCTCATCTGCGGCAGCAAGCGCCCCAGGCTGATGCTGTTGGCCGAACTCAACGGCGCCTGCGCCTGCAGGTCGGCGTCGTTCAGTGCCTGCTTGACCAGCGCCTGGCAATCGTCGAACGAGCCGGCCACGCGCAGGGCGTGGATGTTGTCGCCGAAGCAGCCGAGTTGGTGCGCCTGCCGCGGCGACACGCGCCCGTCCGGATACAGCACCACCACGCGCAGCCCGGGCTGGCGATGGAACGCGGCCGCGACCGCGGCACCGGTATCGCCGGAGGTGGCGACGAGGATGGTCAACGGCGTTTCCGCCCCCCGCCGCAGCCGGGTCAGGCAGGCGGCCAGGAAGCGCGCGCCGAAGTCCTTGAACGCGGCGGTCGGCCCATGGAACAGCTCCAGCGCGTGGTCGCCGGGCGTGGCCAGCGGCTGCAGCGGCGCGGCGAAGTCGAAGGCCTCCGCGCAGATGGCCGGCAGTTCCGCAGCCAGAGCGTCGCCATCGAAGAACGGCGCCAGCAGGTCCGCGGCTGTCTCGGCGAGGCTGGCACCGGCGCGCAGGTCGCGGGCGGCGGGCAGGCGCTCGGGGACGTACAGGCCGCCATCGGGGGCGAGCCCGGCGGCGATGGCCTGGCTGAGCGAAACGGCGGGAGCGGCGTTACGGGTGGAGATGAAGTTCATGGTGGTTCCGGTGGCAGGGGAATTCGGTCGCACTGGCATTTCTGGCTCTGGCTTTGGTTCTTGCGTTAGCTTTTGGCTCTGGCTCTTGCTGTTGCTCTTGCTTTGGCTGTTGCGCTTCTGCTTTACCGGGGGCCCCTCGGCGCGGCAGCCGCGGCGGGCGAATACCCCAAGGGCGACGCGCAGGATGCGCGTCGTTTTTCGCCGGCACATGGGTGAGCCGGACAAAGGCGAAGCACTGCTTCGCCCCGGCGAACGGGCTGGCGCCGTGAGGCGCCTGCCCCGGGCTTGGCCGCGTAGCGGACAAGTGCCGTCGAAAAATGCCCGTCGTGGCTGCGGACCCGGAGCGCGTTAGCGCGGAGGGCGCGCTGCGGGGTGTGCTTTCTTTTGGTTACTTTTCTTTGCACAAGCAAAGAAGCGCTCCTCAGCAGCCGAAGGCTGATCAAAGTGACTCGCCGACAGGCGAAAGCTGTTGCTGTTGCTTCAAGCTTTAGAGCTTTAACAGCAAAAGCATCAGCAACAGCAAAGGCTTTCGCCCTTGCGGGCGAGTTACTTTTCTTTGCTCGCGCAAAGAAAAGGTAACCAAAAGAAAGCGCGCCCTGCCTCGCGCCCTCCGCGCTGCGCGCTCCGGGTCCGCGTCCATCGCGGGGATCCGCGGAAGGGGCATCCTGCCCCTGCCGCGGACGGCGTACATCCATGTACGCCGCCCTTTTCGGGTTTTTCCCCGCGATGGCCGCCGCTTCGGAAGGGAACCCGGTACGGCAACAGCAACAGCAACAGCAACAACAAAGCAAAAGCAAAGCAAAAGCAAAGCAACGATCAGAGCAACAGCGACAGCGACAGCGACAGCGACAACAAAAGCAAATTCGAAATTGGCAACAGCAACAGCGGCGCGGACAACGCACCGCTCCAATAAGTGGCTACAGCAACGCCGCACCCGGACACTGCAACGGCGACACCCAGTGCTGGCTACCAAAACCAGCGTCCGCGAAGGCCGCCTGCACCGCCGGCGCCGCGGCCTCCGCCTCGGCACGGCTGGCGAACCAGGCGAACACACTCGGACCAGCGCCGGAAATGCCCGCACCCATCGCCCCCGCCGCCAGCGCCGCCGCCTTGGCCGCGTCGAAGCCGACGATCAGCGGCGCGCGCCGCGGCTCGATCAGCACGTCGCGCAGGCCGGCGCGCACCAGCGCCTCGGCGCCGGCATGGCAGCCCGCCAGCACCAACGCCAGGTTCGCGCTCTGCGCCACGAACTCGCCGAGCCGGTATTCCCCTGCCAGCGCCGCACGCGCGTGGCGCGTCTCCAGCGTCGCGTCCGGATGAACCAGCAGGCTGTGCCAGCCGCTCGGCACCGGCACCGGCACCAGCCGCTCCAGGGTCGACAACACCAGCCCACCCAGCAGCATCGGCCCGAGGTTGTCGCCGTGGCGGCTGCCGCTGGCCACCGCCTCGCCGTCCAGCGCGTACCGATACAGTGCATCGCGCGACAGCGGCGCGGCAAGCAAGGCATTGGCCGCCACCAGCGCGGCCACGCACGAGGCGGCCGAGCCGCCCATGCCGGAGCTGAGCGGGATGCCCTTGTCGATCTCCAGTTCGAAGCCGAACGGCAGCGCCAACGCCTCGCGCAGCGACATCAACGCGGCACCGGCGGTGTTGCGTGCGGCCTCCAATGGCAAGGCCACGGTGGTGCCACGGATCGCGGCAATACGCACCTCCGGCGCGTCGATACGGCGCACCGTCACCGTGTCACCAACACCTTCCACCGCATAGCCCAGCAGGTCGAATCCCACCGCCACGTTGGCCACCGAGGCCGGCGCGAACGCGCTTGCCTGCGTCGGCAGCGCGGCCGGGCCTGCGGCGCTCTCTGCCAGCATCTGCATCCGGCTCACAGGCGCGCGCCCTCGCCCGCCGCGACCCGCAGCAGGTCGGCGAACACGCCGGCGGCGGTCACTTCCGGGCCGGCGCCCGGCCCCTGCACCACCAGCGGATTGTTGCAGTAGCGGCGGGTGGTGAACTGCACCACGTTGTCGGTCAGACGCAGATTGGCGAAGGCATGGTCGGCCGGCAGTTCCACCAGGCCCACGCTGGGTGCATGGCCCGGCGCCAGCCGCGCCACATAGCGCAGCACGCAGCCGCGCGCCCTGGCCGCCTGCAGACGCTGCGCGAACATCGCATCGACTTCGTGCAGGCGCGCCATGAAGTCGTCCACGCTGGCCTGGCGCAGCGCTTCCGGCACCAGGCTTTCCACCGCCACGTCCTCCAGGCTCAGTTCGTGCCCTGCCTCGCGCGCCAGGATGACGAGTTTGCGCGCCACGTCGGTGCCGGACAGGTCATCGCGCGGGTCCGGCTCGGTGTAGCCCATGCCGCGCGCCTCGGCCACCAGCTGCGCGAACGGCACGCTGCCGTCGTACTTGTTGAACAGCCAGGCCAGGGTGCCGGAGAAGATGCCTTCGATCGCGGTAACCGCGTCGCCGGTATCGACCAGGTCGCGCAAGGTGGTGATCACCGGCAGGCCGGCACCGACCGTGGCTTCGTAGCGGAAGCGCGCGCCGCTGGCGGCGGCCGCGGCGCGGATGGCGTGGAAGCGCGGCAGTGGCCCGGCGCCGGCCTGTTTGTTCGGCGTGACCACGTGAATGCCGGCGGCCAGCCAGCCGGCGTAGCGGTCGGCGACGTCGGCGCTGCCGCTGCAGTCGATGATCACCGCATGCGGCAGATGCGCCGACAGCAGGTGCGCGGTGAACGCGTCCAGATCGGTCGGCTGCTGGCCGGCGGCCAGCGCCTGCCGCCAGTCGCCGGCGAAGGCGCGCGGCTCCAGGCGCATCGTGCTGCGCGAGGCCACCGCGCGCAGGCGCAGGTCGAGGTTGGCCTTGGCCAGCAGTTGCGGCTGCGCGGCGCGCAACTGGTCCAGCAGCGCCGCACCGACGTTGCCCGGCCCGATCACGCCGACCGAGAAGGTCTGCGGCGACAGCCAGAAGCCGGCATGCGCGGCGCGCAGCGCCTTGGTCGCGTGCGCGCTGTCGATGGCCACCGAGATGTTGCGCTCGGACGAGCCCTGCGCGATCGCCAGGATATTGACCTGGGCGCGGCCCAACGACTCGAACAGGCGCGCGGCCACGCCGGGCTGCCCGGTCATGCCGTCGCCGACCGCGGCCAGCACGCTGATGCCGGTGGTCAACTGCACGCGCTGCACCTGGCCCACCACCAGTTCGTGGGCGAACGCGGAGAGCACCGCGTCGCGCGCGCGTTCGGCCTCGTTCTGGCGTACCACGCAGCAGATGGAATGCTCGGACGACCCTTGCGAGATCATCACCACCGACACCCGCGCGTTGCGCAGTGCGGCGAACACGCGCTCGGCGGTGCCGGGCACGCCGATCAGGCCGGTGCCTTCGAGGTTGAGCACGGCCAGGTCCGGGCTCAGCGTCAGCCCCTTGATCGGGCCGCTGGTGGCGCTGCTGGCGGTGATGCGGGTGCCCGGGTGCTCGGGCTGGAAGGTGTTGCGGATGATGATCGGCAGGCCGCGCTCGATCGCCGGCGACATGGTTTGCGGGTGCACCACCTTGGCGCCGAAATAGGCCAGTTCGCAGGCTTCGTCGTAGCTGAGCGTTTCCAGTTGCACCGCTTCGGGCACGACCCGCGGGTCCGCCGAAAGCACGCCGTCGACGTCGGTCCAGATGTGCAGCTCGGCGGCGTCGAACAGCGCGGCGAAGATCGCGCCGGAGTAGTCGCTGCCGTTGCGGCCGAGGGTGGTGATGCGGCCGGCGCGGTCGCGGGCGACGAAGCCGGTGACCACGATGCGCGGCTGCGGGTGCTCCGCGCGCCATTGCGCCAGGCGCTGCGCGCTGGCGGACCAGTCCACGTCCACGCCCAGTTCGCCGCGGTCGACCACCAAGACCTCGCGCGCATCCAGCACCGCGCACTCCTCGCCCAGCGCACGCAGGTGGTCGCCCAGCAACTGCGCCGAGTACACCTCGCCCAACCCCTGCACGCGGTCCAGCACTTCCCGCGGCAGTTCGCCGATCACCGCCAGCGCGGCGAGGATCTCGGCCAGGTGCTCGAAGCGCGCGTCCAGCCATTCGACCGTGGCGCCGGCATGTTCGCCGAGCAAGGCCACTGCGGCGGCGCGATGGCGGGCACGGGTTTCGTGCCAGCGCTCGCGCCAGTCGCCGTGGCCGCGCGCGGCCAGTTCGGCCAGGCCGATCAACGCATCGGTGACGCCCTTCATCGCCGAGACGACGGTGACCTGGAGACGTTCCGGGCGCGCCAACAGCAGTTGCGCGACATGACGGTAGCGTTCGGCATCGGCCACCGAGGTGCCGCCGAACTTGTGCACGACGGTGGCGGCGGCGAGCGCGGGGTCGACGGCGGAATCAGGCGAAGCGGCGACAGCAGGAGCGACGGCGGGGGGCGACATGGAAGACCTCGGAGTGGAGGCCCCGCTCGCATCAGGCTGAGGGATTCCCCCGCATCCTGATCCGGGTGCGGGGCCGTGGTGTTCGACGATCAGACGAAGACGACGGGCCGCACCGGGCGAATGGTGAGGGTGGTAATACCGGTGGTAATGCCCGCAGCAGCGCCCGCCGCGTGCCGAAGCGAGCGCGGAAGCGAGATGGCGATAGGGGCGAAGACCAGAGGCATGGACGCAAGAGGACATCATGCGCCGGGGCGCTGTCAAGCGCCGCGTGTGCGACCGCAGCATCGGCGCTGCGGCCCTGGCAAACGGTTGCAAAAGTGACTATCGCGCCAAGCCAGGAAACACCACGTTAAGGCCACCAAGCAGGGTGCGCCGAGCGACACGCAACGCCGTCCATGCAGGCCTGCGCGATCGGCGCGCAGGGAACGCGCGACGCCGCCGGCGCCGCGCGTTTTGCGCAACCCTTACTGCTGCTTCTGATCGGTCGGCGGCGGCTGCTGCGGATCCGGGTTGGCAGGATCCTGGGGGGTAGTCGGGCTGGTCGGAGACGTCGTGGTCGGCGGTACGCCCTGCGACGCGTCCTGGCCCTGCATCGTGCCCTGCCCGGTCGCGGTGCCGCTGGCATCGCCGCTGGTGGTGCCAGCCGGGGCGGTGCTGCCGCCTGCCGGGCTGCCGTCGGCCGCTGCGGGCGGGTTGGCCGCATTCGGATCGGTGGCCGGTTGGTCGCCGTCGCGCTTGCAAGCCGCAAGCGCAGCCAGCATCGAACCGACCAGGACCATCTTCATTGCTGTTTTCATCTGTGACTCCTGCTTCGCATAGGGGTGGGAATCGCTGCGGGCGTGCCGGCAAGCCGGCGATCACGCCAGGCCCGAGGCGATCAGGACCGCCGATGCGCGGCGGCGATCGTCCCGCCGCACGGAGTTGCGGTCGGGACGCTTGTGGCGGACGTGGCGGAGGCGACTCCGTCCTCGTCGTCCATCGGCACTGCAATACGTAGAGTTCGCGGCGCGAATCGCCGCCAAGCGCAGTGGCCGACGGACGCAGCCTACGCAGGACGATGCTCAGGCCGCGTCGGCACAAGGTGTAGAGGACGTTATGCAGACAGATCGGACACCGCGCGATTCACCATCGCGGCCGCTGCGCAGGATGGATGGGCAGGCAACGCGATGGCCGCTGGCGGCGCCGCGGCCGCGGCGGACGGCATGCACGAAATGGTGACCCCGGCGCGATTCGAACGCACGACCTGTCCCTTAGGAGGGGACCGCTCTATCCAGCTGAGCTACGGGGCCATTGGCCTGGCGGGGATTCTACGGCATGCCAATGCGTTTTTTTGCGCTCGCCAGCCGCCCCCGCCAGCGGCGGCGGCCGGATGCGTCCGGTCTGCTAAAATTGGCGGCTTCGCGTCCCGCGTCCCCCGCCTGCGGTCGCCTTCCCTGTCGCAACGAACCCAGGAGATTCCATGTCCGCTGACCTGCTCAAGGCGCTCGGCCTCGCCGCTACCAACTCCGGCACCTATCTCGGCAATGGCGAGTGGTCCAGCGCCACCGGCGCCGGCGTGCTGCAGCCGCTCAACCCGTCGAGCAACGACATCATCGCCGACGTCCAGGCCACCACCGAGCAGGACTACGAAACGGTGATCGCCCGCGCCCAGGCCGCGTTCAAGGTCTGGCGCACCACCCCGGCGCCGCGCCGCGGCGAAGCGGTGCGGCTGTGCGGCGAAGCGCTGCGCAAGCACAAGGACGCACTGGGCTCGCTGGTCGCGCTGGAAATGGGCAAGAGCAAGCCGGAAGGCGACGGCGAAGTGCAGGAGATGATCGACATCGCCGACTTCGCGGTCGGCCAGAGCCGCATGCTGTACGGCTACACCCTGCATTCGGAGCGCCCCGGCCACCGCATGTACGAGCAGTACCAGCCGCTGGGCCTGGTCGGCATCATCAGCGCGTTCAACTTCCCGGTCGCGGTGTGGAGCTGGAACGCGTTCCTGGCGGCGATCTGCGGCGACATCTGCATCTGGAAGCCGTCCAACAAGACCCCGCTGACCGCGATCGCGTCGATGAAGATCTGCAACGAGGCGCTGCGCGACGCCGGCTTCCCGGACATCTTCTTCCTGATCAACGACGCCGGCGTGGCCCTGTCCGAGCGCCTGGTCGAGGACACCCGCGTCCCGCTGATCAGCTTCACCGGCTCCACCCAGGTCGGCCGCGTCGTCGCCGAGAAGTGCGCGCGCCGGCTGGGCCGCTGCCTGCTGGAGCTGGGCGGCAACAACGCGATCATCCTCGACGAGAGCGCCGACCTGAAGCTGGCGGTGCCCGGCATCGTGTTCGGCGCCGTCGGCACCGCCGGCCAGCGCTGCACCACCACGCGCCGGCTGATCGTGCACGAATCGATCTACGACACCGTGCTGGCCACCCTGGTCAAGGCCTACAAGCAGGTCGAAGGCAAGATCGGCGACCCCACCGACCCGGCCAACCTGATGGGCCCGCTGAACAGCCGCGGCGCGGTCGAGCAGTTCCTGGACTCGATCGCCAAGGCCAAGGCCGCCGGCGGCACCATCGAGACCGGCGGCACCGCGCTGGACCGCCCGGGCAACTTCGTGCTGCCGGCCATCGTCACCGGCCTGAAGAACAGCGATGAAGTGGTCCAGCACGAAACCTTCGCGCCGATCCTGTACGTGATGAAGTACAGCACCCTGGACGAGGCCATCGACATGCAAAACGGCGTGCCGCAGGGCCTGTCCTCGTCGATCTTCACCCAGAACCTGAAGGCGGCGGAGAAGTTCCTGTCCGCGGCCGGCAGCGACTGCGGCATCGCCAACGTCAACATCGGCACCTCCGGCGCCGAGATCGGCGGCGCCTTCGGCGGCGAGAAGGACACCGGCGGCGGCCGCGAATCCGGCTCGGACGCGTGGAAGGTGTACATGCGCCGGCAGACCAACACGATCAACTACTCCGATTCGCTGCCGCTGGCGCAGGGCATCAAGTTCGATCTGTAACGCGGCGAACGCGGCGGCCCGCACCCTGCGGCCGCCGCCCCTTTCCTTCTGCAAGGAGCGACAGCGATGAGTCAGGTGCGCGAGACCAATTCCCTGGCGGTGGTCAGCCTGGTCGCCGGGATCCTCGGCTGGACCCTGATGCCGGTACTGGGCAGCCTCGGCGCGATCATCACCGGGCATCTGGCCCGGGCGGAGATCCGCCGCCAGCCGCAGCGCTTCCAGGGCGATGGCCTGGCGGTGGGCGGGCTGATCCTGGGCTGGGCAGCGGTGGTGCTGGCCGTGCTGGCGGTACTGGCCTTCGTGCTGTTCTTCGGCGGGCTGGCCTGGTTCGCCAGCACCCAGTCGTGAGCCGGGACGCCGCCGCGCCGCGGGAACGCTTCAGCGACCGCGTCGCCGATTACGTGCGCTACCGCCCCAGCTATCCGGCGGCGCTGCTGGACTGGGTGCACGGCGAGCTGGGCGTGGCGCACGATGCGCTGGTCGCCGACATCGGCGCCGGCACCGGCATTTCCACGCGCCTGTTCCTGCAGGCCGGGCATCCGACCCTGGCCGTGGAGCCGAACGCGGCGATGCGCGAGGCCGCAGTGGCGCTGCTGCGGGACTTGCCGGGCTTCCGCGCCATCGACGGCAGCGCCGAGGCCACCACCCTGGCCGATGCCAGCGTCGACCTGGTCAGCGCCGCGCAGGCCTTCCACTGGTTCGACCTGGAGGCGGTGCGTCGCGAATGGGCACGCGTGCTGCGTCCGGGCGGGTTGGCGCTGGTGTACTGGAACTCGCGCCTGCTCGACGCCACGCCGTTCCTGGAAGACTACGAGCAGTTGCTGCTGGAGTACGGCACCGACTACAGCGCGGTGGCCGAGCGCTACCACGACGATGCCACCATGCAGCGCTGGTTCGGCGCCGGCCTGCGCGGCACCGCGCAGTTCCCCAACGCGCAGCGCATGGATTTCGAGGCGCTGCGCGGACGCCTGCTGTCCTCCTCCTACGCGCCGCTGCCCGGCCACCCGCAGCATGCGCCGATGCTGGACGCGTTGCGCGCGCTGTTCGACCGGCACCAGCGCGACGGCGTCGTCGCGTTCCACTACCGCACCCGCGCCTTCGCCGGGACGCTGAACTGAGCCACGCCATGTACTCCCTCGCCCGACCGTTCCTGTTCGCCTTCGACGCCGAGCGCGCGCATGCCCTGGGCCTGCGCGCGATCGAGCTGGCCTACCGCACCGGCACCAATCCGCTGCTGGCGCGCACGATCGCGCCGATGCCCACGCGCGCCTTCGGTCTGGATTTCCCCAACCCGGTCGGGCTGGCTGCGGGCCTGGACAAGAACGGCGAGCACATCGACGCGTTGCTGGCGCTGGGCTTCGGCTTCGTCGAGATCGGCACGGTCACCCCGCGCGCGCAGGCCGGCAATCCGCAGCCGCGCATGTTCCGGCTGCCGCGGCAGCAGGCGGTGATCAATCGCATGGGCTTCAACAACCTGGGCGTGGACGCGCTGGTGCGCAACGTCGAGCGCGCGCGGCGCCGGCGCGGCCTGCTCGGCATCAACATCGGCAAGAACAAGGACACCCCGAACGAGGACGCCGCGTCCGACTACCTGCATTGCCTGGAAAAGGTCTATGCGCTGTCCGACTACGTCACCGTCAACATCTCCTCGCCCAACACCGCCGGCCTGCGCGAGCTGCAGGAGGAACAGGCGCTGCGGCAGCTGATCGCGCGCCTGCGCGAGGCGCAGGAAGCGCTGGCGGCGCGCCACGGCAAGCGCGTGCCGATGCTGGTCAAGGTGGCGCCGGACCTGAGCGACAGCGACATCGACGCGGCGGCGCGGGTGCTGTCGGACCTGCAGGTGGACGGGGTGATCGCCACCAATACCACCGTCGCCCGCCCCGGCCTGGAACACGAACCGCTGGGTGGCGAAAGCGGCGGCCTGTCCGGCGCGCCGCTGCTGGGCCAGTCCACCCTGGTGCTGCGCCGGCTGCGCGCGCGCCTGCCCGAGAGCATCCCGCTGATCGGCGTCGGCGGCATCCTCTCCGGTGCCGATGCGGTGGCGAAGATGGCCGCCGGGGCCGCCCTGGTGCAGTGCTACAGCGGGCTGGTGTTCCGCGGGCCGGAACTGATCGGCGAGTGCGTGGAGGCGATGCGCCGGCGCCGCGAAGCGCCCAGCCGCGGGGACGTGGTCGTTTCATGAGCACGACGGCCTGGTCGCTCACCGCGCAGGCGCCGCTGCAGGCGCTCAACACCTTCCACGTCGCCGCGCAGGCGCCGTGGCTGCTGCAGATCTTCGCGCCCGAGGCGCTGCCCGAGGCGCTGCTGGCGCCGGAGCTGGCCGGCGCCGCGCTGCTGCCGCTGGGCAGCGGCAGCAACATGTTGTTCGCCGGCGACGCGCCCGGGGTGGTGCTGTGCTTCGCCAACCGCAGCATCGACACCCTGGAGCACCGCGCCGACTACGCGATCGTCCGCGCCGGCGCCGGCGTAGGCTGGCACGAGCTGGTGATGTGGTCGCTGGCGCAGGGCCTGTCCGGCCTGGAGAACCTGGCGCTGATCCCCGGCACGGTCGGCGCCGCGCCGATCCAGAACATCGGCGCCTACGGCGCGCAGATGGGCGAGTTCGTGCACGTGGTCGAGGCCTACGACCGCGCCGATGCGCGCTTCGTGCGGCTGGACGCGGCCGCCTGCGAGTTCGGCTACCGCGACAGCGTGTTCAAGCGCCAGCCCGACCGCTACCTGATCGCCGCGGTGGAGTTCAACCTGCCGCGGCTGCACGCGCTGCGCCTGGACTACGCCGGCATCGGCGAGGAACTGCAGGCGATGGGCATCGCCACCCCCGGCGCACCCGACGTGGCCCAGGCGGTGATCAACATCCGCCGGCGCAAGCTGCCCGACCCGGACGTGCTCGGCAACGCCGGCAGCTTCTTCAAGAACCCGCTGCTGCCGCTAGAACAGGCACTGGCGCTGCAGCACGAACACCCGGCACTGCCGGTGTTTCCCGGCGACGACGACAGCCAGCGCAAGCTGTCGGCGGCGTGGCTGATCGAGGCCTGCGGCTGGAAAGGCTACCGCGACGGCGACGCCGGCGTGTCCGCCGCGCACGCGCTGGTGCTGGTCAACCACGGCCAAGCCAGCGGTGCCGAGCTGCTGGAACTAGCGCGGCGCATCACCGCTTCGGTGAGCGAGCGCTTCGGCGTCATCCTTGAGCCGGAGCCGCGCATCGTCGGCGCACAGTGGTAGCCGCGCCCACGCCGCTGCGCGCGGCGCTGCTGATGTCAGAGCGTGTTATGCCCTTCGAGCCGAGATGCGTTGGTCGTCCGCGGTGCGGAGATGGTGTCGCGTGGTGCGGCCTTGGCTGGCGCCAAGGCAAACCGCGCGGCGCCGGCTCCGCGCCGCGGACGGCCAACCCGTAGGGAAGCGGCCTGTGGCACGCCGAGACTGCGTTGCGCGCCTTGCCCAGGCGGCTAGCCTGGGCCACGGCGCACGCCTTGTCTCAACGCGCCACAGTCCGCTTCGCACTCGGCTCGAAGGGCATAACACGCTCTACCAGCACCATGGCCTTCGGACTGATGGTGGTCGCGATCCGGCTGGCGTCCGCGCAGCTGTCCACGCTGCAGATCGCCTTCTTCCGCAACCTGTTCGGCCTGCTGTTCCTGTTGCCGATGCTGCTGCGGCCGGGCCGGCCGTGGCCGCGCACCGCGCAACTGCCGCGTTACCTGCTGCGCACCGCGATCGGCCTGGTGTCGATGCTGGCCGGGTTCTGGGCGATCGGGCATCTGCCGCTGTCGCAGGCGATCGCGCTGTCCTACTCCACCCCGCTGTTCGCGACCCTGGCCGCCGCCCTGTGGCTGGGCGAGACGGTGCGCCTGCGGCGCTGGCTGGCGGTGCTGTGCGGCTTCGTCGGGGTACTGCTGATCGTGCGTCCCGGCGCCGCCGCGTTCAGCCCCGGCACCCTGGTGGCGGTACTGGCCGCGGTGATGAGCGCCCTGGTCGCGATCCAGATCAAGCAACTGGCGCGGGTCGACGCCGCCAACACGGTGGTGTTCTACACCTATGCGTTCTGGGTGCCGATGTCGCTGCTGCCGGCGCTGTTCGTGTGGCGCTGGCCGCACGGCATCGACTGGCTGTGGCTGCTGGCCACCGGCCTGTTCGGCACCCTCGGCCAGTTGCTGTGGACGCATGCGCTGCGCCTCGGCGAGGTCTCCGCACTGACTCCGATCAGCTTCACCCAGCTGCCGCTGGTGGCGCTGTTCGGCTGGTGGCTGTTCGACGAGACGCCGGACGGCGGTACCGTGCTGGGCGCGCTGGTGATCCTCGGCGCCAACGCCTACATCGCCCACCGCGAGGCGGTGCTGGCACGGCGCGCAGCGTGCGCCGGGGCCGGCACGCCGCCGACCCTGGACGCCTAGCGGTGCGCGTGACGCCGCGTCGCGCCGCGGCGTCCCGACGATCGCCGACACAGGCACAGCGCGCGGTCGCCGCACGCGACCGATGCCGCTACCATCCTTGCGCACTCGACATGGCGGCAAGCGACGCACGATGAAGACGATCGGCATGATCGGCGGCATGAGCTGGGAATCCACCCTGCCCTACTACCGGCACATCAACGAGACGGTGCGCGCACAGTTGGGCGGACTGCACTCGGCCAAGCTGCTGCTGCACAGCGTGGACTTCCACGAGATCGCGCAGTACCAGCGCGACGGCGACTGGAATGCGGCCGGGGCCGCACTGGCAGCCTCGGCGCGCGCGCTGCAGGCCGGCGGCGCCGATTTCCTGGTGCTGTGCACCAACACCATGCACTGCGTCGCCGACGCGATCGCCGCCGCGGTCCCGTTGCCGCTGCTGCACATCGCCGATGCCACCGCCGATGCGTTGCAGACCGCCGGCATCGTCCGCGTCGGCCTGCTCGGCACGCGCTTCACCATGGAGCAGGCGTTCTACCGCGAACGGCTGCAACGGCGCGGCTTCGACGTGCTGATCCCGGATGCGCCGGCGCGCGAGGACGTGCACCGCATCATCTACGAGGAACTGTGCCAGGGCGTGGTGCAGGCGCCGTCGCGGCTGCGCTACCGCGAGGTGATCGCAGGGCTGCAGGCGCAAGGCGCGGAGGCGGTGATCCTGGGCTGCACCGAGATCGGATTGCTGGTCGGCCCTGCCGACGCGGCGGTGCCGCTGTTCGACACGACCGCGCTGCACGCGCGAGCCGCCGCCCTGTACAGCCTGGCCTAGCGATGCGCAGCCAGGCCGCACATGCCGCCGCCAGCGTTCCGCGCGGCTGGACGCCGTTCCGGCTGAGCGCCCTGCTGGTGCTGGCGTTGCTGCTGTGGCCGGCGCTCGGCCGCTGCGCCGTCGCCATTCCGCCCTACACGCCGAACGTGGTCGACCCCGCCGGCACGCTCAGTGCGGACGACACCCAGCGGATCAACGCGGCACTGCAGCGCCTGCGCGAACGCCAGCACATCTGGGGCGCGGTCTACATCGTGCCGTCGCTGCAGGACGAACCGATCGAGGCTCTGGCCGAGCGCGCCTTCCGCACTTGGCGGCTCGGCCGGCAAGGCAGCGACAACGGCCTGCTGCTGGTGCTGGCGATGCAGGACCGACGTTCGCGCTTCGAAGTCGGCTACGGCCTGGAGGGCGCGCTGCCCGACGTGGTCGCCCGGCACGCGCTGGACGATTACCTGGCGCCGCGCCTGCGCCAGGGCGATACCGCCGACGCGATCGTCGCCGCGTTCGACTTCATGGGCCGCGCCGCCGCGCAGGATCCCGCCGCCGTCGCCGAACTGGCGCAAGCGGCCGACGACGGCATGCACTGGCAGCGCGGCGCCGTCGCCTGGGCGGGCCTGCTGGCGCTGGTGTGGCTGCTGCTGCCGCTGCGCCAGGCCTGGACCGGCTATCTGCGCAGGCGTCTGCTTCGGCGGCATCCGCGCCTGTCGGACAAGCCCGAGGAACTGGTCCAGGACACCGCGCGCGGCGGTTTCTGGGCGTGGTTCATCCGCCTGTTCCTGAGCGCCAATCCCGGCATCTTCGTGGTGCTGCTGTCGGCCAGGTCGATGACGATGACGGTGATCTTCCTGGCGCTGGAACTGCTGATCCTGGTGTTGACCCTGGCCATCGCCGCGCAGCGCTACCGCTCGCCGCAGCGCTACAGCCGCTTCCTGCAGGCGCTCGCACGGCGGCGCAATGCGCTGATCCGCAAGGGCCATATCGCCGAGACCGCGCCCGGCGTGTTCGCCTACACCGCCAGCTACCATGCCGCTCAAGCCGCCAGGGAACGCGCCGCGGCCGAGTCCGCGGCATCGTCCTCATCCTCCTCGTCCTCCAGTTCCAGCAGCGACTCCTCCTCCGGCGGCGGCAGTTCCGGCGGCGGCGGCGCCAGTTCGAGCTGGTAGCGGAGACTGCAGCGAACGCTCGAGCAACATCAGCAGAGGAAATACTTCTCCCGTTTTACAAATAGTGAGTGGACCGCTTTGCACTTACATAAAGCGCTGCCCGCACCATGAGGCGGAAGAAATCAATTCTCTCCATTGGACGGACGTTCGCGAACAGCAGCTTCGAACCTTTCAGGCTGAGGATTGCCATGCGCGAGCCAGTCACATCCGAAAACCGCCATTTGCGCCCTACCCAACTCTTCTGCAGTGGCCCCAATAAAGCCGCTTCCCGGCAAACCCGACTCCTGCTGTACGACTATCGCTGTGAGCGGGGGCAGCTGATTTAGCAAGCAATACGACTGAATAGGCTCAAGTAGCTGACCGAGACCCGCGCGATGTGCGCCCGTGAGTGCGGCCAACTGGGAGTAGGTTAAAGACTGGCGATGGCGTGCCGCCCACGCCAGCACTGCCCAAATCTGACACGCTCGCTCGGATCTGGTCATGTGTTCATCCTTCGCAGGTTTTGGAGGCGACGGCACAGCGAGCGCCAGCAGTGTGGATTGGCGGCGTACTGAAAATCATGCCAACGCGCGCCGCGCGCGCCAGCGCGGCCGGCGCTCGCCGCGGAACAGCAGCAAGTACAGCCCCACCACCCACACCAGCGCCGCGCTCCAGCCGCCGAGGATGTCCGAGGGGTAATGCACGCCCAGGTACACCCGCGACACCCCGACCAGCAGGGTGAAGCTGCCGGCCAGCCACAGTACCGGCCAGCGCCAGCGGGTACGCCAGCTCAGCGCGATCAGCACCGCCGCCAGCGTCATCGAGCCCATCGCGTGCCCGCTGGGGAAACTGAAGGTGTGGTGTTCCGGCGCGATCGACTCCCACAGGCTGGGCCGGTCGCGCTGGAAGAACTGCTTGGCGCCCATGTTCAGCAGCGCCGAGCCAATGAAGGACAACGCGGCGAACAGCGCCTCGCGCCAGCGGCGCAGGCCCAGCAGCACCAGCACGATCAGCGTGTCCAGCGGGATCACGCCGTACTGATAGCCGGCCTCGGTGACCACGGTGAAGAAGCGGTCCCAACCCGGGCTGGTCAGGCCGCGCATGCTCCACAGCAGCGGCTCGTCGAAATACAGGTCTTCCAGCGCATGCACTTCGTCGGCCAGGGCCACGAACACGCCCAATGGCAGCAGGACTCCGGCGAACAGCAGCAACACGCGCCAGGCATTGAGCCGCAGCCAGCGGCGCAGGCCGGCTGCCTCGGCGGCGGACTCACCCGGTGCGGCGGACATAGGTGCGTTCGACGTACTCGTCGATCAACGCCACGAACTCATGGGCGATGTTCTCGCCACGCAGGGTCACCTTCTTCTCGCCATCGATGAACACCGGCGCGGCCGGCGCTTCGCCGGTGCCCGGCAGCGAGATGCCGATGTTGGCGTGGCGCGACTCGCCCGGCCCGTTGACCACGCAGCCCATCACCGCCAGGGTCATGCTCTCGGCGCCGGGATGGGTCACCTTCCACTCCGGCATCTTCGCGCGGACGTGGTTCTGCACCACCTTGGCCAGCTCCTGGAAGAACTCGGAGGTGGTGCGGCCACAGCCCGGGCAGGCGGTGACCAGCGGAGTGAAGGCGCGCTGGCCGGTGGTCTGCAGCAGTTCCTGGGCGACGATCACTTCCTGCGTGCGCGACTGCCCCGGCTCCGGGGTCAGCGAGATGCGGATGGTGTCGCCGATGCCTTCCTGCAGCAGCACCGCCAGCGCCGCGCTGGAGGCGACGATGCCCTTGCTGCCGATGCCGGCCTCGGTCAGGCCCAGGTGCAGGGCGAAGTCCGAACGCTGCGCCAGGTCGCGGTACACCGCGATCAGCTCCTGCACGCCGCTGACCTTGCAGCTGAGCACGATGCGGTCCCGGCCCAGGCCCAGCTCCACCGCGCGCTCGGCCGAGTCCAGCGCCGAGCGGATCAGCGCCTCGCGCAGCACCCGGCCGGCATCCCACGGCACCTCGCGCCGCGAGTTCTCGTCCATCAGCTGCGCCGCCAGGGCCTGGTCCAGCGAACCCCAGTTGGCGCCGATGCGCACCGGCTTGTCGTACTTCAGCGCGAACTCGATCAGCTGCGCGAACTGGGTGTCCTTCTTCTTGCCGAAACCGACGTTGCCGGGATTGATCCGGTACTTGGCCAGCGCCTCGGCACAGGCCGGCTCCGCCGCCAGCAGTTGGTGGCCGTTGTAGTGGAAGTCGCCGATCAGCGGCACCTCGATGCCCATCATCCGCAGCTTGTCGACGATGCGCGGGATCGCCGCGGCCGACTCGGGATTGTTGACGGTCAGGCGCACCAGTTCCGAGCCGGCGCGCCACAATTCGGCCACCTGCTTGACCGAGGAGGCGACGTCGGCGGTGTCGGTATTGGTCATCGACTGCACCACCACCGGCTTGCCGCCGCCCATGGTGACGCCGCCGATGCGGACCGGCTGGGTGAGACGGCGCGCCCAGGGCGCGGCATCGGCGGGAGGCGTGGGGCGGCTGACGGCATCGTACATGCGCCCATTTTAGCCTGCGCGGCCGCTCCTGCCGCACGCGCCGGCACCGCCGATTCAGCCAGGCGGCACCGCTGCGACGGTTTGTCGCAGGCAGCCCCCGGGTCCAGCGCATACGATGCGCAGCATGGATTCCACCGACGCCTCCTTCCTGCGCACCCTGTGCAGCCTGCGCTGGCTGGCCACCGCCGGCCAGGCCGCGACGATCCTGGTGGCGACCTGGCCGCTGCAGTTGCCGCTGCCGCAGGCGCCATTGTGGGCCGGCGTGGCGGTGCTGGCGCTGTTCAACCTGTACGCGCAGCTGCGCCTGCGCCATGCCGACTCGGCCGCGCCGGCCACCGCCTTCGGCCACATCCTGGTCGACGTGACCGTGCTGACCTGGATGGTCGGCTGGAGCGGCGGCATCGGCAACGCCTTCGGCTCGCTGTTCCTGGTGCTGATCGCGCTGGCGGTGCTGGCCCTGCCGCTGCGCTGGGCGCTGGCGGTGGCGCTGGCCTGCGTGGCCGGCTATGCGGTCAGCGCGCTGTTCGGCCTGCCGCTGCCGCACGGCCCCTACCAGGCGCTGGACCTGCAGCGCTGGGGCATGGCCGCCAACTTCCTGCTGTCCACGGTGGTGGTGCTGGTGTTCTCCACCCGCCTGGCGATGGCCATGCGCGAACGCGAACGCGAGCTGGCGCTGCTGCGGGAGCGCTTCACCCGCAACGAGGGCATCGTCGCCCTGGCCACCCATGCCGCGTCGGTGGCGCACGAGCTGAACACACCGTTGGCGACGATGACCCTGCTCACCGACGACATCGCCGAACAGAGTACCCAGCCGGAGTTGCGCGAGGACCTGGACACCCTGCGCGAACTGCTGGTGCAGTGCCGCGAACGGGTGCTGGCGCTGGCCGCACCGGCGCAGCGCGCCGGCGGGCAGACGGTGTCGCTGGCGCAGGTACTGCACCAGTGGCAGCTGGTGCGGCCGACCGTGCGGCTGCGCCGCAACGACGACGCGCCGCTGCAGTTGCGGATGGAAAGCGCCATCGGCCATCTGCTGCAGGTCTTGCTGAACAACGCCGCCGACGCCGGCGAACGCGCCGGCCACCCGCAGGTGGACCTGAACGTGCGGGTCACCGGCAGCGAACTGGTCGGCGAGGTGCGCGACTACGGCGGCGGCTTCGACGCCAACCAGGTCGGCCTGCCGGCCACTCTGTTCCGCAGCGGCAAGCCCGAGAGCATGGGCGTGGGCCTGGCGCTGTCGCATGCGACCATCGAACGCCTGGGCGGCGAGTTGTGGACCGAGCCGGCGCCGGACCACGGCGCCCGGGTCGGCTTCCGCCTGCCGCTGCTCGCCCTGGAGACCTCCGCATGAACACCGACACCCCGCTGGGCCTGCTGGTCGACGACGATCCGCTGTACCTGCGCACCCTGCAACGCACCCTCGCCCGCCGCGGCCTGGAGACGCGCACCGCCGACAGCGCCGCCGCCGCACTGGCGCTGGCCGCCGAGGCGCCGCCGGACTACGCGCTGATCGACCTCAAGCTCGGCGATGAATCCGGCCTGGCGCTGATCCAGCCGCTGCGCGCGATCCGCGCCGACATGCGCATCCTGCTGGTCACCGGCTACGCCAGCATCGCCACCGCGGTGGAGGCGATCAAGCTCGGCGCCGACGACTACCTGCCCAAGCCGGCGACCGTGCCGATGATCCTGCGCGCGATCGGCCTGGAAGCCGAGGAAGAGGAGGACGAGGACGGCAGCGACGTGCCGGACGCGATGACCCCGCTCAGCCGCCTGCAGTGGGAGCACATCCAGCAGGCCATGCACGAGACCGGCGGCAACGTCTCCGCCGCCGCGCGCCTGCTCGGCATGCACCGCCGCTCGCTGCAGCGCAAGCTGGCCAAGCGGCCCAGCCCGCAGCGCGACCCGCCGCGCTGAGCGTGCGTCGGGGCGCCGCGGCAGCCTGAACCGCCCTTCCGACCGGCGCTCAAGTCCCCTGGTACCGGGCCGATAACCCGGCATGCTGAAGTCTCCCCCACCCGCCTTGCTGGACGAGCCGCAACGGCTCAGCGCCCTGCGCCAGATGTGTCTGCTGGACACGCCGGCCGACCAGGTCTTCGATCTGGTCACACAGTTGGCGTCCCGCTACCTGCGGGTGCCGATCGCGCTGGTCTCGCTGATCGACGAACAGCGCCAGTGGTTCAAGTCCCGGGTCGGCCTGGAGGTTCCGCAGACGCCGCGCAGCCAGGCGTTCTGCGCCTACGCGATCCACAGCCCGGAACTGATGGTGGTGCCCGATGCCCGCCAGGATCCGCGTTTCCGCGACAACCCGCTGGTCACCGGCCCGCCGTTCATCCGCTTCTACGCCGGCGCGCCGCTGCTGATGGCCGATGGCGCCAGCCTGGGTACGCTGTGCGTGATCGACAGCGAGCCGCGCCACGAGTTCGACGAGGTCGCGCGCCGCACCCTGCAGGACCTGCGCGACCTGCTGATGGTGCGCATCGACACCTTGCGCAACAGCGGCTTCGTCGACGCGCTGACCGGCCTGCCCAACCGCAGCCGCTTCAACGACGACCTGACCATGTGGCTGTCGCTGCAGACCGCCGACCACCACGACACCGCGGTGGCGATCGACGTGTGCGGCATCGACTATTTCCGCGACATGGTCAAGGCGCTGGGCTGGGAGTACGCCGAGGGCTACCTGCTGGCCACCCGCGACCGCCTGCGCAAGGCGCTGGGCAACCTGCCGCTGTACCGCATCGACACCACCACCTTCGTGTTCATCATGGAAGGCAGCGACACCGCGCATCTGGAGTACTGGTGCGAGCACCTCTGCGACGCCTTCGCCGCGGCGATCGACCACCAGGGCATTCCGCATGCGGCCAGCCCCTCGCTGGGCGCGGTGCGTCTGGACGGGGCGCTGAGCGCCAATCACACGGTGCGCTCGCTGACCACCGCGGTGGACATGGCGCGCCAGCGTGGGCAGCGCTGGAGCCTGTACGAGCGCAACCACGACGCCAACCAGCGCAATGCCTTCCGGATCCTGGCCGCCTTGCCCGAAGCGCTGGAGGCGCGCGGCCAGCTGAGCCTGCACTACCAGCCACGGGTGAGCCTGCGCAGCGGCGAATGCGTGGGCGTGGAAGCGCTGCTGCGCTGGCAGCATCCGCTGCTGGGCACGGTGGCGCCGAACGACTTCATCCCGCTGGCGGAAAAGACCGCACTGATGAGCCGCATCACCGCCTGGGTGCTGCGCGCCGGCATCGCCCAGGCGGCGCTGTGGCAGCAGCGCGGCTATACCTTCAGCGTGTCGCTGAACGTGTCGGCGGTGGACCTGGAACAGGCCGACTTCATCGCCCGGCTGCAGGCGCTGCTGCAGCAGCATGCGCTGGCGCCCGGCGCGTTGGAGATCGAATTCACCGAGAGCGCGATGATCCGCGATCCGCAGCGGGTGGCCGAACAGCTGCAGCAGATCAGCGCGCTCGGGGTGAAGATCGCCATCGACGACTTCGGCACCGGCTACAGCAACCTCGGCTATCTCAAGAACATCCCGGCCAGCGCGCTGAAGATCGACCAGTCGTTCATCCGCGCCCTGCCCGGCAGCCGCAGCGACGGCATGCTGGTGCCGTCGATGATCCATCTCGGCCACGACTTCGGCCAACAGGTGGTGGCCGAGGGCATCGAGAGCGCAACCGTGTACCGGATGCTGCGCGACTGGGGCTGCGACGAAGGCCAGGGCTACTGGATCGCGCGGCCGATGCCGGCCGAGGCGCTCGACGCCTGGCTGGCCGAGCCGTGGCAGGGCGACGACGCCTGAGCGTGCCGCGCCACGGCCCGCCCGTGGCTCACCAGAACACCGCGTACAACGCCACCAGGATCGCGATCACCGCCGCGGCGCCGAGCTTGAAGCCCAGCGTGGTGCCGTAGCGCACGTCGTCGGTGCGGATCAGGTCGCGCGCCGGCGCCTGCGGGGTCAGCAGCGACACCAGCACCGCCGCCACCAGCGACAGCACGAACACCAGCCCGATGCGGTCCATGAACGGCAGTTCCGGCCACAGCTTCTTCAGCGCGAACGACAGCAGCACCGAGCCGATCGCCGCGGTCAGCGCGCCGGCCTCGTTGGCGCGCTTCCAGAACAGGCCGAGCATGAAGATCACCACCACGCCCGGAGTGAAGAAGCCGGTGAATTCCTGGATGAACTGGAAGCCCTGGTCGAAATTGCCCAGCAGCGGCCGCGCGGTGAGGATGCCGATCAGCACCGAGGTTACCGCGGCCACGCGGCCGACTCGCACCAGCTGCGGCTGGTCGGCCTGCGGGCGGAACTTGGCGTAGAAGTCCAGGGTGAAGATGGTCGCCACCGAATTGATCTTGGATGCCAGCGAGGCCACGATCGCCGCCACCAGCGCGGCGAACACCAGGCCGAGGATGCCGCTGGGCAGCAGCTGCATCATGGTCGGATAGGCCTGGTCGGGCTTGGCCAGGTCCGGCGCCAGCACCACCGCGGCGATGCCCGGCACCACCACCACCACCGGCATCAGCAGCTTCAGGAACGCGGCGAACACCATGCCCTTCTGCGCCTCGCCGATGTTCTTGGCCGCCAGCGCGCGCTGGATGATGTACTGGTTGAAGCCCCAGTAGCTGATGTTCATCACCCACAGGCCGCCGAGCAGCACGCTCAGGCCCGGCAGATCCTTGTAGAACGGGTTGTCCTTGGACAGGATCATGTGGAAGTGCTCGGGGTGCGCGTTCCACAGGTGGCGGAAGCCGGCGAGCACGCCGGCGCCGTCGCCGATCCGCGAGAGGGTCAGTCCAGCGACCAGCAGGCCGCCCAGCACCAGCAGGGTGACCTGGACGATGTCGGTCAGCGCCACCGCCTTCAGCCCGCCGTACAGCTGGTACACCAGCGCGAACACGCCGATCAGCGCCAGCGCCAGGGTCTGGTCCATGCCGGTGACCTGGCTCACCGCGATCGAGCCCAACCACAGGATCGAGGTCAGGTTGACGAACACGTACAGCAGCAGCCAGAACACCGCCATCAGCGTGCGGATCCACTTGCCGTA
The DNA here is from genome assembly GCF_034105325.1 of Xanthomonas sp. LF02-5. Taxonomy (NCBI): domain Bacteria; kingdom Pseudomonadati; phylum Pseudomonadota; class Gammaproteobacteria; order Lysobacterales; family Lysobacteraceae; genus Xanthomonas; species Xanthomonas sp. LF02-5. The sequence continues at coordinate 97,376 of NZ_JAXGGF010000008.1, read as the reverse complement.
GCGCTGCTCCAGGAACTGCGGCATGGTGTAGATGCCGTTGCGCAGGAAGATCGGCAGGAAGAACTTGCCGACGATCAGCAGGGTCAGCGCCGCCATCCACTCATAGGAGGCGATCGCCAGACCGATCGCGTAGCCGGAACCGGCCATGCCGATGATCTGCTCGGCGGAAATGTTCGCCGCGATCAGCGAGGCGCCGATCGCCCACCACGGCAGGGTCTTGCTGGCCAGGAAGTAGTCCTCGGCACTCTTGCGGTGCCCGGCCTTCTCCCGCGACACCCATTGCGCGAGCAGGAAGATGCCCGCCAGGTAGACCACCACGATCGCCACATCCAACGTCGCCAACCCCACTGCCTTCTCCTACGGGCCGCAGCCCTGTCGCACCGTTGTCCATGACGCCGCCCGCGTGGGCGGCGCCGCTCTTTCAAGAAAACCGTTCGTCGCCGCTCAATGCAGCGGGCAGTCGACCACGCTCTGCGCGTCATTACTGCTACCCAGCGCGATCCGCGACAGCGACAGATCCAGTGCGCCGTCGCTCTCGATCTCCGGCAGACGCTCCAGCCGGGTCAGGTCGGCGCCGGCCGCCGCGAAGCACTTCAACGGCACGCCCAGCGTGCGCCACTCGCCCTTGGGCAGCGCGGCCAAGGCCTTGCCCAGGTCCACGCGCGCGCCGCAGTCGTGGCCGCAGGCCACGCCGATGCGCGCGGCGGCGCCGGGCGCCGCATCCACCTTGACGGTCAGGATCAATTGCACGTCGCCATTGCTCTCGCGCGACACGTCCAGCGGCTTGGGCAACACCAGCGCCAACCCGGACGTGCCGCTGCCGGACCAGACGAAGCGTCGCGCATCCTCCTGCGCCTTGTGGTCGATCGCGGTGACCTTCAGCGATCCGTCGGCCAGTGCCGCCGGGAAGGTCGCCGCCGGCAGATTGGCCTGCGTGCCGCCGAACAGGATCAGGTTGATGCCCGCCGCCGGCTTGCCGCGGTCCAGGTACACCCCGCCCACCGCCTGCGCACCGGACACGCCCGACACCTCGGACAGCCGGCTCAGATCGCCCTTGTCCTCGTAGGTGAGGCCATAGCCGAAGGCGAACTGCGGGCTGTAGTTCTTCTGCCCGACGTTGTTGGCGAACTGCACCGCGGTGCGCGGCCAGGAAAAGCTCAGCTTGCCGTGGAAGTCGTACTGCACGCTGCCGTCCGCCTTGCGCAGCAGCACGTCGGCGATGCCGGCGCCTTCCGAACCCGGCAACCAGGCCGCGACGAAGGCGTCGGCGGCGTTGATCTCGCGGTTCACCCACAGCGGCCGCCCGCTCAGGAATACCGCCACCACCGGAATGCCCTGGGCCTTGAGCGACTTGATGAGTTCCAGGTCGCTGTCGTCGCCGGGCTTGTACAGCAGCGTGGCGATGTCGCCCTGGAACTCGGCGTAGGGATGCTCGCCGAACACCACCACCGCCACGTCCGGCTTGGTCGCGAACTTGCCGTCCACCGCCAGCTCGGGGCTGCCGCCGGCGGCGCCGACCTGCTGCTGCAGGCCTTCCCAGATGGTGGTGCCGTTGGGGTAGTCGGCGCGCTTGGTGCCGGTGCCCTGCCAGTTGAGGGTCCAGCCGCCGGCCTGCTTGCCCATGTCGTTGGCGCCGTCGCCGGCCACCAGCAGCTTGAGCTGCGGCTTCAGCGGCAACAGCTGCCCCTGGTTCTTCAGCAGCACCAGCGATTCGCGCACCGCCTGCCGCGCCACCGCGCGGTGTTCGGGCGCGCCGAGCAGCTCGAACTTGCCGCCGAGCGGACGCTGCGACGGCTTGCCGGCCTCGAACAGGCCCAGGCGCAGCTTCACCCGCAGGATGCGCCGCACCGCATCGTCCAGCCGCGCCATCGGGATCTGCCCCGACTTCACCGCCTTCAGCGCGTTCTCGTAGACGCCCTTCCAGCTGTCCGGCGCCATCAGCATGTCGACGCCGGCGTTGAACGCGGCCGGGCAATCGTCGTTGCGGCAGCCGGGGACCTGGGCATGGCCGTTCCAGTCGCCGACCACGAAGCCGCCGAAATGCATCTGCCCCTTCAGCACGTCGGTCAGCATGACCGTGTTGCCGTGCATCTTGACCCCGTTGACGCTGTTGAACGAGGCCATCACCGTTTGCGCCCCCGCCGCGATCGCTGGCGGATAGCCGGCGCCGTGGATGTCGCGCAGCTGCTGCTCGCTGATCCGGGTATCGCCCTGGTCCTTGCCGTCGGTGGTGCCGCCATCGCCGAGGAAGTGCTTGACCGAGGAGATCACGTGCGACCCGTCCAGGAAACCCGGCATGCCGGGCACGCCCTGCAGCCCCTCGACCACCTTGCCGGCGAAGCTGGCCACCACCTCGGGCGACTCCGAATAGCCTTCGTAAGTGCGGCCCCAGCGGTCGTCCTGCGGTACCGCCACGGTCGGGGCGAAGGTCCACTCCATGCCGGTGGTACGCGTCTCGGCGGCGGTGATCTCGCCGATCTTGCGCATCAGCTCCGGGTCGCGGGTCGCGCCCAGGCCGATGTTGTGCGGGAACAGGGTGGCGCCGACGATGTTGCTCTGCCCGTGCACCGCGTCGATGCCGAAGATGATCGGGATCGCAGGTCCGGCACCGTCGGTCTGCATCGACGCCGTGTAGTAGGCATCGGCCAGCGCCAGCCACTGCGCCGGGCTGGCATCGTACTTGCCACCGGGATCGGAATTGCCGCCGGCCAGCACCGAGCCGATGTGGTACTTGCGCACGTCCTCCGGGGTCATGCTGCCGATGTCGCCCTGCACAGTCTGCCCGACCTTCTGCTCCACCGACATCTGCGCCATCAGCTTGGTGATGCGCGCTTCCAGCGCCGGATCCTCCTGCAGCGGCCAGGCCGGCGACGGCCACCGGTCCGGGTGGATCGGCGGCGGCGGCGCGGCCGCCGGTGCGACCGGCACGGAGCGACCGGGAACGGCGGCGGCCAAGGCGAGCAGGCCCAGCGCCGCGGCAGCGGCCAGCGCAGTGCGAAGCGGCGCGCGCGCGCCAGCAGGCTGTGTATGCAAGAGACTCCCTCCCAGGAACGGCGAACGCATGCCATGTCGCGGCCGGACCGCCCACGCCGAGGTGCGGCCGGCGCCTACGCTTCCCGAATCGCCCCAAGCCTGTCAACCGCGGCGCGAGGTATGCCCCGATGTCGGCGGGATATCGGCTGACGCTATAGCGATGGAATACCGGGTTTGCTTGTGCGGGGCTGCGTCCGGGTCGTCGACCGCGCTCCCCCGCGGCATCGGCAGCCGCCGCGTTTGCTGCGCCGCAATATCGCCCGACATGCGCACTGCGCAAGGGCGGCACCGCATTTGGCGCAGTGGCTGCCGGCCGCGACCGCTCGCAGGTTTCAAACGAATGTCACCAAGCGCGCCTAGGTTGGACCGCGCCGGCACGAGGGGGAGTGACCGGTATCCCGTCCGTTCTGGAGAGTCCCCCGATGTCGCATCTCCCCGATTCCGGTCGCCGCCGCGCCCTGCGTCTGCTGGCCGGCACCTCCCTGCTGCCGCTTGGCAGCCTTTCCTCTGCCGCGTTGGCGAGCGACCCCGCGGCCGCGCGTCTGCCGCCTCCGCCTCCGCCGCGGCCAGGCCGCCCGCCACGGCCGCGCGTGCGCGCGGTCAGCTTCGACGGCATGGAGGCGCCTTCGCTGGCCGAGCCGGCGGCGATGGCCACCACCAGCGTGCGCTCGCATGTCGAGGTGATCCTGCACGATGGCAGCCGCCAGCGGTACGCCCTGGCCTACCGCCCGTTCTTCCTGACCGGCGACCAAGTCCCCGACGGCGCCGGCGGCAGCGTGCTGGCCGGCGGCTACTACGACATCCACAACCGGCCGATCCTGGACCGCTCGGTCCCCGGCAGCGAACGGCCGTTCTTCTCGGATTGTCCCGACGGCTCGTCGCTGCTGACCCTGCCGCACGCGCACGTGCCCGGCGTACGCGGCAATACGGTGTTCGCGGTGGTGCAGTTCGAGTACACCACGCGCGATCTGGCCGGCAACGGCACCTATCGCCAGTTGCCGGCGCCGATCGCGGTGCTGACCCTGGACCAGGACCCGCGCAGCGGCCACCTGCGTCTGGTCAAGTACCACAACGTCGACACCTCGGCGGTGCACGGCCTGTGGACCACCTGCGGCGCCAGCCTCTCGCCCTGGAACACGCACCTGTCCAGCGAGGAATACGAACCCGATGCCGCCAGCATCGCCGGCAACACCCAGTTCCAGCGCTTCAGCGAACACCTCTACGGCGATCCCACGCGCGCCAATCCGTATCACTACGGGCACCTGCCGGAAGTGACCGTGCACGCCGACGGCAGCGGCAGCACCCGCAAGCACTACTGCCTGGGCCGCATCTCGCACGAACTGGTGCAGGTGATGCCGGACCGGCGCACCGTGCTGATGGGCGACGACGCCAGCAACGGCGGCCTGTTCCTGTTCGTCGCCGACCGCGAGTGCGACCTGTCCAGCGGCACTCTGTACGTGGCGAAGTGGCGGCAACGCTCGGCCATCGGCCCCGGCGCGGCCACCCTGGACTGGATCCGCCTGGGCCACGCCAGCAGCGACGAGATCGAAGCGATGGCCGACGTGCTGCGCATCGGCGACATCATGGACGTGGCCACGCGCGATCCGGGCGACCCCGGCTACACCCGCATTCCCTACAGCGGCGGCTTCAACTGGGTGCGGCTGCGCCCGGGCATGGAACAGGCCGCCGCCTTCCTGGAAACCCACCGCTACGCCGCGCTGGTCGGCGGCAGCCTGGGCTTCACCAAGATGGAAGGCACCACGGTCGACACGCGCGATCGCATCGCCTACTCGGCGATGTCCTACATCCAGGGCAGCATGCTCGATGGCTCCGGCGACATCCGCGTGGAAGGCCCGACCGCCGGCGCGATCTATGCGCTGCCATTGCGCGACGGCCAGCGCGACCATCTCGGCCAGCCGATCCGCAGCGAGTGGGTGCCGGTGTCGATGAGCGCCCCGCCCGCGCTGACCGGCCGCGACCTGCCGGCGGCCGACGCGCTGGGCAATCTGGCCGACCCGGAGCGCATCGCCAATCCGGACAACATCAAGTTCTCGCAACGCCTGCGCACACTGTTCATCGGCGAGGACAGCGCCATGCACGTGAACAACTTCCTGTGGGCCTACAACGTCGACACCGGCAAGCTGTCGCGTCTGCTGTCGGTGCCGGCCGGGGCTGAATCCACCGGCCTGCACGCGGTCGACGAGATCCACGGCTGGACCTACGTGATGAGCAACTTCCAGCATCCCGGCGACTGGGAAAGCCCGTTGCACGACAAGGTCAAGGCGCAGCTGGATCCGCTGGTCCGCGCCAACTACAAGGACCGCTACGGCGCCGCGGTGGGCTATCTCACTGGCGACCCGGTCGGATTGCGCCTGGACGAAGTCTGAGCGCAGCGTCCAGCATCACTGACCAATCGCGCGAGCCAGCCAGGCTCGCGCGATCGGAGGCTGCTTCGCTCAGCCCTGCAACCGCCCCAGCACCGCGCGCGTCACCGGGTCGGCGATCTCGGTGGACTGGCCCTGCAGCGCCGGCAGCAACTGGCTCGCCAGCTGCTTGCCCAGTTCCACGCCGAACTGGTCGAAGGCGTTGATGCCCCAGACCACCGACTGCACGTACACGCTGTGCTCGTACATCGCGATCAGCGCGCCCAGCGCCTGCGGGGTCAGCGCGTCGAGCAGGATCAGCGTGCTCGGGCGGCCGCCAGGATAGTCGCGGGCCGGATCGTCGCTGCCCTGCCCGTTCGCCAGCGCTTCGGTCTGCGCCAGCAGGTTGGCCAGCAGCGCCTGGTGGTTGACGGTGTACGGGTCGTCGTTGCGGATGCAGCCGATGAAGTCGGCCGGCACGATGCTGGTGCCCTGGTGCAGCGCCTGGAAGAAGCTGTGCTGCACGTCGGTGCCGGCGCCGCCCCACCACACCGGCACGGTGTCGGCCTCGACCGGGCTGCCGTCCAGACGCACGCGCTTGCCCAGGCTCTCCATCACCAACTGCTGCAGGTAGGCCGGCAGCAGCGCCAGGCGCTGGTCGTAGGTCATCACCGCCTGCGTCGCATAGCCGAGCAGGTTGCGGTTCCACAGCGTGGTCAGGCCATGCAGCACGGCCACGTTGCGCTCCAGCGGCGCGTTCAGGGCGTGGTCGTCGAACTGCGCGGCGCCCTCCAGCAGCTGTTCGAAGGCGTTGGCGCCGATCGCCAGCGCGATCGGGAAGCCCACCGCCGACCACAGCGAATAGCGGCCACCGACCCAGTCCCACATCGGCAGCACGCGGCCGGCGGCGATGTCGAAGGCCTTGGCGGCGCGCTCGGGGTTGGCGCTGACCGCGTACAGGCGCTCGCTGCCGCCCAGCCAGTCGCGCAGGATCTGGCCGTTGAGCAGGGTTTCCTGGGTGCCGAAGGTCTTGGAGATCAGCACGCCGGCGGTACGCGCCGGGTCCAGCGTGGCCAGGGTGCGCTGCATCGCTGCGCCGTCCACGTTGGAGACGAAGTGCACGCGGAAGCGCGCGCCGGTGACCGGACGCAGCGCGTCGGCGACCAGGCGCGGGCCGAGATCGGAGCCGCCGATGCCGACGCTGACGATGTCGGTGACCTCGGTCTGCGCCAGGGCGTCGATCAGCGCGCGCATGCGCTGCTGCACCTCGCGCGCGCTGGCGTGGGCCTGGCTGGCCACCGGTGCGTCGGTGAGGTTGCCGCGCAGCGCGGTGTGCAGCGCGGCGCGGCCTTCGGTGACGTTGACCGTCTCGCCCCGGAACAGACGCTGGAAGGCGCCGGCCAGGTCGTGGTCGGCAGCCAGCGCCAGCAGCGCGTCGAGCGCGGCGCGGTCGTATTTCTGCCGGGCGAAATTGAAGTACAGCGGTCCGACCTGCAACGCCAACGTCTCGGCACGGCCGGGTTCGGCCGCCAGCAGGTCGGGAAGGCGCGCCCCGCGCAGGCGCTGGGCGTGGGAATGCAGTGCGTCGAAACCGGTGGACTGTGTCATGCGGCCTGCTTTGGGATGGTGGTGTTGGTGTGGGTGATTTTGTTGGCGCCGTCCACGTAGACCAGGGTCGGCTGGAAACGCGCGGCTTCCTCTTCGCTCATGCCGGCGAAGGCGGCAATGATGATCAGGTCGCCGACCTGCACGTGGCGCGCGGCGCCGCCGTTGAGCGAGATGATGCCGCTGCCCTCGTCGGCGCGGATCGCGTAGGTGCTGAAGCGCGCGCCGTTGGTGACGTCCCAGATGTGCACCTGCTCGAATTCGCGGATGCCGGTCGCGTCCAGCAGCAGCCCGTCGATGGCGATCGAGCCTTCGTAGTTCAGCTCGGAATGGGTGACGGTGGCGCGGTGGATCTTGGTCTTCAACAGGCTCAGTTGCATGGCACGGGACTGCGGTCAGGAAAGACGCGCAGTTTAGCAGCCGAGGGTTAGGTGGCGGTGGTGAGGGGCGGCCTCAAACCGTCGCAGGAGCGGCTTCAGCCGCGACCGGCGATCACGGGAAAGCCCGGTCGCGGCTGAAGCCGCTGCTACGACGACGGTACCGCGGCCTGCCGCGCTCAGAATTCCAGGTTGTCGATCAGACGGGTGCGGCCCAGGCGCGCGGCGATCAGCGCCACGCGTGGGCCAGCGCCGTCCTGCGGCTCGCTCAGGTCGGGCATGCGCAGCACGCTGTAGTCGACCTCGAAGCCGGCCGCCTGCAGCTGCGCGGTCGCCGCCGCCTCCACCTCGGCGCGCGGGCGCCCGGCCAGGTGGGCCTCGCGCATCGCCAGCAAGGTGCGGTGGATCTGCGTGGCACGCGGCCGCTCCTCGGCCGACAGGTACTGGTTGCGCGAACTCATCGCCAGGCCGTCGGCCTCGCGCACGATGCCGCCGCCCAGGATCTCGATCGGGAACGCCAGGTCGGCGACCATCTGCCGGATCACCGCCAGTTGCTGGTAATCCTTCTTGCCGAACGCGGCCAGGTCCGGCTGCACCTGGTTGAACAGGCGCGCGACCACGGTGCACACGCCATCGAAATGGCCGGGCCGGCAGGCGCCTTCCAGCACCTCGCTGACGCCCGGGGTGTGCATGCGCAGCGCCAGCTCCACGCCCAGCGGATACATGCTCTCCACCGTCGGCAGCCACAGCACGTCGCAACCGGCGCCTTCCAGGCCGCTGGTGTCGGCCTCGGGCGTGCGCGGGTAGCGGGTGAAGTCCTCGTTCGGGCCGAACTGGGTCGGGTTGACGAAGACGCTGGAGACCACGCGGTCGGCGTACTGCCGCGCCAGCATCACCAGCGAGAAATGCCCGGCGTGCAGGTTGCCCATGGTCGGAACGAAGGCCACGCGCAGGCCCTGCCGCTTCCAGCCGGAAACGATGGCGCGCAGTCGCGCCAGGTCGGTGACGGTCTCGATCATTTGGCGTAGGCGTGTTCGGCGTCGGGGAAGGTGCCGGCGCGGACCGCGTCGGCGTAGGCGCGGGCGGCACCGGCGATGGAACCGCCTTCGGCCAGGAAATCCTTGACGAAGCGCGGGCGGCGGTGGCCGCTGTCCAGGCCGAGGAAGTCGTGCATCACCAGCACCTGGCCGTCGCAGTCCGGACCGGCGCCGATGCCGATGGTGGGGATATCGATCTCGGCGGTGATGCGCGCGGCCAGCGGCGACGGCACGCATTCCAGTACCAGCAGCGCGGCGCCGGCCGCGGCGACCGCCTTGGCGTCGGCGAGCAGTTTGGCCGCGGCGGCTTCTTCGCGGCCCTGGATCTTGTAGCCGCCGAAGGTCAGCACCGACTGCGGGGTCAGGCCCAGGTGCGAGCACACCGGGATGTCGCGTTCGCTGAGGAAGCGGATCACCTCCAGCTTGTGCCCGGCGCCCTCCAGCTTGACCATCTCCGCACCGGCCTGCAGCAACCGGGTCGACGCGTCCAAGGCGCGCTCGGGGGTGGCATCGGACTGGAACGGCAGGTCGGCCACCAGCAGCGCGCGCTGCAGCACCCGCGCCACCGCGGCGGTGTGATAGGCGATGTCGTCCACGCTCACCGGCAGGGTCGAGTCGTGGCCCTGCACCACCATGCCCAGCGAATCGCCGATCAGGATCAGATCCACGCCGTTGGCGTCGAAGGTCCGCGCGAAGCCGGCGTCGTAGGCGGTCAGCATCACCAGCTTCTGCTGGCGGCGCTTGGCCTCGGCCAGGGCGGGAACGGTCCAGGGCTTGCTGTCGGCGTGACTGCTCATAAGCTCATGTGCTGCGGTAATGAGCCGAGCATTATCTACCGATTGGCACGATCCCGCCGGTTTCGATGCGGTCGCGTACGTCACGCACCGTTCCATGGCCCGGAATGACCGCGTCGGCGGCGATCTCGGCCAGCGGCAGCAGCACGAACGCACGCTGGTGCAGGAACGGGTGCGGCACCTGCAACCCCGGCAGATCGATCACCGCGTCGGCATACAGCAGCAGGTCCAGGTCCAGCGTACGCGGGCCCCAACGCTCGCCGGGCAGGCGCTGGCGGCCGTGGCGGTGTTCCAGGTCCAGCAGCGCCTGCAGCAGGTCCGGCGCCGACAAGGTGGTGGTCACCAGCGCCGCGGCGTTGATGAAGTCCGGCTGGTCCTCGCGGCCCCAGGCCGGACTGCGGTACAGCTGCGAGGCACGCAGCAGGCGGGTCTGCGGCAGCGTGTCGAGCGCGGCCAGGGCCGCGCGCAGGATCGCCGCGGCGTCGCCAAGGTTGCCGCCCAGGCCGATGCAGGCCTGGACCGGGGCCGGTGTCGCGGCGCTCACTCGACGGGCGTGGCGGCGTCCGGGCGGCGGCGCCGGCGCCGACGGCGCTTGGGGGTCTCTTCGCTGTCGGCCGGCGGCGCGAACGCCAGCTCGTCGCCGGCGTAGTCCACCTCCGGATCGAAGCCGCGCGGCGGCGGCGCGTAGCCGGGCTGCTGCTGCAGTTCGCGCCAGTAGGCGATGTCGGCCGCATGCTCGTCCGACGCGGACTGGCGCACGATCAGGAAATCGAACGCAGCGCGGAAGCGCGGATGCGACAGCGTGCGCACTACCCGCTTGCGCTGGCGCGAGGTGAAGCGCGACTGCAGCAGCCAGATCTCCTGCATCGGCAGCGAGAAACGCCGCGGCAGCGCCACGGTGCTGAGTTGGTGCAAGGTCACCCGGTCGGCGGCGCGGCGTTGCGCCTCCTCCATCTGCATGCCCTGTTTCTGCAGGGTCATCAACGCGCGGCAGTAGGCCGGCCACAGCAGCAGCGCGAACAGGAACGCCGGCGACACCGGCTCGTCGTTGGCGACGCGGTTGTCGGTGTTGCGCAGGCCTTCGATCAGCATCCGCCGCAGCGCGCCGCTGCGGTTGGAGCGCAGCGCCGCCGCGCTCTCCGGGAACAGCGCGGCGAGCAGACCGTGCCGCTCCAGGCCCTCGAAGCTGGCCACGCCATGGCCGGACAGGAACAGCTTGAGCACTTCCTCAAACAACCGTGCCGGCGCGGCCTCGGCCAGCAACCCGGCCAGGCGCGGGATCGGCTCGGCGGTGCCGGCCTCGATCTCGAAATCGAGCTTGGCCGCCAGGCGCACCGCACGCAGCATGCGCACCGGGTCCTCGCGATAGCGCTGCTCGGGGTCGCCGATCAGCTTCATCAACCGCGCCTGCACATCCTCGAAGCCGCCGACATAGTCGCGCACCGAGAAGTCCTCGATGGCGTAGTACAAGGCGTTGCAGGTGAAGTCGCGGCGCACCGCATCGTCCTCGATGCTGCCGTAGACGTTGTCGCGGACCAGGCGGCCGTTGTCCACCTCGCGGTCGCCGCTGCCGTCGTCGACGTTGGCGCGGAAGGTGGCGACCTCGATGATCTCGCGGCCGTAGACCACGTGCGCCAGGCGGAAGCGGCGACCGATCAGGCGGCAGTTGCGGAACAACTGCTTGACCTGCTCGGGGGTGGCGTCGGTGGCGACGTCGAAATCCTTGGGCTGGACCTGGACCAGCAGATCGCGGACCGCGCCGCCGACCAGGTACGCGCCGAAGCCGGCCTCGCGCAGCCGGTACAGCACGCGCAGGGCGTTGGGGCTGATGTCCTTGCGCGAGATGGGATGCTGATCGCGCGGGATCGCGCGCAGGGTGAATGGCGATGGAACTGGCGGATTGATGATGGCGCTTCCGTATCGGGTTGCGGGATTGCCGAAGGGCGGCGAGACCCATATACTAGCGCGCTGCAATCGACGCGACCAAACGCTCCCTTCGTCTAGTGGTTAGGACGTGGCCCTCTCAAGGCTAAAACAGGGGTTCGAGTCCCCTAGGGAGCGCCATCCTCGCCTCGACTGCAGCGCGACACAGCAAAAACCCCGCCTTGGCGGGGTTTTTTGCGTTTCGGCGCCGGCCACGGCCCGACGCGTCTCATTCCTGGTTGCGCGGGTGTCGATCGCCCTCGGCCAGACGGCTGCAGACGCCGGCACGCCGACCCAAGCCTACCCGGAACGCCGAGGCGGCCCGGGCGACGTGCGCGATCCGGCCGGCATCAGTGCGCACATGCGGACCACCCGCAAGCCGGGGTCAGGCCTGCGCCAAGTCAGGGGCGGCCTCCCCGGCCATGACCGCCACCGGCGCCGATGCGGTCTCCGCCACCGCATCGTGCGCATGCAGGCTCTCCAGATGCCGCACCTGTACCTGCACCTCGGCGTAGCGCGCACCCAGCGCCTGTTGCAGGCGGCGCGCGGCGTCCTCCACGTACATCAGGTTCTCGCCGTTGCGGCGCGCGAACGCCTGTTCGTCGGCACGCCGCACCGCCGCCTGCACCGGCGTGGCCAGGGCCTGCTCGGCGAGCGCGATCACGCCCTCCGCGTCGAAGCGCACCGCCCGCGCCGACACGCCGACCCGCACCGAGGCCACGCTGCGCTGGCTATGCGGGGTGGCGTGACTGCCGTGCCGGAGCAGCCAGTCCGCCACCGCCTCCCGCGATAGCGAGGCCTGTTCCGGGTGCTGCTGCACGAAGGCCTCGCTGAGCAGTTGCCGCGCCAGCGCCGCCGAACACGGGCAGGTCGAGGAATACAGCAGATCCACGCCGAGTCCGAGCCGGACCACGCCGCCACGCAGTTCGGCGTCGATCCGCAGCGGATACGCCCGCCATCCAGCCAGCCCCGGGCTGCGCAGTGCCGGGCTGCGACGCAGCAGTTCCAGGCGCAGCGACACCCGCGCCGCGGTCGAGGCGCAGTCGGCATGGCTGTGCACCATCGCCCGCAGCAATTGCGACAGGCGCGACGGCGACAGCGGCTGCTGCGCGCTTTCGTCGAGGAGGCGGTACAGCCGCGACATATGAATGCCCTTGACCTGCGCAGACGGCAGATCGACGGCAAGCGCGGCCTGCGCCGGCACGGGTGTCGCAGGCGCGCCCTCGCCCATGTCCAGACTGATCGGCAGCGCGATGCCGTCCATGCCCACCCAGTTCAGGGGAGCGGCGATCTGCGAAGGTTCGTCGGCAGCGACATCGGGCAATGGCGAGGGGATCTGCAGGTTCATCGGAACGGCGGGAGCGGCAAGGGAGCGAGGGACGGCAAGCAAGGCGGAGTGACAATTGTTATAAAGTAACACAACAAGCGCACACCGATGGGACCATCGATCGCACACCTCAGCCGTTGGGAGTGCCCGGCACCATCGCCGGGAGGACATCAATGAACGTCTGTGGGCTGTGTGGACCTGCTCGCAAGGATTCGCCCGGACCCTCATCCGCACCCGCGGCGCACCTTCCCCCGAAAAGGGGGCATGGTCCCGGCGGGAGAAGGGAAAGTCCAAAGCCCCTCTCCCACCGGGAGAGGGGTTGGGGTGAGGGTACGACACGCGCAGCGCCACCACCGATCCGGCAATACCTTCAGCCGCTCGGCTACAGACACACCGATCCAGAGACGGCACGCGCGCCGCACCGCGTGCGCCTCAGCCTCAGCCCTGCATCTGTTCCAGTTCCTTGCCCTTGGTCTCGTACACGTAGCGCAGCACGAAGAACACCGACAGGAACGCGGCGACGGTGTAGATGCCGTAGGCGCCGGCCAGGCCGATGCTGCCGAGCAGGACCGGGAAGGTCACGGTGATGGCGAAGTTGGACATCCACTGCGCCGCACCGGCCACCGCCAGGCCGGAACCGCGGATCTGGTTGGGGAACATCTCGCCCAGCATCACCCACATCACCGGGCCCCAGGACATGTTGAAGAAGACCACGTAGACGTTGGCGGCGATCAACGCCAGCCGGCCCATGCCCGGCGACAGCGCCAGCTTGCCGGCCGCATCCAGCGAGGCGCTGGCGAAGGCGATGGTGACCAGGGCCAGCGACACCGCCATGCCGGCCGAGCCGATCCACAACAGCGGCTTGCGCCCGACCCGGTCGATCAACACCACGGTGATCAGGCAGGCACCGATGCTCAACGCACCGGACAGCACGTTGATCAACAACGCATCGCTCTCGGAGAAACCCACCGCCTGCCACAGCACCGCGCCGTAGTAGAACACCACGTTGATGCCGACCAGTTGCTGGAAGGTGGCCAGGCCGATGCCGATCCACACGATCGGGCGGATCTTGCCGGTGACCTTGCTGACCAGGTCCGACAGCCGCGGCGTGTGCTGGTCGGCCGACAGCGAGGCGGAGATTTCGGTCAGCTTGGTCTGCGCCGTGTTGGCGCCGTACAGCCGGGTCAGCACCGCCAGCGCCTGCTCGCGGCGGCCCTGCACCACCAGGAAGCGCGGGCTCTCCGGAATCGCCAGCAACAGCAGCAGGAACGCGGTGGACGGCAGCGCCTGCATCCAGAACATCCAGCGCCAGGCCGGCTGCCCCAGCCACAGCGCCTCGGTGGACGCGCCGGCGGCCTTGGCCAGCAGATAGTTGCTGAGGAAGGCGCAGAACAGCCCGCCGATGATGGCGATCTGCTGCACCGTGGCCAGGCGCCCGCGGTAGCGCGCCGAGGCGACCTCGGCGATGTAGGCCGGCGACATCACGCTGGCCGCGCCCACCGCGAAACCGCCCATCATCCGCGCCAGCACGAACACCGCCGAGTTGTGCGCCGCGCCGGCGCCCAACGCCGACAGCAGGAACAGCGCCGCCGAGACGATCAGCACCGTGCGCCGGCCCCAGCGGTCGGCGAGCGAGCCGGCCAGGAACGCGCCGATCGCGCAGCCCAGCAGCATCGAGGCGACCTCGAAGCCAGTGCCGGCGGAACTGGACTGGAAGGTCTGCTTGAGGCCATCGACGGTACCGTTGATGACGCCGCTGTCGAAGCCGAACAGGAAGCCGCCGATGGTGGCGACGCAGCTGATCAGGATGATGAGGCGGGTGTTCTCGCCGGCATCGGCATGGCGATCGATCGGAACACTGGACATGGGTTCACCTGGTGGCGTGCAAGAGGGAGACGGCCGGCGCGCGGGAAGAAGCGTGCGCGGCGGCGGCACCGGGCCGCCGCCGCGCACCGGTTCAGCGCAGCAGGTACTGGTTGATCAGGTTCTCGTAGGCTTCCTGGCGGCCGCTGCGCTGGGTCGGCTCGCCGGCCTGCGCGGCGTGCGCGGCCAGGTCGGCCAGCGTGCTCGTGCCGGCGGCGAAGGCCGCGCCGGCACCGCTGTCGAAGCTGGCGTAGCGCTCGCGGCGCCACTGCTCCAGCGGCGAGGCGGTGAGCAACGCGTGGGCGACTTCGAGGCCGCGCGCGAACGCGTCCATGCCGCCGATGTGGGCGATGAACAGGTCCTGCGGATCGGACGACTCGCGGCGCACCTTGGCGTCGAAGTTGAGCCCGCCCGGGGCCAGCCCGCCCTGCCGCAGCACCACCAGCATCGCGCCCACGGTGTCGTAGAGATCGACCGGGAACTGGTCGGTGTCCCAGCCGTTCTGCGGATTGCCGCGGTTGGCGTCGATGCTGCCGAGCAGGCCGGCGTCGCTGGCCACCTGCAGGTCGTGCTCGAAGCTGTGCCCGGACAGGGTGGCGTGGTTGGCCTCGATGTTGAGCTTGAAATCCTTGTCCAGCCCATGCTGGCGCAGGAAACCGACCACGGTGGCGCTGTCGAAGTCGTACTGGTGCTTCATCGGCTCCATCGGCTTGGGCTCGATCAGGAAATTGCCCTTGAAGCCGATGCTGCGCCCGTAATCGCGGGCCAGGGTCAGGAATCGCGCCAGATGCTCCTGCTCGCGCCGCATCTGCGTGTTGTGCAGGCAGGCGTAGCCTTCGCGGCCGCCCCAGAACACGTAGTTCTCGCCGCCCAGTTCCACCGTCGCCTCCAGCGCCGCCTTGACCTGCACCGCCGCACGCGCGACCACGTCGAAGTCCGGGTTGGTCGCCGCGCCGTTCATGTAGCGCGGGTGCGAGAACAGGTTGGCGGTGCCCCACAGCAGCTTGACCCCGGTGTCGGCCTGGCGCTGCCTGGCGATGCCGACCATGTGCTTGAGGTTCTTTTCGTACTGGCCGATGTCCTCGGCGTCCGGCGCCAGGTCCACGTCGTGGAAGCAGTAGTACGGCACGCCGAGCTTGGTGAAGAACTCGAACGCCGCATCGGCCTTGGCCTCGGCGCGGCCCAGCGCATCGCTGCCGGCATCCCAGGGATAGGCCCGCGTGCCCGGGCCGAACGGATCGGCGCCGTTGCCGCAGAAGCTGTGCCAGTAGGCCACGGCGAAGCGCAGGTGCTCGGCCATGGTCTTGTCGCCGATGCGCTTGCCGGCGTCGTAGACCTTGAACGCCAGCGGGTTGTCCGAGGCCTTGCCTTCGAACGGGATGCGGCCGATGCCCGGGAAAAATTCCTTGGCGCCGGTGTAGACGGAAGTGCTCATCACGAAGTCCTGGTGCGTTGCGGGGGAAAGGGAATCACGCGGCGTACAGCGGGCCGATGGCCTGCAGATGCCGCTGGAAGCTCTGGTAGTGCGCCTGGTACTGCGCGCCGCGCTGCGCATCCGGCTGCGCGGAGCGCGTCGCATCGTCCTGCTGGTGCTGCAGCACCACCTCGGCCAGGCTGGCGCGGTCGCCCTGCGCCCAGCCGTCGGCCCACAGCGCCTGCAGCGCGGCGCCGAATGCCGCGCCCTCGGCCTGCGCCGGCACGTGCACCGGAAGCCCGAACAAGTCGGCGATGAGCTGGCGCCAGCCGGCGCTGTTGCTGCCGCCGCCGGTGAGGGAGATGGCATCGAACTGCAGGCCGGCGTCGACGAAGGCGTCGAAACCGTTGCGCAGGCTGTAGCTGGCGCCCTCCATCGCCGCGCGATAGAAATGCGCCGGCGTCGTGTTGTGCAGGTCCATGCCGGTCAGGCAGCCGCGTGCGGCCGGCAAGTTCGGGGTGCGTTCGCCGTTGAAGAATGGCAGCAGCACCAATCCGTCCGCACCGGGCGCGGTGGCGGCGAGCAACGCCTCGCCCTGCCCGGTTTTGATGCCGAACAGACGCGCGATGGTCTCGGTGGCGACCGTGCAGTTCATGGTGCAGATCAGCGGCAACCAGCCGCCGCTGGAGGAGCAGAACGCGGCCCAGCGTGCGTCCGGGTCGACCACCGGGCGCTCGGCGTAGGCGAACAGCGTGCCGGAGGTACCCAGGCTCATGCTCAGGCGTCCCGGCACCACGTTGCCGGTGCCGATCGCCGCCATCATGTTGTCGCCACCGCCGGTGGCCACGCGGACCTCGCGCGGCAGGCCCAGCGTCTGCGCCGCCGCGGCGGACAGGACGAAACTGGTCTCGGTCGGCACCAGCGGCGGCAGCGCCGCGGCCAGGTCGCGCTGCGGATCGATCGCCTGCAGCAGCGGCGCCGACCATTGCCGGGTGCGCACGTCCAGCCAGCCGCTGCCGGATGCGTCGCCGACTTCGGCATAGCGCTCGCCGGTGAGCCAGAAGTTGACGTAGTCGTGCGGCAGCAGCACTGTCGTCATCGCCGCGTAGGCGTCGGGACGATGCTTGCGCGTCCATGGCAGCTTGGAGGCGGTGTAGCCGGCCAGGATCGGATTGCCGGCCAGTTCTACGCAGCGCTGCGCGCCGCCGACCGCCTCCATGATCTCCTCGCACTCGCGCTGGGTGCTGGTGTCGCACCACAGCTTCACCGGCGCGGTGACTTGGCCCTGGGCGTCGAGCGGCACGAAGCCGTGCTGCTGCCCGGACACCGCGATGGCCCGCACCTGCGCCCGCTGTTCGGCGCTGAGTGCGGCGAAGCAGGCGACGATGCCGTCGATCCACCACTGCGCCTGCTGCTCGCGGGTGCCGTCGTCGCGGCTGATCAGGTCCAGCGCGTGGCCGTGGGTGGCCACCACCTGCCGGCTGTCGGCATCGTAGGCGAGCAGCTTGACGCTCTGCGTGCCCACGTCCAGGCCGATGTACAGACTCATTGCCCTACCCGCCACATCGTGCACACACCCAGTTCCATCATCGCTCCAGAAGAAAGGCCGGCGTGCGGGGACCACCCGCCGTGTCGCCGAGTGTAGTGCGCACCGCACGCATCACGCAGCGAAGCATGATGACGCTGAGTGCCGCGCGCTGCCAGCGCGACCCAGGCGATGGCGTACGCACGCACCGGACCCAGCCACCCTGCAGCCAATTCACGGTCAACGCATGCAGAAGCGGGACAAGGATCGAGCCAACGGATGTCACTGCGCGCATTGATGGCCCGTCGCATCCGCGACACGATGGCGACTGGCGCGGTCTCGCCTCTGCGCAGGCTGTGTCTACACACGGCGCCATCTTGATGCGCTGCATCAAACCTGCGCGCAAGGCGGGAGCATGTTGCGGCGGAGCGCGTTCGATGCATCCCTTCTCCCCGCGGACCATGGTCCTCTTCGGGGGAAGTACCCCAGGGAGCGGATGAAGCGCTGCGCTCCGTACCCTCACCCCAACCCCTCTCCCGAGGGGAGAGGGGCTAAAGCGCGCCGCTGCCGCTTCTTTGCCGTCATCTGGGTCGTACCGTCGCTTGCGAACTCGCCTTCCTTCTCCCGTCGGGAGAAGGTGCCCCGCAGGGGCGTATGAGGGTACGGGCGTAGCGCGCATGTTTTGCTGCATCGCGCCCCAGTCGGCACGCCACGACCGCCAGCATGCGGCAACCGACGTTGGCAGCATCTCGCCTCCCGCCAGACTCATCCGGCCCGCGCCGCGACGGCATGGCCGGTCCGCTTGCGCGGTACCTCCAGGGGCTGGCCGCGATACTCGACGCTGGCGTCGGCCGCGGGTTCGAGCACGCCGGCATCGTCGCGCGGGCCATCGACAAAGCGCACATGGATGGTGCGCCGGTCCTGCATGCCCGGCCAGCGCCCCTCGCGCGCGCCGATGCGCAGCACGCCCCTGGCCTGGTCCCACTGCAGCGGGATACGGCTGAACTCGCCCTGCTCGTAGCCGTAGCCGGTGCCGTCGTCCTCGTACAGCGAGAAGCGACCGTCGGCGCCGGTATAGACCACCACGGTCAGCGGTGCGTCCGGGATCTGGTCGACGTACTGCTGCACTTGGGTCATCGGCACGATGGCGCCGGCGCGCACGAACAGCGGCATGCGCTGCAGCGGCGCGGCGGCGTCGATGGTCTGGCCGCCGGCGTGGCGCGCGCCACTGTTGAAGTCGATCCAGCTGGTGCCCGCCGGCAGGTAGACCTTGCGCGAGGTCGCGCCGAAGCGGGTCACCGGCGCCACCAGGAACGCCGGGCCGAACAGGTACTCGTCGTCGATGTCGGCGACCTTGGGGTCGTGCGGGAAGTCCATCGGCAGGCCGCGCATCATCACCCCGTCGTGGTGATAGGTGTCGCCGGCGAGCGTGTAGATGTAGGGCAGCAGCGCGTAGCGCAGGCGGCTGTAGTAGGCCATGCTGGCGTAGTACGGCGTGCCTTCCGGCGCGATGTTCCAGATCTCGCGGTACGGAAACTGGCCGTGCGAACGGAACAGCGGCACGAAGGCGCCGAACTGGAACCAGCGCGTGTTGAGTTCGCGCCACTCGGGCAGGTGCGCCGGGTCCTGGCGTTCGTAGCGCTTCTCCACGGCGAAGCCGCCGATGTCGAAGGTCCAGTTCGGCAGGCCCGACATCGACAGGTTGACGCCGGCGGAGATCTGCTCGCGCATGTCCTCCCAGCGCGAGGCGATGTCGCCGCTCCACACCGCCACGGCGTTGCGCTGGATGCCGGCGTAGCCCTTGCGCGAGAGGATGAACACGCGCTTGCCATCGGCGGCGCGATCGCCGGCGTAGACGCCGTGGGTGTGCGGCAACGGATAGGCATTGAAGAACTCGGTGGACGGCCCCAGCGCGGTCGGGGTGGTGCGCGCCTTGCGCTCGGCGATGTCCAGGTTGGAGTGCACGTCGGGTTCGTCGGCATCCAGCCACCAGGCATCGATGCCCTTGCGGTTGAGTTTTTCGTCGATCTGCCGCCAGTAGATCGCCTGCGCGTCGGCCGCGTACGGATCGTAGAAGGCGTTGGTGTAGCCCTTGCCGATCCAGTCCAGCTCGCCCACCTCGACGTTGCGCCGGTAGATGTGCCCGGCCGCGTCCAGTTCCTTGTAGTGGTCCGTGCTCGGGTAGAACTTCGGCCAGACCGAGATCATCAGCTGCGCGTGGCTGGCGTGCACCGTGTTGACCATGCCGTCCGGGTCGGGAAAGCGCGCGCGGTCGAAGGCGTGCGAGCCCCAGGCGTTCTCGGGCCAGTACGACCAGTCGAGCACGATGTTGTCGATGGGCAATTGCCGACGACGGTACTCGGCCAGCGCGCCGAGCAGCTCGTCCTGGGTCTTGTAGCGCTCGCGGCTCTGCCAGAAGCCGTAGGCCCACTTCGGCAGCAACACGGCCTTGCCGGTCAGCGTGCGGTAGCCGGCGATGACCTGGTCGGCGTTGTCGCCGGCGACGACGTAGTAGTCGATCATCTGCCCGGCTTCCGACCACAGCGACAGGTCGCCGGCTTCGGCCGCCGGCAGCGGGTCGCGATGCAGCAGTGCGATGTAGCTCGGGTCGATCAGATCCCACTCAACCTTCAGCGTATGCCGCTGGCCAGGCTGCAGCTGCAACGCGAACTCGTGGTGCCAGGGGTTCCAGTTCTGTCGCCAGCGGTCGACGAGCAGCTTGCCGTCGACCCATAGCCTAGAGTACTCACTGGCATACAGCGAAAAAGTATGCGTGCCGCCGCGTTCGGCCTCGATCTGGCCTTCCCAGCGCACCTGCATGCGGCGCTTGTCGCCGGGCTTGGCCGCGGCGGGGAATTTCGCCAGGTCCTTGATGTACTGATAGCCGATGTCGGCTTCGCGACGCTCCAGCACCGGCTTGCCGTCGATCGCGTAATGCGCGGTCAGCGCACCGGGCTTGCCGTGCGCGTCGTACAGGCGCAGCGTCGCCGGCAGCGGCTGCAGCCCGCGCGGATCGCCGAAGCGGGTGATCGCGTTGTTGTCCCACAGGATCCCGTAGTTGCGGCTGGACACGAGGTACGGCACCGCCATGTCGAGATTGCTCTGCAGCAGTTCGATATCGTGGCCCTTCTGGTTCATCCAGCCCTGCTGGTGCTGGCCGAACCCGTAAAAGGCCTCGTCGGGCGGCGAGACGAAGCGCTGGCGCAGGCTCAGATAGTGGCGGCCCTCGACCTGCAACGGCGCGAAGCTGCGCCCGCCCGCCACTTCCGCCAGCAGCGGCGTGCCCTGCGCATCGGTGAAGCCGACATGGCCGTCGACGGTGGACACCTGCGCGGTCATCCGCGCGGTCTTGAGCTGCACCGTGTCGCCGCGCTGCTCCAGCGTAAAGCCGGTGTCGCCCTGCACCGGCACCCGCATCAGGCTCGGTGTGCGCTGAAACGCGCCGGTGGGATCGGCGCTGACCCGGACGATGCCGCGGTCGATCACCTGCAGGCGTACCGGCGCCGCGCCCCTGGCGCTGGGATGCACGGTGACGCCCTCGGCATCGCGGGTCACCTGCTGCGCGGCGGCGGACGCGGCGACCGCGAGCAACGCCAGCGCCAACAGGCGTGGCAACGAAGGCGGCAGGCAACGGTTGGCGTGGTGCATGGTCACTCCCTTGGAAAGTCACGCGGCATGGCGCGTCTGGCGCCGCCGCATGGTCAATAAGTCGCCAGGGTGACGCGCAGCAACTGCGGCACGTCGGAGAAGTTGAGCCCGTAATCGGTCTGGTCGCCGTTCCAGTTGCGCCGGAAGCGCCATTGCTCGCCGTCGTACACGCCCTCTTCGACCCGGTCGTAGAGCATGTTGGCGGTCGCGGCGCTGGCCGGATGCAGGGTCACCCGCGCGTGCTGGGCGGTGATCAGGAAGGTGTCCGGGCCGAGTTCGGCGATCAGCGCCGCACCGATCGGCGCGGGATTGCCGGGCGGCTCGCCCTGGAACCAGAACTGCGGCACGCCATAGGTGACGGTGGCGCTCCAGCGCGCGTTGAGCGGCAGCTCGTGCACCGCCTGGCCCGGTGCCTCGGCGGTGCCGTGCAGCTTGCCGGCGGCCGCGGCGCGGGCGAACGCGCGCATGCCCATGCCCACCGCGCGATAGCCCAGCGCGAACGGCGCCAGTGCCTGTGCGTCCACGCGCTTGGCGCCGAGCGGATCGTTGGAGTAGCCGCTGTAGTCGATGCCGAAGGTCGACCAGCCGATGCCGTCGTGGCCCAGCGCCGGAAACAGGTAGCGCGCGTACTCGGGGCGGTTGCCGGTCTCGGCGACGAACAGCGCGTTGTCGGGGCGTGCGTAGCGCTGCAGCACCGTGGTGTACAGCGGGTACTCGGGCATGTAGATGTCCGGCGCCAGCAGGTCGATGTGCGGCGCCGCCGCCTTCCACACGTCGAGCACGTTGTCGGTGGGGCCGCCGCTGGCGTACTGCCCGGGCTGGCCCGGATTGAACGGGCCGCGCAACGCCGCATTGACGTAGATCGGCAAGGGATACGCGGCCTTGCCGGCCTCGGCGATACGGTCGATGAAGTGCGCGATGTGCCACGCATGGAAGATCTCGTCGGCATCGGCGCCGAACACCTGCGCCCAGCTGCCCGGCGGCTTGCCGAGCCGCTGCAGCAACGCCTGCGGCACCGGGCCGTCGAACACGCGCTGCGCCATCGGCGAGAAGTCGCGCGCACTACCGTAGGTGCCCGGCTCGTTCTCGGCCTGCACCATGATCACGGTGCGCTGAGGGTCGGCCTGGCGCAGATGCCGCATGAAGGCGACGAACGCTTTGCGATCGGCCTCCAGCGTGGCTGGCGCCAGCGGCGACAGCGAATCCAGGCGCCGTCCGTCGCGCGCGACCACGCGCGGGAAGCGCGCATCGTCGGTCTTGACCCAGTGCGGCGCGTAGTTGGGGCCGTTGTTCTTCCAGGTGCCGAACCACAGCAGCACCAGCCGCACCCGCTGCGTGCGCGCCTGCGCCAAAAGAGTGTCGACGAAGGAGAAATCGAAGCGACCCTCTTCCGGTTCCACCTGTTCCCAGGCGATCGGCACCTGCACGGTGTTCGGCCCCATCGCGTGGATCGCCGGCCACACCTGCGCCAGCGCCGCCGGATAGTTGCTGGAGTTGTTGACCTGCGCGCCGAGCATCAGGAACGGTGCGCCGTCGACCAACAAGGCATGCCGACCGTCGCTGCTCACCAGGCGCGGGATCGGTGCCTGGGTCGGCGCCGATGTCGCGGCAGCGGGCGTGTGCGCACCAACCGACGGTGCATCCGGCGCGGCCTGGCAGCCGCTCAGCAGCAGCGACAGCAGGACAGGCAGCCGCCATGCGGTGCGCAACGCGCGCGACGGCGATCCGATTCTCCGCACGTGGCCGGCGCCCAGCCTCACCAGTCGTCGCTGCGGAACGGGCCCACCGGCAACTGCTCGCGGTTGACCAGGTTGGCGTCCTCGGGGTTTTCGCTCCAGGCGTAGCGCAGCGCCTGCGGCTGCGGCACCGCATCGCTGCGGACCACCACCTGGTCGCCCTCGATGCGTGCCTGCGCCGGATGGAAGCGCCGATCGGCACCGGCCAGGGCGAAGCCGTGCACCACGCTGCCGCCGCCGCGCACCGCCAGGGTGCTGCCCATCAGGTCGAACATCACCCGCGCCTGGCCATCGGCGAACATGGCGCGCGCGAACACCGGCGCGCTGTAGACCAGGGTTTCGCCGTAGGCGACGTGGCGTGCGACCAGCGCCAGGCGATGGCCGACATCCTGCTTGTTGGGGGGATGGATGTTGTCCGGCGTGCCGATGTCGATGGTCACCGCCTGCCCGGTGGCCGGCAGCGCCAGCGTCCTGGTCTGCGATTCGCGCAGTTGCGCCCACGGACTCAGGTCGCCCTGGTCGTTGCCGGCCTTCCAGTTGGCCAGTTGCACCCACAGGAACGGCAGCTGGGGCTGTGCGCGCTCCTGCCGCCAGCGCCCGATCAGCGACGCGAACTGCTCGCGGTAGCGCAGCGCACCATACGGGTAGGCGTTGCTCTCGCCCTGGTACCAGATCACGCCCTTGACCGGGAACGGCTGCAAGGGATGGATCATCGCGTTGTACAGCAGCGTCGGCACCTGGTTCTTGTCGTCGTTGGCGGCCAGCGTGACCTTGGCCGGGCGGAACCGCCAGTCGCCGGCCAGCGAGCGCGGCTGGCCGCCGTCGGGCTGCACGAAGAACGCCGCCGCATCGCCGGGAATGCCGCCGAAGCCGCCGGTATCCAGGATGCGGATCGCGATGTGGTTGACGCCGGCGCGCAGCGCTGCCGGCGGCACGCGGTAGCGGCGCGGTTCGGTGTAGCGCCCTTCGGTATGGCCGACCTCCACGCCATTGACGTAGGTGGTGTCGGCATCGTCCGCCGGGCCGATGCCCACGAAGGCGCCGGCCTTGGCTTCGGCTGCACTGAGGGTGAAAGTGCTGCGATACCAGGCGACGCCGTCCATGCCGACGTAGCCATGCTGTTCCCACAGCCCCGGCAGCGGCTGGCGGTCCCAGTCGCGGTCGTCCAGATCGGCAGCGGCCCAGCCGGCATCCGCATCCGCGGTGGTCGGCTGTGGCCAGCGCGCCAGGCGCCGCCGGGTCTCGCCAAGGTCCTGTGCGTCCTTGGCCTGCATCTGCGCGATGCGCGTACGTACCTGCGCCGCGTCCACGCCCGGCGAGGCCGCGTCCATCCAGGCCTCGATCGCGCTGCCACCCCAGGTGCTGTCGATGATGCCGATCGGCACGCCGGTGTGCTGGCGCAGGTCGCGCGCGAAGAAATACGCCACCGCCGAGAATGCGCCGGCGGTGGCGGGCGTGGCCGCAACCCAACTGCCGCCGGGCAGCCGCGGCTGCGGCTGCGCCGACCAGGCCTTGGGCACCTTGAAGTCGCGCAGTTGCGGATCCGTCGCCGCCGCCACTTCGCGCGCGCCGTCGCGCGCCTGCGCCAGCGGCCACTCCATGTTGGACTGGCCGCTGGCCAGCCACACGTCGCCGATCAGCACGTCGCCGATACGGCGCTGGCTGCCGTCGCCCTGCACCTCCAGCACGTACGGGCCACCGGCCGCATGCGCCGGCAACTGCAGTTGCCAGCGGCCATCGCGGCCTGCGACCGCACTGGCGCTGGCACCGTCCAGGCGCGCCTGGATGCGTGCGCCAGGCGTGGCCCAGCCCCAGACCGGAATCGGTGCATCGCGCTGCAGGACGGCGCCGTCGGCGAACAGCAACGGCAGTTGCAGTTCCGCCGCGGCCGGCCATGACGCGAACGCCAGCGCCAGCAGCGCCAGGCGAACGGTGGGATGCAGCGGTCTTGCCATGAGCGGTTCCTGCGTCGGGAGGAAAAACCGGCGGCAGCCACCCGCCTCGCCGCAGGCGGACCGCGCGCCGGAGACGGCTGCGCGCCTACCAGTTGGCGCGCAGCACCAGTGAGTAACGACGATCGTTGACGAACCAGCTGCGCGTGTACAGGTGCCGGTCGACCTCGCCATCGCTGTAGGAGGTCGGCCCCATCAGCACCTTGGTCTCCGCGTTGGTGATGTTGTTGGCCTGGATGCCCAGTTGCAGGTGCGGCGAGAACCGATAGAACACCGAGCCGTCGAGCTGGCCGTAGTCGTCCGACCAGGTCGGCAGCTTGGTTGACACGTCGCTGGCGGTCAGCAGATAGCGCGAACGCCAGTTGTAGGCCAGGCGCACCGACAGCGGACCCTTCTCGTAAATGCCGGCGAAGTTGTAGCTGCGCCGCGACAGGCCTTCCAGCGGCAGCGCCACGCCAGTGACGGTGGTCTTGGTGTAGGGATCGGTGGCCGTATTCACGCCGCCGCTGCTGTCGACGAAGGTGAAGTTGGCATTGACGCCGAAGCCGCTCATCCAGCCCGGTAGCGAATCGAAGAACTGGGTGTAGCCGTACTCGAAGCCGCGGATGCGGCCCTTGTCCATGTTGTACGGACGCGTCACCAGGAAATCCTGGCCGCCATAGTTCTCGGTGACGGTCTGGTTGGAGAAGTAGTCCTTGACGCTCTTGTAGAACAGCGTCACGTACATCATGTCGCTGCTGTCGAAGTACCACTCCAGCGCGGCGTCGTACTGGTCGGCCTTCATCGGCTTGAGGTTGGGGTTGCCGGCGGAGCCGGTCCAGTCCTTCAGCGAGCCGTCGTCGTTGACGGTGGCGGTGAGCAGCAGATACGGCTGCAACTGGGTGTAGTCCGGCCGCGCCATCGCCTTGGACGCGGCCAGGCGCAGTTGCAGCGCATCGGAGAACTTGAAGCGCAGGTTCAGGCTCGGCAGCACGTCGGTGTAGCTGCCGCGCGCGTCGTTCGGGAAGTACTGTCCGTAGTACTGGGCCTTGAGCGCATCCGAGGCCGAGGTGGCGGACAGGTCCGGATACTGGCCGTAGCCCGAGGCCTCGGTCCTGGTCTGTACCACGCGCACGCCGATATTGCCGTCCACCGGCACGCCCAGCGCGGTGTCGTTGCCGAAGTACATCACCATGTACGCGGCCTGGGTGCGTTCGAACTGGCGGTTGGTGTCCTGCAACTGGTACTGATCCGGCGCCCAGCCATAACCGCGCAGTGCGACGATCTGCTCGATCAGCGCCGAGGTGCCGGCGTAGTCCTTGACCGCGCTGTTGCGCGGGAAATACAGGTTGTTGGGCACGCGCACCTTGCCGCGCAGCAGGTTCGAAAAGGAATACAGCGACGAGGACGCGGTCATGTAGCTGGCCAGGTCGGCCAGGCCGGTGGCGGTGCCGGGGATGGTCGCCCAGTTGTCGCTGATCACGCCCCAGTTGTAGCCGGAATTCTTGTTGGTCTGGGTGCGGTCGGTGGCGCGGATGCCGGCACGGAAGGTGCGCAGCCACGGGTTGTCGTCGTAGCTGTATTCCAGGTCGAAGCGCGTGGCCAGTTCGCGGCCGCGGTTCTTCGCCAGGTGATCCATCGCCGCGCTCCAGAAGTAATTGGAGGGGTCGGCGGTGTAGCTCGGGTCGGCCAGGGTCACCGCAGGGTACTTGCCGCTGAGGTCGAAGGTCAGGCCCGGCAGATAGATCGAACTGAACAAGGTGAAGTCCAGGGTGTCGCTCTGCGACTGCACCAGTTGCATGTCGCCGCGCACGGTCAGCCGGTCGGTCAGGCGATGGGTGAAGCCGCCGGACAGGTCGGAGGTGGTGGTGCTCTGCCGGGCGTAGCGGTTGTCGGTGTAGAAGCGCACGCCGTCGTTGCCGGTGACGTTGCCGCGCCAGGAACTGGACGCCGGCGACCCGCTGACGAAACGGCCTGCATCGTCGTAGGTGAAGGTGGTGCCCGGCGCCGGCGCGATGGCGTTGGTGTCGTCGTTGAAGAACGCCGCGCGCTCCTGCCAATTCATGTCGTAGGACGAACGCAGGTATTGCACGTAGAGGTCGGTGGCATCGCTGGGCCGCCACTGGAAGGCGGCCGCCACGCCCTTGCGCTTGCGTTCGAACTCCAGCTGCCGCCAGTTGACGCCACCGGGCACGTAGACCTTGTCGAAGCTGGTGCCGGCCAGCAAAGCGGGACCCGTGCGGCGCACGAACGGTTCGACCTGGATGCCGTCGCTGCGCGTGGCCAGTTCCGAGTGCGCGACATCGAGCATGAAGCCCATTTCGCCCAGGCCGGTGTTCCAGCGATCGCTGAACAGGAACGAGCCCGACGGCTTGTAGGTCTTGCTCAGGTCGCCGTAGTTGACGTCGGCGGTGAAGCCGACGACCCGGCCCGGCTGGTCGAACGGCATGCGCGTGCGCAGGTTGACCGTGCCGCCGAGGCCGCCTTCGATGATCTCCGCCGAGGGATTCTTGTACACGTCCACGCCGGCCATCAGTTCGGCCGGCACGTCCTCGAAGCTGAGCCCGCGTCCGCTGGCGGCGCTGAAGCTGTCGCGGCCGTTGAGTTCGCCGCGCACCTGAGTCATGCCGCGGATCATCACTCCGCTGCCTTCGGCCGAGAAGTGGTCCGGATCGTTGCGCGCCATGAAGTGATCGATGGTCACGCCGCTGACCCGCTGCAGGGTCTCGGTGACGCTGCGGTCCGGCAGCGCGCCGATGTCCTCGGCGCTGACCGAATCGACGATCTGCTCGGCATCGTGCTTGATCGACTGCGACTTGATCAGGCTGCCGCGCACGCCCTTGACCTCGACCGCGTCGAGCTGGGTCACCGGGTCGCCCTTCTTGCGCGCGGCAGGCGGTGCGCTCGCAGACTCCGCCTCCTGCGCCAGCGCCTGTGCGCTGAGCAGCAGGCCGATGCTCAGCGCGATGAGCGAACGCGGCAAAACACGGGGACGACGTGACGCTGCGGTCGGCAGAGCCGGACCACAAGAATGCTGCGATGCCATGCGGTTTCCCTCCCAGGAGACATGCACACAGACACGGGCGACGGTCGCACCAGGGCGCCGTCCTGCGAGTTGTGACGGCGTCGGTCTCAGCCGCTGCCGTATCGGATGGCGCCGCTGCGCAGAGTGGCAGGTCGGTCGCTACCGCGATCGGCCGAGACTAGGAATGCACTTGGCGTGAAACAAATGAAAAATTCCCGTCAAGCTATGCGATTCCCGACTAGCGGGATGCGCACCACGGCATGTCTACGAAATCGTCCGTCTGCGACATGGCAGCGCCTGCGACGACATTCAAACGCTCGCCGCCCGCTCGGGATACAGCCGCTTGGCCGCATTGCGCAACGCCAGCAACACGCGTTCGGCGCCCGGCGGCAACAGATAGTCGCGGCGGCGCACGATGCCGAACGATTCCATGCGCACGCCCAGCGTGATCGGCAGTACCGTCAGCAGCTTGGCCTGTACATACGGCGCCACCGCCTCGGCCGGCAGCGCAGCGAGCAGGTCGCTGCCGCGCAGCAGGCTGGTCATCACCGGCAGCGACGAGGTCTCGATGACGTTCTGCGGCGCCGGCACCGCATGCTCCAGGAACATCGCGTCCAGGCGCGCGCGCAGCACGCTGTCGGCCGGCGGCAGCACCCAGCCGTAGCGGGCCAGGTCGGCATGGCGCAGGTCGGCGCGGGTGGACAGCGGGTGGCCGGCGCGGGCGATCACCGAGTGCGGCTCGTCGGCCAGCGGCTCGAACTCCAGCGCCTCGGCGCCGTAGGGGCCGAGGATGCGCCCGATCACGATGTCGAGCTGACCATCGAGCAGCTTGGCCACCAGCGGCCGGCTGTAGTCCATCTCCACCCGCACCAGGATGCCGGGAAACTCGCGCTTGACCTCGGCGATCGCCTGCGGCACCAGGTTGGTGCCCGGATTGACCACGGTGCCGATCGAGACCTGGCCCATGCGCCCTTCGCACAGTGCGGCGATCTCTTCCTGGGCACGGCCGATCTCCGACATCGCCGCGCGTGCGCGGCGGATCAGCACCTGCCCGTACCAGGTCGGTTCGACCCCGCGCGCGTGGCGCTCGAACAGCTTCACCCCCAGCAGGTCCTCCATTTCCGCCAGCAGCTTGGACGCCGCCGGCTGGGTCATGCTGGCCGCCTCGGCCGCGCGCAGCACCGAGCGATGCTCGTGCAACTGCAGCAGCAGCAACAGATGCCGGGTCTTCAGGCGCGCGGCATTGAACCAGGGATTGGCAGAGGCATTCATCGTGGGCAGGCGTCCTGGGGGAGCGGAGCCGCGTATTCGGCGGCGGAATAGAATATGCCTAAAATTTCATTTGCAGAGCATAGCTCACGCGCGCAGGCTACGGCCCATCGCGCCCCCGCTGGCGCCGTCGTCGTCGGGCACCGGCCCGCCGGCAGCGGAGGCTGTCGGGTGGAGCCAGCGCGCCGACGCATGGCGCGGACTGCAGCGGCCCCGCCGTCCGGTCCCGCCGCTGCGCCGCGCTGGCCCGGCGCTTCCGTCACCGTCGTTTCCGCCAGGTATCCCGATGTCCGCCGCTTCCCCGTTCCGACTCCCGCTGATCGCGATCCTGCGCGGTCTCACCCCCGAGGACGCGCTTGCGCACGTCGGGGCGCTGGCCGATGCCGGCTACGACGCGATCGAGATCCCGCTCAACTCGCCGCGCTGGGCCGATAGCATCGGCCCGGCCGCGCAGGCGTTCGGGCAGCGCTGCTGGATCGGCGGCGGCACCGTGCTGCAGATCGGCGACGTCGACGCCCTGGCCGATCTGGGCGCACGCTTCATCGTCACCCCCAACACGCGCCCGCCGGTGATCCGCCACGCGGTGGCGCGCGGCCTGCAGGTGGTGGCCGGCTTCGCCACCGCCACCGAGGCATTCGACGCGCTGGATGCCGGCGCGCAGATGCTCAAGCTGTTCCCCGCCGCCACCTACGGCCCCGGCCACGTGCGCGCCCTGCGCGCGGTGCTGCCGGCGCAGGTGCCGCTGTTCGTGGTCGGCGGCGTCAACACCGAGACCCTGCACGACTACCTCGGCGCCGGCGCGATCGGCGCCGGCATCGGCGGCGAGCTGTACCGCCCCGGCCAGTCGCTCGCACAGACCCAGGCGCATGCCGCCGCCTTCCGCCACGCCTATCTGGACCGCGCATGAAGATCGTCCGCCTCACCACCTACCACGCCGCGCCGCGCTGGCTGTTCCTGAAGATCGAGACCGACGAGGGCATCACCGGCTGGGGCGAGCCGGTCATCGAAGGCCGCGCGCGCAGCGTCGAGGCCGCGGTGCGCGAACTCGGCGACAGCCTGATCGGCAAGGACCCGGCACGGATCAACGACATCTGGCAGATGCTCTACCGCGGCGGCTTCTACCGCGGCGGCCCGATCCTGATGAGCGCCATCGCCGGCATCGACCAGGCGCTGTGGGACATCAAGGGCAAGGCACTGGGCGTGCCGGTGTACGAACTGCTCGGCGGGCGGGTGCGCGACCGCATGAAGACCTACCGCTGGGTCGGCGGCGACCGCCCGGCGGCGACCATCGCGCAGATCCAGGGCTACCGCGACCTCGGCTTCGACACCTTCAAGTTCAACGGCACCGAGGAAATGAAGCTGATCGACGGCCCGCGCGCGGTGGATGCCGCGGTGGCCAAGGTGGCGCAGATCCGCGAGGCGTTCGGCACCGCCATCGACTTCGGCATCGACTTCCACGGCCGCGTCGCCGCACCGATGGCGCGCGTGCTGCTGCGCGAACTGGAGCCGTTCAAGCCGCTGTTCGTCGAGGAACCGGTGCTGCCCGAGCAGGCCGAGTACTACCCGCGGCTGGCCGCGTCCACGCCGATCCCGCTGGCGGCCGGCGAGCGCATGTTCTCGCGCTTCGACTTCAAGCCGGTGCTGCAGGCCGGCGGCCTGTCGCTGCTGCAGCCGGATCTCTCGCACGCCGGCGGCATCACCGAATGCCTGAAGATCGCCAGCATGGCCGAGGCCTACGAGGTCGGCCTGGCGCCGCACTGCCCGCTCGGCCCGGTGGCGCTGGCCGCCTGCCTGCAGGTGGATTTCGTCTCGCACAACGCGGTGCTGCAGGAACAGAGCATCGGCATCCACTACAACGAAGGCGCCGACCTGCTCGACTACGTGCTCAACAAGGACGACTTCGCCTGCGACAATGGCGGCAGCATCGCCGCATTGCCCAAACCGGGCCTCGGCGTGGAAATCGACGAGGAGCGCCTGCGCCATGCCAACGCCAACCCACCCGACTGGCACAACCCCATCTGGCGTCACGCCGACGGCAGCATCGCCGAGTGGTGAGCCGATGAGCGTGTCCACTCCGCCCCGACACACCGCCACGCTGGCGGTGGACAGCCGCTGTGCGCATGGTGAGGGCATGCTGTGGTGCGAGCGCCGCGGCGTGCTGTTCTGGGTCGACATCAGCGGCCGCCGCCTGTGGCGCCACGATCCCGCCAGCAACGTCAGCCGGCATTGGGACCTGCCCGATCGTCCCGGCTGCCTGGGCCTGTTCGACGACGGCCGCCTGCTGCTGGCGCTGGCCAAGGGCGTGTACGCCGCCGATCCGGATGCCGCCGCCGAGGCCGACAGCGCGCTGCCGCTGCAGCACCTGGCGGACGTGGAACCGGAACGCGACGACACCCGCAGCAACGACGGCCGCGCCGACCGCCACGGCAACTTCGTGTTCGGCACCATGAGCGAGCGCGACGACCAGGCGCCGGTCGGCAGCTTCTACCAGTGGTCGGCGCGCCACGGCCTGCGCCGCCTGCCGTTGCCGGGCGTGGCCATTCCCAACGCGATCTGCTTCAGCGCCGACGGCTGCACCCTGTACTACTGCGACTCGGTGCAGCCGCGCATCCTGTGCTGCGACTACGACCCGGACAGCGCGCACACCGCCAACAGCCGCGTGTTCGCCGAACTGGACCATGCCGGCGCCGAGCCGGACGGCGCCATCGTCGACGCAGAAGGCCACCTGTGGAACGCGCAATGGCGCGCCTGGCAGGTGGTGCGCTACCGCCCCGACGGCAGCGTCGAGCGCCGCGTCGCCCTGCCGGTCAAGCATCCCACCTGCCCCGCCCTGGGCGGCGCCGACGGCGGCACGTTGTACCTGAGCACCTCGCGGCAGGACCACAGCGAGGACGAACTGGCGCGCACGCCGCAGGCCGGCGGCGTGTACGTGGCCGCGGTCGGCATCGCCGGCCTGCCCGAAGGACGCATCGCCAGCGCATGATCGTCGTCGATTGGGGGACCAGCAGCCTTCGCGGCTATCGGCTCGACGCCGACGGCGGCATTCTCGACCAGCGCCGCAGCGACCAGGGCATCGCCGCCTGCCAGGGCCGCTTCGCCGCGACCCTGGCCGCCCTGATCGACGGCTGGGACGGCGACATCGTCCTGTGCGGGATGATCGGCAGCCGCAACGGCTGGATCGAACTGCCGTACGCGCCCTGCCCGGCCGACGCCGCCGCCCTGGCCGCGGCGATGCAGCCACTACAGGATCCGGCGCTGCCCGGCCGCACGCTGTGGTTCGTGCCTGGCGTGGCCAGCGACGCCGACGCCGTGCCGGACGTGATGCGCGGCGAGGAGACGCAGCTGATCGGCCTGCTCGCGTTGCTCGCGCAGGAACCGCCGACGGCCGAGATCCACCACGTCTGCCTGCCCGGCACCCACAGCAAGTGGGTGACCCTGCAGGACGGGCGCATCGCCTCGCTGGCGACGATGATGACAGGAGAGCTGTACGCGCTGCTGCGCACGCACAGCCTGCTGGCGCGGCTGATGGACGCCGACGACGGCGTCTTCGATGCGGCCGCGTTCGACGCCGGCGTGCAGCGCAGCGGTGACCCTGGCGGGGTGTTGCACCATCTGTTCGGCGTGCGCAGCCTGGGCCTGTTCGAACGCCTGAGCGCCGCCGCGGCACCGTCCTACCTGTCCGGCCTGCTGATCGGCCACGAACTGCGCGCGAACCCAGTATTGCCGCCGGTAGTGCACCTGGTCGGCGGCAGCGGCCTGCTGGCGCGCTATGCGCATGCGCTGGCCGCACTCGGCAGCCGCGTGCGCACCCATCCGGAGGACCTGGCCGCACGCGGCCTGTATCGGCTGGCGCAGCAGCACGGCGGCCTCGCCGGCTGAGCCGCGCGCGCCGCCCGCCTCCTGCCCCGCACACACGGCGGCGGCGGCCGCTTTGCATTAGAATCACCGGGTTAATCGCCGGATCGAGCCATGCCTTTCGTCGTCACCGAAAACTGCATCAAGTGCAAATACACCGACTGCGTGGAAGTGTGCCCCGTGGATTGCTTCCACGCCGGCCCGAACTTCCTGGTGATCGATCCGGACGAGTGCATCGACTGCACGCTTTGCGAGCCGGAATGCCCGGCCAATGCCATCTATCCCGAGGATGACGTGCCCGCCGGCCAGGAAAGCTTCGTCGCGCTCAACGCGGAACTGGCCAAGGCCTGGCCGGTCCTGACCACGCGCCAGGAACCGCTGCCCGACGCCGCCGAGTGGGACGGCAAGCCGAACAAGCTGCCGCTGCTGCAGAAGTAATCCCGCCGCGGATTCTGCCCGGGTACTGCCCGCCGATCAGTCCATACAAGCGGCGGCTTCAGGGCGCCTCCAACTCGCTTTGCCTCAGTGCAACCGGACACGTGATTACACCCTGGTAGGACGCGAGGCTTCGCCCGTACCCTCATCCGCCCCTTCGGGGCACCTTCTCCCGGCGGGAGAAGGGAGAAGCCGAAGCCCCTCTCCCCTCGGGAGAGGGGTTGGGGTGAGGGTACGGCGCGCAGAAGCAAGGAGCGGCTCTTATTGCCTTGTTTGAATCAGACGCCACGCGCATCTCGCAGAGCCCATCGCGGCCAACGCCGCTCCTTGCATCCACAAAGACGCAGCGCAGTGTTCTTGCCGAACGAAAACGGGCGCACTGGGCGCCCGTTTCGCGTTCTGCAGCAGATCCGGCGCAGGCGCCGGACCACACCGGCTCGGCTCAATGACCCAGCTTGGCCTTCAACGCCGCGATCAGCTTGACCGGCGCTTCGCCGGTGGCCGGCAGGCCGCGCGGGTCCACCGCCGAGACGTAGACGCCGGCATCCACCGCCACCACGCGCACCAGGAAGTTGCTGCCTTCGTAGGCCACGTCGTAGGAGCCCAGCAGCTGCGCGCGGCTGGCGATGGTGACGCCTTCGATGCCGCCCAGCGCGTCGCCGACCTGGCCGAATACCTGGTCGCGCGTCCCCGGCACCACGAAGCCGCTGTTCGACGCCGCCGGGGCCTGGCCGGCCGGGGCCGCAGGACGCTGCGCCGAGGCCAGCGCCGGCACCTTCATCGCCGCCGAGGTATCGGGCGAGGTCAGATCCGGCGGTACTTCCAGCGGACGCATGTCGGGCGCCAGCGCGTAGTCGCCGCGCGGCTTGCCCTTGTGGAACCAGCTGCAACCGCTGGTGGCCGCGACCAGGGTGGTCGCCAGCACGGCGGCCGACAGCACGCGGACGTAGGGAACGGAAGCACGCATCAATCAATCTCCTGGAGTCAGGCCGCGAGCGTTTCGCGGCTGGATAGGTCTTCCAACGCGGCAGCGTCGGCGGCAAGTCGGTCGGCCGTGGCATGGTGCGCCGCGGACAGCGGCAGCAGCGGCAGCCGCAGGCCGTGGCCGATCCCGGCGCGCTGCAGCAGCGCTTTGACCGGAATCGGGTTGGATTCGATGCCGCAGAACGCATGGAACGGCTGCAACCGCGCGTCCCAGGCCTGCGCCGGCTCGGCCTGGCGCGCACGCGCCAGGTCGCAAAGGCGCCGGTAAGCGCGCGGCAAGGCATTGGAGGCGACCGAGATCAGCCCGTCATAGCCGGCCAGCATCGCCTGCGCGGCGCTGCCGTCGTCGCCGCTGAACACGGCAAAGCGATCGCTGCGCAGGGCGGCGAGCGCGGCGATGCGCTGCGGGTCGCTGCTGGCATCCTTGATGCCGACGATGTTCGGGTGCTGCGCCAGGTGCGCCACGGTCTCCGGCAGCAGGTCGCAACCGGTGCGGCCGGGCACGTTGTACAGCACCACCGGCAGGCCGCCCTGCTCGGCGACCGCGGTGTAATGCGCGACCAGCCCCGCCTGGGTCGGGCGCACGTACGGCGGCGTCACCACCAGCGCGTACTGCGCGCCACCGGCGGCGGCGCGCTGGGTCAGCGCCACGGTCTTGGCGGTGCCGGACAGGCCGGTCCCGGCCAGCACCGGTACGCGCCCGCCGATCGTCTGCACCGCCTCGCGCAGGATCCGGTCGTACTCCTCGTCCAGCAGCGTGGCCGCCTCGCCGGTCGATCCCGCCACCACCAGCCCCTGCACGCCGCCGTCGAGCTGGCGTTTGAGCAGCCGCTGCCAGGCGTCGAGGTCGAGGTCGCCATTGCCCTGGAAGGGCGTGGCCAGGGCGGTGATGATGCCGGAGAGGGACAAGATGCCGGGTGCTCGCTGGGAGAAGAGGGCCGCGCAGGCTGCGCGGACGGGTCGGCCCCGCACGCGGGGCAGGGTCGCCCCGCATGTTACTTGCGGCCCGAAAGCGCGGGCAAGTATGCTGCACACCATGCCGGGCGACCGCCCGGATGCCGTTCAGCCTTACGCAATGCCGGAAGCCCCTTTGACCGACACCACGCCCCGGCCCGCGCCGACCGAAAACCACCTCCTGATCAACGCCTACACGACGCATCCGGAGTCGCCCTTGTTGCCGGTGACGCGTCGCATCGCCGACAGCGGCTGCAATCTCGTCGATGCGCGCCTGGCCACGGTCGGCCGCGACGTGTCGGTGACCGCGCTGGCGACCGGCTCGTGGGATTCGGTGGCCAAGCTCGAAGCCATGCTCACCCGCCTCGACCGCGAGGAAGGCATGAAGCTGGTGTGGTACCGCACCGGCGCCAAGCAGGCGCAGTCCAATCTGCTGCCGTACATCGTCGAAGTCATCGCCGCCGACAAACCGGGCATCCTGTTCCAGCTTGCCGACTTCTTCGACCGCCAGGGCATCACCATCGAGAACCTGCAGAGCACGCGCTACCGCGCCATGCAGACCGGCGCGGAGATGTTCTCGGCGCAGGTGACGATCGGGGTGCCGGCGAACATGCACATCGCCGCGCTGCGCGACGACTTCCTCGAGTTCTGCGACCACCTCAACCTGGACGCGATCATGGATCCCATGAAGTTCTGAGTGCGCCGCGCTGGACACCGACGCAATCGAACGCAGATGATGGCGATGCACGCGGAGGACACCCCATGAAGGACGGCGACACCCTGGACCGCACCACGCTGGCCTTGCCGCTGGCGCTGTCCGGCGGCGCCAGCGCCACGCTCGGCGATTACGCCGGCCGCTGGCTGGTGCTGTATTTCTACCCGAAGGACAGCACGCCCGGCTGCACCACCGAGGGCATCGAGTTCAACGCACTGCTGCCGCAGTTCGAACAGGCCGGCGCCACCGTGCTCGGCGTGTCGCGCGACTCGGTGAAGTCGCACGACAACTTCTGCGCCAAGCAGGGCTTCCGCTTCGCACTGGTCAGCGATGCCGACGAGGCGCTGTGCCGCGCCTTCGACGTGATCAAGGAAAAGAACATGTACGGCCGCCAGGTGCTGGGCATCGAGCGCAGCACCTTCCTGCTCTCGCCGACCGGCCAGCTGGTCCGCAGCTGGCGCAAGGTCAAGGTTCCCGGCCACGCCCAGGCCGTGCTCGACGCGCTGCAGGCCGCCGCCCAGCAGTGATCACCGCCGTTTCCCGCACCCCGCATCGCCCTGCCCCGCAGGCAGCGATGGCGCGTCCCTGCTCCTCTTTCAGGAATCCATGATGACCCGAGGCAAGCGCATCTACGTGCTGGATACCAACGTGCTGATGCACGATCCGACCGCGCTGTTCAAGTTCGAGGAACACGACGTGTTCCTGCCGATGCAGGTGATCGAGGAACTGGACAATGCCAAGAAGGGCATGTCCGAAGTCAGCCGCAACGCGCGCCAGGTCAGCCGTTTCCTCAACGAGCTGATCGAGGGCGCCGGCGCCGAGCAGATCGAATCCGGCATTCCGCTCAGCCATCCGCAGGGCATCCAGCTCAAGAGCACCGGCGCCATCGGCCGGCTGTACTTCCAGGTGCGCCCGGTCGAGCCGGGGCGCAGCTTCGGCAGCGTGGCCCCGGACAACAAGATCCTTGCCGCGGTGCTGGCGCTGCGCGAGGAGCACCCGGAAATCCCGGTGATCCTGGTGTCCAAGGACATCAACCTACGGATCAAGGCGGCGATCAGCGGCCTGGTCGCCGAGGATTACGAGAACGACCGCGCGCTCGACGATTTCAGCCTGCTCTACACCGGCGCGATCGAACTGCCGGAGGATTTCTGGCAGAAGCACAACCAGGACCTGCGCAGTTGGAGCGACAAGGGCCGCACCTGCTACGAGATCGCCCTGGCCGCCGACGAGGACTGGTATCCGAACCAGTACCTGTACCTGCCGGGCGAGGACGAAGTGGAACTGCGCGTGGTCAAGGTCAACGCCGAGCGCAAGGCGACGCTGGCGCTGGTCGACGACTTCCGCAGCGGCCAGCACGCGGTGTGGGGCATCGCCGCGCGCAACCGCGAGCAGAACTTCGCGCTCAACGCGCTGATGGACCCGGAAATCGACTTCGTCACCCTGCTCGGCACCGCCGGCACCGGCAAGACCCTGCTGGCGCTGGCCGCGGGCCTGGCGCAGACCATGGACCAGCAGCGCTACCGCGAGATCATCATGACCCGCGCCACGGTCAGCGTCGGCGAGGACATCGGCTTTTTGCCCGGCACCGAGGAAGAGAAGATGACGCCGTGGATGGGCGCGCTCACCGACAACCTGGAAGTGCTCACCCACACCCAGGAAGGCGGCACCTGGGGCCGCCAGGCCACCAACGACCTGCTTGCCAGCCGCATCAAGATCCGCTCGATGAACTTCATGCGCGGGCGCACCTTCCTGTCGCGCTACCTGATTCTGGACGAGGCGCAGAACCTGACCCCGAAGCAGATGAAGACGCTGATCACCCGTGCCGGCCCCGGCACCAAGATCGTGTGCCTGGGCAACGTCGAACAGATCGACACGCCGTACCTGACCGAGACCACCTCCGGCCTGACCTACGCGGTGGACCGCTTCAAGGCCTGGCCGCACAGCGCACACATCACCCTGCGCCGCGGCGAGCGCTCGCGCCTGGCCGACTACGCCTCGGAGGTCCTGTGAACGCGGCGGCCGGCGTGCGCCTGGCAGGCATGGCGCTGGCCATGGCCCTGCTCGGCGCCTGCGCCACCGCGCGCGGGCCGGCCATGGTGCCGACCGCGGTCAAGGCCGGGCAGTCGTGGATCGTCACCCGCAACAGCACCGCGACGCAGGTGCTGGACACCTGCTCGCGCGACAGCCCGGCGCGCCAGGACGGCGCGGTCACCGGCTACTGGATTCCGACCCCGGAGCAGATCGCGCAACTGGAAGCGCACCTGGCGCAACTGCAGCCGCAGATCGCCGACCCCACCGCGTCCGATCGCCAGTACGTCGGCATCCTGTACCGCGGCAAGCAGGCGATCTACGTCAACGCCTTCGCGCCGGACGACAGCAGCGAGCGCGACCCCACGGTCGACGCGGTCAAGGCCTGCGGCGGCGGCAACCGTTTCTGGGGCGCGGTCTACGACCCGGCGAGCGCCCGCTTCTCCGAGATCGCGGTCAACGGCGCACGTTGAGATGGCTGCGGTCAGGTGCCACTGGCGGCGTGCCGGGGCGGCCGCGCACCGCGGTCGCCGCGCCGCGGCCGCATCGCGCGCGGCATGAACCTGGAACTGCCCCGCTGGGCCTGGGCCTTCGCCGGCACGCTGGCCGCGGTCGCCGGCATGGTCAACGTGGTCGGCTATCTCGGCTTCGAACATCAGGCGGTCACCCACCTCACCGGCACCACGACCCTGCTCGGCGCGGCGCTGGCCGATGGCGACGCCCGCGCGATCGCGCAACTGGTCGGCGTAGTGCTGGCGTTCCTCGGCGGATCGATGCTCGGCGGCTTCATCGTGCAGGACAGCCGCCTGCGCCTGGGCCGCCGCTACGGCGTGGCGCTGGCGCTGGAGGCGCTGCTGCTGCTGGCCGCGATGCAGGCGTTCAAGCAGCAGCAACTCGCCGGTGCCGTGCTCGCCGCGATCGCCTGCGGCCTGCAGAACGCCACCACCACCATCTACAGCGGCGCGGTGGTGCGCACCACCCACCTCACCGGCATGTTCACCGATCTGGGCATTGGCCTGGGCCAGGCGCTGCGCGGCCTGCCGCTGCCGCGCCGGCGCATCCGCCTGAGCCTGCTGATCATCGGCGGCTTTCTGTGCGGCGGCGTGCTCGGCGCCTGGGCCTATCGGCAGGTCGGCTTCGACGCACTGCTCGGCCCC
Source organism: Xanthomonas sp. LF02-5 (assembly GCF_034105325.1). Lineage (NCBI taxonomy): Bacteria > Pseudomonadati > Pseudomonadota > Gammaproteobacteria > Lysobacterales > Lysobacteraceae > Xanthomonas > Xanthomonas sp. LF02-5. The sequence continues at coordinate 58,378 of NZ_JAXGGF010000008.1, read as the reverse complement.
GCCGTGCTGACCGGCACGGTCGGCACGCTGTACGCGCTGCAGGCGCACTACCGCAGCCGCGAGCGCTGAAGGCGCGGCCGAGTGCATAACCCGCGCCGGCCCTGCACAATCGGCGCATGAGCGAACCCACCGTCGTCTCCGCACTGAGCATCGCCGGCACCGATTCCGGCGGCGGCGCCGGCATCCAGGCCGACCTCAAGACCTTCGCCGCGCACCGCGTGCACGGGCTGGCGGCGGCCGCCGCGCTGACCGCGCAGCACACCCGCGGCGTCACCGCGGTGCACGTGCCGCCGCTGTCGTTCCTGCGCGCGCAGATCGATGCCTGCTTCGCCGACTTCGACATCGGCGCGGTCAAGCTCGGCATGCTCGCCAACGCCGAGGTGATCCACCTGGTCGCCGATGCGCTGCAAGAATATCGCCCACCGTGGGTGGTGCTGGACCCGGTGATGGTCGCCACCAGCGGCGCCAAGCTGCTGCAGGACGATGCCCTGGATGCGCTGCGCCAGCGCCTGCTGCCGCTGGCGACGCTGGTGACGCCGAACGTACCGGAAGCGCAGTTGCTGCTCGGCCGCCCGATCGACACCGCCGACGACGCCGAGCACGCCACCGCCGCGCTGCTCGAGGCCGGCGCGCAGGCGGTACTGCTCAAGGGCGGCCACCTGAAGGAAGGCCAGCGGGTGATCGACCGCTACGACGACGGCGTCAGCCGCAGCGAGTTCAGCCATGCGCGGCTGACGCTGGACGCGCACGGCACCGGCTGCACCCTGGCCGCGGCGATCGCCGCACAGCTGTGCCAGGGCCTGGCGCTGCCGGCCGCCTGCGAAGCGGCGATCGACTATGTGGCGCGCGCCCTGCGCGGCAGTTACCGGCCCGGCCGCAGCGACGTGGCAGTGCTGGATCACTTCGGCGCGGCGCGCGGCCCATGAGCGCAGCGCCCATCGCCGCGGCGGCGGTCGCCGAGCACGCCCTGCCCGTCGCCGCGGCCGACGGCCATCGCTGGAGCTTGCTGGCGCGCGTTCCCGACGCACCGCGGCAGGCGCTGCTGTGGCTGCCCGCGCTGGGCGTGGCCGCGCGCCACTACCTGCCGTTCGCCGAAGCACTGGCCGCACACGGCGTCGCGGTGTTCCTGCACGAATGGCGCGGCAACGGCAGCAGCACGCTGCGGCCGTCGCGGCAATGCGACTGGGGCTATCGCGCCCTGCTGCACCTGGACCTGCCCGCCAGCCAGGCGGCGATCGCCGGGTGCGGGATCGCGGCGCCGCTGCTCGTCGGCGGCCACAGCCTCGGTGGACAGCTCGCCTGCTGCTACGCCAGCCTGCAGCCGCAGGCCTTCGCCGCGCTGTGGCTGGTCGCCAGCGGCACGCCGTACTGGCGCCGTTTTCCCGCGCCGCGCGGCTATCTGCTGCCGTTGGCGTACCGCCTGCTGCCATGGCTGGCGCAGCGGCAAGGCGTGCTGCATGGACGCCGCCTGGGCTTTGGCGGCACCGAAGCGCGCGGCCTGATCGCCGATTGGGCGCGCGTGGGCCGTAGCGGCCGCTACGCCGCGGCCGGCCTGGCGATCGACCTGGAGGCGCAACTGGCGCATCTGACGCTGCCGGCGCGTGGCGTGGTACTGCAGGACGACTGGCTGGCGCCGGAGAGTTCGCTGCGCGGCCTGCTCGACAAGCTGGCCACGCCGGCGCCGCAGATCCGCTGCCTGGACGCCACGCAACTGGGCGTAGCCGCCGACCATTTCGCCTGGATGAAGCGGCCTGCGGCCGTGGCCGCAGCGTTGCTGGCCGGGGATCGGTGAAATTTTTCCGGAAAGAGCATTGACGGGCCCGATCGACTCCCGCATAATTCCGCTCCTGACGACGCGCCCGTAGCTCAGTTGGATAGAGTACCTGGCTACGAACCAGGCGGTCGGGAGTTCGAATCTCTCCGGGCGCACCAGTCAGATGAAAAACGACAAGCCACCGCTTGTCGTTTTTTTTTGCCCTGCCGCCGCAATGCGATCGCATCGAGACCGCTCCGGGAGCGCACTCGTTCGCGATTCGTCATGCCGACGACACGCAGATGTAGACGAATCGCCGCAACTCGTGAATAATCCCGCGCCTGACAACGCGCCCGTAGCTCAGTTGGATAGAGTACCTGGCTACGAACCAGGCGGTCGGGAGTTCGAATCTCTCCGGGCGCACCAGTCAGATCAAAAACGACAAGCCAGCGCTTGTCGTTTTTTTTTGCCTGCGTGATTCCGATTGCACGACGCGCGCAACGACGAGTGACGCATGCACACGGAAGATGTGCCGATCACGGCACCGCCTCGCGCATCGGCACTTCAACTCCAGCGCCGGCGATCCGCCAGACATTACGAGGCGGCGGCGCGCGCCGCCTCGGCCTCGCGTGCGCGAATGCAGAGCCCCCTGCCCGGCTCAGGCGATGGTGTCCACCACGCCGCCATCCACGCGCAGCGCCGCACCGGTGGTCGCGGACGCTTGCGGCGAGGCGACGTAGACGCAGAGATTGGCGACCTCTTCCACCGTCGCGGCGCGGCGGATGATCGAGCTGGCGCGATGCGCCTTGACGAAGTCGGCAGCGACCTCGTCCAGCGGCTTGCCGGACTGCTGCACCTGGTCGGACAGCATGGCGGCGACGCCTTCCGTCAGCGTCGGCCCGGGCAGGATGGCATTCACGGTGACGCCGGTGCCGGCCATGCGCTTGGCCAGCCCGCGCGACAGGGCGAGATCGGCGGTCTTGGTCACGCCGTAGTGAATCATCTCGACCGGGATGTTGAGCCCGGACTCGGACGAGACGAAGAGCACACGCCCCCACCCCCTCTCCGCCATCGCCGGCAGATACGCGCGGGAAAGCCGCACGCCGGACAGCACGTTCACCGCCAGGAAGCGCTCCCATTCCGCGTCGGGCGTGTCGAAGAAATCCTGCATGCCGAAGATGCCGGCGTTGTTGACCAGGATGTCGACGGCGGGAAGCGCCGCGACGATCGCCTCGCAGCCGGCCGCGGTCGCCACGTCGCCCACCACGGCACGCACGCGGGCATTGACGAGGTCGCGCTTGAGGGCAGCCACCGCGGCCTCGGTGCGGGCCTGGTCGCGACCGTTGAGCGCGACCTCGGCGCCCGCCGCGGCCAGGCCCTTGGCGATGCCGAAACCGATGCCGGCGGTGGAGCCGGTGACGAGGGCGGTTTTACCGGATAGATCGATGTGCATGGCTGTCTCCCAAGGATGAGGTTGAGGATGAGGAGTCGCTTCGGCGCACGCCCTGCGAGGTCGTCGCCGCAGACACGGGCTGGCCGCGCCGGTCGCTCTGTCGATTCGTTGTGTCGATTCATCATGTGCGCCTCCAACCGCAAGGCAAGGAACGGCAAGTGAACGTCGCGACGTGAAGCTTGCCCATTGCAGCGGGTCGCCGCATCAGCGAGGCGCAGACGGCGCAGGCAACAGGATCAAGCGCATGACGGCACAACTTGCCTCGCCGCGCACAGCCGCCCGCGCGCGCCCACGGACAACGCACCCGCCTGCATCAGCCGGCGCGCACGCACGGCTGTGCATCGCAGGCGCCATCGACAGGCATGACGCCTCCGCCACACCGACTCACGCCGCGATCGTGTCGCCCTTCGGCGGCGGCGCCACGGCAGCCGCAGCGTCCAGCGCGACCAGCGGATGGCCCGCCGCACGCCACGCATCCAGGCCACCGCGCAGCGGCAGCACGCCTTCGAATGCGTGCTGGCGCAGACGCTTGGCCAGGATCGCGGCCGACACCTCGTTCGGGCAGGCGCAGTAGATGACGATCCGGCGGTCGCGCGGCAAGCGCGCGACGAGCGCATCGACCTGGCGATCGTCCACTTCCAGCGCACCGGGGATGGCATACGGCTCCAGCGTGCGGTAGCCCGGCGCACGAATGTCCAACACCAGCGGCGGAGTCTCGCCCTGCAGCAGCGCATGCAGATCGTCGACCTCGATGCGCAAGGTCTCCATTGCCTTGCGCAGCGACTGCCGGCGCCAGGCGCGGTAGCCGACGTACAGCGCCAGCAGGCCGACCAGCAGCAACGCCGCGCGCCTGCCGAGCAGGCTCAGCCAGTCCAGCAAGTCCTGCACCTGGTCGGCGAAGCACAGGCCCAGCAACAACCCGACACCTGCCCACAAGGCCGCGCCCAGCGCGTCGTAGCGCAGGAAGGCCGTCGGACGCACGCGCATCGCGCCGGCCATCGGCACCGACACCATCGACAGGCCGGGCACGAACTTGGCCACCGCCAGCACGCGCACACCCCAGCGCGCATAGAAGCGCTCGGTGCGCTTCATGCAGGTGTCGCGCGACAGCGACAGCCGGCACAGCGACTGCAGCGTGCGATTGCCGTAGCGGCGGCCGGCGCCGAACCACAGCAGATCGCCGAGCAAGCTCGCCGCGATCGACACCGACAAGGCGCCCAGCAACGCACTCCACATCGCCGCGCCATCGAGCAGCGCATAGGTCGCCCCGACCAGGATCAACGTGGGCAGCGCCGGCACCGGCAGGCCCAGCGACAAGGCCAGGACATTGACGAAGACCAGCCCGAGTCCGTAGCGCGCAATCAGGTCCTGCATGGCGTGGCGGGCGGAAAGAAGAAGATGCCGCGCATTATCCTCCCGTCGCCCACCGCGCGCGCAGGCAGCAGGGCATCACCGGCGGAACAGACCCATCCATCGCCGCCGTGCAGCACGCGGTGCCGTTGCCCCGCACGCCATCATCCGCCCTCGTCCAGCCGCGCCGCCATCTGCGCCAGCCATGCCGCGAACACGCCCGGCTGGCGCATGCGCGCGCGCCACCAGGCCAGCGCCGCGCCCTCCTCGCCGCTGCGCCAGGCCAGCTGGAACACCTCGTCCGGCTTCGGCTCCTCCACCGTCTTGCGCACCAGCGTGCCGCGCGCCAGCGCGGCGCGCGCATAGGGCTCGGGCAGGAAGCCGAAGCCGAGCCCGGCCAGTTGCAGCCGGTACTTGCTGCGCATGTCCGGCACGGTCAGCGCGTCCTGGCCGAACAGCAGCCCGACCGTGCGCGGCAGCAACCGCCTTGCCGAATCCGCCACCGCGATCGCGCGATGTGCGCTCAGCTGGCTGCGGCTGAGCGGTTCCGGCGCCTGCGCCAGCGGGTGATTGGGCGCGACCGCGAACACGAACGGCAGCGTGCCCAGCGGCTCGGTCACGTAGCCGCCGCCGCTGGGCCCTTCGCCGGCCGCCCCGACCAGCAGATCCACCCGCCGGTCCAACAACGCCTCCCAGGTGCCGGACAGCGATTCCTGCACCACCCGCAGCCGGGTCTGGTCGGCAACCGCATAGAACGCCGCCATGTCCTGCGCCAGGCATTCCGGCGCGAACACCGCATCCAGGCCCAGCGCGAACTCGGTCTCCCAGCCGGAGGCCACGCGGCGCACGCGCAGTTCCAGGTCGCCAGCGGCGCGCAGCAGGTGACGGCCTTCGCGCAGCAGTTCGGCCCCCGCGGCGGTCGGCACCGCCTTCGGCCCGATCCGCTCGAACAGTTGCACGCCCAGGTCCTCCTCCAGCTTGGCGACGGTGTAGGAGATGGTCGACGGCACCTTGTGCAGCGCCTTGCCGGCGGCCGAGAACGAGCCGCGACGGTCGATGGCGTCGAGGATCTGCAGGGCATCGAGGCTGAGCTTGAGCATTCGAATTTTTCGATGATGGATGCCGAATCTATCCGTTTTTCAAACCCGGCGACAGCACCGATACTTGTTTCCAAGCCGAAGCGCACGCGAAATCAACCCGCGCGGCGCTTTCGATCCACTTGCACATCAACGCCACCAAGGAGCCTCCCATGCTGCAGATCCGCCCCGCCAACACCCGTGGCCGCGCCGAACACGGCTGGCTGTCCTCGCGTCATACCTTCTCCTTCGGCCACTACCACGACCCGCGCCACATGGGCTTCGGGCCGCTGCGGGTGATCAACGAGGACCGCGTGCAGCCGGGCCAGGGCTTCGGCACCCACGCCCATCGCGACATGGAGATCCTGTCCTACGTGGTCGAGGGCGCGCTGGAGCACAAGGACAGCATGGGCAACGGCTCGGTGCTGCGCTACGGCGACGTGCAGCGCATGAGCGCCGGCTCCGGGGTCACCCACAGCGAATTCAACCACTCCGCCAGTGAGCCGGTGCACTTCCTGCAGATCTGGGTGATGCCCGAGCGCGCCGGGATCGATCCGGGCTACGAGGAGAAGCACTTCGCCCCGGACAGCAAGCGCGGCCAGCTGCGCCTGATCGCCACCCCGCAGGGCGAGGACGGTGCGGTGCGCATCCATCAGGACGCGCGCATCTACGCCTCGATCCTCGACGGTGATGCGCGCCTGGACTACCCGCTGGCGGCCGGGCGCGGCGCCTACGTGCAGGTGGTGCGCGGCACGCTGAGCGTCAATGGACAGACCCTGCAGGCCGGCGACGCGGTCCAGGCGGTCGACGAGGCCAGCCTGCAGTTCGCCGATGCCCAGGACAGCGAGTTCCTGCTGTTCGACCTGCCGCGCTGAGCAGGTCAGGCCAGGTCGCGCCCGCGGCCCACTGGACCGGGCCGCGACGGTCTCGCGAAATCCGCCCACGCAGCGGCGCCACGGCGTCGCTGCGTGGGTCGCTGCATTCGCGGCAATGCCAGCATCCTCACGCCATCCTCGGCACCCCGTAACGCGTCCTGCACGGCCTCCACGTCAATGCTTCCGCTCTCCCTCCCCTACTGCCGGCGTGCCGGCCGAGAGCCTGCCGATGCGCCACCCGACCAGCGCCGCCTATGCCACCCCCTCGCGCATCCGCGAAGGGCGCCCCTTCCCCCGCGGCGCCGTGTTCGACGGCCAGGGCACCAACTTCGCGCTGTTCTCGGCGCACGCCACGCGCGTGGAACTGTGCCTGTTCGACGAGGCCGGCACCGAAACGCGCCTGGACCTGCCCGAATACACCAACGAAATCTGGCACGGCTATCTGCCCGACGTGAAGCCCGGCCAGCGCTACGGCTATCGCGTGCACGGCCCCTATGAACCCAGCGAAGGCCACCGCTTCAATCCCAACAAGCTGCTGCTGGACCCGTACGCGCGCGAACTCGAGGGCGACCTGATCTGGGCCGACGAACTGTACGGCTACACGGTCGGCCACCCGGACGGCGACCTCAGTTTCGACGAGCGCGACAGTGCGCCGTTCATGCCCAAGTGCGTCGTGGTCGAGGACACCTACGACTGGGAGGACGACCAGCGCCTGATGACGCCGTGGAGCGAGACCCTGGTCTACGAGACCCACGTCCGCGGCTACACCATGCGCCACCCGCAGGTGCCGGACGAGCTGCGCGGCACCTGCGCCGGGCTGGCCCAGGAGCCGGTGCTGCGCTACATCAAGGAACTGGGCGTCAGCGCGGTGGAACTGCTGCCGGTCCACGCTTACCTCGACGACCAACACCTGCTCGACAAGGACCTGCGCAACTACTGGGGCTACAACACGCTGGGCTTCTTCGCGATCAAGTCGCGCTACCTGGCCAGCGGCCACCGCGACGAGTTCCGCGACATGGTCAAGGCGCTGCACCGCCAGGGCCTGGAGGTGATCCTCGACGTGGTCTACAACCACACCGCCGAAGGCAGCGAGCTGGGCCCCACCCTCTCCTTCCGCGGCATCGACAATGCCAGCTACTACCGGCTGGCCGAGGACAAGCGCTACTACATCAACGACACCGGCACCGGCAACACGCTCAACCTGAGCAACTCGCGGGTGATCCAGTTCGTCAACGACTCGCTGCGCTACTGGGCCGGCGAGATGCACGTGGACGGCTTCCGTTTCGATCTGGCCACCATCCTCGGTCGCGAACCCACCGGCTTCGACCAGCGCGGCGGTTTCCTCGACGCCTGCAACCAGGATCCGCTGCTGTCGCAGGTCAAGCTGATTGCCGAACCCTGGGATTGCGGCCCCGGCGGCTACCAGGTCGGCCACTTCCCGCCCGGCTGGTCGGAATGGAACGACAAGTTCCGCGACAACGCCCGCGCGTTCTGGAAGGGCGACGAGGGCAAGCTCGCCGAATTCGCCACGCGCTTCACCGGCTCGGCCGACCTGTTCGATCGGCGCGGGCGCCGACCGTGGGCCTCGGTGAACTTCATCACCGCGCACGACGGCTTCACCCTGCACGACCTGGTCAGCTACAACGGCAAGCACAACGCAGCCAACGGCGAGGACAATCGCGACGGCTCCGACCACGACAGCTCCTGCAACTACGGCGCCGAAGGCGAGACCGACGACGCCGGCATCCTGCACCTGCGCGAGCGGCAGATGAAGAACCTGCTGGCGACACTGCTGCTGTCGCAGGGCACGCCGATGCTGCTGGCCGGCGACGAACGCGCGCAAACCCAGGGCGGCAACAACAACACCTACTGCCAGGACAACGACATCACCTGGATCGACTGGGAGCGCGACCCCACCGAGGGCCGCCTCACCGCCTTCGTCAAGGCGCTGAGCGCGCTGCGCCAGCGCTACCCGATTCTGACCCGCGGTCGCTTCCTCAACGGCCAGTACAACGAAGATGCGGGCGTGCGCGACCTGACCTGGCTCAACCCCGGCGGCACCGAGATGGACGATGCGCACTGGACCGATGCCGGCGCGCGCTCGGTCGGCCTGCTGCTGGAAGGCAAGGCGCAAACGTCCGGCGTCAGGGAGCTGGCCAACGACGACACCTTGCTGATCGTCATCAACGCCTACCACGAGGGCGTCAGCTTCGTGCTGCCGTCTTCGGAAGAGGAATTGCACTGGAAGCTGGTGCTGTCCACCGACGACGCGCTGCAGGTCGACAGCATGCCGGCCGGTGCCAGCGAGTTCCTGGCGCCGCCGCGCAGCATCAGCGTGTTCGAGTGTCAGACGGCGCGCGCATAGTCGCCACTCGCCACTTCGGATTGCGCGCGGACTGACGCGTCCGCGCCTGCATTACGTCGCCAGCGCTTGCCGCTGGCGACGCGCGATGCTGACATCTGCATCTTCCCTACGGCTCGCTGCATTGCATTGGTCTACATGGCCTTTGGCACAGTGCTCGATGGCGCATGCTCGCTAGGCTGAATGCCCGCTTCCTTCCAGGTCAGGCATGCAGCACTCCGCGCAAGGCAACACCCACGCCACGTCTTACACCTCCTTCGTGCGCCACCCGCTGCTGCGTATTGCGCTCAGCGCCGCGATCCTTGCGCTGGCGTCCTATGCATGGCTCCCGTTTCCGTGGCGCATGCCCGTGGTCGGCCTGCTCGGTCTTTGCCTGGTCTGGATCGAGACACGTTCCTCCAAGGCCTGCGGCGTCGCACGCCCTCGCCTGGTGTCCGTGATCGGCTGGACAGCGCTGCTGGTGTTGTTGACCGTCGGCTTCATCACACCGGTGCTGCAACCGCTGATCGACACCATCACCGGACACAAGACCGACTACAGCGCCTACGGCGCACTGAAGGGCAACGTCGACGCCACCCTTCACCTGATCGGAGCAGCATGGCTGAGCGCGGCGCTTGGCGAAGAACTGGTGTTCCGTGCCTTCCTCATGCATCAGCTCGATGCCCTGCTGGGTCGCCTGCGCGGCGGCCGCTGGATCGCCGCGCTGGCCGGTGGCGTGGTGTTCGGCCTGATGCACGCCGCGCAAGGCGCGTCCGGCATCCTGCTGACCGGCGTGGTCGGCACGATGTTCGGCTATGCCTATCTGCGCTCCAGGCGCAACCTGTGGGCCATGATCCTCGCGCACGGCCTGATCGACACCTGGGGCGTGACCACCCTGTATCTGGGCTGGTACTGAGCGCGCAGCGCGGTCGAGGGCCGCCAGCAGGCAGATGAAAGGACATGTCGCCGTGCTCGTATTCCCGCGATGAAAGCACCGAGCACGAAAGCCCGGACAGGGCACCGTGACGCGCGCGGTCGCCGCTACAGGCCTCGGCACCCAACCCGTCCGCTGCCTAAATGATGGAGCGCACGTCCGCTCAATTTCACTTGCACGCCACCGGCCTGCGCGCAGTTTGGCGATGCCCACTTGAGGGCATCCCTACTGCGGAGTCAACGATGGACAAGAATCGCACCGAAGGCGCCAAGAACCAGATCAAGGGCACCATCAAGGAAGTCGCCGGCAAGGTCACCGGCAACAAGCTGAAGGAAGTCGAAGGCAAGATGCAGAAGAACGCCGGCAAGGTACAGAGCGAAGTCGGCAAGGCGCGCGACCAGGCGCGCGGCTGAGTTCCAGGTTCTCGTGCTCCCCTGCCGCCAATGGCAGGGGAGTTGTTGCGAGCGACCTGCACCTCGCCGACTCGTTGTCGATTCGCCTGATGCGCAGCTCCACGGGGTGCACACAGGCCTCCGCAATGACCAACGGGTGGACTGGAGTAGCGAGACGCAGTACAGCGTTCAACAAGCTGCCACGGCATCAGTCCTCGACAGCAAGGCGATCGAACACGGCACATCCAGGAGCGGTTTGCCGACAGCGCTACCAGGCGCATCCCAAACGACCCGATGCGCTGCGCACTGTGGACTCGGATCGACCCGCAAACAGTCAATTACACGCCCGATCAGATCGACGCCGAACTGTTGCGCAGGCACCACCCTGACGTCGCTTGGCGCATGCCAGTCCGGAAGCGCTGGCGCCACCCCATGCATCCCACCATACTGAGGCTCACGTCGCGCTGCATCGGGACAAACTCGCCCGATGCGCAACGCACTGTGTGATCTGACAGCCCGCGGATGTGTACAGGCTCCCGACCACGAACACGAACACGCCCCTGATGTTTCCGCCCCCACTCAAAGCATCGATGCACACGATTACCTCCCCCAGAAGAGCAGCGTTCTTGCTTCTCCTGCTGCTTCCTGCCGCCCAGGCGGATATGACTGCTGCGGCAGCAGCTCGCGCAGCACCTGCCGAAATGACCGAAAGCGACTTCGCCGTAGCCATCAACAACCACTCTTTCGCCCTGGGTGAACGCTGGAGCGAGCAAACCAGGACGCAGGCAGGCACCCAGATCAGCGAGAGTTTTGTAGGAGACGTGCCCGCCGGGGAGACAAGCTACAAGTACTACCAGCATCGCTATGCCGGGTTTGACATCTATACGGCAAACCTATCCTGGCAAAAAGAGCAACGCGACATCGACAGCTACGTCATTGCGCAGATCACCATCAACGTACCCGCGATCAGAACGGCTAGAGGTATCGCGATCGGCGACACGCAGAATGTGCTGATCAACACCTATGGCCAAGGCACGACGGATGACAGCGATGGCCAGCACTGGCGCTCCTATGAGACCAAAAACAAGCGCCTCTCGTTTCAGCTTGAACATGGAAGAATCATCCACATCATGATGACCCTCGACACGGACAGCTGAAATCAGCGCTGTGTCATGCGCCACCAATGCCAATTCGGGCGTCAGGCGGCCCCTCCCTGTGCTCGCCCGGAATAGAAACATGGCGAAACACGCTTCTTGCCGGAGACCACTGGTCCAGTTTGTCTTTCTTGTTCGCAGATCAAGACTCGGCGGCGCCGAGACTGTCAGGACGGCCTTTCTACGCCTTGCGAGCGCGATGCAGAAAGTATCCCGTTCCAAGCAAGGCGATCAATCCGATCATGGCACCAAGCCGGCCATTCTTGCGCCGGGCCTGGAGCGCCTGCTCAGGTGTGACGACGACGTCATCGCCCAAGCGCAGTCCCCAGATGGATCTGTGTCTACAGGTCAGCAGGAACGCGCAAACGAACGTAGTAGCGGCCGGTCTCGCCGCGCGTGAGGTAGTGCGCTACTCGCATGGAAGTGTCCAAGCGAGTGTCCAAGGTGGCGAAAAAGAAAAACGCCCACAAATCGTTGATTTGCGGGCGTTTCCTTGACACTGGCGGAGTGAGAGGGATTCGAACCCTCGATAGAGCTTTTGACCCTATACTCCCTTAGCAGGGGAGCCCCTTCAGCCACTCGGGCATCACTCCGGATTTCTGCGCTGCGGATATTCCGCGACCGGGCGCGAAGAATACCGGGTTGTGGGGTCTCAGGTAAACCCTTTCGACGCATCAATCGGCAGATTGGTCGCCGTGACCGCCGCCGTGGGAGTTCGGCTCGTCGCCGCGCTGGATGCGCTGGTAGATCTCTTCGCGATGCACCGCAACGTCCTTCGGCGCGGTGATGCCGATACGCACTTGATTGCCCTTGACCCCAAGCACCGTCACGGTGACCGAATCGCCGATCATCAAGGTTTCGCCTACCCGGCGAGTCAGGATCAACATTTTTAGAATTCTCCAGGGAACCGGTGGGTCTCACCGGCACGGCGCCCGCGCTGCGGCACGCCCCATAATGAAAGTGAAAAGAGGGGTGATGTTACGGGAAGCCGCGCCCTGCCAGCAAGGCGCGGCGTTCGGATGTTCAGGGGAGATGTTGCTTGACCCAGGCGGGGACGCCGGCGAGTGCGGGGGCAAGGGCGGGCCCGTCCTCGCCACCACCCTGGGCGAGGTCCGGGCGGCCGCCGCCCTTGCCCGAGATCTGACCGGCGATATGGCTCAACAGTTCCCCGGCCTTGACCCGTCCCATTGGGCTGCCGTTCACGCCGGCGACCAGGGCGACCTTGCCCTCGCTGGCGCCGGCCAGGACGATCACGCTATCGCCCAGCTGCTGCTTCAGACGGTCCATCGCCTCGCGCAGGGCCTTGGCATCGAAGCCTTCCAGTCGCACGGCGAGGACCTTCACACCGGCCACGTCGATCGCCGAGCCGGCCAGGTCGGCGGTGGCGCCGGACGCCAGCTTGGCCTTCAGCGCCTCCAGCTCCCGCTCCAGGCGCTTGTAGCGGTCGCCGAGCTGACGGATCTTGTCGACCACGTCATGGCTGTTACCGCCGACCAGGTCGGCCGCCTCGCGCAGCCGGGCCTCCTCGGCCGCCACGTAGTCCAGCGCGCCCTGCCCGGTCACCGCCTCGATGCGGCGGACGCCGGCAGAGACGCCGCCTTCGCTGGTGATCTTGAACAGGCCGATGTCCCCGGTCCGGCCGACGTGCGTGCCACCGCACAGTTCGGTGGAGTAGTCGCCCATCTTCAGCACGCGCACGCGCTCACCGTACTTCTCGCCGAACAGCGCCATCGCGCCGAAGTCCAGCGCTTCCTGCATGCCCATCTGGTGCACTTCGGCCGCATTGTTGGCGCGGACCTGCTGGTTGACCTTGCGCTCGATCAGCGCCAGTTCCTCGGCCCCGATCGACTGGAAATGCGAGAAGTCGAAGCGCAGCCGATCCGGCGCCACCAGCGAGCCCTTCTGCTGGACGTGGGTGCCCAGTACCTCGCGCAGGGCCGCATGCAGCAGGTGCGTCGCCGAGTGATTGAGGATGGTGGCGCCGCGGCGCTCGGCATCGACCTCACCGGCGAGCACGTCGCCGAGCTTCAGGCTGCCTTCTTCCAGGGTGCCGACGTGGCCATGGAACTGGCCGGCGAACTTCTGCGTGTCGGTGACTGTCACCCGGGTGCCGGCGGCAGTCAGTGTGCCGAGATCACCGACCTGGCCGCCGGATTCGGCATAGAACGGCGTCTTGTCGGTCAGCACGATCACCGCATCGCCGGCCTGGGCCGACTGGACCGGACGACCGTCCTTGAGCAGGGCGACCACGCGCAGGCCGTCGGCCTGCAGGCTGTCGTACCCCAGGAACACGGTCGGGGCCAGCGTCGCCACCAGATCCGCCGGCAGCTGCACGCCGCCGCCGAACTTGCCGGCTTCGCGCGCGCGCCGGCGCTGCTCGTCCATCGCCGTCTCGAAGCCCTGCTCGTCCACGCGCAGATCGCGCTCGCGGGCGATGTCCTGGGTCAGGTCCAGCGGGAAGCCGTAGGTGTCGTACAGGCGGAAGGCGTCCTCGCCGGCGATCATCCCGCCCTGCGCCTTGGCGGCGACGTCCTCGAAGATCTTCATGCCGGCATCGAGGGTTTCGGCGAAGCGCTCTTCCTCGGCCTGCAGGGCGCGCAGCACGGTGTCCTGGGCGGCGGTCAGTTCCGGATAGGCCTCGCCCATCAGTTCCACCAGGGTCGGCACCAGCTTGCTGAAGAACGGCTGGCGCACGCCGAGCATCCAGCCATGGCGCAGGGCGCGGCGGATGATCCGGCGCAGCACGTAGCCGCGACCTTCGTTGGACGGCAGCACGCCGTCAACGATCAGGAATGCGCAGGCACGGATGTGGTCGGCGATCACGCGCAGCGACTTGTTCTCCAGGTCGGCGGTACCGGTCAGCTCGGAGGCCTTGCGGATCAGCGTCTGGAACAGGTCGATCTCGTAGTTGGTGTGCACGTGCTGCAGGATCGCGGCCAGGCGCTCCAGGCCCATGCCGGTGTCCACGCAGGGGGCCGGCAGCGGCACCAGGGTGCCGTCGGGCTGACGATCGAACTGCATGAACACCAGGTTCCAGATCTCGATGAAGCGATCGCCATCCTCGTCGGGCGACCCCGGCGGGCCACCGGCGATGTGCGCGCCGTGGTCGTAGAAGATCTCGGTGCATGGGCCGCAGGGACCGGTGTCGGCCATCTGCCAGAAGTTGTCCGAGGCGTAGGGCGCGCCCTTGTTGTCGCCGATGCGCACGATGCGCTCGGCGGGCACGCCGATCATGTCGCGCCACAGGCCGTAAGCCTCGTCGTCGGTATGGTAGACGGTGACCAGCAGGCGCTCGGCCGGCAGCTTCCAGACCTGGGTCAGCAGCTCCCAGGCCCAGGCGATGGCGTCCTTCTTGAAATAGTCGCCGAACGACCAGTTGCCGAGCATCTCGAAGAAGGTGTGATGGCGCGCGGTGTAGCCGACCGAATCGAGGTCGTTGTGCTTGCCGCCGGCGCGCAGGCAGCGCTGCACGTCCGCCGCGCGCACATAGCTGCGCTTCTCGGCGCCGAGGAACACGTCCTTGAACTGCACCATGCCGGAATTGGTGAACAGCAGCGTCGGATCGTTGCCGGGCACCAGCGGTGCGGACGGCACGATGGTATGGCCCTTGCCCTTGAAGAAGTCGAGGAAGTCGCTGCGGATCTGGGAGGTGGAGAATTTGGCGGGTGCGTTCATGGGCTGGCTATAGACGAGCGGACGGGCGTCCTGGCGCTCCCTCGTAGATGAGGGCGCCACGGAAACCGGACAAGACAACTCGCCAAGGGTAGCAGGCCCGGCCCGCTCAGTCCTCCGCAGCGTCGCGCACCGCGGCGCGGATGCTGTCCCCATCGAAACCGCGCCGCGCCAGCAGATCGGCGGCCTTGCGCTGCTGCGGCAGGTCCATCGCCCCGGCAGTACCGAAGCGGCGCCGGACCAGATCGCGGGCGTTTTCGGTCCAGTCGCCCTCGAAGGCCCCCATCGCGGTGGCGATGGCCTCACTGTCCAGGCCGTGGGTCCCAAGCTCGGCACGGATATGCAGCGGGCCATACCCTGCCCCGGCGCGGCTGCGCACCAGCAGTTCGGCAAAGCGCCCGTCGTCCTGCCAGCCCTCGCCGCTCAGGCGTTCCACTGCCTCCGCGGCGGCGTCGGCTTCCACGCCACGCGCACGCAGCTTGCGGGTCAGCTCCTTGCGCGAATGCTCGCGCCGCACCAGCAGACCCAGCGCCTTCTGCAGCGGCGTCTGTTCCGGTTGCCGGCGACGCCGACGTGGTGCTTCTTGTGCCTGTTCGTCGCTCATGGGCGATGCCACCCCATTCAAAATGCGCCGTCCCTGGCGCGCGCCCTCCTGGCTTGCTCAAGACTGCCGAGGGAGACGAGCGGCACTGACTCCACCGCTCCCCCGGCAGAAAACCATTACGCGTCCTCGTCTTCCGCCTCGGCCTCGCTCGGGGCGATTTCCGTGGGCTGGAACTTCTCGCGCAGCTCGCTTTCCAGCTTGGCCGCGACCTGCGGGTTGTCGCGCAGGTAACCGCGGGCGTTGTCCTTGCCCTGGCCGATGCGCTCGCTGCCGTAGCTGTACCAGGCGCCGGCCTTCTCGACCAGCTTGGCTTCCACGCCCATGTCGATCAGTTCGCCCTCGCGGCTGATGCCCTCGCCGTAGAGGATTTCGGTGACGACCTGCTTGAACGGCGGCGCCAACTTGTTCTTGACGACCTTGATCTTGGTCTGGTTGCCGATGATCTCGTCGCCCTTCTTGATCGCGCCAATGCGGCGGATGTCCAGGCGCACCGAGGCATAGAACTTCAGCGCGTTGCCGCCGGTGGTGGTTTCCGGGCTCTGGCCCGGCATCATCACGCCGATCTTCATGCGCAACTGGTTGATGAACACCACCAGGGTGTTGGAGCGCTTGATGTTGCCGGTGAGCTTGCGCAGCGCCTGGCTCATCAGCCGGGCCTGCAGGCCCGGCAACTGGTCGCCCATCTCGCCTTCGATTTCGGCCTTGGGGGTCAGCGCGGCGACCGAGTCGACCACCACGATGTCCACCGAGCCCGAGCGCACCAGCATGTCGGCGATTTCCAGCGCCTGCTCGCCGGTGTCCGGCTGCGACAGCAGCAGCTCGTCGACGTTGACGCCCAGCTTGGCGGCGTAGATCGGGTCCAGCGCGTGCTCGGCGTCGATGAACGCGGCGGTGCCGCCGTTCTTCTGGCACTGCGCGATGGCCTGCAGGGTCAGAGTGGTCTTGCCCGAGGATTCCGGACCGTAGATCTCGACCACGCGGCCCTTGGGCAGGCCGCCGATGCCCAGCGCGATGTCCAGCATCAGCGAGCCGGTCGGAATCACTTCCACCGCTTCGATGACGCGATCGCCCATCCGCATCACCGAGCCCTTGCCGAACTGCTTCTCGATCTGGCTCAGGGCGGCGGCGAGCGCGCGCTTCTTGTTCTCGTCCATTGTGGTGTCCTTGGAAGGTGATGAGGATTTGCGGAGTGAGGTCAATGTAAGGGCCTGGTATCGCACGGACTGAGACAGTGCGTGGCGAGATGAAAATAATTCGTCCGGACCGGGCGACGGCAGCGGCGAATGGCGATATCCGGGGTCGGAAAAGTCCGGCCGGCGCTGTAGTGGATGCCCTGCTCCACGCGCGGCATCAGCGGTTGGGGCGCAGCAGGCCGCAGTACAGGCCTTCGATGGCGAACTCCTGGTCCGGCAGCACCTCGATCGGTGCGTAGTCCGGGTTGCGCGGGAGCAGGCGGATGCGGTCCTTGCCGATCTTCAGCAGCTTGACCGTGATCTCCTCGTCGATGCGCGCCACCACGATCTGCCCGGAGCGGGCATCGCGGGTGCGGTGCACGCCGATCAGGTCGCCGTCGAAGATGCCTTCGTCGCGCATGGAGTCGCCCTGCACCTTCAGCAGGTAATCGGGTGCCGGCGAAAAGAACACCCGGTCCAGCACCACGAAGTCGTCGGAGCCGATGTCCGCGCCGATCGGCAGGCCGGCGGCGACGCGTCCAAGCACTGGCAGGCGCAGCACGTCGGCGCTGTCCACCTGCGGCGCGGGGGCCGGGGCGGCTGCCCCACCCAGCAGGCGGATGCCGCGCGCCTGCCCGGGCACCCGGCGGATCGCGCCGGCCTGTTCGAGCGCTTCCAGGTGGTACTGGGCCGCGCGCACGCCTTTGAAGCCGAAGGCACGGGCAATCTCGGTCTGCGACGGCGGCACGCCGTCGTGTTCGATGCGCTCGGCGATCAGGTCGAGGATCGCCTGCTGGGTTTCGGTCAGGTCCATGGTTAGTAGTAATACTACTAAATTAGCTGGCGAGCAACTGGCGCGTGGGTCTGGAGTGCCGGCGCGCTTCGCTGCCGCCAGTGATGGATGCTCCGCGCGACCGCCCGCAATGCCGTCGTCGGCAGGCGCGAGGCTTCTGATCCTGGAGGTCTTTTGGGATCCCGCATAGCGTCAGTGCGATGCGTACCGGGGGATTCGAGTGCATCGCGTCGGGGCTGAAGCCCCTCCCACAAGTGATCGCTTGCGCGCCGACACGCCTGTGAAGCGGGGCGCTGCCTGCGGACCAGCCGCCTCACAGCTTCCGGCGGATCGTGCTCGAGAGCATGCGCCGCGCTCAGCGCCCGCTGCGCCAGATCGAGAACAGGATCCACACCCCCGACAGTGCCGCGCCGACGAAGCCGCAGACGCCGATCGCCAGCAGCCAGCGGCTAGAGATGCCGCCGACGCTGTTCATCACGATCGACGAGCCGATTATCAGCGCGGCGGTGACGATGCCCATGGTCAGGCGGTTGGCGGCGCGGTTGACTTGGTCGCCGAAGCCCTTCAGCGAGCCGGTCTCCACGTTCAACTGCAGGCGCCCGCGCCGCGCCGCCTGCAGCAGCCGGCGCGTGTCGCGCGGCAGGTCGCCGAGCAGTTCCAGCGCGCCCAGCACGGTGCGGCGGCCGCGCCTGGCCATCGCCCGCGGCGCGAACCGCTGCAGCATCACCCGCTCCAGGTACGGGGCGGCGGCGCCGGCCATGTCGAAGTCCGGATCGAGCTGGCGCCCGACCCCTTCCAGGGTCAGGAAGGTCTTGATCATCAGCGCCAGGTCGGCCGGCAGCGCCAGCGCGTGCTGGCGCAGCAGCGCGGTGACGTCGCCGAGCATCGCGCCGACCCGCAGGTCCTTCAGTGGCACGCCGCGGTACTGGTCGACGAAGGCGGCGATTTCCAGGTGCAGGCGCGCCTCGTCGACCTCGACGTCGCCGTCGGTCCACTCCAGCAGGATGTCGGCCACCGCCTCGGCGTCCTGAGTGACCAACCCGTGCAGCAATTGCACCACCTGGTAACGGCGCTGCTCGGAAATGCGCCCGACCATACCGAAGTCGATCACCGCGATGCGCTCGCCGGGCAGGTAGAAGATGTTGCCCGGATGCGGATCGGCGTGGAAACAGCCGTCCTCCAGCACCATCTTCAGCACGATGTCGGCGCCGGTGCGCGCCAATTGGCGACGGTCCAGGCCGGCGGCGTCGACCGCGGCCAGGTCGCGGCCGCCGATGCCGTCGACGAAGTCCTGCACATTGAGCGTTTCGCAGGTCCACTGCCAGTGCACCCGCGGGATCACGATCTCGTCGTGTCCCTGGAAGTTGGCGGCGATGCGCTCGGCATTGCGGCATTCGCCGGCAAAATCCAGCTCGCGGCGCAGCGACAGGGTGAACTGGTGCACCACCGCGGCCGGGTGATAGCGCTTGAGGTCCGGCGCGCGCGCTTCGACGATCTCCGCCAGCCGCGCCAGCAATCGCAGGTCGGCCTCGATCACCTCGCGGATGCCGGGGCGGCGCACCTTGATCACCACGGCGGTGCCGTCGTGCAGCCGGGCGCGATGGGTCTGCGCCAGCGAGGCGGCGGCCAGCGGGGTTTCCTCGACCTCGGCGAAGATCGCCGTCGGCGCCTCGCCGAGCGCCTCGATCAGCTGCGGCAGGATCTGCGGGTAGTCCAGCGCCGGCGCGGCGTTCTGCAGTTCGCCCAGTTCGTCGATCCACTCAGGCGGCAGCAGGTCCACGCGCGTGGCCAGCACCTGGCCCAGCTTGACGAAGGTCGGGCCGAGATCCTGCAGGGCGCGCCGCACCCGCTGCGGGGCCGACATGCGCAGCATCTCCTCGGCGTTGTGCCAGTGCAGCAGGCGCCCGGCGCGCTCCAGCACGTCGGCCATGCCGATGCGCCGGACCACGTCGCCGAACCCGTAGCGGATCAGCACCGAGGCGATTTCCTGCAGGCGTCCCAGGTCGCGGACGGTGCTCAACGCCTCCCACATCGCGCTCATCCTCGGGGAAGGCGCGCGGCCACGATCACAGCAACGCGTCCAGGCCGCGCAGGGCCGCCGCCACGGTCTGCCGGCGCACCGCGTCGCGGTCGCCCGGGAACTGGAACAATTGCGCGCTGGCATAGCCGCCGCGGCGCTTCCAGCCCAGCCAGACGCTGCCGACCGGCTTGTCCGCGGAGCCGCCGCCCGGCCCGGCGATGCCGGTCACCGCGACCGCGACGCTGGCGCCGGAATTGACCAGCGCGCCGGACACCATTTCGATCACCGTCTCGCGACTGACCGCGCCGTGGTGCTCCAGCGTCTGCGGGCGCACGCCCAGCAGCGCCTGCTTGGCCTCGTAGCTGTAGGCGACGATGCCGCAGTCGAACCAGGCCGAAGACCCGGCGACGTCGGTCATCACCTTGGCGATCCAGCCGCCGCTGCAGCTTTCGGCGGTGACCAGGCGCTCGCGCGCGGTGCGCAAGCGATCGCTGAGCGCGGTGGCCTGTTGCAGCAGATCCGAATCGGTGGGAAGCGTCATGGCACAGCTCGGGAAACCAGTGCGCTTTGTAGCCCAATTCGCCGTGGCTGTCGCGCCTGCGCGTGCCGGCGGATGGCCGGCCGTCAGCCAACGCCGCGCATGGGCCGCGACCACGCCGGCCCGCCGATCGGCGTCGAGCGTGCCGACGCCAGCGTCGACGCGGCACTCAGCGCTGCTGCCACTCCTCCTGCTCGCGCGGCGGCAGCAGCGCGCGGATCGGCGCGCCGTCGGCCGCGGCGGCCAGGCGCTCGGCCTCGGTGATCGGGATGTCCACCTGCAGCAGCCAGCCGTCCTCGTCGGCCTGCTCGCTGCGGATCACCTGCAACTGGTGCAATTGCGAGCGCAGGCGTCCGGCGCTCGGCGGCAGGCGCAGGCTGCCCTGCACGTGGCGCAGGCCCAGGCGCTGGCCGAGCACGTGCTGCAGCAGGTCCAGGCCGCGCCCGTCGCGCGCGGAGATCCACACCCGCTCGCGCCGCGCGGTGTCCGGCACGCCGTCCTGCGCATCGTGACGCACCTCGGCGCCCTCGATGCGGTCGATCTTGTTGAACACCAGCAACTGCGGCAGTTCGCCGGCGCCGACCGCGTGCAGCACCTCGTCGACCTGGGCGATGCGCTCCTCGCGCAGCGGATCGGCGGCGTCGACCACGTGCAGCAGCAGGTCTGCCTCCCGCGCCTCGGACAGGGTCGAGCGGAACGCCGCCACCAGCTCATGCGGCAGGTTGCGCACGAAGCCGACGGTATCGGCCAGCATCGCGTTGCCGCCGGGCAGCGCGATGCGCCGCACGGTCGGGTCCAGGGTCGCGAACAACTGGTCGGCGGCGTAGGCTTCGGCGCCGGTCAGCGCGTTGAACAGGGTCGACTTGCCGGCGTTGGTGTAGCCCACCACCGCGATCCGCGGCAGCTCGCTGCGCACCCGCGCGCGGCGCATCTGGGTGTGCTGCACCTCGACCTTATCCAGCCGCTTCTGCAACTGCTCCACACGCTTCTGCAGCAGGCGGCGATCGGTTTCCAGCTGGGTTTCGCCGGGGCCGCGCAGGCCGATCGAACCGCCGCGCTGGCGCTCCAGGTGGGTCCAGCCGCGCACCAGCCGGGTGGCCATGTGCCGCAACTGGGCCAGTTCGACCTGCAGCTTGCCTTCGTGGCTGCGCGCGCGCTGGGCGAAGATGTCCAGGATCAGCCCGGTGCGGTCGATCACGCGCCGCTCCAGGTATTTCTCCAGGTTGCGCTCCTGGCCGGGGCTGAGCGCATGGTTGACCAGAACCAGGTCGGCACCGCTGGCGTCGGCGGCGGCCTTGACCTCTTCCAGCTTGCCGCTGCCGATCAGCGTCGCCGGACTCGGCTTGTCGATGCGCGCAGTCACGGTGGCGGCGATGCTGGCACCGGCCGAGCGCGCCAGGTCGGCGAACTCCTCCAGCACATCGTCTTCCAACGGACCGCCCGCGTAGGGCTGGATCAGCAGTGCATGTTCGCCGCGGCGGGACCGATCAAACACCCGCGGCTCCGCACTTCGTTACGGTACTACTCGACTTCATCATCACCCGCACTGCCACCTTCGTTCTGCTGCACATAGCCGCCGCCCGGTCCCACGCGCACGTTGCGCGCCGGCACCACGGTGGAAATGGCGTGTTTGTAGACCATCTGGCTGACGGTATTGCGCAGCAGGACCACGAACTGATCGAACGACTCGATCGTGCCCTGCAGCTTGATGCCGTTGACCAGATACACCGAGACAGGGACCCGTTCGCGACGCAACGCGTTGAGGAAAGGATCCTGCAAGGATTGCCCCTTGGACATGCTTCACTCCCAAATTATTGTTTTTATTGTCCGGGACGGCACTGCAGCTCCCCTGCCGTGGTCCGGAACGTCGATGTTACACAACCGCGGGCGCCAGCACAGCGCGGCGGCGCCCGATCAGCCGAGGAAGGCGTCCAGGGCCGCCTGCAGGCGCCCGGCGTCGCGCGCCGGGTCGAACCAGCGCGCATCCTGCTCGCCGCGCAGCCAGGTGAGCTGGCGCTTGGCCAGCTGCCGGGTGGCGGCGATGGCGCGGACACGGAAGTCCGCCGCATCGCCGACGCCGTCCAGGTACTCCCAGGCCTGGCGGTAGCCGACCGCACGCACCGCCGGCAGCGCCAGCGGCTGCGCCACTGCCTGCATCCCGGGCAGCGCGCGCAAGGCGCGCACTTCGTCGAGGAAGCCCTGCCCCAGCATCGCGTCGAAGCGAGCCTCGATGCGCCCGTGCAGCACACTGCGCTCGGCCGGCGCCAGCACCAGCTTCAGCACCCGCAGCGGCAGCCGCGGCGGACCCGGATCCGCCTGCCAGGCACTGATCGGCCGGCCGCTGAGCCGGTACACCTCCAGCGCACGCTGGATGCGCTGCGCGTCGCCGGGGCGGATGCGCTGCGCGGCCAACGGATCGATCCGCTGCAGTTCCGCGTGCAATGCCGCCCAACCCTCGGCATGCGCCTGCGCGGTCAGCGCCGCGCGCAGTTGCGGGTCGGCCGCCGGCATCGGCGCCAACCCTTCCAGCAGCGCCTGGAAGTACAGGCCGGTGCCGCCGGCCAGGATCGGCAGGCGGCCGCGGGCCACGATCGCCTCCAGCGCGGCGCGCGCGTCGGCGGCGAACTCGGCCGCCGAATACGTCTGCCAGGGATCGCGCAGGTCCAGCAGGTGGTGCGGCACCCGCGCGCGCTCGGCGGCATCGGGCTTGGCCGCGCCGATGTCCAGGCCACGGTAGACCAGCGCCGAATCGACGCTGACGATCTCGCCGCCGCAGCGTTCGGCCAGGGCAATCGCCGCGGCGGTCTTGCCCGAGGCGGTCGGGCCCATCAGCGCGATCGCGCGCGGGCGCCGGTCGGCCGCCATCAGTCCTCGTCCGGCCAGCGGATCGTCGCCGCGGCCGACGCTGTGGCGGCGCGCGGCAACGGCACGGCCTGCAGCGCCTGCCAGACCTTCAGCGCGTCGACGGTGGCAGCGACGTCGTGCACACGCAGCAGCGCGGCACCGCGCTGTGCAGCCAGCAGATGCGCGGCGACCGAGCCGGCCACCCGCTGCTCCGGCACCTCGCGCCCGGTCAGCTCGCCGATGCTGCGCTTGCGCGACAAGCCGGCCAGCACCGGCACGCCCAACTCGACCAGCCGCGCCAACTGGGCCAGCAACTGCAGGTTGTCGGCGGTGCTCTTGCCGAAGCCGAAGCCCGGGTCGACCAGGATGCGTCGCTTGTCGATGCCGGCCATCTCCGCGGCGAAGATGCGCTCGGCCAGGAACCGGTGCACCTCGCCGACCACGTCGTCGTAGCCGGGCGCGCTGCCGGCGGCATAGGCGTCGGCGGGCATGTGCATCAGCACCACCGGCACCCCCAGTTCCGCGGCAGCGTCCAGCGCGCCGGGCTGGCGCAGGGCCTGCACGTCGTTGATCATGCCGGCGCCCGCCGCGACCGCGGCGCGCATCACCTCCGGCTTGAAGGTGTCCACGCTCAGCGGCAGCGCGGTCTGCGCGGCCAGCCGCTCGATCACCGGAATCACCCGCCGCAGTTCTTCTTCCACCGGCACCGGCGTCGCGCCCGGACGGGTCGACTCGCCGCCGATGTCCAGCACGTCGGCGCCCTCCCCGGCCAGGCGCAGGCCGTGCGCCACCGCCGCGTCCACGCTGGCGTGGGCGCCCCCGTCGGAGAACGAATCCGGGGTGACATTGACGATGCCCATCACCCGCGGGCGATCGAGCAGCAGCCGGTGGGCGCCGCACTGCAGGCTGGGCGAGGTGTCGAACATCGGTGAGTCTCCTGGTAGTGGCCGTGGCGGGCGGCGGAATGGCGCTGCGCAGCGCCATGCGGCATCGGCGACACACGCATGGCGGCAGCGGCGTGCGCGGCGTTTCCGCCGCACACCGCATCGACGCGGCGGCCAGCGCAGTGCCATTGTCGCCCACGCGCACGCAGGCGGCGAGTCGACATCGGACGATGCGACCGGCCCCGCACCGCCGCCAACAAAAAAGCCAGGGATCGCTCCCTGGCTTTTCAGCGCTTGAAGGGCGCTCCTGCGCTTACACCTGCTCGGCAGGCCCGGCGATCGGCGGCAGCGGACGCGAATTGCCCTTGTCGTTGTTGCCGCCGTCCTTGCCGGACTTGTTCCAGCCCATCGGCGGCGGCGGATCGCGGCCTTCCATGATCGCCTCGATCTGCGGCGCGTCGATGGTCTCGTACTGCAGCAGCAGCTGCGACATGGTGTGCAGCTTGTCCAGATTCTCGGTGAGGATCTGCGTGGTCTTCGCATACGCCTTGTCGAGGATCGACCGCACCACTTCGTCGATGCGCCGCGCGGTGTCGTCGGAGACGCTCTTGTGCTGGGTCACCGAACGGCCCAGGAACACTTCGTCGTCCTCCTCGCCGTAGGCGATCGGCCCCAGCTCGTCGGACAGGCCCCACTTGGTGACCATGTTGCGCGCCATCTTGGTCGCGCGCTCGATGTCGTTGGACGCGCCGGTGGTGACCTTGTCGGTACCGAAGATCAGTTCCTCCGCCACGCGGCCGCCGTACAGCGAGCACAACTGCGACTCGATCGCCACACGGTTCATCGAGTACTTGTCGCCTTCCGGCAGATACATGGTCACGCCCAGCGCGCGGCCGCGCGGGATGATCGTGACCTTGTAGACCGGGTCGTGCTCGGGCACCAGGCGGCCGACGATGGCGTGGCCGGCTTCGTGGTAGGCGGTGAGCGTCTTCTCGTCCTCGCTCATGGCCATCGAACGACGCTCGGCACCCATCAGGATCTTGTCGCGGGCACGGTCGAAGTGGTCCATGCGCACTTCCTTGACCGACTCGCGCGCGGCGAACAGGGCCGCCTCGTTGCACAGATTGGCTAGGTCGGCGCCGGAGAAGCCCGGCGTGCCGCGCGCGATCACCATCGGCTCGATGTCGTCGGCCAGCGGCAGCTTGCGCATGTGCACCTTGAGGATCTGCTCGCGGCCGCGCACGTCCGGCAGGCCCACCACCACCTGGCGATCGAAGCGGCCCGGGCGCAGCAGCGCCGGATCCAGCACGTCCGGACGGTTGGTCGCGGCGATCACGATCACGCCCTCGCCGCCCTCGAAGCCGTCCATCTCCACCAGCAACTGGTTGAGGGTCTGCTCGCGCTCGTCGTGACCGCCGCCCAGGCCGGCGCCGCGATGGCGGCCGACCGCATCGATTTCGTCGATGAAGATGATGCACGGCGCATGCTTCTTGGCCTGCTCGAACATGTCGCGCACGCGGCTGGCGCCGACGCCGACGAACATTTCCACGAAGTCCGAACCGGAGATGCTGAAGAACGGCACCTTGGCCTCGCCGGCGATGGCCTTGGCCAGCAGGGTCTTGCCGGTACCCGGCGGGCCGACCATCAGCACGCCGCGCGGGATCTTGCCGCCGAGCTTGGTGAACTTGGTCGGATCGCGCAGGAAGTCGACCAGTTCGCCGACCTCTTCCTTGGCCTCGTCGCAGCCGGCGACGTCGGCGAAAGTGATCTTGATCTGGTCCTCGCCCTGCAGCTTGGCGCGCGACTTGCCGAAGGACATCGCGCCCTTGGCGCCGCCGCCGCCACCCTGCATCTGGCGCATGATGAACAGCCAGAAGCCGATGATCAGGATGACCGGCAGGAAGTTCAGCACCAGCGACCAGAAGCCCGGACCGTTGTCGGGCTTCTGCCGGGTGATGTCCACGTTCTTGCTGTACAGCACGTCGATCAGCTTGCCGTCGCTCGGGCCGTACACCGAGCCTTCGCTGCCGTCGGCGCGCTTGAAGCGGATCGCGTTGACCGACAGGTTGGTGGCATCGGTGAAATCGACCGACTTCACCCGCCCGGCGTCCACGTCCTTCAGGAACTGGGAGTAGGTCACGTTGTCGGTGCCCGCGCCGCCGGCGAGCCGCGGCGAGAAGCTCTGGAACACCACCATCAGCACGACGGCAACGACTACCCACAACAGCAGATTCTTGGTCAAGTCGTTCATCCTCATTGGCTCCGGTGTCCCTTCAACTCTGTCTCGATGCGTGGCATTGCGGATTCAGCCTTGCGTTCAGCTTACTTGATCTGGGCGCGCTTGCCCTGTCCGAGGGCGTAGACCTCCGGCGAGCGCTTGCGCGACGCGGCCGGCTTGCGGATGGTCACCTTCTCATAGCGGCGGCGCATGTCGCGGATGTAGTCGTCGAACCCCACGCCCTGGAACAGCTTGATCAGGAACGCGCCGTTCGGCTTCAGGTGGCTGTCGGCGAACGCCATCGCCAATTCCGCCAGATGCATCATCCGCGGCTGGTCGACCGCATCCATTCCGCTCTTATTGGGGGCCATATCCGACAGCACAAGGTCCACCGGGGTATCGCCCAGCATGGCCTCGAATTGCGATAGCACCGCGTCCTCCCTGAAGTCACCGTGAAGGAACTCCACGCCGGCCAGCGGCGGCATCTCCAGAATGTCCAGGGCCAGCACGCGACCGCGGTCGCCCATCGACTTGCGCACCTGCTGCGACCAGCCGCCCGGCGCGGCGCCGAGATCGACCACCACCATGTCCGGCTTGAGCAGCCTGTCGCGCTGCAGCAGTTCCTCCAGCTTATAGGCCGCGCGCGAGCGCATGCCTTCGGCCTGGGCCTTCTTCACGAAGGGGTCGGCGAAATGTTCGCGGAGCCAGCGTTGGCTGCTTTTGCTGCGGGTGGCCATGGACGCACGGTCGGGAGGGGCGGCCATGATACCCTGATCGCCCTTGCCAACCCTGCTCCCACCTGCATGTCGATCAGCCTGACCTCGGCCCAGAACCGCTTCCTGCGCGGCCTGGCCCACGACCTCAAACCCCTGCTGCAGATCGGCAGCAAGGGCGTCACCCCGGCCTTCCTGGCCGAACTGGACGAGGTGCTGGAGCGCCACGAACTGGTCAAGGTGAAGGTCGGCGGCGACGACCGCGAGGCCCGCGACGCCGCCATCGGCAGCATGGTGGAGCAGTCGCACAGCGTGCTGGTGCAGCGCATCGGCCATACCGCGATCCTGTATCGCCCGGCCAAGGAAGACCGGCAGATCGTGCTGCCGCGCGCCTGAGCGCGCTCCGGTGACCCCATGCAACTGACCCAGGACCTGCCCGACTACGCCTATGCCCTGCGCATGGCCGACGGCCGCCAGGCCAAGGTGAACGACCGGCTGTTGACCCGCAGCTTTGTCCTCGCGCCGGACACCCTGGTCGAGGACTGGCAGGCCCCGCCGGCCGGCGACCTGCAGCCGCAGCATCTGCAGCCACTGCTGGAGCTCAACCCGGCCCTGGTGATCCTCGGCACCGGCGAACGCCAGGTGTTTCCCGCCGCGGCGGTGATGGCGCTGTTCCTGACCCGCGGCATCGGCATCGAGGTGATGAACAATGCCGCTGCGGCGCGCACCTACAACGTGCTGGCCGCGGAAGGCCGGCGCGTGGCGGTGGGGTTTCTGCTCGAAGGCTGAGCCAGGCGTCGCGGGCCGGGCACTGCGACCTCCTCATCGTTGACCTCAGCGGCCTCAACCACGGCCTGGCCGCGCCGCGGACAACATGCGATCGAGGCAGAGAGGACGCCTGTCGTTCCTTTCGTCTCTTGCAGATCGCTGCGCGGCGTCTGCCGCGCGATGCGAGCACGGCGCGTCGGGGCTGAAGCCCCTCCCACAAAAGAATGCATGCACGGTGGCACCCCGGGTGAGCCGGCGGCGCTTGCGGCCCACTGGGCCGCGCCGATGGCGAACGCCCGGCGCGCTGCGCCGGGCCGGGGATCCGCCCGCGTAACGACGCAACCGGTTACTTCGGCGGCAGATACAGCAGCGGGTCGACCGGCTTGCCGTTGTAGCGGGTGAGCCGGCGGCGCTTGCGGCCCACTGGGCCGCGCCGTTGGCGAACGCCCGGCGCGCTGCGCCGGGCCGGGGATCCGCCCGCGCAACGACGCAACCGGTTACTTCGGCGGCAGATACAGCAGTGGGTCGACCGGCTTGCCGTTGTAGCGGATCTCGAAGTGCAGCATGTCGCGCGCCGCGCCGCTGTGGCCCATTTCGGCGATCTGCTGGCCGGCCTTGACGTTCTGGCCTTCGTTGACCAGGCGCTTGCGGTTGTGGCCGTAGGCCGACAGCCACTGTTCGTTGTGCTTGACGATGATCAGTTCGCCGTAGCCGACCAGGCCGGCGCCGGAATAGACCACCACGCCGTCCGCCGCGGCGCGCACGGCCTCGCCGTTGCTGCCGCCGATGTCGATGCCCTGCTTGGTCGCCTCGCCGCCGACGAAGCGGCTGACCACCACGCCATCGGCCGGCCAGCGCCAGGGGAAACCGCTGCTGACCGGCGCCGGCACCGGAACGGACGGCGGCCGAGCGGCGGCGCCGGCACCGGAGGCCGGCGGCGTCACCGGGCCGCTACCGGGCCGCACGGCGACTGCCCCACCCGGCGGATACAGCTTCAGCGACTGCCCCGGATAGATGGTGTACGGCGGCTGCAGACCGTTCCAGCCGGCCAGGTCCTGCGGGGTGATGTTGTTGGCGCGGGCGATCGCGTACAGCGTGTCGCCGCGCCGAACGGTGGCGCTGACTCCGGGCTTGGGCACGGACACGCGAGGCGCCGAGGCAGCAGCGGTGCCGCGCACCGGCGCGCCGCCCGGCGTGCGCACCACCGTGGCGCTGCTGCAGGCGCCGAGCGCCACCGCCACCAGCACCCCCAGGCCGCAACGCAGGCCGTTCCGCACCACCCGATCCACGCTCATCCGACCTTCGCTCTCCATATGACCCACACCACCAGCAGCGCCAGGATCGCCGAGGCGACCCAGCCGAGCGGCTCGATCCAGCGGCGCAACGCGGCTTCCGCGCGCGGCCCGCCGAGACGGATCGCCCCGGCCACCAGGTACACGCGCTTGCCGCGCCCCACCAGCATGCTCGCCAGGAACGGTAGCAGCGGCACCCCGACGATGCCTGAGGCCCAGGTGAATATCTTCAGCGGGATCGGGGTGAAGCCGGCCAGCACCAGCAGCCAGAACGCACGCCACGGCGACTCGGCGATGACCTCGCGCAAGTGGTTCACCTGCGCGTCGATCTTCTGCGTCCAACCGAGCCATTCGATCAGCGGCTGCACCGCGGCGAAGGCGAAATGCCCGAGCAGATAGCCGATCACCGCGCCAGCCAGGGAGCCGAGCAGGCTCAACGTGGCGAACCACAGCGCGCGCCGCGGCTGTGCCAGCGACATCGGCGCCAGCATCACTTCCGGCGGCACCGGGAACACGATGGCCTCGGCGAAACTGAGACCGGTCAGCAGGGCCGGCGCGCGGCGATGCCGCGACCAGGCGATGGCGCGTTCGTACAACGGCCCGAAAATCTTCATCCAGTGCGGCTCCGGGAGGTCAATCCAGCATGCCCGACAGCAACGGGACGAAGGTCACCGGCGCCAGGACGTCTTGTTCGATCTGGCCGTCGGCGGCGCGGCGCAGGCGGATCAGCGATTGCGCGGACGGGCCACCGACCGGCGCCACCAGGCAGCCGCCCGGGGCCAGCTGTTCGATCAGTGCGTCGACCAGCGCCGGTGCCGCCGCCGTGACCACGATCGCGTCGAACGGGCCATGCTCGGGCCAGCCGATGCGGCCGTCGTCGTGCTTGCTGCGCACGTTCATGCCGAGCTGGCGGAAACGCTTGCGCGCCTGCCGCAGCAGATCGCCGATGCGCTCGACGGTATGCACTTCCAGACCCAGCGCGGCCAGGATGGCCGCCTGGTAGCCGGAGCCGGTACCGACTTCCAGCACCCTCTTCGGCGCCGCTTCCAGCACCGTCTCGGTCATGCGCGCCACCACCCACGGTTGCGAGATGGTCTGGCCGTGGCCGATCGGCAGCGCGGTGTCCTCGTAGGCGCGCGAGGCCAGCGCCTCGTCGATGAACAGATGCCGCGGCACGGTGCGCACCGCGTTGAGCACGCTCTCGTCGCGGATGCCGGCCTCGCGCAGGCGCTCGACCAGGCGGTCGCGCACGCGCTGCGAGGTCATGCCGATGCCGATCGCTTCCGGCTGCAGGCGCAACCGCGGGGTCATGCCGGGCGGCCCAGCGCGGCGGTCAGGCCGCCGACCCAGCTGGCGACCTTTTCCAGTGCCTGGTAGCGGGTCAGATCGACCTGGATCGGGGTGATCGAGATGAAGCCGGTGCGTACCGCGTGGAAGTCGGTACCGGGACCGGCGTCCTGCTCGCGCCCGGCCGGGCCGATCCAGTACACGGTGCCGCCGCGCGGGTCGGTCTGCGGCAGGCACGGTTCGGAGCGGTGGCGGTTGCCGAGCCGGGTGACCTCGAAGCCCTTGATCTCCTGCCACGGCAGGTCGGGCACGTTGACGTTGAGGATGGTGTCGGCCGGCAGCGGATCGGCCTTGAGCTGGGCCACGATCTCCACCGCGGCGCGTGCGGCGGTCTGGAAATGCCTGGGGTCGTGGTTGTGGCTGACCAGCGACACCGCCACCGCGGGCAGGCCGAGGAAGCGGCCTTCCATCGCCGCCGAGACGGTACCGGAATAGATCACGTCGTCGCCGAGATTGGCGGAATTGTTGATGCCGGAGACCACGATGTCCGGGTCGAACTCCAGCATGCCGGTGAGCGCCAGATGCACGCAGTCGGTGGGCGTGCCGGCGACGCTGCAGGTGTAGTGGTCGATGCGCTTGAGCCGGATCGGCAGATCCAGGGTCAGCGAATTGCTGGCGCCGGACCGGTCGCGGTCGGGTGCGACCACCGTCACCTCGTGGCCGGCGCCGCGCAACTGCTCGGCCAGCATGCGGATGCCGGCGGCGTCGACGCCGTCGTCGTTGCTCACTAATACGCGCATGGTGCTCCTCGAAAACCGGGGGCATGATACCGGATGCGCCCTGCCAGGTCGCTGACAGCGCGACGACGACCGCGGTGACGGCCATCGCGCCGCGCACTGGAGCGGCGTCGCGCCGTGCGACCGCAGCGCAGTGGTCCGCACGCCAGACGCTGCCGGCAACGCCGCGCTCACCTCAAACCGCGCCGCACGCTCTAAGCTGTGCGCATGGCGCATTCCGACGACGAAGATCCCGCCGCGCTGTTCCGCGCGGCCATCGGCAAGGTGGCCCCGCTCAACGCGACGCCGCCGGCCAATGCCAAGCCGCGCCCCAAGCCGCGCGCGCGCATGGCCGAACGCGACGACGCCGAGGCGCAGGGCGAGTTCCAGCAATTGCTGCGCCAGAGCACACCACTGGAAGCCGGCGACGTGGCCAGCTACCGCCGCGAGCATCTGCCGGCGCGGGTGTTCCAGCGCCTGCGCAAGGGCCAGTTCTCGGCCCAGGACGAACTGGACCTGCACGGTGCCACTGCGGCGCAGGCCGAGACGCTGCTGCGCCAGTTCCTGGCCGAGGCGCACGCGCATGAGTTCGGCTGCGTGCGGATCGTGCACGGTAAGGGCCTGCAATCGGGCGGCGTGCCGCTGCTGAAGAACCTGGTGGACCGCCTGCTGCGCCAGCGCAACGACGTGCTGGCCTTCCATTCGGCGCCGACCGCGCAAGGCGGCACCGGCGCGATGCTGGTGCTGCTGGCGCGGCGCTGAGCGGCGCCGCAACTGAGGGCACCGCGGCTCGCTGGCCCGATCGGGAACCTTTGCACTGGCCGAGGTGGAGGGCGCCGGATCGTGGCGCCGCCGAATCCGGCATCGCCCACTGATCTGTCATTCGCGTGCAAGAGCGGCTTCACCGCGACCGGCGTGAACGGGAACGCCCGTCGCACGCCCCCCGTCGCCTGCCCGACGCAGATCCGGCCAGGCCGGGACGCCGCGGACGCGGCCGAGCACCGCGCGTGCGGACCCATTTCAATTTTCGCTTCTTGAAACGTCTTGTCAGAGAGCGCCGTCCCTCTGCGAGCCGAACGTGACCGAAGCGACCACCGAATTCTTCCTGCAACCCACTGATCTGGTGGACGTTTCCGCGAGCGCCGCAGCGTTCGAGTCGGCGCCGACCCGCCTGGCCCGGCCTACGCTGCCGCCCCGGCCGAGCGCCGATGCCGCACCGTCACGGTGGTGGCCGCTGTTCCTGGGCTCGTTCCAGGGGCGCACGGACTGGCACGGCAACCGCCTGCAGCGCGGGATCAAGGCGGCCAAGTACCTGCTGCGTTCACTGCGCATGCCTGCCGCGCATCTGCGTTTCCTCGACGAACTGTGCCGCGACCCGCGCATGCGCGGCTACGCCGAGCGCGATCCGCGCCTGCTCGAGCGCCACCTGCATCGTTTCGTGAACACCCGCTGGAGCAGCAAGGCGCGGCTGCGTCACCTCCGGCAGCACTATCGCCTGATGCTCGAGCGCCTGCCGGCCGCGTTGTTCGACGCCATCTACCGGCAAGGCCAGGCGGACCTGGGGACGCTGCCGCTGCACGATGGCAGCCTGCTGACGCTGTCGCTGCTGCCGCCGGCGCCGATGAGCTGCGAAGGCGAGCTCTGGTTGCAGCTCAGCGACGCGGCGGGACGCGAACTGTATCGCCTGGTGCTGACCGTGACCGGCGACGACGCCCATCCGACAGTACTGATCGGTTGCCTGCAGGGCCCAAAGGGTGCCGACGCCCGCGACGTGGTGCGCGCGCTGACCAAGCAGATGCACGGGCTGCGGCCCAAGCAACTGATGCTGTCCCTCGCCTGCACCTTCGCCGAGCGCCTCGGCGCGCACGCGATCCGCGCCGTCTGCAATGGCGCGCATCCGCTGCAGCGCAAGCGAGACGTGTTCCTGTCCGACTACGACGCGTTCTGGATCGAGCAGGGCGGTACGCCCATCGTCGATGGCTGGTTCGCGCTGCCGCTGACCCCGGCACGCAAGACTGCGGCCGATGTACCCAGCCAGCACCGCGCGGCGTTTCGCCGCCGCGAGGCATTGCGGACGCATGCGGAAGGCTTGCTGGCCGCGGCGCTGCCGGCCGCTTGCGGTGCTGCGTCGCGTGGCGGCCAGTGAGCCTGGCTATACTGCCGCGGCCGCTTCCCTCCAGGAGCATCAGCAGTCGTGAGCCGGGCCGAGCACACCGAGGGCGCGCCGTCGCCGGAGCAGGCGCCTGCGCACCAGGTCGACGCGCTGTTCAAGGAACATCACCGCGCCCTGCTCGCGTTCCTGCACTGCAAGCTCGGCTCGATGGCGGACGCGCAGGACGTGGCGCAGGAGGCGTACATGCGCATCGTGACGCTTGAGCGTCCCGACGCGCTGGCATCGCCGCGCGCCTACCTGTTCCATGTCGCCTCGAACCTGGCGGTGGACCGGCTGCGCATGCGCAAGGTCCGCGAAAACGCCGCGGTGGAGCTGCCGGAGCACGATCTGCCGCTCCCGCCGGTTCCCGAGCGGCACGCCACGGCCAGCGAGCAACTGCGCGCGCTGACCCGGGCGCTGCAAGAACTTCCCGCCAAGACCAGCCGCGCCTTCGTGCTGCACGTGATCGAAGGCAAGGACTTCGGCATGATCGCCAAGGCGATGAACGTGAGCGAACGGATGGTCCGCTACCATGTGGCCAACGCGCTCGCGCATTGCCGCAAACGCTTCGACGAAGCGGAGATCCCGTAATGGACAGCGGCATCGACCAACACATCCTCGACGACGCCGCGCGCTGGTGGGCCCTGCTGCGCGAACCCGACAGCAACGAGGACACCGTGGCGCGCTGGCTGGACTGGACGGAGGCCGACCCGCGGCATCTGCAGGCGTTCGAACGCATCAATGCGCTCGGCGGCGACCTGGCGACGCTCGATGCGGCAGCGCGGGACGAGGTGGTGCGCAGGTTCGCGCCGCCGCGTTCGCGCTGGCGGCCGCTGCAGGTAGCGGCCTGCGTGGGCGTGCTGGCGCTCGGCGGCGCCCTGGCCTGGCGGCAGCTGCACCCGCCGCCGCTCACCCAGGTCTACAGCAGCGCGACCAGCCGCCACCAGGACATCGTGCTGGCGGACGGCTCGAAAATCGCGCTCGGCGGTGCATCGAAGTTGAGCACCCGCTTCAGCGCCGCGCAGCGCCACGTGGAGCTGATCGCCGGCGAGGCCTTCTTCGACGTGGCGCATCACGCCGGGCGCCCGTTCGTGGTCGACGCCGGCGGCGTGTCGATCCTGGACTTGGGCACCGCCTTCGACGTCAGCCGCGACGGCGAACGCGTCGAAGTCGCGGTCACCGAAGGCCGGGTCCGCATCTACGGCGCCGGCCAGGTGCCGGCCGACGGCAGCGGCGGGCTGGAAGCGGTGGCCGGACAGCGCGTGTCCTACGATCCGGCCAAGCCCGCGCTGCAGGTCAGCCAGATCGACGTGGCGCAGGCCACCGCCTGGCGCGATCACCGGCTGGAGTTCGTCGATACGCCACTGGACACGGTGATCGCGCGGGTCAACCGCTACAGCGACCGGCCACTGCGCCTGGACGACCCGGAGCTTGCACGACTGAGCTTCACCGGCACCGTCGACACCCAGGCGACCGCGCAGTGGATCGAGGCCTTGCCGCAGGTGTTCCCGCTGCGGGTGCGCCAGGGCAAGGACGAGATCGTGCTGAGCCGCCGTTAGGCGATACCGCGCGCCGCCCGGGCTTAGGGGCGGCGGGCGCCCGCGTCGGCATCACCGCGCGTGGCATAATTCGCGCTTCCGCTGGGGGGCGACGGGCAGTGCGTGGGCTGAGGCGACTGATCATCTGCGGCAGCCTGGCATTGCAGCTCGCACCCTGCCCCCCTGCCCTCGCCGTGCCACTCGCACCCGACGCACGGCAGATCGGGTTCTCGATCCCGCCGCAGGCGCTGTCCACGGCGCTGATCGCGTACGGCAAACAGGCTAACATGCAGGTGCTGACCGCCAGCCCGACCCTGGCCGGGATGCGCAGCGACGGGCTGCAAGGCATGTTCACCCCGGACGCGGCGCTGCAGCGCCTGCTGCAATCGAGTGGCCTCGCGTACCGCATGCTCGATGCGAACACGGTGGCGGTCACCCCCGCCCCCACGGCGCCGGTCGATCCTGCTGATGCCGCCGATGCGCACCGCGCCGGCGCGCCAGCCAAGCTGCTGGAACAGGTCGACGCCGCGGCGCTGACCGAGCACGCCATGGGCGACGTGCCAGCCTATGCCAGCGACGCGCTGCGTTACGCCGCCGATTCCATCGCCGTACCGCAGTCGGTGAACGTGGTCGCTCCGCATCTGCTGGCCTCGCAACAGGTGCGCACCGTCGCCGACGCCCTGCGCAACGTGGCCAGCGTGCAGCAGATCGAAAATCCGTTGCGCGCGCCGCTGTTCAAGATCCGCGGCATCTACACCGGCAACGGCATGACCGACGGGATGCCGAACAGCTTCGTCGGCCTCGGCGGCTACCCGCCGATGATCGGCGTGGAGCGGGTCGAAGTGCTCAAGGGCCCGGAATCGATCCTCGGCGACAGCAACGGCGGCGACATGAGCGGACTGATCAACGTCGTCACCAAGCAACCGCTGCGCACACCGAAGCGCGAACTGAGCTACGTCCTCGGCGAGCGCGGCGACGTGCAGGCCGGGCTCGATACGACCGGACCGATCGGCGCCACGCCGCTGAGCTATCGGCTCGTCGTCTCCGGCCAGCATGCCGATTCCACGGCGCAAGGCTACGGCCCGCGCAATGCCGCCTACCTGGCGCCGGCCATCGCCTGGCAGGGAGACGACAACCGCCTGGTGCTCGGCGTGCAGCGCGTGACCGATCGGCAGCCGGCCGCCGACCATGCCCTGCTGCTGCGCAACCGCGTGTCGGCGATGACGCCCAGGAGCTTGCGGCTGGGCAACGCACAGGACCACACCGCCTACCGCACCCAGCGCGCCTATTACCTGTTCGATCAGCGGCTCAGCGACCGCTGGCAACTGCGCAGCCGCGGCCAGTACGTGACCCAGGCGATCGACGCGCGCAACTGGGGCATGCTGTCGCCTTCGCCGAAGGGCGCCGTGCGCGCCTATGCCGAGGCGTACCGCAATACGACGGCGTACTACACCATCCAGAACGACCTGGTCGGCAGCTTCGGCGACGGGCCGCTGCGGCAGACCGTGACCCTGGGCCTGGATTACACGCGCGCGCGGCTGGGCAGCAGCGATTACTTCATCCGCATGCACCGCAACCGCTACGACGTGTTCGGCGACGAGCGGCTGGGTCCGGTGCACTGGCCGCATTCGCGGCGCGGGATTCTGCATTACCCCGGCAGCCCGTGGTCGAGTCGGAGCGGCATCCTGCTGCAGGACCAGATCAGCATAGGCGAACGCTGGGACGTACTGCTGGCGCTGCGCCGCTCGGCGTACGAGATTTCCAGCTACGATGCCAAGGGCAAACTGCGCCAGTTGCGCCGGCGCCGCTGGGTGCCCAACGTCGGCGTGGTCTACAAGCTGACCCCGGAGGCGTCGCTGTACGCCAGCACCATGAACGGCTTTGCGCCAAGTGCCGTGCTCGGCAAGAACGGCCGGCCATTGCCGCCCGCGTTGTCGCGGCAAGTGGAGGCGGGGGCGAAGATCGATCTGTTCGAGCACCGGGCGCGGCTCAGCGCCGCCTACTACCAGATCACCGTCGACCGCAGCTTCGACCTGGTGCTGGCGCATCCGTCGTACTTCGCCAGACCGATCGACAGCCAGAGCAACCACGGGCTGGATCTCGACTTCGTCGGCGCCCTCGCCCCCGGCCTGGAACTGAGCAGCAGCCTGGCGCTGGCCCGCATCGGCCGGCGCGACGGTACGCCGACCCTCGGCGTCCCGCGCACCCGTTTCACCCTGTGGAGCAGCTACCAGTTCCAGGACAGCCGCTGGAGCGGCTGGGGCGTGGCCGGCGGCATCCTGGCGCGCGATCACACCCTCGGCCGCCGCCTGGCCGGCGGCTATTTCAAGATTCCCGGGCAGGCCAGCGTGGACGCGAACGTGTCCTATCGCACCGAAACCTGGGGCGTGACCGTGGGCATGCGCAACGTCTTCGATCGGCGACTGTATGCCGACGAGTTCGACGAGACCTTCGTGCCGCTGCCGGACGGCCGCAGCCTGCTGCTGACCGGCAGCTATCGGTTCTAGCACGCGTTGTCGCGACCGACGCGGCAGGCGTCGGCTGCGCTCAGGCCTCGGTGGAGGCCTGCGGCGCCTCTTCGACCTGGCCGAGTTCGTGCAGCAGTGCCGTGGCGTAGCTGCCCGGCGGCAATGCGAAGCGCAGTTCCAGCGCGTCGTCCTGCCCGTCCAGCCAGCGCCATTGCAGGTCGGCCACGCGCAGGCGGGTCGCCCGCCGCTCCTGCTTCAGGCCCTCGCGCTCCAGGCCGTCGCGCAGGCGCTGCGCGACCGCCTCGTCCAGCACCGCCAGTTCCAGCGCACGCGCCGCCTCGGCGCTGCGCAGCTCGCCGGCGCCCCACAGCGGCGCGGACGGATGGATGTCGAAGCGCTGCAAGCGCTCGGCCAGCGCCTCCGACCACGGCTCCGGACCGAACACGCTGCGGCTGCCGTCGAGCATCCACACTTCGCCGTCCAGCGCGCTGTCCCAGTTGCCGGCGGCCACGCGGGCGGCCAGCACCCGGTTGAACAGCTCCGAACGGGCCGCCGACAGCAGCAGCGAGCGCTGCTCGCGGCGCACGCGGCGGCCGCCGAACATCGCCAGCGCGGCGCCGACGTTGCCGCCATCGCGGCCGAAGCGCTGTTCGCCGAACCAGTTGGGAATGCCGCGCGCGGCGATCTGCGCCAGCCGCGTCTCGATCGCGCCGCGCTCGCCGCGCACCTCGCGCAACACCAGCACGAAGCCGTTGCCGGCCAGCGCGCCACGCGGCAGCTTGCGGTTGTGCCAGTGCGCTTCCAGCACCTGCAGATCCGCGTCCTGCAAGCTGTCCAGCGCCGGCGCCACACGCTTGGGCAGATGCACCGAGAAGCGCTGGGTGGTGACCGCATGGCGGTCCTTCATGCCGGCGTAGCCGATCGCCAGTTCCGCCACCCCGGCCCACTGCGCCAGGCGGCGCGCGGCGAAGGCGGTGTTCATGCCGCGCTTGCGCACGGTCAGCAGCAGGTGCTCGCCCTCGCCGCTGGGCGCGAACGCGGGCAGTTCGTCGACCTGAAAATCCTCGGCGGTGCTGCGCATGCGCGCCTGCAACGGCGCGGCGCCGAACGCACGCGGCAACTCGCTCACAGCGCCACCAGCAGGGCCACGGCCTGCGCCGCGATGCCTTCGCCACGGCCGGTGAAGCCGAGCTTCTCGCTGGTGGTGGCCTTGACGCTCACGCAGTCCAGTTCGACCTGCAACAGCGCCGCAAGGCGCTCGCGCATCGCCTGCGCATGCGGGCCGACCTTGGGCCGTTCGCAGATCACGGTGATGTCGGCATTGCCCAGGCGCCAGCCGCGCGCGTGCAGCAGGCCGACGCAGTGATCGAGAAACTGCGCACTGTCGGCGCCCTTCCAGCGCGGATCGGACGGGGGGAAATGCTGGCCGATGTCGCCCAGCGCCAGCGCGCCGAGCAAGGCGTCGCACAGGGCGTGGATCGCCACGTCGCCGTCGCTGTGGGCGAGTACGCCGCGCTCGTGCGCCACGCGCACGCCGCCGAGCATGATGTGGTCGCCCTCGCCGAAGGCGTGGACGTCGTAGCCCTGGCCGATGCGGAAGGGAGGAACGGAAAGGGAATCGTGTGACATGGGAATCCTGTTCGTAGAAGCGTCGACGCCGTCCGGCGGTCAGACGCCGGAGTGCAGCGTGCGCACGTAAACCGGGAGCGGCTCGGACGCCGGCATGGCCTCTCGTTCGTCCGCTGCGCCCCACAGCGGGTTGAGCCAGTCGTCATGGACGATGCGTTCGACCAGCGCCGGCAGCGGCGTGTGCCGGGTCGGCACGCGGAACGGCAGACGGCCGTGCGCCGACGACACCAGGCTGAAGCGCAACTGCCGCGCCTGGCCATCATGCCAGCAGTAGAAGGTCATCGCCGGCGCCGCCTGCGCGCGCAGCGTGGCCTGGCGATCGTCGGCGGCCGCCTCCACGAACCGCGCCACGCTCGCCACGTCGATGCCCGCGGCGTGATCCTCGCGCGGCGAGAACGCCCACAGGTTGGCATTGGCCTCGTGCTGGATGTCGTCGCCATCGACCACGATCGCAGCGTTCGCGGCCTGCTGCAGCCAGGCGTGCGCCACCGCGTCCTCGAACCGCATCAGCCGCCCTGCCGCTGGAACAGTTCGAACTCGAAACGCGCCAGGTCGGCCGGTGTGGTGACCTTGAAATTGTCTTCGGCGCCCTCGACCAGCAGCGGCCGCAGCCCCAGCAACTCCATCGCCATCGCGTCGTCGGTGACCTCGACCCCGGCCGCGGCGGCCTGCTCCAGGGCCCGGCTCAGTTGCATGCGCCGGAACAGTTGCGGGGTCAGCGCGCGCCACAGGCGCTCGCGCGGTTCGGTGCCATCGATGCCGCCGTCGTCGCCGGCGCGCTTGAGCGTGTCGCGCACCGGCGCGGCCAGGATCGCGCCGACCGGATCGCCGCGCCCCGCCTCCAGCAGCCGGTCCAGGTCGGCCAGCGCCAGGTTCGGCCGCGCCGCATCGTGCACCAGCACGAAGTCGTCCGCCTTCACCGACTCCGGCAAGGCATGCAACGCGGCCAGCACCGAGCCGGCACGGCTGCCGGCGCCCAGGCAGGTCAGGACCGGCTTGCCAGCCAGTTCGGTCCAACCCGGCCACTGTGCATCGTCCACGCCCAGCGCCACCATCGCCCCGGCCACCGCCGGATGCGCCAGCAGCGCTTCCAAGGCATGCGCCAGCAACGGGCGCCCGCCCGCCTGCAGGTACTGCTTGGGCGTGGCGCCGCCGAAACGGGTGCCGCGGCCAGCCGCCGGGACCACGGCCCAGACGGTGGCCATCAGGGCTGCTCGCCCGGCGCCGGCGTCACAGGCGCCGGCTGCGCGCCGGCTGCCGTACCGGCCGGCGCGGTCGACACC
This sequence comes from Xanthomonas sp. LF02-5, assembly GCF_034105325.1. Lineage (NCBI taxonomy): Bacteria > Pseudomonadati > Pseudomonadota > Gammaproteobacteria > Lysobacterales > Lysobacteraceae > Xanthomonas > Xanthomonas sp. LF02-5. The sequence continues at coordinate 18,399 of NZ_JAXGGF010000008.1, read as the reverse complement.
GGCGCGTTCTCGACCACGCGGTAGAACTTTTCGCCCGGTTTGATCATGCCCAGTTCGCTACGCGCGCGCTCCTCGATCGCCGCCTCGCCGTCCTTGAGGTCCTTGACCTCGGCGGCGAGCGCGGCGTTGCGTTGCTGCAGACCTTCGTTGTCGCGCTTCTGGTGCTCGACCTGACTTTCGAGCACCAGCACTTCGCCGGAATTGCCCGGGCCGAGCCAGAAACGGTACTGCAGCCACGCCAGCAGTCCCGCCAGCACCAGCAGCAGCCAGCGCCAGTTGCGCACGGCTTATCGCTTGAGCGAGACGAACGCGTCGCGCCCGGCGTAGCGCGCGGCGCTGCCGAGCGCTTCCTCGATGCGCAGCAGCTGGTTGTATTTGGCCACGCGATCGCTGCGGCACAGCGAGCCGGTCTTGATCTGGGTGGCGGTGGTGGCCACGGCGATGTCGGCGATGGTGGTGTCCTCGGTCTCGCCGGAACGGTGCGAGACGATGGCCGCGTAGCCGGCCTTGTCGGCCATGGCGATGGCTTCCAGGGTCTCGGTCAGGGTGCCGATCTGGTTGACCTTGATCAGGATCGCGTTGGCGGTGCCGGACTCGATGCCCTGCTTGAAGATCTTCGGATTGGTCACGAACAGGTCGTCGCCGACCAGTTGCACCTTGCTGCCGATGCGGTCGGTGAGCAGCTTCCAGCCGGCCCAGTCGTCCTCGGCCAGGCCGTCCTCGATGCTGACGATCGGATACTGCGCGGCCCAGTCGGCGAGGAAGTCGACGAACTGCTCGCTGGTCAGGCGCTTGCCCTCGCCCACCAGGTGGTACTTGCCGTTGTCGTAGAACTCGCTGGAGGCCACGTCCAGGCCCAGCAGCACGTCCTCGCCAGCGGTGTAGCCGGCCTTGCCGATCGCTTCCAGGATGGTGTCCAGCGCTTCCACGTTGCTGCGGAAGTCCGGGGCGAAGCCGCCCTCGTCGCCGACCGCGGTGGACAGGCCGTGGCCCTTCAACACCGACTTCAGCGCGTGGAAGATCTCGGTGCCGGCGCGCAGCGCCTCGGAGAACGAGGCAGCGCCGACCGGCAGCACCATGAACTCCTGGAAATCGACGTTGTTGTCGGCATGCGCGCCGCCGTTGATGATGTTCATCATCGGCACCGGCAGCGCCAGGTTCGCGGTGTTGCCCGCGGCCAGCGACTGCCACAGCGGCTGCTTGCGCGAGGCGGCAACGGCATGCGCGTTGGCCAGCGAGACGCCGAGCAGCGCGTTGGCGCCCAGGCGGCCCTTGTTCTCGGTGCCGTCCAGGTCGATCAGGCGGCGGTCCAGGCCCTGCTGGTCGGCGGCGTCGAAGCCCTTCAGCGCGCCGGCGATGGTGGTGTTGACGTTCTCCACCGCCTTGCGCACGCCCTTGCCCAGGTAGCGGGTCTTGTCGCCGTCGCGCAGCTCGACCGCTTCCTTGGTGCCGGTGGACGCGCCCGAAGGCACCGCGGCACGACCGAACGAACCGTCCTCCAGGATGACATCGGCTTCCAGCGTGGGATTGCCGCGGCTGTCGAGGATTTCACGGGCGTGGATGCTGCGGATCGTACTCATGGGCGGGCCGGTTACCTGTAGGAAGAGGGGGCGGAAACGAATGCCGGCTGATTATCCCCGGCCGCCGGTTCCTTGCCAAATCCCGCCTCAGCCGGCGCCCATCAGGCCCAGCGGGATTCCGCTGAGGAAGAGCAGGATCAAGACCAGCATCGCCAGCAGCAGGCCGCCGGCGATGCCGGCCAGGAGGCGGCCGCGGCGCTGCGTCCAACTCAGCGCGGCGGCGATCGTCGCGCCCACCGCAGCCACTGCCACTACCAGCAGGGCGATCACCATCCAGAACAGCATGGCCAGGAAATGGTCGCCGTGGCTGGGCGTGCCAATCCCACTGGCGAAGGCGAACAGCGCCACCGCCAGCGCCGCCCAAGCCAGCAACGACAACAACAAGGCACACAGCCCCCAAGGCCAGGCGCCGGCCCGCTCGGGTGCGGTCATCGCCGCGGCTCCGAGAAGGCGACGAACACCCTGCAGCCCGCACCCGGCCAGGATCGGCACAGCCGCAGCGGCGGCGGCGCGCGCCTCACGCGAAGCGCGAGAACCCGTGTTTCTTGGTCACCGCGTCCAGTTCCATCAGCGTTTCCAGCAACGCTTCCATCTGATCCAGCGGCCACGCATTGGGGCCGTCGGACAGTGCCTTGGACGGGTCCGGATGGGTCTCGGCGAACACGCCGGCCACGCCCACGGCCACCGCCGCGCGCGCCAGCACCGGCACGAACTCGCGCTGGCCGCCGGAACTGCCGCCCTGCCCGCCCGGCAACTGCACCGAATGGGTGGCGTCGAACACCACTGGGCAGCCGGTCTCGCGCATCACGCTCAGCGAGCGCATGTCGCTGACCAGGTTGTTGTAGCCGAAGCTGGCGCCGCGCTCGCAGACCATGATCTGCTCGTTGCCGGTGGACTTGGCCTTCTCCACCACCGGCTTCATGTCCCACGGCGACAGGAACTGGCCCTTCTTGATGTTGACCGGCTTGCCGGCGGCGCACACGTTCTTGATGAAGTCGGTCTGCCGCACCAGGAACGCCGGGGTCTGCAGCACGTCCACCACCGCCGCCACCTCATGCATCGGCGTGTATTCGTGCACGTCGGTCAGCACCGGCACACCGATCTGGGTCTTCACCGCCTCCAGCACCTTCAGCCCTTCTTCCAGGCCGGGGCCGCGGAAGCTGGTGCCGGAGGTGCGGTTGGCCTTGTCGAAGCTGGACTTGAAGATGAAGTTGATGCCCAGCCGGCCGGTGATCTCCTTGAGCCTGCCGGCCACGTCGAGCTGCAGTTGCATCGACTCGATCACGCACGGGCCGGCGATCAGGAACAGCGGCCGGTCCAGGCCGACGTCGAATCCACAGAGCTTCATTGATTACCTTCCGGAGGTTCAGAGGGGCGCGGGAGGGGCGCAGGGACGGAGCCGCCGCCGAACCTGCCGGCAGCCCAGATGAGTGCGCCGATCAGCGCCAGCGGCGCAGATAGCCCCACCGCCGCGATCAGGCAATACATCAGCCCCATCCCATAGCTATCGGCCAAGCCGGTGCTGCTGCGCCAGGAGAAATAGACCAGCAAGGCCGCAGGAAACACCAGCACCGCCGCCGCAAAGAACCAGCGCGCGACCCTGCTCTCGCTGCTGCGCCCGGTCGCAGTCACGCCCTGGCTTCCTTGAGCAGCTTGCCGCCGGCCTTGCGCTCGCGCGCGGCGCGCACGAAGCCGATGAACAACGGATGGCCGTCGCGCGGCGTGGACAGGAATTCCGGGTGCGCCTGGCAGGCCAGGAACCACGGATGCGTCTCGCGCGGCAACTCCACCATCTCCACCAGGGTGTCGTCCATCGACTTGGCGGCAATCACCAGGCCGGCGTCCTCGAGCTGGGTGCGATAGCGGTTGTTGAACTCGTAACGGTGGCGATGGCGCTCGGCGACCACGTCCTTGCCGTACAGCTCGCGCGCCAGCGTGCCCGGCTTGAGCCGCTGCTCCTGCAGGCCCAGGCGCATGGTGCCGCCGAGATCGGACTTCTCGTCGCGCTTCTCGACATCGCCAGTGGCGGTGCGCCATTCGGTGATCAGGCCGATCACCGGGTACGGCGACTGCCGGTCGTTCTCGGTGCTGTTGGCCGCGTCCAGCCCGGCGACATGCCGCGCATAGTCGACCACCGCAGCCTGCATGCCGTAGCAGATGCCGAAGTACGGCACGCCGTGCTGGCGGGCATAGCGCGAGGTCAGCACCTTGCCTTCGAAGCCGCGGTCGCCGAAGCCGCCCGGCACCAGGATGCCGTCCACGTCGGCCAGGGCCGCCATGTCGCTGCCTTCCAGGTCCTGCGCTTCCAGCCACTTCAGGTTGACCTTGGTGCGCTGGCGCAGGCCGCCGTGCTTGAGTGCCTCGCCGACCGACTTGTATGCGTCCTGATGGTCCACGTACTTGCCGACCACGGCGATGGTGACCTCGTCGAGCGGATGCTTGATCGCGTCGACCACGGCTTCCCACTCCGACAGGTTGGCCGCGCCGACCTTGTCGCGCAGCTTGAACTGGTCGATGACGATCTCGTCCAGGCCCTGCCGGTGCAACTCCAGCGGCATGCCATAGAGCACGTCGATGTCGGCGGCGCTGATCACCGCGCGCTCGGAGACGTTGGTGAACAGCGCGATCTTGCGCCGCTCCGAATCCGGGATCGCCTGCTCCGAGCGGCACAGCAGCACGTCCGGCTGGATGCCGATCGAGCGCAGTTCCTTGACCGAATGCTGGGTCGGCTTGGTCTTCAGTTCGCCGGCCGCGGCGATGTACGGCACCAGGGTGAGGTGCATGAACATGGCCTTCTCGGCGCCGCGCTCGGTGCGCACCTGGCGGATCGCCTCCAGGAACGGCAGCGACTCGATGTCGCCGACGGTGCCGCCGATCTCGACCAGGGCCACGTCGTAGCCGGCGGTGGCTTCATCCACGCAGCGACGGATCTCGTCGGTGATGTGCGGAATCACCTGCACGGTGGCGCCCAGGTAGTCGCCGCGGCGCTCCTTGCGGATCACGTTCTCGTAGATGCGCCCGGTGGTGACCGAGTTCTTGCGCGACAGGCGCGTGCGCACGAAGCGCTCGTAGTGCCCCAGGTCCAGGTCGGTCTCGGCGCCGTCGTCGGTGACGTACACCTCGCCGTGCTGGAACGGGCTCATCGTGCCCGGGTCGACGTTGATGTAGGGGTCCAGCTTCATCATCGTGACCGACAGGCCACGTGCCTCGAGAATGGACGCAAGCGAAGCGGCCGCGATGCCCTTGCCAAGCGAGGACACTACGCCGCCGGTAACGAAGATCAGGGGGGTCATGGCTCAAAGGCCTCCCGGAAAGCCATAGTTTAACGGGTGAAGCGGATTTGCCCAAGCGCTTTTGCGCAACAGCCGCCCCACAAAAAAGCGACGCCCCGGGCGACCGGGGCGTCGTGTGCAGGAAACGTTGCGCAAACTCAAGGCTTGCGCGCTTCCTCTTCCTCTTCCTTCTTAGGCGCGGCGGCATCCTTGCCGGCCTTGTGCTCGGCGGCCGCGGCGGCGCGGCGCTTGGCCTTGGCGTCGGCCTCGGCCTTTTCCTTGGCGACCTGCGCCTCGTAGGCGGCGGCACCGGAGGCGGCCGGATCGGCGCTCTGCGCCTGGGCCATCGCGACCGGCACGGCCACCGCGGCGGCGACCAGGGCGGCCAGGGTCAACAGCTTGCGAACGTTCATGGCGGACTCCTTTGGGACGTGCGACGAAGATGTGGGCGACGTCGCGGTTTTTCCAGGGCCAGCGTAGCGTGGAGCCCCCGCACCCGCCCTGAACACCGGCGACGTGCAAAAAACCGCCGCAGACCGCACACTTCCGGATCTGCTTCGCGCCACCTGCTGAGACGCATGAATACCCGCTACAACGCCGCCGACATCGAAGTTCTCTCTGGCCTGGACCCGGTCAAGCGCCGGCCCGGCATGTACACCGACACCGCACGGCCGAACCATCTGGCACAGGAAGTCATCGACAACGCCGTGGACGAGGCGCTGGCCGGCCATGCCCGGCACATCGAGGTGACGCTGTACAAGGACGGCAGTTGCGAGGTGTCCGACGACGGCCGCGGCATGCCAGTGGACATCCATCCGGAAGAGAAGATCTCCGGCGTCGAACTGATCCTCACCCGGCTGCATGCCGGCGGCAAGTTCAGCGACCGCAACTACACCTTCAGCGGCGGCCTGCACGGCGTCGGCGTCAGCGTGGTCAATGCGCTGTCCAATCGGGTGGAACTGTTCATCAAGCGCGAAGGCAACGAGTACCGCATGGCCTTCGCCGACGGCCACGCCGCCTCCAAGCTGGAGATCGTCGGCAGCGTCGGCAAGAAGAACACCGGCACGCGTCTGCGCTTCTGGCCGGATCCGAAGTACTTCGACACGCCGAAGTTCGCGGTGCGCGCACTGCGCCACCTGCTGCGCGCCAAGGCGGTGCTGTGCCCCGGCCTGACCGTCAAGCTGCACGACGAGGCCACCGGCGAGCAGGACACCTGGTACTTCGAGGACGGCCTGCGCGACTACCTGCGCGGCGAACTGGCCGAGCGCGAGTTGCTGCCGGCCGAGCTGTTCGTCGGCAGCCTGAAGAAGGACCGCGAGATCGTCGACTGGGCGGTGGCCTGGGTGGTGGAAGGCGAGCTGGTGCAGGAGAGCTACGTCAACCTGATCCCCACCGCGCAGCACGGCACCCACGTCAACGGCCTGCGCAGCGGCCTCACCGACGCGCTGCGCGAGTTCTGCGATTTCCGCAACCTGCTGCCGCGCGGCGTGAAGCTGGCGCCGGAAGACGTGTGGGACCGCGTGGCGTTCGTGCTCTCGCTGAAGATGACCGACCCGCAGTTCAGCGGCCAGACCAAGGAACGCCTGTCCTCGCGCCAGGCCGCCGGCTTCATCGAAGGCGCCGCGCACGATGCCTTCAGCCTGTGGCTGAACCAGAACGTGGAGACCGGCACGCGCATCGCGCAGATCGCCATCGACCGCGCCAGCGCGCGGCTGAAGACCGAGAAGCAGATCGTGCGCAAGAAGGTCACCCAGGGTCCGGCCCTGCCGGGCAAGCTGGCCGACTGCATCAGCCAGGACCTCTCGCGCACCGAACTGTTCCTGGTCGAGGGCGACTCGGCGGGCGGCAGCGCCAAGCAGGCCCGCGACAAGGATTTCCAGGCGATCCTGCCGCTGCGCGGCAAGATCCTCAACACCTGGGAAGTGGCCTCCGGCAGCGTGCTGGCCTCGGAGGAAGTGCACAACCTGGCGATCGCGATCGGCTGCGACCCCGGCAAGGAAGAGATCGACGGCCTGCGCTACGGCAAGGTGGTGATCCTGGCCGACGCCGACTCCGACGGCCTGCACATCGCGACCCTGCTGACCGCGCTGTTCCTGCGCCACTTCCCCGCCCTGGTGCGCGCCGGTCACGTGTTCGTGGCGATGCCGCCGCTGTTCCGCGTGGACGTGGGCAAGCAGGTGTTCTACGCGCTGGACGAGGAAGAGAAGCGCTCTCTGCTGGACAAGATCGAACGCGAGAAGATCAAGGGCCAGGTCAGCGTCACCCGCTTCAAGGGCCTGGGCGAGATGAATCCGCAGCAGCTGCGCGAATCCACCATCCACCCGGACACCCGGCGCCTGGTGCAACTGACCGTGGACGACGGCGACCAGACCCGCTCGCTGATGGACATGCTGCTGGCCAAGAAGCGCGCCGGCGACCGCAAGCAGTGGCTGGAGACCAAGGGCGACCTGGCGTCGCTGGAGGTCTGAGGCCGGGTGCGCGCGCTGGCGCTTCCAGTCAGCGCGTGCGCGGTGGTGCAGATGCCGCTTCCCCGGCCGGCTCGGCGAGAGCCGTGTCGGGTTTGCACTAGCGGGTTGTGACTGCTCCCGAAAGCATCGTGCGGGAGCGACCTCAGTCGCGACGCGCGAAGCAGGCAGATGCCGGGGCATCATGCCGTCGGGACTGAAGTCCCTCCCACAACATTCCTGCCTGCGCGCCGCACGACCGGCGGATGCCGTCAGTTGCCTGCGCGGCATTGACGCCGCCTGGGCCCTCAGCCACGCGCAGGCGCCGCCGGCACCACGCCGGTGCAGTCGTGATCCTGCAGTTCCTCCGCACCAACCCCATCGCCGGGAAGCGCCGTGGCGGCCAGCAGCACGAAGCCCGGGCGACCATCGAACGCCGCGCCGACCACCGCCAGGGTCTGGTGCACCATGCTCTGCTGCGGCGGCAGGCTGCGCGCCAGCAGCGTCAGCGGATTCGCATCCAGTTCTTCGCCCTCCACGCGCATCGCCCGATAGGCGTGGCCGTGCAGCGGCTGCGGCAACGGCGCCCAGGTAGGGCCGATCGACGCCTGCATCGCCTGCAACTGGTCGCGCACCTGCGGCGCCAGGCAATCGATATGGACATGCAACTGGTCCTGCGAACGCGCCGAGGGCGGGTTGATCGTCAGGCTGGTCAGTTCGCGCGGCAGCGGCCGGTTCAACAACCGCTCGACCCGGGTGCGCGCCTGCCAGGCCAGGCCCAGCCAGTTCGGTGCGCCGGCGGCACGCGCGCGTGGATCTTCGATCCCGCTCACCGGCACCGTCGGAATCAGCAGGTACTGGTAGTCGCCGCGCAGGTCCTTCATCAAGGCATAGCGTTGGCCGGGCTCGGCATGCACTTCGCTGCAAGGGGCCGGATCGGCGCCGGCGCGCGCCTGCGGCAGGCAGCGCGTGCTCAACAGCCGCCACAGGCGCTGGCGATCGTGGGCATGCGGATCGTGCGCCGCCGGCGACTCGGCCACGGACGGCGGCGCTGGCACGCTGGCGCAGCCGGCCAGCAACGCCGCCAGGAACAGGCTTAGCGGCAGGCGAAAACGAAGGACGGGCATGCGCAGCGGACCGGACACGGGACGGACCGGCGATTGTAGCCAGCGCCGATGAACCGGCATGACTAGGGCGTGTCACCCATCCCCGAGCATGCCGCGCCGCGATTGCGCGTGCCTGTGGCAAGGAAGAGCGAGGAAGTGGACGTCCGTCCACGCCCGAGCGATGACGCGGCCACGGGCGCGCGCAACCGCGGCCCTTCGGGTTGGGCCTGGCAGGCGCGCTGCCGGCGCCGCGCGGCTTGACCTGACGGCCAGTCAGGCGCTGCGCCACGCAACGCCGGCAGCGCGCCTGCCAGACCCAACGCGGCATCCTCGGGAATGGGTGACGCGCCCTAGGCCGCGCCGCCACCGACCATGGCTTTGTGCACATCCGCCGCGCCGACGCCGCGGCCTAGCATGCCGGCTCCCTTCCTGCGAGCGACCGCCCGTGCCGACCTTCCCTTCCGTGCTGCTGGCCGTGCTGCTGGCGGCGATGCCGATGACCGCGGCGCTGGCCGCCGATGCCGATGCGGGCAATGCCGACAAGGGCGACAAGCCCGCCGCCGCCGAACCGGCGCCACTGCCGGCCGACGCGCAGACCAGCCAATCCACCCAGCTCGACGGTCGCACCCTGCGCTACACGGTCAAGGTCGGCACGCTGCCGGTGAAGGACAAGCAGGGCAAGGTCGTCGCCGACGTGGTCTATACCGCCTACACCATGGACGGCAAGGACCGTCCGGTCACCTTCGCGCTCAACGGCGGCCCCGGCGCGGCCTCGGTGTACCTCAACCTGGGCGCGATCGGGCCGAAGGTGGTGGCGTTCGGCAGCGAGGGCGACAGCGCCTCGGCGCCGGCGCAGCTGCGCGACAACCCCGGCACCTGGCTGGACTTCACCGACCTGGTGTTCATCGACCCGGTCGGCACCGGCTTCAGCCGCTCGCGCGTGCCCGACGAGCAGGCCAAGAAGCAGTTCTACAACCCGCAGGCCGACATCGAATACCTCTCGCGCACCATCTACGACTGGCTGCTGAAGAACCAGCGCCTGCAGTCGCGCAAGTACCTGGTCGGCGAAAGCTACGGCGGCTTCCGCGGCCCGCGCATCACCCACTACCTGCAGACCAAGCTCGGCGTGGCGATGAACGGCGTGGTCCTGGTCTCGCCGTATCTGAACCCGACCCTGGACGACAACGGCGACGTCTCGCCGCTGCCGTGGATGCTGACCCTGCCGTCGATCACCGCCGCACGCCTGGAACGCGAGGGCAAGCTGACCCCGGAAGCGATGCGCCAGGTGATCGACTACACCCGCGGCGACTACGTCACCGCGCTGCTGCGCGGCCGCTCCGACCCAGCCGGCACCACCCGCATGATCCAGCAGGTGACCGCGATGACCGGCCTGGACCCGGCCTTCGTGCGCCGCGCCGGCGGCCGCCTGGAGACCCAGGCCTACCTGCGCGAGGTGTTCCGCGACAAGGGCGAACTGGGCAGCCGCTACGACTCCAACGTCACCGCCTTCGACCCGTTCCCCAACGCCCCCGAGCAGCGCGCCAACGACCCGCTGCTGGACAGCATCATCGCCCCCACCACCACCGCGATGGTCGATTTCGTGACCCGCGTGGTCGGCTGGAAGGTCGACGCCCGCTACGAGGCGCTGAACTACGACGTGAACCGGCTGTGGGACTGGGACGACGAACTGCGCAAGGGTTCGGTGACGCAGTTGCGCCAGTCGGTGGCGATCGACCCGAAGCTGCGCGTGCTGATCGTGCACGGCTGGAACGACCTGTCGTGCCCGTTCATGGGCTCGGTGCTGACCGTGGACCAGATGCCGGTGATGGGCAACGACCCGACCCGCGTGCAGGTCAAGAACTACCCCGGCGGCCACATGTTCTACAACCGCGCCGACAGCCAGCGCGCGTTGCGTCAGGACGTGATGGCGATGTATCGGGCTAATTAGCGGGGATTGGGCATTCGGGATTAGGGATTCGCTAAGGCGGGTTCCCGGCGTTGGAAGCGGGATTGGAGAGTTGGGATTCGGGATTCGCGACAGCCGCGCCTCGGCTGTATCCCGCCGCAGTGCGGCGGATGGGGATATCAGGCTAGCCGGGAACCCGCTTTAGCGAATCCCCAATCCCGACTCCCGAATCCCCGCCCCACTCACACCCACCCAGCCAAGGCGAATCCGCGGAAAATCAGATACGCCACGCCGGCAGCGGCCGGGATCGTCAGGATCCAGGCCCAGACGATGCGTTCGATGACGCCGAAGCGCAGCGAGCGCGGGTTCTTGGCGAAGCCCACGCCCATGATCGCGGTGGAGATGCTGTGGGTGGTGGACACCGGCATGCCGAAGTGCGCGGCCAGGGTCAGGATCGTGGCCGAGCTGGTCTCCGCGGCGAAGCCGTGGATCGGATGCAGCTTGACCATCTTGTGGCCCAGGGTCTTGATGATCTTCCAGCCGCCGGAGGCGGTGCCGGCGGCCATCACCACCGCGCAGGTCAGCACGATCCAGGTGGCGATGCCCTGCCCCTGGCTGGCGTCGGGATGCAGGAACGCCAGCCACGACGGCAGGTCGTCCAGGGCGCCGGTGCTCTGCGCGCCGATCAGGGTCATGGCGATGATGCCCATGGTCTTCTGCGCGTCGTTGTGGCCGTGCGCATAGCCCATGTACGCGGCCGAGGCGATCTGCGCCTTGCCGAAGAAGGCATTGACCCAGCGCGGCCGCGCCAGCCGCCCGAGCGGGCCGCCCAGCTTGGCCAGGCCGGCGATCGCCGCCCACAGCAGCAGCATCACCGCGATGCCGAGCAGGAAGCCGGCGATCGGCGAGGTGACCATCGGCACGAACACCTTCCACAGCAGGCCCTTGTTCTTGGCCCAGTCGCCGAGGTTCTGCGACCAGATCAGCGCGCCCCAGTTGTTGTGCGCGGCGGCCAGGCCGGCGCCGCACAGGCCGCCGATCAACGCATGCGAGGACGAGGACGGCAGGCCCTTCCACCAGGTGATCAGGTTCCAGACGATGCCGCCGAGCAGCGCGCACAGCACCACCTGCGGGGTCACCGCGACCACGTCGGTGTTCAGCAGGCCGGAGGCGATGGTCATCGCCACGGCGGTGCCGGTCAGCGCGCCGACCAGGTTCATCGCCGCGGCCAGCATCACCGCCCAGCCGGGGCTGAGCACCTTGGTGGCGACCACCGTGGCGATCGAGTTGGCGGTGTCGTGGAAGCCGTTGATGAACTCGAACACTAGCGCCGCCAGGATCACGATCAGGACCAGGGTCAGCATCGGCGCGCCTCCACGCACGCGGCGGCGGCGGCCGGCGCGCGCAGGGCGCCACGGCCGCGCAGGCAGCAACTCCGCAGCGCGTCCATCAGGAGTTCTTCAGCACGATCTGGTAGACCACCACGCCGGCCTCGCGGCAACGGTCGATGGCCTTCTCCAGGATTTCGAAGAACTCCTTGAGCAGGAACATCTGCAGGTTGTCCAGGCGCCCGGAGTAGATGTCGCGGTACAGCTCCAGCATCAGCCGGTCGGCCTCGTTCTCCAGCGAGCGCAGCTTGTCGTTGAGCGCGCTCATCCGGTCCAGGTTCATGTGGCGCAGGTCGTGGACCATCTCCACGACCACCGCCGCGGCCTGCTCCAGCATCGCCGAGCGCGGCGCGAAATCGATGTGCTCCAGGTGCTGGATCGCCAGCGAATAGCGATCGGCGAACTTCTCCACCTGCTTGGGGATCTTGTACAGGGCCGAGCCCAGGGCCTCGATGTCCTCGCGCTCGATCGGGGTCATGAAGCTGTCCACCAGCGCCTGGCCGATCTTGTCGGACGCGGCGCGCTCGCGCAGGCGCGCCAGCTTGAAGCCGTCCAGCGCCGGCTGCCGGTCGGACTCGCGCATCATCGCGTGCAGGGCCTTGGTGCTGTCGTAGGCGGCCTGTGCCGCCTCGTCGAGCAGGGTGTAGAACTGCTTGCCGGAACCGAAGATGGTCTGCAACGAAAACATGCAACGCGCTTCCCGCCGTCGCGGGGAGGACGGCACTGGGGCGGAATTATGACTGTTTGCTGACACCTGCGGGTAGTCGCGGCCCCGGGCCGGCCCTGGCGACGTCGGCGCGGCGTGGACGCGGCCCCCGCCCGGGTTTGTTACCATCGCCGCCGCGCCCTTCGCGGGCGCACCCTATGGACGACCACCCCACACCCCCTCCCCCGCGCCGCAATGGCGCCCATGTCCCCGCTTTCCTTGGCGCCAAGGAGCGCGCGCATGCTTGAACTGTTGATCGTTGCAGCCCTCATCCTGCTCAACGGTTTCTTCGCGATGTCCGAGATGTCGCTGATGACCTCGCGCAAGAGCCGGCTGAAGCAGATGGCCCAGTCCAGCACGCGCGCGGCCAAGGCGCTGGCGCTGGCCGAGAACCCCGAGCACTTCCTGTCCACCGTGCAGATCGGCATCACCGCCATCGGCATCCTCACCGGTACCTTCGGCGGCGAGGCCATGGGCGTGGCGATCGCGGCCAAGCTGCAGGCGCTGTTCCCGGCGCTGGCGGCCAACTTCACCCTGTTCGGCGATCCGCAGCCGTGGTCGGCGCTGATCGGCAAGACCCTGGCGATCGTGCTGATCACCTTCCTGACGCTGATCTTCGGCGAACTGGTGCCCAAGCGCCTGGCCCTGACCCGTTCGGAGGTCATCGCCGGCGTCGTCGCCATCCCCATGGGCTGGCTGGCCAAGGCCGCCGCGCCGTTCGTCTGGGTGCTGTCGCGCTCGACCCGGCTGGTGCTGCGCCTGCTCGGCCTGGGCAAGGAGGAGTCGGCCTCGGTGACCGAAGAGGAAATCCGCATGCTGGTGGCCGAGAGCCACGAGGCCGGCGTGATCGACGCGCACGAGCGCGACATGATGAACCGGGTCATGCGCCTGGGCGACCGCACCGCCGACAGCCTGATGACCCCGCGCAACCGCATCGCCTGGCTCGATGCCAACGCCGAGCCGCAGCGCAACCTGCAGGTGATGCGCGAACACGAGTTCTCGCGCTATCCGGTGTACCGCGGCAGCGACCAGGACATCGCCGGCGTGCTGGAGGTGAAATCGCTGGTCACGCGCATGGACGGCGACGCCACCCAATTGTTCCAGAGCCTGCGCGACACCTTGTTCGTGTCCGAGTCCACCCACGCGATGAAGCTGCTGGAGATCTTCCGCGAAGAGCAGCAATCGATGGCGCTGGTGGTGGACGAGTACGGCGAGATCCAGGGCCTGGTGACGATCAGCGACCTGATGGGCGCGGTGGTCGGGCGCCTGCAGTCGGCCGACAACGCCGACGAGGACGCGCTGGTGGTGACCCGCGCCGACGGCTCGCTGCTGATCGACGGTTCGCTGGCGATCGAGGACCTGCGCGAACTGCTGGGCGGCGCCGAGCTGCCCAGCGCCGAGGAAGGCGACTACAACACCCTGGCCGGCCTGTGCATCTACTACTTCGGGCGCATCCCGCACGCCGGCGAGTTCTTCGACTGGGCCGGCTGGCGCATCGAGATCGTCGACCTGGACGGCGCGCGCGTGGACAAGCTGCTGCTGCGCAGGCTGCAGGACGAGAACAGCGATGACATCACCGGGTGACGCACCCGGCGGTGCGCCGCACGAGGGCGACCACGGCTACAGCGCCGAGGGCATCCGCACCCTGCTCGACACCTTCGTCCTCGGCGACCCGGACGAACACTTGCGGCTGCGGCTGATCCTCGCCGACCTGCAGCAGAGCGCGTTCGGCGTGTTCCTGTTCGTGGCGATCCTGCCGGCGTTCCTGCCGGTGCCGGGCCTGGCCGGCGGCATCAGCGGGCCGCTGGTGACGCTGATCGGCCTGCAAATGCTGATCGGCCTGCGCAAGCCGTGGCTGCCGCGCTTCATCGGCGAGCGCGGGCCGCGCCGCCGCACCATGCAGCGCTTCGTCGGCCGCATCGCGCCGTGGCTGCGACGCCTGGACCGACTGCTCAAGCCGCGCCTGCCGGCGCTGGTCGATACCCTGCCGGCGCGCGCCTTCAGTGGGCTGCTGCTGATCGTGCTGGGGATCCTGCTGTCGCTGCCGATTCCGTTCACCAACTACGCCTTCGGCGCGATGCTGTTGCTGTTCGCGCTGGCGCTGCTGGAACGGGACGGCGGATTGATGCTGCTGTCGTGGCTGGGCAGCATCGCCGTGGCGCTGAGCCTGGGATTGGCCTCGGACCAAGTGGTCGACCTGGGCCGGGAGTGGATGCACAAGCTGCGCTGAGCGCACGCGGCAGTGGAGCGCCCGCTGCCCGCTTACTTCACCAGGTACAGTTCCGTCTCGCTGGCGAACACGTTGCGCATGTGCGACGGCCGCACGGACGCACCCTTGGCGGGGCGTTCCGGCGTCTGGGCGCGCAGGCGCTCCAGGCATTTGCTCATCTGTTGCAAGGCCGCCTCCAGTCCACATTCGTGCACCGGCGCCATCGGATGCTGTGCGTTCATTGCCGATCCCCCCTGTTCGCGTCAGTTGTACGGCCGTGTCCCGAGGCCGAACGCCACGCTGATGCGCGACGCGAAACGATGACATACCCGGGAAAATCAAGACATCGTGAAAGCGGTGCGCGGTGTGATGCCCATCAACGCAAATATGGCAATGAGCGCCCGCACGCGTCTGCGCGTGTAGACACCCGCGCAGATACGCGCATCACGCGGCCGCGGCGACCTGCGTCCAGGCCTCCGACGCCAGTTGGAACGAGCGCAAGCGCGCCGCGTGATCGTGGATGTTGGCAGTCAGCAGCAACTCGTCCGGGCGGTGCCGCGCGACAAAGTCGGACAGCCCCTGTGCGACCGCGTCGGCATCGCCCAGCACTGTGCAGGCCAGTGCGCGTTCCACACCCAGCTTCTCGTGCGGCGCCCAGAACGCCTCGATGTCGTCGATCGGCGGCGGAATCAGCCCGGGACGGCCGCGGCGCAGGTTGACGAAGCTCTGCTGTTGGGTGGTGAACAGACGCCGCGCCTCGGCCGTGGACGCGGCGGCCACCACGTTCAGGGCCAGCACCGCATATGGCGCCTGCAGGCGCGTGGAAGCGCGGAACTCGCGGCGATACACCGCCAGCGCCTCGTCCATCGCGTCCGGGGCGAAATGCGAAGCAAAGGCGAACGGCAGGCCCATCGCCGCAGCCAGGCGCGCGCTGAACAGGCTGGAGCCGAGCAGCCACACCGGTACCTCGATGCCGGCACCGGGCACGGCGCGCACCAGTTGTCCGTCGACTGCCGGCTCGAAATAGCGCAGCAGTTCGGCGACGTCGTGCGGGAACTGGTCGGCACTGTCGAAGTAACGGCGCAACGCGCGTGCCGTGGCCTGGTCGGTGCCGGGTGCGCGCCCCAGCCCCAGGTCGATGCGACCGGGATACAGCGAGGCCAGTGTGCCGAACTGCTCGGCCACCTGCAGCGGCGCATGGTTGGGCAGCATGATGCCGCCGGCGCCGACACGGATGCGCCTGGTGCCGCCGGCCACGTGCCCGATCAACACCGCGGTGGCGGCGCTGGCGATGCCGGGCATGTTGTGATGCTCGGCCAGCCAGTAGCGGTGGTAGCCCCAGCGTTCGGCGTGCTGGGCCAAGTCCAGCATGTTGGCGAAGGCGGCGCTGGTGTCGCTGCCTTCGCAGACCGGGGCGAGGTCGAGAATGGAGATCGGCATCATGGTGAGGCGGGTTCCTGCAGGCGATGCCGACGAGATGGGGGCGCGCGGCGCCGCTTGCAGGGCGCGCGACCGGAACGCTGATTTGCGCTGGGTGTGGGTGTGGATGCGGGTATTGGTGTGGGCAGGAGGATGCTTGGCTGGCGGTCGTACCCTCACCCCAACCCCTCTCCCGGTGGGAGAGGGGCTTTGGCCTCTCCCTTCTCCCGCCGGGAGAAGGTGCCCCGCAGGGGCGGATGAGGGTACGGGCGAAGCCCCGCATCGTCAGATCCGCGCGAGCGCTACGCGCTCCGTCCCCTCACACCCTCTCCCGGTGGGAGAGGGGCTTTGGCTTCTCCCTTCTCCCGCCGGGAGAAGGTGCCCCGAAGGGGCGGATGAGGGTACGGGCGAAGCCTCGTGTCGCCAAACCCCCGCGAGCGCTGCGCGCCGTACCCTCACCCCAACCCCTCTCCCGAGGGGAGAGGGGCTTTGGCGAGCTGCACTACGGCGCTACCACGCCGGTTGCACGGTGCGCCGGCTACGCTGGCGCCCCCTGCTTTCTCCTGGTCGCCGCCATGCCGCTGATTCCGCCGCCCGCCCCCGTCCCAGCCCTGCCCTTACGCGACCGTGTGGTGGTGGTCACCGGCGGCGCCCAGGGCATCGGCCGCGGCGTGGTGCAGGCAGTGCTGGGCGCTGGCGGCAACGTCGTGTTCGGCGATCTCGATGCCGATGCCGGGCGTGCCTGCGTGGCCGAGCTGGACGTCGGCGAACGCCTGCTGTTCCGTCGCGTCGACGTGGCCGCCGAAGCGAGCGTGCGCCGCTTCGTCGATGCCGCGCTGACCCGGTTCGGCCGCATCGATGGACTGGTCAACAACGCCGGGATCGCCGATCCGCATACCGGCCCGCTGGCGCAATTGTCGCTGCGCGAATGGAACCGGCGGCTGGGGGCGAGCCTGGGCGGTGCGTTCCTGTGCAGCAAACATGCCCTGCCGGCGTTGCGCGAGAGCCGCGGCGGCGGCGCCATCGTCAACATCGCCTCCACCCGCGCGCAGCAGTCCGAACCGGACACCGAGGCGTACGCCGCGTCCAAGGGCGGACTGGTTGCCTTCACTCATGCGCTGGCGATCAGCGCCGGGCCGGCGGTGCGGGTCAACTGCATCAGCCCCGGCTGGATCGCCACCGACGCTTGGCGCAAGCCGAACGCGCGACGCACGCCCAAGCTGTCGCGACAGGACCATGCACAGCATCCGGTAGGTCGTGTCGGTACGCCACCGGACATCGGCGCGCTGGCGGTCTATCTGCTGTCGGCGCAGGCGGGCTTCATCACCGGCCAGGAGTTCGTGGTCGATGGCGGGATGACGCGCAAGATGCAGTACGCCTGAGGGCGTGGGGATTGGGGAGTCGGGATTGGGGATTCGTTAAAGCGGGTGTTGCCTTACCTGACGGGCCACGTGCATAGCTGGCAGCAACCCGCCTTTGCCAATCCCCAATTCCGAATCCCCAATCCCGCGGCAATCAGCCGCCCACCATCGGCTCCAACTGCGGATCCAGCGCCACGCGCTCGTCGAAGACGAAGCAGCGGCCGTCGTAGCCTTCGCCCCCCACTTCCTCGAAGTAGCCGAGGATGCCGCCGTCCAGTTGCAGCACGTTGTCCATGCCGTCGGCGCGCATCCACAGCGCGGCCTTCTCGCAGCGGATGCCCCCGGTGCAGAAGCTGACCACGGTGGCGTCGGCCAGCGCCGCGCGATGCGGGGCCAGCGCTTCCGGCAGCTCGGTGAACTTGACGATCGGCAGGGTCAGCGCGCCGGCGAAGGTGCCGTAGGCCACTTCCTGCGCATTGCGCGTATCCAGCAGCACCACGCGCCGGCCGGCATCGTCGTGGCCCTGGCGCAGCCAGCGCTGCAGGATGGCCGGCGCCACCGCCGGCGCGCGTTCTGCCTCCAGCGGCGAGGCGGCGTCGCGGCGGAAGCTGATGATCTCCGGCTTGACCTTGACCTTCAGCCGCGCGAACGGCTGCTGCGCACTGGGGCTGGTCTTGACGCGCAGATCGGCGAAGCGCGGGTCGGCGCCCAGCTGCGCGTAGAAGCCGTCGATCGCCGCCAGCGCGCCGGCCAGGAACAGGTTGATGCCCTCGCCCGCCACCAGCACCGTGCCGCGCAGGTCGCCGTCCTGCGCCCAGGCGTGCAATTGCGCGGCGAGCGCGTCGGGGTCGGCGATGGCGACGAAGTGGTAGGCGGCGGTGTTGGCGATCATCGGCGCATTTTAGAGCCTGCGACGCACGACCGCTGCAGCAGCACGGTCCGCGCCTCCCGCGCACCGGCGCTTCGGCGAAGCGCGTCGAGGCATGCCCCAAAGCGCCAGCGTCGCCT
>NZ_JAXGGF010000007.1:0-279860 GCF_034105325.1 Xanthomonas sp. LF02-5 | reverse complement strand
CGAAAGCGCAAGAGATCGAGCGCACGGTCAGATCGCCGACCGTGCGCGAGACTGGAATCCCCAATCCCTAATCCCCAATCCCGGCTCTTAAGCGCGCCGACTATGCCGCTGCACCGCCGCCACCAATGCCCCGACATGCTCCGGCTGCATGTCCGGCGACAGCCCGTGGCCCAGGTTGAACACGTGGCCATCCAGCGAGCCGCCGTTGCCGTCGGCATAGCTGCGCAGCACGCGTTGCACTTCGCGGTCGATCGCCTCCGGCGCGCCGTACAGCATCGCCGGGTCCAGGTTGCCCTGCAGGGCGACGCGGCCGCCGGTGCGGCGCGCGGCGTCGGCCAGGTCGATGGTCCAGTCCACGCCCACACCTTCCGCACCGGAGCCGGCCAGCTCTTCCAGGTAGGGCGCATTGCCCTTGCCGAACAGGATCAGCGGGGTGCGCTCGGCGCCGTCGCCGCGCGCCAGTTCGCGGGCGATGCGTTGCAGGTAGGGCAGGGAGAATTCGCGGTACATCGCCGGGCTCAGCACGCCGCCCCAGGTGTCGAACACCTGCAGCGCCTGCGCACCGGCCGCGCGCTGCGCCGCCAGGTAGGCGATCACCGCGTCGGTGTTGACCGACAGCAGCTGGTGCAGCGCCGCGGGGTCGTTCAGCGCCAACGCCTTGATCCGCGCGTAGTTGTCGCTGCCGCCGCCCTCGACCATGTAGCAGGCCAGGGTCCAGGGGCTGCCGGAGAAGCCGATCAGCGGGACGCTGCCGTCCAGTTCGCGGCGGATCACCCGCACCGCGTCCATCACGTAGCGCAGCTCGGTTTCCATGTCCGGCACGCCGAGCCGGGCGATCGCCGCGGCGTCGCGCACGGGGTGGCGGAACTTGGGGCCTTCGCCTTCGACGAAGTACAGCTCCAGGCCCATCGCATCGGGAATGGTGAGGATGTCCGAGAACAGGATCGCCGCGTCCAGCGGGAACCGCGCCAGCGGCTGCAGGGTCACTTCGCATGCCAGTTCCGGGGTCTTGGCCATGGCCAGGAAGCTGCCGGCGCGGGCACGGGTGGCGCGGTACTCGGGCAGGTAGCGCCCGGCCTGGCGCATCAGCCACACGGGGGTCTGGTCCACGGGCTCGCGGCGCAGCGCGCGCAGCAGGCGGTCGTTCTTGAGCATGGGGGATTCCTTAGCGCGGCGCGTCGGCGCCACGGGTGAACATGACCTGGAAGCCGCGCTTGAGCTGGGCGTCGCGGGCTTTCTCGAAGGCGGCGTTGGCGTCTTCCTGCTGCAGGTAGAGCTCGCGCCGCAGCTGCGCGCGGCCGCCGATCTGGCCGCTCTCGCGCAACAGTTCCCAGCCGCCGAGCAGGTCCGGCTGCAGGGTCAGCTGCAGGTAGCGTGGCGGCTCGTTGCCGTCGGGGCGTTGCTGGAGGAAGACGCGCATGCGCCGATTGTAGCGGGTGCCGGTGCAGGCGACGTGGCCCGGTCGGCGGAACGCAGCGGCCGCTCAGCCGGCACGGAAGCCGCGGCGATACGCCGACGGCGGCAACCCCAGGTCGCGCGTGAACTGCAGGCGCAGCGCGCCGGCACTGCCGAAGCCGCAGTCGGCGGCGATGCGCTCCAGCGGCAGGTCGGTGCGCTCCAGCAGTTGCTGGGCGCGGACCAGGCGCTGGTGCGCCAGCCACTGCACCACGGTGGTCCCGGTCACCTGGCGGAACTGCCGGGTGAAGCTGCGCCGGCTCATCCGCGCGTGCGCGGCCAGCGCGTCCAGGCGCAGCGGCTGGTCCAGGCGCTGCAGCATCCAGTCCAGGGTCGGGCCCAACTGGGCGTCGCGGCGGCTGGCCGGCAGCGGCTGTTCGATGTACTGCGCCTGCCCGCCCTGGCGGTGCGGCGCCACCACCAGGCGCCGGGCGATGCGGTTGGCGACGTCGGCGCCGTGGCGGCGCCGCACCAGGTGCAGGCAGCAGTCGATGCCGGCGACGGTGCCGGCCGAGGTCAGCACGTCGCCGTCGTCCACGTACAGCACGTCCGGCTGCAGCCGCACCTGCGGGTGGCGCTGCGCGAAGCGCGCCAGCGCCGCCCAGTGGGTGGTGGCGGGGCGGCCGTCGAGCAGGCCGGCATCGGCCAGCACGAAGGTGCCCAGGCACAGCCCGACCACCTGCGCGCCGGCGGCGTGGGCGCGGCGCAGCGCCTGGCACAGCGCCGCCGGTGCCGGCTCGGCGGCATCGCGCCAGGACGGCACGATCACCGTGTCGGCGTCGTCCAGCGCCTCCAGGCCGTGCTGCACCTGGATGGCGAAGCCGGCATCGGTGCGCAGCAGTCCCGGCTCGGCGGCACACACGCGCAGGTCGAAGGCCGGCAGGTCGGTGTCCGGCCGCGCTTCGAAGACCTGGCAGGGCACCGCCAGGTGGAAGGGACTGATGCGATCGAAGGCGACCACGGCGAGGCGATGCGGCGACATGGCCCGATTTTAGCGAAAACGGTGTTTCGGGCCACTCGTCGACGCGGGTGCGGCCACCGACACTGGCTGCCCCTTCGCCGGAGTCACCCATGTCCTCTCCCCGCCGCGCCCTGCTGGTCATCGATGTCCAGAACGACTACTTCGAGGGCACACTGCCCATCGCGCATCCGCCGGTGGCGCAGTCGTTGCCCAACATCCTGCAGGCCATGGACGCGGCGCAGGCGCACGGCGTGCCGGTGCTGGTGGTGCAGCACACCGCGCCGGCACAGGCACCGGTGTTCGCCGACGGCAGCGCCGGTTGGGCGTTGCACCCGCAGGTCGCCGCGCGGCCGCATGCGCGTCTGCTGCGCAAGACCCGGCCGAGCGTGTTCGCCGACACCGACCTGGCCGCCTGGCTGCAGGCGCAGGCGATCGACACCCTGACCGTGGCCGGCTACATGACCCACAACTGCAACGCCTCCACCGTGTACGAGGCCTTCCACCGCGGGTTGGCCGTGGAAGTGCTGGGCGACGCCAGCGGCGCACTGCCGTATGCAAACGCCGCCGGCCAGGCCAGCGCCGAGGAGATCCACCGGGTGTTCGGGGTGGTGTTCCACAGCAACTTCGCCGCGGTCGCCGACACCGCGCAGTGGATCGCGGCAGTGCAGGCAGGGCAGCCGCTGCCGCGCGACAACGTGCTGCAGTCCAACCGCCGCGCGCGGGACCTGGCATGAGCGGCATGCCGCGGGTGCTGCGTGCGCGCGAGTTCACCGGCAGCCGCGCCTGGGAGGCGCTGCCGGTGGCGCTGCTGGACGGGATCGGCGTGCGCATCCATTGGACCGACCAATCGTACGTTTGGCACGTCAACGACGGGGCGGAAGTATTCGTGGTGCTGGACGGACAGGTGCAGATGCGCTGGCGCGTGCAGGGCATCGAGCAGGCGGCGCTGCTGCAAGCCGGCGACGTGTTCCATGCGCCGGAAGGCACCGAGCATGTGGCGCACCCGCAGGGTCCGGCGCGGGTGCTGGTGGTGGAGCGCGACGGCAGTCCGTGATTGCCGGGATCCGCTCCTGGCCGGCGGGCGCCGCGATGGTACCCGGGACGTGCCGCTGTCGATGACGTGTGTACAGGGCGACGCACACTGCGCGTTCTGATGTGCGTTCTATCACGGAGCCATCACTGGCGATCTGGCGTCATTGGGACAGGCTATGCCGCTGCGTGCGCACAGAGATCCTGGTGTCACGGCATCGCCAATCACCACGAGTGCGGACGCGGCCGGTATGCGAAGCCAGAGCGATGGGCGGTTCCCTGGGCAGCACCCAAACGTCGGCGCGGGACGGGATCCCGCGCAGCCTGCTGCCATTTCCGACGATGTCATGTCGTTGCGCGCGCCACGTCGTCGCGCGAGCGCTTATCAAACGCCACGCAGGGCGTGCGGCCTGGGTCGGGTCACTGTCTTCGCTGGATTGGCGGTGCTGTGCCTGCTGATCCTCGGCGGCTGGGTTTGGCACGCACACCGCCAGCAGCCCGCGCCGGCGCCCGAGCCCTTGCGCGTGCAGACCATGACCGTCGCGCCGCACCGGGTGCCGGACATCATCGAGACCTCCGGCACCCTGTTGTCGCCGCAGACCGTGGAGGTGCGCGCGCAGGCAGACGGGGTGCTGCAGTCGGTGCTGATCCATGACGGCGAGCAGGTCCACGCCGGGCAACTGCTGTTCACCATCGATCCGCGGCCGCTGCGGGCGGCGTTGGCGCAGGCGCGCGCCACCCTGGCCCGCGACCAGGCGCTGGCGGCGGATGCGGTCGATACCGAGGCGCGCTACGCCAAGCTGTCCAGGACCGGCGCGGTCGATCCCAAGACCTACACCACCGCGGCCGACACGCTGCGCTCGCTGCGCGGCACCGTCGCCGCCGACCAGGCCCAGGTCGAGCAGACGCAGCTGTCGCTGGCCTATACCCAGATCCGCGCGCCCATCGACGGCCGCGCCGGCGCCATCGCGGTCAAGCCGGGCAACCTGGTGTCCAGCGGGTCCAGCACCGCGCTGGTCACGCTCAACGTCAGCACGCCGATCGAAGTGCGTTTCGCGCTGGCGCATGTGCAGGTCGATGCGGTGCGCGCCGCGCCGCTGGGGCACCAGGGCCTGGGGCTGCCGGTACTTGCGCTGGATGCGGTGAACGGCACGCTGCTCGAGCGCGGCGAGGTGGCGTTCCTCGACAATGCCTTCGACACCAGCAGCGGCACGCTGGAGCTGCGCGCACGCTTCGCCAACGCCGGCGCCACACTGTGGCCGGGGCAGTTCGTCACCGTGCGGGTGATCCTGGCCGAGGACCCGCAGGCGCTGTCGGTGCCCGAGAGCGCCTTGCAGCAGGGACAGCAGGGGCCGTACGTGTACTGCGTGGTCGAGGGCCATGCCGTGTCGCGGCCGCTGACCGTGGCGCGGATGGTCGACGGGCAGGCGGTAATCGCCAAGGGCCTGCGCGCGGGCGATCGCGTCATCCTCACAGTGCCCAACGAACTGCGCGACGGCACCGCGGTGCAATCCGGCAACCCGCACGCCACGCCGACCGCGGCGGCGACCGGACGGCCTGCGTGAACCTGTCGGCGCTGTTCATCCGCCGCGCGGTGATGACCTCGGTGCTGATGATCGCGCTGGTGCTGGCCGGCGGCATGGCCTACTTCGCGCTGCCGGTCAGCGAGCTGCCCGACGTCAGCTTCCCGACCATCACCGTCAACATGTCGCTGCCCGGCGCCAATCCCGAGACCATGGCCGCGGCGGTGGCGACGCCGCTGGAGCGCCAGTTCAGCGGCCTGCCCGGACTGGACACGATGAGTTCGACCAGCAGCGTCGGCAGTACCCGCATCGTGTTGCAGTTCGCGTTGAGCCGCAATGTCGATGCCGCCGCGCAGGACGTGCAGAACGCGGTGTCGCAGGCGGCCGGCCTGCTGCCGCGCGAGATCAATCCGGCGCAGATCCAGAAGGAGGATCCCAGCGCCGCGCCGATCATGCACCTGATCCTGCGTTCGAAGACCATCGCGCTGCCGCTGCTCAACCAGTTCGCCAAGGACCGCGTGGCGCTGCGCCTGGCCTCGGTGCCGGGTGCCGGCCAGATCGATGTCAACGGCGCGCAGAAGTACGCGGTGCGCCTGTTCGTCAATCCGCACCTGCTCGCCGCCCGCCACCTGGGCTTCGACCAGGTGGTGTCGGCGGTGCAGGCGGGCAACAGCAACGCGCCGGCCGGCACACTGATGGGGCGCGCGCGGTCCTACACCGTGCGCGCCGACGGCCAGCTCAAGCGCGCGGCCGATTTCGACGCCATGGTGCTGAGCTACGCGGACGGTGCGCCGGTGCGCCTGCGCGATGTCGGCCATGCCGAGGACAGCGTCGAGAACCTGCAGACCGCCGCCTCGCTCAACGGCCAGCGCGCGATCGAGATCAACATCCACCGCCAGCCGGGCGCCAACACGCTGTCGGTGACCCAGGGCATCCAGGCGGCGCTGCCGGGGATTCGCGCGCAGTTGCCCGGCGACGCCCAGCTCGACGTGCTCTACGACCGCGGCGACTACATCGGCGCCTCGGTGGAGGACGTGGAGTGGACCCTGGTCGGCTCGCTGGTGCTGGTGATCGTGGTGATCCTGCTGTTCCTGCGCAGCTGGATGGCGACCCTGATCGTGGCGCTGGTGCTGCCGACCTCGCTGATCGGCACCTTCGCGGTGATGCGCCTGCTGCACTTCAGTCTGGACAACATCTCGATGCTGGCGCTGACCCTGTCGGTCGGTTTCGTGGTCGACGACGCCATTGTGGTGATCGAGAACATCGTCCGCCACGCCGAGCAGGGCGCCAGTCGCATGGACGCGGCCATCGCCGCCTCGCGCGAGATCGGCTTCACCGTGCTGTCGATGACGGTGTCGCTGTCGGCGGTGTTCCTGCCGATCGTGTTCATGGGCGGGCTGGTCGGGCGGTTGTTCTCCGAGTTCGGCATGGTGATCGCGATCGCGGTGATCCTGTCCGGCATCGTCTCGCTGACCCTCACGCCGATGCTCGCCAGCCGCTGGCTCGACCCGAAGAAGAGCGCGGGCTGGGTGTTCGAGCGCTTCGACCGGCTGGTCGAGGCCAGCGAACGCGGCTACGCGCGCTCGCTGGCCTGGGCGACCGAGCGCATCGGCCTGATGTGCGTCATCGGCGTGGCCACCCTGGTCGGCACCGCCGGCGTCTACGCCGTGGTCGAGAAGGGCTTCATCCCGCAGGTGGATTCGGGAAAGATCGACGGCGATACCCGTGTGCCCGAGGGCACCGCTTTCGCCGACTTCGTGGCCAAGCAGGCGGCGGTGGTGAAGATCATCCAGCGCAATCCCAACGTGGCCAACGTCGAATCGGTGATCGGTTCGGACAACTCGCTCAGCAACAGCGGGCGCCTGCTGATCGGGCTCAAGCCGCTGTCCGAGCGCAGCGGCAGCGCCGAGGAGGTGATCCAGGACGTGCGCAAGCAGGTCGCCGCGATCCAGGGCATCACCCTCAACATGCGCAATCCGCCGGCGATCGACATGGGGCCGACGGCCTCGAACGGGTCGCTGCAATACGTGCTGCAGTCCACCGACCAGAAGGCGCTGTACGCCCAGTCCGACAGCATCCTGCAGCGCCTGCGGCAACTGCGCGACGTGCAGGATCCGCAGAGCGACCTGCAGCTCAAGAACCCGGAGATCGAGGTGGTGCTGCACCGCGAACAGGCCGCCGCGCTGGGCGTCACCGCCGCGGGCCTGCAGGACACCCTGGCCAGCGCCTACGGCGGCCGCAAGATCAGCACCATCTACGGCGACACCGATCAGTACGAAGTGCTGCTGCAGGTCGATCCCGCGGCGCAGGCCGACCTCAACGGCCTGGATGCGCTGTCGTTCAACGGCAACCAGAATCCCGGCATCACCGCGATCGGCACGCAGACCTCCAACAGCAGCTCCGGCACCAGCGCGGTGCTGACCGCGGCCGGCGGCCCGATGGTGCCGCTGCGCGCGGTGGCCGACGTGCGCATGGGCGTGGGGCCGGTGGCGATCAACCATTACGCCGGCCTGCCGGCGGTGACGCTGTCGATGAACCTGGCGCCGGGCGTGTCGCTGGGCGAGGCCGCCGCCGGCATCGGCAACCTGATGGCGCAGACCCTGGGCAAGGACGACGCGCGCGCCATCAGCGGCCAGTTCGCCGGTTCGGCGCAGGCCTTCGAGAATTCGATGAAGACGCTGCCGATGCTGCTGCTGATCACCGTGCTGCTGATCTACGGCGTGCTGGCGATCCTGTACGAGAACGCGCTGCACCCGCTCACCATCCTGACCTCGCTGCCGCTGGCCGGGTTCGGCGCCATCCTCATGCTGGTGCTGTTCCGTCAGGAGCTCAATCTCTTCAGCTTCGTCGGCCTGATCCTGCTGGTCGGGCTGGTCAAGAAGAACGGCATCATGATGGTGGACTACGCGCTGGACCTTGAGCGCTCCGGCGAGGAACGCTGGCAGCAGCCGCGCGCGGCGATGCTGGAAGCGGCCACGGTGCGCTTCCGCCCGATCATGATGACCACCCTGGCGGCGGTGCTGGGCTCGTTGCCGATCGCGCTGGGTTTCGGCGCCGGTGCCGAGGCGCGGCGCCCGCTCGGCATCGCCGTGGTCGGCGGCCTGCTGTTCTCGCAGGCGCTGACCCTGTATCTGACCCCGGCCTTCCACATCGCGATGGCCGAGTGGCTGGCGCGCCGCCGCGCACGTCGCAACGGCACCGCGCCGCCATCGGCGCCGACGCTGCCGGAGCCGGCCTGATGCGCGCGCTCGCGCTTGGCGCCGCGTGTCTGCTGTCGGCGTGCAGCCTGACGCCGGCCTATGTGCGTCCCGCCGCACCGATCCCACCGTCGTGGCCGGTGGGCGACGCCTACCTGGCGCAGCACGAGGCCACGCTGCCGTCGCTGAGCTACCGGCAGGTGTTCGCCGACCCGCGGCTGCAGGCGCTGATCGCGCAGGCGCTGGACCACAACCGCGACCTGCGGATCGCGCTCGCCGATATCGCCCAGGCGCGAGCGCAGTACCGCATCCAGCGCGCGGCCCTGCTGCCGGAGGTGGGGACCAGCGCGACCTATACGCGCTCCTATCGCGGCAAGGGCGCGGCGCCGGGCAACGACACGACCCAGGGCGGCAACGCAGCGGCCGCACCGGCTGCCGGTTATGCCAGCAACTACGACCTGGGCGTGGGCGTCACCGCGTTCGAACTCGACCTGTTCGGGCGGCTGCACGCGCTGAGCACGGCTGCGCAGCAGCGCTATCTGGAACAGGAGGCCGCGGCCCGGGCCACGCGCCTGACCCTGGTCGGCGACATCGCCACGACCTGGCTGACCTATGCCAGCGACCGCAGCCTGCTGACGCTCGCGCAGGACACCGAACGCAGCGCCGGCGCCAGCGTGGCGCTGACCGAACAGCGGGTGGATGGCGGCATCGTGCCGCATTCGGACCTGGACCAGGCCAACCAGGTGCTGCATGCCGCGCAGGCCGACCTGGCCGCGCAGACCACGGCGCTGGCGCAGGACGTCAATGCGCTGCAGTTGCTGGTGGGCGCTCCGGTCGATCCGGCACTGTTGCCGGGTTCGATCGAGGAGGTCGCGGCCAGCATCGGCGATCCGCCGGCCGGCCTGGACACCAGCGTGCTGCTGCGTCGGCCCGACGTGGTGCAGGCCGAATACGAACTGCGTGCGGTCAACGCCCAGATCGGTGCGGCGCGTGCCGCGTTGTTTCCCAGCATCAGCCTGAGCGGCCTGCTGGGCCTGACCAGCACCGCGCTGTCGCAGCTGTTCACCCACGACGCGCGCACCGCGTCGGTTGGCGCCGGCGTCGCCTACACCGTGTTCGATGGCGGCGCGGCGCGCGCCAACGTGCGCTACACCGAGGCGCAGCGCGATGCCGCGGTGGCCGGTTACGAAAAGACCGTGCAGACCGCCTTCGGCGAAGTGGCCAATGCCCTGGCCCGGCGCGGCACCATCGACGCGCAGGTGCAGGCGCAGCGCGCGCTCCTCGCCGATGCCGCCAACACCTACGACGCCAGCGCGCAGCGCTACCGCGAGGGCGTGGAAAGCGCGCTGTCCAACCTGGATGCGCAGCGCAGCTACTACGCCGCACAGCGCAGCCTGGTCGCGGTGGAGCTGACCGCAGCCACCAATCGGGTGACGCTGTATCGCACCCTGGGTGGGGACGCGTCGCTGGAGCGCGCCCAGCCCTGAGTGCGTGGGGGCGGGTAGGGCGGCACGCCGCAGCCAGGACGCGCTGCCTGACGTGCCGCCGGTGCTGCGCTTACTTCAGTTGCTCGCGCAGTCCGTCGCCCGCCTGCTGGATCGCGGTCCGCACCGCGGGCACGTCGCGCAGGGCATTGAGCAGGCCGAAGTCATGGATCAGCCCGTTGTAGCGGGTCACCGTGACCGTCACCCCGGCCTGGTCCAGCTTGCGGCCGAAGGCTTCGCCCTCGTCGCGCAGCACGTCCAGCTCGGCGGTCTGGATCAGCGTCGGCGGCAGGCCGGCCAGTTGCGCCGGGTTGGCGCGCAGCGGCGAGGCGGTGATCTCGGCGCGGGCCTTGGGATCGGTGGTGTAGTTGTCCCAGAACCAGGTCATCATGTTGCGGGTGAGGAAGTAGCCGCTCTGGAACTGCTGGTACGAGCCATCGTCGAAGCGGGCGTCGGTCACCGGCCACAGCATCAGGTCGTAGCGCAGCGCCGGTGTTCCGGCCGCCTTGGCCTGCAGCGCCACGGCCGCGACCATGTTGCCGCCGACGCTGTTGCCGGCCAGCGCGAGGCGCTTGCCGTCCACGCCGATCTGCGCGCCATGCTCGGCCACCCAGCGGGTGGCGGCATAGGCCTGGTGGATGGCGACCGGATACTGCGCTTCCGGCGACGGCGTGTAGTCCACATAGACCGCCACCGCGCCGGAGGCGTTGACCAAGTCGCGGATCAGGCGTTCGTGGGTCGGGAAGTCGCCCAGCACCCAGCCGCCGCCATGGAAGAACATGAAGGCCGGCAACACCTGGCCCTCGGTGTGCGGCGGCCGCACGATCACCAGGTTCAGCGGCTTGCCGTCGGCCTGAATGGTGGTGCGGGTGACCTCGGCCGGCGGCAACGGCGTATTGGCCTGGGCATCGCGCAGCACCTGCCGCGCCTGCGCCGGCGTGAGCTGTTCGATCGGCTTGCCGCCGCTGCCGTTGAGCGCATCGAGGAACGTCGCGACCGGGCGCAACGGCGCGGGCTGGTCGGCCGGCGTTGCGGCGGTGGCGGTGCCGATCGCGCCGGCCAGCATCGAGGTGGCGAGCAAGGGAAGCAGGGTCTTCATGGCGGTTTCCTGGGGCATGCCGGGCGGTGTGCCGGCGACAGGAGTGACTTTGCGCGCCAAGGCGATACGATAGGTGGAGAATCGTCCTTAAAACTTTACCTGGAGTGCCAAATGGCCGATCGCCTGGCCGCCTTGTTGACCCACTTCTCTGTCAGTGCCGAGGTCTTCCACGCCGGTACGCTGTGCGGCCTGCACCGCCTCGACGACGGCGACCGTGGCCAGTTGCACCTGCTGCGCCAGGGCAGCGTGGTCGTCCACAACGGCGACGGACATGTACTGCGGATCGACCGGCCGAGCCTGCTGCTGTACCCGCAGGCCATGCCGCACCGCTTCGAGACCGATGCGCAACGCGGCGCGGATTTCGCCTGCGCGCACCTGCGCTTCGGCGGCGGTGCCGCCAATCCGCTGGTGCGCGCCTTGCCCGCCTGCATCTGTCTGCCGCTGGACGCGCTGCGCCAGGGGGAGACGCTGCTGCAGATCCTGTTCGAGGAAGCGTTCGCGCTGCATTGCGGGCGCCAGGCGGTGTTGAATCGCTTGTTCGAGGTGGTGCTGGTGCACGTGATCCGCGAACTGATGGAGCAGGGGCTCGCCGACGGCGGCATGCTCGCCGGGATGGCCGATGCGCGGCTGCGGCTGGCGCTGATCGGCATCCACGACGCCCCGGCGCAGCCGTGGACGCTGGAGAGCCTGGCCGCGCGTGCCGGCATGTCGCGCAGTGCGTTCGCGCGCAGCTTTCGCGAAACCCTCGGCTGCACCCCGGGCCAGTACCTGCAGGACTGGCGCATCGCCCTGGTGCAGCGCGGCCTGCGCGAAGGACGGCCGCTGAAGCAGCTTGCCGACGAGGTGGGCTACGGCAGCGAGGCCGCGGTGTCGCGTGTGTTCAAGGCGCAGGTGGGGCAGAGCCCGCGCGCGTGGCGGCAGGCACGCTGAGCGGGGGGCAGTCGCGGGTGGCCGGGCGCGCGCGGACACGCGCTCGGCGGCCTGCGCGCTCAGCCGGTGGCCAGCACCGCCAGCACTTCGGCCTCGTCCACGTCGGGGACGATCTCGGCGTGGCCGATGCCGCGCCACAGCACCAGCCGCAGGCGTCCGGCCAGGTTCTTCTTGTCCAGCCGCATGCGCGCCAGCAGCGCCTCGGGCGCCAGCCCGGCCGGCAGCGCGGTGGGCAAGCCGAAGTCGTGCAGCAGCGCGCGCAGCTGCGCCGTGTCCTGCGCGCTGGCCATGCCCAGCCGCGCCGACAGCTCGGCGGCCAGCACCATGCCCACCGCCACCGCTTCGCCGTGGTTGAGGTTGGCGTTGTCCGGGGCGCCGTAGCCCTGTTCGGTCTCGATGGCGTGGCCGAAGGTGTGGCCGAGGTTGAGCAGGGCGCGCTCGCCCTTTTCCAGCGGATCGCGGGCGACGATCTCGGCCTTGTGCTCGCAGCTGCGCGCGATCGCCTGCGCCAGCGCCGCCGGCTCGCCGGCCAGCAGCGCGCGACGTTCGGCATGCAGCCATTCGAAGAACAGCGGATCGCGGATGGCGCCGTACTTGATCACCTCGGCCAGCCCCGCGCGCAGTTCGCGCGGCGGCAGGCTGCGCAGCGTGGCGGTGTCGGCCAGCACCGCGCGCGGCGGATGGAAGGCGCCGACCAGGTTCTTGCCCTGCGGGATGTCCACCGCGGTCTTGCCGCCGACCGAGGAGTCGACCATCGCCAGCAGCGTGGTCGGCAGTTGCACGCAATCCACGCCGCGCATCCAGCAGGCGGCGGCGAAGCCGGCCAGGTCGCCGACCACGCCGCCGCCCAGCGCCAGCACGCAGGCGTCGCGGGTGGCGCCCAGGGCGGCCAGCGCGGCGATCGCCGCGGCGAAGTGGTCCAGGGTCTTGGAGGCCTCGCCGGCGGGGATCACGAAGTCGCCGATCTGCAACTCCGGGCGTGCCGCCAGCAGCGCGCTGCGAACCTGCGCGGCATACAGCGGCGCCACATGGCTGTCGCTGAGCAGCAGCACATGGCGGCCGCGCACGTGCGCGGCGACGGCGGCGCCGTCGTCGAGCAGGCCGGGGCCGATATGAATGGTGTAGGCCGGGTCGCCAGCGACCTGGACCGTGCGCGATGCTGCGGTCATGCAGTGGGTTCCGGAAGTTTCCACGACGCGGCCAGGCGCACGACCAGCTGCGCGGTGGCCTCGGCCGGGGTGAGGTGGTCGGTGTCCAGGATCAGGTCGGCGACCTCGCGGTACAGCGGTTCGCGCACCGCGTGCAGGTCGCGCAGCACCTGCTCGCGGTCGCCACGCTGCAGCAGCGGGCGGCTGCGGTCGCGGTGCAGGCGCTGCAGTTGCGCGGCCACGCCCACCCGCAGGTACACCACGAAGCCGTGCTCGCGCATCTCGCGGCGGCTGTCGGCGTTGAGCACGGCGCCGCCGCCGGTGGAGATCAGGTGGCCGGGCGTGCTCAGGATGCTTTCCAGCACCGCGCGCTCGTGCTCGCGGAAACCGGCTTCGCCGGCGTGCTCGAACAGCGAGGCGATGCTGGCACCGGTGCGCTCGACGATGGTCTGGTCGCTGTCGACGAAGACCAGGCCGAAGCGCTCGGCCAGGCGGCGACCGATGACGCTCTTGCCGGCGCCCATCGGGCCGACCAGCACCAGGTTGGGGGCGGGATTCATCCGCCGATGCTAGCAGACACCGACGCCGCCACGCGCGCCGCGCAGGCGCGTGCGCGGGGCCTTGCGCGGCGAAGCGTGCGTCGCGCGGTGCATGGCGCGACAATGGCGCATCGTCCGCCGAGTGCCTGTCGCCATGCCCGATCTCTACGCCGAAGCCCTGTCCACGTTCGCCGACCTGTTCGCCGAGGCGCGCACCAGCGACGAGGCCGAATACAACGCCATGGTCGTGTCCTCGGCCACGCTGGAGGCACGCCCGTCGTCGCGGGTGGTGCTGCTGAAGGCCTACGACGCGCGCGGCTTCGTGTTCTACACCCATCTGGACAGCCAGAAGGGCCGCGAGCTGCAGGCCAATCCGCAGGCCTCGCTGCTGTTCCTGTGGCGGCGCATGCGCGAGGACGGGGTGCAGGTGCGCATCGACGGTGAGGTGCAACTGGTCGCCGCGGCCGAGGCGGACGCCTATTTCGCCTCACGCCCGCGCATGAGCCAGATCGGCGCCTGGGCCTCGGCGCAGTCGCGCACGCTGGCATCGCGCGAGGAATTCGAGGAACGCGTGGCCAAGGCCGAGGCCACCTTCGAGGGCCGCGAGGTGCCGCGCCCGGACGGCTGGGGCGGGTTCCGCGTGGTGCCGCGCAGTTTCGAGTTCTGGTACGGCGCCAAGTACCGTCTGCACGAGCGCTGGCGCTACGAGGCCGACGCCGCCGGCCACTGGAGCAAGCGGATGCTGTTCCCGTGAGCGGCGCCGGCCCGGTCTGCCGCGGCACCGCCGCCGCGGTGCGCGCGTGCTCGGGCGAGGCGCACTGAGCGTGGGCCCGCAGCGCATCGTCTGCCTGACCGAAGAGCCGACCGAGACGCTGTACGCGCTCGGCGAACAGCAGCGCATCGTCGGCATCAGCGGCTTCACCGTGCGCCCGCCGCAGGCGCGCCGCGACAAGCCCAAGGTCAGCGCCTTCACCAGCGCCAAGATCGGCGAGATCCTCAAGCTGCAGCCGGACCTCGCCATCGGCTTCTCCGACATCCAGGCCGACATCGCCGCCGACCTGGTACGGCATGGCGTGGAGGTGTGGATCGCCAACCATCGCAGCGTCGACGGCATCCTCGACTACATCCGCCGGCTCGGCGCGCTGGTCGGCGCCGGGCCGCGCGCCGTGGCCTATGCCGACGAATTGCAGCGCGGCCTCGACGCCATCGCCGCACAGGCCGCCACCTTGCCGCGGCGGCCGCGCGTGTACCTGGAGGAATGGGACGAACCGATCATCACCGGCATCCGCTGGGTGGCCGAACTGGTGGGCATCGCCGGCGGCGACGACGTGTTCCCGGAACTGTCGGTGCAGCCGCTGGCCAAGGCGCGGATCCTGGCCAACGGCGACGAGGTGGTGCGGCGTGCGCCGGACATCATCCTCGGCTCCTGGTGCGGCAAGCGCTTCCGTCCCGAGCGCGTCGCCGCGCGGCCTGGCTGGTCGGCGATGCCGGCGGTGCGCGACGGGCAACTGTTCGAGATCAAGTCGCCGCTGATCCTGCAGCCGGGGCCGGCGGCCCTCACCGACGGCGTGCGCGCCATTGCCGACATCATCCAGGCCTGGGCCAGGGGCGTCGGCGCGCGCTAGGGCGCGTCTTCCAGGCCAAGAGCTGAACCGGCGCGACGTTCGTGTGTCGCCGCGGCATCGCCCCGCGAACGGATCGCCTCTTCCTCGATCCTGCTTGTGGCGCTCGCCACCACGCCGCGGCGGGCGCCGGACGCGACGATTCCGTTAGCCAGGCGTCGGCTGGGTACGGCCGGCGATGCCCAGGCCGAGCAGGGCCATGAGCGCGGCGACGGCGAAGGTCGACAGGTAGGCCGCCGCGGCCGAGTACGCCAGCAGCGCGGCGAACAGCGAGCCGCCGACCGCCAGCGTGGTCGCCACCGCAATCGCCTCGCTCAACTGCAGCGCCGAACTGTTGCGGCCCTGCCGCGCCGGCGGCGACAGGGTCAGGGTCAGCACCGCCAGGGTCGGGTAGATCAGGCCCATGCCCAGGCCGGTCGCGGTCCAGCCGCCGATCGCCAGCGCTGCCGGCACTGCCGGCAGCGGCGCCAGCGCCGTGGCCGCGATGCCAAGCGCCATCAGCGTGCAGCCCAGCCGCAGCCGCCGCAGGCGGGTGGCATCGCGGCCGTAGTGGCCCTGGTACCAGGAACCGGCGAACCAGCCGAGCGCGCCGGCGCTCAGCGCCACGCCTGCCCACACCGGCGACAGCCCGCGCTCGCGCGACAGCAGCAGCGGCAGGAACGCCTCGCAACCGAAGAACGCCGAGCCGGCGATGCCGCGCAGCGCGATCACGCTGGGCAGGCCGCGCGCGGCGCGCAGGGTGCCGGCCGGCAGCAGCCGCCAGGTGCACAGCGCCAACAGCGCCAGCGCCGACGGCAGCAGCAGCGCCGCCCACAGCCCGCGCTGCTGGCCGCCCAGGTACAGCAGGCAGACGCCGGCCGCGGCGCCCAGCGACCACCGCCGCGCCGCACCGCTGGCGCCGTCCGCGCTCGCGGCGGGCGGCAGG
Source organism: Xanthomonas sp. LF02-5 (assembly GCF_034105325.1). Classification (NCBI taxonomy): domain Bacteria; kingdom Pseudomonadati; phylum Pseudomonadota; class Gammaproteobacteria; order Lysobacterales; family Lysobacteraceae; genus Xanthomonas; species Xanthomonas sp. LF02-5. Next base: position 263,948 of record NZ_JAXGGF010000007.1, on the reverse strand, counting down.
CGCCGCAGCGCCGGCCACAGCAGCGCCGCCGCCGGCAGCGCCAGCAGCGGTACCGCCAGGAACACCCAGCGCCAGCCGACGTGCTCGACGATCAACCCGCTGATGCTGGGGCCGATCAGCGACGGCACCACCCAGCCGGCGGAGAACGCGGCGAACATGCGCGGGCGGATCGCCTGCGGATACAGCCGCGCGACCAGTACGTACAACACCACCGAGATCGCGCCGGCGCCCAGGCCCTGCACCAGCCGGCCGGCCAGCAGGAATCCCATCGACGGGGCGAAGCCGGCCAGCAGCAGCCCGCAGACGAAGCAGGCCAGGCCGGTCCACAGCGGCGTCGCCGGCCCGTGCAGGTCGCTCCAGCGCCCGGCCACGGTCATGCCGATCACGCTGGTGGCCAGGGTGCCGCCGAAGGCCAGCGCGTACAGCCGCAGGCCGTCCAGTTCGCGGGCCACGGTCGGCATCGCCGCGGCCACCGCCAGCGCCTCGAAAGCGATCAGCGAGACCAGTGCGACCATGCCGATGGTGGTGGCGCGGTAGGCCGGCGCCAGCACGGAGCCGGCAGCGGCAGGGGCGGGTGGAGCAGCGGCGGTGGTGGCGTGGTCTTGCATCGGCGAACCTGGGAAAAAGGGTGGACGTCTGCCGGCGGCGACTTGCGTGGGCGCGTGCAGCCCATGCAGCATGCAACCTCAACCGGACTCGAGGTCAAGCGATGCAGGAAGAACTGAGCGTGGGGCAGGTTGCCGCGCGCAGCGGCGTGGCCGTGTCGGCGCTGCATTTCTACGAGAGCAAGGGCCTGATCCGCAGCATGCGTACCGCCGGCAACCAGCGCCGCTACACGCGCGACGTGCTGCGCCGGCTGGCGGTGATCCGCGTGGCGCAACGCGTCGGCGTGCCGCTGGACAGCGTCAGGGCCGCCTTCGCGCAGTTGCCCGACGCGCGCACCCCGACCCGCGCGGAGTGGGCACGGATGTCGGCGGTGTGGCGCGAGGAACTGGACGCACGCATCCTGCAGCTGACCCGCCTGCGCCACCAGCTCACCGACTGCATCGGCTGCGGCTGCCTGTCGCTGCGCCGCTGCCGGCTCAGCAACCCGGCCGACACCCTGGCCGCGCACGGCGATGGTCCGCAGCGCTGGGCGGAGGAGTGAGCGCTGCGTGCGCGCGCAGCCGCCGCGTGTAATGTCGCCCCGTCCACCGCTACCGCGTCGGGACTGAAGTCCCTCCCACAATTGACCGCGCTCGCTCTGCGCCGGTCGGTCTATGGATATTTCCGTAGGCGCGCTTGCAGCCGCGACCGGGGATTCCCGATAACGCCAGTCGCGGCTGTTCCCAAACAGGCGACAAAAGCCGCTTCCACGACACGCGATGGCGCCATGATGTGCGATCGAGACGATGTGGGAGGGACTTCAGTCCCGACTGCATCCACCGTCCGGCGACACACAAGCGGCAACGCCGCCCCGTCCACCGCGACCGCGTCGGGACTGAAGTCCCTCCCACAATTGACCGCGCTCGCTGTGCGCCGGTCGGTCTATCGATCTTTCCGTAGGCGCGGTTGCAGCCGCGACCGGGGATTCCCGGTAATGCCAGTCGCGGCTGATCCCAAACAGGGGACAAGAGCCGCTCCTACTGCGGTTTGTGTTGCCTGCGCAACGCGGACGCGCGCTACGCGCTAGAAATTACGGGTGAAGCGCACCGTGCCGGTGCCGTCGGCGCTGCGCACCTGCACCACGAAGCGCAACTGGTCGTGGGCGCTGCTGCGTACGGTGCCGACGTAGTCGGTGTAGGCGTCGGTGCGGACCGCGCGCAGCGTCACCGGCTGGCGCTGGCCGCTGAGGTCGGTCGCCACCGCCTCCACCGTGCCCACAGCCGGTGCTTCCTCGCCGCCATGCAGGGTGCGCAGCGCGATCATCACCAACGCGGTGTCGGCCTCGCGGGCGATGCCGTAGCGGCGCGCCACGTCTTCGCTCATCGCCAGGGTGGGCAAGGCGTTGTAGTGCACGCGCAGCGCGCCGAAGTCGGCCTGCGCCGGGGTGGCGGCGAGCAGTGTCGCCGGACGTGGGGTGTCCTGGTCCGAGCAGGCGGCCAGGGCCAGGCACAGCAGCGCAACGGGCAGGACACGCATCGGCGTTCTCCGGGTTGGCGTGGCGAACAACAGGTCTTACGCAGTCGCCCGGGGGGATACGGACGGCGCACAGGAGTCGCAGTGTACGAGGGGGCGACGCCGATGCCGAGTACCGTCCGTGCCCGTCTGGTGCCCGCCGCGCTCAGTCGTCGTTGGCGGCGGACAGGGCACGGCCGCGCGCGGCCGCCGCGGCGATCGCGGCCGCGGTCAGCGCCTCGAAGCCGCCGCGCTGGAAGGTCTCGATCGCCGCCTGGGTGGTGCCGTTGGGCGAGGTCACCCGCCGGCGCAGTTCGCTCGGCGCCTCGCCGGATTCGGTGAGCATGCGCGCCGCGCCGAGCACGGTCTGCAGGGTCAGGGTACGCGCGGTGTCGGCGGGCAGGCCCTGGGCGATGCCGGCCGCTTCCATCGCCTCGGCGAGCAGGAACACGTAGGCGGGCCCACTGCCGGACACCGCGGTGACCGCATCGATCAGCGCCTCGTCCTCGACCCACACGGTGACCCCGGCGGCGGCCAATACGCGTTCGGCGTGGGCGCGCTGGCCGGCATCGACGCCGGCGCTGGCGAACAGGCCGGTGACGCCGGCGCCGAGCAGGGCCGGGGTGTTGGGCATCGCGCGGACCAGGGCGTGCCCGCCGCCGAGCCAACGGTCCAGTTGCGCGGTGGTGATGCCGGCGGCGATGGACACCAGCAATGGCCGCTGCGCCTGCGCCAGCGTGGCCAGTTCGGTGCAGACCCCACGCAGCACTTGCGGCTTGACCGCGAACATCCACAGCGCCGCGCCGTCGGCGGCGTCGGCCGCGGAGGCGACGGCGTGGACGGCGTACTCGGCGACCAGGGCCTCGCGCAGCGCCGCCACCGGCTCGGCCACACGGATGCGGCGCGGATCGGCGCCCTGCCGGACCAGCCCGGCGATCAGGCTGCGCGCCATGTTGCCGCCGCCGATGAAGGCGATATCGGCCGCTTGGGAATCGGGGGAAGCGGAAGCCATGTGCGCACCGTCGCGAAGAGGGAGCGCCATGGTAGCGGCTGCGCCGCGCCGCGTTGCTGCGGTGCGGCGCAGTCCGGGTCACGCTGCGGAAGAACGCGCCGGCCGCCATGCGGACCGGCGCGACGGACTCAGTTGGACTCGGTGAAGGTGATCGACGGCGTGCTGCCGCCGGCCGTCGAGCAGCTGCCCAGGTTGAGGTTGTTGGTCTCGCCGGTGCTGCCGGCATTGGCCGCGCAGGTCGGGGCGGCGGTGGAGCCGTTGGTGGCGGCCACCTTCACCGTGATCGACGAGCCGGAGTTGAAGTTGGCGCTGGAACCGCCGGCGTTGCCGACCACGTTGAATTCGGCGTCCTTCCACACGGTGGCCAGCTTGACCACGCTGTCCCTGGCGCTGACGCTGTAGGCGGTGCCGTTGTTGGTGAAGGTGATGGTGTCGTTGCCGTTGGCGGTGGCCGAACCGGTCAGCTTGAGGTTGGCCAGTTGCGTGGCCGGCACGTCCGGCGCGCTGACCGCATTGCTGTTGCGGTAGCAGTCCGAACCGCCGCCGCTCATCCAGCCGCTCGGGCAGCTGCTGCCGTAGCCGATCAGCCAGTACTGCATGAACACCGCAGCCTGGCCCTGGGTCTCGTAGTCGGTGGCGTAGACGAACTGCTGCCACACGGTGCAGCCGGAGCGGCCGCCGCAGACGCTGGTGGTGGCGTTGTAGTTGGAGTTGATCTGCAGCGAGTACTCGTTCGGGCCGAGGATGCCGCCGCCGCCGAAGGAGGCCACGCCCACGCCTTTCTCCGAGGTCACGCCGGTCACCTGCGGGAAGCTGCCCACGACCTTGCTGATCAGGCTGCTGGAACGCAGCGCGTAGTCGTAGCCGTTGCCGGTGGTCTCGGTGGCGCCGAACAGGATCTTGTGCGGGATCGGATGCACGCGGCGGGTCAGGGTCTTGCAGACGTCCGTTTGCCACTGCGTATCGGGGAAGTTGGCATGGAAGCAGCCTTCCGCCGGCGTCGGTTGATGCGCCATGGTTTCGCGCCAGGCGGTGCGTGCCTGGACTTCCGCGGGCGACATCATCGCTTCTTCGTTGGTCCAGGCCGGCGTCGCCGTCGGCGCGGCCATCGCCGCGGGGACGTGCAGCAGACCAATGACGCAGGAGGCGAACAGCAATCGGGTGGATGCTTGCATCTGTGACCTCGTTCGAGCCGAGCGCATTCGGCAATGGACTGCGGAGTACCCGCGGTCGGCCGCCATGGAAGCGAAGCGCGTGCGTCTGAAACGTGACTGAATTAACGGTTTGCAACCGTGTCGCATGGTTCAGGAAGCGCTGTCGGCGCGAACCTTTCATTCATCCCGAAATTCTATGGTTTTCAACGAGATCGCCTACGACAGAATTCCGATGTTGGTGAATCGATTTTGAAGCGGTCGTAGACAAATCATCACGGTGTCACGGGCACTGCGGTAATGCGGCGCGGCAGCAGCGGGTTCAGCCAGAAGCGCGCGGACCGCGCGCCCCGAACAAGGCCGTGCCGACCCGCACCATGGTGGCGCCGGCGGCGATGGCGTCGGCGAAGTCGCCGCTCATGCCCATCGACAAGGTGTCGACCTGCGGGTGGGCGGTGCGCAGCCGCGCGAACAGGGCGTGCATGCGCGCGAACGCGTCGATGCGGCGTTCGGCCTCCGGCCATGGCGCGGGAATGGCCATCAGCCCGCGCAGCATCAGCGCCGGCTGCGCGGCGATGGCCGCGGCCAGCACGTCCACGGCGTCGGGCTGGCAGCCATGCTTGCTGGCCTCGTCGTCGATGTTGACCTGGATCAGCACGTTCAGCGGCGCGCGTTCGGGTGCTGCCGCGCGGCCCTTGGCCAGGGCGGCGACCAGCTTGGGCCGGTCCACGGTCTGCACCCAGTCGAACAGCGTCGCCGCCTGTTCGGCCTTGTTCGACTGCAGGTGGCCGATCAGATGCCATTCCAGTCCTGCCTCGGCCAGCGCGGCGATCTTGGCCGCCGCTTCCTGCACGTAGTTCTCGCCGAAGGCGCGCTGCCCCTGCGCGGCCAGCGCCGCCACGGCCTCGGCCGGCTGGGTCTTGGACACCGCCAGCAACTGCGCGTGCGGGCGCCCTGCGGCGTCGGCGGCGCGGTCCATGTCCAGGCGAATCTGTTGCAGCGGAGAGAGGGGCACGGCGGCGTTCCGGCAAAGGGAAGGGCGCTATACTGCCGGCCGGGGAATCATCCTTCCAGTCGCAGCCCAAGGGGAAAAGCAGCGTATGGATATCGCTGAACTATTGGCGTTCTCGGTCAAGAACAAGGCGTCCGACCTGCACCTGTCCGCGGGCCTGCCGCCGATGATCCGGGTCGATGGCGACGTCCGCCGCATCAACATTCCGGCGCTGGACCACAAGCAGGTGCATGCGCTTGTCTACGACATCATGTCGGACAAGCAGCGCCGCGACTACGAGGAATTCCTCGAGGTCGACTTCTCCTTCGAGATTCCCAGCCTGGCGCGCTTCCGCGTCAACGCGTTCAACCAGAACCGCGGCGCCGGCGCGGTGTTCCGCACCATTCCCTCGGAAGTGCTGACCCTGGAAGACCTCGGCTGCCCGCCGATCTTCCGCCAGCTGATCGACCAGCCGCAGGGCCTGATCCTGGTCACCGGGCCGACCGGCTCGGGCAAGTCGACCACGCTCGCCGGCATGATCGACTACATCAACAAGAACGAATACGGCCACATCCTCACCGTCGAGGATCCGATCGAATTCGTGCACACCTCGCAGAAGTGCCTGATCAACCAGCGCGAGGTGCACCGCGACACCCACGGCTTCAACGAGGCGCTGCGCTCGGCGTTGCGCGAAGACCCGGACATCATCCTGGTCGGCGAGTTGCGCGACCTGGAAACCATCCGCCTGGCGCTGACCGCGGCGGAAACCGGCCACCTGGTGTTCGGCACCCTGCACACCAGCTCGGCGGCCAAGACCATCGACCGCATCATCGACGTGTTCCCCGCCGGCGAGAAGCCGATGGTGCGCTCGATGCTGTCCGAATCGCTGCGCGCGGTGATCTCGCAGGCGCTGCTGAAGAAGGTCGGCGGCGGCCGCACCGCGGCCTGGGAAATCATGGTCGGCACCCCCGCCATCCGCAACCTGATCCGCGAGGACAAGGTCGCGCAGATGTACTCGGCGATCCAGACCGGCCAGCAGAACGGCATGCAGACCCTGGACCAGCACCTGCAGGACCTGGTCAAGCGCAGCCTGATCACCCGCAACCAGGCCCGCGAGTACGCCAAGGACAAGCGGTTGTTCGAGTGAGGCCGGGAATCGGGAATAGGGAATCGGGAATGGGAAGAGCAACCGCCCCATCCTTCCCGCTTCCGGATGCCCGCTGCTGCGATTCCCGATTCTCCATTCCCGATTCTCAGCTCCGAAGGAGCCGACCATGAGCACCATCGACTTCACCTCCTTCCTGAAACTGATGGCGCACCAGAAGGCGTCGGACCTGTTCATCACCTCGGGCATGCCGCCGGCGATCAAGGTGCACGGCAAGATCACCCCGATCACGCAGACGCCGCTGACCCCGCAGCAGAGCCGCGACCTGGTGCTGAACGTGATGACGCCGGCGCAGCGCGAGGAGTTCGAGAAGACCCACGAGTGCAACTTCGCCATCGGCGTGGCCGGTGTGGGGCGCTTCCGCGTCAGTTGCTTCTACCAGCGCAACCAGGTCGGCATGGTGCTGCGCCGGATCGAGACGCGCATTCCCAGCGTGGACGAGCTGAACCTGCCGCCGGTGATCAAGACCCTGGCGATGACCAAGCGCGGCATCATCATCTTCGTCGGCGCCACCGGCACCGGCAAGTCGACCTCGCTGGCGGCGATGATCGGCTACCGCAACCAGAACTCCACCGGGCACATCATCACCATCGAGGACCCGATCGAGTTCGTGCACAAGCACGAGGGCTGCATCATCACCCAGCGCGAGGTCGGCATCGACACCGACAGCTGGGAGAACGCGCTGAAGAACACCCTGCGCCAGGCGCCGGACGTGATCATGATCGGCGAGGTGCGCACCCGCGAGGGCATGGACCATGCCATCTCCTTCGCCGAGACCGGCCACCTGGTGCTGTGCACCCTGCACGCCAACAACGCCAACCAGGCGATGGACCGCGTCATCAACTTCTTCCCCGAGGACCGCCGCAGCCAGCTGCTGATGGACCTGTCGCTGAACCTGCGCGGCGTGGTCGCGCAGCAGCTGATCCCGACCCCGGACGGCAAGGGCCGCCGCGTGGCCATGGAGATCATGCTCGGTACGCCGCTGGTGCAGGACTACATCCGCGAGGGCGAGATTCACAAGCTCAAGGACGTGATGAAGGAGTCCACCAACCTGGGCATGAAGACCTTCGACCAGAGCCTGTTCGAGCTGTACCAGGCCGGCGAGATCAGCTACGAGGATGCGCTGCGCCACGCCGATTCGCAGAACGAGGTGCGCCTGCGCATCAAGCTGGCGCAGGGCGGCGACGCGCGCACCCTGGCGCAGGGCCTGGACGGGGTCGAGATCGCCGAGGTGCGCTGAGCCTGGTGGGCGAGCGCAGGGCCGGCCGCAGGGTGCGCCGGTGCGGAACCAGGATCGCGCCAGTTGTCTCGCGTTCTTGTGCGGGTGTCGAGTTTTCAATCAAGCGTCCGTCGTCGGTCCATCGTGGACGCGTCAGCCGAAGGGAGGGAAGCCGCCATGAACGAACTGCCTGAAGTGCTTTGGTCGAACGAGCCGCATGCCGGCGACTACATCAATTCCGTGGCGGTGTCCGACGATGGCAATGTCATCGTCGCCGGCACCTTCTTCCACGATTACGGCGATACGGCGCAGACGTCCGGGCTGGACGCAGTGCCTGTCGAGCAGCGCAAGGTCTTCGAGCGTATCGCGCCTGCTGCCACGCGCAGCGACGTCGGCAACGATCAGCAAGGGTGTTACGGCACCTACGCCTGGGATGGGGCCGGCAACCTGCTGCTGAAGAAGGAATTCGAAGGCTGGCAGGGCGTGTACTGGGTCGATGTCGCGGGGGACGGGGGCACCATGGCCAGCTGCGGCTGGAAGAGCCAGCAACCGTACGCCGGCTTCATCGGTGCCTGGGCGGTCTCGGGCGGGAAGGAATTGCTGTCCTATGCGCTCCCCGGTCGCGGCAACATGGTGTCGCTGGACGCGCGTGGGCAAACGTTGCTGGCCGGGGCCGAGCAGGGCTATCTGTTCTGCCGCGAGGGCGACGCGTCCTTCGGTGCGCCCGTGTGCATCGCGCTGAGCGGCAAGGGCGACACCGTGGTCGCCACGGGCATCGCCGCAGACGGCGCCACCGGGCTGGTGGCCAGCTATCACGGCGAGATCGTCCTGTTCTCGATCACGTCCGGACAAGCGGCGGCCCTGGCGCGCTGGCAGTTGCCCAACGGCGCCTACACCCACGGCGCGGTGCTGTCCGGCGATGGGCGCAGGGCCTATGCCGGCGCCAGCGACGGCACGCTGTACGCGTTCGACGTGGCGGCGTTCCAGAAAACGCCTGGGCCGGCCTGGACCGAGACGGTGCCCGAGGGCGCCACCACCATCTACGGGGTGGCCTGCGATCGCGCCGGCAACAAGGCCGCGATCGCCGGCAATCTCAAGGGCGGTGGCGTCGTCGCCGTGTACGCCGATGCCGGCACCGCCGCGACGCTGCAGTGGACCGCGCACAGCGCGCACTCGCCCAACTGCCTGGCGTTCGACCCCGACGGGCGCTGGCTGGGGCTGGCCGATGGCCATCCCGACGGGACGCCCGGCGGGTTCACCCTCTGGAACGCGGTCGATGGCACGGCGCTTTGGTCCTATGGCACGGACAACATGAGCTGGCCGATCCGGCTGAACAGCGGTGCCACCGTGGTGGTGGGCGGCAGCGACGACGGCGCGGTCACCGCCTTCGTCGGCCCCGGTTCGGCGATCGGCCGTGGCCGTGCGGAGTCGGATGGATGACAGGCCGGGACGCCGAGGCGCCGTTTGGTACGCGCGTCGCGGCGCCGCGCCGTCCCGGCGCGCTGCTGGCGCTCTCGGCGGTACTGGTGGTGGCATGGCTGGCGGTCTTCGAGTTGGCGCGGGTCCTGGGTTATCAGCCGCATGCGAGCCTGTGGTTCCCGCCGGTGGCGGTGACGCTGGCCACGTTCATGGTGCTGGGCTGGCGCGGTGCGCCGGCGATCGCCATCGCCTGCGTGACTGCCACGCTGCTCAGCTTCTATCGCACCAGCGGCCATCCCGTCGTGCCCGGTCGGGCGGTGCTGGGATACGCGCTGTTGTTCACCGCCCAGCAGTTCTGCGTCTGGGGTGGGCTGGCCTGGCTGCTGCGCCTGGTCGGCCGCGGGGTGTCCTCGAGCAGCCTGCCACGTGTGGTCACCTGTTTCATCATGGGGGGCGGGGTGGCGTCGCTGCTGTCTGCCTGCCTGGGCGGCGCGGGGCTGGCCGTCACCGGCGCGATCGACTTGCCGAGCATGCTGGCGCAATTGATCCCATGGGCGATCGGCGACTACGCCGGCCTGCTGGCGCTCGGCCCGCTGGCGATCGTCGGGGTGCTGCGCCTGGCCGAGTGGCTGCAGATCGTGCCGCAGCCGGGTATCCCGCGCCTGTCGGGGATGGTCGCGCCGGCCGGAAGCGTCTCTGCCTACCTGGTGAAGCTCGCGTTGCTGCTCGGCGTCACCCTGGTGGTGATGGCGCTGGCGGCGGCGTTGCCGCGGCAGCCGGCCGTGGTGTTCGCGCTGTTCGTGGTGGTGGTGATCCAGTTGTGGATCGTGCACACCCACGGGATGCTGCAGGCGCTGGTGGCGATCGCGGCCTTCAGCCTGCTGATCGCCGTGGCCACGCCGCTGCTGCGGCTCGAGGCGCAGGCGCTCGCGCTGCAGTTCGCCATGATCAGCCTGGCGGCGAACAGCTACTTCGGCCTGGCCGTCCCCGGGCTCTATGCCGACAACACGCGGCTGCGCCATGCGCTGGTGCGCGATCCGGTGACCGCGGCGCTGTCGCGCACCGGATTCCTGGAGCAGGTGCTCAACGATCTGCAAGTGGCCGCGCAGGACCCACGTCCGCTGGCGGTGATCGTCGCCGACATGGACAACCTCAAGGCGATCAACGACCAGTTCGGACACGCCGCCGGGGATGCGGCCCTGCGCGCCTTCGTCAAGCGCTGCCGGCGTTGCCTGCGACCGGGCCAGTTGCTGGGGCGCCGGGGCGGCGACGAGTTCGCGCTCTACCTGCCGCTGACCACGCCGGAGAGGGCGCAGGGGCTGATCGACGCGTTGCGCGGTGCGCTTGCCAAGCCCGGCGACGACGACGGATTCGCAACCGCACTGTCGGCCAGCTTCGGCCTGGCCCTGTGCCACCGCCGGGATCTGGACGCGGAGGCGCTGGAGGAGCTTCTCGAACGCGCCGATGCGGAGATGTACGCGGACAAGCGGCAGCGCCGCGCGGTGGCTGTGCGCTAAGTGTTCTCCGTTTCCCGTCGTAACCATGGCGCCCTCTCGGGGGGAGGTGCCCCCCGAAGGGGGATGACGGTACGGGCGAAGTCTCGTGTTTCTGTTTCGGCGGGGCGCTTCGCGCCGGACCCTCACCCCAACCCCTCTCCCGGTGGGAGAGGGGCTTTGCTGTTCCTTCTCCCCTCGGGAGAAGGTGCCCCGAAGGGGCGGATGAGGGTACGGGCGGAGCCTCGTGCGTCCTGGCGCTGCGAGACGCTTCGCGCCGGACCCTCACCCCAACCCCCGCTCCGCGCCCCGGCCCGCGCTTGCGGCGCGGGCGCTCCAGGGTGCGCGCGCCAGTGGCGCGCAGGCCGCACCCTGTCGCCCCGGTGGGAGAGGGGCTTTGCTCTTCCTTCTCCCCTCGGGAGAAGGTGCCCCGAAGGGACGGATGAGGGGACGGTGCGCCAGAATGCGAGCCATGCAAACCGACAACCCCTACGCCGCCCCGGTCGCCGCGCTGCCTGACACCGCGGCCGCTGCGGCACCCGCCGACCCGCTGTCCACGCTGTTCGCGCCCTCGGCGGCCAAGCTGGCGCTGCTGTGCGCGACCAGCTTCGGCTGGTATGCGCTGTACTGGTTCTACCGCAACTGGCGCGCCTTGCGCCTGCTGTCCGGGCGACGACGCATCTCGCCGGTGTGGCGCTCGGTGTTCTCGCTGCTTTGGGTATTCGCCTGCTTTCGCGGGCTGGAACGTATCACCGGCGTGCAGCGTGGCGCACTGGTCGGCTGGCTGGGGCCGGCGTTGGCCTATGTCTGCCTGAGCCTGCTCGGCGTGTGGCCCTCGGCACTGTCGTTGTTGACGCTGCTGACCTAGACGCCGGTTCTGCTGGTCAACCAGCGCCTGGCGCGGTTCAAGCAGGCGCGCGGCTTGCCGCAGAGCGCGGCCGAGCGCTTCACTGCCTGGACCTGGGCGTGGCTGGCGATCGCCGGGCCGTTGGCGCTGCTGGTACTGGTTGGGATGGTGATGGCGATTGTGGTGGCGCGGCACGAGATCCAGGTCGACTTGCCGGCTCGATAGGAGCGCGGTGGGCGGCCGGCGCGGGTTGCACGGCGTTCCTGCAATCGCCAGCTGCACACGGCGATCAAAGTTTCATGTGCAACAGACTCGTGGCTGGTGTCTAATACCGCCCCCCACGCTGTGCCCCCTCCCGTGAGCCTTCCCGATTCCGATCTGCGTCCGGACCTGGACCCGTTGCCCGACGACGGCACCGTCGTCACCGCCGGACCGCTGACCCCGCCACCGGATTCGGCTGGCACCGTGCAGGATGCGCGCGCGCTGCGCCACAGCGTGGCCGAGGACGTGCAGGGCATGCTGCTGGCGACCCTGGTGGCCTCGCTGGGGCTGGCGGTGTTCGCCCATGGCGGGCTGATGATCGGTGGCATGGCCGGCGTAGCCTTCCTGCTGCACTACGCGCTGGGCTGGAACTTCGGCCTGATGTTCGTGCTGGTCAACCTGCCGTTCTATTGGCTGGCGGTGCGGCGCATGGGCTGGGAATTCACCCTCAAGACGTTCGTCGCGGTCGCCGCCTGCGGCCTGCTGACCGACCTGCTGCCGCGCTGGGCGCAATGGGCGACGATGACGCCGCTGTTCTCGGCACTGGTCGGCGGCGCGCTGGTCGGCCTGGGCATCCTGTTCTTCATCCGCCACCGCGCCAGCCTGGGCGGCGTCGGGATCCTCGCGGTGTACCTGCAGCGCAGCCGCGGCTGGAGCGCGGGCAAGGTGCAGATGAGCTTCGACGCGGCGCTGATGGCGGTGGCGTTCTGGCTGCTGGCGCCGCAGCAGGTGCTGTACTCGGCGATCGGCGCGGTGGTGCTGAGCCTGGTGCTGATGTTCAACCACCGCGCCGGACGCTACATGGGCGTGTGAGGTCTGCCGCCGGTCGCCGTCGCGCGATCGGCGACGCGCGCGTCGCAGTACGCAGGGGTTCCTTGCGGATGCGCGAACGTCTCGCGATCTGCACGTACCGCATCTGCTCATGCATGACATGCCTGCACTGCCTGCAGGCCAACGACGCATTGTCGCGCCGTGCTGCGCGCGACAGCCGCCGCGCTGCACGGTAACTGTCTACGGAATCTCCGCGGTGTCTACGAAACAGCCTTGCTGTCCAAGTGTGACGCAGCGCATGCTGCTGTCGAAGAAAGGATGAGTGCGCACGGACGGCGTAACGCGATCGCGGGGAGCGCGATCCCACCTGCATGACGTTCACCACGATGTTCGACGCCGCGCCTGCGCGGCGGCGCGGTGCTGCCTGTCCGGCGCGCCGCGACGGCTGCCGGCGCTTACAGCTTTTCCACGGAACGAGGGGCAGTGCGATGAAACGTGCGATGGGATTCGCAGCATTGGTCTGTGTGGTGGTTGCGGCGTGCTCTGCCGTGAATCCTGGGTCGGGATCGAAGCCCGGCAGCGGTGGCGGGACGGTCACGCCGGCACCCACGCCGGTGGCGGGATCCGGATCGGGGCCCGCGCCAGGCGCAGCGGCCTGCACGCCGCCGGGGCCGCCGGCGCCGTCGTGGTTCCCGCATTCGCAAACGCCGGCGCCGGATTCGGCCGGCTTCGCGTCCAGCAGTAATTGCGAGTTCCATCAGTGGTCGTGGAATACGTTCCTGTGGCTGACCCAGGACGTGGGCGGGCAGCCGCGCTTCCTGAGCATGTCCAGCGATGGCATCGGCGGCGTGGCCGACGGCGTCCTCGATCCGTTGATCGGCCGCTCGCAGCAGGCGCGCACCGTCGAACTGATCGATCAGGCGGGCCCGGACGGCGTGCTGGTGGATCGGCATGGGCGCGCGGTCTATTACTCGATCCATTCCAACGACGTGTTCGGCCAGTTCATCGCCAGCAATCACCTGCAGGATCCGAAGGCGTTGCGTGCCTTCGATCCGAAGGCGGCATTTCCGGTCGGCAGCATGACCCTGAAGGCGGCGTGGAAAGTGGTGCAGCCGGGCGAGGACGTATCCACGTTCTATACCCGCCAGGCGCAGATCGCCAAGCTGGGCATGCGCAAGGGCAAGATCATTGCCACCGGCGACACCGAAACCCAGACCGTGGCGTTGGTCGGCTTCCACATCGGCGGCACCGTCGCCGGCCATCCGGAAATGATCTGGGCCACGTTCGAGCACCGCGAAAATGCGCCGGACGTGGACACCTCGCTCGATCCGGGCCAGCCCGTCTCCGACAAGGACTGGACCTTCTACAAGGCCGGTACCCCGATCGAACAGTGCAACGTCAACGCCGCCGGTGCCGGTGCGCTGACCTTGAACGCGCAGACCCAGACCCTGAGCCCGGTGACCCAGGTCTGCCGCATGGTGCCGTACGGCGGGCAGAAGCCGTGCCCGAGCGGCCAGGACTGCAACATCGCCAACATCCAGTCGATGAACACCTCGGTGCAGAGCCAGTTGAACGACGTGTGGAAGAACTACTTCGAGGTCGGTGCGATCTGGTTCGTGGCCAAGGATGCGTTGGCGCCCAACTGCACGTTCCAGCCGGGTTCGGCCCTGGAATGCATTCCCTCGCCGACACCCGAAGGTGCGCCGCCGCTGCTCACCGGCTCGATCAAGCTGTCCAATTCCACCATCGAGACCTTCACCCAGGTGCAGAGCACGCAGAACAACTGCTTCGCCTGCCACAACACCACCCAGGTGATTTCGCCCGATCCGCGCGCGCAGTCGTTGCCGGGGCTGAACGTCAACATCAGCCATGTGGTGATCAACGACTACTTCCAGGCGCAGTTGCCGCAGAAGGCCCCGCCGGCGGCGCGGCCGGCCACGCCGCGCTGAGGCGCGCCCCTCACATCCGGATCAGGAGCAAGTCACCATGACCAGCAACGTGTTTCGCGTGCATCCGGCAATCGGCATCGGCCGCGTTGGCGACAGCCAGGAGTTCTATCTCGCACCGGTGACCGCGGCCGGCACCCGCGGTGCCGACGGGCTGATGGGCGGGCTGCCGGTGCAGCCCGGCACCGAGTCCACGCCGATCACCGCCGAGCAGTTCCGCGACGCCGCCGGCAACGTCAAGCGCCAGGCCGCGCGCTTCCACATCTACGCCTACCCCAGCGGCAGTTCCGGCACGTATCCCAACGGCGGCGGCGTGCGCGTGGACGTCGGCAGCTCGATCGACGGCAAGACGGTCAAGGACATCGTGTGGACCGTGCATTTGGCCAACAAGAAGCTCAACAACTATTCGACGGTGAGCCAGGGCGGCCAGTTTCGCGGCATCGGCGCCTACGAGGAGCCCGGGCTGCTGGAACTGCGCAACCCGAACTATCCCGATGCCGCAAATCCCAGCGATCCCAACGATCCGACACGGTTGCGGCAGTTGGTGATCGATGCGGGTCCGCGCGCGCTCAGCGCCGCCGCCGCGGGCAGCAGCGTGGTCGCCTTCGACATGACCACCACCGCCAGCTACGCAGATGCCGGGGGCACGATCCAGCAGCAGCCGGCCTATCCGGTCAGCTTCCCCTCGATGTTCCATACGCTGCACGAACCGCTCGGCAAGCTCGATTCGTTGGGAGACATGCGCGTGGAGGCCAACGGCGCGCTGATCGTGGCCGGCGGCTTCGCCCGGACCTCGGCGGTGATCGGGGCCAAGGGCAGCTATCCGCCGCTGGAGGACGCGACCGAAAACGGCCTCTGGTACGACGATGCCGCCGACGGCCCGGTCAATGCCGTGCTGATCTTCAACGACGGCACCACCGCCAGCGTGCAGGGCGCCTGGTACGTCACCGGCGACCCGGGCTATGCGCCGCAGACCCGCAATGTGGTGTCCACCTGGGACGACGTCTACGACGTGTGGGTGCGCGCACTGGGTCTGGTGCCGTCGCTGTACGCAAACAACGCGTTCGTCGCGACCTACCAGCCGTCCTTCAGCGACGACATCCAGCCGATCTTCCACGCGGCGATGCTGCAGCGCTGGAACACCAATCTGCCATCGGGAGCGGTCAAGGGCCACGACATGATCGGGCAGATCCAGCCCACCGACGATCCGAGCGCGAAGATTCCCAACCTGAAGACGCTGATCCGCGACCCGGCCTCCGCCGCCGACACCGAGACCGGCTCGCCGATGATGCCGCTGTCGCTGGGCGATGCGCAGAAGAGCTTTCTCAGCGTCAGTTCCACCCAGTACTTCCTGCTGAGCCAGTGGCACGGCAAGAACTACGTGCAGGGCGGCGCACCTGTGCTGGGCCCTGGCGAAGCGCTGGACCGCGTCACCCTGCAGAACTGCCTCGGCGGACGCTACAGCCCGGGCATCGAGGTGTCGTTCCCGATCCGCGACGTGAACCTCTACGTGCAGGACTGGAAGGCCCAGGATTGCGGACCGTTCCGCATCAACCAGGCGCCGCTGGACTACAGCAAAGCGAATCAGGGCAGTGCGTTCCTGAGCTTCGGCTATGTGCCGCTGCAGCAGCACCTGGTGGAGCCGGGCGACTTGTCCAAGTTCATGTCGGTGCCCTGGCACACCGACTACAACTCCTGCGCCACCCATCTGCCCGATCCCAATCCGGGGCAGCAGACCGTCAATCCGAACAACACCTTGTTCTGGTCGTGGCCGGCCGAGCGGCCGTTCGCGGTCTACCCGGCGGCGCTGTGCCAGCTCGACCCCGACGACGACACCTGGTACCTGGGGCCGCAGGTCTATTCGGTGCGTGGCGAAGGCACCGACAGTCCGTATCCGACCAGGGCTGGACGCTTCCAGGCGTACGCGGACTTCGTTGCCAACTGGTCCAAGGTGGGCTTCGTCATCAGTGGCGCGCAGATCGCGCAGGTTTCCGGCAAGCCGCCGTACCCGGCCGAGCTGTTCCTCGAAGTGGCGAGCCAGTTCGATCCGGGCCAGGAGTTCGTGGCGCCGTGGCCGATGGCGAACATGCCGGTCGATCCGAAGGTGTGATGAGCACGCACCTCGGGAGCATATGGACGTCTCTGGACGGGACACGCCGATGAGCGCGCACGACCGCTGCGCCGTCGCCATCGTCGGCGGCGGCGCGGCCGGCTGCGCCACGGCGCTGGCGCTGGCCGCGCGCGGGGTCGGGGACGTGGTCGTGGTCGACATGGGCCGCGCCGCAGGCTGGCGGCTGGGCGAGGCGCTGGCGCCGACCGCCAGTGCGGCGCTGCAGCGGCTGGGCGTGTGGGAGGCGTTCCTGGCGCAGCGGCCGCTGGCCTCGGCCGGCAGTTGCGCCAGCTGGGGCCGGCTGGAGCTGGGCTACAACGATTTCATCGTCGCCGGCCAGGGCAAGGGCTGGCACGTGGACCGCGCCGCCTTCGACGCGATGCTGGCCGCGGCGGTGCCGGCGCAGGGCGGCACGCTGCTGCGCGGCCTGCGCCTGGGCGCGGTCGGCCGCGCCGCCGATGGCGATCACGTGCTGGAACTGCACGAAGAGCAGGGCGGCGTGCGCCGGCTGCGCGCCGGGTTCCTGGTGGACGCCAGCGGCATCGCCGCCGCGGCGGTGCGGCGGCTGGGCGTTGCCCGCAACGAGGTGGATTGCCTGGCCTTCGTCGCCGGTGTGTTCGCGCTGGAGCGGGCCGAGGCGATTCCGTCGCAGGCCTTGCTGGAGGCCTGCGCCGACGGCTGGTGGTATGCGGCGAAGTTGCCGCATGAGCGCTTGATGCTGGCCCTGGCGCTGGAGCCGCGCCGGCAACGGCAGTACCTGGACCGCGACGTGTGGCTGGCGGTGGCGCACCAGACCCGGCATGTCGCGCAGTGGTTGGCGCAGGGCGCGGCGTGCGCGCCCGAGGCCGATGGCCTGATCGCCGCACTGGGGCCGTCGGCGATTCTCAGCCGCGTGGTGGGCGCCGACTGGTTGGCAGTGGGCGACGCGGCCAGCGCCTACGATCCGCTGACCGCGCACGGCATCGTCAAGGCCCTGCAGGACGGCGAGGCCGCCGCGCACGCACTGGCAGCGCATCTGCAGGGTGCCGGCCCGGCACCGCTGGCGGCGTACCAGGAGGGCGTGTTCGCGCGCTTTCGCGCCTACCTGCGCGAACGCGGGGCGCTGTACGCGCGCGAGCGGCGTTGGGCGCAGGCGCCGTTCTGGCAGGCGCGGCTGGCGGGGTGATGCCGACCGCCACGCCGTGCGCGAGCGGTAGAGGACGCTGGCGCTCAGATCCCTTCAACGCCAACCACTTGCCGGCGGTACGGGGCTGCCCCCGCACTATCCGTGCTCGCGTGCCAACGTCGCCGTTTCCGGCGTGATGCAGCGGGGGCGCATTTCCGTTGCATCGCGCGCGAGCCGGTGGCGACCGATCCGCGGTAATCCGCCCACGTTCACTGCGCGGGCGGTGCCGCCGCGGTCAGCTTGACGCTGCTGCGCTCGCGCTTGGACAGCAGCGGCAAGGTCACCGCCTGCTCGCCGGGCGCGGCGTACAGCCACAGCGCACAGCAGGCAGCGTAGGAGGTCAGGTTGCTGCTGCGGAAGGCGACGATGCTGGCGCTGTAGCAATCCGATCCTTGCCGCAGGCGTATGTCGGCGACGTAGTCGAACGTATAGTGACCGGGCCCGTGCCACGGCCATTGCGCGCGTTCTTCGGGGTCGCTGGTCGCTGCTGGAACCGGGCAGCGCGCGTCCGGGTTCGGCCGGCGTTGCCGGCCCTGTGCGTCGAAGCCGAGGCGCTGCAACTCCCGGTCCGCGACCGCGCGCAGTTGCGGGTGCTGCGTCAGCCAGCGTGCGGCGTCCTGCTCCTCGGTCGTGGCGTTCGCAGTATCTGGCGCAGGCGCCAGCGTATGCCGATAGCGGTAGCGCACCTGCAGCACGCGGGAGCTGCTGTGCTCTTGCGGCAGCGGCGATAGCGGGCGCGACAGCGTCAGCGTGTCCTGGAAGTAGTCGCCGTCGCGATAGGCGGCATAGCTGCGGCCGTCGATGCGCAGCCAGTACAGGGTCTGATCGCTGCCACGGCCGTTGATGCTGAAGGTGCCTGTCGCCGGCGCTGTGTCGGGTGCGGTGTTGGGCAGGGCAAGGAAGCCGTGTACGGGGTCGCGGCGCAGCACCGTGATCTCGGTGAACAGGCCAGTGCCGCCGACATAGGATGTGATCACCAGATCGCGTTGCCCGTCTTCGTCCAGATCGAGCAGGGTGTAGTGGTCGTCGCCGTTTTCGGAAACGTCGTCCTGCGCGGTGCCGGCGTCACCCAGGTATGTGCGCACCGCTTGCCATTCGTCTGCGGTGACGCCGGCCGGTTGCACGAGTGGCGCGGCTGCGGCGCCCGCTGCGGCGAGGTCGAAGCTCACGCCAGTGGTGTCCTCATGGTGCTGTAGCACCGTGTCGATCGGCGTGGGGTTGCTGGCCGGTTCGGCCTCGATCTCGCGGCGCAGTTGCTCGAGTACCTGCGGCAGCGTCGCCGTCCCGGGGGCGCCCGCATGCGCGGGCGCCGGGCATGCGGCCAGTGCGAGCAGCGCCGCCGTCGCCCACGATGTCGGCCGTATCCGTGGCATCCACCGTGGTGCGGCGGCGAAGCGCGCAGGCGCAGCAGGCGCTGCGGCGCCGTTCATGCGCTGCGCATCCACGGCGGATCCAGCTGCGCGATGCGCGCGAACGCCGGGCAGTCTTCGCGGTGCGCGCCGGGCAGGTAGCCCAGGCTCATCAGGAACTCGCCGGTGATCTCGCCGCCGGTGAAACGGAAGGTGCGCTTGAACAGCTTGATCCACTCGGCCTTGCTGCGCGGATGCTGCGCGTCCAGCCAGGCGGCGAAGCTGCCGTGGCTGGCGCGCAGGCGCTGGATCACCTGCGCGTTGTGGATCGCCGCCTGCACCTTGAGCCGGTTGCGGATGATCCCGGCATCGCCGAGCAGGCGCAGCACGTCGGCCTCGCCGAAGGCCGCCACCGTGTCCACGTCGAACCCGGCGTAGGCGGCGCGGAAGCCGGCGCGCTTCTTCAGCATCAGCTCCCAGCTCAGCCCGGCCTGGTTGATCTCCAGCACCAGCCGTTCGAACAGGTCGGCTTCGGCGCGTTGCGGCACGCCGTACTCGTGGTCGTGGTAGTGGCCGTGCACCGGGTGCCCGGGGGCGATATCGCAGTAGCTGCTCATGCGGCGGGTATCCGTCAGTCGATCTGGTCGTTGGGGTCGGCGGGGTACAGCTCGGTCCGCTGGGTGCCGGGCAGTTGCAGGTCGGGCCAGCGCCGCGGCAGCACCTGCAGCTTGCCGTCGCGCAGTGCCTGGTACAGCGCCTCGGCGTTGTCGCCGTGGCGCGGGAAGAAATGCGTCCGCGCCACGTCGCGCCAGCCGCTGCCCGGGTCGGTGTGGATCCGGCATTCGACGCCGTAGCCGGCGCTGGCATTGCACAGCAGCACGTCGTCGTGGCCATCGCCATCCAGGTCGCGGCGCAGCGCCACGCACTGCGCGCCCTCGCGCCGGCAATTGCCGTCCTCGATCTTGCCGGCCAGCAGCGCCTGCCACCAGGCGGCGTCGGGCTCGGCGCTCCCGGCGGCCGGCACGATGCGTTGGCGCACCTGCAGCGGATCGGTGCTGCGCGGCGCATCCTCGTTGTCGCCGCCCCAGCGCTGCTGGCGCTGCAGCACCTGCTGCAGGCGCTCGCGCTGCACCGGATCGTCGGCGAACGCGGGCACCTCGCGCAGCGCCTGCACCGCGCGGTAGCCGCGGCGGCCGCTGTCGAAGCGCAGGTAGGCCAGGTCCAGTTGCGCGGCGCTGGTGCGGCCATCGGCCAGGCGCTGCAACTGGTCGCCGACGACCAGGCGGTAGGGGTCCAGCAGCGGCGAACTGGTCGCCAGCGCCAGGCCGATCACCACCCACGACAACACCCGGTTCACCGGCGCCAGCGGCTGCAGCCAGCGCGCGCCCGGGCGCAGCACCGCCCAGGCATAACCGCATGCGTAACCGCAGGCGACCACCGCGACCAGCACCCCGGCAAAGCGCTCGGTACTCCAGCCGTACTGCCCAATGCGCAGCCACAGCGCGTACAGCGCCAGCCCCGCGTACAGCGGCAGGCTCAGCAGCCCGGCGTCGATCACCCGTTGCAGCCAGGCCGGGTAGGGCGCGTCGGCGGTGCCGTCCTGGTACACCGCATTGACGAACACCACCAGCGTGGCCACCACGGCGATCAGGATGCTGGCCGCCGCGCGGGTCTCCCACAGCGGCTGCAGGCCGGTGAACGGCAGGCTCAGCGCGAACAGCACCGCCACGAACGCCAGCAGCGGCAGCAATCCGGTGCAGATCGCGAACAGGATCTGCCGCATCACCTGCACCGCGCGCTGCTGGGTGCGGCCGATCAGGATGCCCAGGCCGAACATGGTGCCGGTGGCCAGGTAGACGAAGGCGGTCTGCCGGAACAGGTCGCGGAACAGGGTCAGCTTGACCAGCGCGAACAGCGCACCCCACAGCCACAGCACCAGCCAGCAGATCCCCACGAACAGCAGCGCCAGCGCTAGGGTCAGCGCGTTCTGCCAGGCATGCTCGAACAGGTCGCGGTACGGCGCCTGCCAGCGCCCGTGCTGCAGCCGGCACTGCAGCCACGGCAGCAGCACGAACATCGCCAGCGCCACGGTCGCAGCGAACGGGCGCAGCACCTGGCCGGCGCGCAGGCCGGGCGCGCCGGTGGCGTTCCACACCGCCCAGGCGGACAGGGCCGCCACCAGCACCGCCACTGCGATGGTATGCTGCCACAGGCGCAGCGCGCCCAGGTGCCGCACCGACAGCAGGGTCATGGTCGGCACGGTCAGCACCAGGGTGTACCAGCACACCTGTCCGCCCAGGGAGCCGAACGGCCACAGGCCGCGCTCGGCGCCGCGCTGCGCCAGGTACAGCAGCGCGCCCTGCAGCAGGGCCACCAGCACGATGAAGGCGCGGGTCTGGCGTGGCAGGTCGGGGGGCGTGTCCATGCGTGCGTGCTCCTGGGCGACCGGTCGCGGCCGCGGTCGGGCGGATTATGGCAGCCCGCCGCAGCCCGGGCAGCGCGCACGCGGGAGGGACGATAGAATGGGGCCATGTCCGCTTTGCCCACGCCTCTGGCCAACCAACTGCTGATCGCGCTGCCGGCGCTGTCCGATCCCAACTTCGCCCGCAGCGTGGCGCTGATCTGTCAGCACGACGAGAACGGCGCGATGGGCGTGGTGGTCAACCGCGCCTCCGAATACACCCTGGGCGAAGTGCTGGAGCAGATGGGCATCGAGACCATCGACGCCACGCTGCGCGAGCAGGTGGTGCTCAGCGGCGGCCCGGTGCATCCGGAGCGCGGCTTCGTCATCCACGACGGCGCGCACGGCTGGGATTCCAGCCTGGCGTTCGCAGACGGCCTGTACCTGACCACCTCGCGCGACGTGCTCGAGGCGATGGCGCGCGGCGAGGGGCCGCGCAACGCGGTGGTCGCGCTGGGCTGCGCGGGCTGGGGCGCCGGCCAACTGGAGTACGAACTGGGCGAGAACAGCTGGCTGACCGCACCGGCCGATGCCGAACTGCTGTTCGAGCTGCCGCTGGAGCGGCGCTGGCAGACCGCGGCCGGGCGCATCGGCGTGGACCTGTTCCGCCTCACCGACTACAGCGGGCATGCCTGAGTCCGGCCTGCCTGCGCCTGGCGCACCCGCGCCCGCCAGCGCCGCGCCCGCGACGATCCGCCGCGACGGCACCGTGCTCGGTTTCGACGTCGGTCACCGCCGCATCGGCGTGGCCGTCGGCAGTTGTTTCGGCAACGGCGCGCGCGCGCTGGCGGTGATCGACGTGCATGCGCAGGGGCCGGACTGGCCGGCGCTGGACCGGCTGCATGCCGAATGGCGGCCGCACGGCCTGGTGGTCGGCGATCCGCTCACTCTCGACGGTGCCGACCAGCCCAACCGCAAGCGCGCGCACGCCTTCGCCCGCGAACTCGGCGCGCGCTACCGCCTGCCGGTGGTGCTGGTCGACGAACGCTCCAGTTCGGTCGAGGCCGCGCAGCGCTTCGCGGTGGACCGCGCCGCCGGCCGCAAGCGCCGCCGCGACGCCGCCGCGCTGGATGCGGTGGCCGCCGCGGTGATCGTGGAGCGCTGGCTGGCCGCGCCCGACGACGCCATTCCCCCTCCCTGATCCACTGCCCGGACCCGCCATGACTGATCCGCAACTCGATTCGAACGGGCGCCTGCGCCACCTGCTGACCCTGGAAGGGCTGCCGCGCGCGACCCTGCTGCAACTGCTGGACCGCGCCGGGCAGATCCGCGACGCGGCGGTGGGTCGGGTCGGCAAGCGCAACGTGCTGGCCGGCACCGCGGTGTGCACGCTGTTCTTCGAACCGTCCACGCGCACCCGCAGTTCGTTCCAGCTGGCCGCGCAGCGGCTCGGCGCCGACGTGCTGAACTTCGACGCCTCCACCTCGTCCACGCGCAAGGGCGAGACCGCGCGCGACACGCTGAAGAACCTGGAAGCGATGGGCGTGCGCGGCTTCGTCGTGCGCCACCCCGAGGATGGCGCAGTGGAGCGTCTGGCCGAGGCGGCGGGCGAGGGCACCGCGCTGATCAACGCCGGCGACGGCCGCAGCGCGCATCCCACCCAGGGCCTGCTCGACATGCTGACCCTGCGCCACGCCAAGGGTGGCGATTTCTCCAAGCTCAAGCTGGTCATCGTCGGCGACGTCAAGCATTCGCGGGTGGCGCGCTCGGACCTGCACGCGCTGCGCACCCTCGGGGCCGGCGAAGTGCGCGTCTGCGGTCCGCGCGCGCTGCTGCCCGACGACGACACCCTGGACGGCTGCGTGGTCGGCGAGGATTTCGACGCCATGCTCGACGGCGTGGACGCGGTGATGATGTTGCGCCTGCAGCGCGAGCGCATGGAGGAAGGCCTGGTGACCTCGCTGGAGGACTACCACGGCCAGTACGGCCTCACCGCCGAGCGGCTGCGCCGCGCGTCGAAGGACGCAGTGGTGCTGCATCCGGGCCCGATCAATCGCGGCGTGGAGATCACCGACGAAGTCGCCGACGGCGCGCAGTCGTGCATCCTGCGCCAGGTCGCCAACGGCGTGGCGGTGCGCATGGCGGTGCTGGAGACCTTGCTGGGCTGAGCCCGGCGCGCGTCGCCCTGCCGTCGTAGGAGCGGCGCTTGTCCCCTTCGGGGATCAGCTGCGATGGGCCTTCCCGGTAGCGCCCATCGCGGCTGAAGCCGCTGCTACGCGGCCTTGCCGAGCATCCGCTGCCGAAGGTGGCGAACGGCACATTCGCGCCACCCCCAATCGGCCTACCATCGGCGGCGATCCTCCCCACGGACGCCACCATGATCCTTGTCCTGCGCCGCGCTGCGTTCGCCGCGGCTTGTGTTTCCCTTGTCGCCGCCGCCCAGGCCGATGCCGCCACTACCGCCGCCGCGGATGGTGCCGGCACCTACGATCCGCAGGCGCTGTTCGCACCGCTGCAGTTGCCGCAGCCGGCCAACGCCTACCGCAGCGGCGGCGGCGTGCCCGGCCCGCAGTACTGGCAGAACCGCGCCGACTACGACCTGCACGCCACCCTGGAACCGGCCACGCACACGCTGCGTGGCCAGGAGACCATCACCTACAGCAACCGCAGCCCGGACACGCTGGACGTGCTGTGGCTGCAGCTGGACCAGAACCTGTACCGCAGCGATGCCCGCGCCCGCAACTTGCGCGCCGCGCGTGCCGACCGGCCCGCGCCGCAGAGCACCGAGGGCTACCGCATCGCCAAGGTGGAACTGGAGCAGGGCGGCAAGCGCGTGGCGGCCACCTTCCTGATCGACGACACCCGCATGCGCGTGGATCTGCCGCAGCCGCTGGCCAGCGGCAAGGCGCTCAAGCTGCACATCGACTACGCCTACACCGTGCCCGGCACCTGGGGCGGCCGCACCGCGGTCACGCCCACCGCCGACGGCGACATCTACGAGATCGCGCAGTGGTATCCGCGCATGGCGGTGTACGACGACCTGCGCGGCTGGGACACCCAGCCCTACCTGGGCGCGGAGTTCTACCTGGAGTACGGCGATTTCGACTACGCGGTGACGGTGCCGTGGGACTACCTGGTGGCCGGGTCCGGCGAGCTGGTGAACCCGGCGCAGGTGCTCACCGCCACCCAGCGCCAGCGCCTCGCGCAAGCCGCCGCCAGCGACAGCACGGTGACCATCCGCGGCGCCGATGAGGTGGGCACGCCGGCCAGCCGGCCCAGCGCCAGCGGCACCCAGACCTGGCGCTTCCACATGGACCACACCCGCGACGTCGCCTTCGTCGCCTCGCCAGCGTTCGTCTGGGATGCGGCGCGGATCAACCTGCCCGAGGGCAAGCATGCGCTGGCGATGTCGGTGTATCCGCGCAGCGCGGTCGGCAGCGACAAGTGGGGCCGCTCCACCGAGTTCGTCAAAGCCTCGATCGAGCACTTCTCGCAGTGGTATCCGTACCCGTGGCCGGCGGCGGTGAACCTGGGCGGCCACGGCGCCGGCATGGAGTATCCGGGCATCGTCTTCGACGACATGGAGGATGGCGGCAAGCAACTGTTCTGGATCACCGCGCACGAACTCGGCCACGGCTGGTTTCCGATGATCGTCGGCTCCAACGAGCGCCGCCATGCGTTCATGGACGAGGGCTTCAACACCTTCATCGACGTCTACGCCTCCGACGCGATCAACCATGGCGAGTTCGCGCCCAAGCGCGATGGCGAGTACGCGCCCGGCGGCGGCAACCCGGTGGACGAGATCCTGCCACTGCTGGCCGACGCGCAGGCGCCGACCCTGCTCGATCGCGCCGACGCCACCAGCGAGAAATACCGGCATCCGCTGACCTACTTCAAGGGCGCGCTGGGCCTGGTGCTGCTGCGCGAGCAGATCCTCGGCCCGGCGCGCTTCGATCCGGCGTTCCGCAAGTACATCGCCAGTTGGGCCTACAAGCACCCGACGCCGTCGGATTTCTTCCGGCTGATGGAGAGCGAGGCCGGCGAGGACCTGAGCTGGTGGTGGCGCGGCTGGTATTTCAACAACTGGCAGCTGGACATGGGCGTGCGCGCGGCCGCTTACGTCGATCATGATCCGGCCAAGGGCCTGCTGGTGACCTTGGGCAGCCGGCAGAAGCTGGTGATGCCGGCGACCCTGCGCATCGACTTCGCCGACGGCAGCCATCTCGATCAGCGCGTGCCGGTGGAGACCTGGATGCAGCAGACCCAGCCGCAGATCCGGGTGCCGAGTACGCAGAAGGTGCTGCACGTGACCCTGGATCCGGACCATGTGCTGCCCGACGCCGACCGCAGCGACAACCGCCTGGACACGGTGAGCTGAGCGTGTCGCGGCCATCCGGCGCCTGTTCGGCGTCGGATGGTCCGCGCAAACGTGCTGCGGCCGCAACATTCGCGGCCGCGCAGCGCCGGCGTGCGCTTGTCCCCCGCGCGGTGCGCCGACGGCGATGGCGATGCGTGCGATGCACGGCCGTTCGCCGTCGTTGCCGGCGAGGTGCGTCCAACGCAGCGTGCGTGCGGGAAGCCTGTCCCCGGCTGTCGCTGTCTGTCTCCTGCGGACCGTGCGTGTCCGCTTGTCCTGTCCCGCGCGGCGAACGGAGCGCAGGGTTCCAGTTCTGCGTCGCGGCGATTGCACCGGCCGCCGCGCGCATTCCAAGAATGCCGCCGGCCCCCACGCCCCGTGCCGGCGCATGCATGCACTGTCATGCGTCCTGCACTCATCGCGACAGATGGGAGAGACATCATGCAGCAGCAGTTCCGCAGGGGCGCACTGGCGCTCGCTCTGGCCGTCGGCGCCGCCCCGGCCTTCGCCGGCCCGGTCGGCTACGGCGCCAACACCACCGGTGGCGGCAACGCCATTCCGGTCAACGTCGCCACGATGGAGGCGATGCAGGCGGCGATCGACAACTACGCCGGCTCCGGCGGCCTGGTGCTCAACTACACCGGCAGCTTCAACTACGCCAGCATCACCGACGTATGCACGCAATGGAAGCTGCCGGCCAAGACCGTGCAGATCAAGAACAAGCGCGACATCACCATCAAGGGGGCGAACGGCTCCTCGGCCAACTTCGGCGTGCGCGTGGTCGGCAATGCGCACAACGTCATCATCCGCAACATGACCATCGGCCTGCTGCCCGGCGGCGAGGACGCCGATTCGATCTCGCTGGAAGGCAATTCCAGCGGCCAGCCGTCCAACATCTGGGTGGACCACAACACCATCTTCGCCTCGCTGACCAAATGCCCCGGCGCCGGCGACGCGTCCTTCGACGGCGGCATCGACATGAAGAAGGGCGTCAACCACGTCACCGTGTCGTACAACTACATCCACGACTACCAGAAGGTCGCGCTCAACGGCTACAGCGACAGCGATACCCAGAACGCCGCGGCGCGCACCACCTACCATCACAACCGCTTCGAGAACGTGGAATCGCGCCTGCCACTGCAGCGGCGCGGGTTGAGCCACATCTACAACAACTACTTCAACAACGTCTTCACCTCCGGCATCAACGTGCGCATGGGCGGGGTGGCGCTGATCGAAGCCAACTACTTCGAGAACATCAAGAACCCGGTGACCTCGCGCGACAGCAGCGAGATCGGCTACTGGGACCTGATCAACAACTACGTCGGCAGCGGCATCACCTGGACGGTGCCGGAGAGCACCAGCAAGCCCTACGCCAACGCCACCACCTGGATCTCGTCCAAGACCTATCCCGAGTCGCTGGGTTACATGTACACGGCGATCCCTGCCGCGCAGGTCAAGGCCAAGGTCATCGCCACCGCCGGTGCCGGCACCAACCTGGCCGAGTAAGGCACGCCGCCTCCGCGCCCGACGGCGCGGAGGCCGGTCGCCCGGGCGGTCGCGGATATATGCCGTTTACGACATTCTTGGTGTGCGCGTGGCGACGCCTGCGGCGGTAAGTGTGACGTGCGCCGGCGCCGATAGGGCGCCTTCTAATCCTTGTTTCACATGGAATTTACGAGTGCGCAACGGTGGCGTGAGGGAGACGCGCAACGTGTACATCGTAGTCACGATGCTGAGGGAATTTAGAAAACTGTGCGCAGTTGCGCATCAAGATTCTTTACGGGTCGCCGTTACCTAGTACGAGTACCCGCATGGGACACCCCGATGCGGCCGGTGCTGGAAGTGTCTTTTCCTTCTTCTCCGTCGCATCGCGCCCAGGCCGTTGGCCCGAGGGTGTCCTGCGCGATCCAGGTCGTGGCGCGGGCTGCTCTCCTTTTCTTACTTGGTGGCCCCTCATGATCGGAATCCTGCAACGCTACAACGTCGGGACGCGGCTCGCGTCCGCCTTCGGCGTCCTCATCCTGCTCTCCTGTGCGCTCGTCGTCGCCGGGCTGCTGACGCTGAAACAGGCGCGCGAGATGATGGACACCATCGTCAACCGGCGCATGCAGATCCTCGATTACACCGGCGAAATGCGCAATGCCAGCGCACAGGTGGCGGTCAATCTGCGCAACATCGTGCTGCCGACCACGCAGGAAGAGAACGAGCGGTTCGCCAAGGCCGTCGACCAGCAGCGCCGCTACTACGGCGAGGTCCACGACAAGCTCTATGCGATCCCGGTCAGCGATGCCACCGGCGCGCAGATGCGCAAGGCCATCGACGACGCCTACGATCGGACCCGTCTCGCCAACCAGAAGGTCCTGGACCTGGGCATGGCCAACAAGGCCGATCAGGCATTGAAAGTCCTGATGGCGGAGGCCGGACCGGCGACGCAGCAATGGCAGGAAGCGATCAATACCTATGCCAACCGGCAGCGCACGCGCGGTGCCGAGGCCTACGCCGGCGCCAACGTCGCGATGGACCGCGGCCGCAGCCTGCTGGTGGCCGGTGGCGTGCTCGTGGTGCTGGTCAGCGGCCTGCTGGCCTGGCTGATCACCCGCAGCCTGACCGTGCCGCTGACCCGCGCCACGCGTGTCGCCGAGGCCATCGCCAGCGGCAAGCTCGACAACGACGTACGCACCGACGCCCGCGACGAAACCGGACGTCTGCTGGTTGCGATGCAGGGCATGCAGCAGCAGGTCAGCAACCTGATCGGCGCGCAGTTGGAAATGGCCAAGCGCCACGACGCGGGCGAAGTCAGCCATCGCATCGAAGCGCAGGCCTTCCCGGGCGACTACGGGCGCATGGCGGCCGAGACCAATGCGCTGGTGGCCTCGCACCTGGCGGTGAAGACGCGCCTGGCGCAGATCATGGGCCGCTACGCGATCGGCGACCTGTCGCAGGACATGGACCGCCTGCCTGGCGAGGAGGCGGTGCTGAGCCAGACCATGGACGAGGTCAAGGCCAACCTGTCGGCGATGAACGGGCAGATCAAGCAACTGGCGACGTCCGCCGCCGACGGCGACTTCAGCGCGCGCGGCGACGCCGAGCGCTTCCAGTACGACTTCCGGGTGATGGTGGACAGCCTCAACCAGTTGATGGCCACCGCCGATGGCAACCTGCAGGCGCTATCGACCCTGCTGCAGGCGATCGCCGCGGGCGATCTGACCGCGCGCATGCACGGCGATTTCCGCGGCGTGTTCGCGCAGATGCGCGACGACGCCAATGCCACCGCCGAGCAACTGGCCGGTATCGTCGGACGCATCAAGCACTCGGCGGTGTCGATCAATGCCGCGGCCAGCGAGATCGCGGCCGGCAACGACGATCTGTCGCGCCGCACCGAGCAGCAGGCCGCCAGCCTGGAAGAAACCGCAGCCTCGATGGAGGAACTGACCTCCACCGTTCGCCAGAACGCCGAGCATGCGCGTCAGGCCAATCAGCTCGCCGCCGGTGCGGCCTCGGTCGCCTCGCAGGGCGGCGACGTGGTCGGCCAGGTGGTGACCACCATGAGCGGCATCGAGGATGCGTCGCGGCGCATCGCCGACATCATCTCGGTGATCGACGGCATCGCCTTCCAGACCAACATCCTGGCCCTCAACGCGGCGGTGGAAGCCGCGCGTGCCGGCGACCAGGGGCGCGGTTTCGCCGTGGTCGCCAGCGAGGTGCGCACCCTGGCGCAGCGCTCGGCCAGCGCGGCCAAGGAGATCAAGAGCCTGATCGACGATTCGGTGAGCCGCGTCGCCGAAGGTTCGGTCCTGGTCGACCGGGCCGGCAAGACCATGACCGAGATCGTGACCTCGGTGCAGCGTGTCACCGACATCATGGGGGAAATCTCCGCCGCCTCGCAGGAGCAGTCGGCCGGCATCGAGCAGGTCAACCAGACCGTGACGCAGATGGACGAGAGCACACAGCAGAACGCGGCCTTGGTGGAAGAGGCCAGTGCGGCGGCGCGCTCGATGGAGCAGCAGGCGGTGGAACTGAGCCAGGCGGTGGCGCTGTTCAAGCTCGACGCATCCGCGGCCACGCCGGTAGCGCAGGCGCCGCGGCACCAGGCCACCGCGACGCCCGCGGGCAAGCGCAACGTCCTTCCGGCAGCGGCCAAGGCCGCACCTGCGCGGCGTGCGGCGCAGCCGGCGGCGGCGATGGCGCTGGACAAGGATTGGCAGGAGTTCTGAGCCGCACGGCGCTTGTCATCGGCAAGCGGCGCAATGCGCGTCGCTCGCCTGTCGCGTGGCGGTTGCCTTGCGGCTGCCGGTGCCGCATCCCGCAGATCCGAGGATGTTCCACTGCGGTCGCGATGCCGTGCCTGCCTTGGCGCGGCACGCTGTTTCTGACCGACGCCCACGCCGCGCGCGTGGGCGTCCTGCTGCGTCCTCACGCCTGCGTGGGGCTTACGCGCGTGTTGCCCGCGTGAGCATCCAGCACGTCGTCACGTGCGCCGCCGCCGTGCGGCAGACGCAGTGCGCGTGATGCGACGCGTCCCTTGTACGACAGCATCGTTGCCGCCGTGGCTGCGGCCGCGGGTTCCCGGCCGACGCTGCGAAGTGACCGCGATCGCGTTCCTGGTCTTCGCACCGCGTGTCGAGGTCGCCGCTGTGCGGTCAATCGGAAAACTTTTTCCTCGCTGCGCCCTCGCGCCGCAAGCAAGCGTCGTGCCGGCCGTTGCAACATGACGTGCACGCGGTATTCACGCGAAAACGCCGATCCGGACGCTGTGCGAATGGTCTCTCCACATCCCTGTGATGTGCCTGAGGGTGTTCAATAAATTCCGTGCAATCGCCTCTCAAGTCCCCGCGCGGGGCGCCGTTACATCGCCCGCACATCGAGCGGGATGCGTCATCAGGCGTCTGATTCAAAACGCTTTTTCACGACTCATTCATCTCGTTCGATGCGGGCGTGCACAACGGCGGCTGGTCGGCGTGCGTGGTCCGCGGCGTTCCATCGCCCCTCTCATTCCCCCAAAGGCCATTCCATGATTGCATTCCTTCAGCGCTACAACGTCGGTGCCCGGCTCGCCACC
Source organism: Xanthomonas sp. LF02-5 (assembly GCF_034105325.1). NCBI lineage: Bacteria > Pseudomonadati > Pseudomonadota > Gammaproteobacteria > Lysobacterales > Lysobacteraceae > Xanthomonas > Xanthomonas sp. LF02-5. Next base: position 233,135 of record NZ_JAXGGF010000007.1, on the reverse strand, counting down.
GCGTTCGGCATCCTCATCCTGTTGTCCTCGGCGCTGGTCGTCGCCGGGCTGCTGACCCTGTTCCAGGCGCGCGAGCGACTGGACGGCATCGTCAACCGCAACATCGCCGCCATCCGCGCGTCCAGCGACATGCTCAACGCCAGTTCGGTCGTGGCCATCAATGTCCGCAACATCGTGTTGCCGACCTCCCAGGAAGACAACATCCGCTTCGCCAAGGTCGTCGTCGAGCAGCGCGCACGCTACCAGGAGGCGCGCAAGCGGGCGGGCGCCATCCCCAGCGGTGCGCAGAGCCAGGCCGTGCTGGAGGACGTCGATCGCGCCCGGCAGATGACCGTGGACGTCAACAACCGGGTGATGGATCTGGGCATGCACGACAAGCCGGACGAGGCCCTGGCCCTGCTGATGCGGGAGTCCGCGCCGCTGACGCAGAAATGGCAGGACGCCATCGCCCGCTATGCCGATCTGCAGGCCACCCGCAGCAACGAGGCCTATGCGGAAGCGACGGCGGCGATGGCGCGTGGGCGCGCCATGCTCATCGCCGGCGGCCTGGCGGTGGTGCTGGTCAGCAGCCTGCTGGCGTGGCTGATCACCCGCAGCCTCACCGTGCCGCTGGCCCGCGCCACCCGCGCCGCCGAGGCCATCGCCGACGGCCGCCTGGACAACGACGTGGCCACCGACGCGCGCGACGAGCCCGGCCGCCTGCTGCTGGCGATGGGCCGCATGCAGAACCAGCTGCAACGCTTCTCCCGCGAGACCGTGCTGATGATCGAGCTGCACGCCGACAAGGACATCAGCCACCGCATGCCGCAGGACTTCCCCGGCGTGTACGGCGAACTGAGCAAGGGCATCAACACCATGATGTTCGAGCACCTGGACGCCATCGTCGAGGCGGTCGAGATCCTCAACGAATACGCCAACGGCGACCTGCGCCGCGACGCGCGCCGGCTGCCCGGCAGCCGTGCGGTGCTGCACGAATCGATGGATGCGGCCAAGGCCAGCCTGCTGGCGATCAATACCGAGATCAAGCGCCTGGCGTCGGCTGCTGCGGCCGGCGACTTCAGCGCCCGCGGCGATGCGGCCAGTTTCCAGCACGACTTCCGGCTGATGGTGCAGGACCTCAACGCGATGATGGAGGTCAGCGACCGCAACCTGGGCAAGCTGTCCGCCCTGCTGCAGGCGATCGCCGCCGGCGACCTCACCGCACGCATGCACGGCGACTTCCACGGCGTGTTCGCGCGGATGCGCGACGACGCCAACGCCACCGCCGACCAGTTGACCGGCATCGTCGGCCGCATCCAGACCGCCGCGGTCAGCATCAATGCCGCCGCCAGCGAAATCGCCACCGGCAACGACGACCTGTCGCGCCGCACCGAGCAGCAGGCCGCCAGCCTCGAAGAAACCGCTGCATCGATGGAAGAGCTGACCTCCACCGTGAAGCAGAACGCCGAGCACGCGCGCCAGGCCAACCAGCTCGCCAGCGGCGCGGCGTCCGTCGCGTCCCAGGGCGGTGCGGTGGTCGGTCAGGTGGTCGAGACCATGAGCGGCATCGAGGCCTCGTCGAAGAAGATCGCCGACATCATCGGCGTGATCGACGGCATCGCCTTCCAGACCAATATCCTGGCGCTCAACGCGGCGGTGGAAGCGGCGCGTGCCGGCGAGCAGGGCCGCGGGTTCGCGGTCGTTGCCAGCGAAGTGCGCACCCTGGCGCAGCGTTCGGCCAATGCCGCCAAGGAGATCAAGACGCTGATCGACGATTCGGTGACCCGCGTCGCCGAAGGCTCGGCGCTGGTCGACCGGGCCGGCAGCACCATGCAGGAGATCGTGGCGTCGGTGCAGCGGGTGACCGACATCATGGGCGAGATCTCGGCGGCCTCGCAGGAGCAGTCGGCCGGCATCGAGCAGGTCAACCAGACCGTCACCCAGATGGACGAAAGCACGCAGCAGAACGCGGCACTGGTGGAAGAAGCCACGGCGGCGGCGCGCTCGATGGAGCAGCAGTCGGTGGAGCTGACCCAGGCCGTGGCGCTGTTCAAGCTGGACGGCGCGCCGGCTGCGGCGCCGATGCCGGCTCCGTTGCCGCGCGGCAGACACGCGACGCAGACGATGACGCGCAGTCCGCGCCCGCAGGCCGCGGTCGCACCGGCACGCCGCGCGCCGTCGTTCGCGGCGGCGGTGGCGCTGGACAAGGACTGGCAGGAGTTCTGAGTCGTTGCGGTCCGGTCGCCGGACTGTCGTTGGTGCGGCCGCCTTCCTCGGAAGGCGGCCGCACGCGTTTGCCGATCGCTCGCCGGGCGACGGGGCCGATCAGGGCACCCGCGTCCGCCGATCGACGGCGCTGGGTCACGCTGCGGCCGCCGAGCGCGGCCGCAGCGCGGTCGGCACTTACTGCGGCGGCTTGGTCTGCGGGCTCTTGATCACGTACGAGGTGATGTACTCGCCGTTGGAGCCGTAGACCACCACGATGGTGGTGTTGGCGTCGCGGTAGACCACGGTGGCGTTGCACGGGCAACTCGCTGCGGCGGTGACCATGCCCAGCGGCTGGTTCTTCGCGTCGTTGACCGCGATCATCTGCGCCTCGGCGGCGCTGCCGATCGGCAGCCGTGCCTCGGTGCCCGGCGTGGCGGTGAGCACGGTGATGACCTCGTCCCGCAACGAGTTGATCTGCACGAAGCGCAGGCCGGCCTTCTCGAACGTGTAGACCTTGAACAGCGGCGACAGGCTGACGTTCTTCTTGCCGATGGGCAGGCGTTCGCCCATGCCCTGGATGGCATCGGCGGCGTTGAGCGGGGCGCGCTCGGCGGCCTGCAGGCAGGGCACGGCCAGCGCGGCTGCCAGCACCGTCAGGGTCAGCAACGGTTTGATCATGGTGTCTCTCCTTGTCTGGATGGTACGGACCTGTACGCCATGGGACGAGCGGCAGCCGTGGTCCTTTCCGGCCGGAGCGCCCGCAACGGGCCGTCTCCCGGTCCGTCGTCGCCTGCCGTCCTCCTGGCTCCGCGTGCATGCCCTCATCGGCTGGTACGGAAATAGGAGATTCGGTGGGCGTCGAGTTCAGTATTTCTGACGTTAGTATCGCTGTCAATATGCAAAATCAACGAGATGGAGCAAAAGTCCGCCATGGCTGCGGGTAAGGCAAATCCGTACCTGTCGGACATCGAGCGGTGCCGTCGTCTTGCCGGACGTGGGAAGGCCGCCAGCAAGGTGCTCGCCGTCCGCCCCGGCGGTGTGCATCGCGGCCGCGTGCGCGGATCCGCGCTGCGTTGCAGCAGCCATGCCGCCGCTGTGCGCCGATCCGCGCTCGCAGGCGGCCAAACGCGCGCGTAGCCGCACGGCATCGTCGCCAGCCTGTATCGTGTCGCGTTTTCCGCACCCGACCGAGCCGATGCCGCATCCGTCCGCGCCTGTCCCGCCTGCCGCCGCACCCGCCTTGCGCCATGCGCTGAAACCGCGGCAACTGATCATGATGGGATTGGGCAGCGCGATCGGTGCCGGCCTGTTCCTGGGCTCCGGCGTCGGCGTGCACGCGGCAGGGCCCGCGGTGCTGATTTCCTACCTGGTCGCCGGCGCGCTGGTGATCATCGTGATGAACGCGCTGGGCGAGATGGCGGCGGCCAAGCCGGCCAGCGGTGCGTTCTCGGTGTACGCCGCCGACGCGATGGGTCCGACTGCCGGCGCCACCGTGGGCTGGCTGTGGTGGCTGCAGTTGGTGATCGTGATCGCCGCCGAGGCCGTGGGTGCCGCCGGCCTGCTGGCGACGGTGTGGCCGGGCTTGCCGGTGCCGTTGGCCGCGATCGCGTTCATGGCCGCGTTCACCGCGATCAACCTGCTGGGCGTGCGCAATTTCGGCGAGTTCGAATTCTGGTTCGCCATCCTCAAGGTCGCGGCGATCGTCGGCTTCATCCTGGTCGGCATCGCCTTGCTGGCCGGCTGGCTGCCCGGGGTGGCCTCGCCGGGCCTGTCCAACGTCACCGGCAACGGCGGCTTCGCGCCGAAGGGCCTGGCTGGCATCGGTGCCGCGCTTCTGGTGGTGGTGTTCGCGTTCGGCGGCACCGAGATCGTGGCGGTGGCCGCGGCGGAGACCGCCGATCCGGAGCGCAGCATCGCCCGCGCCATCCGCACCGTCGCCTGGCGCATCCTGGTGTTCTACATCGGCTCGCTGAGCGTGATCATCGCGGTGGTGCCGTGGCAGAGCGAGGCGCTGAGTTCGCCGTTCGCCGCGGTGCTGCAGGTGGCCCGGATTCCCGGCGCCGCCACCGGCATCACCCTGATCGCGGTGATCGCGCTGCTGTCGGCGCTCAACGCCAATCTCTACGGTGCCTCGCGGATGATCTTCTCGCTGGCCCAGCGCGGCGAAGCGCCGCGCGCGCTGGCCGCGTCCAGCCGCCAGCAGGTACCGTGGCTGGCGGTGCTGGCCAGCGTGCTGTTCGGCTTCGTCGCTGCGGTGCTGGAGCTGCTGTATCCCAACCGCGTGCTGCCGGTGCTGCTGAACATCGTCGGCGCCACCTGCCTGCTGGTGTGGACGATCTCGCTGCTGTCGCAGCTGATCCTGCGTGCGCGCGCCGACCGTGCCGGCACCCGCCTGCCGTTCCGCATGCGCGGCTATCCGGTGCTCACCGTGCTGGCGCTGGCGATCCTGGCGCTGATCTTCGGCCTGCTGGTGGCCTCGCCGGACACCCGTACGCAGTTCCTGTCGATGGCGGCGCTGACCGCGGTGATCGCCGTGGTCAGGGGCGTGGCGCGGCGGCTGCGCGCGGGGTAGGGCGCGCGCTCCAGCGGTGGCGGCATGCCGTTGTGGGAGGGACTGCCGTCCCGATGCGTGAGGGTGTCGGCCGGTGTCGGGCTTCGCTCGTGGCGACTGACGTCGCTCCCACAGGCGCGGGCTCCGCGCGCGTCATGTCCGCTGCCGTAACAGCGGCGCTTGTTGCTTTTCATGGATCAACCGCGGCAGTTGCCGTGGTAAGCCTGTCGCGGCTGAAGCCGCTCCTATGACGGCACCGACAGCTCGCAGACTCCCTCGTAGCAGCGGCTTCGGCCGCGACGCGGTGCGGTAGAAGCCGCCGCGGCCGACCCGCGGTCGCTGCAGGCCGGACCTGGGTGCCCATTCCGCGGGCTGGCCGCCATGGGCAATCCACGAAGTGGGCGCGCGCGACTCAGCCCAGCAGCAGCCGCGCACCCAGCGCGCACAGCAGCGCCGGCGGCATCACCAGCGCACCGACCTTGAGGAAGCGCCAGAAGCCCACGTCCTCGCCTTCGCGGCGGATCGCGGTCAGCCACAGGATGGTCGCCAGCGAGCCGGTGATGGACAGGTTCGGGCCCAGATCCACCCCGATCAGCAGCGCGTCCACCACCAGTTGCGGCGGCTGCGCCTGGGCGACGGTGGTGCTGGCGATCAGGCCGGCGGGCAGGTTGTTCATCAGGTTGGAGCCGAACGCCAGCAGGGTGCCGGCGATGCCGGCGGTGGCCTGCGGCGAGTGCGCAGCGGCGTCGGTCAGGGTACGCGCGAGCAGGCCGATCACGCCGGTGCGCGACAGCGCCTCCACCAGCACGAACAGGCCGGCCACCAGCGGCAGCACCGACCACGACACCGCCTTGGCCATCGGCAGCGGCGACTGGCGGCCACCCAGGCACACCACGCCCAGCGTCGCCAGGCCGGCCAGACAGGTCGGCAGGCCCAGGTCCAGGCCGAGCGCGGAGACGCCGACCAGCAGCGCGGCGGTGGCGAGGATGCCGACCAGGGCGAAGGTACCGCCGCGGGTCAGCGGTACCGTGTCCACGCGCGCGGCGCAGCGGCCGGTCAGGTCCTTGCGCTCGGCCCAGCGCAGCATCACGAAGGTCACCCCGATCGCCAGCAGCGACGGCAGCGCGAACGCGGCCATCCACGCGCCCAGGGTCGGCATCTTGCCGCCGTACAGCACCAGATTGGCGGGGTTGGAGATCGGCAGCACGAAGCTGGCGGCGTTGGCGATCAGCGCGCAGGCGAACAGCAGCGGCAGCGGCTTGGCGCCGGCCTTGCGCGCGGCCGCGTACACCGCCGGGGTCAGCACCACCGCGGTGGCGTCGTTGGACAGGAACGCGGTGACCACGATGCCGACGCCGAACACCAGCGCGAACAGGCGCTGGGTCGAGCCCTTGGCCAGGTTCACCGCATGCATCGCCACCCAGTCGAACAGACCTTCGGCGCGCGCGGTCTCCGACAGCAGCATCATGCCGATCAGGAACAGGTACACGTCCAGACCCTTGAGTGCCGCCTGCCAGGCCTCGCCGCCGGGCATCAGCCCCAGCACCATCAGCAGCAGCGCGCCGCCCACCGCCCAGCACGCCTCGGGCAGCTTGAACGGCCGCGCGATCACGCCGGCCGTGGCCAGCGCGCAGATGCCCCAGGTGGCGAAATTGGCCGTGTGCGCGCCGGGCATGCTCATGCCGCCGCCGTGGCACGGGCGCCGAGGCGCGTGCGCGAGCAGGCCGCCGGGGCAGGGCAGGGGAGGGCAACGAGAGCGGGCACGGGCATGGGGCGTCGGGCAGCGGAGTGCGAGGGGCGTGCAGGATAGCAGCGGGGCAGGTGCAGGCCGGGCTGGCATGGGCGCTCCGGCGCCCGCGGTTTAGCTTGCGTAGACACGCGCGGCGTGGCGGGCCGTATATCGATGCACGCCCGGGCCGCGCGGCACCGCGGTGCCGCTACCCCAGATGGCGTGCGAGCCATCCTTGCACGAACGCCACCGGCCCGGTCCGCGGCGGCGGCGTCAGCCCGGCGCTGCGCACGAAGCCGGCGGCGGCCTGCGCCAGCGTCTGGTTGGCACGACGCACGGCCTGCTGCGCGGCCGCCTGCTGCTGGCGCAACTGCACCAGGTGCAGCGACGGCCGTCCGGGCGGTGCGAACTTCTGGTCGCGGCGCAGCGCATCGGCGGACAGGCGGGTGGCCTGGCTTGCCTGGTGCAGCGCGTCCAGCGCATCCAGCACCTGCAACAGCCAGCGTCCGCTGTCGCTGAGTTGCAACGCAGCGGCGTCGTCGTGTGCCGGCACCAGCAGTGGCGGAATCGCCGCGCCGGCGACCACCGCTGCGCTCGGCTCCAGGGCGCGCAGGCGGGCATGGAACGCGGTTTGCGATGAAGAGATGGCGGTCGCCATGCCGGGCCTATGCACGAAAGCGCGGACTGTACGCGGTTTGGCGCGTCGCCGCACAGCCGATGGCGTCGCGCAGCTGGAACTGTCGTCGTCGACCGGGCGCGTCACGCGGGGCCGCTGCCGCTGCGCACTGCCTGCAGCGCAGCGGCCATGTTCGCCGCGTTGGGCCCGATCGCACCGTCGGTGTTGCCGGCCGTCGACGTACGCTGCGCGTGTCGGCGACGCACCTGCCAGGCCCGCGCCGATCGGCGTGGCAGTGGACCCATGCACACAGGCCTGCGGCGGTGTCGCTGCCGGAGGCGTGCATCACCTCGGCGCGGCATGCGCGGAAGCGCGGGCAGGACCTAATGCGCTTGCGACGCTGCCGCTTCCATCTGGTCGAGATACTGCAGTTCGTGCAGGGCGACAGCATTGCCGGGTTCAAGCTCCAGCGACTGCTGCAGGGCCGCGCGGGCGCCGGCCTTGTCCGGGGTGTCGATCAACAGCGAGCCGATGCCGCGTAGCGCGATCGCGCGGCCTGCCCGCGCCCGCGGCGAGACGTCGGCCAGGGCCAGCGCCTGCCGATAGGTGGCGAGCGCTTCGTCCGTGCGCCCGAGGTTGCGCAACGCATAGCCGCGTTCGGTGTAGGCGGAGAACAGATACGGCCCGAGCGCGATGGCCTGATCAAGCCATGCCAGCGCCTCCGACCACTGCCGTTGTGCGGCGGCGGCAAAGCCACGCATCTGCAGTGCGTTGGCGCAACTGAGGTCGATCCATTCGGTCGGCTGGCCGTCGTCATGGGCGGCCATGTAGGCCTCGTACTCGTGCACGTCGGCGACGCTGATCACGCGCAGGCCGGGCCGTTGCCAACTGCTGCAATGGGCGATGATCCGGTCCAGCAGGGCGATGTCCGCCGCATCCATGCTGTCCAAGCGTGTCTGCAGCGCGGCGATGTCCTTGCGGTATTCCACGCCGGGGCGGGCGGTCGCCGCCTTGCTCTGCAGGTAGGTGGTGACCGGTTCGGTCAGCGCCTGTGCCGTCGCGCCGTGGCTGGCGCAGGCCAACAGCGCGCACACGATGGCGCACAGCATCCCCTTGTGTCGCATGCATCCCCCTGCATCGAACGGTGATCGAAGATCGGCAGTGCGCGGACAGGCCGGTTACGCCGTCGCGCACGTGCGCGCGGCGCAGGGCGGGCCGCGCTCAGTTGTCCGCGGTCGTCTGCGTGGCGGCGTCGCTGCGCTTCTGCGCGAACAGCCACTGCCACATCTTCGGATCGCGGTAGGTGGCATCCCAGGCGTTGTGGTTGCCCTGCGGGTATTCGGTGTAGCGCACGTCGGCGTCGAGGTTCTTGAATGCACGGACGATCTTGCGGTCGTCGTGCGGCAGCACCACGTCGTCCTGGGCGCCGTGGAAGATCCACACCGGCACGTGCCGCAGGCGCTGCGCCAGGGCGCTGTAGGGGTCGGCCAGATAGGCCACCGGCGTCACCACCAGGTATTCGCGGTCTTCGTGCGGGGAGAGGATCGCGCCGCAGATCGGTACCAGCGCAGCGAAGCGCTGCGGCTGCTTCAGGGCGATCTCCCAGGTGCCGTAGCCGCCCATCGACATGCCGGTCAGGTAGGTGCGCTGCGGGTCGCCGTTGAACTCGGCACTGCTGTCGTCCAGCGCCTGCAGCGCCATGGTCGCGTTGGCGCCGTTCCATTCCTCGCCGTCGGGTGCCTGCGGCATCACCACCAGGGCCGGGAAATCGGCCAGGTGGCGGCGCAGGTACGGGCCCAGTCCGGCCGTGGTCTGGTCGCGGCCATCGTCGCCGCGCTCGCCGGAGCCGTGCAGGAACAGCACCACCGGCACCGGGCCCTGGCGATGCGCCGGCGCCGGCACGAACACCTGGTAGCGGTAGATGCGTCCGTCGAGGCTGAGCTGGCGGCTGACGAAGTGGCCGGTGGCCGGGTCGCTGGGCAGAGTGCTGCAGCCGACCATCGACAGGCACAGCAGAAGCAGCAACGAACGCATCGACATGGCCGGCCCTCGGATGGGAAGGCCGCAGTATCGTGGGCGCGACGTCTCCACGACAACCCGGGCAGGGGCGGCGGACATGCGCCAGTCAGCCGGCGGCCAAGGTGCGTGCTGGCGTGGCGTGACCGTCGTGCACCGGTTGATGCGGCGACGCGCGCTGCTGCCGCTCCGTGCGGTGCGTCGGCGGGAATCGCGCCCGCCGCATGGAGATGCCTTACAGCAGGACCAGCGTGGCCAGGCCGAGGAAGCTGAGGAAGCCCATCACGTCGGTCAGCGTGGTCAGGATCACCCCGCCGGCCAGCGCCGGATCGAAGCCCAGGCGCTTGAGCGTCAGCGGCACCAGCACGCCGCCCAGCGCGGCGGTGAGCAGGTTGATGGTCAGCGCCGAGCCGATCACCAGCGACAGCAGCGGCTGCTTGAACCACAGCAGCACGATCAGGCCCAGGCCGATGCCCAGCGCCAGGCCGTTGATCAGCGCCACCGACAGTTCCTTGCGCAGCAGCACGATCACGTTGGAGGCGCCGATCTGGCCCAGGGCCAGGCCGCGCACCATCAGCGCCAGCACCTGGGTGCCGGCGTTGCCGCCCATGCCGGCCACGATCGGCATCAACGCGGCCAGCGCCACCAGCTTGGCGATGGTGCCCTCGAACTGGCCGACCACGCTGGAGGCGATGAAGGCGGTGCCGAGGTTGATCGTCAGCCACAGCAGGCGGCGCCGGAACGCGCGCCGCACCGGGCTGAACAGGTCCTCGTCCTCGTCCAGGCCGGCGGCGCTCATCGCCTGGTGCTCGGCCTGGTCGCGGATGATGTCGACCACGTCGTCGATGGTGATGCGGCCGAGCAGGATGTTGTTGTCGTCCACCACCGGCGCGGAGATCCAGTCGTGGTCGGAGAACTGCCGCGCGACCTCGTCGGCGCCCTCGCCGACGTCGATCGCCGGCTGCTCGTCGTCGATCAGCCGGTTGATCGGGGTGGAGTCCTCGTGGGTGACCAGCGCCGCCAGCGACACCCGCCCCAGGTACTGGTGGCGGCGGCTGACCACGAACAGGTGGTCGGTGTGGTCCGGCAGTTCGCCGCGCAGGCGCAGGTAGCGCAGCACTACGTCGACGTTGACGTCGGCGCGCACGGTGACCACGTCCGGGTTCATCAGGCGGCCGGCGCTGTCCTCGGGATACGACAGCACCTGCTCGAGCCGCTCGCGGTTCTCGCGGTCCATCGACTTGAGCACTTCGTCGATGACCGTGTCCGGCAGATCCTCGACCAGGTTGGCGAGGTCGTCGATGTCCAGGTCTTCGACCGCGGCGACGATTTCGTCCGGATCCATGTCCGCGAGCAGGCTCTCGCGTACTTCCTCGCCGACGTGGACCAGCACCTCGCCGTCGTCCTCCGGATCGACCAGCCCCCACACCACCTCGCGCTTGCCCGGCGGCAACGACTCCAGCAGGTTGCCGATCTCGGCCGGCGCCAGCGTATTGACCAGCCGCCGCACCGGGCCCAGGCGCCCGCTGTCCAGCGCATCGGACAGCATGCGCAGCTGCCGCGCGGTCTTGTCGTGGCGGACGGCGTCGGCCATGCGCTGCTCCCTTGGGGTGAGGCCGCGCTCCGGAGAAACGCGGTGGGTCAGATGTTCATCCCAACATTATCGCCTGCATGTTGCGGGAAGCACAGTGTTGGTGGAGCCGGGAGTGGGGAATGGGGAATCGGGAATCGCAAGTGCAGAGCGAAGCAGCGTCAGTGCGCGGGGAGAAAAGCGACGGGGTAGCAAGCGAAAAACTGCTCTCGGGGAAGGGGGCGAGAGGCAAATGGCAGGGGGCAGGAACAGGGGAGCAGGAGAATGGGTAGCACCGAGAAGGAAGCAGAGAGCAGACCAGAAGGCAGGAAGGCAGAAAGGCAGGGAGAGGGATGTCGATCGGAATGACGCATGTACGCCGGCACGCGGGCGACGGCTTTTTTGTGGGAGGGACTTCAGTCCCGACGCGATAAGGGTTCAGGCGTCGGGACTGAAGTCCCTCCCACAAGGCAATGCCGCAACACGCACGGGAACTACCCGATCGCGCAGCCCAGCCAGCGCTCGATGCCCTTGCGATCGCGCGCCTGCAGCAGTTTGGCGCCGCGCTGGCGCAGGGTCTGCAGGTCGGTGTCGCGGATCACCTGGCGTACTTCCAGCATCGTCGCCGGGTGCAGGCTGAACTCGCGCAGCCCCAGCGCCAGCAGCATCGGCGTCAGTGCCGGGTCGCCGGCGATCTCGCCGCACACCGCCACCGGCTTGCCATGGGCCTGGCCGGTGGCGATCACCTGCGCGATCAGCCGCAGCACCGCCGGATGCAGCGGCGAATACAGCGCGGCCACTGCTTCGTTGTTGCGGTCTGCGGCGAGCAGGTACTGCACCAGGTCGTTGGTGCCGATCGACAGGAAGTCGATCGTGTCGATGAAGGTATCCAGGGCCAGCGCTGCGGCCGGCACCTCGATCATCGCGCCGAGTTGCACCTGCTCGGCGATGGCATGACCGTCGCGGCGCAACTGCGCGGCGATGCGCTTGAGATGGCGGCGCATCGCCAGTAGTTCCTCGCGCGTGCTGACCATCGGCACCAGCACCCGCACCGGGCCGTAGGCGGAGGCGCGCAGCAGCGCGCGCAACTGGGTGTCGGAGACCTTGGGCCGGGCCAGCGACAGGCGCACGCCGCGCAGCCCCAGCGCCGGGTTTTCTTCGTTGCTCATGGTCAGGCCGGTGCGATCGGCCTTGTCCGCGCCCAGGTCCAGGGTGCGGATGGTGACCGGCCGTCCGCTCATGCCCAGCACCGCGTCGCGGTAGGTATGGAACTGTTCTTCCTCGTCGGGCAGGGCGTCGCGCTGCAGGAACAGGAATTCGGTGCGGTACAGGCCCAGGCCGTCGGCGCCCAGCGCATGCGCGCGGGTGACGTCGTCGCGCGACTCGGCATTGGCCAGCAGGGTGATGTCCACGCCGTCGCGGGTGCGGCTGGGCTTGGAGCGCAGCTTGCCCAGGCTGCGCTGCAGCTTGGCCTGCTCGCGCACGCGGCTGCGGTAGTCGCGCAGGTCGTCCGGGGTCGGGTCGACCAGCACCGCGCCCTGGGTGCCGTCGATGATCAGCACGTCGCCGTCGTTGATCTTCTGCAGCGCGTCGGCGACGCCGACCACCAGCGGCAGGTGCAGGCTGCGCGCCAGGATCGCGCTGTGCGAGAGGGTGCTGCCGGCGCTGGTGACGATGCCGACCACGCCCTGCGCCTGCAGTTGCGCCAGTTCCGACGGCGCCACGTTCTCGCACACCAGAATCTCGCCGGCCAGGCCTTCGCTGTCCGGCTGGCGCTTCTGCAGGAACGCATGGATCCGCCCGATCACATGGTCCAGATCGTCCATGCGGCTCTTGAGGTAGGCGTCTTCCATGTCGTCGAACACGGTCGCCAGGCGGTCGCGCTGCAGGCGCAGCGCGTAGTCGGCGCTGTAGCGGCCGGTGCGGATCAGTTCGTCCAGGCCGTGCAGCAATTCCGGGTCGTCGAGCAGCAGCGCGTGCAGGTCGAGGAATTCGCCGACCTCCTTGGCCAGGGCGCCGTGCAGGCGCTGGCGCAGGCCGTGCATCTCCTCGCGCGCGGCGTCCACCGCGCGGTGCAGGCGATCGAGTTCTTCGGGGATCTGCGCGGCGCCGATGCGTTGCTCGGCCACCTCCAGCGCATGCGGCAGGCGCACCCGCGCCCGGCCCAGGGCATTGCCGCGCGAGGCGCCATGGCCGGCGATACGCACGCTCACCGCGCGTGCCCCATGCGGCGGCACCGCGTCCCTGCCTGCGGCCGCCGGGGGCGCATGCTCAGCTGTCCTCGTCGAAGCGCCGCTCGAACAGGTCGACCACGGCCTTGAGCGCCTCGGCTTCGTCGGCGCCGTCCACTCGCACCGTCACCGGCGTGCCCTGTGCGGCGGCCAGCAGCATCACGCCCATGATGCTCTTGGCGTTGACCTCGCGGCCCTTGGCCGCCAGCGTGGCGTTGCAGCGGAACGAGGACAGCGTCTGCACCAGCTTGGCAGTGGCGCGGGCGTGCAGGCCGAGGCGGTTGGAGACCAGCAGTTCGCGTTCAAGCATCGTCGATCACCACGCCGTTGCGCGAGCCGGCGGCGGCGGTCGCGGGCAACTGCTCCAGTCCTTGTTCGGGGTAGTTCATGATCCGCAGCAGCATCGGCAGGCTCAACGCCGAGACGCGCCGCACCGGCGTGCCCAGGCGCGCCAGCCGTGCGGCGAGGTTGCTCGGGCTGGCGCCGTACAGATCCGTAACCACCAGCACGCCATCGCCGTCGTCCACCCGCCGCAACGCGGCAGATGCGTTCGGTAGCAGCGCGTCGAGGTCGGCGTCGAACGGCACCTCGAAGGCTTCGGTTTTCAGCGGCAATTGCCGCAACAGCCGGGTCGCCACGCTCAGCAGCGCGGCGCCGATCCCAGGGTGGGTGATGAGGAGAATGCCACAGGCCATGGGAGAACGTTAACAGGTCAGGCAGGGCGCAGGGAATGCCTGTGGGGAGCGGAGATTGGGGATTCGGGATTGGGATTCGCAAGAGCCAGAGCAATGCCGCTTTTGCCAATCCCGAATCCCCGATCCCGAATCCCGGCTTTTCGATCAATCCTGCTCGCGATGGAAGGTCGCCACTTCCGGCCAGCCCTGTTCGCGGGCGTGGCGGGCCAGGCGTTCGGCCAGGTAGACCGAGCGGTGCTTGCCGCCGGTGCAGCCGAAGGCGATGGTCACGTAGCTGCGGGTGTCGTTGCGCAGCCGCGGCAGCCAGGTGTCGAGGAAGTCGATCAGTTGCGCGGTGTAGCGCTGCACATCTGGTTGCGCGTCCAGGTACTCGCGCACGCCGCTGTCGCGGCCGGTCATCGGCCGCAGTTCCGGGTCCCAGTGCGGATTCGGCAGCACCCGCGCGTCGAACACGAAATCCGCCTCGGCCGGCACCCCGCGCTTGTAGGCGAAGGACTCGAACAGCAGCGACAGGGTGTTCTCGCTGGACAGCGCGAACTCGGTGGTGACCCGCCGGCGCAGCTGGTGCACGTTGAGCGTGCTGGTGTCGATCACCGCATCGGCCGCCTCGCGCAGTGGCTCGGTCAGGGCGCGCTCGCGCTCGATCGCTTCCGGCAGCGACAGGCCCTGACGCGACAGCGGATGGCGCCGGCGCGTGTCGGCGTAGCGCTTGATCAGCGCCTCGTCGTTGGCGTCGAAGAACAGCAGTCGCGCATCCAGGCCGAACTGCGCCACCGCCTCGCGCCAGCGCGAGAGCTGACTCAGGTCGCTATGGCGGCTGCGCACGTCGATGCCCACCGCCAGTTTGCTGGGGCCGGCATCCTCGCGTACCAGGCTCTTGACGAAGGCTGGCAGCAGTTCCACCGGCAGGTTGTCGACGCAGTAGTAGTCCAGGTCCTCGAAGGTCTTCAGCGCCACCGACTTGCCGGAGCCGGACAGGCCGCTGACGATGACCAGGGTGGAGGTGGGGGCGCCGTCGGTCATGGGCTGCGCCGCTCCAGCAGGTTGCTGTGGCGGGCGATGAACATCGCCGCCGGATCGATGCCCTTGGTGCGCAGGATGTGCAGGCGCGTGGCGGCCTCGGTCAGCACCGCCAGGTTGCGGCCGGGCATCACCGGCAGGGTGATCAGCGGCACGTCCAGGTCCAGCACGTGGCGGGTCCCGGAATCGCCGGTGAGACGTTCGTAGCCATGGGGCGTGGGCTCGGTCATGGGCCGGGTCAGGTGCACGATGAGCCGAAGGTACTTGTTCTTCTTTACAGCCGTGTCGCCGAACATCTCGCGCACGTTGAGCACGCCGAGCCCGCGCACTTCCAGCAGGTCCTGCAGCAGTTCCGGGCAGGTGCCGTCGAGCACGTCGGGGGCGATCTGGGTGAATTCGGGGGCGTCGTCGGCGACCAGGCGGTGGCCGCGGCTGAGCAGTTCCAGCGCCAGTTCGCTCTTGCCCGAACCCGCCTCGCCGGTGATCAGCACGCCGATCGAGTAGATTTCCATGAACACGCCATGCAGGATCACCCGCGGCGCCAGCGTGCGTGCCAGGTGGTAGGACAGGTGATTGAGCAGTTCGTGGCCGCGCTTGGGCGAGACCCACAGCGGCGTGTCGGATTCGTCGGCGGCCGCGCGCAGGTCTTCCGGGCACGACTGGTTCTTGGTGACCACCAGCGCCAACGGCCGCACCTGCACGATCTTCTCGATGGTCTCCCAGCGCTGGCGCGCGTCCAGCGAGTCCAGCCAGGCCAGTTCCTCGGTGCCGAGGATCTGCACCTTGTTGGGGTAGATGGTGTTGAGATAGCCGGCCAGCGACGGGCGCCGCGAGACCGCATTGCCGGCCTCCAGCACCCGGTGTTCGCCCTTGTGCCCGGCGATCCAGCGCAGGCCCAGGCGGTCGCGCTGCTGGTCGAACAGCTCGCGTGCGTCGATGCTGGTGTTCATGCGGCGGCCCGTGGCGCGCCGCCGAGCAGCGCATACAGTGCGGCGGCGTCCGGCGCATTGCGCAGGGCGTCGCGGAATTCCTCGATGGAGAACTGCTCGGCCAGTTCGGACAGCAGCATCAGGTGTTGGTGGGTGTAGTGCGCCGGGACCGCCATGGCGAAGATCAGGTCGACCAGGGTGCCCTGGCCGTCGAAATCGATCGGCTGCTGCAGGCGCAGCAGCGCGCCACGTGGGGCGTCCAGGTCCGGCGCGCGGCCGTGCGGGATGGCGATGCCGTGGCCGATGGCGGTGCTGCCGAGTTGTTCGCGCTCGCGCAGGCTGGTGAAGAGTTCATCGGCGCCGGCCTGCTGGCAGGCCAGCAGGCCGGCGGCGGTGTGCAGCAGGGTGTCGCGATCGGCGGCCGGAAGCACCTGGGTGCTGACGGCCGCCATCAGATCGGTCAAGGGCATGGCGGCGCAACGTGGGGAGGATCACGCGAGATTGTCGCGCACCTCGGCCGCATGGTGGTCGTGCTTCTTTTCCTTGTGCTTGATGATCAGCCGGTCCAGCTTGTCGGCGAGCAGGTCGATCGCCGCGTACATGGTCTGCGCGCTGGCGTCGGCGTGCAGGGTGCGGCCGGGGACGTTGACGGTGGCCTCGACGTGATGGTCGGGCTTGCGCAGCGCCAGCTGGGCGCGGACCTCGATGGTTTCCTCGTAGTGTCGCTTCAGCCGTTGCAGCTTGGTCTCCACATACTCGCGCAGGGCGGGGGTGACTTCGATCTGCTGGCCGTAGGTCTCGATACGCATCGGATACTCCTTGGTTCGGGTTTCACACCTATGAACCATCGCCGCCGCCGCTAGCCGATTCGAACGCGTTCGTGGGAGGCGGAAATGTTCATGGCCTCACGATACTTCGCCACGGTGCGGCGCGCTACAGGCACGCCGGCACTTTTCAGCAGGTCGGCCAGCTTGGCGTCAGAAAGCGGCTTGCGCGGATTTTCCGCCTCGATCAGCCGCCGGATCATCGCCTGGATCGCCGTGCTGGACGCCTCGCCGCCGCTGTCGGTGTCGATGCCCGAGGCGAAGAAGGCGCGCAGCGGGATGGTGCCGCGCGGGGTGCGCACGTACTTGCGGGCGATGGCGCGCGAGATGGTGCTCTCGTGCAGGCCCAGTTCGCCGGCGATCTCGCGCAGGGTCAGCGGCCGCAGCGCCTGTTCGCCGAACTCCAGGAAGCCGGCCTGCTGCTTGAGCAGGCAGCGGGTCACCTTGAGCAGGGTCTCGCCGCGTGCCTCCAGGCTCTTCAGCAGCCAGCGCGCTTCCTGCAGTTGCCCGCGCAGGTAGCCGGCGTCGCTTTCGCCGCATTGGCGGATCAGCCGCTCGTAGCCGCGGTGGATGGTGACCTTGGGCTGCGCGTGCGCGGACAGCGCCGCATGCCAGACCCCGCGCTGGCGCCAGACCACGCAATCGGGCACCACGTAGGTGTCGCTGCCCAGTTCGCCGATCTGCTTGCCCGGGCGCGGGTCCAGCGAGCGCAGCAGCGTGACCGCGGTGTCGACCTCCGCCGCCGGGCGCTTGAGTTCGTGGGCCAGTCCGGCCACGCCGCTGCGCGGCAACCGCTCCAGCGGACCGTTGGCGATGATGCGGGCCAGCGCCAGCCCCGGCGTGTCCTCGGGCAGGATGTCCAACTGCAGGGTCAGACACTCGCCCAGGCTGCGCGCGGCGATGCCGGCCGGGTCGAAGCGCTGGATCTGGTGCAGCACGGTGAGGATCTCGTCCTCCTCGGCGGCGATGTCCGGGCGCAGGGTCTCGGCGATCGCGGCCAGCGGTTCGCGCAGGTAGCCATCGTCGTCCAGCGCGTCGATCAGCGCCGCGCCGATGCTGCGGTCGCGCGCCGACAGCGGCGACAGGTGCAACTGCCACAGCAGGTGATCGATCAGGGTGTCGGGTTCGGCGACGCGTTCTGCCGCGCTGCCCAGGTCGTCGTCGTCGAACGACCCGCCGCTGCCGCCGGCCCAGGCCGGCTCGGCGTCGGCCCAGTCGGCGCCGTCGGCGGCCTGCGTGGCTTCGCCGCGGTCGCCATCGCCGTCGCTACGTGTCTCGCCTGCCGCGTGGTCGCGGTCAAGGCCGTGGTCGGCGCCTTCGCTGCGTTCGAACGCCGGTGCAGCGTCCTCGGACCACTCCAGCAGCGGATTGCTCTCCACCGCCTCGGCGATCTCCACTTCCAGCTCGGCGCTGGACATCTGCAACAGCTTGATCGCCTGCCGCAACTGCGGCGTCATGACCAGGTGCTGTCCCAGCGATGTCTGCAGCCGTGCTTTCATGCCTGTACCGAGCGCGGAAGGAGCGTAGCCGGCGCGTGCGCGGTCAGAGCCTGAAGGTTTCCCCGAGGTAGACGCGGCGCACGTCGCTGTTGGCCAGCAGCGCTTCCGGCGCCCCCTGCGCCAACACGCTGCCCTCGTTGAGGATATACGCCCGGTCGCAGATTCCCAAGGTTTCGCGCACGTTGTGGTCGGTGATGAGCACGCCGATGCCGCGCTGCTTGAGGTGGGTGACGATGCGCTGGATTTCGCCGACCGAGATCGGGTCGACGCCGGCAAAGGGCTCGTCGAGCAGCATCAGCCGCGGCCTGGCTGCCAGCGCGCGGGCGATCTCGCAGCGGCGGCGTTCGCCGCCGGAGAGGCTGGCGCCGAGCTGGTCGGCGACGTGGCTGATCTGCAGTTCGTCCAGCAGCGCCACCAGTTCGCGTTCCTGGCCGGCGTTGTCCAGATCCTCGCGCAGTTCCAGCACCAGGCGGATGTTGTCGGCGACGCTGAGCTTGCGGAACACCGACGGTTCCTGCGGCAGGTAGCCGACGCCGAGCTTGGCGCGCTTGTACATCGGCAGCGCAGTGATGTCGTTGCCGTCGAGCACGATGCGCCCGGCATCGGCGTCCACCAGGCCGACGATCATGTAGAAGCAGGTGGTCTTGCCGGCACCGTTGGGGCCGAGCAGGCCGACCACTTCGCCGGCCTCCAAGGTCAGCGCAAAGTCGCGTACCACTTCGCGCTGCTTGTAGCGCTTGCGCAGGCCTTCGGCGAGCAGCATCACTGGCCTCCTTGCTTGGGCTTGGCCGGCGTCGCGGCGGGCTTGGCAGCCGGTTTGGCGCCAGCGGCAGGAGTGCCGGCCGGCGCGGCGTTCTTCGGCTGGATCACCGTGTGCACGCGGGTGCCGTCACCGCCGCCCTGCATGTCGCCGGTCTTGGTGTTGTAGACCATGCGCTGGCCGGCGTTGGTGCCCTTGGGAGAGGTCATGCGGTAATTGCCGGTGAGGATCACCGTGTCGTTCGACATGGTGTAGTCGATGTTGTCGGCGACGCCGTCCATCGGCGAGCCGTCGTCCATCAGCTGCTTCAATGTCGCCTGCTTGCCCTTGAGCAGCACGCGATCAATGTCGCCGTTCTTGCGGAAGATGTCGGCCGTGTCGGCATGCACTTCCAGGGTGCCCTGGATGATCACGACGTTGCCCGACAAATGGCATTTGCCGTTGTCGTCAATCATGTTGCAATCGCTTGCATCGGACTTGATGTCCATCGGCTGGTTGCGGTCGGTCGACTTGGCCAGCGCCAGGGTCGGCAGCAGCAGGGCGAGCAGGGCGAGCTTAGCGGGCAGCATTCGGTTCATAACGGGACTTGACCTGTGAAAGGAGCTTGTACTGCCGGGATTTCAAGTCGACCTGGAAGCCGACGCCGGTCTGCATCATACCGGGCCGGGTCATCGTGACCGGGTCGGCGGTGCGTGCGCTGTTGGTCTGCGGGAAGACGTCCAGGCTCTGGGTACGGAAGGTGGTGGGCGGGATGCTGGGCACCTTGGGGCTGTCGCCGGCGACGTCGTCGCGCAGGCGCAGTTCGTCGCCGTTGGCGCTGACCCAGCCGGTCTTGCTGCGCATTTCCCAGTGCTGGCCGTTGGCGTCGGGCAGCAGGAACAGCGGAGTCACGATCGACATGGTCTGATCGGCGCGGCTGCGTTCCATCTGCGGCGCGCGCAGGGTCATCGCTTCCTTGCCCTGCTTGTCCAGGCTGACGATCTCGAAGTCGCGGGCGATGTAGTCCACGCTGGCTTCGTCGGACGGATTGCGGCTGGGCTTGCTGCGCTGGTTCCAGGCCGACCAGCCGCTGATCAGGGCGCCGACCAGCAGCAGGCCGCCGAGAGTGGTACGCCAGTTCATGCGCCATGCTCCTGCAGCAGGGACGGGACGTGGCCCTGGGCGGCCAGCAGCACGTCGCACAGTTCGCGGGCGGCGCCTTCGCCGCCGCGGGCGCGGGTGGTCCAGTGCACGTGTTCGGCGGTCCAGGGATGGGCGTTGGCCGGTGCCACCGCCAGGCCGACCACGCGCAGCGGCGCCAGGTCGGGCAGGTCGTCGCCCATGAAGCAGACCTGCTCCAGGCCGATGCCACGCTCGTCGCACAGCGCCTGTACCCCGGCGCGCTTGTCCTTGACCCCGATCTGCACCAGCAGGCCCAGCTCCTGGCCGCGCTTCTCCGCGGCCAGGCTGGGCCGCGCGGTGATCAGCGCCACGTCGATGCCGTGCCGGCGCAACTGCACCAGGCCCTGGCCGTCGAGCACGTTGAAGGCTTTGCTCTCGTTGCCGTCGCGGTCGTAATACAGGCGGCCGTCGGTCAGCGTGCCGTCGACGTCGAAGCACGCCAGGCGGATCCGGGCGGCGCGGTCGATCAGGTCGGCGGGAAGGTCGGCCAGCGGGGAATAGGGCATGTTCGGGATATCGGGGCGGGGAGGCCGGCTTTCCAGCGGCCAGGGCCAGCGGCGTGGGGCACCGCGGGTAGTGAACGGGTTCAGCCTGTTAAACCACTCTGGCGCGCAACAGGTCGTGAATGTTGAGCGCGCCGACCGCGCGGCCGGCCGTGTCGACCACGATCAGGCCATTGATCTGGTGGGTTTCCATCAACCGTGCGGCCTCGGCGGCGAGCTGGTCGGCGCCGATGGTGCGGGGCTGCCGGGTCATCACCTCGGCGATACGGGTCTGGCGCACGTCCAGCGCGCTGTCCAGGGCGCGGCGCAGGTCCCCGTCGGTGAACAGCCCGAGCAGGCGGTCGTCGGCGTCCACCACCGCGGTCATGCCCAGGCGCTTGCGGCTCATCTCCACCAGCGCCTCGCTGAGGCTGGCGTCCTCGCGCACCTTGGGCAGTTCGTCGCCGCGGTGCATGACGTCGGTGATGTGCAGCAGCAGGCGGCGGCCGAGGCTGCCGGCCGGGTGCGAGCGGGCGAAGTCGTCGGCGGTGAAGCCGCGCGCGTCCAGCAGCGCCACCGCCAGCGCATCGCCCAGCGCCAGCGAGGCGGTGGTGCTGGAGGTCGGCGCCAGGTCCAGCGGGCAGGCCTCGGCCGGCACGCTGACGTCCAGGTGCAGGTCGGCCTCGCGCGCCAGCGTGGACTGCGCGCGCCCGGTCATCGCGATCACCGCGTTGCCCTGGCGCTTGAGCACCGGCAGCAGCATCAGGATCTCGTCGGACTCGCCGGAATAGGACAGCGCCAGGACCACATCGGCATCGGTGATCATGCCCAGGTCGCCATGCCCGGCCTCGCCCGGGTGCACGAAGAACGCCGGGGTGCCGGTGGAGGCGAGGGTGGCGGCGATCTTGCGCGCCACATGGCCGGACTTGCCCATGCCGGTGGCGACCACGCGCCCGCGCGAACCCAGGATCAGCCGGCAGGCGGCCGCGAACTCGGCGCCGATGCGCGCGCCGACCGCCGCCAGCGCGGCTTGCTCGATCTCGACCACGCGACGGCCGCTGGCGACCAGGCCGGCGTCGTCGGGCGTCGTGGGAGACAGGGGCGATACATCCATGCGGGTGCCGGTCGGAGGGTAGAATGGCCGATCATTTTATTAGGAAAGCCCGGTGGACGCCGAAACCATCCGTAAACTCATCGAGGCCGGCTTGCCGGACGCGCAGGTGCAGGTGCAGGGCGACGACGGCGTGCACTTCGAGGCCACCGTGGTCAGCGCCGCCTTCGCCGGCAAGCTGCCGCTGGCCCGCCACCGCATGGTCTACGCCACCCTGGGCGAGCTTATGGGCGGGGCGATCCACGCGCTGGCCCTGACCACCCTGACCCCCGAGCAGGCCGGGCGCGCCGCCGGCTGAGCCGCCGCGCGCCCGTTTCTCCCCTTTTCAATTCCCCCACGAGACCCATGGCCAAAATCGTAGTGACCGGCGGCAACGCGCTGCACGGTGAAGTCAATATTTCCGGCGCCAAGAACGCCGTGCTGCCGATCCTCTGCGCGACCCTGCTGGCCGATGCGCCGGTGGAGATCACCAACGTGCCGCAGCTGCACGACGTGATCACCACGGTGAAGCTGCTCGGCGAGCTGGGCGCGGAAGTCACCATCGACGAAGGCACGCTGTCGCGCGGCAGCGCGATCACCGTCGACCCGCGCAAGGTCCACCAGCACGTCGCCCCGTACGAGCTGGTGCGCACCATGCGCGCCTCGATTCTGGTGCTGGGCCCGTTGCTGGCCAAGTTCGGCGCGGCCGAAGTGTCGCTGCCGGGCGGCTGCGCGATCGGCTCGCGGCCGGTCGACCAGCACATCAAGGGCCTGCAGGCGCTGGGCGCGGAGATCAGTGTCGAGAACGGCTACATCAAGGCCAGCAGCAACGGCCGGCTCAAGGGCGGCCGCTACGTGTTCGACATGGTCAGCGTCACCGGCACCGAGAACGTGCTGATGGCCGCGGCCCTGGCCGACGGCACCACCGTGCTGGAGAACGCGGCGATGGAGCCGGAGGTCAGCGACCTGGCCGACTGCCTGATCGCGCTGGGCGCGAAGATCGAAGGCGCCGGTACCTCGCGCATCGTCGTGCACGGCGTGGAGCGCCTGTCCGGCGGCCGCCACGCGGTGCTGCCGGACCGCATCGAGACCGGCACCTTCCTGGTCGCCGCGGCGATGACCGGCGGCAGCGTGACCGTGCGCCGCGCGCGCGCCGACACCCTCGACGCGGTGCTGGACAAGCTCACCGAGGCCGGCGCCAGCATCGAGACCGGCGAGGACTGGATCCGCCTGGACATGCACGGCAAGCGCCCGCGCGCGGTCAGCCTGACCACCGCGCCGTATCCGGCGTTCCCCACCGACATGCAGGCGCAGTTCATGGCGCTCAACTGCGTGGCCGACGGCGTCGGCGTGATCAACGAAACGATCTTCGAGAACCGTTTCATGCACGTCAACGAACTGCTGCGCCTGGGCGCGGACATCCAGATCGAAGGGCATACGGCGATCGTGCGCGGCGCCGAGCGGCTCAGCGGCGCACCGGTGATGGCCACCGACCTGCGCGCCTCGGCCTCGCTGATCCTGGCCGGCCTGGTCGCCGACGGCGACACCACCATCGACCGCATCTACCACCTGGACCGGGGGTACGAGAACATCGAGGAGAAGCTGGGGGCGCTGGGCGCGTCCATCCGGCGCGTCGCATGATCCTCAGCGGCCGCTTCAGCCGCCGGCGCAAGGTATTGCTGGCGATCGTGGTGGTGCTGCTGGCCTGGGTGGGCTATGCCTGGTACACCGGCATCGCCATCACCCAGGGCATCGAGGAGCGCGACATGGACTGGAACGGCGACGGCCAGGTCACCCGCGACGAGATCTGGCAGTCGTTCTATGCGGTCGGCGTCAGCCGCACCCAGAACGGCCCGCGCGAATGCAGCACCTTCTACTGGCGCAGCACCGGTGCGCAGATCCGCGTGGATTGCCGCACCACCTTCAAGGCCGCGCCGGCGGAGAAGAAGTAACGGCGTGGGGCAGGGCGCTGCCTGGGCGCCTGGGCGGCGCCCGCCTAGGCTGTGCACCAAGGCAGAGCGCTACCTGTCGCCCCGTTGCATGTTCCATGGATGGGCGTCGACTCGCGCCGTTTGGAGCTCCTGCAAGCGCTCGCCGGTTTCCGCAGGGCGATTCGCATACTCGCGTCGGGGCTGAAGCCCCTCCCACATGGGACGCCACGCGCTGCGTTGGGAGCTGCTGCTGCGCTTTCCCAAATCCCAATCCCGGCTCAGCGCGTCGGGGCTGAAGCCCCTCCCACATGGGAAGCACCACGGGCAGGGAGTTGCTGTTGCGATTCCCCAATCCCAGCCCACACACGGGAACGATCAAGCGCGGGAAACCGCTTTCACGATTCCCCACTCCCGATTCCCAATTCCCGCGGCGAAGCCGCTTTCACGATTCCCCAATCCCCATTCCCCAATCCCGGCTCTTCAGCGCAACGCCTTGATCGTCAGGTCCAGCGCGTCCTGGCCGTTCTCGCGCTGCAGGATGCGCACCGGCACCGGCATGTCCGGCACGATCCAGGCAATGATTTCCTTGGAGCCGTCGGTGCGGCTGACCTTGGTCGCCTGCTCGGTCTTGCCGTTGACGGTGACCGCTTCCTTGCCGGCGACGCGGTAGGTCATCGGCTTGGCGCGGCCCTCGTCGACCATGCGGTAGCTCGGGGTCTTGCCGGCGTTGACGTCGCGCGCGATCGCCAGGTTGATCAGCAGCGCGTCCATGTCGCCCGGCTGCAGCTTCACCGGGCCGCGGCGGTCGGCCTTGAGATCGCCCCCCCAGGTCGCCTGGCCGGTGCTCCAGTCGTAGTTGGCGGTCACCGCCTTCTTCTTGATCAGGAACACCGAGCGGTCGTCGCTGCTGAGCGGACGCAGCTGCCCGCCCTTTTCCTCGAACACGGTGCTCTGGCTGAGGTCGGCGACCTGGTTCTTGATCGCCAGGCTGTAGCGCCAGCGGTCGGCGCCTTGCTTGGCCAGGGTCATCACGCCGTTGGCCTGCATGCCCATGTAGCTGGCCTGGTAGTCCGCCGTGAACGGCTCCAGGGCCAGGGCGGGCAGGCTCGCCGTGGCCAGCAGGGCGGCGGCGAGGGCGGTCAGCGGGCGGGCGATGCGGGTCATGGTCAGGCTCCTTGGTATTCGGTCAGGCGCAGGTCGATGCGGTCTTCGCCATCTTCGCGCTGCAGGATGCGCACCGGCGTCGGCACGCCGTTGGCGATCCACAGGATGGTCTCATTGCGGCCGCCATTGGTGCGCGACACCCGCAATGCGTCGTAGCTGATGTCGCCGACCTGCACGGTCTCGGTCTGGTCGGCGGCGCGGTAGACATGTTCGCGCACCCGGCCGACGTCGACGAAACGATAGGTCATGGTCTTGCCGGGTTGCGCGTCGCGCATCAGCGAGAGATTGAGCAGCAGCGCGCTCTGGTCGCCGGGCTGCAGCGGGATCGGCGCCTGCCGGTCCTTCTTCAGGTCGCCGTCCCAGCGCGCCACGCCCTGTTTCCAGTCGTACACGCCGGTGACCTTCTTGCCGAAGAACACCGCCTTCTTGACCGTGCTCTGGCTCTGCGGGACGTAGCGGCCGTCCTGCACGGTGAACACCGTGCTCTGCTCGATGTTCAGGCCGAGGATGCTGGCGAAGCCGCTGCGGCCATGCACGCCCAGGTCGACCCGCCACTGATCGCCGCCGGTATGCACCACGTCCATGCGCGCGTCGCCGGCCGGCTTGCCCTTGTACAGCGCGTCGTAGGTGGCCACGAACGGCTGCAGCGGCGGCGGCGTCCAGGCCTCGGCGGGCAGCGCCGGCGCCGCTGCGGCAGCCGGTGCAGGTGCGCCGGTGGCGGGCATGGTCGGGGCGGGGGCCGTCTGCGGCGCCGGCTGCGCGGCGGGCGCCAGCGCGACCTGCGCAGCGACGATGGGCGCCAGCAGGCCGAGGCCGGACGCGACGAGGAAGGCGAACGGACGCGGAGCGAGCTTCATGGGATCGGCTGGCGTGAGCGGGAGGGAAGAGGGGGAGGGGCCGCGGAAGGTGCGGCAGCGCATTCAGGGAAGCAGCACGTCGTCGCAATCTAGGCGCAGCGGACTAAACCGGCACTGACCGTCCAGCCAGACCTTGCCGTCCCGTTCAGCCAGACGGCCCGCCGCGGCCAGCCGCAGCACCGCGCACAGCAGCCGGTGTTCGCGCGGCAGCAGGCGCTGCGCCAGGTCGTCGGGACCGTCGCCGGGCTGCACCGGCACCCGCACCTGCGCGATCACCGCGCCGGCGTCCAGTTCCGGCACCACGAAATGCACGCTGGCGCCGTGTTCGGCGTCGCCGGCCGCCAAGGCCTGGGCATGGGTGTGCAGGCCGCGGTACTTGGGCAGCAGCGAGGGGTGGATGTTGAGCAGGCGCCCGCCGAAGCGCTGCACGAAGCCTGCGCCGAGAATGCGCATGTAGCCGGCGCAGACCACCCAGTCCGGCCGTGCCGCGGCGACCGCGTC
This sequence comes from Xanthomonas sp. LF02-5, assembly GCF_034105325.1. Lineage (NCBI taxonomy): Bacteria > Pseudomonadati > Pseudomonadota > Gammaproteobacteria > Lysobacterales > Lysobacteraceae > Xanthomonas > Xanthomonas sp. LF02-5. The sequence continues at coordinate 207,322 of NZ_JAXGGF010000007.1, read as the reverse complement.
GCCCAGCGCCTGCTCGAAGGCGACGCGATCGGGGAAGTCCTTGGGCCGCGCCGACCAGCGCCGGTCCGGCGCCACCATCGCCAGCGCCGGCGCCTCCGGACGATCGCCGAACACGCCGACCACCTCGGCATCGAGGGTGCCGGCGGCGATCGCGGCGAGGATGGCCTGCAGGTTGGAGCCGCGCCCGGAGGCGAGGACAGCGAGGCGGAGCGTCATCGGGCGGGAGTCCGGAACAGGGCGCCCACGGCCGGGCGTTGCAATGTCAGCAGGGTGGCGATGCCCAGTGCGGTGCCCAGCGGGAAGCCCAGGCAGGTGATCACGGCGCCGGCGTAGCACAGCCCCAACTGGCGGCGGTGGCGCAAGGCGCGCGCAACCAGCACCTTGAGCAGCAGCGCGAGCAGACCGAGGCCGAGCAGGATCGACAGCATCACGATCGCGATGACGCCGCTCTGCGCCTGGTCCGGGCTCTGGCCGACGGCGTTGAGCTGCGCCTCCTCGTGCACGCCGTAGGCCAGCAAAGCGCCCACCAGCAGCACCACGACGACCTGCAGCCCCGCCATGACGGCATACAGCGTCGCCAGGGTGTTCAGGTCGGAGGTGGCACGCACCACATCGGCGGCATGGCCGCCGGGGGCGGGGAGGGGCGGTGGCAGCGACATCGTCGGTCTCAGCGCGGGGTGGAGGGAAGCGGGCGCGGGATGCGCCGCCACGGCCAAGCGCTGGCGCAGCCCAGCGTAGCCAGCAGCATGTCCATGTGCGCATCCCAGGGATCGCCCTGCTGGCCGTTGTAGGACTCGGCCTGCTCCGGCGACAGCAGCAGCGCGATCAGCCATTCCAGCCATTCGTAGACCAGGCTGACGCACATGATCGCCATCGTCGCCAGCACGAAGGCCTGCCGCGCCGACAGCGCCGGCCAGCGCTGGCGCGCGTGGTCGCGCAATGCCGGCGCGAAGCACACCCCGAACAGCAGGTGGATCAGCCGGTCGGTGTGATTGCGCTGCCAGCCGAACGCCGCACTCGGCGACCAGCCACCGGTCAGCGCGCGCAGCCACTGGTCGTAGGGCACATTGGAATAGAGCCAGTGCGCGGCGACGTTGTGCACGCTGATGAAGAGGCAGATGGCGGCGAAATGGCCGGTGCGCAGCGGCCAGCGCCGGTCGTGCCAGACCAGCCACGCCAGGCCCAGTACCGCCAGGGAGCTGTGCATGGCCTGTTCCGCCGGCCACAGCGGCCGCAGCCAACTGGCGGCGAACACCGCCAGCGCCAGCGTCAGCCAGGCGCGCTTGGCCGCCGCCATGCGGCTCAGCCGATGTGCACGCGTTCGCCGGCGTCCGCGGCGGCCACCACCGCGCCGATCTGCCAGTGCGCCAGGCCCAGGCTGTCCAGGCTGCGCTCCAGCGTGGCCACCTGCGCCGGCGCGGCGACCAGCACGAAACCGATGCCGCAGTTGAAGGTGCGCCACATCTCGCTGTCGGCCACGGCGCCTTCGCGCTGCAGCCACTCGAACACCGGCGGCAGGGTCCAGGCGCTGGCGCGGATGTCCAGGCCCAGGCCGTCGGGGATGACCCGGATGATGTTCTCGGTCAGGCCGCCGCCGGTGATGTGCGCCATGGCGTGGATGGCTTCGCCCTGTTCGCGCAGCAGCGACAGGATCGGCTTGACGTACAGCGCGGTCGGCGCCATCAGCGCGTCGGCCAGTGCCACGCCGCCGACCTGCAGGTCGGCTGGGCGCCCGGCGCGGTCGTAGATGCGGCGGATCAGCGAGTAGCCGTTGGAATGCGGACCGGAGGAGGCGATGCCGATCAACACGTCGCCCTGGCGCACCCGGGCGCCGTCGAGCAGCTGCGACTTCTCCACCGCGCCGACGGTGAAGCCGGCCAGGTCGTACTCGCCCGGCGGGTACATGTCGGGCATTTCCGCGGTCTCGCCGCCGATCAGCGCGCAGCCGGCCAGTTCGCAGCCGCGGGCGATGCCGCCGACCACCGCCACGGTGGTCTCCACGTCGAGCTTGCCGGTGGCGAAGTAGTCCAGAAAGAACAGCGGCTCGGCGCCCTGCACCAGCACGTCGTTGACGCACATGCCCACCAGGTCGATGCCGATGGTGTCGTGGCGGCCGAGCTGCTGCGCCAGCTTCAGCTTGGTGCCGACGCCGTCGGTGCCGGACACCAGGACCGGCTCGCGGTACTTGCCGGACAGGTCGAACAGCGCGCCGAAGCCGCCCAGCCCGCCCATCACTTCGGGGCGGAAACTGCGCTTGACCAGGGGCTTGATGCGTTCGACGACGGCGTTGCCGGCATCGATGTCGACGCCGGCGTCGCGGTAGGTCAACGGGGCGGCGGCGGGGGGCTGGGAAGTGGTCACGGGCGGCGGGGTCGGCGGAAAGGCGGCGATTTTAACAGGCCGCATTGGCGCTAGGCCCGCATTCGGGCAACAATTCGCCCCGGATACGCCGAGTATTGGACCCTTCATGCGCCGCAGCCTTGCCTTCCTCCTCTCTTTCGCGCTGTGCCTGCCCGCCGCGACCGCCCTGGCCCAGGCCGAGCTGCGCACCGAGGGCGACGTGGCCGGCGCCACCGGCCCCTACGATGCCGAGGTGCCGGTCAACAGCCAGAGCGAGGCCGACCGCAACGGTGCCCTGGCCCGTGCGCTCGGCGTGGTGCTGGGCAAGATCTCCGGCGACAAGGGGGTGATGTCGCGGCCCGGGGTGACCCAGGCGCTGCGCAACGCCAAGAATCTGGTCGACACCTTCGACTACCGCCAGGACCAGGGCACCTCGCCGAGCGGCGCGCCCACCTTCCGCACCATCCTGGTGGCGCGCTTCCGCCCGCAGGATGTGGACGGCCTGGCCGCGGCGCTGGGGCTGCCGGTGTGGCCGCAGCCGCGGCCCAAGCCTGTGGTGTGGCTGGCCATCGACGACGGCAGCGGCCCGCGCCTGGTCGGCGTGCAGCAGTCCAACGCCGCGCGCAGCCTGCTCGACCGCGCGATCGAGCGTGGCTTCCGCCTCGGCCTGCCGACCGGCAACGCCGCCGAGCAGGCCCTGGCCGGTGCGATCTGGCGCCAGGACACCGCGGCGGTGGCCAGCGCCTCGTCGCGCTACAGCCCGCCGATGCAACTGATCGGCAAGCTGTACCGCGGCAAGGCCGGCGGCTGGACCGCGGACTGGACCTTCGTCGATAGCGGCAAGGTGCTGTCGACCTGGTCGTCCAGCGACGCCGACGCGCGCCGCGCCATGGCCAGCGGTGCCGACGGCGCCGCCGATGCCCTGGTCAAGCGCTACGCCAAGGCGGTCAGCGCCGGCCCGGCCGGGATCTACCGGGTGGTGATCACCGGCATCCGCAGCGCCGACGATTACCTGCGCGCCTCCGCCGCGCTGCAGAACGCCTCGGTGGTGCGGCGCATCGTGCCGGTCCGCGCCGACGGCGATCGCCTGGAACTGGATCTGGATCTGCTCAGCGGCGTGTCCGGTCTGAACCGCATGCTCGGCCCGGACGGCGCGCTGCAGCCGGTGGTCGCGCCGGTCGACGGTCCGGTGATCCTCAACAGCGAGCCGACGGAGTACCGCCTGAAATGACGCTGTCGCCGGAAGCCGAGATCGCGCTGTTTCTGCGCCGCCTGAAATGGACGGCGGTGATCGTCGGCGTGCTGTGGGTGGTGTGGCTGCTGGCGCCGATCCTGACCCCGTTCGTGCTGGCGCTGCTGCTCGGCTGGCTCGGCGACCCGCTGGTGGACCGCCTGGAGCGCGCCGGGCGCTCGCGCAACATGGCGGTGACCCTGGTGTTCGTGCTGATGGTGCTGCTGCTGGTGCTGGCGCTGGTGATCCTGGTGCCGATGCTGGAGCGGCAGATCGTCACCTTCATCGACGTGCTGCCGCAGGCGCGCGACTGGTTCATCGGCACCGCGATCCCGTGGGCCGAGCGGAAGACCGGGCTGGAGCTGATGGGCTGGCTGGACCCTGAGCGGCTGATCGACTGGATCCGCGGGCACTGGCAGCAGGCCGGCGGCGTCGCCGCGACCTTCTTCGGCTACCTGTCGCGCTCGGGCTTCGCGATGGTGACCTGGGTGCTCAACCTGGTGCTGCTGCCGATCCTGACCTTCTACTTCCTGCGCGACTGGGACCTGCTGGTCGCGCGCGTGGCCGCCACCATCCCGCGCAACCACGTCGGCACCATCACCCGCCTGGCGCAGCAGTCCAACGAGGTGCTGGGCGCGTTCATCCGCGGCCAGTTCCTGGTGATGCTGGCGCTGGGCGTGATCTACGCCGGCGGCCTGACCCTGGTTGGTCTCAAGCTCGGCCTGTTGATCGGCATCGTCGCCGGCCTGATCAGCTTCATCCCGTACCTGGGCGCGACCACCGGCATCCTGCTGGCGGTGCTGGCCGCACTGGTGCAGGCCAAGGGCTTCGACCTGCAGTTGCTGATCCTGGTCGGCGTGGTGTTCACCGTCGGCCAGTTGTTGGAAAGCTACGTGCTGACCCCGCGCATCGTCGGCGACAAGATCGGCCTGCATCCGGTGGCGGTGATCTTCGCGGTGATGGCCGGCGGCCAGCTGTTCGGTTTCCTCGGCATGCTGCTGGCGCTGCCGGTGGCGGCGGTGGCCAACGTGCTGCTGCACTACCTGCACGAGCAGTACCGGCAGAGCGACCTGTACGCGGGCGAAAAGTCGGCGATCCTGTTGGATACGGTCACCGAGCGCACCACCATCATCGAACTGCCGCCGCGCAGCCCCGATCAGCCGTGAGCGTGCCGCAACTGCCGTTGGCCCTGCGCTATCCGCCGGAGCAACGCCTGGACCGCTATCTGGGCGCGCCGGACGGACTGCTGGCGCAGTTGCAGGCGGTCGCCGACGGCGCCGCCGACGACTGGGTGTACCTGTCCGGCCCCGCCGGCACCGGCAAGACCCACCTGGCCCTGGCGCTGTGCGCGGCCACCGAGCAGGCCGGGCGCAGCGCCGCCTACCTGCCGCTGCAGGCCGCCGCCGGCCGTCTGCGCGATGCGTTGGAAGCATTGGAGGGCCGCGATCTGGTCGCCCTCGACGGCCTGGAAGCGATCGCCGGGCAGCGCGAGGACGAAGTGGCGCTGTTCGATTTCCACAACCGTGCGCGCAGCGCCGGGGTGACCCTGCTGTACACCGCGCAGGCGATGCCCGACGGCCTGGCGCTCAGCCTGCCGGATCTGCGCTCGCGGCTGTCGCAGTGCACCCGCATCGCGCTGGCGCCGCTGGACGACGCCGGCCGCGCCGCGGTGCTGCGCGAGCGCGCCCAGCGCCGCGGCCTGGTGCTGGAAGACGCGGCGATCGACTGGCTGCTGACCCACGCCGGGCGCGACCTGGCCGGCCTGATCGGCCTGCTGGAGCGCCTGGACCGCGAATCGCTGGCGGCGCAGCGGCGGGTGACGGTGCCGTTTTTGCGGAGGGTGGGAATCGGGAATGGGGAATCGGGAATGGGGAAAAACTGAGATCCCCGCGACCGAAGCCGGACTGCGGCATTCGAGAAAAACAGCGCTTCGCGCCGCGTAACCGGCACGGCGCCGCTGATGTTCCGCGTGTCGTGCTCTGAATCGAAGGGTTCTGGAGATGCCCGCGTGCCGCCGTGGGGCAGGCAAGCTATGGGACCTCAGCTTTTCCCATTCCCGATTCCCGACTCCCCATTCCCAGCACTTCATCCAACTCCGCCAGCCGCTGCGGCGTGCCGACATCCGTCCAGCGTCCGTAGTGGCGCAGACCGTGGAGTCGTCCCTGTTCGGCCTGCGCACGCAGCAGCGGCACCACCGAGAAGCGGGGCGGCAGGCCCGGCGCGGTCGGCGCCGGGGCGGCGATGGTCTGCCAGTCGCGCAGCAGGGCGGGGCGGTACATGCCGATGCCGGCGTAGGTGAGCAGCGGGTCGCCGGCGTTGTGCACGCGTCCGTCGTCCTGCAGGGCGAAATCGCCGTGCGCCGCATAGGCCGGCGGATCCACCAGCACCAGCTGCGCCAGGCCCGGTGGCTCGGGCGCCAGCCGGGCGAAATCGAAGTCGGTCCAGATGTCGCCGTTGACCAGCAGGAACGGCGCCTCGCCGAGCAGCGGCAGCGCGTGCAGCATGCCGCCGCCGGTTTCCAGCGGTGTGGCGCCTTCGTAGGAATAGGCGATGCGCAGCCCGAACGCGCTGCCGTCGCCGAGCGTCTGCGGGAACTGTTCGGCCAGCCAGGACGTGTTGATCACCACCTCGCGCACGCCCAGCGCGGCGAGCTTGCGCAGGTGCCAGACGATCAGCGGCGTGCCGCCCACCGCCAGCAGCGGCTTGGGCGTGTGTGCGGTCAACGGACGCATGCGCTCGCCGAGGCCGGCGGCGAAGATCAGCGCCTTCATACGCCGGCCGCCGCGCGCTGCGCCAGGGCCGGCTTGATCCGCGTCTGCAGCAGTTGCGCCAGCGGCTGCAGGCTGGGGTGCCGCGGCAATGCCTCGTCGAGGTAGGCGATGAAGCGCGGCACGTTGTCCAGGTACCAGGCCTTGCCGTCGCGGTAGTTCAGCCGCGCGAAGATGCCCAGGTTCTTCAGGTGGCGCTGCACGCCCATCCACTCGGCGTCGCGCAGGAACTGCGCCAGCGGCGGCACCGGAATCCCGGCCTGCAGCGCACGCGCGTGATAGCTGGCGAGCCAGGCGTCGACCTGCGCCAAAGGCCAGCTGACCGTGGTGTCCTTGAACAGGCTGACCGGGTCGTAGGCGACGGGGCCGATCACGCAATCCTGGAAATCCAGCACCGCCGGGCCGTCGGCCGCCGGCATCAGGTTGCGCGGCATGAAGTCGCGGTGCACCAGCACCTGCGGCTGCGCCAGCGCGTTGTCCATGAGCTGACGCTGCACGCCGTGCAGGGCCGCGCGTTCGTCGGCATCCAGGGTGATGCCCAGGTGGCGCTGCAGGAACCAGTCCTCGAACAGGCCCGCGTCGCGTTGCAGCAGCGCCTCGCCGAACACGCCCATGCCCGGTGGCGGCGCGATCGCCTGCAGCCGCAGCAACTGGCCGAGCGCGGCGTCGAAGTGCGCGTCCGCTGTGCTCGTGTCCAGGCATTGCGCCAGGGTCGGTTGGCCCAGGTCTTCCAGCAGCAGGAAGCCGGCCTCCGCGTCCTGCGCCAGGATCGTCGGCACCCGCACGCCGCCGCCGTGCAGCAGCGTGTGCATGCGCAGCCACGGCCGCACGTCTTCCAGGTCCGGCGGCGAATCCATCACGATGCGACTGACGCCCTGGCCATGGCTGCGCCAGTAGCTGCGCTGGCCGGCGTCCACCGAGGCGCGCTGCAGCGTCGCCTGTGCGTCGTCCAGGGCCGTGCGCGCCCAGGCCAGGCGTTGCGCGGCGCGTGCCGCAAGGACATCGGGAACCATCGGGCTGGCGCTCATCGGCAGGCTGCGGCGGAAACGAGCCGCACAGCGTAAACGGGCGCCGCCGCCGTGGCGAGCGGCGCGCCGTGCCTCAGCGCTTGCTGGAGAACAGCCGCAACAGCGCGAGCAGGGCGATGGCGCCGAGCAGCGCACCGAGGAAGCCCGCCGGCTCGCCACGGCTGTACCAGCCCATGTAGTGGCCGAACCAGCCGGCCAGCAACGCACCGGCGATGCCCAGCAACACGGTGAACAGGCAGCCGGAGCGTCCGCTGCTGGGGCCGAGGAAACGCGCCAGCAGGCCGACCACGAAGCCCACCAGGATGATGTAGAGCCAGCTGTCGCTGCCGAACAGAGTGTGCATGGAGAGCGTTCCGAGCGCGGAGGGGGATCAGCGTCGGATCGTGCCAGATCGACTGTGATGGCGTCGATGCTTGGATGCGCGGCGCAGGCGGCACGCCCATGGAAGGCGGCCGCCCGCGCTGCACCAATGACACCATCAGAAAGGCGCCGCGTCGGAGCCGACGCCTCTCCCACCGCAAGCAGGGGACGGATCAGTCACTCAGGAAACAGGCTTCGCCAATCCCGAATCCCGACTCCCGCCATCCCGGCCCCATCAACAGCACCCATGCCCGCCATGCTGCTCGCCGCCGGCCACCGCCGCGCTGCCGGTGGTCTCGCCGCGCAGGCTGGCGGCATGGTGGGCGGCGATCACCCGCGACACGCAGGCGGTGACCCGCTTGCCCATCGGGATGTGCAGGAACTCGTTGGGGCCGTGCGCGTTGGAATGCGGGCCGAGCACGCCGGTGATCATGAACTGCGCGCCGGGGAACTTCTCGCCGAGCATGCCCATGAACGGGATCGAGCCGCCTTCGCCCATGTACATCGCCGGCTTGCCGAACGCCGCCTGCGAGGCCGCTTCGATCGCGTCGGTCAGCCACGGCGACTGCGCCGGCGCGTTCCAGCCGGAGGAGGACTTCTCCAGCGCCAGCGACACCTCGGCGCCGTACGGCGGATCGCGCAGCAGCACGTCCTTGAGCAGTTCGCCGGCGTGCTTGCCGTCCAGCGTCGGCGGCAGGCGCAGCGACAGCTTCACCGCGGTTTCCGGGCGCAGCACGTTGCCGGCCGAGGCCAGCGGCGGCAGGCCGTCGGCGCCGGTCACCGACAGTGCCGGGCGCCAGGTGCGGTTGAGCACCAGCTCGGACAGGTCCTCGTGCATCGGCCGCATGCCGGGCAGGAACGGGAACTTGCTGTAGACCTCGTCGCCCAGCACCTCGGCGACCTTGCGCGCCTGCGCCAGCCGCTCCTCGGGGATGTCGGCGTACAGGCCGTCGACCTTGATCTTGCCGGTGGCTTCGTCCTCCAGCCGCGACAGCAGGTCGCGCAGCACGCGGAAGCTCGACGGCACCACGCCGGAGGCGTCGCCCGAATGCACGCCTTCGCTGAGCACCTTGACGCTGAAGTTGCCGCCGGCCAGGCCGCGCAGCGAGGTCGTGCACCACAGCTGCTCGTAGTTGCCGCAGCCCGAATCCAGGCACACCACCAGCGACGGCTTGCCGATCCGCGCCGCCAGATGGTCGACGTAGGCGGGCAGGTCGTAGCTGCCCGATTCCTCGCAGGCCTCGATCAGCACCACGCAGCGCGCGTGCGGGATGCCCTGGTCCTGCAGCGCCTGGATCGCCGCCAGCGAACCGAACAGGGCATAGCCGTCGTCGGCGCCGCCGCGGCCGTACAGGCGGTCGCCCTTGAGCACCGGGGTCCACGGGCCCAGGTCGGCGTCCCAGCCGGTCATTTCCGGCTGCTTGTCCAGGTGCCCGTACAGCAGCACGGTGTCCTCGCCGGTGGCGTCGCTGCTGGCCGGCACCTCCAGGTAGATCAACGGGGTGCGGCCTTCCAGTTGCACCACCTCCACCTGCAGGCCGGGGATCGCCTGCGCGCGCGCCCAGCGCTCCATCAGCGCCACCGCATCGGCCATGTAGCCATGCGCGACCCAATCGGCGTCGAACATCGGCGATTTGTTGGGGATGCGGATGTAATCGACCAGTTGCGGGACGATGTCGTCATCCCACTTTTCGCTCAGGAAACGGCCGATCTTGGCACTGTCCATGAAAAGCTCCGAAGTGATTGCACACGTGTGCAGCCATTCTACGCCCCGGTGCCCGTGTAGGGTTTTTCCTACACGGCGACGCGCCGTTTACCTGCTGTTTGTGACGCGTTCCGACGATAGGCTGTACCCATGTGGCGAGCGATGCTGACAACGCCGGCAGGAAAGGCCGGCGATGTCCCCATCCAAGTCACAAGGAGCGTTGCCATGCAGTCTTTTATCGTGGTCCTGAAGTCGCTGGTCGTTGCCCTGATGCTGTCCGGTTCCGCGCTCGCCGCGGACAAGGTCAACATCAACTCCGCTGGAGCGGAGGAAATCGACCAGGTGTTGGTGAACGTGGGGGCCTCCAAGGCCCAGGCGATCGTCGACTACCGGCAGGCGCACGGACCTTTCAAGAGCGCCGAGGAACTGGCACTGGTGAAAGGCATCGGACTCAAGACGGTCGAGCGGAACCGCGACCGGATCGATGTGGGCGCCACGAAGGCACCCGCACCGACAGCCGCCAAGCAGGCAGCTGCCAAGCCGGTGGAAAGGCGTTAAAGGGATTTGCAACGAAAGGATAGGGCCGGCGCTGGACGCGCGGCCGCAGCCTCACTGAGCAGGATGCGAAGGGGGAAGGCAGGAAGCCGACAGGGAGGTACATCGTCGCCCGGCGTTGCACAGTGACGTGCAGCCGGGCGATGTTTTTTTGGGCGCCATGGCGCCTCTTGCGTCGCATATTCGGGCTGGCCAAGGACCGGCCGCTTGCCTTGATCGTGCAGAATGCGCGCATGGACTGGTGCACGCTGCCCGCGCGGGTGATCCCCGCCAATGAGTATCGCCGCGAACGCTGGCGCAACGGCCTGGGCTGGACCCGGGAGATCCTGCGTCTGCCGGCCGCCGGCGATGACTGGGTGCTGCGCCTGTCCATCGCCGAGATCGAGCAGGATGCCGCCTTCTCACCTTTTCCCGGGATCGACCGCGAACTGGTGCTGCTGCGCGGCAACGGCGTGCGCTTGCGTTTCGACGACGGCGAGGAACAGGTGCTGCAGGATCCTTGCGCGCGTCTGCGCTTCGCTGGCGAGCGGCCGTTGCGTGGCGAGTTGCTGGACGGGCCGACCCACGATTTCAACCTCATGTGGCGACGTGACCGGCTACGCACGCAACTGCTGCACCGGCCGCTGGTCGGGCCGATGCTGTTCTTCGCCGAACCCGCTGTCGCCTGGGCCGTTCATCTTCTGGCAGGGCAAGCGCAGTTCGATGCGGCCAGCGGACTGCCGCCATTGGCGGCCGGCGACAGCGCCTGGTTGGCCGCCGATGCCAGGCGCCGCTTTGCTTTGAGCGGGGGCGGGGAGGTGTTGGCGATGCGCATCGAGGCCCTGCCGACGCCCGCGGACTGAGCCCGCTCCACCACGCGCGCGGCTCTTGCAGCGTCGACGCCGACCGCGTCCAATGCGCGAACGCGGCCATCCGGGCCGTACAGCGGAAGCCGACAGGTGCTCTCGGACAACAGGTGGTTGGCGAAAATTCTGGTGGCGGACGCGGACGCGGTCTTGCGCGACCGGATTCGCGATTACCTGGCGTGTTTCAACCTGCAGGCCCACGACGCCGACAGTGCGCCGCACCTGCAGGCGCAACTGGCGGCCGGGCATTACGACGCGGTGGTGCTCGATGCCGGCCTCGACGGTGCCGAGGGCCTGCGCTTGTGCCGGCAACTGCGCGACCGCGGCGACATCGCCATCGTGATGATGGCCGACCGCGCCGAGCCGGTGGACCGGGTGATCGGGCTGGATCTGGGCGCGGACGACTTCCTGGTACGGCCGCCCGACCTGCGCGAACTGGTGGCGCGGCTCAACGCGGTGCTGCGTCGGGTGCGCGCGACCCAGCCGCCGGCAGTGGCGCATGGTGGCTGGCAGGTCGATGCCGCGCGGCACCAGGCGGTGGCGCCGGACGGGCGGACGATCCCGCTGTCGCCCGGCGAATTGCGGCTGATGGCGGTGTTCCTGGAGCAGCCGGGCGAGGTGCTCACGCGCGAGACGCTGCGCACCGCGCTGGGCGACGGCGAGGCCAGCATGCCTGCGGGCAGCCGCGGCATCGATCTGCAGGTCTCGCGGCTGCGCCAGAAGCTCGGCGACGACCCGCTGGTGCCGCAATGGATCCGCACGGTACGCGGCAAGGGCTATGTGTTCGAGCTGCAGCGCATGGGGTTGCCGGCTTCGCGTTGAGGACGTGACGGCGTGGCGTTGCTGGCGTCGCCGCGGCCGAAGCCGCAACCGTAGCAGTGGCGGTTGGGTCGCGGCGCGTTGTCCGGAACACGCCGGCGCGAGGTCTCGCGCGGTGCCCTGGTGTTCTCCCGGCCGCGGCTCATCGAGCAGCGTGCCGCGCTCAGCTCAGTCCCGTGCTAACGCCGCGAAGCCTCTGCTGAGCCGTTCCTGCACTGCGCCGTCCTGGCGCACCAGGAAGCGCACCGCCAGTCCTTCGCGTTCGGCGCAGGCCAGCCCGGCTTCCACACCGAGCACGCTCAGGGCAGTGGCCCAGGCATCGGCACGCATGGCATCGGCGGCCACCACCGTCACCGCGGCCAGCGTCGCGGCGATCGGTCGGCCGCTACGCGGATCCAGCAGGTGTCCATAGCGTCGTCCGTCCTGTTCGAAGTGGTGCCAGCGGTCGCCGGAGGTGGCCACCGCCAGGCCGTCGACCGCGAGCGCGCGCGGCGATGCGTCGCCATGCACCTGCTCGTCCGCAGCGGCCTCGATCAACACCCGCCACGGCTGCGCGTCCGGCTTGCGACCGTAGCCATAGAGATCGCCGCCGACCTCGACCAGTGCGCTTTCCACGCCATGCGCACGCAGCGCCGTCGCCGCCAGGTCGACGCCGTAGCCCTTGGCGATCGCGGACAGATCCAGATGCAGCCCGCCCGGCTGGTGCCAGCGGCCCGCGTCGTCGACGGTCAGCCGGCGCCAGTCGCCCGCGGCGCGGGCCCGTTGCAGTGCGGCGGGCTCCGGCACCCGCCGATCTCCGGCGGTGGCGCCGAAACCCCACGCGCCGACCACGGCGCCGATCGTGGGATCGAAGGCGCCGCCGCTGCGATGCGCCACTTCCAGCGCGCAGCGCAGCACCGTGTCGAACGCGGCGGGCAAGGCGTGCCAGGTATCGGCGTCGGCGCGGTTGTAGCGGCTGAGATCCGATTGCGCGTCCCACGTGCTCATCTGCGCGACGACCAGATCGAGCTGCGCCTGGATCGCATCGCGCAATGCGTGCAGGCCGCTGCGTTGGGGCGGCAGCAGCCTGGCGCTCCAGCGCGTGCCCATGCTGCTGCCGTGCAGCGTGGCGATGCCGGCGCTGGCACGGACTGCGGTCGGTGAAGCGGGGCGACTCACGCGTCGACGCAGCGCGACCGTACAACGGCAGCGCGCAGGTGCCCTACGCTGCGCGACCGTGTGCCGGCGGCATGTTCGGCGTTCAGGTCGCCACGCCCGCTCATGTCTCCGACCAGTCGCGCAGCAGGTTGTGGTAGATGTTGGTCAGGCGCAGCAGCGCCGCCGCGTCCGCGCCGCTGGCGGTCAGCGCCTGGATCGCGGTGTCCAGGTCGAACAGGGTCTGCCGCCGGCCGGCGTCGCGCACCAGACTCTGCACCCAGAAGAACGAGGCCAGCCGTGCGCCGCGGGTCACGGGCGCGACCCGGTGCAGGCTGCTGGACGGATACAGGATCAGATCGCCGGCGGGCAACTTGACCTCATGCTCGCCGTAGGTGTCGTGGATCAGCAGTTCGCCGCCGTCGTACTCCTCCGGCGCACTCAGGAACAGGGTGCAGGACAGGTCGCTGCGCACGGTCAGCGCCGGCTGCGCGGCGGTGGCGGCCTGGGTCATCACGGCGCCGTCGACGTGCAGGCCGTAGCTGCCGCCGCCGCTGTAGCGGTTGAAGCGCGGCGGGATGGTGCGCAGCGGCAGCGCCGCGGCGAAGTACAGCGGGCTGCGCGCCAGTGCGCTCAGCACCGCCTGGCCGAGGTCCTGCTTCAGCGGCGAGGCGTCGGCCAGTTGCAGGTTGCGCTTGACCTGCGCGCCCTGCGCGCCGACGGTTTCGCGGCCGTCCACCCAGTCGGCGGTCTCCAATGCCTGGCGGAACCGCGCGACCTCATCGGCGCTGAGGATGTCGGGAATGTGCAGCAGCATGGGGCGCTCCGGCGGTGGACGCCCAGGATAGGGCGTCCACCGCGCGTTGGCAGGCGCGGTCGCTCAGAAGCGGACCTCGGCAGTCAGCAGCACCGAGCGCGGCGCGCCGGGCGTGTAGCGGAAGCCGCTCTTGTTGATGGCGGCGACGTAGTCCTTGTCGAACAGGTTGTAGGCGTTCAGGCGCAGCGCCACGTGGTCGTTGACCGGGTAGCTCAGCACCGCGTCCCACACGGTGTAGGACTTCACGAACGCCGGCGTGCCGACCGCGCCGTCGCGACCGCGCTTCATCTCGCCCGAGTAGCGCACGCCGCCGCCGACGGTCAGCCCGAACGGCAGGGTGTAGGTGGTCCAGGCGGTGAACGCGCTGTCCGGGGTGTAGGCCAGATCCTGGCTGCCGTCCTGCGAGACGGTCGTGCCTTGACGCACCCGCGCATCCAGCTTGGTGTAGCCGCTGGACAGCGACCAGCGCTCGGTCAGCTTGCCCACCGCCGACAGTTCGATGCCTTGCACGCGCTTCGCGCCGCTCTGGTAGTACAGCCCGTCGCTGCCCTGCACGATCTCGTTGTTCACGTCGGTACGGAACAGCGCCAGCGTCGCGAACAGCGCATCGTCGAGGAAGTTCCATTTCGTGCCGACCTCGGCGGTCTTGGCCTTCTGCGGATCGAAGCGCGGATTGTTGGCATTGTTGACCGAGGCGCTCAGTTCCAGCGTGCTGCCGCCGGGCGGTTGCTGCGAGGTGGCGAAGTTGGCGTACACGCTCACGTCCTCGTTGGCCTTGTAGACCGCGCCGAGCTTCCAGCTGAACAGCGTGTCGGCGATGTCGGTGTCCAGGCCGACCACGGTGGTGCAGGGCGCGGCGGTGGACGTGGCGGAACTGCACACCAGACTGTCGAAGTCGGTCTTGTAGCGATCCGCGCGCACTCCGGCGGTGATCAGGAAGCTGTCGCCGAACTTCAGCGTGTCGAAGGCATAGGCCGAGTAGGTGATGGTGGTGCCATGGCTGCGCGCGCCGTTGCGCGCGGTGTGCAGCGGCGTGGTGTTCCAGTCCGGCGCATACAGGTTGGCCGGATTGGCCGCCAGCCAGGCGGCGCGGTCGACGATGTTGTGGCCCCAGCTGCGCAGTTCCTCGCGCGAGGCTTCCACGCCGGTGCTGAGGTTGTGCTGCACTGCGCCGGTGGCGAAGTCCACGCGCAGGTTCAACTGGTCGGCGAGGGTGGTGTACTGCTGGTCCTTGAAGGTCGGCAGGCTGCGCAGCACCGTCCAGGTCGCAGGATCCGCCGGATTCGGCGTGCGCAGGTTGGCGGCGTTGGGCATGAACGCGAACAGCAGGTAGTCCTGGTCGTTGCGGCCCCAGCGCGCGGTATTGGTCAGCTTGACCGTGTCGGACACGTCGTGCTCGATGCGGAAGGTCGCCATCTTCGCGGTCACGTCGTCGTGGTCGTCGCGGGTGCCGTAGAAGTTGCTGCTGTCCACGCGCGCCGCGCCGCCGAGCCACGGCCGTGCGGGGTCGGGCGAGCTGTAGCCGGGCAGGCCGATCGTCGGCACGCCGCCGTCGGGCACGTTGTCCTGCTTCACGTACAGCAGGTCGAGCAGGTAGCGCGTGTCGGTGCCCAGGCCGAACGCTAGCGACGAGGCCAGGCCCCAGCGCTTGTTGGCGACATGGTCGCGGCCGATGGCGTCGCTGTCCTGGCCCATCACGTTCAACCGCAGCGCGCTGCTGGCGCCCAGCGCCTGGTTCCAGTCCGCGGTGGCGCGGCGCTGGCCATGGTCGCCGCCGGACAGCGTGGCGCTGCTGGCGTTGTCCAGGTGCGCCTGCTTGCTCACCAGGTTGATCGCGCCGGTCGGCGCGCTGCGGCCGTTGTCGGTGCCGGCCGGGCCTTTCTCGACCTCGATCTGCTCGATGTTGAACACGTCGCGCGAGATCGAGCCGAGGTCGCGCAACCCGTCGACGAAGATGCTGCTGGAACTGTCGAAGCCGCGCATGTAGATCGCATCGCCGGTGCTGGTGTTGCCGTTCTCGCCCACATAGAACGTGCCCACGCCCGGGCTGTTGCGCAGCGCTTCGGTGAGGGTGGTGGCGCCCTGTTCGTTGAACAGGTCCTTGCCGATGATGTTGAGGGTCTGCGGGGTGTCGATCAGCGGCTGGGTGAATTTCGGCGAATCCGGCACTTCCACCAGGTAGCGCTTGGCGCGCTGCGCCTGCACGTCGACCTTGTCCAGGGTGGTGGGCTGGTCGCCGGTGTCCGCATGCGCGGGGGTAAGCAGGCTCAGCCCGCCGAGCAACACGGCGGTGGTGAGGGTGGGCGCGGCGGCCTGGCGGGTCACGGCGTGTTTGCGGCGCTTGATCGGAGAGGTCATGGGCGGTTCGGTTTGCAGGAGGGGCGGCACCCCGATCGCGGGCAGCGGCCGTCCCCCAGTGGGAGCGGCCGCGGCGGCGAGATCGGGCGGCTGGGCGAAACGGTGTCTGCCGCGCATGCGATGCAGGCAGTGCATTCATTTTCCATGCAAATACGAATTGTTTGCAATCTCTTTTTCATCGGTGCCGGTCCGCCGCGGTTCGGATAGCCGGACTCGCCAGAAAATGCGGACCATCGACCGAGGCGCGCAATCGGCCAAAGGACCCGGCACTGAGTGGTTTGGGGCCCGTCCGTGCGGGCGCGCGACGCCAGCGCCGACCAGACGGGCGCTGCGGGTAGGTGGAAGTCCGAACTAGGGGCGGTAGAGAGGCGCGCCGGTGTCAGGCAGCCGATGCTGCCCGGAGATGGCGTGGTACCGACGGCGCACTGTCGCTGCCGGATCGTCGCACCAGGTGCGTTTCAACGTATGCCGAAGGAGCGGGTGGTGCAGTGCCAGATTGCGTGTCGCCATGAGCGTCGCCAGTGTCGGCGGACCACGAAGCCAGGCCGATACTCGCCCTCTGTGCAAGGGCGGCACGCGCCAATGCTGTCGGGATTGGCCGCTTGCGGCGCCGTCCCGCGGCACCGCAAGCAGCGTGGTTCAGGCCGCCGCGGCCTGGGCCACGCGCGGGCCTTCGCGCAGGGCGCGGCCGATCAGCCCGACCAGCAGGTCGAGCTCCTCGCTGTCCATCGCGAAGTGCGGGGTGAAGCGCAGCGAATTCTCGCCGCCGTGGATCACGTTGACGCCGTGCTGGCGCAGCCACTCCTCGGTGGAGCCGGCGCCGTAGCACTTGTACTGCGGGGCCAGTGCGCAGGAGAACAGCAAGCCGGTGCCCTGCACCTGGGTGATGGCGCCGCCGAGCTCGGCCTTGAGCTTCTCCAGCTTCTGCACCGCCTCGGCGCCGCGCTCGCGGATGTTGGCGCGCACCTGCGGGGTCAGCTGCGCCAGGGTCGCGGTGGCGACGTCGAGCGCGCGCGGGTTGCTGGTCATGGTGTTGCCGTAGGTGCCCTTGCGGTACACCTGCGCCGCGTGCTCGGTCACCGCCAGCACCGACAGCGGGTACTGCGCGGCGTTGAGCGCCTTCGAATAGGTTTCCAGTTCCGGCGGGTCGAGCTGCTCGAAGCCGGGATAGTCCACCACCGACAGCACGCCGTGCGCGCGCAGGCCGGCCTGGATCGAGTCGACCAGCAGCAGGCTGCCGTGGTTGCGGGTCAGTTCGCGCGCGGCGGCATAGAACGCCGGCGGCAGCGCGCGGCCGGGGTCGCCTTCGCCCATCACCGGCTCCAGGAACACCGCCTCGATGAAGCAGCCGTGCTGCTCGGCCTCGGCGAAGGCGCGGCGCAGCGCGTCCACGTCGTAGGGCGCGATGGCGATCAGCCCATCGTCGCCGCGGTAGCTGGCCAGGTGCTGCAGATAGGTCTTGCGGCTGGAGTCGGAGTACATGCCGGGCCGGTCGGTGCGGCCGTGGAAGCTGCCCTTGACCACCAGGCGCTTGATCTTGGCGCCGGCGTGGCGTGCGCCCGGATCGGTCTGCAACTTGGCGTTGATGTCGACGATGCGTGCGGCCAGGCCCACCGATTCGGAACCGGAATTGAGGCACATGAAGCGGGCGTACGGACAGCCGCCGCGGCGGTGGCCGATCTCCGCACGCAGCGCGCGCTCGAAGCGCAGCTGCGACAGGTTGGGGGTCATCACGTTGGCCATCACCTGCGGCCGCGCCATCGCCTCCAGCACCGCCTCCGGGGTGTGGCCGAAGCCGAGCATGCCGTAGCCGCCGGCGTCGTACAGCACCGCGCCCTTCAGCGTGACCACCCACGGGCCGCGCGCGCTCAGCGCCACGTACGGTGTCACTGCGTCGTCGGCGTAGAAATTGACGAACCCGGCCTGCAGGCGGCGGATCTGCTCGGCCTCGTCGAGGTCGAGCAGGTCGCCGAACTCCGCGGCGATGCGCGCGTAGTCCGCACCGGCCGCGTCGATCGCCGCGCGCAGCGACGGATGCGAGGCCGCCAGGCGCTCGATGCTGGCGTCGTCCAGGCCCTGGGTCAGGCGATCGCCAGCGTGGGCACGGAGCGGGGCGAGGGGGCCGAGTACGGTCATGGAGATCTCCTGAAGGCGGGCTGTCTGGCGACGATCCTGTCTATTATCGGGACAGGATCGTCGAATGGCAGCGTGAATCCGTGCAGGAATTGACGCATTTTCGTCGATTCGACGAAAATCGGTGGTCATGAAGATCACCGCCTCCGACGACGCCCTGCTGTCGCTGCTGCGCGAGGACGCGCGCGCCTCCACCGCCCAGATCGCCCGTCGCCTGGGCGTGTCGCGGACCACCGTGCAGAGCCGGATCGAGCGCCTGGAGCGCGAGGGCGTGATCTGCGGCTATACCGTGCGCACCCGCGACGACTACGAACAGGGCCATATCCGCGCGCACATCCTGATCACCGTGCTGCCGAAGAAGATGACCTCGGTGGTCAAGGCACTGCGCGAGATCGATGCGGTGCGCGTGCTGCATTCGGTCAGCGGCTCCTTCGACCTGATCGCGCTCGGCGTGGTGCCGGGCGTCAACGACATGGACGAACTGACCGACCGCATCGGCGCGCTGGACGGGGTGGAGCGCACCACTTCGTCGATCATTCTGTCCACAAAATTCGAGCGGTGAAGCGCCGGGCCTCGGGATTCGGGATTTGGGATTCGCAAGAGCGCGATCCCGCTTCTGTTTCAGCGAATCCCCACTCCCGAATCCCCAATCCCGGCGCCGCTACAATGGCCGGCCCATTCCCGATCTCCCCCGGCGCCTTGAAAAAGTCCGATTTCCACTACGACCTGCCTGAAGACCTGATCGCGCAGGAACCGCTGGCCGAGCGCTCGGCCAGCCGGCTGTTGCTGGTACCGCCGGCGCCGGCGGCCTTCGCCGATGGGCACGTGCGCGATCTACCGGAACTGCTGCGTGCCGGCGATCTGCTGATCTTCAACGACACGCGGGTGATCCCGGCGCGGCTGTTCGGGCAGAAGAGCACCGGCGGGCGGGTCGAGATCCTGATCGAGCGGCTGCTCGGCGGCCAGCGCGCGCGGGCGCAACTGGGCGTGAGCAAGTCGCCCAAGGCCGGCGCACGCATCGCCCTGGATGCCGGCGGCGAGGCCGAGGTGCTGGGCCGCGATGGCGAGTTCTACCAGTTGCAGTTCCATGTGGACGGCGCGCTGGAGCACTGGCTGCAGCAGGCAGGACGCTTGCCGTTGCCGCCGTACATCCGCCGCGAGCCGGGCCTGGACGACCGCGAGCGCTACCAGACCGTGTTCGCGCGCGAGGCCGGCGCGGTCGCCGCACCGACCGCCGGGCTGCATTTCGACGCGCCCTTGCTGCAGGCGCTGCAGCAGCGCGGGGTCGAGGTCGGGCATGTGACCCTGCACGTCGGTGCCGGCACCTTCCAGCCGGTGCGGGTGGAAGCGCTGGAGCAGCACCAGATGCATCGCGAGTGGCTCAACGTCGGCGCCAGCCTGGTCGAGCAGGTACGGCGCACGCGTGCGGCCGGCGGCCGCGTGATTGCGGTGGGGACCACGGTGGTGCGCGCGCTGGAGAGCGCCTCCAAGGACGGCGAACTGCATCCGTTCGCCGGCGAGACGCAGATCTTCATCCTGCCGGGCTATCGCATCCGCAGTGTCGACGCGATGGTGACCAACTTCCATCTGCCGGAAAGCACGCTGCTGATGATGGTCTCGGCCTTCGCCGGCCGCGAGCGCATCTTCGCCGCCTATCGCCACGCCATCGCCGAGCGCTACCGCTTCTTCAGCTACGGCGACGCGATGCTGTTGTGGAGCAGCGAGACGCCGGCAGACCGCGTGGGCTGACCCGCGTGAGGTCGTGCGGTCGTGGCGGCCGTCGATCGAACGCGTTGGCGAAGATGGTGGCGTTGTTACGCCCAGCCGGTGAACGCATCGACGACGCGTGCGCCGCGCACCGATGAGCGGGCGTCGTCGCGCTGGCGGTGCATGACCTCGCGCCTCACCTCTGGCCTGCCGCTGCAGAAAATGCAAGCCACCGCGAAGCATCGCGAAACCAGCCTGCATCCGCGTGATTGCACGAGGCGGCGCTCGTACCCTCATCCGCCCCTTCGGCGCACCTTCTCCCGAGGGGAGAAGGGAGAGGCCAAAGCCCCTCTCCCTCCGGGAGAGGGTGGGGGTGAGGGTGAGGCAGCGCGCAGCGACAGCCCATCAACCCCGCATCGCGCAGACACGGTATCGCGCCCGTATCAACGACCATGCAGCAGCAGGGGCCAGACGTTCTTGCCAATCCTCAAGGGCTTCACCACGGCCGCAGGCCCGTCATCCCGACTCCCCGATCCCGACTACTTGATCGGCTCGTCCAGCATCAGTTCGCGCACGAACCGCACCGGTGGCGCGCCGTAGGACAGCACCTGGTCGTGGTAGGCCTTGAGGTTGAACTTGTCGCCAAGCTTGTCCTGCATCGCCTTGCGCAGGTCCAGGTGCTCCTGCACGCCGACGAAGTAGGTCGGCAGCTGCGCCGAGGTCAGCTGTGCGCGCACCCACTTGCCCTCGGCCTCGCTCTGCTGCTGGAAGGTGTCGTGGACCATCAGGTGCAGCGCCTGTTCCTTGCTCCAGCCGTCCACGTGCACGCCCTGGTCGAGCAGTGCGTTGGCGATGCTGCGCAGATAGAACTTCAGCTGCACCAGGTGGAACAGCGGATCGTTGTCCAGGTAGCCCTGCTCCTGCATCATCCGCTCGGTGTACACCGCCCAGCCTTCGGCGAACACGCCCGAGCGCAGCACGCCGCGCAGGGTGGAGGGGAACTTGGCCGAATGCCAGCCTTCCACGTAATGCCCGGGCACGCCCTCGTGGATGCTCAGCAGGTGGATCATGCGGCTGTTGTATTCGCGCAGGAACGAGTCGGCCTGTTGCGCGTTCCAGTCGTCGGGGATCGGCGACACCGCGTAGAAGGTCTTCAGGTTCTTGTCCAGCGGACCGGGCGAATCGCAGTACGCCACCGCCACGCCGCGTTGGAATTCGGGCATCAGGATGATGTCCACCGGCGCGTCGGGCAGGGTCACCAGGTCCTTCTTGCGCACGAAGTCGGTGGCATCGGCCAGCGAGGCCTTGGCGGCCTCGACCACCTTGTCGCGCGCCGGATGCTGCGCATAGGCCAGCTCCAGCGCCGCCTCGATCGCCTTCTGCTGCTGTTCGTCGCTGGGCGCATCCACCAGCGGCGGCGCGCCGGGTTTGTCCTTGAGCACGGTGCGGGCGATGCCGTACATGTCCTGGCGCACGCGCGTGAGCTCGGCCTCGGCGCGCTGCTTGATGTCGGCGCGCGACAGCGAGGAGTTGAGCGCGAACTTCAGCTTCTGGTCGTACTTCTCCGCGCCGAGGCGGAAGTCGCCCTTGGCGTTGGGCACCAGGGTCTGGTCCAGCCAGGTCTGCTGTTCGGCCACGGCCTTCTTCAGGCCCTCGATCGCCGCCTGCAGGCGCTGTGCGTCGGCCTGCGGCAGTTCCTGGATGTGCGGGACGATGAAGCTGTCGACGATGCTGAGGATGCCGCGGTTCTGCTTGGCCACGGTCTTGGCGCTGATCTCCGACACGCGGGCCGGGTCGAGGTTGGCGCGCGCCTGCGCGAACAGCGCCGGGATCTTCTCCATGCGCGCGGTGGCCGACTTCAGCCGCTCCGGCAGCGGCGCGAACTCGCGCGCCATCAGCCCGTAGATCGCGCCGCCGGCCAGGCCGTTGTAGACCTGTGGATCGGTCGCCCAACCTTGTGCCACCTCGCTGTTCCAGATGTCCGACTGCAACTGGTTGCGCAGGATCGCCGCGTCCACCTGGTTCTCGCGCGAGAGCTTGGTGACGTCGAGCTTGTCCAGCTCGGCCAGCAACTGCTTGCTCGCGTCCAGGCTCTTCTGCCGGCCCGCGGCGCTGAGGTCGTCCAGTTCGCTGTCGTAGCGATGGTCGCCGGTCTGGGTGGCGCCGACCGGGGACAGTTGCATCCAGGTGTCGACGGCGCGCTTGGAGAGCGCGGCGAACGCAGTGTCCGCGGCCGGGTCCGCCGCGGCGGCGGCCGAGCCGGGGGCGGCGGTGCTGGCGGCAGGCGCGTCGGCGGGTTTCTGGCAGCCGGCAAGGGCGGCGAGCAGGGCGGCGGCGAGCAGGTGCTTGCGCATCGGGGTTCCTGGAGTGGGTCGATCCACCAGGGTAGCTGCGCCGTGCTGCCAGCGCCCCTGCCATTGGATTACCCTGAACGCTTTCGCCATTCAGGAGCACTGCAATGCGGGACAAGGGACGTCGCCATCGTGGCCATGTCGTAGGCGACACCGCGTTCGATCCGGATGGCGTCGCAGCAGCGGCTGGCACGCTCGCTGTCGTAGCGCCTGCGCGTGGGCGCTGGTGTCGCTGGGGCGCTTCCCTGGCGCTGGCGGTGTCGATCGCTGCCTGCAGCCGGGGAGGCGAGAGCGCGGCGCTGCCGGCCGCTCATCTCTATTCCGCCGATGCCGCCAGTAGCGCGGCCAGTGCCGCCGAGGCCGCAGCGCAGGCGGCAGAGGCAGCCGTCGCAGCGCCGCCGCCGAGTCCCGGCGCTTTCGCCATGCCGTCCCTGGCCTATGAGCACGAGGTCGATGTGGCATTGCCGGTGGCGCAGATTCCCGCACGCCTCAAGCAACTCCAGGAAAGCTGCCTGAAATCCAGTTTCGGCGCATGCACCGTGTTGCAGGTCGAGCAGCGCGGCGGCGAGCAGCCGCGCGGTGAGCTCAGCGTGCGGATCGCGCCGGCCGGGGTCGAGCCGTTGATCGCGCAGGCGGGCCAGGACGGCCAGATCGAAAGCCGCACCACCCATGCCGAGGACCTGGCGCAGGCGGTGCAGGACAACGACGCGCAGCGCCAGCGCCTGCAGGCCGAGCAGCGGCGCCTGCAGGAGTTCCAGCAACGCCGCGATCTCAGCGTGGCCGACATGATCGCGCTGTCGGAGAAACTGGCAGCGGTAGAGACGCAGTTGCTCGCCACCAGCCAGGAAGCCGCACAGCAGCGCCGGCGCCTGGATACGCAGCGGGTGACGCTGACCTTCGCCGCGCCGACCGCCGAGCGGAGCCGCAGCGACATCGGCGATGCGCTGCGCGACAGCGGCGAAATCTTCGCCGGATCGATCGCCTGGGCGATCCGCGCGGTGGTGGGGTTGGCCCCATTCGTGCTGCTCGGCTATGCGCTGTGGCGGCTGATCGCCTGGCGCCGACGGCGGCGTCGTTCCGCCTAGCGGGGAGGAGGTTCCCGTCCGACGGGGTCGGGCGGGAACGGATGGAGGTGATGCGCGAGCAGCGATGCTGCCATGCGCTGTCGACGGAACAGTGGCACGTCGTCCAGCAACAGCGGGCAATGATGGGTTGCGGGTCGCGGCTGAAGCCGCTCCTACCGTTCTTTTCGTCTGACACGCAAGCCTGAGCGACAGCAAACCAACTCCTGCTGGAGCTCGCGATGCATTCGCTGGTTGCATTGTGGGAGGGACTTCAGTCCCGACGCCTTGAAGTCGGGTACCTGAGGCACGGCTGGCGCCGCTGGAAAGCAAGGATGCTGGCCATGGGCACGCCAGGACGCTGCGCCATGCGGCGCAACGCCCCGGATGCAGGCCCTCAGCCTTCGTCCTGTTCGAACTCCACGACCACGTCCAGTTCGAACGCCAGGGCTTCCACGGCCTCGCGCACCTTCTGGGCGGTGGCGGCGTTGCCGGCCTCCACTTCCACTTCGTGGGTGCCCGGTCCCTGGTCGTCGGGCAGGCCGGCGGAACTGGAATCGTCGTCGTCCATGTGCGGCATCAGGTCGTCGATTTCCTCGACGTGCTCGATGCCGTCCAGGCTCGACAGCAGGTTGATGATGGCGCGGGCATCGTCCTCGCTGCCGGTGATGCGGATGCGGAGCTGGGGCATGGGCCTTCCTCTTGGGGGGAAGGCGCAGGCTAGGCAGGCGTCGGCTAAGGCGGGGTGATGACGCGCTCAATGCATCGGCGCGACCGCATCCGGCCCGGCATGCTCGGCGATGGGCAGCAGCAGCGCCTCGGCGGCCGCGCGCAGCAGCGTCGGGGCGATGTAGCGGCGGTGCGCGGCGGCGATCAGCGCCATGTACAGGTGCCCGAAGCGGTTGCGGCAGGCCACCCGCGTTTCCAGGCTCAGTTCGGCGCTGCCGTCGTCGCGCAGCGTCACCCCGACGCAACTGCGGAACACCAGGTGGCGATCGTCGGCACCGAGCAGCACCTGCACGCGCCGCGCCTGCGCGGTGGAAGCCTGCGCCAGCACCGGGAAGCGCCCAGCGAACAGCTGATCGCGCTGCGGCGACAGCAGCGAGGACACCGGGCAGCCCAGCGGCGAGGTGCGCAACCGCAGCGGCGCCACCAGCAGGTTGCGCAGGCGCATCAGCCATGTCACGCCACGCGGCGGGTGCTGCAGGAAACCGTCCAGCAACGCCGTCATCAGCGCATGCGTACCCAGCGGCCGCAGCGCCTGCGCCGGCACCGTCAGCCGCACGCTGTCCTGGTGATGGTGCGCAGGCAGCTGCGGTTCGAGCAGCGAGCCGGGCAGCAACTGCGGCGTCACCCGCGCCCGCGGCAGGCGCGGCGCCAGTGCCGCGAAGCCGGCCGGATGCCGCCAGGCACCCAGCCGCTGCCGCAGGCGCCCGCTGAGGGCGCGCAGGCCGGCGCACCAGGCCAGGCGTCGGCTGCCTGGCGAGGCCGCCAGCGACAATCGCACGGTCGGTACGGCCAGCCCCTGCGCCTGCGGCGACGCCAGCAGGGTCGCGACCGGCGCCGGCAGCAATTCGGTGAGCGTGGCGATATCGGCGGTGCCGGCCAGCACCTGCGCGCGTACATCCTCGGCCAGCGCGCCGCCGGCTTCGTCGCTGTGGCAGGACAGGGCGAAGAACGCCGGGTGCCCCGACTGCGCGCGCAGCGGCGCGAACTGGTGCCAGGTGCCGCCGCCGAAGCGCACGCTGAACAGGCAGTCGGCGGGCAATTCGACATGCCGCAGCGCGGCGAGGAAATGCTGTGGATCTTCCGCCAGCTGTGCCGGCGACGCGGTGCTGAAACGCAGCAGCGCGCCGCCGCTGCCGGTGATCGCGGTGAACATGCGATGCCCGGCATGGCAATGGAACGGATGGCCGCCGCTGCCGACCGCGAACGAGTACAGCGCGGTGGACTCGCCGTTGCCGAAATCGGTGCCGGCCAGGCGCGTCGAGGGTTCGTCCAGCGCGTCGCGGAACTGCGGATGCGCGCGCTGGCGCAGGCAGGCCTGGGCGATCAGCGGATCGCCGGCGCCGACGCCGAGCTGGGCGATCAGGATGACCTCCACCGGCAAGCCACCGCTGTAGGAGGGCAGGCGCACCGAGGGGAATCCGGTTTGTGCGGCGGCGTGTTCGCTGAGCGGTGCGGCGGTCATCGGCGGACTCCTGTTGCCGTGGCGGATGGGTCAGGCGGTGCGCTTGGCCTGCCTGCGCGACTCGCGCTTGAGCGGGCCGGCGCTGGGGCAGATCTCGAAGGCGAAACCGCTGAGGGTGTTGACCAGGTTGTCGGGGGTGAGCCGGTAGACCACGAACTGGCCGCGGCGCTCGCTCGCCACCAGCCCGGCCGCTTCCAGCACGGACAGATGCCGCGAGATCGCCGGCGCGCTCATCGCGAAGCGCTGCGCGATCTCGCCGGCCGTGAGTTCCTGTGCCGACAGGTAGGCCAGGATCTCGCGGCGCGGGCGCGAGGCGAGGGCTTCGAAGACGCGGTCGATGGACATCGGGGATTAGCTAATTAACGAATTAGTTAATTAATGACGTGTTGCCTTGTCTATGTCAAGTGCCGAATCGGCGCGGTGACGCGGTTTCCCCCAAGGAGGTTCGCCATCCATGAGAAGAGCCGCCGTGTTGAAGAGGTGACGGGCGCAGCCCCCCGTTCGTCAACCTTCCTTGTGTGTCGTCACCAGGCGCAGGAAGGCTTCGTGCTGGTAGCGGCTCATCCGCAGTTGCTGCCCCGTCTCCATGGTGACCACGTGGTGACCGTTGAACCAGGGGTGGATCGCCCTCACCCGACGCAGGTTGACGATCGACGATCGATGCACGCGGGCGAAGTGGCGCGGGTCCAGCCGTGCGGCCAGCGTGGCCATGGTCTCGCGCAGTTCATGGGTGCGGTCGGCCAGGTGGATCAGCACCGTGTTGCGACTGGCCTTGATCCAGACGATGTCCTCGACCGCGACCAGCACCACCGCTTCGTCGACGCGTACCGGAATCCGTTGCAGATAGTCGTCGCGTTGGCGCAGCGCATCCAGGGTTTGCAGAATGCGCGTCTCGACAAAGGAACCCGCGCCGCTGCTGAAGGACAGTCGTCGTTTGGCGCGTTGCAACGTCTCGGCGAAGCGTTCGCGGCTGAAGGGCTTGACCAGATAGTCCACCGCATTGGCCTCGAACGCACGGACCGCGTACTGCTCGTAGGCGGTAACGAAAATCGTCGCCGGCATGTTGGCCGCGCCGATCGTGGCGACGACGTCCATGCCGGTCATGGCCGGCATCTGGATGTCCAGGAACACCAGGTCGGGCGACTGGCTGCGGATCGCGATCACCGCGGAGGCGCCATCGCCGCATTCGCCCAGCAGCGCGATGGCCGGATCGGCACGCAGCAGTCGCACGATGGCGTGGCGCGCGATCGGTTCGTCGTCGATGACCAGCGCCGTGATGCTCATGCTGCGACGTGCTCCGGGGCGTCCTCGGCGTCCAGTTCGCGGAACGGCAGCCGGATACGGCAGGCAACGCCTTGCGGATAGAGCATGTCGAGCCGGATGTCGGCGTTGTCGCCGTAGAGTTCCTTCAGCCGCAGGCGGCTATTGGAGAAACCGATGCCGTGTCCGCCCGCACTGCTGTTGTCCTGCAGCGTGCTGTTGCCGTTGCGCACTTCGATGGACAGCGTTTCGCCTTCGCGTCGGCACTCGATCTCGATGCGGTCGCTGCCGACACGTTGGCCGATGCCATGGCGGATCGCATTTTCCACCAGCGGTTGCAGCAGCAGGCTGGGCACTGCGCAGTGCAGCGTGCCGGGCGCGACATAGAGCTTCGTGCTCAGGCGCTCGCCATAGCGCTTGCGCTGGATGCCGAGATACAGGTCGAGCAGGGCCAGTTCGCGTTCCAGGGTGATTTCCTGGCCGTCGTAGTCTTCCAGGAAGGCGCGCAGCAGTTCGCTCAACCGCAGCAGCATGTCCTCGGCGGCGACGGTGTCTTCATCCAGCAGGGTGACGATGGCATGCAGCGTGTTGAACAGGAAATGCGGTTGCAGCTGGCTCTTCAGCGCTTGCAGGCGCGACTGCGCGAGTTCGGCGGCCAGACGGCTGGCTTCCACCTCGCGCCGGGCCTTCTCGGCGTGGAAGTGCAGCGCTTGCTGAATCGCGAACAAGGTCCAGTAGGTCAGCAACCCGATGGCGAAGTGCTGCTCCAGGAAATACCCCAGTTGTTCAGCGAAGCCGCTGGGCTCGAACAGGGTGGAGAACAGCGCGCCGATGACCATCGCGGCGAACGTCACGCACAGGCTTGCGGCTGCCTGCGCGCCAAGCCCGTGGAAGCGCTGGGCGCCGCGGACAGGGAAACGTTCGGCGAGCCGGAAGACGGTGGGCGCCAGGAGGGCCCAGCTGTACCACTGGATCAGCGACCACCGGATGAGCACCTCCAGAGGCCACCTGCCGGCAGACGCACCGTTGTTGATGATGTTCTGGAGCATGAACACCATGGCCACCAGCGTCCACAGCGCGACATAGCGCCATAGGCTGATTTCGGTACTGCCGAGTCGGACGTTCATCCAGCGATGGCCGAGGGGTGACGGGCGCATCCTAGGCGCAGCGACACGCCATGGAAAGCGCCGATGCGCGCGCACTACGATTGGGAGCGCGAGAACGACGATTCGTCCCGAATCGATTTGCAGCCACGCGGCCACGCGGCCTGATGGGCACGTCAGCACCAAGGGAATCTGTTCCCTCGCGGCTGGCGAATCCTTCCTATCGGAGCTCTGTCATGCCCTCGATTCGTGTCCTTGCCTTGACCCTTTCCCTGTCCGTCGCGACCGCAGCGGCGGCCGCCGCCGAGCCGGTTCGCTATCTGGAATTGAGCAACCGCGCCTACGACGCGCTGACGGCGCTGGCAGTCGCTGCCCCAGGCAGCCATGCCTTCCGTGACGTCGCGCTCGGTGCGCCGTTGCGGGGTGGCGGTGACGCAGCGACCTTCCCGCTCGCAGGTGCCGCATGCCGCTACGACCTCCGCTTCACCTTTCGCAACGGACGTTCGATGCTGTATCCGGATGTGGACGTCTGTGCCCACCGCGTGCGCATCCGGCCGTTGCCGCGCCTGCAGCCGGGCGCGCGTGCGGCGCAGGTCGCGGGAGCCGCAGGAACGTCGCCCTGACGCGCGCTGCGTTCGGCTTCGTCGCCGTGCGACTGCGTCGTCGCAAGGCGCTCTCCGTCGCGGCGGAGGCCGCGCCTGCGAATGCGTGTGGGGAGGGGCGCTAGCCCGCCTTCGGCGGTAACCCGAGCAGTTCGGCCGGCAGCGCCGGCATCGGCGTGCGCTCGTCCAGCGCCTCGCGCTTGAGCCAGTCGATGAAGTGGCTGGCGGCCGGGCTGAGCAGGCGGTGGGTGGGATGCACGATGTAGTAGGAATAGCGCGCGGTCAGCGCCGGGCCGGGCAGGCGCACCAGTTCGTAACGCTGCAGGTAGGGCTGGGCGATGTGCTTGCGTGCCAGCACCGCGCCCACGCCGTATACCGCCGCGCGCATCGCATCGGTGCTGTCGTTGAAGGTGTGCATGGGCGGCAGCGCCACGCCGCGCACGCCGGCGGCGCGGAACCAGTCGCGCCAGCCCTGCGGCGACATGTCGGTGAGCAGCGGCAGTTGCGCGATCTGCTCGGGCCGGCGCAGCGTCGCCAGTTGCGGCAGGGCGGGCGAGGCGACCGGGAACAGTTCGTCGTCCATCAGGTGGTGCGAGGTCAGGCCGGGCCAGGCGCCCTGGCCGTAGCGGATGCCCAGATCCGGGCCGCCCTCCTCGAAGCGCGAGAACGCCGCATCGGTCTGGATGTCCAGCCGCACGTGCGGATAGGCCTGGCAGAAGCGCGGCAGGCGCGGCAGCAGCCAGCAGTACGAGAGCGAGCGCAGCGTGGTGAGGCGCAGCGGCGCGGTGTCGGCCTGCGGATGCAGGTTGCCGGCGACCGCGGCGATGTCGGCCAGCGCCGCGCTGGCAGCATCGGCCAGTTGCCTGCCTTCGGCGGTCAGCTTGACCCCGCGCGCGTGGCGCTGGAACAGCGTGGCGCCGAGCAGGGCTTCCAGGCGCCGCACATGGTGGCTGACCGCGCTGGCGGTGAGATGCAGTTCCTCCGCGGCATGGGCGAAGTTCTGGTGGCGCGCCGCGGCGGCGAACACGCCGAGTGCGGGCAGCAGGGACGGGCGCAGTTGCATGAGCAGGCACGCGGCAGATTTGTGGCTTGCGACGATACTACGCGCTTGTCGGCCCCGTGGCGCAGGGCGATGCTGGCAGCCGAACACGACATGCGCGGCGGGCAGCGGTGATGCGGCGTCGGCGCGGATGCGCCGCCCGGCGTCCTCAGCCGGCAGCGGATGCCGGGCGTCGCACGACCGCTGCGGCGCGTGTCCGATCGACCGCGAGCCTCTTCCATGCCCACCTCCGATCCTTCCCTGCAGCCGGCCATCGCCTCCGCCGCTGCTGCCTCCGCATCCGACGGCGCGCCCGCCCGCGATTGGCGCACGCCGCTGGAACTGGGTTTCCTCGGCATCGTCTGGGGCTGCTCGTTCCTGTTCATGCGCGTGGCCGCGCCGCAGTTCGGCGCCTACGCGCTGGTGGAACTGCGCCTGGCGCTGGGCGCGGCGGTGCTGCTGCCGTTCCTGTGGCTGGCGCGGGCGCGCTTCCCGTTGCGGCGCTGGCCGACCCTGGCGGCGATCGGCTTGCTCAACTCGGCGCTGCCGTTCCTGCTCTTCGCCTGGGGCGCGCAACATGCGCCGGCGGCGATCGGCGCGATCTGCAACGCGATGACCGTGCTGTTCACCGCCTTGATCGCCTTCCTGTTTTTCGGCGAGAAGATCGGCACGCGCCGCGCGCTGGCGCTGTTGATCGGCTTCGCCGGCATCGTGGTGCTCGCCACCGGCAAGTCGGCCGGCATCAGCGTGGGCCCCGCCGCGCTGGCCGGCACCACTGCCTCCCTGCTGTACGGCATCGGCTACAGCCTGGTGAAGCGGCACATGAGCGATCTGCCGCCGGCCGCGGCGGCGGCGTCAACCCTGGGCTGCAGCGCGTTGCTGCTGGCGCCGCTGGCCTGGACGCACTGGCCGGCCGCACCGGTACCGGCGGTGGCCTGGGCCTGCGCCGGCGGCCTGGGCGTGCTCTGCACCGGCCTGGCGTTCCTGTTGTACTACCGGTTGATCCAGCGCATCGGCCCGGCGCGCGCGTCGACGGTGACCTATCTGGTGCCGGTGTTCGGCGCGCTGCTGGCCTGGGCGATCCTCGGCGAGCCGCTGACCTGGACCATGTTGCTGGCCGGCATGCTGATCCTGGGCAGCGTCGCCTTCAGCCAGCGCGCGCGGTAGCGGCGCAACTGGCAGGCGTGCGCGAGGACGTCGGCGCGCCGCAAATTCCGTGTCCACACTTTGCCTGAGAACGACGCAATGACCGATTCCCTGCTCGCATCGCAGTTCGCCTTCAAGGCCTGGGCCAACGCCGAACTGCTGCAGGCGCTGGCGCAGATCGATGGTGCGGCGTTTCCGGCGCAGCGGCAGCGCGCGATCCGGCTGTTGAACCATACCTACGTGGTGGACCGGATCTTCGCTGCGCACCTGGAGGGCGGCACGCATGCGTTCACCGCGAGCAATACGCCGCAGACGCCGGAACTGGAGGCGCTGGGTGCGGCGGTGGCCGAATCGGACCGGTGGTATGCCGACTATGTCGCCCGGATCGACGCGCCCGCCTTGCAGCAGACACTGGCCTTCCATTTCACCGATGGCGATGCCGGCCGCATGAGCCGAGAGGAAATGCTGTTCCACGTGCTCGCGCATGGCGCTTTCCACCGCGGCAACATCGCCATGCTGCTGACCGAGTGCGGCGTGGAGCAGCCGCGCGAACTGTTCACCCGCTTCCTGCACGCGCAGCAACCGCAGCGGCGCAGCGTCGGCGGCGCCTGAGCACGCACCGTCCGGCGCGCGCATGACGCGTCACTTCGGCGGCGTACGCACCGGCAGCGGCACATTGCACAGGTCGATGTGCCCGGCCGGGCGCTTGTAGAACGCGTCGCGGCGGTTGCGTCGCGCCTCGACCACCTCGCGGAAGGTGCGCGTATCCGTGCGCAGCAATTGCAGCGGGGTGCGTTCGTTCTCCGGCACGTCGCTGGCCAGGCGGATGGCGCGGATCGGGGTGCGTTGTTCGGGTTTTTCGTAGAAGCCCATCGGGTCCGGCCCGCGCGGGATCACGCTGAGCAGTTCCATGCCCTTGACCACGCGGCCGACCACGGTGATGTTGCGGTCCAGTTGCCGCGGCGATTGCCCGGTGACCACGTACAGTTCGGCGCCGATGCTGCTGTCTTCGTCGTTGTTGCGGCCGGCGCCGAGCGTGCCGTAGCAATGCGCCAGCCAGGCGGTGCCGGCCTTGGGATCGCGCGCCACCGGAAAGCCGTCGACGAAGCCCACCTGCGGCGCCCAGCCGTCGCGGTCGGGCAGGGGCTGGAACGCCAGGCCCGCGGCCGGGCGCTGGAATTCGGCGGGCAGGTGGGTCTTGGCGCTGCCCAGCGACCTGGCCTTGCCCGGCTCCTCGCCGTCGGGGTCGCCGAACTGCACCACGAAATTGTCCTGCGCGCGGTAGATGCTCAGGCCGTCCCAGAAGTGCTCGTGGGCCAGGGTGCGGATGTTGCCGACGTGTTGCGGCGCGAACGCCGGCGCCAGTTCGATGATCACCCGGCCGGTGTCCAGTTCCAGGTACAGCGTGTTCGCCGGATCCAACGTGCGCCAGTCGCTGGGCTTGGATGCGTCCAGGATCTGTTGCGGGCTGCGGTAGGGCACGGCCGGCGGCGGTGCCCCGGCCGACGCGGCGAAGGTGGACAGCGACAACGCGAGGGCGAGCAGGGAAGTGCGCAGCGGCATGAGGGCGGCCCGGTCGGTGAGCGCCCGATTCTCACCGAAGCGGCGGCCGCTGCCAATGTGCCGGCGGCATGGCGCGACCGCCGTGCCGCCGACAGCGCTGTCTACGACAGCGCGCGCTTCTGCGGTTCCTGTGTGTCCTGCACCGGCGCCTGGTTCGGCAGCGGCGGCAGCGCGGCCAGTTGCCTGGCGCTTTCCGCCGCCGGAATGGTGGCCGCCTGCGCGGCGTCCACGTAGGCCACCCGCTTGTCGCCGGCGCCGGGGTCGCCCTGCACCGCGAACACGCGGCCGTTGTCGTTGCGCAGCACGTGATCGACCTGGGTCAGGCCGTCGCGCCTGGCCGCCAGCAGCAAGTTGCTGGCGACGTTGGCGTCGTACGGGGTGAGCTTGCGCTCGATCGCCTGCTGCATCGCCTGTTGCCGCGGGTCGGCGGCGGCAGCGGCGTGCGGCTCCGGCCCGCTGCCGGTGGCGCGTGTCGGCGCCGTCGGCGACTTCTGCTCTGGCGTTTCGGCCTTGGCGTCGATGCGCTGCAGATCGCCGCCCGGCGTGCCGCCGGCGCTGTCGGCCACGCGGAACAGGCGCTCGCTCAGGCCGTACTGGGAATTGCCCAGGTTGCGCGCCAGGCCGATCGCGAAGTCCTGCGGACTTTGCTTGGCGTACTGCGCCGCCTCGTGCGCGGTCATCGGGCTGGCCTGCGCCGCGCGCTGGTACTGCTGACGCAGCGCATCCATCTGCCGCTCGGAGAAGTGCAGGGTGAGGTCCTGGCCGGCCTTCGCCGGACCCGCGGCACCGGCCTTGCCGGCGAGCACCGAGTTGAGCAGTTGCGCCTGGTTCTCGTCGACCTTGTCGAACTTGAACTGGTAGCTGCGTTCGTCCACGCGCTCGTTGTTCGCGGCGTCGAACTGGCGGGTCATGGTCATCGGCACGTTGCCGGCGTACTGCACCTTGCCGACCAGGCTGTAGCTGCCGTCGGCATAGGTGGTGCGCACGTTCTCCCCGGTGTTGCGCTGGCCGCCCAGCTCGGCCTTGAACGGGCCTACCCCGAGTTGGGCGCGGGTTTCCGAACTCATCGTGAGGCTTTCGACCTTCTGTACGTCGCTGACGCCGGGTACGTTGGCGGCGAGCTTGCCGCTGGCCAGGAAGTCGCGATAGGCGGCTTGCGCCTGCGGCTCGCGCAGGTCGAAGGTGGCGGTGCGCATGGTCGCCTGGCCGAGCGCGTCCTGGCGGCCGAGCATGGCCTGGGCGATGTCGGTCTTGAATCCGACCGCCTCCAGCCGCTCCAGCGCCTGGGTCGGGCCGACCGCCACGCGCACGCTGTGCTCGTCCACGCGCTGCACAGCGTAGCTCATGCCGGCCGCATCGGTGCGCTCGCTGGAGGTGGCCAAGCCGCGAAACGTCGCCTCCATCGAGGTCTTGGCGAAGGCCTGGCCATCGAGCTTGACGCTGCCGTCCACCGGGATGGTCTGCGGGTCGAACGGATTCACCTGGGCAGCGGCTTCGGCCTTGGCCTCGCCGGGCAGGCGCACCTCGTAGCGGCCGCGCTCGCCGACCGCCTGGGTCAGGCTGCCGTCGGCGGCCAGGCGCCCGGCCTTGAATGCGCCCTCGATGCGATGGCCCTGGGTGAACTCCATCTCCACGTTGAACACGGTCTTGCCGTCTTCCTGTTTGCTGCCGGCGCCGACCTTGCCGGTCTGCACCAAGGCGTACTCCAGTGGGCCACGCCTGGCTTCGGTGACCGTACGGCTGTACTCGAGGGAGCCTGCGCCAGCGTTCGGATCCCGCTTGATCGGGCCAGCGGAGTATTGGTTGCCGGAACTGGCGAAGCTCGGGTCGGTGGCTTGGCCGGGTTGCTGTTCGGTGGGGGACGGGCTCATGCGATACCTCCTGGAATACATGTGGAACGGAACCGTCACGAGTGTAGGGCGCGCGACGTTGTCGAAACGTTTGCCGCGGCAATCGCGGCGCCTGGGCGGCGTGCATGACCAATGGCACGATCACTATGTCGAACTCGGTACTAGTATCTAGATCAACCTAGCGAGGGCGCCATGGTCGAGCCGGATGCACAGCTGAAGAAATTCCAGAAGGAACTGAGCGCCGGCACCGTGTCGCTGGCCCTGCTGGCGGTACTGGCCGCGGCCGAGGCGCCGCTGTACGGCTACCTGATCGCCAAGCGCCTGGAGCAGGTGGGCGAGGGTGTGCTCAGCGGCAAGCAGAGTGCGCTGTATCCGGTGCTGCGCAACCTGGAGGCGGCCGGCCTGCTGTCCAGCCATGTCGAGCCGTCGGTGGCGGGGCCGCCACGGCGTTACTACCGCATCACCGCGGCGGGTCTTTCCACGCTGCGGCAATGGGCCGCGGCGTGGCGCGCCACCCGCGATTCCGTCGATTCCGTGCTGAAGGGGATTTCAGAATGAGCAGCGCACACACCGCACCGCGGCCCTTGCCGACCACCATTCCCGACTACCTGGCGCAACTGCGCGCGGCGCTGGCCGGCGCCGACCCCGCGCTGGTCCAGGACGCGCTGTACGACGCGGAGGAATACCTGCGTTCGGAGCTGGCCGAGCAGCCGGGCAAGAGCGAGGCCGAGGTCATCGCCGGCGTCGCCGGCAGCTACGGCGCACCGGAGGAAGTGGCTGAGATCTACCGCGATACCGAGGTCACGGTGAGCCGCGCGCTGAAGCCGCCGGCGCCGCCCAAGCGCAAATCGTTGCCCGGCCGCTTCTTCGGCGTGATCGCCGACCCGCGCGCCTACGGCAGCCTGTTCTACATGCTGCTGTCGCTGGTCACCGGCATCTTCTACTTCACCTGGTTGGTGACCGGCGTCAGCGTGTCGGCGGGCTTGCTGATCCTGATCGTCGGGGTGCCGCTGCTGGTGCTGTTCTTCGGGTCGGTGCGGCTGCTGTCGCTGGTGGAGGGCCGCGTGGTGGAAGTCCTGCTGGGCGAGCGCATGCCACGCCGGCCGCTGTACAGCGCGCCGCAACAGCCGTGGCTGCAGCGCATCGGGCAGATGTTCACCGATGCGCGCACCTGGACCACGATGCTGTACTTCCTGCTGATGCTGCCGCTGGGGATCGCCTACTTCACCGTGTTCGTCACCCTGCTCAGCACCGCGCTGGGGTTGGCCGCGGCACCACTGGGCCTGCTGTTCCCCGAGCACTTCTATCTTGGCGTGGCGTTCGGCGATCTCGGCGCCGCCGGTGCAGGTCTGTGGCTGCTGCCGCTGTCCACCGCATTGGGTGTCGTGTTGCTCTTTGTCACGCTGCACCTGGCGCGGGCCGTCGGCAAGCTGCACGGCCTGCTGGCCAAGCAACTACTGGTGCACAGCACGGGGCAATGACGAGGCGTCGCGGCCGGCGACCGCCGGCCGCGGGCGCGACGCGGCTCAGCCGGCCTTGCGGCTGCCGCGGCGCTTGAGCGGGGTGACGTTGCCGGCCGCCGGCGCGCGGCTGGCGCCGGCATTGGCGGCGATGAAGCTGCGCACCTGCGGATACACGATGTCGCGCCAGCGACGGCCGCTGAAGATGCCGTAATGGCCGGCGCCTTGCACTTCCAGGTGCTGGCGGCGCGCCGCGGGAATGCCGGTGCACAGGTCCTGCGCGGCGGCGGTCTGGCCCAGGCCGGAGATGTCGTCCAGTTCGCCTTCGATGCTGAGCAGCGCGGTGTCGCGGATCGCGGCCGGGTCGACGCGTTCGCCGTCGATCACCCATTCGCCGCGCGGCAGCAGGAATTCCTGGAACACCACGCGGATGGTGTCCAGGTAGTAGGTGGCCGGCATGTCCAGCACCGCGTTGTACTCGTCGTAGAAGCGGCGGTGCGCCTCGGCGTCCTGCAGGTCGCCCTTGACCAGGTTGGCGTAGAAATCCCAGTGCGACATGAAGTGCCGGCTCGGGTTCATCGCCAGGAAGCCGATGTGCTGCAGGAAGCCCGGGTAGACGGCGCGGCCGTGGCCGGGGTAGGCCGGCGGCACGGTATGGATGACGTTGTGCTCGAACCAGGACAGCGGGTTGCGCGTGGCCAGGTTGTTGACTTCGGTGGGGCTGCGGCGCGCGTCGATCGGCCCGCCCATCATCACCAGCGAGCGCGGCGTGGTCTCGCCGCGCCCGGCCATCAGCGACACCGCGGCCAGCACCGGCACGGTCGGCTGGCACACGCTCATCACGTGCAGCGATTCGGCGCCGATGTGGCGGATGAAGTCCTGCACGTAGCGCACGTAGTCGTCCAGGCCGAAGTCGCCTTCGGACTGCGGCACCATGCGCGCGTCGATCCAGTCGGTGACGTAGACCTTGTGGTCGCGCAGCAGGGTGCGCACGGTGTCGCGCAGCAGCGTGGCGTGGTGGCCGGACAGCGGCGCCACCACCAGCACGGCCGGCTGCTTCTTGAGTCCGTCCACGACCTTGGCGTCGTCGCTGAAGCGCTTGAAGCGCAGCAGGCGGCAGAACGGCTTCCGCAGCACTTCCTGCTCGACGATCGGCAGGGCGTGGCCGTCGACTTCGACATGGTCCAGCGCCCAGGCCGGCTTCTCGTAGTCCTTGCCGAGGCGGTGCATCAACTCGTTGCTCGCGGCCAGGCGCTCGGCGCCGGGCAGCGTCGACCACAGGCTGTTGGGGTCGGAGAAGATCTTGGCGTTGGCTTCGGCCTGGTGCACCCAGGGGGCGAGCAGGTTACGGGTCAGTTCGTGCCACTGGTAGAGCATGCCGGTGTTTCCATCCTGAGCGTATGCTGCCGTGCAGCATAACGCATCCGCGCGGTTTGCACCTTAATGGGGCACCAGACCAATCGTCTCCAGCGCCGCCGCATCCCCCGCCAGCGCTGGCGCCAGCCAGCAATGACTGCCCACCGGGCGCAGCCCGAGCGCACCGAACTGGCGCCGGTACCAGCGTGCCGCGCGGGGCTGGAAGCCGGCGTGGTCGCCGTCGAAGTCGTCCTCGGCGGCGAAGGTCTCCAGGAACGCCACGCCGCCGCACAGCTCCACCAGGCCAGGCAGGCCCTGGCGCAACTCGCGGCTGGGCACGTAGTGCAGCACGTCCGAACACACCAGCAGGTCCACCGGTGCGCACGGCCGCAGCCAGGCGAAATCGCCGAAGCGCGCCGGGTGCAGGTTGCGGTGGCGGCCGTAGCGGGCGACCGCGTAGTCGCTGCTGTCGAAGCCGAGGTAGTGCAGTTTCGGCCGCAGCTTCAGCAGCGGCGCGCGCCAGGCGCCTTCCCCGCAGCCGATGTCGAGCACGCTGCGGATCGGCCGTTCCAGGTAGTACTCGGCCTGGGCCACGGCGAGCGCGACCTTGCGCGCCAGGCGCGCCGCGTCGCCGATGCCGTCGCGGCGATACCAGCGCTGGAAGTAGTCGGCGTCGTACTGTTTGTCCATGCGGGCGTGTGGTCCGTGCGGGCGCCGGACGAATCGGCGAAAATGGCCGCACATCCTACGCCAGCGACCTGGAGCCAGCGCATGCAACTCTACCTGTGGATCAAGTCCCTGCATCTGCTGTTCGTGATCGCATGGATGGCGGCGGTGTTCTACCTGCCGCGGATCCTGGTCAACATCGCCGAGAGCGCGGGCCAGCCGCAGGTGCAGGAGCGCCTGGCGCTGATGGGGCGGCGCCTGTACCGCTTCGGCCACATGATGTTCGGCCTGGCGCTGCTGCTGGGACTGACCCTGTGGCTGGGCTACAAGGTGCTGCCGGACTTCCCGACCATGGTCGCGCCCGGCCACAGCGGCTGGCTGCACGCCAAGCTCGGCCTGGTGGCGCTGATGCTGGCCTACTACATCTTCACCGGCCGTTGGCTCAAGCGCGTCGGCCAGGCCGGCGCGCTGCCGTCCTCGCGCGCGCTGCGCCTGTTCAACGAGCTGCCGGTGCTCGCGCTGCTGGTGGTGATCTGGCTGGTGCTGGCCAAGCCGTTTTGAGCGGGGATTGGGGATTCGAAAGTCCCCGTTTCCGACCCTTTCCGGGTTTGCGCCAGCAGCTAGGCGTTGCGGCTGTCGAGTTGCTTCAGTTCGCTGCGGGCCAGGTCGATCCACTGGCGTTGGTCGCGCTGGTAGTAGCGCGGGGCCAGGCTGGAGCGCTTCAGCACTTCGTTGAACACTTCGCCGGCGCGCTGCGGCTGGCCCGCGCGCTGCAGCAGTTGCGCGTAGCGCACGCGCGCTTCTTCGCCGGGGTAGTCGTCGGCGAGCGCGGCGTATTCCTCCAGCGCCGCGTCGGTCTGGCCCAGCGCCTCGGTGGCGCGCGCGTAGAGCAGGTGGCCGTCTTGCGAGCGGAACTGCGGGTTGGCGGCGATCAGCCGGTCCAGCGTGGCTTTCACCGCGGCCGGCTGGTCCAGGCCGAACTGCGCCTTGGCCAGTCCGAGCAGTAGTCCGGGGTCGTCGCGGTGGATGCCGCGCAAGCCGCTCTCGAACACCTCGGCCGCCTGCGCGTACTCGCCGTTATCCAGGTGCACCTCGGCCAGTTGCCGGCGGTTGTCCACGGTGTCGGCCAGTTCCAGGCGATTGCCGGCGGTGCGCTTGTCGCGGTTCGGATCGAGCGTGGCGCCGACCTTGCGCAGATGGCGGCGCGCGCGCGGATCGTTGCGCCACTCCGGCAGCAGTTCGGCGATCACGTAGATCAGGATCCCCAGATACGAAAAGATCAGCAGGATGAAGATCCAATACAGCGGGCGGCCGCTGCGCACCACGTGCACGCAGCAGGCCAACTGCAAGGCCAGCGACAGCAGGACGATGGGATTCATGGACAACGCTTCCTTGTGTCGCGATCAGGCCGCTTCGTACGCCCCGTAGCTGCGCAGACGCGCGTAGCGCTTCTCCAGCAACTGCTCGATCGGCAGCTGTTCCAGGGCGTCCAGTTCGTTGAGCAGGACCGCCTTCAGGCGCTTGGCCATCTGCGTGGGGTTGCGGTGGGCGCCGCCGATCGGTTCGCGGATCACCTTGTCGACCAGGCCCAGTGCGGACAGACGCTTGGCGGTCAGGCCGAGTTGCTCGGCGGCGTCCTTGGCCTTGGAGGCGTCCTTCCACAGGATCGAGGCGCAGCCTTCCGGCGAGATCACCGAGTAGGTGCCGTATTCCAGCATCAGGGTGCGGTCGCCCACGCCGATCGCCAGCGCGCCGCCGGAGCCGCCTTCGCCGATCACGGTGCAGATCACCGGCACCTTCAGCTCGGCCATCTCCAGCAGGTTGCGCGCGATCGCTTCGCTCTGGCCGCGCTCCTCGGCGCCGATGCCGGGGTAGGCGCCGGGGGTGTCGATGAAGGTCAGCAGCGGCAGCTTGAAGCGCTCGGCCAGCTTCATCAGGCGCAGCGCCTTGCGGTAGCCCTCCGGGCGCGGCATGCCGAAATTGCGCGCGATCTTGCTCTTGGTGTCGCGGCCCTTCTGGTGGCCGATGATCACCACCGCGCGGCCGTCGATGCGGCCGAGGCCGCCGACGATGGCCTTGTCGTCGGCGAACGCGCGGTCGCCGGCCAGTTCCTGGAACTCGTCGCAGAACACGTTGATGTAGTCCAGCGTGTACGGGCGCTGCGGATGCCGCGCCAACTGCGAGATCTGCCACGAGGACAGGTCGCGGAAGATCTGCGCGGTGCGCACCCGCAGCTTGTCCTCCAGCGCACCCACCTCGGCGTCGACGTTGACCGCCGGGCCGGTGCTGGCGTTGCGCAGTTCCTGGATCTTGGCTTCCAGATCGGCGATGGGTTGCTCGAAGTCGAGGTAGTTCGGGTTCATTGGAAGCCGTCGGATGGATCAAAGGTGGGGAAGCTTAGCCGAATGTACGGCAACTGCCCGTA
The DNA here is from genome assembly GCF_034105325.1 of Xanthomonas sp. LF02-5. Classification (NCBI taxonomy): domain Bacteria; kingdom Pseudomonadati; phylum Pseudomonadota; class Gammaproteobacteria; order Lysobacterales; family Lysobacteraceae; genus Xanthomonas; species Xanthomonas sp. LF02-5. The sequence continues at coordinate 167,449 of NZ_JAXGGF010000007.1, read as the reverse complement.
CGCTCCGGTGTGGAAAGGTCGGCGGGGCGCGGCTGGCCGGGGGCGGCGGCGGTTCAGGGAACGACCAGCGCACTGCGCCCGGTCAGCTCGCCGAAGGCGTGCACGAAGGTGTTGCATGCCTCGTTGGCCGAGGGCGGCAGCGAGGCGCCCAGCGTCGCGGTGGCGGTGGTGAACGCCATCTGCGCCTGGAAGGCTTCCTTGCGCAGGGCACGCTGCGCGTCGGCGCTGGTCGCGCGCAGGTGGCGCGCGTAGAGCGCGCGCAGCGGGCCGGCATGGGCCTCGTAGGCCGGGTCCAGCGGCGGCAACGTCGCCGGGGCCTTCTCCAGCGCGAAGCGCGGCGTCACGTAACGGCCCGGCCGCGCGCGCTCGAACGCGCCGGGCTGGCCCATGCCGGTCTCGACGTAGGCGATGAAGTCCGGCGCAGTGAAGATCTTGCGGTCGATCTTGCCGCCGCTGGCATCGACATGCGCGACGACCTGCTCGTCCGGGAACGGCTCGCGCACGCCGAAGGTCCAGTCCTTGTCGATGAACAGGTCGTGGGTCTGTTTGAACGGGCCTTCGAAGGTGACGCCGTTCAGTTCGATCCGCGCGTTGATCGAACCGAAGTTCTTTGCCTTGTCCGGGCCGGTGAGGTAGATCGCGTTCGCGGTCACGTACTCGCTCAGGGTCGGATTGATCAGCCCGCCCCTGGTATCGGCGTAGACGATGAAGCGCACATCGCCCAGGCGTTCGCTGCGCAGGTGGTGCTCGCCGGCCGCCAACGTCACCGGCTGCGCCTGCTGCGCCGGCACCTGCAGGGTCTTGCCGTCGAGCGTGATCGACAGCGGCGCGGTGGTGGGGTTGTCGATCTGGAAGTCGACCTTGGACGAGGAGCACGCCGCCAGCGCGAGCGCGGCAGCGAACGGGAACAGCACGGTCTTCATCGCGGCATCCTTCCTTCGGCCATGTGCAACGGGCGCGCCGCGCTGCGCGCCAGGCTCAGTTCGCCCATGGCGGGTTGTATTTGACCTTCACCGCGCGCACCGCCGGGTCGCCGCGCAGGGCGTCCAGCAGCTGCGGGTCCACGCGCACCGAATGGCTGCCGTTGAGGTCGAGCATGCCGGCGATGCCGCCCTGCGCCGACTGCAGCAGCAGGTCCAGGCGCAGGGGGGTCTTGCCCGGGCGGTGGCGGGCGAGCAGGCCGTCGATGCGCGGCCAGGCGCTGCGCTGGCGCAGGTCCAGGCGCAGCGACAGGCGCTGCGCGTGGTGCGTGCAGATCTGTTCGTAGTCCCAGCACTGGCGGATGCGCATCGCGTAGCCGCCGTTGAATTCGTCCTCGCGCACGCCGCCCTTGACGATCAGGATGCGGTCGCGGGTCAGCAGGTGGCCGAACTCGGCGATGGCGTCGGAGAATGCGCTGCACTCGATGCGGCCGCGGCCGTCCTCCAGTTGCACGAACACCTGGCTGTCGCCCTTGCGGCGCACGCCGACCACCTGGCCGGCGAGGATCGCGCTGACCTCCGGGCGCCAGGCGCGCTTCTCGCCGTCGCCGCCACCGCCGCGGCCGCCGCCGGATTGCGCGCAGATCTTCTCCAGCGCGCTCAGGTCGCAGCCAACCAGTTCGCGCACTTCGTCGCGGTACGGATCGAACGGATGGCCGCTGAGGTAGAAGCCCAGCGTCTCGCGCTCGCCGGCCAGCAACTGGCCCAGCGGCCATTCCTTGCTTTCCGGCAGGTCCAGGCGCAGCGCCGGCGCGCTGGTGTCGGCGCCGCCGAATAGCGAGTTCTGCCCGGAGGCGCGCTCGCGCGCCATCTGCTCGGTGGCCTTCATCACCTCCGGCAACTGCAGCATCAGCGTGGCGCGGTTGCTGCCCAGCCCGTCCATCGCGCCGGCGTTGATCATCGCTTCCAGCGTGCGCTTGTTGAGCTTGGCCGATTCCACGCGGGTGCAGAAATCCAGCAGCGAGGCGTACTCGCCGCCACGCTCGCGCTCGGCCACGATCGCCTCGCAGGCGCCGCGGCCCACGCCCTTGATCGCGCCCAGGCCGTACTGGATGGTGTCCGGCGTGGCCGCCTCGAACATGTAGGCCGAGGCGTTGATGCGCGGCGGCAGCACGGTCAGGCCGAGGTTGCGCACCTCGTCGAGGAAGCCGACCACCTTGTCGGTGTTGTCCATGTCCGAGGACAGCGTGGCCGCCATGAACTCGGCCGGGTAATGGCGTTTCAGCCACGCGGTCTGGTAGCTGACCAGCGCGTAGGCGGCGGCGTGCGACTTGTTGAAGCCGTAGCCGGCGAACTTCTCCATCAGGTCGAAGATTTCGTCGGCCTTGGCCTCGCCGACGCCGCCCTTGGCCGCGCCCTCGCGGAAGATCTCGCGGTGCTTGGCCATTTCCGCCGGCACCTTCTTGCCCATCGCGCGGCGCAGCAGGTCGGCGCCGCCCAGCGAGTAGCCGCCGACGATCTGCGCCATCTGCATCACCTGCTCCTGGTACACCATGATGCCGTAGGTGTCCTTCAGGATCGCTTCGGTGCGCGGATCGGGATAGACGATCTCCTCCTGCCCGTGCTTGCGCGCGTTGAACGAGGGGATCAGGTCCATCGGGCCGGGGCGGTACAGCGACACCAGCGCGATGAGATCTTCGAAGCGGTCGGGGCGGGCGTCCTTCAGCAGCCGGCGCATGCCCGAGGATTCGAACTGGAACACCGCGCCGGTGTTGCCCGAGGCGAAAATGCCCTTGTAGGTCGGCGCATCGTCGAGCGGGATCGCGGCGATCTCCACCGGCGGGACGCCGGCGCGCGCGTGGCGCACGTTGATCGCCTTCACCGCCCAGTCGATGATGGTCAGGGTGCGCAGGCCGAGGAAGTCGAACTTGACCAGGCCGACCTGCTCGACATCGTCCTTGTCGAACTGGGTGACCGGGTTCTTGCCGAAATTGTCGACGTCGTGTTCGGCGAACAGCGGGCAGAAGTCGGACAGCGGCGTCGGCGCGATCACCACGCCGCCGGCGTGCTTGCCGGCGTTGCGGGTGAGGTCCTCGAGCTGCCGCGCCAGGTCCATCAGGTCGCGGACGTCGTCCTCGGCCTGGTAGCGCTGGATCAGCTCCGGCGAGGCCATCTCGCTGTCCTTGCCTTCGCCCATCGCATCCTTCAGCGTGATGCCGAGGATGTTGGGGATCAGCTTGGCGACGCCGTCGACCAGGCCGTACGGGAAGCCGAGCACGCGGCCGCAGTCGCGCACCACCGCCTTGGCCGCCATGGTGCCGTAGGTGATGATCTGGCTGACCCGGTCGCGGCCGTACTTGCGCGCCACGTAGTCGATCACCTCGTCGCGGCGATCCATGCAGAAGTCGATGTCGAAGTCGGGCATCGACACGCGTTCCGGGTTGAGGAAGCGCTCGAACAGCAGGTTGTACGGCAGCGGATCCAGGTCGGTGATCTGCAGCGCCCACGCCACCAGCGAACCGGCGCCGGAGCCGCGGCCCGGGCCGATCGGGATGCCCTGGTTCTTGCCCCACTGGATGAAGTCGGCCACGATCAGGAAGTAGCCGGGGAAGCCCATCTTGATGATGGTGTCCAGCTCGAACTCGAGCCTGTCCACGTAGTCCTGGCGGGTCTTGCCGGGCGCCAGCGGGTTCTTTTCCAGGCGCGCGGCCAGGCCGTCGCGCGACTGGCTGCGGATCCAGCTGTCCAGCGTCTCGTCGTCGGGCACCGGATAGGCGGGCAGGAAGTAGGTGCCCAGCTGCATCTCGATGTTGCAGCGTTGCGCCAGCGCCAGGGTGTTGTCGATCGCGTCGGGGATGTCGGCGAACAGCGCGGCCATCTCCTCGGCCGACTTCAGGTACTGCTGGTCGCTGTAGTCGCGCGGGCGCTTGGGATCGTCGAGCACGCGGCCGGAGGAGATGCACACGCGCGCCTCGTGCGCGGCGAAGTCGCTGGCGTACAGGAAGCGCACGTCGTTGCTGGCGATCACCGGCAGGCCGCGGGTGCCGGCGGCGTGCAGGGCGAACTGGTTGAACGCCTCCTCGCCGTCGCGGCCGGTGCGGGTCAGTTCCAGGTGCAGGCCATCGCCGAAGATGCGCTGCCAGTCGGCCAGTTGCTGCTCGGCCAGGTCGTGGCGGCCTTCGCTGGCCAGGCGCCCGGCCAGGCTCTCGCGGCCGGCCAGCGCGAACAGGTTGTCGCTGCCGGTCTGCAGCCATTCCGGGTGCAGCGCCACGCCGCCTTCGTTGCGGTGGCCTTCCAGCCAGGCGCGGGTCAGCAGTCGCGACAGGCTCAGGTAGCCGTCGCGATTGCGGCACAGCACGGTCAGCCGCCACGGCGCCTGGGTGCCGTCGGCGATCAGCAGGTCGGCGCCGGCGATCGGCTTGATGCCCACGCCCTCGGCGGCCTTGTAGAACTTGACCAGCGCGAACAGGTTGTTGAGGTCGGTGACCGCCAGCGCGGGCAGGTCCAGCTCCACCGCGCGGCTGAGCAGGTTGGCCTGCTTGGCTTTCTTCGGGTCAGCCTGATCCGGTTTCTCGGGCACACGGATGGTCGAATCCGCCAGCGAGAACTCGGTGTGGATGTGCAGATGGGCGAAGCGGGAAGTGGACATGCGGAACCAGAGCGATGCCCGGGCAGGGTAGCGGCGGGGGGCGAGCCGGGCAAGGCTTGACAGGTGGAAGAGCCGGGACCGGGGACCCGGGGCCCGGGACCCGGAAAAGCAAAAGCCAGGACTGCCGTCCGCGCACGTGCTTGGGAGCATCGCGTGATCGGCGTGGACACCGGTAAGTGGCGTCGAATTCGGAGCCTATGCGACCAGTTGCCGTTCCGGGTCCCGGGTCCCGGGCTCCGGGTCCCGGCTTTCCAGGGCCATCCGCACCGGCGCGAAGCTGCGCCGGTGGTGGATGCAGGGGCCGTGCGCGGCCAGTGCGGCCAGGTGTGCCGGGGTGGCGTAGCCCTTGTGCAGGTCGAAGCCGTAGTGCGGGTGTTCGTCGTGCAGGCGCTGCATGATCCGGTCGCGGGTGACCTTGGCCACGATCGAGGCGGCCATGATCGCGCGGTCGCGGGCATCGCCGCCGACCAGCGCCTCGGCGGCGCAGGGCAGACCCTTGGGCACGCGGTTGCCGTCGATGCGGGCGAAGCCGGCCACGTGGGCCACGCCCTCGACCGCGCGGCGCATGCCTAGCATGGTCGCCTGGTAGATGTTCAGCCGGTCGATCTCCTCGGCCTCGATCAGCACCACCTGCCAGGCCAGCGCGCGCTCGACGATGCGCGCATACAGCGTCTCGCGGCGCGCCGCGGTCAGCTGCTTGGAATCGTCCAGCCCGTTGATGCGGGTGCGCGCCGGATCGAACACCACCGCCGCCACCGCCACCGGCCCGGCCAGGGGGCCGCGGCCGGCTTCGTCGACGCCGGCGTAGAGCCGGGAATCGGGAGTGGGGAATGGGGAATGGGACAAAAGCGACTGCTGCGGCGACGGCGGGGGAAGGGAGCGCTTCATGCCGTTGCTCCTGTCGATTCCCGATTCCCGATTCCCGATTCCCGGCCCTCCAGCAATTCGAGCACCGCATCGGCCGCGCGCGCCGAGGCGTCCTGGCGCAGCAGCAGGTGCAGGCGTTCGTATTCGTGCTGCAGCGCCGCCACCGCCTGCGGGTTGCGCAGCCAGTGCAGCAGCGCGGCGGCCAGGGCGTCGGGGGTGCAGGCGTCCTGCATCAGTTCCGGCGCCAGGTCGTGGCCGGCGAGGATGTTGGGCAGGGCGTAGCGGTCCACCTTCAGCAGGCCCAGCGCCTTGACGATGCGGTAGGTGAGCGGGGCGACCTTGTAGCCGACCACCATCGGCCGCTTCACCAGCATGGCTTCCAGGGTCGCGGTGCCGGAGGCCAGCAGCACCGCATCGGCGGCGAGCAGCGCGGTGCGCGCGTGGCCGTCCAGCACTTGGGTGGCGGCCGCCGGCAAGGCCGAGCGCGCGAGTTGTTCTTCGATCAGCGCCTTGCACGCGGCATTGGCGGCCGGCACCAGCACGCGCGCGTCCGGCAGCTGCTGCAGCACCTGCGCGGCGGCGGCGAAGAAGGTGTCGCCGAGCTTGCCGATCTCGCCCAGGCGGCTGCCCGGCAACACCGCTAGCACCGGCACGTCGGCGGCCACGCCCAGGGACGCACGCGCCGCGCCGCGGTCTTCGTGCAGCGCGATCGCATCGGCCATGGGGTGGCCGACGAAGCGCGCGTCCACGCCGTGCTTGGCGTAGATCGGCGGCTCCATCGGGAACAGGCACAGCACCCGGTCGGCGCTGGCGCCGATCTTGGCCGCGCGCTGCTCGCGCCAGGCCCATACCGATGGACTGACGTAATGCACGGTGCGCAGCCCGCGCTGCTTCAGCCAGCGCTCCACGCCCAGGTTGAAGTCGGGGGCATCAATGCCGACGAACACGTCCGGGCGCCAGGCCAGCAGCCGCTCGCGCAGCGCGCGGCGCAGCTTCAGCAGGCGCGGCAGGTGCCGCAGCACTTCCAGCAGACCCATCACCGCCAGCTCGCTGGCGTCGAACCAGGTCTGGCACCCGGCCTGGCGCATCGCCTCGCCCCCGACCCCGGCGAACTCGGCGTCGGGGTAGCGCGCGCGCAGCGCCTCGATCAGCCCCGCACCCAGCAGGTCGCCGGAGGCTTCGCCGGCGACCAGGGCGATGCGCAGCGGTGTTGCGCGGGGATTGGGGATTGGGGATTGGGGATTCGCAACAGCGGACGCGGCGCTATCGGCACCGGCAATGCTGCCGTTGCCAATCCCGAATCCCGAATCCCGAATCCCGGCCGTCATCGCAACAACGGCCGCTCGCTGGATTCGATGAACTCCAGCATCGCGCGCACGTCCTCGCTGCCTTCGGCCAGCACCGCCAACTGGTGCTTGGCCTCGGCCAGCGGCAGGCCGGCCACGTACAGCGCGCGGTAGGCGCGCTTGATCGCGGCCACGCGCTCGGGATCGAAGCCGCGGCGCTTCAGGCCTTCGCTGTTGATGCCGCGCGGGCGGCCCAGGGAATTGCCGCCGACCATGGTGAACGGCGGCACGTCGCCGTTGATCAGCGCGCCCATGCCGAGGAAGGCGTGATCGCCGATGCGGCAGAACTGGTGCGCGCCGGCGAAGCCGCTGATGATCACGTGGTCGCCCACTTCCACGTGCCCGGCCAGGGTGGTGTTGTTGGAGAACACGCAATGGTTGCCGACGATGCAGTCGTGGGCGACGTGGGTATAGGCGAGGAACCAGTTGTCGCTGCCCACGCGGGTGATGCCGCCGCCGCTGCCGGTGCCGCGGCTGACGGTGACGAACTCGCGGATCACGTTGCGGTCGCCGATCACCAGTTCGGTGCGTTCGCCGGCGAACTTCTTGTCCTGCGGGTCGCCGCCGAGCGCGACGTGGCCGACCAGGCGGTTGTCGCGGCCGAGCCGGGTCGGGCCGACGATGCTGCAATGCGAGCCGATCTCGCAGCCTTCGCCGATCTCCACCTCGGCGCCGATCACGGTGAAGGCGCCGACGCGCACGTTGGCGGCGAGTTTCGCGCCGGGATCGATGATCGCGGAGGGGTGAATCAGGGGAGCGTTGGCGCTCATCGCAGGTCTCCTGCCAGGGTCATTCGCGGGTGCCGGCGCACAGCACTTCGGCGCAGGCCACGACCTTGCCGTTGACCTTGGCCTCGCCGTAGTACACCGCCATGTTGCGGATCACCCGCTTGATTTCCACGTGCAGCTCCAGCACGTCGCCGGGCACCACCTGGCTGTTGAAGCGGGCGTTGTCGACCTTGACCATGTAGAACAGCTTGGACTGCGCGTCGCGGCCCATCGCCAGCTGGGTCAGGATGCCGCCGGCCTGCGCCAGCGCCTCGATGATCAGCACGCCGGGCATGATCGGCTGGCCCGGGAAATGGCCCTGGAAATACGGCTCGTTGATGCTGACGTTCTTGTGCGCGACGATCCGGCGGTTCTCGAAATCCAGCGAGACCACCTTGTCCACCAGCAGGAACGGGTAGCGGTGCGGGAGCAGTGCGCGGATCTGGTTGATGTCCGGCAGGGTGGCATCCGGCAGGGGCTGATCGTGGCTCATTCCTTCTCCTTGCTGACAGACAGGATGCGACGGGCCAGGGCATCGAGCTGTTTGAAGCGCGCGGCGTTCTTGCGCCACGTGCGGTTGTCGGTCAATGGGGTGCCGGACGAGTACTCGCCCGGCTCGTGGATGGAGTTGCGCACGACCGACTTGCCGGTGACCACGACCTTGTCGCAGATCTCCAGGTGGCCGACCACGCCGACCGCGCCGCCGAGCATCACGTAGCGGCCGATCTTGGCGCTGCCGGCGATGCCGGTGCAGCCGGCGATGGCGCTGTGCGCGCCGATGTGCACGTTGTGCGCGACCTGCACTAGGTTGTCCAGGCGCACGTCTTCTTCGAGGGTGGTGTCTTCCAGCGCGCCGCGGTCCACGCAGGTGTTGGCGCCGATCTCGCAATCGTCGCCGATGCGGACGCCGCCGAGCTGCGGCACCTTGATCCAGCGGCCGGCGTCCATCGCCAGGCCGAAGCCGTCGGCGCCGAGCACCGCGCCGGGATGCACGCGCACGCGCTGGCCCAGACGCACCCGGGTGACCAGAGTAACGCGGGCGATCAGTTCGCTGCCTGCGCCGACCTGGCAGTCCTCGCCGATCACGCAGCCGGGGCCGATCACGCAGCCCTCGCCGACCACGCTGCGCGCGCCGATGCTGACGAACGCGCCGATGTGCGCGCTGGCCGCGACCTGCGCACTGGGATCGATGCTGGCGCTGGGATGGATGCCGGGCGGTCGAAGCGGGGCCACGTCGAACAGCGCGGCGATCTTGGCGAAGGCGACGTACGGATCGCGCGCGATCAGTGCGGTGCCCGGCGCCGCCTCGGCGTCGTCGGCACGCAGCACCACGATCGCCGCAGTGCTGTCGGCCAGTTGCGCACGATAGCGTGGATTGGCCAGGAAGCTGAGCTGTCCCGGGCCGGCCTGCGCCAGCGTGGCCACGCCGCGCACCGCGACGCTGCCGTCGCCATGCACCTGCAGGCCGAAACGCTCGGCGATCTCGTCAGCGGTATAGGTCGAAGTATTCACCGGGAGATTCTACCGTGTGCCACCAGCACGGTCATACGTACGCCCGCGTAGGGCGTGCTGATACAGCGTGCACTGCCCGCCCCTCATCCGCCCCTACGGGGCACCTTCTCCCGATGGGAGAAGGGAGTCGCGTCAGCCCCTCTCCCACCGGGAGAGGGGTGAGGGTACGGCCACAAGCAACACACTCCCAGGCGCAGGATTCGGAAGGCAATGAACCACGGCTTGCGATTCGCAACGCGAGGGGCACGCCGACAGGCGCAGTGATTTGGAAGGCCAAGCCCCGGCATCGGGTGGGCAGTCGTACGGCCGCGTAAGGCGATCGCACGTGGCCGCGCAACAGGCCACGACCACCTATCAGGAACGATCAACCGACTGGAGCAAAGCCCCCTTCCTGTTAAAGGGGGCGCGCCGACAGGCGCCGGGATTAGGCAAGCCAAGCCCCAGCAGGTTTTCGCATCGCGAAAACCTGGCTGCCAGGGCGCAGCCCTGGCAGCGGGTACGCAGTTCTTTTAGAACTGCCCACCAAAGGTGAACTGCAGGCGCTCGATTTCGTCGTTGTCTTCCTTCTTCAACGGAATCGCATAGCTGATCGAGATCGGGCCGACCGGGGCCCGCCACAGCAGGGCGATACCGGTGGAGGCGCGCAACTGGTTGGACTTGAAGTTGTCCACGCCATTGAACACGTTGCCGACGTCCACGAACGCCGAAATGCGCGCCGACGGGCTGTCGAACAGCTTCGGGAAGTACATTTCCGCCGAGCCCACGGTCTTGAACGAGCCGCCCAGCGGCTGGCCGCGGCGGTACGAGGCGGTGGCCTCCGAGCGCGGGCCGAGGGTGTTGTCCTCGAAGCCGCGGACCGAGTTGGTGCCGCCGGCGTAGAAATTCTCGTAGAACGGCAGGCCCGAGGCGGTGACGCTGCGGATCAGGTTGGAGCCGTTGCAGGCCTGCGGGTTGTAGGTCGTCGTGCCTTGCGCATCGCTGGTGTAGGTGCCGCAGATGTCGCGCGACACGTCGCTGCCGTAGCTGTCGCCGTAGCCGAACTCCGCGCGGGTGTTGAGCACCAGCGCCGGCGAGATCGGCCAGTACTTGGAGATCTGGTAGTTGAGCTTCCAGTACTCCACGGTCGAACCGGGCAGGGTGGCTTCCAGGCCCACACGCTGGTACATGCCGCGGGTGGGCATGAAGTAGTCGTTGCGGGTGTCGCGCGCCCAGCCGAGCTCGCTGCGCCAGGCGTGGAAGGTCTTGGTCCCGATCGCGTCGATGTAGTTGATGATCGCCTGCGGGGTGAAGCCCGGATAGGTGGTGATCTGGTTGCTGTCCACGCCGAACATCAGCGAGACGCTGTCGGTCTCGGTGATCGGCACGCCGAAGATCACCTGCGCCGCGCCGTTGGTGCTGTTGTACTGCGCGGTGCCGAAGTCGGAGTAGTCCAGCTTGCGCCAGGACAGGTTGTAGCCCAGCGACACGCCGTCGTCGGTGAAGAACGGGTTGGTGTAGGAGAACGCGTAGCGCTCCTGGTAGCTGCTGCGCGAGGCGTCCACCGCGACGCGGTTGCCGCCGCCGAGGAAGTTGTTCTGCGACAGCTGCACCGAGGTGGTGACGCCGTAGGTCTGCGAATAGCCCAGGCCGAAGGTGAAGCTGCCCGAGGTGGTCTCCTTGACGTTGTAGACCACGTCGACCTTGTCGTTGCTGCCCGGCACCGGCGGCGTTTCCACGTCCACCGACTCGAAATAGCCCAGGCGCTGCAGGCGGATCTTGGAGCGGTCGATCGCCGCCTGCGAGTACCAGGTGTCCTCGAACTGGCGCATTTCGCGGCGCAGCACTTCGTCGGAGGTGCGGGTGTTGCCGCGGAACACGATGCGCCGCACCGACACGCGCGGGCCCGGGGTCACCTGCAGGTTCACCGCCACCGTGCGCTTCTCGCGGTCGGTGGTCGGGATCGGGGTGACCTTGGCGAAGGCGTAGCCGATGTTGCTCAGGGTATTGGTGATCGCGTCGGAGCTGTATTCCAGCAGCGCGCGCGAGAAGGTGTCGCCGGCCTTGGGGATCACCAGCTTCTCGATCTCTTCCTGCGGCAGGATGGTGTCGCCGGTGACCTTGATGTCGGAAATCTTGTACTGCTCGCCTTCGGTGATGCCGGCGGTCAGGTACATGTCGCGCTTGTCGGGGCTGATCGCCACCTGGGTGGAGTCGACGCTGAAGTCGACGTAGCCGCGGTCCAGGTACCAGGAGTTGAGCTTCTCCAGGTCGCCGGACAGCTTTTCCTTGGAGTACTGGTCGTCGCGGCGGTACCAGGACAGCCAGTTGTGCTCGCGCGACTCCCAGTTCTCCAGGATGTCCTTGTTGAGGAACTTCTCGGTGCCGATCAGGTTGACGTGGCGGATCTTGGCCGCCTTGCCTTCCTTGATCGCGATGGCCACGTCGACGCGGTTGCGGTCCAGCGGGCTCACCGTCGGGGTGATCTCGACGTTGTACTTGCCGCGGTTGTTGTACTGGCGGGTCAGCTCCTGGGTCACCCGGTCCAGGCTCAGCCGGTCGAAGGTGCCGCCTTCGCTGAGGCCGATGTCGGACAGGCCCTTGAGCAGTTCCTCGCTCTTGATGTCCTTGTTGCCGGTGACGGTCAGCTTGTTGATCGCCGGACGCTCCTTGACCGTCACCACCAGGATGTTGCCCTGGCGGTCGACGCGCACGTCCTCGAAGAAGCCGGTGCGGTACAGGGCACGGATCGCCTCGGCGACCTTGGCCTCGTCCACGGTGTCGCCGCGTTCCACCGGCAGGTAGGTGAACACGGTGCCGGACGAAATGCGTTGCAGCCCGTCGACGCGGATGTCGCTGGCGGTGAAGGGCTCCGCTACCTGGGCCAGGGCCGGCAGGCTGAGGCTGGCGGCGAGGGCGAGGGCAAGCAGGCGGCGAGTGGGAAATCTCGTCATGTCACGTCCGGTAGAGGTCGATATCGTTGTTGCATGGGCGCCGGCGCAAGACGACAGCGGGTCGAGTGGATCGGCGCGGGTCATCGCAGGGCCTGGCCGAAGAGGTCGTTGTAGAACGCCAACCCCATCAGTCCTGCCAGCAACGTCAGGCCCACGAATTGCCCCGCCGCCATGGCGCGCTCGCTCAGCGGGCTGCCCTTGACCAACTCGATAAGGTAATACAGCAAGTGCCCGCCGTCCAAGATCGGGATCGGCAGCAGGTTCATGATCGCCAGGCTCAGCGACAGAAGCGCCAGGAAATTCAGGAACCAGTCCGGGCCCTGCTTGGCCGAGACGTTGGCGACCTTGGCGATGGTGATCGGGCCGGACACGTTCTTCAGCGAGGCCTCGCCGGTCAGCATGCGGCGCAGGATGCCGAGCGTATCGCCGGCCAGCCGGCCGGTCTCGCGGAAGGCGACCGGGATCGCCGCCAGCGGGCCGTAGCGCAGGGTGGCGTCGTAGGCCGGGCGGCGCTGCTCGCCGATGGCCACGCCCAGCGTCCAGCGCGGCGCGCCGGGGCCGGCGGCCTGCTTGAGATGGACGTCCAGGGCCAGGCGCTCGCCGTTGCGCTCGACCTCGATCAGGCCGTTGCCGCCGTCGCGGCCCAGGGCCTGCACCTGCGGTGCGACCTGGTCGGCGCTGGTGATCGGGGTGCCGTCCACCGCCAGCACGCGGTCGCCCGGGCGCAGCACGCCGTCGGCGGCCGAGCCGGCGGTGACGTTGGCGATCACTGCCGGCTGCAGGGTGAAGCGCCAGGTCAGGCCGGCCAGGGCCGGCACCTGCTGCTCGTCGAAGCCGACCGGCAGTTGCGACAGGCGCAGGGTCCGGGTATGGCTGGCGCCGTCCTGCGCGTCCTCGGTCTGCACCGGCACGTCCTCGCGGTCCATGGCGGCGACGGTCAGCTGCATGGCGGCCTCGCTCCAGGTGGCGACGTCGCGGTCGCCGACGCGGACGATGCGCTCGCCGGGCTGGAATCCGGCCTGCTGCGCCAGGCCCTCGGCGCGGCCGACGATGGGCGCGTAGTCCTGCTTGCCGATCACGAACATCGCCCAAAGCAACGCTACGCACAGGATCAGGTTGGCGATCGGACCGGCGGCGACGATGGCGATGCGCTGCCACACGCTCTTGTTGTTGAAGGCCTGCGCACGCTCGGCCGGGGCCACCTCGCCCTCGCGTTCGTCGAGCATCTTCACGTAGCCGCCGAGCGGAATCGCGGCGATCGCGAACTCGGTGCCGTGGCGGTCGTAGCGCGACCACAGCGGCTTGCCGAAGCCCACCGAGAAGCGCAGCACCTTGACCCCGCAGCGGCGGGCGACCCAGAAATGGCCGAACTCGTGGAAGGTCACCAGGATGCCCAGGCTGACCAGCATCCACCAGATGGAGCCGACGACATTACCCATGCGCGTGGCTCATGGCGGCGTGGGGATCAAGCATGGGCGAAATGGCGGGCAATGGCGAGTTCGGTGATCTTGCGCGAGTGCGCATCCGCCGCCAGCAACGCGTCCAGGGAATCGGCCGCGACCGCAGGCAGCTCGGTCAGGGCGTTCTCGACCAGCGCAGGAATCGATAGGAAACCGATCCGGCCCTGAAGAAAGGCTGAAACAGCCACTTCGTTGGCCGCGTTCAGGATCGCCGGGGCGCTGCCGCCGGCCTGCATCGCGCGCCAGGCCAGGCCCAGGCAGGGGAAGGCGTCCAGGTCCGGCGCCTCGAAATCCAGCCGGCCCTGCGTCAGCAGGTCCAGCCCGGCGACCCCGGAGGCGATGCGGTCCGGCCAGCCCAGCCCCACCGCCAGGGTGGTGCGCATGTCCGGCAGGCCCATCTGCGCCAGGGTCGAACCGTCGATGAACTCGACCAGCGAATGCACCAGGCTCTGCGGGTGCACCAGCACCTCGATGCGCTCGGGCGCCAGCGCGAACAGGTGGTGGGCCTCGATCACTTCCAGGCCCTTGTTCATCAACGTCGCCGAATCGACGGAGATCTTCGGCCCCATCGACCACTTCGGGTGCGCCACGGCCTGCGCCGGGGTCACCGCCTGCAGGCGCGCGCGGTCCCAGCCGCGGAACGGGCCGCCGGAGGCGGTCAGCAGCACCCGTCGCACCTCGGCGCCGGTCTGGCGCGAGCGCAGGCACTGGAAGATGGCGTTGTGCTCGCTGTCGATCGGGATGATCTCGGCGCCGGCCGCGGCCGCCGCGGCGGTGACCAGTTCGCCGGCCAGCACCAGCGCTTCCTTGTTGGCCAGCAGCAGGCGCTTGCCGGCACGGGCCGCGGCCAGGGTCGAGGCCAGGCCGGCGGCGCCGACGATGGCGGCGACCACGCTGTCGCAGGCGTCGCTGGCCACCAGTTGGTCCAGCGCGGCGTCGCCGGCATGCGCCTGGGTCGACAGCCCGGCCGCGCGCAGGCCGTCGCGCAGCGCCGGGTACAGCGCCGGATCGGCGATCACCGCATGCGCGGGACGGTGCGTGGCGCACAGCGCCAGCAGCGCGTCGACGTTGCGCCCGGCGGCCAGCACGCCGGCGCGCAGGCGCTGCGGATGGCGCGCGATCACGTCCAGCGCCGAGGCGCCGATCGAGCCGGTGGCGCCGAGCACGGCGATGGTGCGGACCGCTGGGGTCTTGCTGCGTTGCGTGTTCACTGGCTCAGAACCCGAAGATGTCCTTGCCCAGCGCGAAGATCGGCAGCGCCGCCAGCACGCCGTCGATCCGGTCCAGCACGCCGCCGTGACCGGGAATCACATTGCCCGAGTCCTTGGCGCCGACATGGCGCTTGAGCAGGCTCTCGAACAGGTCGCCGACCACCGAGGCCAGCACGCTGACCGCGGCCACGATCAGCAGCCCGGGCAGGTGCGGCAGGGTCACCCCGGCCAGCCAGCCGAAACCGGCGGCCACGATCAGGCCGGCCAGCAGGCCGCCGACCAGGCCTTCCACGGTCTTGTTGGGGCTGATCCGCGGCGCCAGCTTGTGCTTGCCGAACTGGCGGCCGGCGAAATACGCGCCGGAATCGGCGGCCCACACCGTGGCCAGGGCGGTCAGCAGCCAGCGGTGGCCGTTCGGCTCGCTGGCGTGGATCAGGCCCAGGGCGGCCCAGGCGGGCACGATCGCCAGGGTGCCGGCGGCGAGCTTGAACACCCGCGCATAGGTGGCGTGGTCGGAGCCGAAGCGGTAGAAGCCCAGCCACAGCAAGGCCACGCACCACCAGCCGGCGCCGATCAGGGTGGTCAGCTGGAACAGCACCAGCGAGCCGGCCGAGGCCCACACCAGCAGCACCATCAGCAGCAGGTTGAGCATCAGCAGGATGGTGCGCGGCAGGGTGTCGTCGACCTCGGCCAGCTTCAGCCATTCCCACAGGCCGATCAGGAAGATCAAGGCGGCCAGTGCGACCAGCCACTGGGTCGGTAGCAGCAGGATGGCGCAGATGGCCAGCGGGGCCATGATCAACGCGGCGATGACGCGGGTACGGGTCATGCGGAAACGTTCTCCGTCGCCGCTTCGGCGACCTGCGCGCTGGTGAGGCCGAAACGCCGCTCGCGGCGGGCGTAGTCGTCCAGGGCTTGTTGCAGCACCTCGGGGCCGAACTCGGGCCAGAGGGTCTCGGTGAACCACAGTTCGGTGTAGGCCAACTGCCACAGCAGGAAGTTGCTGATGCGCAGGTCGCCGCCGGTGCGGATGAACAGGTCCGGCGGCGGCAGGTCGGCCAGCGCCATGCGCGCCGACAGCGCGTCCTCGTCGATCTGCTCCGGGCGCAGGCGCCCGGCGGCGACGTCCTCGGCCAGCGCGCGCGCGGCCAGGGCGATGTCCTGGCGGCCGCCGTAGCTGGCGGCGATCGACAGGTGCAGGGCCTGGTTGTCGCGGGTGCGCGCCTCGGCCTGGGCCATGCGCTCGCACAGCGACGGCGCGAAGCGCGAGCGGTCGCCGATGAAGCGCACGCGCACGCCGCGCCGCTGCAACTCCTCGACCTCGCGGTCGAGCGCGTGCAGGAACAGCTTCATCAGCGCGTCCACTTCCTCCTGCGGGCGCCCCCAGTTCTCGCTGGAAAAGGCGAACAGGGTCAGCGCGCCGATGCCGCGCTCCAGGCAGAAGTCGATGGTGCGGTTGACCGCGCGGGCGCCCGCGCGGTGGCCGATCACGCGCGGCCGGCGGCGGCGCTGCGCCCAGCGGCCGTTGCCATCCATGATGATGGCCAGGTGGCGGGGCAGGGACATGGGGACGGGGTCGGAAGGCATGGCCGGCAGGCGCAGGCTCAGACCGCCATCAGTTCCTGTTCCTTGCCCTTGACCACGTCGTCCACGTCCTTGATCGCCTTGTCGGTCAGCTTCTGGATGTCGTCCTCGCTGGCGCGGGCCTCGTCCTCGGTGACCTTCTTGTCCTTCAGCAGATCCTTGACCTGCTGGTTGGCGTCGCGGCGGATGTTGCGGATCGCGACCTTGGTGTCCTCGCCTTCGCCATGCACGACCTTCGACAGCTCGCGGCGGCGCTCCTCGGTGAGCGCGGGCAGGTTGAGGCGGATGGTGGTGCCGGCGGTGTTCGGGGTCAGGCCCAGGTCCGAGGCCAGGATCGCCTTCTCGACCGCGCCGACCATCTGCTTTTCCCACGGGGTGATGGTCAGCGAGCGGGCGTCGGCGACGGCCACGCTGGCGACCTGGCTCAGCGGCATCTCCGAGCCGTAGTAGTTGACCTTCAGGTGCTCGACCAGGGCGGTCGACGCGCGCCCGGTGCGCACCTTGATGAGCGTATGACGCAGCGCGTCGATGCTCTTGGCCATGCGGGTCTGTGCGTCTTGCTTGATTTCGTTGAGCATCGCCGGTGTCCGTGCTGAATCTGAATCGGACGATTATAGCCTGCTGGGAGTGGGGAATCGGGAATGGGGAATGGGGAATGGCGAGGGCGGATCCCTGCGCGCCTGACTGAACGCCAGTGGCGCGAGAATCGGGGCTGGCGCCAATGTTGCAGTGCGCAACGCTGTTGCGATTCCCGATTCCCGATTCTCGATTCCCGATTCCCGATTCCCGATTCCCGGCTTTTCAGCCCCGACCTTTGACCAACGTGCCGATCTCGGCGCCGCGCAGGATCTTCAGCAGTTCGCCGGGCTGGCCCATGTTGAAGATGCGCAGCGGCAGGTCGCTGTCGCGGGCCAGGGCGAAGGCGGCGGTGTCCATCACTTCCAGGTTGCGGGCGATGACCTCGTCGTAGGTCAGGCTGTCGAAGCGCACGGCGTCGGCGTGCTTCTTCGGGTCCTTGTCGTACACGCCGTCGACCTTGGTCGCCTTCAGCAGCAGGTCGGCGCCGATCTCGATCGCGCGCAGCGCGGCGCCGGAGTCGGTGGTGAAGAAGGGGTTGCCGGTGCCGGCGGCGAAGATCGCGATGCGGCCCTTTTCCAGGTGGCGGATCGCACGGCGGCGGATGAAGTCCTCGCACACGTCGTTGATCTTGATCGCGCTCATCACCCGCACCTTGGCGCCGAGCTTTTCTAGCGCGTCCTGCATCGCCAGCGCGTTGATGACGGTGGCGAGCATGCCCATGTGGTCGCCGGTGACCCGGTCCATGCCGTTGGCGGCCAGGCCGGCGCCGCGGAAGATGTTGCCGCCGCCGATCACCAGCGCCACTTCCGCGCCGGCCTGCTGCGCCTCGATCACCTCATGGGCGAGGCGATTGATGATCTTCGGGTCGATGCCGTAGTCCCCGTCTCCCATCAGCGCTTCGCCGGACAGTTTCAACAGGATACGGCGATAGGCGAGCTGGGACATGGCGACCTCGTTGGGGGATGACGGGCAAACCACACAATTTTAGCCGATGCGCGCCAGCGCGTCTGTGCCGCCGGCGATGCTTCAGCGTTGTACCTCGCCGCACGAACGCGCGGTGACGCGGTTGCGGCCGCCGTGCTTGGCGCTGTAAAGCATGTCGTCGGCCGCCTGCAGCAGTTCCTGTGCGCTGTTGAAACGCTCGCGGCCGCCCTGGGTGGCCACGCCCGCGGAGAAGCTGATGTGCAGCGGCCCCTGCTTGGTGTCGGCCATCGGCCGCTGCGCGATCTCGGCGAGGATGCGCCGCATCACGCCCAGCGCGGCCTCTTCGCCGGTGTTGGGCAACAGCACCAGGAATTCCTCGCCGCCGAAGCGCGCCACGGTGTCGCTGGCGCGCAGCATCGGCTGCAGGGTCTGCGCGAATGCGCGCAGGACCTGGTCGCCGACCAGGTGCCCGTGCGCGTCGTTGATCTTCTTGAAATCGTCCAGGTCGATGAAGGCCACCGACAGCGGCCAGTCGTGGCGATTGGCCAGCTCGAACTGCTGCTTGAGCAAGGTGTCCAACTGGTGCCGGTTGAACACGCCGGTGAGGGCGTCGCGGCTGGCCTGTTCGGCCAGGCGCCGTGCGTGCTGCTCGTACTCGTCGGCGCGCTGGCGCACGCGGTTGGCTTCCTGCACTTCGCGCAGGTTGCGCAGCACCATCAGTTCGCGGGCATGGCTGATGATCGCGTCGACCCGTTCCGGCTGCGCGATGCGCACGTCGAAGATCGGGCTGACCGCCGGCAGCGCCTCGGCGATGTGGCCCACCACCTCGTCGAAGCGGCGGCTGTCCAGTTGCAGGTCGCGATAGGCGCACTGCATGGCGTGGGTGCGCGCGGCTTCGGGATCGTCGCCGAGCCAGATGTCGGCGATGGCGCCGGACAGGCGCACGCAGATGTCGAAGGGTTCGGTCGCGGCGCCGGCAGTGCCGCCGCTGCCGATACTGCGCTGCAGGTAGGCGGGCAGCTTCCATTTCTGCGCCAGCCAGGCCCCGACCTCGGCGCGGTCGGCGCCCAGGTGCTCGCGCTCCAGCGCGCTCAGCCGTTGCGGATCGCCGGCCGCCTCGTGCAGCAGGGTGGCGTACTGGTCGTGGCAGACGTGCAGCAGGGCCAGTGCGCCCATGTCCTGCAGCAGCCCGGCCAGCATCAGCTCCTCGTGCTTGCGCAGCCCCGCGGCCTGGCCGAGCAGGCGGCTGGCCAGTGCCGCCAGCACGCTGCGCCGCCACAGCCGTTCCTGTGGCTCGCCGCTGCCGCCGCGCAGGCTCTGCACCATCGAGAAGCCCAATGCCAGGCTCAGCGCGGCGTTGAGGCCGAGCATGGTCAGCGCCTGACCCAGGTTGTCGACGCGACGCCGGCTGGCGTACAGCGGGGAATTGGCGATGCGCAGCATGCGCGCGCTCAGTGCCATGTCCATGGCGATCGCATCGGCGGTCGCGGCCAGGTCCACGTCCGCGTCCTGCGCCAGTTCGATGATGCGCAAGGCAACGCCGGGGGGCGAGGGCAGGTCGCGGGAGTGACTCAGGATCGCTTCGAGTTCAGGATGCATGCACTTCCGATACGGCATGGAATGAGAGGTGGGGGAGCGGCCTGTCCCGGCCTGCGCAGCGTACACCCGTAAAAAAAAAGCCGCGACAATGCGCGGCTCTTTTCTTCCCGGGCGCGGGATCAGGCCAAGCCGGCCTGCTTCATCACTTCGGCGGCGTAGTCTTCCACCACCTTCTCGATGCCTTCGCCCACGGCCAGGCGCTGGAAGCCGACCACGTCGGCGCCGGCGGCCTTCACCGCCTGCTCCACGGTCTGGTCGGTGTTCAGCACGTAGGGCTGGCCGTACAGGGTGACCTCGTTGACGATCTTGGCGATCTTGCCGCTGATGATCTTCTCCAGGATGTCGGCCGGCTTGGCCTTGTCCTTCTCCGACATCTTGGCCAGCTCGATTTCCTTTTCCTTGGCCACGAACTCGGCCGGGACGTCGGAGGCCTTGACGTGCGGCGGGTTCATCGCCGCGATGTGCATGGCGATGCCGCGGGCCAGGTCGGCGTCGCCGCCCTTGACCTCGACCAGCACGCCGATGCGGCCGCCGTGCACGTAGGCGGCGACGTTGTTGGCGCTGTCGATGCGCACCAGGCGGCGCACCTGCACGTTCTCGCCGACCTTGGCGATGACCGCGGCACGGGCTTCCTCGACGGTCTCGCCGCTGGGCAGCTTGGCGCTCTTCAGCGCTTCGACGTCGGCGGCGCCGGAGGCCAGGGCGGCCTGGACGACGGCGTCGGTGAAGGCCAGGAAGTTGTTGTCCTTGGCGACGAAGTCGGTCTCGGAGTTGATTTCGACCAGGACCGCCTTGCCGCCGTCCTGCGCCATCGCGATGCGGCCTTCGGCGGCGACGCGGTCGGCCTTCTTGTCGGCCTTGGCCAGGCCCGACTTGCGCAGCCACTCGGCGGCGTTGTCGATGTTGCCGGCGTTCTCGGTGAGTGCCTTCTTGCACTCCATCATGCCGGCGCCGGTGCGCTCGCGCAGTTCCTTGACCAGGGAAGCAGTGATTTCCACGGGATGTCCTCACGAAAGGTGGGAAAAGGCCGGCTTGCGGCCGGCCGGTAGATCTGGGAAGCGGGCGCCGCAGGCGGCGCTCGCGAAGCCGGGCGCGCCGAACGCGCCGGGCGGCGGCTGCGCATGATCGCGCAGCCGCATGGCGCGCCGGTTACTCGGCGGCGGGAGCGGTCTCTTCGGCCTTCTTGCCGTTCTTGCGCGGGCCGCGGCCCTTGTCGTCGCCGCCCTCGGCGAACTCTTCCTCGCGCACGCTGGCGGCGTTCGGCGCAGCGGCCTTGCCTTCCAGCACGGCGTCGGCGGCGGCACGGGCGTACAGCTGCACGGCGCGGATGGCGTCGTCGTTGCCCGGGATGGCGTAGTCGACCAGGTCCGGGTTGTAGTTGGTGTCGACCACCGCGATCACCGGGATGCCGAGCTTCTTGGCTTCCTTGATGGCGATGTCTTCGTGGCCGATGTCGATGACGAACAGGGCGTCCGGCAGACGGTTCATTTCCTTGATGCCGCCCAGCGAGGCTTCCAGCTTGTCGCGCTCGCGGCGCAGGGTCAGCACTTCGTGCTTGACCAGCTTGTCGAAGGTGCCGTCGGTTTCGGCCGCTTCCAGCTCCTTCAGACGCGCCACCGACTGCTTGACGGTGCGGAAGTTGGTCAGCGTGCCGCCCAGCCAGCGCTGGGTCATGAACGGCTGGCCGCAACGCTCGGCTTCTTCCTTCACCGCGTCGCGGGCGCTGCGCTTGGTGCCCAGGAACAGGATGGTGCCGCGCTTCTGCGCGACGCTGGAGATGAAGTTCATCGCGTCGTTGAACAGCGGAACCGTCTTCTCGAGGTTGATGATGTGGATCTTGCCGCGCGCGCCGAAGATGTACGGCGCCATCTTGGGGTTCCAGTAGCGGGTCTGGTGGCCGAAGTGGACGCCGGCTTCCAGCATCTGACGCATGGTGACCTGAGGCATTGCAGTGACTCCTGATGGGGAACCGGCCGTGCGCGGGCAGGAATGGGTGAAGCGCGCGCATGACGGCAGCCTTATGGGGCCGCACGACGATTCCGGGGTTGGGCCTCCCTGCTGCCTCCGTGGCCGAACTCCTTGCGGAGCACCCCGGCACGGGCGATGGCTGCAGGTGTGAATTCGCCGGTGCGTCCGGCGTGGACGGTCCATCGGCCCATGACGGGCACGACGAAGCCGCGCACTATACCTGGCGGGGGCCGCTGGCGCAATGTGCCGGGCGGTTCACTCGGCGGGCAGCGCCTGCAGCGGCGCCTGGTCGTCGAGCCTGGCCGCGAAGTGGCCGCCGGGCGCGGTCGCGGTGGCCGGCAGCGGCCAGCGTTTGTAGGCGCCGGCCAGGACATAGCCGGAGAGACTGGGGAACAGGGGCAGGGTGCGGCCGTCGGCGCCGACGAAGCTCAGGTCGCTGAGCCGGGCGTGGGCGCTGCCGCGGTTGTGCACCACCAGCTCCGGCCCGCGCGCGCCGGCGCTCAGGTGGGCGCTGAGGCGCGGCGCGGCTGCCGGGTCCGCCGGGCTCAGGAACACCGGGGTCGAATAGCGCAGCAGCAAGGGTGGGGCCGGCGTGGCGGGCGCCGGTGCGGCCGGGTCGGCTGGGGCGGGGCGTTCCTCCAGCACCAGGCGGTAGGCACTTTCCTCGGCGCTGGCCGGTCCGGGACGCACCAGCCGCAGCAGTTGCCGCCCCTGCGCGGGGATGTCGATCGACTGCGGGCTGGCGCGGACCTCGTCGGTGCTCTCCAGGTCGTCCATCCCGTCGGTCTGCCGCCAGCGGTACACCGTGACCTGCGCCTGCCAGTGGCGGTCCTGGGTATTGCTCAGCCAGATCTCGGTGCTGGTCTCGCCGGGTGCCAGTTGCACCAGGGTCGGACTGATCCGCACCCCGGCCGCGCCAGCACTGCCGGCCAGCGCCAGCAGCAGCGCCGGCAGCAGGCGCGCGCGAGCGCGGCCCACTAGAACGCGACCGTGGCGTAGCCCGCCGACGTGCCCGGCGTGATGCCGGCGGCGGGCAGGCTCAAGGCCAACGCCATGCCGGCGCCGGGCGCGGGTGTGCCGTCGATGCTGACCTGGTAGGCCAGCGGGCGGTTGCAGGCGACCGTCGGCAGTGCCCCGGGTTGCGGACGCGCCGGGGCGCCGATCTCGCAACTGCGTTCGATACGGATACCGATCCGCAACATCGCGCCGCCGGTGCCGACGGCGGGTTGCGCAGCCGCGTCGACGCCGGCCACGCACAGGCTTGCCAGCAGCAGCGGTCGCAGGAACGGCGCAGTCATCGAGCGGAACTCCGGGGAGGACACAGCCAATAGCGGCCCGACCCCCCGGCAACTTGACCGGCGCCACGGCGCCGTTCAGGCCTCAGTAGGTGACGGTGACCTTGACCACGTCGCTGTAGCTGCCCGGGGCGGGCGTCTGCCGGGCCGGGACCTGCCCGTACAGGGTCAGCGTCTGTGCGCTGCCGGTCCCGGTGCCGGTCTGGGTATCGGTATTCAGGGTGCTGCCCCAGCGTTGGGTGCGCGCAGCGTCTCGGTACAGCTCATAGGTCAGGTACTGGCCGCTGGCGCTGCGCATGCGGCGCACGTTGCCGCTGGCGTTCTGGCCATTGTCCAGGCTCACCTGCCAGGCGGTGCGGTAGCGGCAGTTCATGCTGAGCACGGTGGTGTAGTTCAGCGGGTTGTCGATCAGGCCGGACTGGGTGCCGAAGTCCAGGTCGGCGATGCTGGCGATGGTGCAGGTCGGTGCGGCGGTGGCGCTGGCCACGAACGGGAACTGCACCGAGGTGCCGCCGCCCTTGCCGCCGGTGGTGCAGGAGGTGGGAATCACCGCGGGGTTGCCGACCAACGGCTCGTCGTAGCGGTACTGCAGGTTGGTGTACACGCCGCTGAAACTGTTCTGGTAGGCCCCGGTGGCGATACCGCTCTGCAACGGGACGCGCGCATAGATGGTGTAGGTGCCGGTGCCGCTGCCGCCGGTCGCCAGCGACGAGTAGGTCAGGTCCACCTGCAGTGGGGTGGAACCGCTCAGCGCGCTGCCCCAGATCAGGCTGCGCGCGCTGTCGCGGTAGAGCTGGAAGCCGAGGCTGTCGTTGAGCGGGTTGAGCATGCGCCGCGGGGTGATGCCGAGGCCGGCACCCTGCGCGCCCTCGCCGATGTTCAGGCACATGCGCACGTAGATCGTGCCCAGCACGCTGATCGCGCCGGTCTGGCAGGTCACCAGGATCTGTGCGGTGGCGTCGGTGGCGGCGGTGTCGGAGAGGGTGCCGAAGCTCACCGCCGTGGCCTGCGCGGTACAGGTGGTGGTGGCGGCAGCGCGCTGCGGCAGCAGCGCCGCGGCCACCAGCAGCAGCGCCGGCAGCCATATCCGCCAGGCGCGCGCGCTCACGGCGTGCGCTCCGGCAGGCAGCGCAGCGGACCCAGCCGGGTGGGCGGCGCCTGCGTCGGGCGCTCGATCCGGAACCGGCAGCGGCTTCCTTGCATGTCCACCTCCAGGTCGTTGCGGCCGGGTGCGAGCCCTTCCACATAGGCCTGGCCATCGTAGCCGACCACGGTGTCGACGCCCAGTCCATGCACCCGGCTGCCGACCGGCAGCGGCGCGTCGGCGGCATCGTGCAGTTGCACCAGCACGCCGTCGCTGCGGCGGATCGGGAACGCCACCACCACCCCGGTCCGATCGCGCGGCACCACGATCTGGTCCACCTGCTCCGGCCGCAACTCGGGCGGCAGGCGCATCGGATCGATCGACAGCCGGTTGTGCTGCCAGGCCAGCAGCGGCGTGACCAGCAGGAAGCCGCGCGCATCGGTGCGGCCGATCGGCCGGTTCTCCAGCAGCACTGGCACGTCGGCGACGCCGCCGGTGGAGACCAGGGCGAAGGCCTGGTCGAGATCGCGGCCAGGGAACCAGCCGCCGCCGATCCAGGCCACGCCGCCCGACGCTTCCGCGTAGGCGTAGCGCTGGCCGCCGGCGCTGGCGATGCCGCCGGCGTAGCGGGCGCTGTCGCCACGCCAACTGGCTTCGGCCAGGCCGCCGCCGCCGTCCTGCCCACCGCGCGCCTGCAGCCGCCAGCCGCTGCCGCCGTCGGCGGCGGCCGCCTGGCTGAGGTCCGCCGTCGCACTGGTGCGCGCGCCGATGCGCTGCATCGCCACGCCGGCCTGGCGGCGGCCGTCCAGGGCGATCGACCAGCCCAGGTACAGGCTGCGGTCGCTGGCCTGGTCCAGGTTCTGGTTGATGCTCAGGTTCAACGACGACTGCCGCGGCAGGGCCCGGGTCCAGAACAGGCTGGCGTAGCGTTGGTCGCCGCTGTCGGGGTAGGCCAGGCGCACGTAGCTCAGGGCGATGTTGCCGACGCCGTCCCAGGTGCTGCCGAACAGGGCGCGCTCGCTGATCCGCGGCGGCGCGGCGCCGTAGCGCGCGGCCACGTCACGGTAGCCGGCCTGCGCGCGCTGGGTATCCATCGCCAGGTTGAAGCGGCCGTTGTTCCAGCGGTAGCTCAGCGCGTACTGCAGGCCTTGCTGGCCGGCCGCACCGCCGTGCGCCAGCGAGGCGCCGAACACGCCGGTGCGCGGCAACAGCCACAGGCCGCCGACCCCGGCATTGCGCACGCCGGCGCCGGCCTCGGCGTGCGCCTCGGCGGTGAAGCGCGGGCCGAGGCCGCGCCGCCAGCTGGCGCTGCCGACGGTGTCGCCGGCATAGGCGAAATCGGCGACGCCGTACGCCTCGCGCACCCGGCCCAGCGCCAGCGACCAGTCGGTCAGGCCGCTGGCCAGCAGATCCTGGGTCGCATAGAACGGAAAGGCCAGCGAGCGGGTGCGGCCGTAGGCGTCGGTGATCACTACCTGGGCATTGCCGGCGCCGTCCACGCCCGGCGCGGCGGACAGCTGGAACGGCCCGGCCGGCAGCTGCGCGCCGTACTGGCGGATGCCGTTGACGTACAGGTCCACGCTGGACGGCACCGCCACTTCGCCGAGGAATTCCGGCAACGGGGTGATCGCGCGATACGGCTGCAGGCCGAAGTCGCTGCCCACCCGCACGCCGCCCAGGCGCACGGTGCGGCTCCAACTGGTGCTGCTGCTGAAGGTGTCGCCCAGCACCACGCTGGTCATGCGCTCGGGCAGCGACCATTGCCATTGCGTGTCCAGGCGGATCGTCTGGGCACGCCAGTCCTGCTGCGGCTCGCGGTACACGCGGCCGACGAAGGACTGCCGCAGCAGTCCCTGGCCCAGGCCGAACACGCGCAGTTCGCCGTTGGCGGTGAGATTGCTGGCGCCGCCCTGGCGGCTGGCGTAGAGGTCGTAGTCGAGCAATGCGCCGGGTGAACTGGTCGCCGGCAGCGACGGCACGCCGCCGCGCGCGTCGATGCGGGTGGTGGCGACGTCCAGCAGCGCCACCGGCGCGTCGATCGTCACCTGCTGCAGGCTGGCGTCGTAGCGGAAGCGCACGCCGTCCAGGTCGCCCAGGGCGATCGCCGCGCTGGCGTCGCTGCCGTCCACGCGCAGGCCGAGCTGGCGCAGGGTGGCGGCGCTGGCGCGCAGTTGCTCGCCGTCGCGCTGGAACTGGAACAGGCCGGGCTGGCGGGTCTGGTTCAGGGTGACCTCCAGGTACAGGGTTTCCTGCGCCGGAGCGGTCGCCTCGGGCCGGGGCGGGGGCTGCGGCTGGGCGACGGCGAGCGCGGCGCTGCCGGCCCACAGCGCCAGCAGCAGTTCAGGGCGCCGCGGCGTCCACGACCAGCGACTGTGCGCGTGGCTCGCCATTGATCCTTGCCTCGAACGTTCCCTGGGGCTGCGCCAGCGCCGCCGGCAGCGGCCAGCGCTTGCGCTGGCCCGGCAGCACGTAGCCGGCCAGACCCTCGGCGATGGCGCTGCGGCGGCCATCGCCGGCGACGAACTGCAGGTCCACCAACTGCGCGTGGCCATTGCCCTGGTTGAGCACTTCCAGGGCCGCGCTCTCGCCTTCGCCCACCACCCGCGCGCGCAGCGCCGGCGCGGTCGCCACCGCCGGCTTGAGGAACACCGGCACCGAATAGCGCAGCACGAACTGCAGCCCGGCGCTGGCGTTGCCGCCGGCATCCTGGCTGGGCAGTTCGTCGACCAGGATGCGATAGGCGTCCTCGCCGGCGGCGGGCGCGGGATCCAGGCGGATCACCCGCACCAGTTGCCGCGCGTGCGGCGCCAGTTGCAGCATCGGCGGGCTGAGCGCGATGCGGTCGCTTGGGTCGAGCACATCCTCGCCGTCGCGCTGCTGCCAGCGGAACACGCGCACCTGCGCGCGCAGCGGCACGTCGCCACTGTTGCTCAGCCACAGGCCCTGCGCGGTCTCCTCGGCACGCAGCGACACCGAGGTCGGCGCCACCTGCAGGCTCGCGGCGACAGCCGCGCCTGCCGCCGCCAGCCACAGCGCGGCGAGCGCCGTCAGGCGCAGGAAGGAAGACAGTCGCGAACGCATGCAGGCGGCTCCGGTTACCAGGTGACGGTGGCGGTGACGACGTCGCTGTAGGAACCGGCAGGGTAGTTGGTGCTGGCGACCTGGCCGTAGACGGTGATCGGTTGCACTGCACCATTGCCGGTGCCGGCCTGGGTGTCGGTGCCGATGGTCGAGCCCCAGTTCTGGGTGCGCGCGGCATTGCGGTACAGCGCGTACGGCACGCGTGCGGTATTGCTGGCGTCGGCACTGCCCATGGTGCGGGTGGTGACCGTGGCGCCGGAGCCGGAACCGGCGTTCAGCGCGATGTTGTACGGCGTGCCGGAGGTGCAGCGCACGTTCAAGGTGCCGGTGCTGTTGATCGCGGTCTGGGTGGAATTGACGCTGCCGAAATCGACGTCGGTGGGTGCGGTCTGGATGTCGCAGACGCTGGTGATCTGGATCTTGACGTTGAAGGTGCGCGAGTCGGACTGGGCCCAGGCCAGGCCGGTCCCGGCGGCGAACAGCACGATGAAGGCGAGAACGCGATGGAAGAGGTACATGGCAGGGTTCTTCGGTGAGGGCGGACAACCGCCGGTGCCACCACCAGTGCAAAATGCGCGCCAGTTCACATATTTATGGATCGTTATCCAGTTTTCACATGGGATGGCCGCCACAGGGGGCCGTGTTCAGCGCGATGAAGGCAGCGGCGACCGCGCCGGCGTGCCAAAAACCCGGCAACGCGTCCGGCGCGTTCAGCCAGCGCCGGGATGAGCGATAATGACGACATGACCGTCAATCTGAAAACTCCGCAGGACATCGAGAAGATGCGCGTGGCCGGCCGCCTGGCCGCCGAGGTACTGGACCTGATCGGCCCGTACGTGAAGCCCGGCGTCACCACCGCCGAGCTGGACCGCATCTGCCACGACCATATCGTCAAGGTGCAGGGGGCGGTGCCGGCCAACGTCGGCTATCGCGGCTTTCCGAAGACCGTGTGCACGTCGGTGAACAACGTCATCTGCCACGGCATCCCCAGCGAGGGCAAGGTCCTGAAGGACGGCGACATCGTCAACATCGACGTCACCGTGATCAAGGACGGCTGGCATGGCGACACCAGCCGCATGTACTGCGCGGGCACGCCGTCGGTGATGGCGCGGCGCCTGATCGAGGCCACCTACGAGGCGATGTGGCGCGGCATCCGCGCGGTGAAGCCGGGCGCCACGCTCGGCGACGTCGGCCATGCCATCCAGCAGTACGCCGAGAGCGAGCGCTTCAGCGTGGTGCGCGAGTACTGCGGCCACGGCATCGGCAAGGTCTACCACGACGAACCGCAGGTGCTGCACTACGGCCGGCCGGGCGATGGCCTGGTGCTGAAGCCGGGCATGACCTTCACCATCGAGCCGATGATCAACGAGGGCACGCGCTACACCCGCGTGCTGCCGGACGGCTGGACCGTGGTGACCAAGGACCGCAAGCTCTCCGCGCAATGGGAACACATGGTCGCCGTCACCGAGGATGGGGTGGAGGTCCTGACCCTGTCGCCGGGCGGCCTCGGCGAACCGTGAGCCTGCTGCCGGCCGGTGCCGATGCCGGCATGCCCGGTGCCGGCGTCGACGACGCCGGTTGGGCGGCTGCGGTCCGGCAACTGCTGGCGCAGACCGATGCGCGGCTGAGCAAGCGTTTCGACCAGGGCGACGACATCGATCGCCTGCTGGCGCTGCGCGCGCGCGCGCTGGACCAGTTGATCCGCCACGCCTGGAGCCGCTGCGTGCCGCGAGAGGCCGGGCTGGCGTTGTTCGCGGTCGGCGGCTATGGCCGTGGCGAACTGTTCCCGCGCTCGGACATCGACCTGCTGGTGTTCGGCGACCTCGATCCCGCCTGCGAACCGGCGCTGGCACGGCTGTTCCCGCTGTTGTGGGACGCCGGCGTGCCGGTGAGCCATGCGGTGCGCTCGGCCGCGCAGTGCACCGCGGCCTGCGCCGACCAGACCGTGCTGACCGCGCTGATCGAGGCGCGCCCGCTGCAGGCCGACGCCGCCGCCAAGGCGGCGCTGGCGGCGGCCATCGCCCCGCAGCGGGTGTGGCCGCCGCGCGAATTCTTCATGGCCAAGCGCGAGGAACTGCAGGCCCGCCACCAGCGCTTCGGCGACACCGCCGACAACCTGGAGCCGGACATCAAGGACGGCCCCGGCGGCCTGCGCGACCTGCATACGCTGGGCTGGATGGCGCTGCGCGCGTTCGGCGTGCGCGATCTGGAGCCGTTGATCGGGCTGGGCCATGTCGGCGGCGACGAGGCCGCCGCGCTGCGCCGCGAGCGCCGCGAACTGGCGCGCTTGCGCTACGGGCTGCACCTGGTCGCCAACCGTCCGGAAGAGCGCCTGCGCTTCGATTACCAGAAGACCCTGGCGCAGCGCCTGGGCTTCTCCGACGACGTCGAGAGCCTGGGCGTCGAAAAGATGATGCAGCGCTTCTATCGCAGCGCGGCGATCGTGCGCCGGCTCAGCGACCGGCTGCTGCAGCGCTTCGAGGAACAGTTCGACGGCGAAGCGCAGCCGCAGCCGCTGGACGGCGGCTTCTCCTTGCGCCGTGGCTATCTGGCTGCCGACGACGAGCGCTGGCCGCAGGCCGATCCGGTGCAGGTGTTCGCGCTGTTCGCCACCTGGGCCGCGCACGGCGAGATCCGCGGCCTGCATTCGCTGACCGCGCGCGCGCTGGCCGAGGCGCTGCCGCATCTGCCGGCCTACGCCAGCGCCAGCCCGACCGCGCGCGAGCGCTTCCTGGCGCTGTTGCGCGGCCCGCGCGCGGTGCAGACGCTGACCCGGATGGCGCGGCTGGGCGTGCTAGGGCAGTGGATCCCCGCCTTCGCGCAGGTGTCCGGGCGCATGCAGTTCGACCTGTTCCACGTGTACACGGTCGACCAGCACACGCTGATGGTGCTGAAGAACATGGCGGTGTTCGCCAACGCGCGCGCCGACGAACGCTTCTCCATCGCCCACGAAGTCTGGCCGCGGCTGCGCAAGCCGGAACTGCTGCTGCTGGCCGGCCTGTTCCACGACATCGCCAAGGGCCGCGGCGGCGACCATTCGGAGCTGGGCGCGGTGGATGCGCGCGCGTTCTGCGCCGCGCACGCGCTCAGCGCCGCCGACACCGAGCTGGTCGCCTGGCTGGTCGAGCAGCATCTGCGCATGTCGGTGACCGCGCAGAAGCAGGACATCGCCGATCCGGAGGTGATCCATCGCTTCGCCAGCCTGGTCGGCGACCGCGAGCGGCTGGACTATCTGTACCTGCTGACCTGCGCCGACATCGCCGGCACCAGCCCCAAGCTGTGGAACGCGTGGAAGGACCGGCTGCTGGCCGATCTGTACTTCGCCGCGCGCCGCGCCCTGCGCGAAGGCCTGGAGCATCCGTTGCCGGTGGCCGAGCGCCTGCAGGAGGCGCGCGAGGCCACGCGCGCGCTGATGCACATCCAGGGCCACGACGACGCCATCATCGACCGCCAGT
Organism: Xanthomonas sp. LF02-5; assembly: GCF_034105325.1. Lineage (NCBI taxonomy): Bacteria > Pseudomonadati > Pseudomonadota > Gammaproteobacteria > Lysobacterales > Lysobacteraceae > Xanthomonas > Xanthomonas sp. LF02-5. Next base: position 137,218 of record NZ_JAXGGF010000007.1, on the reverse strand, counting down.
TCGCCGGCATGCCGGACGAGAGCTTCCTGCGCTTCCGTCCGGAGCAACTGGCCTGGCAGGCGACCTCGCTGATGGAGGTGGAACTCGGTGGCACCCTGGTCAAGGTGCGCCCGGTCACCCCCGACGACGCGGCGCTGGAAGTGTTCGTGTATTCGCCGGACCGCGACGGCCTGTTCGCCGCGATCGTGATGACCCTGGACCGGCTCGGCTACGGCATCCATCGCGCGCGCGTGCTCGACGCCCCGCACGGGGCGATCTTCGACACCTTCGAGGTGATGCCGGCCGACGCCTTCGCCAGCGGCGACATCGCGCAGTTGCAGGCCGGACTGCGCGAGGCGCTGGCCGGCGACCTGGCGCGGCTGCGCCCGGCGCGGCGGGTGGTGCCGCGCCAGCTGCGGCATTTCCGCTTCGCCCCGCGCATCGAATTCCGCGAAAGCCTCGACGGCCGCCTGACCCGGCTCAGCCTGGTCGCGCCGGACCGCCCCGGGCTGCTGTCGGACGTGGCCCAGGTGCTGCGCCGGCAGCACCTGCGCGTGCACGACGCGCGCATCGCCACCTTCGGCGAGCGCGCCGAGGATCTGTTCCACATCACCGACGAGCACAACCTGCCGTTGCCCGACGCCGCCCGCCAGGCGTTGCAGGCCGCGCTGCAGGCCTGCCTGGACCCCGATACCCCGCCTGGAGACCCCCGCTGATGGCCACCAAGAAGCCTGCCGCCAAGAAGCCCGCTGCCAAGACGGCGGCCCCCAAGAAGACGGCCAAGCCGGTTGCCGCAAAGCCTGCGGCGCCGACCGTGGCGAGCAAGCCCGCCAAGCCCGCGCCGAAGCCGCTGCGCGCCAAGCCGGTGGCCGTGCCCAGCGCCGACGAGCTGAAGTTCACCATCGACAGCGCCTTCGAGCGTCGCGCCACGCTGACGCTCGACGAGATCGAGGGGTCGACCCGGCCGGTGGTCAACCGCGTCATCGATGGCCTGGAGAGCGGCGAGTTCCGTGTCGCCGAGCCGGACGGGCACGGCGGCTGGAAGGTCAACGAGTGGCTGAAGAAGGCGGTGCTGCTGTACTTCCGGGTCAACGAGATGGCCGTGGTGGAAGCGCAGCCGGCGCCGTTCTGGGACAAGGTGGAAGCGCGCTTCGCCGGCTATCACGAAGCCGAATTCCGCAAGGCCGGGGTGCGCGTGGTGCCGGGCGCGGTGGCGCGCCGCGGCAGCTACTTCGGCAAGGACGTGGTGCTGATGCCGAGCTTCACCAACATCGGCGCGCACGTGGGCGAGGGCACCATGGTCGACACCTGGGCCACGGTCGGTTCCTGCGCGCAGATCGGCAAGCACTGCCACCTGTCCGGCGGCGCCGGCATCGGCGGCGTGCTCGAACCGCTGCAGGCCAGCCCCACCATCATCGAGGACCACTGCTTCATCGGCGCGCGCTCGGAAGTGGTGGAGGGCGTGGTGGTCGGCCACCACAGCGTGATCGGCATGGGCGTGTTCCTGGGCCAGAGCACGCGCATCTACAACCGCGCCACCGGCGAGATCTCCTACGGCTACGTGCCGCCGTACAGCGTGGTGGTGTCCGGGCAGCTGCCCGCCAAGGACGGCTCGCACTCGCTGTACTGCGCGGTGATCGTCAAGCAGGTCGACGCCAAGACCCGCAGCAAGACCAGCGTCAACGACCTGCTGCGCGGCCTGGCCGACTGAGATGCCGGCGGCGGTGCCGGACCTGGCCGAGGCCGCGGCTTACCGGCACCCGTCCGCCGCCTGGTACGGGCGCGCGCTGCCGCGCCTGCTGCATGCGCCTGGCTGGACCCGGCTGCGGCGTGCGTTGACGCAACGCTGGCCGCTGCCGGCGCTTGTGAGCGACGTGCGCGAGGTGGTCTATCTGAACTGGTGGGTCGACGTGCGTCGCGCCCCGCCACCGCCGCCGGGCTACGCCCACGTCGTTCACCAGGGGCGCACGCCGTACACCATCCTCAGCTATCGCCACGGCCACTTCGGTCCGGCCCTGGCCGGACCGCTGCGGAAGCTGCTGCCATCGCCGCTGCAGAGCAACTGGCGGTGGTACCTGCGCCGCGTGGACGACGTGGGCGCCGGGCCGGTGGTGCTGTTCGACCGCAACGTGATGGATGGATTGGCCTACGTGGCCGGCGCACGCGCCGCCAGCGACGCCATGCAGCCGCACCTGGCCGCGCGCTTCGTGCACGCGCTGCAGTCCGATGGCAGCGGCCACACGCAGATCGAGCCGGGGCAGGGCAGCGCGCCGGCGCTGCAACTGCACTGGCAGCCTGCCGAGGCCTGGCACGATGCCGACTGGACGCCGGCGTTCGCCACGCGCGAGGCGCTGCTGCGCTTCCTCACCTGCCAGGACGAGGCCATCGCCCGTACCTGCGACGGCCGCTGGGCCAGCACCCGCATCGCCTTGCCGGTGGACCCGGCCACGCTGCAGCCGTTGCGGCTGACCGGGGCGCTGACCTGCCCGCGGCTGCAGGCGCTGGGTGTCGCGCTGGAGGAGGGATTGGTTTTTCGCCTGCCGCGTGTCGCGTTCCGGGTGGTGTCCGAACGGCTGCTCTGAGCGCCTGGCGCCTGGGTAACGCCGGCAGCGTGCAACATGTTCGAGCGGTTCCGTCGCGTGCCTGCGGGTAGAGGACCATGCGCGCCGGTTGCACCGTAGCGTTGCCGTGCCCTGTTGCGTCGACGCTCGCCTCCGCCTGGGTGATCGACGTTGCAGGAGATGGACGGCCGGCCGTCGGTTGAACCGGGCGATCCCGCGGCCGGTCGGGAGCGCTGTGCATACCCGGCGTACATGGGTGGCCCGATACGCTGGCGCACGCGATTGCGCCACTGCCGCCACGTCAGGGGGCGGAACGGAAGAGGCCTGGCGCGCTGCCACGAACGAACAGGAGAGACCGATGCGTACGATCATGTGGGCTTGCTGGATGACGGCGGCGTTCGCGCTGTCCGGGTGCGGCCGTGAGGGCGCGCCGGCGTCGACGACGCCCAAGCAGGGCGACACGCCTGCGGCGGCCGCCGCTGCGCCAAATCCGGCGCCGGCCGCGACACCTGCGCCTGCGCAAGCGCCTGCGACGACGACGGGGACTGCCGGTGCGGCGGGCGCGCCCTTGTCCTGCGCCGACGAGATCGGCGCCGACGCCGCGGCGGCGCGTGCGGCCACCTGTCGCTCGGTGTCGCCGGCCACGCACCCGCCCTGCAATGCCGCCAACAGCTGCGCCATGATCGACGACGAGATCGCGCGCAGTTGCGCGCTGCTCGGCCGCGACGGGCCGGCCACCGCCGGGTGCGGCCCGGCCGCCGACAGCCCGCAGGCCGCGGCCGACGTGGTGCGGCGCTACTACGCGGCGATCAATGCGCGCGACTACGCCACGGCCTGGCAGCAGTGGGGCGAGGATGGGCGCCCGGGGCAGTCCTACGCGGCCTTCAAGGCCGGCTTCGCGCAGACGCGTGCGGTGAAGGCGACGATCGGCGCGCTGGGCGCCAGCGATGGCGCCGCCGGTTCGGTGTACCAGCCGGTGCCGGTCACCGTGGAGGCGACGCTGGCCGACGGCACGCGGCAACGCTTCCGCGGCGACTACGTGCTGCGCCGGGTCAACGGTGTGGACGGCGCTTCGGCGGCGCAGCTGCGCTGGCGGATCGACTCGGCCAAGCTCCAGGAAGTGCCGGTGCAGTGAGGCCTGGCGGCGTCTTCTTGCGCCTGGGAGGCCGATGGCGCGCGCGGCGGGTAAGATCACGCGCGCTGCTGCCTGTCGATGACGGCATGCCCGGTTCGTCTCCTGATGGCATCGCCCGCCGAAAGGCGGTGCGCGGTGCTTTGGGGTGCGATCTGTTCTGGGCCGACCGACCCTCACCCCAACCCCGCTCCCGGTGGGAGAGCGGCTTCATTCGCTTGAAGGGATGTTTCGATGACGACGTTGTACGGATTGAAGAACTGCGACACCTGCAAGAAGGCGACCAAGTGGCTGGACCGCTTCGGCGTGGCCTACACCTTCGTCGATTACCGCGAGCACAAGCCGACCCCGGAGACCCTGCTGGACTGGGCCGGCCAGGCCGGTGGGTTCGACGCGCTGGTCAACAAGTCCTCCACCACCTGGCGGCAGTTGCCCGACAACAAGAAGACACCCGGCTCCGATGCCGAGTGGAAGCTGCTGCTGCGCGAATACCCGCAACTGATCCGCCGCCCGGTGGTGGTGACCGACGACGGCAAGCTCAGCCAGGGCTTCTCCGACAACGGCTTCAAACAGCGGTTCGGGGTGGCGTGACCGTCCGCCCGTACCGGGCCGAGGACTGGGCGCGGCTGTGCGCCATCCACGACGGCGCGCGCCTGGAGGAGTTGCAGGCGGCGGGGTTGGCGGAGGCGTTCCTGCCGCTGCCGATCGCGGCCGAGCGCGAAGGCTTGTTCGACTACCGCGTGCAGGTCGCAGAAGCGCAGGGTCAGGTGCTCGGCTTCGTCGCCGACGACGGCGAGGAACTGGCCTGGCTGTACGTGGATCCGGCCGCGCGCCGGCGCGGCGTCGGTCAGGCGCTGGTGGCCGCGGTGCAGGGTGCCAGCCCGGCCGGCCTGACGCTGGAACTGCTGGAGGGCAATGCCGCGGCGCTCGCGTTCTACCGCGTCTGCGGTTTCGTCGAAACCAGCACGCACGGCGGGCGCATGCCTGGCAACGAAGCTTTCGCGGTGCGCGTGCAGTGCATGCGCTGGCCCGGCATTGCGCCGTAGCGACGACCGGCGCCGCGACCGCGCACCCGTTCGGCGATCCTGGCCGATGCTTCGAATCCGCCAGTCCCACTCGTACACTGCACGCCGTGCGCCGTCGGCACGCGACGCTCCCGCCGCCGATCCGCATCGCGTCTCCCTCGTGTTTTCCAACGGTGTCCCTGCATGTCCGATGTCCTTGAACTCGCCTGCGACCTGATCGCCCGCCCGTCGGTCACCCCCGACGATGCCGGGTGCCAGGACCTGATCGCGCAGCGGCTGCAGCGCGCCGGTTTCGCCATCGAGCGGCTGCGCTGCGGCGAGGTCGACAATCTGTGGGCCACCCATCGCGGCGGCGACGGTCCGGTGCTGGCGCTGCTCGGGCATACCGACGTGGTGCCGCCGGGGCCGCGCGAGGCCTGGAGCAGCGATCCGTTCGCGCCGCAGGTCCGCGATGGCGTGCTGTACGGGCGCGGCGCCGCCGACATGAAGGGCAGCGTGGCCGCCTTCGTGGTCGCCGCCGAACGGTTCGTGGCCGCGCAGCCGCAGCACCCGGGCACGCTGGCGCTGCTGCTGACCAGCGACGAGGAAGGCGATGCGATCGACGGCGTGCGTCATGTGGCGCGGCTGTTCGCCGAGCGTGGCGAGCGCATCGACTGGTGCATCACCGGCGAACCCTCGTCCACCGAGCGGCTTGGCGACCTGCTGCGGGTCGGCCGTCGCGGCAGTCTTTCCGGCGCGCTGCGGGTGCGCGGCGTGCAGGGGCACGTGGCCTATCCGCACAAGGCGCGCAACCCAATCCACCTGGCCGCGCCGGCATTGGCCGAGCTGGTCGCGCGGCACTGGGACGACGGCTACGAAAGCTTCCCGCCGACCAGCCTGCAACTCTCCAACATCCATGCCGGTACCGGCGCCAACAACGTGATCCCCGGCGAACTGCAGGTCGCCTTCAACCTGCGCTACACCCCGCACTGGGATGCGCCGCGGCTGGAAGCGGAGATCGCCGCGCTGTTCGATCGCCATGGCCTGGACTACGAACTGCGCTGGCACCGCAGCGGCGAGCCGTTCTACACCCCCGAAGGCACGCTGCGCCGGGTGGCACGCGAGGTGCTGGGCGAGGTCGCCGGCGCGCCGCCGGAGGAGAGCACCGGCGGCGGCACCTCCGATGCACGCTTCATCGCCCCGCTGGGCGCGCAGTGCATCGAAGTCGGCCCGGTCAACGCCAGCATCCACCAGGTCGACGAGCACGTGCGCGTGGCCGACCTGGAGGCGTTGCCGGATTTGTACCTGCGCCTGATCGAACGGTTGCTGCGGTAACAGTTGCGCCGGCCCGCGTGCCGGGTTACGGTCGTTCCATGACCTCGCTGTCCGCCCTCCGCTCGAGCAACGCCAACGGCCGCAATAATGCGCTGGCGAATAATCGTGCGCGGCCGATGCGGGTCTGCGACTAGGCGCTACCAGAAACACCACGCCCAGCCACCAGAAAACCCGCATCGGCCGATGCGGGTTTTTTTTTGTGCCTGGGTGTTCCCCTCCGCAACCAACACCCCACGATCAGGAGCTTTCCCATGTGTTCGATCTTCGGCATCTTCGGCCTGCAACCGGGCGACGACCTGCAGGCGCTGCGGCGGCAGGCGCTGGACTGCTCGCAGCGGCAGCGCCACCGCGGCCCGGACTGGAGCGGCGTGTATGTCGACGACGGCGCGATCCTGGTCCACGAGCGCCTGGCCATCGTCGACCCGGCCGGCGGTTCGCAGCCGCTGCTTTCCGACGATGGGCAGCTGGCGCTGGCGGTCAACGGCGAGATCTACAACCATCGCGAACTGAAGAAGCAGCTGGTGCAGCCATACGCCTTCCAGACCGGCTCGGACTGCGAGGTGATCAACGCGCTGTACCGCGAAACCACGCCGGACGCGCTGCTGAACCGCCTCAACGGCATCTTCGCTTTCGCGCTGTGGGACAAGGCCGCCGGCCGCGTGCTGATCGCGCGCGATCCGATGGGCGTGTGCCCGCTGTACTGGGGTCATGACGCGCAGGGCCGGCTGCGCGTGGCGTCGGAGATGAAGTCGCTGGCCGACAGCTGCGCCGACGTCGCCCAGTTCCCGCCGGGCCACTACTACGACAGCGCCAGCGGCGCACTGGTGCAGTACTACCGCAAGCCGTGGCGCGACTATGCGGCGGTGCAGGGCGTGGAGGTGAGCAAGCAGGAACTGCGCGAGGCCTTCGAGCGCGCCGTGCATCGCCAGTTGATGACCGACGTGCCGTACGGCGTGCTGCTCTCCGGTGGACTGGATTCCTCGCTGGTGGCGGCGGTGGCGGCGCGCTTCGCGCGCAAGCGCATCGAGGAGAACGACGAGGCCGAGGCCTGGTGGCCGCGCCTGCACTCGTTCGCGATCGGCCTGAAGGGCTCGCCGGATCTGGCCGCCGCGGCGATCGCCGCCGAGGCGCTGGGCACGGTGCACCACGGCTTCGAGTACACCTTCGAGGAAGGCCTGGACGCGTTGCCGGAGGTGATCCGGCACATCGAGACCTACGACGTCACCACCATCCGCGCCTCCACGCCGATGTTCCTGCTGGCGCGGCGGATCAAGGCGATGGGGGTGAAGATGGTGCTCTCCGGCGAAGGCAGCGACGAGATCTTCGGCGGCTACCTGTACTTCCACAAGGCGCCGAACGCGCGCGAATTCCACGAAGAACTGATCCGCAAGCTCGACGCGCTGTACAACTACGATTGCCTGCGCGCCAACAAGTCGATGATGGCCTGGGGCGTGGAGCCGCGCGTGCCGTTCCTGGACGTGGAGTTTCTGGACGTGGCCATGCGCATGGACGCCCAGTACAAGATGGCCGGCACCCGCGCCGACGGCAGCAAGCGCATCGAGAAGGCGGTGCTGCGCGAAGCCTTCGAGGGCTATCTGCCCGAGTCGATCCTGTGGCGGCAGAAGGAGCAGTTCAGCGACGGCGTCGGCTACGGCTGGATCGATGGGCTGAAGGCGCATGCCGAGGCGCAGGTCAGCGACCGCGAACTGGCCGCGGCCGACAAGCGCTTCCCGGTGAACCCGCCGCAGACCAAGGAAGCCTATTACTACCGCAGCCTGTTCGAGCGCGTGTTCCCGACGCCGGCCGCCGCCGAGACCGTGCCTGGCGGCAAGTCGATCGCCTGCTCCTCGCCGGCGGCGATCGCCTGGGATGCCAGCTTTGCGGCCATGGCCGATCCCTCCGGCCGTGCGGTGGCCGGGGTGCACGCGCAGGCGCTGGGGTGACCGGCGCCAGCCTGCTGGCGATCGCCGGGGTGCTGACGCTGGGGGCGATCAGCCCCGGCGCCAGCTTCCTGCTGGTGGCGCGGCTGGCCGCGGGGCGCTCGCGCACGGCCGGGCTCGCCGCGGCACTGGGAATGGGCGTGGGCTGCGCGCTGTTCGCGTTGGCGGCCTTGTTCGGCTTGTAGGCGTTGCTGGAGCGGGTGCCGGCGCTGCATCGCGCGGTGTCGGTCGCCGGTGCCGCCTATCTGCTGTGGCTGGCCTGGCGGGCGTGGCGGACGCCGGTGTCGCTGGCCGCCATCGCGCCGGAACAGCAGGTGCCGGCGGTGCGCTCGGCCTTCGTCATGGGCCTGTTGACCCAGCTCGGCAACCCGCAGACCGCGCTGGTGTTCGCCGGCCTGTTCGCCGCGCTGCTGCCGGCGCAGCGCGTGCCTGTCGAGTACGTGGCGCTGCCATCGCTGGCCTTCGCCATCGATGCGGCCTGGTTCGCGCTGGTGGCCGGGTTGCTGTCCGCGCCCGCGCCGCGGCGCTGGTGGCTGCGCGCGCGGCGGCCGCTGGACCGGCTCAGTGCGGTGCTGATGAGTGGCCTGGGCCTGCGCCTGCTGTGGCGGGCGGTGTAGCCGCAAGCGCAGGCGTGTCGCGCTGCCCGGGTAGCGTGCGTGTTCGCCGGCGATGCGTGCCGCGGGATGCGGCTCCTTTCCGCGCGCCTCCCGCTACGCCGGATCCGCCGTCGGCGCCGCGCTGTCGAGGCCGCCGTGCACGGCCGCCATGGGGGCTGGCCCTGTGGCGCTGTCCAGGCAGATCCGGCTCTTGCCGTCGCGCTTGGCGGCATACAGCGCACGGTCGGCACGCTTGAGCAGATCCGAGACGTCGCCGTCGGGGTGCATGCGCGCGACCCCGGCGCTGAACGTGAAGGCCACGCCCTTGGCGCGGGTCTGGCGCACGCGTTCCAGCAGCCGCTGCAGCAGGGCATCGGTCTGGGCGTCGCTCATGCCGTCGAGCACGATGCCGAATTCCTCGCCGCCGAGCCGGCCGACCCGGCAGCCGTGTTCGAGCCGGGTCAGTTCGGCGGCCAGGGCGAGCAACACCGCATCGCCGACATCGTGGCCATGGCGGTCGTTGACCTGCTTGAAATCGTCGATGTCCAGCATCGCGAACTGCAGCGTGCCGCGGCGACCGCGCTCGGCCGCCAGCGCATGCAGTTGCGCCATCAGGGCGCGCCGGTTGGCCAGCCCGGTCAGCGCATCGGTCTCGGAGATGCGCCGGTAGTCTTCCTTCAGACGGTAGGTGATCAGCATGCTGCGCGCGAAGGTGCGGTTCATGGCCAGGCCGATCAGCGACACCGCGGCGACCAGCAGCCCCAGCAGCATCGGGTCGCTGGCGGCCGCCGGTGGCAGCGCCCGACCGCTCAGCATGATCGTCCAGGTGTATGCCAGCGCCAGCAGGTAGTCGCGCGTGAACGGGAACAACAGATTGATGCCCAGGCACAGGGTGACCGCGGTCGGCAGCCACCAGAATTCGCCATGTACGCCCATCTGCCGCAGCTCGATCTGATACGCCCACGACAGCAGCAGCACATACAGCGCGCCGCTCAGGCGCCAGTGCCAGAAGCGGCGGACCAGCAGGGTGCAGGCGGCAGCGCCGAGCAGCGCGGCCAGCAGGATCAAATTGACCAGGCCCCATGGTCGCTGCAGATACGGATTGAACAGCAGCGTCGCGACCCAGATCGACAGGGTCAGCGCTTGGATGGCGGTGGTCGACCGGCCCAGCAGGTGGCGGATGTACTCCGGGTACGTCATGTGCTGCCCAACGGCGCGTCCCGGCCGGTTCGTGATGTGCGGACGCCGACGCGCACGCGCTGGATCGATGGCAGCTTATCGGCATGCCGGCGTGGCGGCTTGAGTGGCCGCAGCGTCTGCGGTTCAGCCTGTTCGTGCCGCACGCAGCGGCGGTGAAGCGGGGTGGACGTCTGCGCTGTCTGCGTCGGGCCTGATGCGCGTGCACCACGAGCGAGTGCGCTGCGGGGCGGCGGCATGCGCCGCCCCGCGGGGGGGCTGTTGGTGCTGCCTGCTACAGCGACGTGGCGGCCGGCAGCACGGGATCGCGCGCGAACGCCGCGGACGTGCTGGCCGACACCGGCGTGGCGCCGTCGAGGCGAAGGCTGCCGTTGCCCGCCTGCCGGGCGGCGGACAGCGCGCGGTCGGCGCGGGCGAGCAGGTCGGACAGTTCGCCGCCGGCCGGCAACGAGGCCATGCCGACGCTGCAGGTGAAGCTGGCGCCGTCCACGCGCAGGCCGCGGATGCGCTGCTGCAGGCGCTGCACCAGTGCGCTCGCCTTGTCCTGCGACACGCCCTCGAACAGCAGGCCGAACTCCTCGCCGCCGAGGCGGCCGACGCGGCAACGCGGGTCCAGCCGCACCAGTTCCGTCGCCAGCGCCTGCAGCACCGCATCGCCGACGTGGTGACCGTGCTCGGCGCCGATCCGCTCGAAGTCGTCGATGTCCAGCATGGCCAACTGCACGGCGTGCTGGGTGCCGACCGCTGCCTGCAGGTCGGCCATCAGCGCGCGCCGGTTGGGGATGCCGGTCAGTGCGTCGGTCGCGGCCAGGCGCCGATAGCCTTCCTTCAGTGCGTGGTTGCTGCGCATGGTGGTGACGAAGATGCGGTTCAACGCGAACCCGACCATGGTCACCGCCGCCACCAGGATCTCCAGCAGCGGCAGGTCGGCGGAGGCCGGCACCAGGCTGTCGTGCCAGCCGAGCATGATCGCCCAGGTGCAGGCCAGCGCCAGCAGATAGTCGCGCGCGTGGCAGAACAGCAGGCTGTAGCCCAGGCTCAGGGTCACCGCCACCGGCAGCATCCAGGGCAGGCCGGCGCCGCCCATGTGGTGCAACTGCAGCCGGAATGCGGCGTCGAACGCGATCACCGACAGGAAGGCGCTCAACCGCCATTGCCAGAAGTGCCTGGCCATGCGCATGACCGCGGCGCTGCCGAGCATGGCGGCGAACGCCAGCGCATAGCGCGCGTCCAGTGGGTGGCTCAGGTAGGGGTTGCACAGCAGCAGCGCCAGCCAGACGCACAGGGTCAGGCCCTGGATCGCCAGGATCGGCGTGTCGAGGGTGCGGCGGACATGAAGGTGGTAGTTCATCTGCTCTCCCAGAGCGCCGCGGCACTCCAGCGTCTGCGGCACGGCCGGTCGGTGGTCCAGCGCGGTCCGTCGGTCGCTGGGGCGTCGTCACCGGTTAGCGGCCGCTGCAGGCAGAGCTTTAATGGATGTGTCGCGGCGTGCGTGTCGCCCGCCTGGGTGGTGGTCCGACACCCTACTGGACGCAGCCGGGCGTGCCTGCCCGACCTGTTCAAGGCCGGCCGGGTGGCGTGCGCAGGCGCCGCGGCCGCGCGCGCTTACTCGAAGCGCACGCAGTGGCCGTAGCGTTCGGGCTGGATGTCGATGCCTGAGGCATCGGCCTGGTTGTTCTTGCGCCACAGGTTGGGGCGGAACTCCGGGCCGGTGCAGTTGGCCGCGCTGTCCACGCCGATGGTGTAGGTGTAGGGGTTGCCGCGGAAGGTGTTGTTCTCGAAGGTGTTGTCCTGGCTCATGCTGTTGTCCCAGCACAGGATCTGCGGCGTGCGCTGGCGGATCGAGCAGGTCAGGTAGAGCCCGGCGCCCTTGTTGTCGATGAACTGGTTGCCCGCGAACAGGTTGCGCCGCGCGTCGGCCAGGTACACGCCCTGGCTGCCGTTGCGCTCCAGGCGGTTGTCGCGGATCTCGCTGTCTTCCAGGTGCTCGGTGGTGATGCCGGCGGCGACGTTGTCGTGGATCACGTTGTCGATCAGCTTGACCTTGGCGGTGCGGTTGAACGACACCCCATCCCAGGTCGCGCCGGAGACGTCGTTGTGCGCGATCAGCAGGTCGCGGCTGTCGAACTCGCTGAGCAGGCAGGCGCTGCGGCACTTGCTCACTCGCAGGTGGGTCAGCTGGATGTTCTGGCCGTTGCGCACCACCACCAGGCTGTTGCTGAGGTACGGGCGTTCGGGCATGAACTCCTTGTCGATGGTGCCGCCGACGATCTGCAACTGCTCCACGCGCACGTCGCGGATCGGCCGGATCGGGCGCTCGTTCTGATAGTCGCCGATGACGATGGTCGGTTGCTGCACGTGGTCGCGCATGCGCAGCACGGTGCTGTCGCCCTGGCCGCGCAGGCGCAGGCCGTCGCGTTGGATCGAGATCAGCTTGCCGACCGGGAACTCGCCGGCGCTCAGGCACACCGTGGCGGGTTTGCCGTCGTTGGGGACGCGGTCGATCGCGGCCTGCAGATCGTCGCCGGGTTGGGCGCGCACGCTGCAGTCGGAGGCGGCCGCGGGCGCGTCGGCAGCCGGCGTGGCACAGGCGGAAAACGACACGGCCGCGGCGAGCGGCAGCAACAGGGCGAGCAGGGGAGGGCGCTTCATCGGTAGGCAGACTCGGCAGTGGGGGAAGGGGGAAGGCAGGCCGGCGTATGCGGTCGGACGCGGGCGCGGAGCCGATCGCGGGTCATTGTGGTGCGGACGGGCTTAATGTCAGCGTGTGCCGGGTCGGGCCGGGCAGGAACTTTGTGGCGCGGCCCTGCACCCAGTCGGCGTGGCCGGCGCCCCAGAACGGCGACAGCGGGTGGCCGCTCTGGCCGCCGGGCATGTGCACGATGCCGTCGGCCTCGTGACCCGGTGCCACCACCATGCGCTCGGAGGCGCCGAAGGCCGGGCGCTGCACCCGCGGCATGTCGTCATCGCCCGGCAGCGGCGTGTCCGGCATGCACAGCCAGCCGCGCAGCGGCGCCGGCAGGCCCTGCGCCAGCGGATGGCAGATCGCCGCACGGTTCTCCTGGCCCCAGCGGCGAGTGTCCAGCGGGCCATCGGCCTGCAGGTGCGTGCGCACCTCGGTGGCGGCGTCTTCCAGCAGCGCCTGCCAGCTGCCGTAGCGGCGCGGCAGCAGGTGCAGCGGCTGTTGCTGCAGCAGCGGCCAGGCCACGCCTTCCAGTTGCGGCAGCGCCGGGGGCGCGGGCGCGGTATCTGCGTTCGATCCTGTACGTGCCGGTGCGATCAGGCCGTCGCGGATCCGGGTCAGCACCGCCAGGCGCCAGGCGCGCACCAGGGTGTAGCTCACCGAGCCGGTGCTGGCGCGGCCCTCCCAGTGCTTGGCCGCTTGCGAGATGGCGTGCAACGCCGGCGTCGCCGAACCGGCATCGCGTTGCTGCAGCAGCGCCCACCAGCGCTGCAGGAACAGGGCGCGGTCGTCGAGCTGGATCGCCAGCAACTGCGGTTCGTTCAGCCGCGGATGCAGGCGCAGGTCGTCGCGGATCTGCTGTGCGCGTGCGCCCAGCGCGTAGCCGCCGTCGCCGAGCGGCGCCAGTTCGGCGCCGCCGACCACGCGGGCATTGGCGGTCCACAGTTGCCCGTCGGCGGGGTCGATGCGCTGCGGCGACTGGCTGGTGGACAGCGGCCATGGCGCGCAGCGCGCCTCCGCCGGCACTGTCGCGCGCACGTCGTGCATCACCGCATCGGCCGCGCAGTGCGGGCCGCGCAGCGGCAGCGGGCCGAGCACGCGCCAGCCGATGTGGCCGTCGCGGTCGGCCAGCACCAGGTTCTGCGCCGGCGTGGCGATGTGCTGCGCACGGGCGAAGGCATCGGGCAGGGTGTCGGCGCGGGCGAAGTCGGCCAGCCCCAGATTCAGCGCACCCGGCAACTGCGCGGCCCAGCGCAACGCCAGCGCGCTGCCGTCGGGTTCGTGTTGCAGGATCGGGCCATAGGCGGTGTCTTCGACCTGCAGTTCGGTGTCGGGGGCGCCCGAGACCTTGATCCGTTCGCGATGCACGGTGACCGGCGTGCAGCCGGGCTGCGCCACCGCGGCGCACGGGGTTAGCCGGTACCAGTCCGCGGTATCTGCATAGCTGTTGGTGAACCCCCAGGCAACGTGACCGTTGCTGCCGACGATCACCGCCGGCAGGCCGGGCAGCGAGAATCCGGACACGTCCACGTGGCCGCCCGGCGCCTGCGCATCGGCATAGCGCAGGCGCACGCGGAACCACAGGCTGGGCGCGCGCAGGCCCAGATGCATGTCGTTGGCGACGATGGCGCGGCCGTCGGCGGTGCGGCTGCCGGCGATCGCCCAGTTGTTGCTGCCGGGCGCGCTGGTGGCGACCGCCTCGGTCGCGGCGGCGGCCGGCGCCTGCGCCAGGCGACGCAGATCGACCTGATCGGCGGAGGGCAGCGCCGCGTCGCCGCGCACGCTGCCGTCCAGTGTCGCGTCCCAACTGCTGCCTTCGTGGCGCAGCAGGGCGTACAGCGGCGCCGGCAAGCGCTGCTGCAGGCGATACAGGGCCAGCTTGCGCTCGAGTTGCTTGCCCTGCAGGTCGAAGTACATCGCCTGGCCGGCCAGCGCCGAATCCACAGGCTGCCAGTCGCGCGGCGCGGCGAACAGCATCAGGTAAGGCCACGGCCGTATCCGCAACGCATGCAGGCCCTGGTTGACGCCGGCGCTGTAGGCCTGCAAGGCCGCCGCGTGCTGGCCGGCGAACGCGGCCAGTTGCGCGCTGCTGCGCGCGCGCAGGCGATGCGCCCGCCGTGCCTTGTCCACGTCCAGCGCGTGCGGACCGACCAGCTCGGACAGTTCGCCTGCGGCGGCGCGGCGCAGCAGGTCCATCTCGAAGAAGCGTTCCTGCGCGTGCACGTAGCCGAGCGCGCGCATCGCATCGGCCTCGTCGGCGGCATCGATGGTGACCGTGCCCAGCGCGTCGCGCTGGATGATTGCCGGTGCGCGCAGGCCTTGTAGCGGGGCCTTGCCGTCGAGCGTGGCCAGGCTGCCGCGCAGCAGCAGCCAGATGCCCAGCGCCACGGCCGCCGTCAGCAGCAGCGTCCCCAGCAGCAGGCGTTTCCATCGACCGCGCATCGTCTCTCTCCGGTGGGCAAGTCTGCGATTCTAGACACGACTGCGTGTCGTTCCCGCGTAGGCGCGGCGCGCTGTGCGCGGGGTCACGCATCGCGGATGTGCGAGTCGGGATGTGAATGATTCCGATTGGAACGCGGTGCGGCGGCATCGGGCACTATGGCGCCCTCAGTCGACCCCACGGAGCCCGCCCCATGAAGGGACACCCCGACGTTGTGCAATGCCTCAAGGAGCTGCTGCGCGGCGAACTGGCCGCGCGCGACCAGTATTTCATCCACTCGCGGCGTTACGAGGACCAGGGCCTGCTGGCGCTGTACGAACGCATCAACCACGAGATGGAAGAGGAGACCGAGCACGCCGATGCGCTGCTGCGGCGCATCCTGTTCCTGGAGGGCGACCCGGACATGCGCCCGCATGCCTTCGAACCCGGGCGCACGGTCGAGGAAATGCTGGAGAAGGACCTGAAGGTCGAGTACGAAGTGCGCGCCAACCTGGCCGCGGGCATGAAGCTGTGCGAGCAGCATGGCGACTACGTCAGCCGCGACGTGTTGCTGGCGCAGCTGCGCGACACCGAGGAAGACCATGCCTGGTGGCTGGAGCAGCAGCTCGGCCTGATCAAGCGCATCGGCATGGCGCTGTACCAGACCTCGAAGATCGACGGGCACGTGTCCGGCAAGGACGCCTGATCCGTCCGTGCGCCTCCCACATGCGGGAGGCGCCGATGCACTGAGCGGGACCCATCCCCGCCACCGCGGCCGTGCCATCGCCGGCCGCTTCTGACCCGCCGATCGTGCCGGTCGCCACAACTCTCGCTGGCCCGCGCCGGCGCTGCCGACCCTCGCGGGCGACAGTGCGCATCGCGGTGTCGCGGCGGTTGCTGCTGCAGCAAGGCCGCAGCGACTGCCGACACGCCTTCTGCCCTTCTCGTTTCCTGACGCCGCCGATCGGGTTCGGCCGCGCGCGGCCGCGTGGCTGGATGGCGTGGCTGGCGCATTCGCTCGGTTCGCAGTGCGACGCCATGGCGATCGGGCGAGCCGATCTGTCGTCGCCGTCCTCGCCGATGGCTGTTGCAATGCCGCAAAAATCGGCCGTCGCACGCATGTCGCTGCACACGCGAACCCTTGAAATCCAGGCGTTTGCGCGCCTCGCCACGTCCGCGGCAAAGGCCCTGCGGACAATGCTTGCAAAACGGTAGTGATCGCTATACGGTAGTTTTCACTACTTAATTGCGCGATGGCGAGGGGGCGTTCGATGCAGGCGAGTCCGGGAATGAAGCGGTACGGCGCGGTCGGTGTGGTGGTCGCGGGATGGCTGCTGGCGACCGCGCCGGCGTGTGCGGCGCCGGCCGCGGCGCAGGGGTTGTGGCTGACCGCGGCCAAGGACGCGGTGGTGGAGTTCGCGCCGTGCGCGGATGCGGCCACGGCCTTGTGCGGACGCATCGTCTGGGACAAGGACGCCGGCACCGCCACCGATACCTGCGGCGTGCAGATCGCGCGCCTGGGGCGCGAGGACGGCGATACCTGGCGCGACGGCTGGGCCTTCGATCCGCGCAGCGGCAAGCGCTACAAGGCCACGCTGCGCGCCAGCGGCAAATCGCTGGACCTGCGCGCCTTCGTCGGGGTGGAAGTGCTCGGCGAGACCGAACGCTTCACCCGCGTGCAGACGCTGCCCAGCACGCCGGTCTGCGCGACGTGATTCACCCGCCGCGCGCGCAACGCGCCGGCGTCATCGATGTGCGGGGCCAGCGACGGCCGCCGCGCGTCCCACCTTCCTCAGCGAACAGGGGAGATTGAGATGACCGCAGTCCGCTTCATGGCGACCCTCGCGGGCGCACTGGCCCTGCACGGCGCGTGCTGCGCCCGGGCACACGCCCAGCAGGCCGACGCCGATGGCATGGTCAGTTACGAGTTCCAGAACCAGATCAAGCTGATGAGCGAGCAACGCACGCGCGGCGTGTCCGACTCGCTGATGCGCCCGTCGCTGAAGTGGACCACCCAGTTCGTGCACGCCAGTGGTTTCGTCGCGCTGCTGGAGGTGGCCAAGGTCAGCAAGAAGCAGTTCCTCGACGGCGACGGCCTGGGCATCACCGCCGCGGCCGGCTACCGCTTCGGCAATCCCGATGCCTGGCATGCCGGCGTCGGCCTGGCCACCGAGCGCTTCCCCGGCGCCAGCTTCCTGGCCCCGCACCGGATCGACCTGGAGACGGGAACGCCCGAGGACATCCGCCGCACCGACTACGACAGCAATTTCGGCGTGCTCGAACTCGGCTACGGCGCGGTCGAGGGCCGCGTGCTGTACGTGTTCTCCAAGACCTACCGCGGCGCCGACACCGGCGGCGTGTGCGCACAGATCCTGCAGTTCGCCGCCGACCCGACGACGGCGCTGCGCTGCTTCGCCCGTGGCGAGCACGAATCGCGCGGCACCTTGCTGGGCGATCTCAACTACCAGACCCC
The DNA here is from genome assembly GCF_034105325.1 of Xanthomonas sp. LF02-5. NCBI lineage: Bacteria > Pseudomonadati > Pseudomonadota > Gammaproteobacteria > Lysobacterales > Lysobacteraceae > Xanthomonas > Xanthomonas sp. LF02-5. The sequence continues at coordinate 119,899 of NZ_JAXGGF010000007.1, read as the reverse complement.
GCTGCTGCCGTCGGTATTGCCGTCGACCACGCTGCGCCTGCACGCCGGCTACCAGAAGCTGGGCAACTTCAGCGAGGGCAGCTTCGCCGACTACCAGATCGGCGTCACCCACAAGCATTGGGGCCTGGACTGGAACCTGGACTGGGTCAGCACCCGGGTCAATGCGCACGAGCTGTACTGGGTGCAGGACGGCGCGCGCATCCGCAAGACCGATGGCGACACCCTGGTCGCCTCGATCGGCTACACGTTCTGACCGATGCGCAGCGAACTGCTCGATGCCGACCGGGGCGGCGACCAGCCGCTGGTGCTGGCGGTGGACCTGGGAACCTCCGGCTGCAAGTGCGCGCTGGTCACCCTGGAGGGCCAGGTGATCGCCTGGGCCTTCGAACCGGTGCCGCTGCACGTGCATGGCGTCTGCGCCGAGCAGGATCCGCGCGACTGGTGGAACGCGTTGCTGGTCACCGCGGCGGCGGTGCTGCAAGGCGGCGAGGCGTTGCGCCAGCGGGTGACCGCAGTCTGCTGCTCGACCCAGGGCGAGTGCACCGTGTGCGTGGACCGCGACGGCCGCGCGCTGGGCAATGCCATGCTGTGGCTGGACATGCGCGGGCAGGCCGCGATCGCGCGGCGCCTGCGCGGTCGTTGGCTCAACGTGCGCGGCTATGCGCCGCTGAAGCTGCTGCGCTGGTTGCGCCTGAGCGGCGGCGCGCCGGCCGGCAGCGGCAAGGATTGCGCCGGCCATATCGCCTACCTGCGCGACCACGAACCGCAGCGTTACCAGCGCACGCACAAGTTCCTCAACGCGCTGGACTATCTCAACCTGCGCCTGACCGGGCGCTTCTGCGCCACCGCCGATTCGGTGCTCACCACCTGGGTCACCGACAACCGCGACCCGATGCGCATCCGCTACGACGACGGCCTGCTGCGGCTGCTCGGCATCGAACGCGACAAGCTGCCGGAGCTGGTGGCCTCCACCGAGGTGCTGGGACCGCTGCTGCCGGGCGTGGCCGCGCAACTGGGCCTGTCGCCGCAGACCCGGGTGATCGCCGGCGCCATCGACAACTCGGCGGTGGCGGTGGCCGCGGCGGTCGAGGACTACGCCGCGCATCTGTATCTGGGCACCTCGTCGTGGCTGGGCGCGCACGTTCCGCGGATGAAGACCGACGTGTTCAGCAACATCGCCGCGGTGCCGTGCGCGGTTAGCGGGCGCTACCTGGCCACCGCGCTGCAGTCCACCGCCGGCGCCAACCTGTCGTTCCTGCGCGACCGCATCCTGTTCCATCCCGACGAACTGCTGCGCGACGAAGAACGCCCGGACGTGTACGAGGTGCTCAACGTCATCGCCGCGCGGGTGCCGGCCGGGGCCAACGGCCTGGTGTACATGCCGTGGCTGTTCGGCGAGCGCACCCCGGTGGAGGACCATAGCCTGCGCGCCGGGCTGGTCAACCTGTCGCTGATGCACACCCGCGAGGACATCATCCGCGCCTTCATGGAAGGGGTGGCGTTGAACACGCGCTGGATGATGGAACCGTTCGCGCGCTTGCTCGGCCGCGATCCGGGCGTGATCGCCGCGGTCGGCGGCGGCGCGCAGTCGGACCTGTGGTGCCAGATCATCGCCGACGTCAGCGGCCAGCCGATCCGGCAACTGCACAACCCGATCCAGGCCAATGCGATCGGCGCCACCTTCATTGCCGGCGTCGGCCTGGGCCGGCTGCACTTCGCCGACCTGCCGGCGCTGCAACGCGCGCGCCGGGTATACGAACCGTCGCCGCGCACGCGCGCGCTGTACGACGACCGCTATGCGATGTTCCGCGAATTGCAGCGCACGCTGGCGCCGATCTACCGGCGCATGAATCCCGTTCCCGAGTGCGTGCCGGAGGTTCCCCAGCATGTTTGCCCATGAACAACGCGCGCGCGTGGTCGCGCTGTGCGTGGACCTGTCGCGGCGCGGCTATCTGGCCGGCACCGGCGGCAACGTCGCCTTGCGCCTGGATGCCGAGCGCTTCGCGGTGACGCCGTCGGCCATCGATTACCTGACGATGCGCGCCGAGGACATCTGTGTGGTGCGCCTGGCCGACCTGCGGCAACTGGACGGCGCCGCCACGCCGTCGGTGGAGACCGGCCTGCATGCGCAGGTGCTGCGCCGCCGGCCCGACGTGGCCTGCAGCATCCACACCCATCAGCCGGTGGCCAGCGCCTGCGCGCTGCTAGGCGCGGCGCTGGCGGTGGAGGATCCGGCATTGCAGGCAGCGATCGGCACGCGCGTGCCGATGGTCGGCTACTTCCCGTCCGGCACCGGGCTGCTGGCCTGGTTGCTGGCGCGCCAGCTGCGGCCGTCGAGCAACGCCTACCTGATGCGCAACCACGGCGTGCTGTGCTGCGGCCGCAGCCTGGAACAGGCGGTGGCGGCGGTCGATGCGCTGGAGCAGTTGGCGTGCGATCACCTGGCGCGCCGCATCGAACGCCGCGCGCTGCATGACGCCGGCCTGGCCTTGCCGTTGCGTGCCGTCCTCACTGCACTGGAGGCCTGACCCCATGCACGCGCTTTCCGTTTCCGTTCCCCCGAACCCGGCACCGACCATGAGCCAGACCCCCGCCATTTCGCAGTGGCCCGATGTGGACCAGTTGTACGCACGCTTCCATGCTTTGGTGAACCAGCCGATGCGGCCGATCGGCGCCGCCGGCATGGCCAAGGTGATGCGCTATTTCGACGCGCGCTGCCAGGGCTCCAAGCGCCTGGGCGAGGCGGCCAAGCAGGTGATCCCCGGCGGCGTGCAGCACAACCTGGCGTTCAACCATCCGTTCCCGCTGGCCATGCACAGCGCCGAGGGCGCGTACCTGACCGACGTGGACGGCAACCGCTACATCGACTTCCTGCAGGCGGGCGGGCCGACCCTGCTCGGGTCCAATCCGCCGGAACTGCGCGAACACGTGCAGGCGGTGCTGGACCAGTGCGGCCCGGTGACCGGCCTGCTGCACGCGTACGAGGTCAAGCTGGCCGAACTGGTCTGCGCCAGCATGCCGGCGGTGGAAATGCTGCGCCTGCTCGGCTCCGGCACCGAGGCGGTGATGGGCGCGGTGCGCCTGGCCCGCACCCACACCCGCAAGAAATGGATCATCAAGATCGGCGGCGCGTACCACGGCTGGAGCGACCAGTTGGTGTACGGCATGCGCCTGCCGGGCACCGGGCGCATGGAGGCGATCGGCATCCCGCGCGGCGCCACCGCCTACACCCAGGAATGCCACCCCAACGATCTGGAGGCATTGCGGCGCAAGCTGCAGTTCAATCGCCTGCGCGGCGGCACCGCGGCGGTGCTGCTGGAACCGCTGGGGCCGGAAAGCGGCACGCGGCCGGTGCACCACGACTACAACCGGCAGGTGCGCAAGTTGTGCGACGAGTTCGGCGCGCTGCTGATCTTCGACGAAGTGGTCACCGGCTTCCGGCTCGGCCCGGGCGGTGCGCAGGGCTACTTCGGGGTCCTGCCGGACATCACCGTGCTCGGCAAGTGCCTGGCCGGCGGCTATCCGATGGCCGGCGCGATCGGCGGCCGCCGCGAGGTGATGATGAGCCTGGTCGGCGGCATCGGCACGACGGCGCGGCGCGCCTTCGTCGGCGGCACGCTGTCGGCCAATCCGCTGTCCTGCGTGGCCGGCTACCACGCCTTGCTGGAAGCGCAGCGCAGCGACGCCGCCGGCCAGGCCGGCCGCGCCGGCGATCGCCTGCGGCAGGGCCTGGAGGCGATTATCCGCCGTCTCGGCCTGCCGTACGTGGTCTACAACATGGGCTCGATCGTGCACCTGCAGACCTCCGGCGTGCTGCTGCTGGACACCGGCAACCTGTACAAGCTGTGGCGCGTGCGCAACGAAGCCAAGGAGCGCAAGCACATGATGGAAGAGATGGGCGCGGCGTATTCGGCGCACGGGCTGATCACACTGGCCGGCAGCCGCATCTACACCAGCCGCGCCGATACCGATGCGGTGGTCGACGAGGCGCTGAACCGCTTCGACGACGTGTTCAAGCTGGTATAGCGCATGCCCACCCTCTCGCACATCGAAGCGCTGTGGCTGCAGACCCGCGAGCGGCTCGCCGCCAAGCGTTTGCTCGGCGACGACGCGGCAGCCTTGGCGCTGCGCTGTCCGGGCAGCACGGCGATGTGCTGTGGCGCGCTCGATGCGGAGCGGCCGCAGTGGCTGGACTGGCGCGACCCAGCGCTGCCGGCCGCGGCGCAGGTGCACGCGCAGGTGTACGCGCGGCGTCCGGATGTCGGCGCCAGCGCCTGGTCGGCCGGTGCGTTCGGCCACCTTCTGGCCAATGTCGGCGGCGTGTTGCCGCAGGTGTTCGACGAACAGGCGCGGCACATCGGGCCGATGCCGGCGCCGTTTCCTGCGCTCGACGCGTTGGCGACGGCCGCGCCGGGCAGCGGCAGCGTCCTGCTGTTCGGCGGACGCCCGCTGTGTCTTGGCATCACCGCGCAGCGGCTGGCATTGAACGTGGAGTTGTTCGAGAAATGCGCCAAGGCCTATGTGCTTGCCGCGGCCACCGGCGGGCAGGTGCGGGAGCTGCCCTGGTGGGTGCGGCGCATCGCCAACGGGCGGCTGCGCAAGGACCAGCGGCGTGCCGCCGCGGCCTTCGCCGCGGGCGAACTGCCGGCCGAAAGCAAAGGCTACTGAGGGTCCATCGCGATGACCGCCACGCCATCCCCGTCTTCCGTCGCATCAACCGCCTTCCACGCGACACGTCCGCTCGCCGCGGCCTTGTCGATCGGCGCCATCGCGCTGCTGATCCTCGGCGTGCAGCCGATCGTGCTCGGCGCACTGGTCGAGCAGCACCTGATCACGCTGCCCGGCGTGGGCGTGGTGGCGATGGGCGAGATCATCGCGCTGGGGATCGGCGTGGCACTGGGCGATGCGCTGCTGCCGGTGTCCTGGCAGCGTGCCACGGCGGTCTTGGCGGCGTTGCTGGCCGCGGCGCTTAACCTGGCCACGGTGCAGGCGCAGGGCGATGCGGCGTTCGTCGCGCTGCGTGCCGTCGCCGGCCTGGCCGAGGGTCTATTGGTCTGGGTGGCAACGGTCAGCATCGTGCGCGCGGCCACGCCGGACCGGATCACCGCGGTGTTCATGGTGCTGCAGGCGCTCGCACAGATCGCGCTGGCGGCGGCGCTGGCGCTGTGGGTGTTGCCGGCGGCCGGCTGGAAGGGCGGTTTCGTGGCCATGGCCGCGACCTGCCTGCTGGTGCTGCCGCTGGCGGCGGCACTGTCGGTGCCGGCAAGCCTGGCTCCCGCCGCCGATGCGCAGTGCGCGGCGACCGCCACCGCCAGGCTGCGCTGGTCGCTGGCGACGCTGGCGCCATTGCTGGTGGCGTTCCTGCAGATGTCGGCGATCGGCGCGCTGTGGGCCTACCTGGAGCCGCTGGCGTTGCGCGCGGGGCTGGACGCGCATGCGGCGCAATTGCAGACCTCGTGGGTGCTGGGCATGCAGATCGTCGGCGGGCTGGCGGCGATCTACTGGGTGCGCCGGCTGTCGGTGACGGCGACCCTGACCCTGGGCAGCGTGGCGCTGTGCCTGGTGGCCGCGGCGATGTACCGGGTTCCGGGCAATGCGACGCTGGGCTTCGCCGCGGTGTGCGTGGCGTTCGGCTTCGCCTGGATGTTCCTGATGCCGTTCCATGTCGGCCTGGCGCTGCGTGCCGATGCGCAGGGGCGGGTGGCGGTGCTGGTGCCGGCCGCGCAGTTGATCGGGTCGGCCTGCGGGCCGTTGCTGGCGTCGCTGCTGCTGCATGCCGACGATCCGGCGCCGGTGCCGCTGGTCGGTCTGGGCTTTGCGCTGACCGCGGCGCTGCTGGCGCTGTGGATCGGCCGGCGGCAGCGCCGTCCGGCCGTCGTGGAGGCGGGCTCGCATGCGGGCTGATGGGGGTGGCCGTGCGAGCGTGCCGGCCGCTGCGATGACGCGCTTCCGTCGGCCGCGCATGGCGCAGGGCAGGAGATTGCCAGGCACCGGGCGATGGCCGATGTCCGCCAAGCAGGAGCGCGGCGATGGCGTTTGAGCCCGTGCTGGACACCCCACCGGAGACGGTCGCGGCGCTGTTCGCCGCGCAGCAGGCCACCGCGCTGGCCTGGCGCGGCTCGTCGGCGAACACGCGGCGCGCGCATCTGCGTGCGCTGCGCGATGCCTTGCTGGCGCGACGGCAGGCGCTGATCGCCGCCTTCGCCGCCGATTTCGCCAAGCCCGCACTGGAAGTGGAATTGACCGAGCTGCTGCCGGTGGTCGACGAGATCGCCACCGCCATCGCGCAGCTGCCGCGCTGGATGCGTCCGCGCAAGGTCGCCCCGACCCTGCTGGCCCTGGGCACGCGCGCGCGCATCGCGTTCCAGCCCAAGGGCCGCTGCCTGATCATCGGGCCCTGGAACTACCCGGTGGCCACCGTGCTGGGGCCGCTGGTGTCGGCACTGGCCGCCGGCAACACGGCGCTGATCAAGCCCTCCGAATTCACCCCGCAGGTCAACGCGGTGCTGCAGGCGGTGCTGGACGAGGCATTCGCACCGGAAGAGGTGGTCCTGGTGCAGGGCGGTGCGGCGACTGCGCAGGCCTTGCTGGCCTGTCCGTTCGACCATGTGTTCTTCACCGGTTCGGCGTCGGTCGGCCGGGAGGTGATGGCCGCGGCGGCGCGGCAATTGACGCCGGTGACCCTGGAACTGGGGGGCAAGTCGCCGGTGATCGTCGACCGCAGCGCCGACCTGCGTCTTGCCGCCGAGGTGATCGTCTGGGCCAAGCTGGTCAATGCCGGACAGACCTGCATCGCGCCGGATACCTTGTTCGTGCATCGCGACGTCAGCGCGCGCCTGCTCGCACACTGCCGCGCCCTGCTGGCGCAGCGCTACGGTGCCGACGCGCAGGCGGTCGCCGCCAGCCCGCACCTGGCGCGCATGATCCACCCGGCGCATGCCGCGCGGGTGGCCGCGCTGATCGACGAAGCGCGCGCCGGCGGCGCGCAGTTGCTGGCCGGTGGCGAGCACGACGCGGAGAGCTGCTACGTGGCGCCGACGCTGCTGGCGCAGGTGCCGGCGCAGGCGCGGATCGCGCAGGAAGAGATCTTCGGTCCGGTACTGCCGGTGGTCGAGTTCGCGCGCCTCGACGAGGTGCTCGATCGGCTCGACGTCGCGCCCAAGCCGCTGGCGCTGTACCTGTGGAGCCAAGACCGTGCCGGCATCGCCCAGGTGCTGGCGCGCACCAGTTCCGGCAGCGCGGTGGTCAACCACTGCCTGCAGCAGTTCGTGCACAGCGGTTTGCCGTTCGGCGGGGTGGGCGCCTCGGGATTCGGCAGCGCGCACGGCGTGCACGGCTTCCGCACCTTCTCGCACGAACGCGCGCTGCTGCGCGGCGGCCGACTGCCGATCGTCAAGGCGTTCTTTCCTCCGTACACCACGTTGCAGCGGCGCTTGGCGGCCGGCCTCAGCGGTTGGCTGGCGCGGCGCTGAGCGACGTTGCCGGTGTGCCAGCGGCGGGCGCGGTAAGATGCGATGTCGGCGCGTGCCGCGACGTCGCGGCGCAGCCCGCGCACCCATTGCCGCGGCGATGCGTGCCGTCAGGCTGGCGACGTGCCGCCACTGCGGCGCCTGCTGCTTTACCACCATCGAGATCCCATGCCCGCCGACACGCCGCGTCCCTCCGCACCGCACCGCCCGCGCCTGACCGGGAACAAGGTGCCGGCCCAGCATCGCGCCACCGAGACCTACGAACAGATCCTCGCGGTCACCGCGCAACTGCTCGGCGACGTCGGCGTGGAGCGGCTGTCCACCAACCTGGTGTGCGCGCGTGCCGGGCTGACGCCGCCGGCGCTGTACCGCTATTTCCCGAACAAGTACGCGCTGCTGTCGGAACTGGGCCGGCGGCTGATGGAGCGGCAGAACCAGCTCATCCCCAAGTGGATCACCCTGCAGGCGATGAGCGGCACGCGCGAGGAGTTGCAGCGTGCGCTGGCCGGACTGGTGCTGGATACCTACCGCGTCACCAAGGCGACCGAGGGTGGCGTCTGGGTGCTGCGCGCGCTGCGCGCGGTGCCGGCGCTGCAGCAGGTGCGCCTGGAGTCGCATGCGCAGGTGACCAAGGGCCAGGTGCGCTTCCTCAGCGAGGCCTTCCCCGACGCCGACCCGCGCCAGTTGCGCCTGGTCAGCCGCATCGTGGTCGACCTGATCTATGCCACGGTGGAACTGTTGTTCGATACCCGCCTGAGCGCGCGCGCGGTGGCCGACACGGTGGCGGCGATGATCGCCAGCCATATCGAGCAGTTGCGCGATGCGGCCTAGCGAGAATATCCCCGAGAACGGGCGCGCAGACCACTGTGCTTCTTATCGTCGGAGCGGCCGGCGCTAGCCGCGACACGCTGAGGTGTCGCGGCTGAAGGCGCTCCTACGATAGGAGTGGATCCACTTCGGTATCCCCGTAAGTTCCGATCCCGCGGATGTCTCACCAGGAAGCGACGACGCTGCCCTTCTTGACCACTTCCACCTTGTCGCTCGTACTGTTGTAGCGCAGATACACGCTGCCGTACTTCTCGAGGATGATGCGCTGATTGGCATTCATTCTCAGGCTGTTGTCGCCAAGGTCGATGCCCATGTTGTAGTTGGACTGGTCGAAGTTGATGCCGATGTTGCCGAGCGCGCCGCTGTCGAAGTGGATGCCGTTCTGCCAGCCACGCGTGCCCGGCTGGATCTGGATGGCATGCGTGCCGGCGGTGCTGGAACCCGGGGTGTTGAGCAGATTGAGGCCGATCGTCGACCCGCCGTTGGTGTAGGAGGTCAATTCGCCGTTGAACAGGATGCTGGTGCCGTGCGTTGCGACGTTCTGCCCGGCGATACCGTCGTAGCCGTGGAACAGTTCGCTGTGGAAACCCGCCAGCCACGGCGACCCGGTGCTGCGCTGGAACGCCCGGACGGTGGCGCCCACGCTCTGCGAACTGTCCTGGGTCGCGTTGGGATGTTTGGTCGCATTGAGCTGAATGTACAGCGGCCAACTGAAGGAGTTCTGCTGGTCGGACTCGGAGATCAGCGACAGGATCTCGTTGGTGTAGCCGGGGCCGACATTGGACGCATCGCGCCGGCCCCAGCGCACGGAGGTGTCTAGCGCCGGCGCGGACACCGGCGTGCTGGAGAACTCCATGAACTGGCTCAGTTGTTCGCCGACGCTGGTGATGGCGCCGGCGCTGGCGACCACCAGGGCGGCGACGCCGAACAGCAGCACCCGGTTGACCGTCACGGCACGGCGCAGGCGTTGGTCCTTGGCCTGGAGTTGTTGCTCCAGCCGCTCCACCCTGGCAATCAAGGAAGCGTCATTGCCGGCATTGCTCACGTTCTCGTTCATCGTTGCGTTCCTTCGTTGAGAGGACTGACAAGCCGGGGCTGGACGGATGTCCAGTGAGGCGCGCTTACTCCACCGCCAGATCGTCGACCTTCTGCCACCCGCGCGGCAGCAATCCGCCGCGGCTGGCGCGGGCGCCGAGGTAGGCGTCCAGGTCCTTGAACGACAGCGACATGGTGCGTTGGCCGCTCTTGACCAGCAGCGTGTTGCCCGGCGCCACCGCGGCGATCGCCACCACCCGTTCGGTGCTGAGCTTGGCCTTGGGGATGTCGATGATCTTGTTGCCCTTGCCCTTGTCCAGCTCGGGCAGGTCGGCGACCGGGAACGCCAGCAGGTGGCCGGCGCTGGTGACCGCGACGATGCGGTCGCTGCCGGCGCCGCTCACCGGCGCGGGCGGCAGCACCTTGGCGTTCGGGGTCAGGTTGAGCATGGCCTTGCCGGCCTTGTTGCGGCTGGTCAGGTTCTCGAAGCGGGTGACGAAGCCGTAGCCGTGCGAGGACGCCAGCACCAGGCGGCTGTCGTTCTCGCCGCTGGCGATGGCCTGGAACGAGGCACCGGCCGCGGGCGAGAAGCGTCCGGTCAGCGGCTCGCCGTTGCCGCGCGCCGAGGGTAGGGTATGCACCAGGGTCGAATAGGCACGGCCTTCCGAATCCAGGAACGCCACCTGCTGCGTGCTGCGCCCGCGCACCGCCGCCAGCAGGCCGTCGCCGTCGCGGTAGGACAGCGCCGCCGGGTCCACGTCGTGGCCCTTGGCCGCACGGATCCAGCCCTTCTCCGACATCACCACGGTCATCGGCTCGCTCGGCACCAGCTCGGTCTCGTCGATGGCCTGGGCCGCGCCGCGCTGCACCAGCGGCGAACGCCGCGCATCGCCGAACTTCTTGGCGTCGGCCGTCAGCTCGTCCTTGATCAGCTTCTTCAGCTTGGTCTTGCTGGCCAGCAGCGCCTGCAGCTGCTCGCGTTCCTTGGCCAGCGCGTCCTGCTCGCCGCGGATCTTCATCTCTTCCAGCCGCGCGAGCTGGCGCAGGCGCGTCTCCAGGATGTAGTCGGCCTGTTCCTCGCTGAGTCCGAAGCGCGCGATCAGCGCCGACTTCGGCTCGTCCTCGGTGCGGATGATGCGGATCACCTCATCCAGGTTGAGGAACGCGGTCAGCAGGCCTTCCAACAGGTGCAGACGGCGCTCGACCTTCTCCAACCGATGGTTGAGGCGGCGCACCACGGTGTCGCTGCGGAAGCGCAGCCACTCCTCCAGCAGGGTCTTGAGGTTCTTCACCTGCGGGCGGCCGTCCAGGCCGATCACGTTGAGGTTGACCCGGTAGCTGCGCTCCAGGTCGGTGGTGGCGAACAGGTGGCCCATCAACTGCTCGGCGTCGACCCGGTTGGAACGCGGCACCAGCACCACCCGCACCGGGTTGGCGTGGTCGGACTCGTCGCGGATGTCTTCCAGCCAGGGCAGCTTCTTGGCGCGCATCTGCTGCGCGATCTGCTCGATCACCTTGGACGGCGACACCTGGTAGGGCAGCGCCGTGACCACGATGTTGGCGTTTTCCTTCTGGTAGGTGGCGCGGGCGCGCACGCTGCCATGGCCGGTCTCGTAGATCGCGCGCAGGTCGGCGGCCGGGGTGATGATCTCGGCGGTGGTCGGGTAGTCCGGGCCGCGCACGTGCTCGCACAGGTCGGCGACACTCGCGTCGGGGTCGTCGAGCAGGCGGATCAGCGCGCTGACGATCTCGTTGAGGTTGTGCGGCGGCACGTCGGTGGCCATGCCCACGGCGATGCCGGTGGTGCCGTTGAGCAGCAGGTGCGGCAGCCGCGCCGGCATCCAGGTCGGCTCGTCCAGGGTGCCGTCGAAGTTCGGCGACCAGTCCACCGTGCCCTGGCCCAGTTCGCCCAGCAGCACTTCGGCGATCGGGGTCAGCTTGGACTCGGTGTAGCGCATCGCCGCGAACGACTTCGGGTCGTCGGTGGAGCCGAAGTTGCCCTGGCCTTCGATCAGCGGGTAGCGGTAGGAGAACGGCTGCGCCATCAGCACCAGCGCTTCGTAGCAGGCGCTGTCGCCGTGCGGGTGGTATTTGCCGATCACGTCGCCGACGGTGCGCGCGGACTTCTTCGGCTTGGCCGTCGCGTTCAGGCCCAGCTCGCTCATCGCATAGATGATGCGCCGCTGCACCGGCTTGAGCCCGTCGCCGAGGAAGGGCAGGGCGCGGTCCAGCACCACGTACATGGAGTAGTCGAGGTAGGCGCGTTCGGCGTATTCGCGCAGCGGCAGCTGTTCGAAGCCATGGAAGGCGGGGCGGGCGAGATCGGTCATGCGCAGGAAATACCTATAGGGGAACGCGGCGCCAGGCGCCGCAGGTCAGCCGGTCGATTATCCGGATGCGGCCGGCGATGCCAAGCCGCGGGTGCCGCCGGCGCTGGCCAGGTAACGGGCCGGAGGATGGCCGAAGCGGCCGCGAAAGGCGGTGACGAAGGCGCTGGGGCTGCTGTAGCCCAGCCGGAAGGCGGTGTCGGCGACGCTGGCGCCGTCGCTGAGCCGGCGCAGCGCCTCGGCCAGCCGCGCCTGCTGGCGCCAGCCGGCGAAGCCGAAGCCGGTCTCGTCGCGGAAGTGGCGGCTCAGGCTGCGCGCCGACAGCCCGGCCCAGTGCGCCCATTGCGCCAGCGAGCGGTCGTCGGCGGGGGTTTCCAGCAACTGGGTGGCGATGCGCAGCAGCCGGCGGTCGCGCGGCATCGGCAGGTGCAGATGCTCGACCGGGGCGTTGCGCACCTCGTCCAGCAGCACCGCGCACAGGCGCTGCTGCTCGGCCGCCAGCACCGGCGGCACCCCCCACTGGCTCATCCGCCGCAGCGCCTCCCGGAACAGGCCGTTCATGCCGATCACGCAGGTCCGCGGCGGCAGGTCGGCGCAGACGTCGGGGCGGATCAGCACCAGGTAGCTGCGCACCCGCCCGGACACCTGCACCGTGTGCAGTTCCTGCGGCGGCATCCAGCCGGCACAGCCCGGCGGCAGCGACCACTGGCCGTGAGCGGTGCGGGTGCTCAGCACGCCGTCCTCCACATAGATCAATTGCCCGCGCACGTGGCGGTGCCAGTCCACCTCGCGCCGTAGCGACACCGGCGAATGCGCGATGAAGGCCAGCGCGGGCGGGCCATCGGCGCGTTCGAACCACTCCATGGCGCGCGGGTCCAGCGCGCTGTCGGAGCCGACGCTGGCCGGAACGTCGGCCGGCTGGGTTGGCGCGATTTCGATATCCATTGTCCGGATTGTAATACCGAGCCATGGCCGCGCGCCGCTACAGTGCGCTCGCCGTCAGCGTTCCTCTACTGCAACGCAGCATCTAGTTTCCTTGGGGATATTTTCTTGACATATATTTCTAAATGAAAATAATGGGCGCCCATGAACTGCGCTCCCTCCTTTCCTGGCCAGCCCTCGTTCGGCCTGTTGCTGCGCCAGGTGCGTGACGGCCTGATGCGCCGCCTCGACCGCGCCATGGCCGGGCTGGAGCCGGACCTGGGCTTCAGCCACTACATCGGCATGAAGGCCCTGGCCCACATGGCGCCGTGCACCGCCAACGAACTGGCCCAGGCCATCGACCAGAACCCCAGCGCGGTGACGCGCCTGCTGGACAAGCTGGAAGACCTGGGCTGGGTGCGCCGCGAGGCGCACGCGCAGGACCGCCGCGCGTTGCGCCTGGTGCTGACCGACGAAGGCCAGGCGCTGTGGCAGCAGCTCAAGCAGCGCGGCGACGACGTCATCGCCGATGCCTTGCGCGATCTGTCCGCCGACGAGCGCGAGCACTTGTTTTCGCTGTTGGTCCGCGTCCGCGATTCCCTCAATTCGCCCTGAACCCGCCCACATGACTCTGTCTTCTTCTCCCTCCCGCCTGCGCCCGTTCGCGGTCGCGGCCCTCACCCTGGCACTGGCGGCCTGCGCCAGCAGCCGTGGCCTGGAACCGCAGGGGCGCCGGCTCGATGCCGACCGCCAGCTGCACATCGGCAAGACCCTGGCCGCCGACGCGCTGGCGCCGGCGCCGTGGCCGCAGCAGGACTGGTGGAAGGCGCTGGGCGATCCGCAGCTCGACGCGCTGATCGCCGAGGCCCTGCAGGGCACGCCCAGCCTGGACGCGGCCGATGCGCGGCTGCGCCTGGCGCAGGCCCAGGCCGGCGCGGCCGATGCCGACCGCGGCGCCAAGCTGTCGCTGTCGGCCGGCTACACCGGCCTGCAACTGCCCAAGGGCCTGGTCGGCGACGAGATCGGCGGCAAGTACATCCACAACGAGCAGGCGCTGCTGGACTTCAGCTACGGCTTCGACCTGTGGGGCGGCAAGCGCGCCTCGTGGGAGGCGGCGGTGGACCAGGCGCATGCGGCCGAGGTCGACGCGCAGGCCGCGCGCCTGGACCTGTCGGCCGGCGTCGCCCGCGCCTATGCGCAACTGGGTTACGCCTGGCATCTGTACGACCTGGCCGGCGCCGAACTGGCGCGCTCGGAGAACAGCCTGAAGCTGGTGCGGCAGCGCCGCGATGCCGGCATCGACAACAACCTGCAGCTGCGCCAGGCCGAGGCGCGGGTGCCGGCGGCGCGCCAGCAGCAGGCGGCGGCGCAGCAGCAGATCGACGAAGCGCGCACCGCCCTGGCGGCCTTGCTCGGCCGCGGCCCGGATCGCGGGCTGCAGATCGAGCGCCCGCGCCTGCTCGACCCGCAGGCCGCGCGGGTGCCGTCGGTGCTGCCCAGCGACCTGCTCGGCCGCCGGCCCGACGTGGTCGCCGCGCGCTGGCGCGTGGAAGCCGCCTCGCAGGGCATCCATGCGGCCAAGGCGCAGTTCTATCCCAGCATCAATCTGACCCTGCTGGGCGGCGTCGCCGCCACCAATCCGGGCGACCTGTTCAAGAGTTCGTCGGTGCTGGGCCTGCTCAGCCCCGGCGTGAGCCTGCCGCTGTTCGACAGCGGGCGGCTGCGCAGTCAGCTGGCCGAGCGCGATGCGCAGTACGACCTGGCGGTGGCCAACTACAACCAGACCCTGGTGGCGGCGCTGCGCGAGGTGGCCGACCAGGTCAACGCCGCGCGTTCGCTGGCCGAGCAGGCGCAGCAGCAGGCGCAGGCGCTGCAGACGGCGCAAGCCGCCTTCGACCTGTCGCAGCAGCGCTACCGCGCCGGCATCGGCAACTACCTGGACGTGCTCAGCGCGCAACAGCAGTTGCTGGACGCGCAGCAGCGCCTGGCGTCGCTGCAATCCAATCAGATCCTGGTCTCGGTGCGCCTGAATCAGGCGCTGGGCGGCGGCTACGACGCCACCTCCGCCGCCGATGCGCCGAGCTCTTCTTCTTCCGCACCTTCGCATTCCTGAGATCGCTGCAATGAATCAGACAACGACCCCCGCTTCCTCCGCTCCCGCCCCCAGCCGGCGCGGCAAGCTGCTGCGCGGCCTGGCCGTGGTAGTGGTGCTGGTGCTGATCGCGCTGGCGATCTGGTATTTCCTGGTCGGCCGCTGGCACGAGGACACCGACGACGCCTACGTGCAGGGCAACCTGGTGCAGATCACCCCGATGGTGGCCGGCACCGTGGTGCGCATCGACGCCGACGACGGCATGCGGGTGGAGCGCGGCCAGCCGCTGGTCAAGCTCGACCCGGCCGACACCGAGGTCGCCCTGCAGCAGGCCGAGGCCAATCTGGCGCGCACCGTGCGCCAGGTGCGCGGTCTGTACCGCTCGGTCGAGGGCGCCCAGGCCGAACTGTCCGCGCAGCAGGTGACCCTGCAGCGCGCCCGCGCCGACGTCGCCCGCCGCGCCAGCCTGGTTGCCACCGGTGCGATTTCCGCCGAAGAGCTGGCGCATGCCCGCGATCAGCTGGCCGCCGCCGAGGCCGCGGTCAGCGGCTCGCGCGAGACCCTGGCGCGCAACCGCGCGTTGATCGATGAGAACGGCGTGGCCGACCAGCCCGACGTGCAGGCCGCCGCCGCGCAGGTGCGCCAGGCCTTCCTCAACAACGCCCGCAGCGCCATCGTCGCGCCGGTGGCCGGCTACGTGGCGCGGCGCTCGGTGCAGGTCGGCCAGCGCGTGCAGCCCGGCACCGCGCTGATGGCGGTGGTGCCGCTGAACCAGGTGTGGGTGGACGCCAACTTCAAGGAAACCCAGCTCAAGCACATGCGCCTGGGCCAGCCGGTGGAACTGGAGTCGGACGTGTACGGCAGCGCGGTGACCTACCACGGCACCGTGCAGAGCCTGGGCATCGGCACCGGTAGTGCGTTCTCGCTGCTGCCGGCGCAGAACGCCAGCGGCAACTGGATCAAGATCGTGCAGCGCGTGCCGGTGCGCATCGCCATCGACGCCAAGCAGCTGGAGCAGCATCCGCTGCGCATCGGCCTGTCGATGAAGGCCGACGTCAACCTGCATGACCAGAACGGCGCGGTGCTGCCGACCAAGCCGGCCAGCGGCACGCTGCTGGATACCGATGTGTATGCGCAGCAGCTGCAGCAGGCCGATGCGGCCGTGAAGCAGATCATCCACGCCAACCTGCCCGACGCCGCCAAGGCGAACTGAGCCCGGTCATGTCCAACCAAGCTGCCGCTCCCGCCGCGCCCGGGGTTCCGGGCGCACCGGCCGCCGGGTTCCGCCCGGCCAGTGTGGCGTTGTGCACGGTGGGCCTGGCGATGGCCTCGTTCATGCAGGTGCTCGACACCACCATCGCCAACGTCTCGCTGCCCACCATCGCCGGCAACCTCGGCGCCAGTTCGCAGCAGGCGACCTGGGTCATCACCTCTTTCGCGGTCAGCAACGCCATCGCGCTGCCGCTGACCGGCTTCCTCAGCCGCCGTTTCGGCGAGACCAAGCTGTTCGTGTGGGCCACGCTGGCCTTCACCGCGGCCTCGCTGCTGTGCGGCCTGGCCCAGAGCATGGGCATGCTGGTGGTATCGCGCGCGCTGCAGGGTTTCGTCTGCGGCCCGATGTACCCGATCACCCAGAGCCTGCTGGTGTCGATCTACCCGCGCGAGAAACGCGGCCAGGCGCTGGCCTTGCTGGCGATGATCACCGTGGTCGCGCCCATCGCCGGGCCGATCCTCGGCGGCTGGATCACCGACAACTACAGCTGGGAATGGATCTTCCTGATCAACGTGCCGCTGGGCATCATCGCCGCGACCGTGGTCGGCTCGCAGCTGCGCGACCGTCCCGAGCCGATCGAGCGCCCGCGCATGGATTACGTCGGCCTGATCACCCTGATCATCGGCGTCGGCTGCCTGCAGGTGGTGCTGGACCTGGGCAACGACGAGGACTGGTTCAGTTCGACCAAGATCGTCGTGCTGGCCGCGATCTCGGCGGTGGCGCTGGCGGTGTTCCTGATCTGGGAGCTGACCGACAAGGATCCGATCGTCGACCTGCGGCTGTTCCGCCACCGCAACTTCCGCGCCGGCACCATGGCGCTGATCGTCGCCTATGCCGCGTTCTTCAGCGTTTCGCTGCTGATCCCGCAGTGGCTGCAGCGCGACATGGGCTACACCGCGATCTGGGCCGGCCTGGCCACCGCGCCGATCGGCATCCTGCCGGTGATCATGACCCCGTTCGTCGGCAAGTACGCCTCGCGCTTCGATCTGCGGCTGCTGGCCAGCATCGCCTTCATCTTCATGGCCACCACCAGCTTCATGCGCTCGGACTTCAACCTGCAGGTGGATTTCCCGCACGTGGCCGGGGTGCAGTTGCTGATGGGCGTGGGCGTGGCGCTGTTCTTCATGCCGGTGCTGCAGATCCTGCTGTCGGACCTGGACGGGCGCGAGATCGCCGCCGGTTCCGGCCTGGCCACGTTCCTGCGCACGCTGGGCGGCAGCTTCGCCGCCTCGCTGACCACCTACCTGTGGGCCAAGCGCACGCAGCTGCACCATGCGCACCTGACCGAGCACATCTCCACCTACACGCCGGGTATGCAGGAACAGGTGCAGATGATGGGCAACGGCAGCCTGCAGAACGGCGCGGCGCTGCTCAACAACACCATCAACCACCAGGCCTCGCAGATGGGCTTCAACGACATCTTCTACCTGCTGGGCTGGACCTTCCTCGGGATCATCTTCTTCCTGTGGCTGGCCAAGCCGCCGTTCGGCGGCGGCGGTGGCGCGGCGGCGGCTGGCGGCCACTGAGCCTCGACGGCCGCACGTCGGCACGGACGGCACCACGCCCTGTGCCGTTCCGTGCCGCTGCAATGGTGGTGCGATCGCGGCGCATGCACCCCATTGCCTGATGGCGTGCCGTCCGGCGCGCCGCACCCGGGCATGCCAAGTGGCATGCGTGTCCGGCGTCGCGCTCCGGCGCGGGGACACTTGCCGCTGCCGCGGCCTGCGCACCAGAATGCGGCTCTTCGCAGGCTTCGGCAGCCCCGCACATGCAGCGCTTTCTCCGCGCCTTCGGCGCCCGCTTCGCCGCATCGCTTCCGCGCGCGGCCGTCCTCGTACTGCTATGCCTTGGAGCGCACCCGGACCATGCGCAGGCCGCGCCGCCGCCGGCGGCCTCGCCGGTGCCGGTGACCCCGGCCGATCGCCTGCACGAAACCTGGTGGGCCGAGCGCCACCAACAGGTGTTGGCGCAGGGACGCGCGCACCCGGATGCGCCGCTGCTGCTGATCGGCGATTCGATCACCCAGAACGACGAGAAGGCGCAGGCGCCGGACGAAGACTTCCAGTCGACCTGGCAGACCTTCTACGGCAGCCGCGGCGCGCTCAACCTCGGCTTCAGCGGCGACGCCACCGAACACGTGCTGTGGCGTCTGCAGCACGGCGAGGTCGACGGTCTGCGGCCCAAGGTCGCGCTGCTGCTGATCGGTACCAACAATACCGGCCACCAAGGGCACAGCGCGGCGGACACGGTGCGCGGGATCGATGCGGTGGTCGCCACGCTGGAGCAGCGCCTGCCGCGCACCCGCATCCTGTTGCTCGGCCTGCTGCCCAGCGCACTGTCGGCGCAGAAGAGTGCGCGCGACGCCGAGGTCAACCGCGCGCTGGCGGTGCGTTACGGCGACAATCCGCGTGTGGCCTACCTGGACATCGGCACCGTGTTCCAGCGCGTCGATGGCACGCTGGACCCGAGCCTGTTCTACGATCCGCGGCAGCGTCCCGGCAGTGGCGCGCTGCATCCGGACACGCGTGGGCAGCGGCGCATGGCCGAGGCCATCGAGCCGACCCTGGCGCACCTGCTCGACGAGGCGCCGCGGGTGCCGCTGGACGCGATGACCGACGTCGACACCGCGCGCATCGCGGTGCCCTGGCTGGAGCAGGATTCCTACGACTGGTACGGCCGCCACCATGCCGCGCTGGACGCCGCGCGGCAGTTGCAGCCGCAGGTGGTGATGCTCGGCGACTCGATCACCCATTTCTGGGCGGGCGCGCCGCAGGCGATCCGGGTGAATGGCGCGCAGGCCTGGCAGCGCACCTTCGGCGACGCGCGGGTGCTGAACCTGGGCTTCGGCTGGGACCGCACCCAGAACGTGCTGTGGCGGCTGCGCCAGGGCGAGGTCGACGGTCTGGCGCCGCGCTGGGTGGTGATCAACCTCGGCACCAACAACCTCGTCGGCACCGAGCATGCGCGCACCAACACGCCGCAGGAGACCGCCGACGGCGTGGCGGCGGTGGTCGCCGAGATCCGGCGGCGCCTGCCGCGCAGCCGGATCGTGCTGATGGGCATCTTCCCGCGCGGCTTCGCCGCCGATGCGCCGCAGCGTGCGCCGATCCTGCAGACCAACCGCCTGCTGGCCGCGCGCTTCGCCCACGACCCGCAGGTGCGCTGGCTCGACATCGGCGCGCGCTTCCTGCAGCCGGACGGCACGCTGCCGGCGGCGCTGATGCCCGATGGCACCCATCCCAGCGAAGCGGGCTACGCGATCTGGGGCGAGGCGCTGCGCACGCTCGGCGTCGGCGGCTGAAGAGCGTCTCGAACATCACGCGTGCCGCGCCTCAGCGAGAAGCGTGGTCGTCCTCGTAAGAGCGGCTTCAGCCGCGACGGGCATGCCGGTAGGGTTTGGTCGCGGCTGAAGCCGCTTCTGCGAACGACATCCCGTCGTTACTGGCGATGCCCGAACGCCACACGCGCCGCCAGTGTGACTCAGCCGTTGTCCGGCTTGAGCAATTCCAGCACGGCTTCGCGGCGCCGCACCGAGGCGTTGCGATAGCGCGCGAGCAGGGCGCGCTCCTGCGCGTCCTGCGCCAGCAACGGATAGTCGGCGGGCAGGTCCTGCACACGCTTGCCGGGACCGACGCCGCACACCAGTTCGTCGAGCGAGCGGTTCAGCACGCTGCGCAGCGTCGGCAGCAGGCGGAAGCTCGGCGTTTCGCGGTCGTTCTCCCAGGCCGACACCGAGGACTTGGTGACGTCCAGCGCGAAGCCCAACTGCTCCTGGGTGAGCCCGGCGGCTTTTCTGGCTTCGCGCAAACGCTCGCCGAAGCTATTCATCGCGGTGGGCCTTGGGGGACGGCGGGCCTACCAAGATATGGAGCATCCGCCGGCTTGTCGTACAGTCACGCTTGACTCCAATTGTTCGGAGATTCAATACTCGTGCGGTGCGGAATGCACGGACGCGCGAGGCTGCGCATGCAGGACATGGATGTTGTGGACACAAGGGTGTCGGCGCCGCGGTGCGCCGCCGCCATGCATTGGCCGATCGCGGCACGACGCGGCGCCTGCCGGTACGTGGGGGAGGGCGCATGGCCACCTACGAAGTGAGACTCCGGCGCGTCGCGCAACTGGAGCCGTCCTTGCAGGTGCTGGTGCATGCCGCCAATGCCTACCTGGCCGCGCGTGCGGCCGAACGCCACAACCCGGGCTACCGTGCCTACAAGGTGGCGGTGTGGGTGAAGGGCGTGCGCGTGGACATCGGTCCGTTGCGTCCGCCGCAGCGCTGAGCGCCGCGGCCTGCGCGCAGCCAACAAAAAACCCGCCGAAGCGGGTTTTGAGATCTTGCTCGACCTGTCGGTCGTGGTGCCCAGGAGAGGACTCGAACCTCCACGGTTTTACCCGCTAGTACCTGAAACTAGTGCGTCTACCAATTCCGCCACCTGGGCAACTCAGAACGAGAATTGTGCGCGTGGCAGCAGACGCTGTCAAGCGTTTTGCGACGGCGGCAGTGCAGCGCCGTCGCGGACGCGTCGGTGGCGACCTCAGTAGCCGACGTTGAAGCGCAGGCCCTGGTTGATCGCGCAGCGGTAGCCGAGGGTGCTGCCGGTCTGCTGGTAGCTGGGCAGGGCGAACACGAACATGGTGAAGTCGATGCTGTTGTCCGGATGTACCTGGTAGCGCAGGAACTGCTGGATCGGCTTGCCGTCGCGGCCGACGGTCACGTGCTCGTCGGCGAAGGACAGGGTGCCGTCGGCGGTGACGCGGTAGGCGCCGATGCGCAGGCCGCCGCGGGTCTGGCTGGGCGTGGCGCCGCCGGAGGTGGGCGTGCACTGGCTCAGGTCGATCGCCACGGCGACCGAGGCGCCGCTGTCCAGGGCGCGCTGGATCTCGGTGAGGGAATTGAGCGTGGCGTCGTCGGCGCCGGCGGCGGAGGCGCTGGTGGCGCTGGCGAACAGGGCGGCGGCGAGCAGGGAAGCGGACAGGCTGTGCATGGGGATGCTCCGGAGCGTGGGGGAGGGCGACGGATTGCCGGATGCAAACTAGCGAGGCGCCGATCCGGGTCAACCGACAAAATCGCGAACTCCCGCCGCGGTCACGCCGGATCTTCGAAGCGGGTCCGCTTGTGACAACGCTGTGTCGGAATCGGCATCGCGCATGCGGTTTTCCGCCGAATCCGCGCACCGCCGAAGCGTGCGCGCGCGCACAGCCGCGCGGCGGTTGGCACGTGCGCCGCACCGCTGCGTGCCGCGGTCGGATCGCGTCATCGATGCCGGCAATCGAGAGCGGCGCAAAAATAGGCGTTGACAAGGTCGCGGCGGCACCGCAGAATTCGCGGCCTTCAGCGCCCAGGTGGCGGAATTGGTAGACGCACTAGTTTCAGGTACTAGCGGGTAAAACCGTGGAGGTTCGAGTCCTCTCCTGGGCACCACATGCAAGATCGCGAGAGCGCTGAACTCTCGCACCGACCGGCCCGCTGACGCGGGCTTCGTCGTTTCTGGGGCGCACGTTCGCCGCAGCGCGCCGCCCGGTTCGGGTGACGCCACCTGCATGGGAGTACCATGCGCGGATGACAACTCGCAAAAGCAAGTCCGGCAAGCCCGGCAAATCCGCGTCCGGCGACGCGCCCACCTCCGATACGCCGAAGAAATCGCGTCTGCCCGCCTGGATGCCCAGCTTCCTGCGCCGTGGCCCCAAGCCGCCGCTGCAACCGCTGCACCCTCCGTCGCCACCGCCGGCGGCCGCGCCCGACACTGCCGCGCCGATCCAGGATCCGTATGCCGCGCGCGAGGCCGAGCGCTATGCGCAGCCGATCGCCAGCCGCGAGGCGATCCTGCAACTGCTCGAACGCTGCGACGGTCCGCAGACCCTGGACGAACTGGCCGAACAGCTCGGTCTGACCGAGCCGACCCGCAAGGAAGCGCTGAGCAAGCGCCTGGGTGCGATGCTGCGCGAGGCCCAGGTCGTGCAGAACCGCCGCGGCGGCTACGCGCCGCTGCAGCAGACCAACCTGATCCCCGGCGTGGTGATCGCCAATCCGGACGGATTCGGCTTCCTGCGCCCGGACGAGGGCGGCGACGACCTGTTCCTGCCGCCGTACGAAATGCGCAAGGTGCTGCATGGCGACCGCGCGCTGGCCAACGTCACCGGCATCGACCGCCGCGGCCGCCGCGAAGGCAGCATCGCGCGCGTGCTCGAGCGCGGCCTGACTCGGATGATCGGCCGCTTCAGCCTGGAAGCCGGCATCGCCTTCGTGGTGCCCGACGACAAGCGCATCCAGCGCAACGTGCAGATCCCCGCCGACGCCGTCGGCGAGGCCCGCGACGGGCAACTGGTGGTGTGCGAACTCACCTCCGCGCCGGACGCGCGGCGCCCGCCGATCGGCAAGATCATCGCCGTGCTGGGCGACAAGCTGACCCCGTCGCTGCTGGTGGAAGCGGCGATCCACGGCCACGAGCTGCCCTACGAGTTCCCGCAAGAGGTGCTGGACGAAGCCGCGGCGGTGCCGCTGACGGTGGAGCCGGCGGCGATCAAGGGCCGCGTGGACCTGCGGCAGACGCCGCTGGTGACCATCGACGGCGCCGACGCCAAGGACTTCGACGACGCGGTGTTCTGCGAGTCCAACGCCGACGGGTTCCGCCTGGTGGTGGCGATCGCCGACGTGTCGCACTACGTGCGTCCGGGCACGCCGCTGGACACCGAGGCGGTCAAGCGCGCGACCTCGGTATATTTCCCCGGTTTCGTGGTGCCGATGCTGCCGGAGACGCTGTCCAACGGCATCTGCTCGCTCAACCCCAAGGTCGACCGCATGTGCTTCGTCTGCGACATGCAGATCGACCGCCAGGGCGAGGTGGCCGGTGCGCGCTTCTACGAGGCGGTGATGAACTCGCACGCGCGGCTCACCTACGAACAGGTGTGGCAGGCGGTCGGCGAGAAAGACGAGCAGGTGCGCAAGGACGTGGCGGCGGTGCTGCCGCAGCTGGAGCGGCTGCATCAGCTGTACCAGATCCTGGCCAAGGCGCGCGCGCGCCGCGGCGCGATCGAGTTCGAGACCGCGGAAGTGCGCTTCGTGCTCGACAACACCGGCGAGGTGACCCAGGCCGGCATGCTGGTGCGCAACGACGCGCACAAGCTGATCGAGGAATGCATGATCGCCGCCAACGTGGCCGCGGCGCGCTACCTGCTGGAAACGCACATTCCGGCGCCGTTCCGCGTGCACGAGCGCCCGCCGGAATCCAAGTACGCCGACCTGCTGGAGTTCCTCAAGGAGTTCAAGCTGAGCCTGCCGGCGTGGAGCAAGGTGGTGCCGGGCGACTACACCAAGCTGCTGAAGAAGGTGCGCGAGCGCCCGGACGCGGCGCTGCTGGAATCGGTGCTGCTGCGCAGCCAGAGCATGGCGGTGTACTCGCCCGACAACGCCGGCCACTTCGGCCTGGCGCTGGAGGCGTACGCGCACTTCACCTCGCCGATCCGCCGCTATCCGGACCTGCTGGTGCACCGCGCGATCAAGTACGCGCTGACCCGCGGCGCGCCGGACAAGTACCTGTACGCGCCGCGCGCGATGGCGGCGCTGGCGCTGCAGTGCTCCGAGCGCGAGCGCCGCGCCGACGAGGCCGAGCGCGAGGTCGACGAGCGCTACCGCGCCGCGTGGATGGAGAAGCACGTCGGCGGGCAGTTCGACGGCGTGGTCAGCGGCGTCACCAGCTTCGGCCTGTTCGTCGAACTGGACCAGTCCAAGGTCAACGGCCTGATCCACGTGACCCAGTTGCCGCAGGACTATTACCACTTCGACGCGACCCGCAAGACCCTGACCGGCGAGCGCCGCGGGCGCGAGTTCCGCCTGGGCGACCGCGTGCGCATCCTGGTGCTGAAGGCGAGCATGGAAGAGCGCAAGATCGACTTTCGCCTGGTCGAGGAAGGCTCGTCGGCGCATGACGAGTTGCCGCCGCCGCCACCGCGTGGGCAGCCGGCCAAGCGCAAGAAAAAGAAGTACTGACGGCGCAGCGTCGCGGCGACCGAACGGCGGCCGCCGCGATCGCGCTTCCCGTGCGTCGTGCGGGAGCCACCTGCGCGATGCGGTTCGCAGCGGAGAGCGGATATGGAGCAGGAGTACAGCGGCGGTTGCCAGTGCGGTGCGGTGCGTTTCCGCGTGCGCGGGCGGCTGCACGACGCCTCGATCTGCCATTGCCGGATGTGCCAGAAGGCGTTCGGCGCCTACTACGCGCCGCTGGTCTCCACCCGCGGTGCGGACCTGACCTGGACCCGCGGCGCGCCCAGGCGCTTCGCCTCGTCCAATCTGGTGCAGCGCGGCTTCTGCGCCGACTGCGGCACGCCGCTGACCTACGAAGCGCCGGACGGCATCGCCGTGGCCGCCGGCGCTTTCGACCATCCGGAGGCCGTGCCGCCGACCATCCAGTACGGCATCGAAGCGAAGCTGCCATTCGTCGACGCCCTGCATCGCCTGTCGGCGATCCGCACCGAGGGCGATCTGGTCGCCGCGCCGTTCCTGGCCGATGTCGTCTCGCGCCAGCATCCGGACCACGACACCGAGCGCTGGCCGGCTTGAGCCGTGACTGACAGTGCCGACCTCGCGTGGCGCGTTGTCGGGAGATCGCTGGCGACCTCGGGAATCGGTCGCGCCAGGCAGCTGGCCGGTGTTCCCGACGTCATCGCGTCGGGACTGAAGTCCCTCCCACAAGGCTGCGCCGCGCCTTGTCTGGATGGCGCTGCGTCGTTGGTCTTGCTGTCGCGACACGCAGGCCCCGGGCATCGCAGGAAAGTGCGACGTCACGGCCAAGCCGCTTCTACCAATCTCCAATCCCGAATCCCCAATCCCAGCCCCAGGCATGACGCCAGCGGCCACAACCCCTACCATGCCCGCTTTCCTTACGCGTAGTCCCGCCTCATGAGCAAGCAGAACCAGTGGATCGTCGGCGTCAATGCCGTGGCCTCGTCGATCGAGAACGACGCGGACAACGTGCGCGAGGTGCTGGTGGAAGCGGGCAGCAAGAATCCGCGTCTGCAGGAGATCGAGGAGAACGCGCGGCGCAAGGGCATCGACGTGCGGCGGGTGAACACGCAGGCGCTGGACGGCGTCGGCGGCTCGGTGCGGCACCAGGGCGTGGCCGCGCGTTATGCCGCGGCGCGGACCTGGGCCGAGAGCGAGCTGGAAGGCCTGGTCAGCGCCGCCGAGGGCCGTGCGCTGCTGCTGGTGCTGGACGGTGTGCAGGATCCGCACAACCTCGGCGCCTGCCTGCGCAGTGCCGCCGCGGCCGGGGTGACCGCGGTGGTGATTCCCAAGGACAAATCGGCGCCGGTCAACGCCACCGTGCGCAAGACCTCGGCCGGCGCCGCCGACCGCCTGCCGATCGTGGCGGTGACCAACCTGGCGCGCTGCCTGCGCGAGCTGCAGAAGCAGGGCGTGTGGATCTACGGCCTGGCCGGCGAGGCCGAGACCTCGCTGTACGCGCAGGACCTGCGCGGCAACGTGGCGCTGGTGCTGGGCGGCGAGTCCGACGGCCTGCGCCGGCTGACCCGCGAGCATTGCGATGGCCTGGTGCGGATCCCGATGCCGGGCGAGATCGAGAGCCTCAACGTCTCGGTCGCCGCCGGCGTGACCTTGTTCGAGGCGGTGCGACAGCGCCTGGGCTGAGCGCCCGGTGCATTGATGCCGCGGTTGTGAAGCCGTCGGCGCCTCCTCATGCCTGGAGCAAGCAAAGCCCCTCTCCCCCCGGGAGAGGGGTTGGGGTGAGGGTACGGGGCGAAGCCTTCGCGCATCAGAACGACACCAGGCTTCGCCCGCGCGCTTGTCGCCGCTGCAATCGACGTTTCCCCAGGCTTCGCCCGTACCCTCATCCGTCCCTTCGGGGCACCTTCTCCCGGCGGGAGAAGGGGAGCGCGTGGCGCCTGGAGCCCCTCTCCCCCCGGGAGAGGGGTTGGGGTGAGGGTACGGGGCGAAGCCTTCGCGCATCAGGACGACACCAGGCTTCGCTCGCACGCTTGCCAGCCGCCGCGATCGATGTCTTCCCAGGCTTCGCCCGTACCCTCATCCGCCCCTTCGGGGCACCTTCTCCCGGCGGGAGAAGGGGAGCGCGTGGCGCCTGGAGCCACTCTCCCCCGGGAGAGGGGTTGGGATGAGGGCACGGGGCGAAGCCTTCGCGCATCTGAACGACACCAGGCTGCGCCCGCGCGCTTGTCGCCGCTGCGATCGATGTCTTCCAAGCTTCGCCCGTACCCTCATCCGCCCCTTCGGGGCACCTTCTCCCGGTGGGAGAAGGGAACGCGCTGCGGCTGGAGCCCCTCTCCCCCCGGGAGAGGGGTTGGGGTGAGGGTACGGGGCGAAGCCTTCGCGCATCAGAACGACACCAGGCTGCGCCCGCGCGCTTGTCGCCGCTGCGATCGATGTTTTCCCAGGCTTCGCCCGTCCCCTCATCCGCCCCTGCGGGGCACCTTCTCCCGATGGGAGAAGGGAGCGTGCTGCGATGGAATGTTGTTGCTGCTGCGCTCTGCGAAGGCCGCTCCGGCTTAACCGCCGCGCAATCTTCACGCGTCCTTTTCCCGCAGCCTGTTACCGCCTCCACCCGCAGCGACGCTTTTTTGCCTACCATGGGCGCTCGTCCCGTGTTCCGCTCCGGTAATGAGTCTGTGTCGCCCCCGTCCCCTTGACGCTGGACCCCCGCGCCAGGGTCCTGTCGCGCCCCGCCTGCGTCGGATCGGGTCGGGACAGTGAACGTCGCCAGGGGGAGGGGGGAGACGGCGTTCGCACGCGACTGCGGGCGCGCGTGGCCGGTGCTGCTGTTCTTGCTGCTGGCATTGGGCGTGGCCTGGCGCGCCGTGGCCGCCGATGGTGGCGCAGACGGGGTGCCGCCGCTACGCGACTACGCGATCGATTCCTGGACCTCGCGCAACGGCCTGCCGCACAACTCCCTGCGCGATCTGGCGCAGACCCCGGACGGCCGCCTGTGGTTCGCCACCTGGGAAGGGCTGGTGCGCTACAACGGCCTGGACTTCGCCGTCATCGACCGCAGCACCCGCCCGGGCCTGCCCGACAACGGCGTGGGCTCGCTGTACGTGGACCGCGCCGGCGCGCTGTGGCTGAGCGATTCGCGCGGCAATCTCGGCCGCCACGATGCGGCCGGCAACTGGCGCTTCTGGCGGCAGCCGTCGGGCTGGCCGCATGCGCTGATCCACGCCATGACCCAGGACCGCGACGGCCGCATGTGGCTGCTGTTCGAAGGCAACGGCCTGGGCTGCCTGTGGCCGGACGGTCGCTTCGATTACCAGCCGGCGCCGCGCGACCTGCCGTTGGCGGCGAGCTTCCCGCACATGGCTGCCGACGATCAGGGGCGGATCTGGATCGGCAGTCTCGATGGCCTGCTGTATCGCGACCCGCAGGGCGTGCTGCGGCGCGCGCCGGCCGCGTTCGGCCTGCCGCCGGGGCTGGCCTGGCCGTATCGGGCACCGGACGGCTCGCTGTGGCTGGTGGCCGGCGAAAACCTGTACCGACTGCAGGGCGAGCGGGCGGTGCTGGTGCAGCACCTGCCGGGCTACGGCCATTTCACCTCGATGCTGCGCGACCGCGATGGCGCGATCTGGCTGGGCACCGAGAACCAGGGACTGCTGCGGATCAGTGTGCACGGCATCGAGCGCATGCTGCCGGGCGACGTGCTGCCCAACGGGCGCATCGTCAGCCTGCTGCAGGACGCCGAGGGCAGCATCTGGATCGGCGCCAACGGCGGCTTGTTCCGGCTGCGCGAGACGCTGTTCGCCGGCTACACCCGCCGCGACGGACTCAGCGGCGACTACGTGCGCGCGCTGCTGGAGACGCCGGACGGCGCACTGTGGATCGGCAGCGCCGCCGGGCTGGACCGGATGGCGCCGGATGGCCGCATCGCCCCGGTTGCGCTGCGCGACGCGCCATCGGTCCTGAGCCTGGCGCGCGGCCGCGACGGCGACCTGTGGATGGGCACCTACGCCGACGGCGTGTTCCGCCTGCGCGACGGCCGCGTCGTGCGCCACTACGGAACCAACGAGGGCTTGCCCAGCGGGCAGGTGCGTGCGCTCAGCGTCGATGCCGCTGGGACGGTCTGGATCGGCACGCGCAGCGGGGTGATGCGCATCGACGGCGACCGGCTGTCGGTGCCGGACGTGCCCGGCTTGCCGCGCGGCCTGATCACCGCCCTGGCCAGCGTCGACGGCGCACTGTGGATCGGCTCGGTCGAAGGCGCGGCGGTACTGCGTGACGGCCGGGTGCGGAAGCTGGCGCTGGAACCGCTGGGCGGCGCGCGCACCGTGTTCGGATTCCAGGCGCTGGGCCGCGATGTGTGGATTTCCACCGACCGCGGCCTGCACCGCGACCGCGACGGCCAGCTGGCGCGGGTGGGGCTGGAGCAGGGCATGCCGGTGGACACGGTGTTCCAACTGATCCGCGACCGCCTCGGCAACGTCTGGATCAGCAGCAACCGCGGCGTGCTGCGGACCACCGCGGCGGCGCTGGACGCGGTCGCCGACGGCCGCCAGGCGCGGTTGCAGGTGAGCCGTTACGACGAGATCGACGGCATGTCCAACGCCCAGGGCAATGGCAGCTCCGGGCCGTCGATGATCCTGCGCCACGACGGCACGGTGTGGCTGGTCACCGCCGGCGGCGTCAGCATGGTCGATCCGCGGCGCCTGGCGCGCTTCCGCGATCGCCTGCCGCCGCCGGCGGCGATCGAGAGCGTGTTGCTGGATGGCCAGCCCTTCCCGTGGCAGAACACGTCGCAACTGCCCGGCGCCAAGCGCATCACCGTGTCCTATGTCGGCCTCAGCTACCTGCTGCCTGAGCGCATCCGCTACCGCACCCGGCTCGACGGCCTGGACACCGGTTGGATCGATCGCGGCAACCAGCGCAGCGTGGAGTTCATCGGGCTGCCGCCGGGCGACTACACCCTGCACGTGGCCGCGGCGCATCCGGACGGCGCCTGGAGCACCCGCGAAGCCGTGTGGCGCTTCAGCGTGGCGCCGCTGTGGTGGCAGCGGCACAGCGTCCATGCGGCGGCCGCGGTGGCGATGCTGCTGGCGCTGGTGCTGCTGTACCGCTACCTGATCGCGCGCTACAAGCGTCGCGCCCTGCGCCTGGAGCGGCTGGTGGCGCGGCGCACCAGCGCGCTGCGGCTGCAGACCGAGCGCCTGCTGCAGGCCGATGCCGAAAAGAGCCAGTTGCTGGCGGAACTGCAGCGCCAGGCCACCGCGTTCGAGCGCCTGGCGCACGAGGATGCGCTGACCGCGTTGCCCAACCGGCGTCACTTCGACGAGGTGCTGGTGCACAGCATGCAACGCGCGCAGCGCAGTGGCGCGCCGCTGTGCCTGTTGGTGATGGACATCGACCGCTTCAAGCAGATCAACGACGGCTACTCGCATGCCACCGGCGATGCGGTGCTGCGCGAAGTCGGGCAACTGCTGCTGAGCGCCTGCCGCGCCTCCGACCTGCCGGCGCGCCTGGGTGGCGAAGAGTTCGCGGTGCTGCTCGGCGACACGCCGCTGGCCGACGCCGAGCGCCTGGCCACGCGCCTGCGCGACCTGTTCCATGCACGCCTGCAGTGGGCGCCCGAGGCGCCGGCGCTGCGCGTCACCTTCAGCGCCGGCCTGGTCGCGCTGCGCCCGGACGACACGCCGAGCCAGTGGCTGGAGCGCGCCGATGGCGCGCTGTACCGGGCCAAGGGCATGGGGCGCGATCGGGTGTGCGTGGGCTGAGTGCATGCGTCCGGGCATGTGGATCGAGTGCTGTCGTTCTACCTTGTCGCGTGATCGCAGACGCGAGCGTTTCAGCGTGCGGCGTGTTGGTCCAGCATCTCCAGCGCCATCTCCGCCGCCTCACGGGTGTCTGGACGTTCCGACCGCAACGACAGGGCCAGCCCCGCGCGCAAGGTCGGATCCGCAAAGGCGGCGGCCAACTGCGTAACCCAGTAGCGGCTACCGCCAGGGAGCGTGGGATCTTCCAGCGCCTCCCGGATCGCGGCGACGGTATCGCTGCGGTCGCAGGCATGGAACACGTCCTCGACCAGCGGGTAGACACCCCAGCCATCGCCCTTGCCGAAGGAGCGCAGGAACAGCGGCAGCGCGGCGTGGTCCGGAGCGGCGAGGAATAGGCGTCGCGCCGCGTCATAGGCGTCGATCAGGTCCTGGGTGAGCTGGTCGTCGTCGGGCAGCGGTTGCTGCGCGCGCAGGAAGGTCAGGGCGTCGGTCTTGTTCACTGGAAGGGTGATCGTTCGTGGGGGGCGTCTGCGCGCTGGGTGCGGCGGGCGAGCACAGGATCAGCGCGCAGCCAGGTAGCGCGCTACCTTCGCGGTCAGCAGCTGCACCAGCGCCGGATCCATGTAGCCGTAGTCGTCGGGGATGTCGAGGCAGACGATGCGTGCGCGGCCGAGATGGCGCTTGAACCGGCGCGACAGCTTGTTGCGATGCGCCGGTTCCATGACGAAGACGATGTCCGCCCACTCCAGCAGTTCCGGGGTGATTGGGGTGTCCGCGTCGTGGTCGACGCCGGCCGAGGCGGTGTCCACGCCGGGCCAGGTGGCGAACACCTGTTCCGCGGTGGGGCTGCGCAGCCGGTTGCGGCTGCAGACGAACAGCAGGTGGCGGGTCAAGCGAGCGGCTGGCGGCGCGCGCGTGCCTTGCGATCCATGCCGCGGCTATGGCGCTGCGCCGACCGGCGGGGCCGGCCAGGCGTTGGCGATCTTGCAGAACAGGCGCGCGGTCTGCTCGGTGTCGTAGACCGCGCTGTGCGCGTCGGCGGCGTTCCAGTCGAAGCCGGCGGCCTGCACCGCGCGCGCCAGCACGGTCTGGCCGTAGGCGATGCCGGCCAGGGTGACGGTGTCGAACACGCTGAAGGGGTGGAACGGATTGCGCTTGTGGCCGCAGCGGGCGACCGTGGCGTTGAGGAAGTTGAGATCGAAATGGGCGTTGTGGCCGACCAGGATGGCGCGCTGGCACCCGTACTTCTTCACCGCCGCGCGCACCGGCGCGAACACATGGTCCAGCGCCTCGCGTTCGGGCTTGGCGAAGCGGAACGGATGGTCCAGGACGATGCCGGTGACCTCCAGCGACTTCGGATCGATCAGGGTGCCGGGCGCCGGCACCACGTGCGCGCTGGCGGTGACGCCGGGATAGAGCTGGCCGAAATCGTCCATCTCGATCGGCACCACCGCGATCTCCAGCAGCGCATGCTTGTTCCAGTCGAAACCGCCGGTTTCCACGTCCACCACCACGGGCAGGTAGCCGCGGAAACGCCGCGACATCGGGGTGATGACCAGGGGTTGCGAGGGACTGTCGACCGAATCGTTCATCCGCCAAGGTTAGCAGAGCGCGGCCTCCGGCCGCCGCGGCGTCACTCCGGCAAACGCGTGCCGAGCACGCTGCCCTGCGCGCGCAGCCGTTCCAGCAGGGCCGCGCCCTCGTCCAGCAGGGCGCCAGACGCAAGGCCGTGCGCGGCGGCCAGATCCAGCAGCAGTGCGCGTCCGCTGCGCGTGCCTGGCTGCAGCGCCGCCAGCACGGCGTAGGCCAGCGGCGCCAGTTCGGCGAAGCGCACCTGGCCGTCGGCCTCGCGCCGCGCCAGCAGACAGGTCGGCTGCGCCGGCGCCGTGTCCGGCTGCCAGGCCGGGCCGATGCGCTGCACCGGCCAGCGGTAGCGCAACAGGCGCAGCCACGGCGACAGCAGCGGGATGCCGTCGAGCAGGTCGCCGCGCGGATCGTGCGGCGGCAGCGCCGCATCGTCGATCTGCACCTGCAGTTCCACGGTCTCGTAGTGCGCCAGTTCGGCCAGCCAGGGATGCTGCGGATCGGGTGCGCGCTGCGCCAGGAACGCCACCAGTTCCTCGCCCAGGCGCGGGAACAGTGGCGTGCGAGCGCGGTGTTCGGCGCAGAACGCACGCAGCAGCGCCTCCCAGTCGGCGTCGCCGAGGGTGGCGCGCAGCACCGGGAACTGGCCGCTCAGCAGCTGCGCCAGATTGTCGAAGAACAGGGCGCGGTACACCGCCAGGCGCTGCGGCGGGATGTCGGCCGGCGGCGGGTGTCGCTGCGGATCGCGCAGATGCAGGGTCAGCGCGAACTGCTGCGCGCGCAGCGTCTCGCTCATGCGTCGGGCGACGGCGCATGCGCCTGCGCGGCGCGGATGCACTGCACTTCGTCGAGCAGCTCGCCCAACGGCGGGAACTGGCCGTCGCGCTCGAGCACGGTGGGACGCACGCCGTGCAGGCGGTAGGCGGCGGCAAGCAGGTCCCACACCGGGTCGGCCACCGGCGCGGCGTGGGTGTCGATCTTCAGTCCGCTGGCGGCATCGTCACGATGGCCGGCGACGTGGTACGAGGCGATGCGTGCGCTCGGCAGGGCGGCGAGGAAGGCCAGCGCGTCGTCGCCGTGGTTGCTGGCGTTGACGTGCACGTTGTTGACGTCCAGCAGCAGGTCGCAGTCGGCCTCGGCCAGCACCGCGGTCACGAATGCGGCTTCGCTCATCGCCTGGCCCGGCGCGGCATAGTAGGAGACGTTTTCCACCGCGATGCGGCGGCCCAGCGCGTCCTGCACCTGGGCGATGCGCGCGCCGACGTGGCGCACCGCTTCGTCGGTGAACGGCAGCGGCAGCAGTTCGTAGAGGTGGCCGTCGTCGGCGCTGTAGCTGAGGTGTTCGCTGTACAGCGCGACCCGGTGCCGGTCGAGGAACTGCCGGGTCTGCTGCAGCAGGGTGGTGTCCAGCGCCGCCACGCCGCCCAGCGACAGCGACAGGCCGTGGCAGCTGAGCGGATGCCGCGCGCTCAGCGTCTGCAGCAATTCGCCGGGGCGGCCGCCGACGCCGATCCAGTTGTCCGGCGCGCATTCGAGGAAGTCGAACGCGTCCGCCTGCGCCTGCAGCAGGTCCTGCAGCAGGCCACGGCGCAGCCCGAGGCCGGCGCTGGCCGCGGCCAGCGGCCGGGCGTCGTACGGGGGTGGTTCAGAGGCTGCCACCGCATTTGCCCTCGCCGCACTTGCCTTCGGCCATGGCCTTGTCGTCGTGCTTGGCCTGGGGCGTGGCGGCGCTCCCGGCCGCCGCGGGCTTGGCCGGCGGCGCCGCCGGGGCGTGCGCGCCGCAACTGCCGTCGCCGGCCTTGGCACCGCAGCCGCCTTCGCTGGCCTTGGCCGGGTCGGCGGCCTGCCCGTTGTGCGCCGTCGGCGCGGGCGTCGGCGTTGCCGGCGCGCTCGCCTCGGTGCTTTGCGGCGGGGTGACGGCAGCCTGCGCGCCCAGCGCATAGCCCTGGGCGAGGTCGGTCATCGCCAGCGCGGAGGCGGACAGGCCGATCCCGCCAAGCAGGACCGCACCGGCGAGGGCAGAGGACGGACGGGACGACGTGGACATGCGCAGGCTCCTGGCGATGGACGGGGGCCGGTCGGGGTGGCCGGCAGTGCGCCAAGCCTACCCGCTGCCGCACCGCGCTGCATGCGGCGGTGCGTGGCGACAAAAAAGGCTCCGTTGCGCACGGAGCCTTGGGACGCCAGCGGCGGCGGAACGGCGCATGGCCGGTCCGCACGCCGGGGATCAGATGCCGCTGGTGGAGCTGGTCTCGTCGCGCTTGTCGCGCGGCGGCAGCGGTTCGTCGCCGTGCACCAGGAACCACACGTTCTCGGCGATGTTGGTGGCGTGGTCGCCGATCCGCTCCAGGTTCTTGGCCATGAACAGCAGATGCGTGCACGGGGTGATGTTGCGCGGGTCTTCCATCATGTAGGTCAGCAGCTCGCGGAACAGCGCGGTGTACTGCGCATCGAGCTGCGCGTCGCCCTGGCGCACCAGCAGCGCGGCGTCGGCGTCGTTGTTCTGGTAGGCGGCCAGCGCCGCGCGCACCTGTTCGGCGGCGAGCTTGCCGAGCTGGCGCAGGCCCAGGGTCTGCGGCATCGGCGGCGACATGTTCAGCGCGATCGAGCGCTTGGCGACGTTGGCGGCGTAGTCGCCGATGCGTTCGACGTCGGCGGGAATGCGCAGGCCGGCCAGGATCTCGCGCAGGTCGCGCGCCATCGGTCCGCGCAGCGCCAGGCGCATGACGTCGTGGCTGATGGAGTGCTCGAGCGCGTCGATCGCTTCGTCGTTGACGACGATGCGCAGCGCGGCGTTGTCGTCGCGGCGTTCGACCACGTCCAGCGCCGCTTCCAACTGCGCCACCGCGGTTTCGCCCATGCGCACGATCTCGGCGGCGAGGCGATGCTGTTCTTCGTCGTAGCTCTTCACGATGTGCTCGTTGGGCTGAGTGTTCATGTCGTAGGTCCAATAGGTGCGTTGGTGTCGCCGCGGCCATGCCTGGCGGTGCGGTGCTGGCGTCGCCGGGCGCCCGCCCGTGGGGCGGCGGGCGCGGCCGCTGCGTCGAGGCAGCGGCGGCCGCAGCGGCTCAGCCGAAACGGCCGGTGATGTAGTCTTCGGTCTGCTGCTTGTTCGGCTGCGAGAAGATGATTTCGGTGCGGTCGTGCTCGATCAGGTCGCCCAGGTACATGAAGGCGGTGTAGTCGGACACGCGCGCGGCCTGTTGCATGTTGTGGGTGACGATGACGATGGTGTAGTCGTTCTTCAGCTCTTCCACCAGCTGCTCGATGCGGCTGGTCGAGATCGGGTCCAGCGCCGAGGTCGGCTCGTCGAGCAGCAGCACGTCCGGACGCAACGCCACCGCGCGGGCGATGCACAGACGCTGCTGCTGGCCGCCGGACAGGCCCAGCGCGCTCTGCCCGAGCTTGTCCTTGACCTCGTCCCACAGCGCGCCCTGGCGCAGCGCCTGCTCGACGCGGTCGGCCATGTCGGCCTTGGACAGCTTCTCGTGGTGGCGGATGCCGTAGGCGACGTTCTCGAAGATGGTCATCGGGAACGGCACCGGCTTCTGGAACACCATGCCGACCTTGCTGCGCAGGCGGTTCATCGGGTACTTCGGCGAGAGGATGTTCTCGCCGTCCAGCAGCACCTCGCCGCGCGCTTCCAGCTTCGGGTACAGCGCGTAGATGCGGTTGAAGATGCGCAGCAGGGTGGACTTGCCGCAGCCGGAGGGGCCGATCAGTGCGGTGACGCGCTTCTCCGGCACTTCCAGGTTGATGCCCTTCAGCGCATGGTACTTGTCGTAGTAGAAGTCCAGGCCGCGCGCGGCGATCTTGACCGGCGACGGCGCCAGCGCGGTGTGCCCGTTGGGCATGGCGATGCGGTGCATCGGGGCGGCGTTGTGGTGATCGTTCATGGCCGGGTCCATAGGGGAATCAATCGTTGGAGATCTTGTTGCGCACCAGCAGGGCGCGCGCGCCGAGGCTGACCAGCAGGACGAAGACGGTGAGCACCAGCGCGCCGGACCAGGCCAGTTGCTGCCAGGTCGGGTAGGGGCTGCCGGCGAAGTTGTTCATCACCACCGGCACGCTGGCCATCGGCTTGAGGATGTTGTTGTTCCAGTACAGGTTGCCGAAGGAGGTGAACAGCAGCGGCGCGGTCTCGCCGCTGATGCGCGCCAGCGCCAGCATCACGCCGGTGACGATGCCGGCCGAGGCGCTGCGGTACAGCACCTGGATGGTCACCTTCCATTGCGGGATGCCCAGCGACAGCGCGGCCTCGCGCATCTGCGCCGGCACCAGCCGCAGCATCTCGTCGGTGGTGCGGACCACCACCGGCAGCACGATGAAGGCTAGCGACAGCGCGCCGGCCAGCGCCGAGAAATTGCCGCCGGTCTGCATCACGTACAGGGTGTAGACGAACAGGCCGAGCACGATCGACGGCGCCGACAGCAGGATGTCGTTGACGAAGCGCACCACCTGGCCGGTCTTGCGCGCGTTGCCGTACTCGGCCAGCCAGGTGCCGGCGGCCACGCCCAGCGGCGTGCCGATCAGCAGCGCCAGGCCGCACATCACCGCGCTGCCGAAGAACGCGTTGGCCAGGCCGCCGTCCTCGCCGGGCGGCGGGGTCATGCGCGTGAACAGGTCCAGGTTGATGCCGGAGATGCCCTTGGCCAGCAGGGTCCACAGGATCCAGGCCAGGAACACCAGCCCGAACAGCGCGGTCAGGCAGGACAGGGTGAGCGCCACGAAGTTGACCACGCGGCGGCGGTTGTACAGGCGGTGTGCGATGTCGGCGGCCATCTCAGTTGCCCTCCTTGCGCGACAGTTGCGCCAGCATCAGGCGGGCGATCGCCAGCACGACGAAGGTCACCAGGAACAGGACGAAGCCCAGCAGCAGCAGTGCCGAGCGGTAATCGCCGGTGGCCTCGCCGAAGTCGTTGGCGATCAGCGCGGCGATGGTGGTGCCCGGCTCCAGCAGCGAGGGCGACAGGCGCACCGTGTTGCCGACCACGAAGGCCACCGCCATGGTCTCGCCGAGCGCGCGGCCCAGGCCCAGGAAGATGCCGCCGATCACCGCCGAGCGGGTGTAGGGCAGCACGATGTCCCAGCTCACCTCCCAGCGCGTGGAGCCGAGCGCGTAGGCCGACTCCTTGAGCCGGGTCGGCACGGTCAGGAACACTTCGCGCATCACCGAAGAGATGAAGGGAATCACCATGATCGCCAGCACGAAGCCGGCGGTGAGCAGGCCGATGCCGATCGGGGGTCCCTGGAAGATCGGGCCGATCACCGGCAACGTGCCGAGGTGGTCGTTGAGCCAGGGCGTGACGTACTCGGACATGATCGGGATCAGCACGAACAGACCCCACATGCCGTAGATGATCGACGGGATGCCGGCCAGCAGTTCGATCGCGGTCCCGACCGGGCCGCGCAGCCAGCGTGGCGCCACTTCGGTCAGGAAGAAGGCGATGCCGAAGCTCACCGGCACCGCGATCAGCATCGCGATCAAGGCGGTCACCAGGGTGCCGTAGATCGGCGCCAGTGCGCCGTACTTGTTCTCGACCGGGTTCCACTCGCTGGAGTAGAAGAAGCTCATGCCCTGCAGCTGCAGGGCATGACGGCCGCCCCACAGCATCGACAGCGCAGCGCTGCCGAGGGCCACGAGTACCAAAACGACGGTGGCGGTGAGGATCCAGCGGAACAATCGGTCGGCGCGGGCGTCACGCAGGTCGCGTCCGCGTGGCGCCGACATCGCTTCGGGAAGGACAGTGCTGTTCATGGGCTCGGTCGTCGCCGGAGCACGCGCCTGCGCGCTCCGATCGTGGCCGCGGCGGGGATGACCGCGCGCGGTGGGTGGTTGCATCGCTCCCGCACAGGCGGGAACCCGAAAGTCCGGATCACAAGTTGCCGAGACGGCGACCGGCGGCGCCTGGACTGCACCGCCGGTCGCCGGTTGCCGCCGCGCTGCGCGCAGTGCGCACCGCGGTGGCGCTTACTTGAATTCCTTGCTCCAGTAGGACTCGATCTGCTGCACCAGTTCCGGCGGCAGCGGCACGTAGTGCAGGGCGTCGGCCTGCGGCTGGCCCTTCTCGAAGGCCCACTTGAAGAAGTCCAGGGTCGCCTTGCTGCGCGCCGGGTCCTTGGCCTGCTTGTGCATCAGCATGAAGTTGGTGGCGGTGATCGGCCACGCCTGCGCGCCCGAGGCGTTGGTGATGACCAGGTTGAAGTCCTTGGCGTTGGCCCAGTCGGCCGACGCGGCGGCCGCGGCGAAGCTCTCGGCATTGGGCTGCACCCAGTTGCCGGCGGCGTTCTGCATCGACGCGTACGGCATCTTGTTCTGCAGCGCGTAGGCCAGTTCGACGTAGCCGATCGAGCCCTTGATCTGCTGCACGTACGAGGCCACGCCTTCGTTGCCCTTGCCGCCGACGCCGCCCGGCCACTGCACCGAGGTGCCTTCGCCGACCTTGCCCTTCCACTCCGGGCTGACCTTGGACAGGTAGTTGGTGAAGTTGAAGCTGGTGCCCGAACCGTCGGAGCGGTGCACCAGGTTGATCTTGGTGTCGGGCAGGGTCACGCCCGGGTTCAGCGCGGTCAGCGCCGGGTCGTTCCACTTGCTGATCTTGCCCAGGAAGATGTCCGCCAGCACCGGGCCGGTCAGCCGCAGCTTGCCCGCGTCCATGCCGTCCAGGTTGACCACCGGCACCACCCCCCCAATCGCCGAGGGGAACTGGCCGAGACCGGCAGCGGCCAGCTCGGCGCTGTCCAGCGGCTTGTCGGAAGAGCCGAAATCGACCGTGCCGGCCTTGATCTGGGCGATGCCGCCGCCGGAACCGATCGACTGGTAGTTGATCTTGTTGCCGGTGGCCGCGTTGTAGTCGGCCGACCACTTGGAGATCAGCGGGTAGATGAAGGAAGCACCGGCGCCGGAAATCTCCGCCGCGGTCTTGGCGCCGGCGGCCGGCGCGGCAGCGGGCGTCCCGCCTGCCGCATCGGCGGCACCCTGCTTGTCGCCGTTGCCGGGCTGGCAGGCGGTGACGGCGAAGGCCAGGGCGAGGGACAGGACGGCAATGCGCGCCGGCTGCAGTTTCATGGGGGTCACTCCGTAGCGAAGAGCGCCGGGACATCCGGCGGATGCTCGCTATGAAATGATATTTTTGTTACAGCGAGATGACTTGCGGACTGGTTGGCGGACGCCATCACCGGATGCGGCGCTCGCGCCGCCTTCCGGAACCGTGGCAGGGCAGGGCGGCGTGCCCCCGCTGGGCCTGCGCACGGCTCCGCCAGCGGGGACAAAAAAAGACGCGGACCCTGCGGTCCGCGCCTTCGGGACATCGCCGTGCCGGCGCGCGAGCGCCGGACGGGCGAGGCGCCGGCTTACTTCATGTTCTGCGCCCAGTAGGCTTCGATCTGCTTGACCAGCGGCTCCGGCAGCGGCACGTAGTCCAGCGCCTTGGCCTGCGGCTGGCCCTGCTCGAACGACCACTTGAAGAAGTCCAGCGCGGCCTTCGACGACGCCGGCTTCTTGGCCTTCTTGTACATGATGGCCCAGGTGGTGGCGGTGATCGGCCACGCGTCCTGGCCCGGTGCGTTGGTCATGATCAGGTTGAAGTCCTTGGCCGACTTCCAGTCCGCGGTGGCGGCGGCAGCGGAGAAGGTCTTGTCGTCCGGCATCACGAAACGGCCGGCGGCGTTCTTCATGCCGGCGTAGCTGAGCTTGTTCTGCAGCGCGTAGGCGTACTCGACGTAGCCGATGCCGCCGCGGATCTGCTTGACGTAGGCGGCCACGCCTTCGTTGCCCTTGCCGCCGATGCCGGCCGGCCACTGCACGGCGGTGCCTTCACCGACCTTGCTCTTCCACTCCGGGCTAACCTTGGACAGGTAGTTGGTGAAATTGAAGCTGGTGCCCGAACCGTCGGAGCGGTGCACGATGGTGATCTTCAGGTCGGGCAGGGTCAGGCCCGGGTTCAGCGCGGCGATCGCCGGGTCGTTCCACTTGGTGATCTTGCCGAGGAAGATGTTGGCCAGCACGGTGCCGTCGAGCTTCATCGCACCCGGGGCCACGCCCGCCACGTTGAACACCGGCACGATGCCGCCGATCACGACCGGGAACTGGCCCAGGCCGAACTTTTCCAGATCCGCGCCGCTCAGCGGCTTGTCGGAGGCGCCGAAATCGACCGTGGCCGCCTGGATCTGCGCGATGCCGCCGCCGGAACCGATCGACTGGTAGTTGACGCGGTTGCCGCTTTTCTCAGCATAGGCAGCCGACCACTTCGACAGCACCGGGTAGACGAAGCTGGAGCCTGCGCCAGTGACATCGGTGGCTTGCGCCGCGAGCGAAAACGTAGCGACCGCGGCGGCTGCCAGCAGTCGGAGCTTGAGGGAACGCATCGGGAGAACTCCTGAAATAGGTGGAATGCCGGCACCCCGGCCGGCATCGGCTGCATTCCAAGACTTTTTCATGAACGTCTGAAGAAAATCAGATGTCAGTCCGGTGACAGCCTTCCCGGACGGGGTTGCCTTCGTTTCGAAACGAAGCTGACTCAAAACCGTCATGTCTTTGACGGAATCTTTACAAATGGTCGGGCCATCGCACTGGGGCCGCACCGCACCCATACCACCCTGCCACCACCCATCGGAGAGATTCTAATGCGTTCCCATCTTCTCGCCACGGCGATCCTCGCCAGCCTCGGCCTCGCGTCGGCGCCGCAGGCGTTCGCGGCGAAGGCCAAGGCCAGCAGCAACCCGCCCGCCGTCAGCGCTGCCCAGCTGCAGCAGCTGCAGGCCCAGATCGAAGCGCTGCAGACCCAGGTCCAGCAGCTGCAGGCGCAGTCGGAAGCCCTGCAGGCGCAGTCCGACGCGCAGTCGGAAGTGAATGTCGTGCAGGCCCAGGCGACCGAAACGGCGCAGGCCAGCGCCGCCAAGGTCGACAAGCTCGCCAAGCTGGTCAACGACAACAAGATCGGCGGCCGCATGTTCTTCGACCTGACCAACATCGACCGCACCAGCGGCGGCGCCAAGACCGCCGCCAGCGGCACCGGTCTGGACGTCAAGCGCTTCTACCTGACCGTCGACCACAGCTTCAACGAGATCTGGTCGGCCAACCTGACCACCGACTTCCAGTACAGCTCGGTGCTGTCCAACACTCAGCTGTTCGTCAAGAAGGCCTACGTGCAGGGCAAGTTCGACGACGCCTTCGCCCTGCGCATCGGTGCCGCCG
Source organism: Xanthomonas sp. LF02-5 (assembly GCF_034105325.1). NCBI lineage: Bacteria > Pseudomonadati > Pseudomonadota > Gammaproteobacteria > Lysobacterales > Lysobacteraceae > Xanthomonas > Xanthomonas sp. LF02-5. Next base: position 79,455 of record NZ_JAXGGF010000007.1, on the reverse strand, counting down.
ACATGCCGTGGGTGCCGTTCGTCGAGAAGTTCTACGGCTACCGCTACGTCGAGAACACCCTGACCGACCGCCTGAAGTACGCCAACTCCTCCGACTGGGGCCTGCACGCCTTCGGCGACCTGGGCTCGCAGGTCAACTACGCGATGTCGGTGGTCAACGGCGCCGGCTACAAGAACCCGACCCGCGGCAAGGGCATGGACGTGGAAGGCCGCGTCGCCTACATGCCGATGCAGAACCTGGCCATCGCCGTCGGCGCCTACTCGGGCAAGCTGGGCAAGGAAACCGACATCCTCGACGCGCAGCACGACTACACCCGCGCCGATGCGATGGTCGCCTACGCCGATTCCAACTTCCGTCTGGGCGGCGAGTACTTCCAGGCCAAGAACCTCAACAACGTGCTGACCCCGGCCACCGACAAGTCCAGCGGCTGGTCGGTGTGGGGCAGCGTGGCGCTGACCGACGGCGGCATCAACGCCTTCGCCCGCTACGACAAGACCGACCTGAGCAAGACCATCGACCCGACCCTGGCCGACAAGTACTGGAACGTCGGCGTCGAGTTCCCGGTGCTGAAGAACCTGAAGCTGGCCACCGTGTACAAGTACACGCACCAGGACAACGCCAGCAAGAAGACCGACGTGGAAACCAAGGAATTCGGCGTCTGGGGTGACCTGTCGTTCTGATTCGCGGAGATTCCCGCACGTGGGACGAAAGGCGGCGCATTGCGCCGCCTTTCTTTTTTACGGCGCGATCGCCGCGGCGCGCGATGGGGCGCGGGCCGGGGCGCCTTTCACGGTTCGCGTCGACGACCGTGGACGATAGTCGCTGCTACAGCGGCCAGGTGGCCTCTCGTGGAGAACTGTAGGAGCGGTTTCAACCGCGACGGGCGCAGCGGCGGACGACATGCGCCGCGCAAGTTGCCGAAGCCGACATCCTGGTGGTGTACCAGCCTGCGTTGCGACAGGCCGCTCAACCCGGCGTCTTGTCCTTGTACCGGCACAGGTCGCGGATCGCGCACTGCGGACAGTCGGGCTTGCGCGCCTTGCACACGTAGCGGCCGTGCAGGATCAGCCAGTGGTGCGCGTCGTGCAGGAACTGCGGCGGCACCCGCTTGAGCAGCGAATCTTCGACTGCGCGCACGTCCTTGCCCGGGGCCAGCCCGGTGCGGTTGGCGACGCGGAAGATGTGCGTGTCCACCGCCATGGTCGGTTCGCCGAAGGCGGTGTTGAGCACCACGTTGGCGGTCTTGCGGCCGACCCCGGGCAGCGCTTCCAGCGCGGCGCGCGAGCGGGGCACCTCGCCGCCGTGCTGCTCGACCAGGATGCGGCAGGTGGCGATGACGTTCTTGGCCTTGGCGTTGAACAGGCCGATGGTGGAGATGTAGCGCTTCAGGCCGTCCTCGCCCAGCGCCAGGATCGCGGCCGGCGTGTTCGCCACCGGATACAGGCGCCGCGTGGCCTTGTTGACGCCGACGTCGGTGGCCTGCGCCGAGAGGATCACCGCGATCAGCAGTTCGAACGGGCTGTCGTATTCCAGCTCGGTGGTCGGGCTGGGGTTGAGTTCGGACAGGCGCGAGAACAGCTCGTGGATCTCGTCCTTGCTCAGCAGGCGTCCGCGCCGTGCAGGCGTGCTTGCGCCCGTGCTCGCGGTCGCGCTCATTGGCCGCCTCGCTGCGCGGCCTTGGCCTTGGCGCGGGCCAGGATCGCCGCGGCGGCCGCCGGCAGGGCCGGCGCGCTCGGTGTGGCCGTGGTCGACGTCGAGGCGATCGGTGTCGCTGCCGCACGTCGCGCCTGGCGCGCATTGGCACGGCGTTCCAAGCGCGCGCTGCGCGCCCGGTAGCGCGCACGCGCGTCCCACGCATCGCGCAGGCGCTGCTGCGCGGCCAGCACCTGCGCGCGCAACTGCGGATGCGCCGGGTCCAGGCGATCGTCCTCCGGATCGGTGCCGCGGTAGTCCATCAGGCCGCCGTCGATCGCGGCATCCAGATCGTCGTCCAGGATCCAGCGCAGCAACTGCAGCGGCGTGGCGGGAGCGGGGGCGTGCGACATCGTGTGCGGGCTCAGCGGTTGCGGAACTGCGGCGGGCGCCGCTCCAGGAAGGCGCGGGTGCCTTCGCGCATGTCCTCGCTGGAGAACAGCAGGCCGAACTGCGCGGTCTCGTATTCCAGCCCCTGTTCGATCGCGCTTTCGCCACCGATCTGGATCGCGTCGAGGATGCCGCGCAGCGCCAGTGGCGCGGCATCGGCCAGTTGCTGCGCCAATTTCAGCGTGGTCGCCTGCAGTTCGCCGGCGGCGACCACGCGGTTGACCAGGCCCAATTGCAGTGCGCGCGCCGCGTCGATCGGCACGCCGAGCAGGCACAGTTCCAGCGCCGCGGCGCGGCCGACCAGCCGCAGCAGGCGCTGGGTGCCGCCGAAGCCGGGAATCAGCCCGAGATTGATCTCCGGCTGGCCCAGGCGCGCGCCTTCGGCGGCCACGCGCAGGTGGCAGGCCATCGCCAGTTCCAGCCCGCCGCCGAGGGCGAAACCGTTGACCATCGCCAGCACCGGCTTGGGCATGCGCTCGATCCGGCGCATCAGGCGCTGGCCCAGTTGCGAGAAATCGCGGCCCTGCACCGGTGTCAGTTCGTTCATCTCGGCGATGTCGGCGCCGGCCACGAAGGCTTTCTCGCCGGCGCCGGTCAGCACCACCACGCGGATCTGCGGGTCGTCCGCGGCCGCGGCGAAGGCCGCATCCAGCGCCTGCAAAACCTGGCGATTCAAGGCGTTGAGCTTGTCGGCTCGATTCACGGTGAGGATGCGGATCGCACCCTGGGTATCGGCGAGGACCGGCGTGCCGGACATGTGCATTCCTGGTTGTTAAAAAAAGGTAATGGGAACTCTGGGCGGGCCGCACCAGTCAGAGCAGCGTCGTCGGTAGCGGTTACGCGCCGCGGCGGCTATCCTAACGCGTCATCTCAGGCGGCACGGGCCGCCCTGTGCCACCACCCTGGAGAATTGTTTGATGAAGTTGCGTTCTATTGCGGTCGCTGTCGCGGCCCTCGCCCTGAGCGGCAATGCGTTCGCCCAGGACACCTCGTCCGAGAAGGGCAAGCTGAGCTATTACTTCGGCTACGACTACGGCAACAACCTTGCCGAACTCACCGGCCGCGGCGAGCAGCTCGATATCAATGCGGTGGTGAAGGGCTTGCAGGACGCCTACGCCAAGAAGCAGCCGGCGGTCAGCGCCGACCAGCTGAAGCCGGCGGTTGAAGCGTTCCAGAAGCGCGAGCAGGCCCGCGCCCAGCAGGCCAAGGCCGACTACGAGAAGGCCGCTGCCGAGAACAAGACCAAGAGCGACCAGTTCATGGCCCAGAACAAGGCCAAGGCTGGCGTGCAGACCCTGCCCAGCGGCGTGCAGTACCGCGTGATCGAGGCCGGCAAGGGTGCCAAGCCGACCCAGGCCAGCACCGTGCAGCTGGAAGTGGCCGGTCCGTACCCGTTCGGCCAGCGTCCGGCGCAGGCGCGTCCGGCGCAGCAGATCCCGGCGATCAAGGTCAGCGAAGTCGAGATGCAGGCCATGCGCGACACGCTGCTGCAGATGCCGGCCGGCTCCAAGTGGGAAGTGACCCTGCCGCCGGACAAGGCCTACGGTGCCGACCCGCGTACGCCGTTCCCGCCGAACGTGGCGGTGCAGTTCGAGATCAAGCTGGTCAGCGTCAAGTAAGCACGCTGGTTCAGTGCACGACGATTGCGCCGGCAGCGATGCCGGCGCAATTTTTTTGGGCAGGCAACGACGGCGCCGACGAATCGCGCTAGGCTGGCAAGGTGTCGAATCCGATGGATCCCGTTCCGCATGCCCTGCTCACGCCCTGCATCGGTCTCTGCCGTCTCGATGCGCAGGGCTATTGCGCCGGCTGCCTGCGCAGCGGCGACGAGATCGCACGCTGGCGCGGCATGAGCGACGCCGAACGCCGCCGCTACATGGACGAGGTGCTGCCGGGCCGCGGCTGGTCGCCGTCGCCGGGGCAGCGCCTGGCCGAACGTGCGCATCTGCTGCGCGCACTGCACCCGCTGCAGCAGCCGCCGGCGGGGCCGGGCTGGAACCACCACGAGTTGCAGGATCTGTTGCCGGACGGCGCGCCGGTGGAAGCGGCGGTGCTGGCCGGCCTGGTGCCGCGCGCCGACGGCACCCATGTGCTGTTGACCCGGCGCACCGACAGCCTGCGTCACCACGGCGGCCAGGTCAGTTTTCCCGGCGGCCGCATCGAGGCCAGCGACGCCGATGTGGTGGCCGCGGCGCTGCGCGAGAGCGAGGAGGAGATCGCGCTGGCGGCGTCGCAGGCCGAGCCCTTGGGCTACCTGGATCCGTTCGTCACCATCAGCGGCTTCCGGGTGATGCCGGTGGTCGCGGCGATCGATCCGCGCTTCGTGCCGCAGCCGCATCCGGGCGAGGTGGCGGAGGTGTTCGAGGTGCCGCTGGCCTATCTGATGGCGCCGGACAACCTGCGCAGCATCGAAACCGATTACCGTGGACGCCCGCGCGTCGTGCTGGAGTACGGCTGGCCCGGCCAGCGGATCTGGGGCGCGACCGCGGCGATCCTGCTCAACCTGCGCCGCCGACTGGAGCAAGCCGCATGACCGCAACGTCCCCCGCATGGCACACCCTGGTCGAGGCGCAAGCATTGGCCGCCGCGCTCGGCGATCCCGCGCTGCGCCTGGTCGATGCGCGGTTCGTGCCGGCGGCGCTGCTCGATCCCGCCGCTGCGGCGGCCGCGCGCGCGGCCTATGCGCAATCGCACCTGCCCGGCGCGGTCTACGCCGATCTGAACGCGGATCTGTCCGATCTCGGCCGTCCCGGCCTGGGCCGGCATCCGTTGCCGGACGACGCGGCGTTCGCGCGCACCCTGGGGCAGTGGGGCATCGGTCCGCAGCACCAGGTGGTGGTGTACGACGCCGGCGACGGCAGCATGGCCGCGGCGCGATTGTGGTGGATGCTGGGCCTGCTCGGCCATCGCCGGGTTGCCGTGCTCGACGGCGGCCTGGCCGAATGGCGCCGGCTCGGCCTGCCGGAAACCGACGCGGCCTCCGCGCCGTCGCCGCTGCCGCCGTATCCGCAGGTCTTCGATGCGGCGCGCGTCGTCTCCGCCGAGGAGGTCGCCGCACGCCTGCACGAGGCGCCGGGCTGGTTGCTGGATGCGCGCCCCGGCGAGCGCTTCCGTGGCGAGGTGGAGCCGATCGACCCGCTGCCCGGGCATGTGCCCGGCGCGCTCAACCGGCCGCTGGCGCAGAACCTGCGCGATGGCCGCCTGCGTCCGGCGCAGGAACTGCGCGCGGAACTGCAGCCGTTGCTGCAGGGACGCGATCCGCGCGAGGTGGTGTTGATGTGCGGATCGGGCGTCACCGCCTGCCATCTGCTGCTGGCGCTGGAGCATGCCGGCCTGCACGGCGCGCGCGTGTATGCCGGCTCCTGGAGCGGCTGGATCGCCGATCCGGCACGGCCGCGCGCCATCGGCTAGGGCCGGCGCCGGTCCACACGGAACGCATGCACGATGGCACGCGACAGGGGCGGCACCATGCGCTGGCGTGAGGCCTGCGGGCTGGCGATGCTGCTGGGCCTGGCCGCCTGCGGCGACCGCCGCGCGGCGGCCGATGGCGCCGACGCCTCGCCGCGCGCGCAATCGGCCACACACTATCGCGAGGCGGTGCAGCGTGGCCGCGCGCAGCGCCTGGCGACGTTGCGGGCGCCGTCCGGCTGGTTGAGTTATACCGGCTCCGGGCGCCTGCACAGCGGCCTGCACCGGGTCGGCAGCGCACCCGACAACGACGTGCAGTTGCCGGCCGGTCCGGCGCATCTGGGCACGCTGCAGGTGGATCCGCAGGAGGGCGTGCAGTTCCAGCCCGCAGCGGACGCGACGGTGCAGGTGAACGGTCAGCCGTTCGCCGGCGGCCGCCTGGAGACCGACGCGGCGCACGGCACCGAGACCCGGGTGATGCTGGGAGCGCAGGAGTTCTACGTGGTGCGCACCGGCAACCTGTTCGGCTGGCGCTTCCGCGATCCGCAGGCGCCGGCGCGCGCGCGCTTCCGCGGCATCGACTACTTCCCGATCGATCCGCGATGGCGGGTGGTGGCCGACTGGCATCCGGTACCGGCGCCGCGGGCGATGGTGCTGCTCACCTCGATCGGCACGCCGCAGCCGCTGGCCCTGGTCGGCAGCGCCGACTTCGTGCTGCAGGGGCGGCGCTACCGCCTGCAGGTGCTGCGCGACGGCGCCGGCCAGCGTCTGTTCCTGCCGTTCTCCGATCGCACCAGCGGCCGCGAGAGCTATGGCGGCGCCCGCTATCTGTTCGTGCCGGCGCCGCAGGGTGGCCGCATCGTGCTGGATTTCAACCTGGCGCAGAACCCGCCATGCGCGTTCACCCCGCACGTGGTGTGCCCGCTGGCGCCGGTCGGCAATCGCCTGGACGTGGCGGTGACCGCTGGGGAGAAGAACTACGTCGGCGCGCACTGAGCGCGTGCGGCGCTCTTGTGCGAGCGTTTCTGGTGTCTTTTGCGGGATCAGGCGCGACCCGATGCAATCGGCAATGCCCGGTCGCGGCTGAAGCCGCTCCTACGACAAGGCTTGATCAGCGGGCGGCGCATACGGTGCCAGCGCTACCGCCTCCAGCACCTGCGGCCAGGGAAAGCGCGGGCCCGGATCGAGCTTGCGCTGCACCTGCCGCGTCGGATCGTCGCTGGCCGGTTCCAGGCTGCGATCCAGCGCGTCGTGTCCGGCGATGTGGTGCAGCTGCGGCAGTTCCGCGCGCAACTGCTGCAGCAGCCGGATCAGCGCCTGCACTTGCGCCGGCGGGTAGTCCTCGCGCATCTCCTGGTGGCGCGAATCCAGCCACAGCGGATAGCGTCCGCGGTTGACCAGTTCGATGCCCAGCGATTGCTGGTTGTAGCCGCGCACGTGGTGCGCGACGCGCTGCAGCGGCACATAGCGATGCACGCTGCCGTCGCGGTCGATGTAGAAATGGCCGCTGTTGCCGGTGCCCGACGGATACAGCACGCGTTCGCCGTACAGGCGCGCGCTGGCCAGGTCCGGCAACTCGGTGCAGTGGATCACCGCCAGCGTGATGCTGTCCGGCACGCGCTCCTGCAGCAGGCCGACGTAGGGCAGGGGCGCATCGTGGATCGGCAACGGCGAGGTGGGCGGCATGCGCGGATGCTAGCATTCGCCGATGACCCTGAATTCCGAAAGCCTGCTGGCGACCCTGCTGGCCACACTGCCGCGCGCCGGACGCGTGGAATGGATCGGCCTGCGCCCGGCGCGCGATGTGCCGATGCACGAAGTCGACGCCGCCACCGCGCAAACCGATGGCGGCCTGCACGGCGACCGCTACGCCGGCCGCAACGGCAAGCGCGGCGTCACCCTGATCCAGGCCGAACACCTGCCGGCGATCGCCGCGCTGGCCGGGCATGCGGCGGTGGCGCCGGCGACCCTGCGGCGCAACGTGGTGGTGTCGGGCATTCCGCTGATCGCGCTGAAGGGGCGCCGTTTCCGCATCGGCGAGGTCGAGCTGGAAGGCATCGCGCCGTGCGACCCGTGCTCGCGCATGGAGCAGGCGTTGGGGCCCGGCGGCTACAACGCCATGCGTGGCCACGGCGGCCTGTGCGCACGCATCGTGCAGGGCGGCACGCTGCGGTTGGGCGATGCGGTGGTGGCGCTGTGAGCCGCGGCCACTGCATCCTCTCGCACGGCTTCGAGAGCGGGCCGGACGCGATCAAGGTGACCGCATTGGCCGAGGTGGCGGAGCGCCTGGGCTGGAGCCATTCGCGCCCGGACTACACCGACCTGGACGCGCGCCGCGACATCAGCCCGCTCGGCGACGTGCCGACCCGCCTGCAGCGCCTGCTGGAACAGGCGCAGGCGGCGGCGCAGCGCGGGCCGCTGGTGCTGGCCGGTTCCAGCCTCGGCGCCTACATCGCCGCGCAGGTGTCGCTGCACGTGCCGGTGCGCGGCCTGTTCCTGATGGTGCCGCCGACGCGGATGGGGCACATGCCGGCGCTGGATGCGGCACCGGTGCCGACCTCGGTGGTGCATGCCTGGCGCGACGAACTGATTCCCGCCGCCGAGGTGATCGCCTGGGCGCAGGCGCGTGCTGCGCGGTTGTTGCTGGTCGACGACACGCACCGCCTGGGCGAGCACGTGGCGACCTCGGCGCAGGCCTTCGCCGAACTGCTGGAGCGCCTGTGAGCGCATCCGGCGACATGCTGTTGCGCGCCGAGCGGCCGGCCGACGCGGCGGCGATCGAGGCGCTGACCCTGGTCGCCTTCTTCCGCGTCGCGCACAGCCGCCACGACGAGCAGGACATCATCGAACGGCTGCGCGCGGACGGCGCGCTGACCCTGTCGCTGGTGATCGAGCACGAGGGCTACATCGTCGGCCACGTCGCGGTGTCGCCAGTGAGCCTGTCCGACGGAAGCCGCGGCTGGTACGGGCTGGGACCGCTGTCGGTGGGGCCGGGCCACCAGCGCCAGGGCCTGGGCACGCGGCTGGTGCGCGAGGCGCTGGCGCAGTTGCAGGCGCTGGGTGCGGCCGGCTGCGTGGTGCTGGGCGACCCGGCCTACTACGCGCGCTTCGGCTTCCATCCGGAACCCGGGCTGACGCTGCCGGGTGCGCCGGTGGAGGCCTTCCAGGCGTTGGCCTTCGGCGAGCGCCTGCCGCCGATGGCCGAGGTGGCCTACCACCCGGCGTTTCTGTCCGCGGCCTGAGCCAGCGCGCCGCGCCGTGGCCCGTCGCGGCCGCGTTGCGTTAGCATCGTCCCGCGTCCACTCCGATCGAGGATCCACGCCGATGCGCCATTGATGCCGCCGTCTTCGCGACGGCCCTCGTCCCACCTGCCGAGCGATCGGCGGGCACGACCGGCATCCATGGAGGTTCCCATGACGCATCCGCTGCTTGCGCTGGACAGCGCGACCCATGTTCTGCCCGACGGCAGGATTCTGTTCTCCGATCTGCACTTCGCGCTCGATACGCGCCGCACCGGCCTGGTCGGCCGCAATGGCGTCGGCAAGAGCGTGTTCGCGCGCCTGCTCGCCGGCGAGCTGACGCCCAGCGCCGGACGCTGCGTGCGCCACGGCCGCCTGCATTACGTGCCGCAGCAGATCGCGCCGGCACCGCACGCCACGGTCGCCGATCTGGCCGGGGTGGGCGCGGCGTTGCGGGCGCTGGCGCGGATCGAGGCCGGCAGCGCCGACGTGGCGGATTTCGACGCGCTGGGCGAGCGCTGGGACATCGCCCAGCGCCTGCAGGCACAGCTGCACGCGCACGATCTCGGCGCGCTGGAGCCGCACCGCCTGGCGGCCACGCTCAGCGGCGGCGAGGCGATGCGGGTGGCGCTGATCGGCGCCTGGCTGGCCGAGGCCGATGCGCTGATCCTGGACGAGCCGACCCTGCACCTGGACGCGGCGCAGCGGCAGCGCCTGCGCGAGGCGCTGCAGCGCTGGCCGGGCGGCCTGCTGGTGATCAGCCACGATGCGCTGCTGCTGCAGGACATGCAGCGCACGCTGGAACTGTCGCCAGGCGGGCTGCGCGACTACGGCGGCGACTACGCGTTCTACCTGCAGTGCCGGGCGCGCGAGCGCGAGGCCGCGCAGGCCGAACTGGCGCAGCACAAGCTGCAGCACGCGCGCGACAACGCTACCTGGCAGGCACAGCACGATCGACAGCAGCGGCGCAGTGCGCGCGGGCGGCAGCAGGCCGGCACGGCCAACCAGGCGCCGATCCTGCTCGGCCGGCAGAAGCAGCGCAGCCAGGACAGTGCCGGCAAGCGGGTGCGCGATCATCAGGCCACGCAGGCGCGCAGCCTGGAGCGCATCGCCGAGGCCGCGCGCCAGGTGCAGCCCGACGCGCCGGTGGCGCTGTTCGCGCCGCCGCCGGCCGATGCGGCCACCCGGCGCCTGGTCGAGCTGCAGGCAGTGCGGCTGCCGTTCGCGCCGGCGACGCGGCAGCCGCTGGACCTGGTGGTGCAGGGCGGCGCACGCATCGGCGTGGTCGGGGCCAACGGCAGCGGCAAGTCCACCCTGTTGCGGCTGTTGGCCGGGCAGGTGGCGGCGCTGTCCGGCAGTTGCCGGGTGCGCGCCCCCAGCGCCTACCTGGACCAGTCGCTGGTGTCGCTGGACCCGGACGCCACCGCGCTGGCGCAGGTGCAGGCCGCCGCGCCCGGCATCGCACTCGCCGACCTGCGCACGCGGCTGGCCTTGCTCGGCCTGGACGCGCAGCGCATCGGCGTGCCCTGCGGCCAGCTCAGCGGCGGCGAGCGGCTGAAGACTGCGCTGGCCTGCGCCTTCTACCGCACGCCGCCGGCCGAACTGCTGTTGCTGGACGAGCCAGACAACCACCTGGACCGAGAAGCCCGCGACGCGTTGCGCGCGGTGCTGCTGCAGTACCCCGGCGCGCTGCTGGTGGTCTCGCACGATGCGGAGTTCCTGGACACGCTGCGCCTGCAGCAGCGCTTGCAGGCGGATGCCGAAGCGTGGCGGCTGACGCCGTGGTGAGTGGCCTGCGCTGCCGTCGACGGGGTCTGCCGCCGGGCATGCCCGGCGCCGGATTCGTGGCCTCGCATTGCGCGATGCGTCGCGCACCAAGGCGGCAGGAGGGCGCGTCTGCAGCGCCAGCTTCATCTGCCACGGCGCGGGGTGGTCGCGAAGCGAACGCCGGCGGGCGACGTCGCTGTGCCCGTCACACGAGGCCAGTGACGGCCGCGGCGCACCCTGCGCCAGGGCACCGCGCAGCAGACAGGGGCGCACGGACCCTGTGGTATTCTGCGCGCCGTTCCGGTGCGGTGCGTGCGCGTGCCCATCCCTCGATCCGCGGCCGCGGCCGCGGTAACGCCGGATCCGGCGCTGCGATGCGCCACGCGCGCGGCGTCCGCCGTGCCTCCCTCCCGTCCGTCCTGGTCCGCCTTCCGTGAAATTCTTCGTCTCCTGCGCCAAGGGCCTGGAATACCTGCTCGTCGATGAACTGCTCGCGCTCGGCGTGGCGCAGGCCACCGCCACCGTCGCCGGGGTCAATGCCGAAGGTAGCCTGCAGGACGCGCAGCGCGCGGTGCTGTGGTCGCGCCTGGCCAGCCGGGTGCTGTGGCCGTTGCAGTCCTTCGACTGCCCCGACGAGGCGGCGCTGTACGCCGGCGTGGCGGCGCTGCCGTGGCGCAGCCATCTGGCGCCGCAGCAAACCCTGGCGGTGGACGCGCATGTGTCCGGCACCGGCATCACCCACGCGCGCTTCGCGGCGCAGCGCGTCAAGGATGCGGTGGTGGACACGCTGCGCGGCGAGGGCCTGGAGCGGCCGTCGGTGGACGTGGAGCGCCCGGACCTGCGCCTGAACCTGTCGCTGCGCAAGGGCCGCGCGACGCTGTCGGTGGACCTGGGCGGCGGCTCGCTGCACCGGCGCGGCTGGCGCCAGGCGCAGAACGAGGCGCCGCTGAAGGAGAACCTGGCTGCGGCGGTGCTGCTGCGCGGGCAGTGGCCGGCGCTGTATGCGCAGGGCGGCGGGCTGCTGGATCCGATGTGCGGCAGCGGCACGCTGCTGATCGAAGGCGCGCTGATGGCCGCCGATGTCGCGCCGGGCTTGCTGCGCGGCGAACTGGCGGCGCAGCAGCGCGGCGACACCGATGCCGATGCCGCGCCGAGCCGCTGGCTGGGGTTCGACGTGGCGGCCTGGCGTACGCTGCTGGCCGAGGCGCGGCAGCGCGCCCAGGCCGGTCGCGCCGCGTTGCGGCCGGTGCTGTACGGCAGCGACATCGACCCGCATGCGCTGCGCGCGGCGCGCGAGAACGCGCTGGCGGCCGGCGTGGTCGAGGCGATCGCCTTCGCCGCGCACGACGTCGCGGTGTTGCCTGCGCCGGCGCAGGCATTGGGCACGGTGGTGTGCAATCCCCCCTACGACGAGCGCCTGGCCGCCGACGCGGCGCTGTACCGGCGCCTGGGCGATGCGCTCAAGCGCGCGGTGCCGCAGTGGCGCGCCAGCCTGCTGTGCGGCAGCGACGAACTGGCCTATGCCACCGGCCTGCGCGCGGCCAAGAAATACCAGATGTTCAACGGCGCGCTGGAATGCCCGTTGATCGTCTGCGACCCGATCGCGGTCGCGCCGCGCGCGGGCGCCAGCGAGGAGCCGCGCGCGCTCAGCGACGGTGCGCAGATGGTCGCCAACCGCCTGCGCAAGAACCTGCGCAAGTTCAAGACCTGGCGCGCGCGCGCGCGGATCGGTTGCTACCGCGCCTACGACGCCGACCTGCCCGAGTACGCGGCGGCGATCGACGTGTACCAGGAGGACGGCGGCCAGGCGCGCACCTTCCTGCACGTGCAGGAGTACGCGGCGCCGGACAGCATTCCCGACGCGGACGTGCGCCGCCGCCGCAACGAATTGCTGGCGGCCGCGCGCGAGGTGTTCGCGGTGCCGGCCGAGCAGGTGGCGCTGAAGACCCGCGAACGCGGCAAGGGCGGCAGCAAGTACGGCCGTTTCGAGCAGCGCGGCGAGTTCCTGGTGGTGCGCGAGCACGACGCGCTGCTGCGGGTGAACCTGTTCGACTACCTGGATACCGGGCTGTTCCTCGACCACCGCCCGCTGCGCGGGGTGATGGCGCAGCAGGCGCGCGGCAAGCGCTTCCTCAACCTGTTCTGCTACACCGGCGTGGCCAGCGTGCAGGCGGCGGTGGCCGGCGCCGATTCCACCACCAGCGTGGACCTGTCCGGCACCTACCTGCAGTGGTGCGCCGACAACCTGGCCTTCAACGGCAAGGGCGGCGCCCAGCACCGGCTGGTGCAGGCCGACGCGCTGAGCTGGCTGGAAGCGGAGAAGAACCGCTACGACGTGATCTTCTGCGACCCGCCGACCTTCTCCAACTCCGCGCGCGCCGAGGATTTCGACATCCAGCGCGAGCACGTGCGGCTGTTGCGCGCGGCGGTGGCGCGGCTGATGCCCGAGGGCGTGCTGTACTTCTCCAACAACTTCCGCCGCTTCAAGCTGGACGAGAACGCGCTGGCCGAATTCGCGGTGTGCGAGGAGATCAGCGCGCAGACCATCGACGTGGATTTCGAGCGCAACCCGCGCATCCACCGCGCCTGGCGTCTGCAGCGGCGCTGAGAAGCGGTGCCTCGTGTGTCTTTCTGCAGGAGCGGCTTCAGCCGCGATGGGCGTGACCGGTCACGCCCATCGCGGAGCGTAGTGCGCTGTTGCTTCTCCATCCGGGAGAAGGGGCCCCGAAGGGGCGGGTGAGGGGACGGGCGACGCCGCGTGTCCTCGATCTCTGCGCGTCGCTTCGCGCCGTCCCCTCACCCCAACCCCTGTCCCGGGGGGAGAGGGGCTTGTATCAACTGCCGTGATGCCCCAGCGCGGCCTGCGCCTTGCCGCGTGGCGGCGGGTCATCCTCGGTCTCGCGCTCGTTCCAGTACGCCTGGATCTGCAGGATCTGCGGCAGGATCGCCTCGAACAACTCGACCAGACGCGGCTCGAACTGGCTGCCGGCCTTGTCGCGGAACAGCGCCATCGCCTGTTCCAGCGGCCATGCGTCCTTGTACGGACGCGGTGAGGTGAGCGCATCGAACACGTCGGCCAGCGCCACGATCCGTGCCGATTCGGGAATCTGCGTGCCTGAAACGCCGGCCGGGTAACCGCCGCCGTCCCAGTGCTCGTGGTGGTACAGGGAGACCTCGGCGGCGAGCCGGAACAGCGGCGCGCTGCTGCGGCTGAGGATGTCGTAGCCGATCCGCGGGTGCCGCTTCATGACCTGCCACTCGTCGGCGTCCAGCGGCCCGGGCTTCTTCAGCACCGCATCGGGGATGCCGATCTTGCCGGTGTCGTGCATCGGCGCGGCCTGTTCCAGCAGGTCGGCGTCCTCGCACGACCAGCCGGCGGCCAGCGCGAGCGCGCGGGCGTAGGCGGCCATGCGCCAGATATGCGTGCCGGTGTCCGAGTCGCTGTAGTGGCCGGCCATGCCCAGCATCTGGATCGCGTCGCGATGGCTGTCGGCCAGGCTGGTGGCGCTGACCAGCGACAGGTGGGTGCGCACCCGCGCGCGCAGAATGCTCGGCGAGTAGGGCTTGGTGATGTAGTCCACGCCGCCGGCGTCGAACCCGATGCTCTCGTCGGTGTCCTTGTCCTTGGCGGTGACGAAGATGATCGGGATCGCCGCGCTGCGCGCATCTTCCTTCAGGGTGCGGGCGAGGGTGTAACCGTCGATGTCGGGCAGGTCGACATCCAGCAGGATCAGCGCCGGGCGGTGCTTGGCCACCCCGCGCAGGGCTTCGGCGCCGTTCTTGGCAAACACCAGCGCGTAGTCCTCGCGCAGGAGCTGGCGGATCAGCGCCAGGTTGCTGGGTTCGTCATCGACACAGAGGATGCAAGGCTGGGTCATGGTGGGTTCCCGTCGGACACGCGCCGCCGCGCGGGCGGCGCTCTCTCAATCGCGTGCATCGGCCAGCCATCGCCTGACTTGAGCCTCGGCTTCGCGGAAGGAAAAATTCTCCAGCAACTGTTGCAGCTCGGCGGCCTGCGCCGCCGGCAGGACCGGCGCCAGTTGCCGCAGCGTGCGGTCGATGCGGTCCGGATCGTCGCTGTCCAGCACCTGCAGCACCTGATACCAGGAGGCCTGCAGCGTCGCCGGATCGACCGCGGCGATGTTCGCTGCCGCAGGTGGCGTCGCACCCTGGGTGGCGTCGGCGAAGCGCAGCACTTCGGCAGCGGTGTCGGCCATCGCCGCGGCCAGCGCGGCGATCTCGGCATCGGCCTGCGTCGGTGCCGTGCTCAAGCGTTCTTCCAAGGCGGCGCTGGCGATGCTCAATGCCGGCAAGGCCAGCGATCCGGCCGAGCCGCGCAACTTGTGCACCAGCGAGACGGCCTCGGCGGGCCGTTGCGCTTCCAGCAGGGCGCGGACGCTGGCCGCCGGGTCGGGATGTTCCTGCAACAGCTTCAGCAGATAGCGCCGATACGGCTCGCGTTCGCCCCAGAGCCGCTGCGCCTGGACGGTATCGAGCAGCGCGGGGTCGCTGGCCGGCCAGTCGTCCGCCGGCAGCACCGGCGGTGGCGCCGCCAGCGGCAGCAGCGGCAGCGCGGTCAGGTTCGGCGGCAGGAACCGCCGGATGATCGCGATCAGGTCCTCGACCTGGAACGGTTTGGCGATGAAGTCGTTCATGCCGCTGGACAGCGCCATCTCCTGCTGCTGGCGATAGGCGCCGGCGGTGAGGGCGATCACCGGCACGGCGGCCAGGTCCGGATCGGCACGCAGTTGCCGGGTGGCTTCGTAGCCGTCCATGGTCGGCATCTGCACGTCCATCAGCACGACGTGGAAGCGGCCGGGATCGCGGCGTAGCCGCTGCAGCGCCTGGGCGCCGTCCTGCGCCAGCTCGACCAGCGCGCCTTCGCCTTCGAGGATGCGCTGCGCGACCTCGCGGTTGATGTCGCTGTCGTCGACCACCAGCAAGCGGGCCCCGGCCAGGCGTGCGACGCCGTCGCCGGGCGCTGCCGCGGGCAGCTCGCCGTTGCGACGCGCCAGCAGCATGGCGATGGTGCGCTGCAGGGCCGAGGCGGTGACCGGCTTGGTCATCACCGCATCCACGTCGGCGACGCCAGGCTGCTGCTCCTGGATCATGCGCCGCTCGTAAGCGGTGACCATGACGATGATGGGCTGCCGGTCCGGCGCCGATTGCGCGCGGATGCGCTGGGCCACACTCAACCCGTCCAGGTCGGGCATGCGCCAGTCCAGCAGGATCACGTCGAACTCGGCCCGTTCCGGCGCGGCCGCGGCCAAGGCGGCGGTGCCGCTGGACACCGCTTCCACCTGCCAGCCGAAGCCGTTGGCGATGTCGGTCAGGCTGCGCCGCACCAGGTCGTGGTCGTCGGCGATCAGCACCCGCCGCGCCTGCGCCGGTTCGGCGTCGTCGGCCGGTGCCGGCGCCACCGCGAACGGAATGACGAAGTAGAAATCGCTGCCCTGGCCGGGGGCGCTCTGCACTTCCAGTTGCCCGCCCATCAGCTCCACCAGGCGCCGGCTGATGGTCAGGCCCAGGCCGCTGCCGCCGTAGCGGCGGCTGGTGGAGGTGTCGGCCTGCAGGAACGGCGAGAAGATCAGGCTCTGCTTCTCGCGCGGGATGCCGATGCCGGTGTCGCGCACCGAGAACAGCAGCTTGAGCTTGCCGGGTTCGGCGCCGGGGAAGGCGCGCACCGACAGCGCCACCTCGCCCTGTTCGGTGAACTTGATGGCGTTGCCCACCAGGTTGATCAGCACCTGGTTCAAGCGCAGCGCGTCGCCGCGCAACCAGCGGCAGCCCGGCGGCAGCGGCTCGACGATCATCTCCACCGGCTTGGCGCTGTTCGCCGAGGTCATCAGCGCGGCGATGTTCTCCAGCAACTCGTTGAGATCGAACGGCGCCGATTCCAGGTCGATGCGTCCGGACTCGATCTTGGAGAAGTCGAGGATGTCGTTGATGATCTCCAGCAGGTTGCGTGCGGACAGCTCGATCTTCTGGATCATGTCCTGCGCCGCCTGCGACAGCGCGCTGTGCCGCAGCAGGTACAGCATGCCCAGGATCGCGTTCATCGGCGTGCGGATCTCGTGGCTCATGTTGGCCAGGAAATCGCTCTTGGACTGGTTGGCGCTTTCGGCCGCGTCGATCGCCAGGCGCAGCTCGCGCTCGTGGCGCTTCTGCTCGGTCAGGTCGACGGCGATGCCGAGATAGCCGATCACCCGGTCGTCGTCGTCGCGCAGCGTGCTCAGGGTGAGCAACACCGGGAAAGCATGGCCGTCCTTGCTCAGGTAGGTCCATTCGCGGGTGTCGCTGCGTCCCAAAGTGGACAGCGCCGCCACCGACTCGAACGAGGGCTGTACCGGCATGCCCGACTGCGTGGCCATGCGCTCGGCGCGTGCGGCCAGTTGCTCCGGATCCAGGAACAGGCCGGTGGCCTTGCGTCCGATCAGTTCGTGCGCGGCGTAGCCGAGCAGGGTCTCGGCGGCCGGGTTGAACAGGGTGATGACGCCGTCCGGGTCGGTGGCGACGATCGCGTAGCCGGCATTGGCCAGGATCGCGCGCTGCAGCGCCGAATAGGTCACCAGTTCGCTGGTGCGCTCGGCCACCTGCTGCTCCAGCGTGGCGTTGAGCTCCAGCACCCGCGCCTGCGCGCGCACCTGTTCGGTGACGTCGTGCAGCAGGTGCGAATGGCCGATGGTGCCGCCGCGGGTGCCGGCGATCGGCGAGACGCTGGCCAGGACGCTGACGGTGTGACCATCGCGGTGGCGCAGCTCGCGGACGCCGTCGCCGCTGTCGATGGGATCGCGGACGTGCGCGCCCAGCAACCGCTGCAGCGGCTGGCCGATGGCCTGCTCCGGGGTGTAGCCGAAGATGCGCGTGGCCGCGGGATTCCAGTGGGTCACGCGGCCGTTCAGGTCTTCGGCGACGATCGCTTCGCTGGTGCCGGCGACCAGGGCGGCCAGTTGGCTCTGCTCGCTGAGGATCAGGTCGCGGCGGCGCAGGCTGGTCAGGAACACGTACAGCAGGGTGGCGAGCAGCAGCGCGATACCGGCGGCCAGCGCGCCGGCGAACAGCGGCGAGGTCTGGTCGAGCGAGCGCACGAAGCCCGGCGTGGCGTGTGCACCGATGCGCCACTGGCGTCCATAGACCGCCAGGGTGCGTTCGGCGGTGGGGCCTCCGGCCAGGATCGGTGTGGCGTCGTCGCGATAGAACGGCTGCCCAGGGTTCAGGCTGTCGGCCAGGCTCAGCTGCAGCGCGTTGCGGTGGTCGTCGGAGGAGGCCAGTACCTCGGCGATGCTCAATGGGGCGTATGCCCAGCCGCTGGTGGCCTGCCAGCGCTGTTCCGGGGTCTGCAGCGGCAGGCCTTCGCGATACACCGGCAACAACAGCAGAAAGCCGCTCTTGCCCAGCCCCGGCCGCTGCACCAGGCGGATCGGCGCGGTGATGGTGGGCTTGCCCGAGTGTGCGGCGGCGATCGCCGCGTCGCGTCGCGCCGGTTCGGAGGCGATGTCGAAGCCCTGCGCCGGCGTGTTGGACTGCACCGGCTGGATATAGACGATGACGAAGCGATCGCCGTCGTGCGGGGCCAGTTCGCGGATCTGCAGCGACGGTGCGCCGTCGGCGCGGGCCTGCTGCAGGAACGCCGCCTCGTCGGCGCGCGGCACCCGCTGGATGTAGCCGAAGCCGCGCACCCCGGGAAACTCGCGCAGATAGTCGCGCGAGGCGCTGTAGCGGGAGAAGCGCTCGCGCGAGATGCGGTCGCCGCCGGCCGCGATCACCGCACCGCGCGCGCCGCGCAGGCCATGCTCGTACATGTCCAGGCGCTGCCGCAGATCGCCGGCCACGTGCGAGACCAGTTGCTGGAAGCGCGCCTGCGCCTGCGCGCGGTTGCGCTGCTGCACGCCATGCGCGATCAGCAGCGCGGCGAGCAGCCCGACGGCCAGCACGGCCAGGGCGGCGAGCCGCGCAAGCCGCGCAGGGCCGGCGATGGGTGTCCGGCGTTTCTTCGACATGCTCCCCTTTCCTCTGGCGAACGCGCGTTCGGCACGCGCATCGGCTTCCCCCCGACCGGTTGCGGGATGGCGTTCACAGCGGCGACGCAGGCCCCGCAGGTCGTCCCCCAACGCTAGCGCGGGCGTGGCTGTCGCGCCAGCCCTTCGGTCCAAAGAGTCGAGGCGTGTCTACACCTTGCTGCGTGGATGGCACCGGGTGCCGCGGGTCGGCGGTCCGTCGTGGGGTGCGTGCGTCGCATCGTGCGTCGGCAGCGGGCCGGCCGCTCCAGCGGCGCAGTGCATCCTTGCCATGCACGCTCAGCCAAGCAGCGTGACGGCAGCGTGCAGCGCCAGCCCGATCAATCCGCCGACCAGGGTGCCGTTGAAGCGGATGTACTGCAGGTCGCGGCCCACGCTCAGTTCCAGTTGCTCGACCAGGTGGCGTTCGTCCCAGCCCTTCACGGTCTGCGCGATGTGCTCGGTGACGCCGCTGCGCAGGCGCTGGGTCAGCCGCTCGGCGCCGCCGAGCAGGTGCTGGTTGAGCGCCTCGCGCAGGGCGGGATCCTGCGCCAGCGACTGGCCGAGCGCGCCGAGGGCGCGCTGCAGGTGCTGCACCAGCGCGCCGTCCTGGCGCGACAGGTCCTCGCGCAGCGCGCTGTGGATCTGATCCCACAGGCCCTGCACGTACGCCTGTACGCCGGGGTGGTCGATCAGCCGCTGCTTCAGCGCCTGCACTTTCTCGGCGGTGGCGGGATCGGCGCGCAGCCGCTGCACGTAGCCGCCGAGCCAGCGCTCGTAGTCCTGGCGCAGCGGATGCTGCGGCTGCGACAGCACCTCCTGCAGTTCCTCCAGCAGCGCGTGCGCCAGGCGCTCGGCGAGGGTGTCGGCGATGCCTTCCACCGGCTTCACCCATTCCACGGTGCCGACCAGCTTGGGCCATTCGCGCCGCGCGTACTTGACGATCATCGCCGACACCCGCTGCTTGACCGCGGCATCGTCCAGGTGCCGGCCGAGCCGGGTCAGCGCTTCGTCGAGCAGTGCGTGGTGGCGGCCGTCGGCGGTGAGCAGGCCGAGCAGTTCGCCGGCGGTGGCGGCGGCGTCCCAGTCGCGCAGCCGCGCCACCACGAAACCATGGATGCGGCGCCGCACCGCGGCTTCGTCCAGCAGGTCCAGCGCCTGCAACGCCCAGCCGCGGGCCAGATCGGCCAGCCGTGCGGACTGCGCCGGTTCGGCCAGCCACTGGCCCAGTCGCGCCGCGGGATCGAACGCGCTGAGCTTGGCCAGCAGCGCGCCCGGTTCCAGGAACTGATCGCGCACGAACACCGCCAGGCTGTCGGCGATGCGCGCCTTGCCGTGCGGGATGATCGCGGTGTGCGGAATCGGCAGGCCCAGCGGATGCCGGAACAGCGCCACCACCGCGAACCAGTCCGCCAGCGCGCCGACCGTGGCCGCTTCGCAGAACGCGCCGACCCAGGCCCACACGCCGTGCAGGCCCATGGCATGGCTGAGCAGGAAGCCGCACAGCATCGCCAGCAGCAACAGCGCCGCCAGCAGCTTCATGCGCCGCAGCTGCGCGCGGCGCGGATCGGGGGGCAGGGCAGGGGCGGAAGACACGCTCATGCGGCCGAGTCTACGCAGTGCGCGGTGAGCGCGGTTGCACGCGCGGCGGCGAGGTCATCCGGCCGCGGCACGGATGGCCGGTGCGCGTGGATCAGCCCGGCAACTGCGCGCGCAGCGCCGCCACTTCCTCGCGCAGCGCCTGGTTCTCGGCCTCGAGTTCGGCCACGCGCTGGCGCAGCGTGGCCGCCGTGTCGCCCTCGGCATCCGCCGCCGGGGCCGCGTCCTCGGCGGCGTCCGCAGGCGCCGGTTTGGGCTTGCGCTTGGACTCGCGGGCGCGCTTGGCGGCCTGCTTCAGCTCGTCCTTGCCGGCCATCGCCGCGGCGCGCTGTTCCTCCTCGGGCAGGCTGGCCACTGCCGCGGCGGCATTGATCGAGATCGCACCGGACTTGACCGCTTCCACCACCTCGGCCGCGGCCTGCTTCTGGATCTTCTCGATCTGCACCACCTGGCTGTTGCTGAGCCGCGCCACGCGCGCCAGTTCGGCGCGGCTGAGCGGTGCCGGTGCGTCGGCCCAGGGTGGCGTGTCGGTGTCGGTGTCGTTGGCGGTCTCGCCAGCCGCGTCCGGGTCAGTGGCGTCGGCTGCGGGCGCCTCTGCGGCAGCCGCGCTGGCGCGCCGCTCGGCGAGGATCTCGCGCTTGCGCAGCGCCAGCACGCCGCGCTGGAAGTCGGAGACGCTGCGCCGGCCCAGGTGCTGGTCGATCATCCACAGGTGCACGTCCTGCAGCGACTGGAAGCGGGTGTTCTGCACGGTCTGGAACGGCAACCCATGCTTCTGGCAGATGCCGTAGCGGTTGTGCCCGTCGACCAGGATGTCGCCCCACAGCACCAGCGCGTCGCGGCAGCCCTCGGCCAGCAGGCTGCGTTCCAGGGCAGCGTATTCGTCGGCGGTCAGCGGATCGATATAGGCCTTGAGGTCTTCTTTGACAACGATGTTCATCAACGGGCGGTGCGGCGTGGCGACGGGGGCGGCATTGTAGAGGGCAGGGATTGGGGATTGGGGATTCGGGATTCGCAAGAGCGTCGAGCTGCCTGTCCGACGCTGCCGCGCGCTGTCCGAATCCCTACTCCCGAATCCCCAATCCCGGCTCGCGCAGCGAGCCTTACCCCACCACCACCTCACTGATCTGCATCACCGGCGTCAGGTCGGTGTAGTTCTTGATGTCGCCGAGGATCTCCTCCGCATGCGGGCCGAAGCCGGCCTGGAAGGCCTCCACCGACTCGCTGAAGATGTGGCACATGCCGACGTAGGTCGGGTCGCTGCCGGGGGTGCCGCCGGACAGGCCCTTGTCCACGGTGTAGCGCAGGCAGGCGGCGCCCATGCGCGCCTGCAGCAGCGGCATGTGCGTGTCGCGGTAGTAGGCATGGTCGAAACGGGCGCCTGGCGTGTACGGGTACATCACGCTGACCTTGATCATGGAGCGGCTCCTGTGGCGGCGGTGGGTCCCGGCCGGGCGCCGGGTGGCGCAAGGCTACACCCGGGCATGGTCGGCGCGTGTTGCGCTGCGGCGAGCCAAGCGCTTGGCGCTTGGCGCTTGGCCGGGAATGGGGAGTCGGGAATGGGGAATGGCAACAGCAACAGCAACAGCAACAGCAACAGCAACAGCAACAGCAAGGGATGCGCCTGCCCGTTGACCGGTGCGCGCCGCGATGCTTTTGCGATTCCCTATTCCCGATTCTCCATTCCCCTCTACCGCATCGTCGGCATCGCGAACTCGGCGCCGGCCGCGGCCTCGGGCCAGCGCGCGGTGACGGTCTTGAGCCGGGTGTAGAAGCGCACCCCGTCCGGGCCGTGCACATGCAGCGGACCGAACAGCGAGCGCTTCCAGCCGCCGAAGCTGTGGAAGGCCATCGGCACCGGGATCGGTACGTTGATGCCGACCATGCCGGCCTGCACCTGCCGCGCGAACGCACGCGCGGCGCCGCCGTCGCGGGTGAACACCGCCGCGCCGTTGCCGTAGTCGTGGTCGGCGATCAGGCGCAGCGCGGCGGCGGCGTCGGCCACCCGCACCACGCACAGCACCGGGCCGAAGATCTCTTCGCGGTAGATGCGCATGTCGCTGCGCACGTGGTCGAACAGGCTGCCGCCGAGGAAGAAGCCGTCCGGGTGGTCGGCCGCGCTCGCCGGGCGGCCGTCGACAACCAGTCGTGCGCCCTCGGCCACGCCGCTGTGGATGTAGCCGAGCACGCGCTCGCGGTGCGCGGCGCTGACCAGCGGGCCCATGTCCGGCTCGTCGCGGCCGGCGTCGGCCTGGCCCGCGCCCAGGTGCAGCGCGGCCACGCGCGGCGCCAGTCTGGCCACCAGCGCATCGGCCAGCGCGTCGCCCACGCACACCGCCACCGAGATCGCCATGCAACGTTCGCCGGCCGAGCCGTAGCCGGCCCCGAGCAGGGCGTCGGCGACATCGTTCAGGTCGGCATCCGGCAGCACCACCAGGTGATTCTTGGCCCCGCCCAGCGCCTGCACTCGCTTGCCCAGCGCACTGCCGCGCGCGTACAGGTCGGCGGCCACCGCGGTGGAGCCGACGAAGCTCAGCGCCTGCACCTGCGGGTGCGCCAGCAGTGCGTCCACCGCCGGTTTGGCGCCGTGCACCACGTTGCACACGCCGGCCGGCAATCCGGCCTCGTGCAGCCATTCGGCCAGGAGCAGCGACGCCGAGGGTGCGTGTTCGGAGGGCTTGAGCACGAAGCTGTTGCCGCAGGCCAATGCCACCGGCAGCATCCACAGCGGCACCATCGCCGGGAAGTTGAACGGGGTGACGCCGGCCACCACGCCCAGCGGCGCGTATTCGCTCCAGGCGTCCACGCCGCGACCGACGTCGTGCGAATGCTCGCCCTTGAGCAGGTGCGGGATGCCGCAGGCGAACTCCACCACCTCCATGCCGCGGACCACTTCGCCGCGCGCGTCGGTCACGGTCTTGCCGTGCTCGGCGCTGATGCAGCGTGCCAGTGCATCAGCATTGCGTTCCAGCAGCTCGCGGAAACGGAACAGCACCCGCGCGCGCTGCAGCGGCGGCGTCGCCGCCCAGCCGGGGAAGGCGGCACTGGCGGCGTGCACCGCCATCTCCACCGCATGCGCGGCGCCCAGCGGCACGTGGCGCTGGACGGCGCCTGTGGCCGGGTCGAAGACCTCGGCGTGCTCGTCGCCGCGGAAGGCGACGGGCTGGTCGTCGATGTAGTGGGACAGGGTGTCGCGCATCGTGCTCGATCCTCGGATGGACAGCGTCAGCCCAGCGCGTCCAGCGGCCGCACGAACTCCTGGCCCAGCGCCTGCGCCACCGCGCGGTGGGTGAGCTTGCCGGCGTGCACGTTGAGGCCGTTGCGCAGGTCCTGGTCGTCGCGCAGCGCCTGCAGCCCGTGTTCGGCCAGCAGCAGCACGAACGGCAGGGTGGCGTTGGTCAGGGCGAAGGTGGAGGTGCGGGCGACGCCGCCGGGCATGTTGGCCACGCAGTAATGCACGATGCCGTCGACCTCGTAGGTCGGCTGCTGGTGCGTGGTCGGGTGGCTGGTCTCGAAGCAGCCGCCCTGGTCGATCGCCACGTCCACCAGCACCGAGCCGGGCCGCAGCAGCGCCAGTTGCTCGCGCGACACCAGCTTGGGCGCGGCGGCGCCGGGGATCAGCACCGCACCGATCACCAGGTCGGTGTGCGGCAGGCACTGCTCGATCGCATCGCGGGTGGAGTACAGCGTGGTCAGTTGCTGGCCGTAGAGTTCGTCCAGGTACTTGAGCCGCTCCAGCGAGCGGTCCAGCACGGTCACCCGCGCGTGCAGGCCCATCGCCATGCGTGCGGCGTTGATGCCGACCACGCCGCCGCCGATCACCAGCACCTGCGCCGGCTTGACCCCGGGCACGCCGCCGAGCAGCACGCCCGAGCCGCCCTGCGCCTTCTCCAGCGCATGCGCGCCTGCCTGAATCGCCATGCGCCCGGCGACCTCGCTCATCGGCGCCAGCAGCGGCAGGCCGCCGTGGCCGTCGGTGACGGTCTCGTAGGCGATGGCGGTGCAGCCGGAGCGCTGCAGTGCCGCGGCCTGCTGCGGATCCGGCGCCAGGTGCAGATAGGTGAACAGCAGTTGCCCGGGGCGCAGCATCGCGCATTCCTCCGGCTGCGGCTCCTTGACCTTGACGATCATCTCGGCCTGCGCGAACACGCTGGCCGCATCCTCGGCGATGCGTGCGCCGGCGCGCTCGTACTCGGCATCGGTCAGGCCGATGGACTGGCCGCCGCCGCGCTGCACCAGCACCTGGTGGCCGTGCAGCACCAGTTCGCGCACTCCGGACGGGGTCAGCCCGATCCGGTACTCGTGGTTCTTGATCTCTTTCGGAACGCCGACCAGCATGAGCGGTTCTCCAGGCAGACGCAGCGCGTGGGGAGCGCGGGCGGTGGGTTGGGTGAGGGAGGGGTCAGGGCGTGCTGCGGATCATGTCCGCCAGCACCGCGAAGATGCGCTCGATGTGCGTGGCCTCCACGATCAGCGGCGGCGACAGCGCGATGGTGTCGCCGGTGACGCGGATCAGCAGGTCGCCTTCATGGAAGCAGCGCTCGAAGATTTCGTAGGCGCGCGCGCCGGGCGCGCCCTTGCGCGGCGCCAGTTCGATCGCGCCGATCAGGCCGAAGTTGCGGATGTCGATGACGTGCGGCAGGTCGCGCAGCCGATGGATCGCCTCCTCCCACACCGGACCCAGCTCGATCGCCTTGTCGAACAACTGTTCCTCGGCATAGGTATCCAGCGTCGCCAGCGCGGCGGCGCAGGCCAGCGGATGGCCGGAGTAGGTGTAGCCGTGGAACAGGTCGATGGCGTTGGCCGGACCGTGCGCGAACGCCTCGTGGATGGCGTGGGACACGAACACCGCGCCCATCGGCACGCAGCCGTTGGTCAGGCCCTTGGCGGTGGTGATCATGTCCGGGGTCACCCCGAAGCGCTGCGCGGCGAAGGCGTGGCCGACGCGCCCGTAGCCGGTGATGACCTCGTCGAAGATCAGCAGGATGCCGTGCTTGTCGCACAGTTCGCGGATGCGCTGCAGGTAGCCGTGCGGCGGCAGCACCACCCCGGCCGAGCCGGAGATGGGTTCGATGATCACCGCGGCGATGGTGGAGGCGTCGTGCAGCGTCACCAGCCGCTCCAGGTCCTCGGCCAGTTCCGCGCCATGGGTCGGCAGGCCGCGCGAGAACGCATTGCGCTCCAGGTCGAGCGTGTGCCGCAGATGGTCCACGCCCGGCAGCAGCTGGCCGAACGCCTTGCGGTTGTTCGGCAGGCCGCCGACCGAAATGCCGCCGAAGCCGACGCCGTGGTAGCCCTTCTCGCGGCCGATGAAGCGCGTGCGCTGGCCCTCGCCGCGGGCGCGGTGGTAGGCGAGTGCGATCTTCAGCGCGGTGTCCACCGACTCGGAGCCGGAGTTGGTGTAGAACACGTGGTCCAGGCCCGGCGGCGCCAGTTCCACCAGCCGCTCGGCCAGCACGAACGGCAACGGCGAGCCCATCTGGAAGGTCGGCGCGAAATCCAGCGTGGCGATCTGCCGTGCCACCGCCTCGACGATGCGCGGCCGCGCGTGGCCGGCGTTGCAGCACCATAGGCCGGCGGTGCCGTCGAGGATCTGGCGCCCGTCCACGCTGCGATAGTGCATGCCCTCGGCCGAGGCCAGCAGCCGCGGGCGCGCCTTGAACTGGCGGTTGGCGGTGAACGGCATCCAGAACGCCTCCAGCGTGTCCGGCGCGCGGGTGGCCTGCGCGGCGTAATGGTCGGACAGCGCCTGGGACGAGAGGGGCGGCTGAGGGCGCATCGCAGGCTCCACGCGAGGGATGTTGAAAAAACTTTACACCATGCCGCTGCGCCGGGTGTGACCCGTGGTGTCGCAATTCGCGCGAATCGGGCGGGCTTTTCCTGGTTGCGCCGCAACACGGGCGCGTCGCGCGAAATTGACCGTCCGAGGCGGGTGTGTAAAGTATCCGGCAACACCGCCACCGGCGTTCCCCTGCGATGGATATCGGCGCCCGCCTGCATCGGGTTCGCACCGCCCACGGCCTGAGCCAGCGCGAGCTGGCCAAGCGGGTGGGCGTGACCAACAGCACCATCTCGCTGATCGAGCAGAACAAGGTCAGCCCATCGGTCAGTTCGCTGAAGAAAGTGCTGGACGGCATCCCGATCTCGCTGGCCGAATTCTTCACCCAGGACCTGGACGCCGGCACGGCCGATGCGCCGTTCTACCGCGCCGACGAACTGCCCGACGTCGGCAGCGACGGCATCCACTACTACCTGGTCGGCCGGCATCGCCCGCAGCGGCAGATGTGCATCCTGCGCGAGGTGATGCCGCCGGGCAGCGACACCGGCAGCGCGATGCTGGTGCACGACGGCGAAGAGGGCGGGGTGGTGGTGGCCGGCGAGGTGGAGATCACCGTCGGCAGCCAGGTGCGGGTGCTGCGCGCGGGCGAGGGCTACTATTTCGAAAGCCGGGTGCCGCACCGGTTCCGCAACGTCGGCCGCGAGACCGCGGTGCTGGTCAGCGCCAATACGCCGGCCACATTCTGAGCCGCATGCGCGCCGCGTCGCCGCCGGCCGTCGCGTGCTTCCGATCCTTCCGCCGCAGCAGGAGTTCCCGATGACCGCACCCCGCACCCGCGACGCCTGGCAGGCGCTGGCCGACACGCTGCGTCCGCGGACCCAGGCCTTCATCGACGGCCGCTACGTCGACGCCGCCAGTGGCAAGACCTTCGACTGCATCAGCCCGATCGACGGCCGCCTGCTCGGCCGCGTGGCCGAGGGCGAGGCCGCGGACATCGATCGCGCGGTGGCCGCGGCGCGGCGCAGCTTCGAGGCCGGGCACTGGTCGCAGGTCAAGCCGGCGCAGCGCAAGAAGACCCTGCTGGCGCTGGCCCAACTGGTCGAACGCCATGCCGACGAACTGGCCTTGCTGGAGTCGCTGGACATGGGCAAGCCGGTGCGCGATGCGCGCCGGGTCGACCTGGCGGCGACGGTGCGTTGCCTGTCCTGGACCGCCGAAGCGGTGGACAAGCTCTACGGCGAAGTGGCGCCGACCGGACAGGACGAACTGGGCCTGATCACCCGCGAGCCGCTGGGTGTGGTCGGCGCGATCGTGCCGTGGAATTTCCCGCTGCTGATGGCCGCGTGGAAGATCGCCCCGGCGCTGGCCGCCGGCAATTCGGTGGTACTGAAACCGTCGGAGAAATCGCCGCTGAGCGTGTTGCGGCTGGCCGAACTGGTCGCCGAGGCGGGCATTCCCGACGGCGTATTCAACGTGGTGCCGGGCTTCGGCAAGGGGGCCGGCGAGCCGCTGGCGCTGCACATGGACGTGGACGGGCTGGTGTTCACCGGCTCCACCGCGGTCGGCCGGCGCCTGCTGCAGTGCGCCGGGTTGTCGAACATGAAACGCGCGTACATGGAATGCGGCGGCAAGAGCCCGAACCTGGTGTTCGCCGATGCGCCGGACCTGGAACAGGCGGCGCAGGCTGCCGCCGCGGCGATCTTCTACAACCAGGGCGAGGTCTGCACCGCCGCCTCGCGGCTGCTGGTGGAGCGTTCGATCAAAGATGCCTTCGTCGAGCGCGTGGTCGCCGCCGGCCGCGCGCTGCAGCCGCGGCATCCGTTCGACGACGACGCGGCGATGGGCGCGCTGGTGGACGAGACCCAGACCCACCGCGTGCTCGACTACATCGCCCGCGGCAACGCCGAAGGCGCGCGCCTGCTGCTCGGCGGCAAGCGCGTGGAAGTGGTGCCCGGCGGCTGCTACGTGGAGCCGACCATCTTCGACGAGGTCGGCCACGAACACACCATCGCCCGCGAGGAGATCTTCGGCCCGGTACTGTCGGTGATCGCCTTCGACGACGAGACGCACGCCCTGCGCATGGCCAACGACAGCGACTACGGCCTGGCGGCGGGCGTGTGGACCCGCGACATCGGCCGCGCGCACCGCGTGGCGCGCAAGCTGCGCGCCGGCAGCGTGTGGGTGAACTACTGGGATGGCGGCGACATGACCGCCCCGTTCGGCGGCTACAAGCAATCTGGCAACGGCCGCGACAAGTCGCTGCACGCCTTCGACAAGTACACGGAGATGAAGGCGACCTGGATCAAGCTGGGTGAGTAGCGGGGATTCGGGATTGGGGATTCGGGATTGGTGAAAAGCGGGGTTGCGGCTGCGGATGTCGTAGGAACGGCTTCAGCGGCGATGGGCGTTTCCGGTAGTGCTCATCGCGGCTGAAGCCGCTCCTGCAACGCCGGGGGCGTTCCAGGTCGCGGCGCAGCCACTCATCCCCGATCCCGACTCCCCAATCCCGGCTCCCGCTCCACCCGGCACGCGAAACAGCCCTGCCGCGCATGATGCAGGTGCAGGTAATGCACCTGCGGGTCGGCGAAGGCGCAGGCGATCGCGGTGGCGATGCGTTCGCCCGGCTGCACGTCGGCGGCGATCAGCATGTCGCCGGCGTCGTAACCGCGCAGCGAGATCAGGCGGCGGAAGATGGCATCGGGTACTTCGCCCGGCGCCGGTGTGGCGGTGGCGACGTGGCGGCGCACGTAGATCGGGCCGGCGGCGCGGTACGGGGTCTGCGCGGGTTGGTGCAGGTAGTGCAGCAACAGCAGTTCCTCGCCGGGCCGCGCGTCCTCCAGGCTGATCCGGCAGGGATAGCCGAGCGCGCTGTCGGCGCGGAGGCGCCGCGCGTGACGTGCCTGCATCTGTGCGTCGTCGAGGTCGAACAGCAGGGCAAACGCGGCGGCCGGCAGGCCGACGCAACGGAAGCTGGACATGGGCGCTCCAGGAACGGATGGAGCGCGCAGCCTGCCGCTCGCCGCGATTCCGCGCTGGCCGTATTCGGACCCGGCATTCGACCGGTGCCCGGTCCGGCATGCCCGCAGCGCCGGGCCGTGCGGCGCGTCTCGGTAGCAATGCCGTGCCGCCGCCGCGGCGCGTCCGCGCCTCAGCGCGGCAGGTAATCGGCGAAGGCGACCGGATGCTGCGGATCGGCCGACTGCACCTGGTCGCCGTCCTTGACCAGCGCCTCGGCGTCGGGCGAAGGATTGGGGTTCATCTCCCAGCGCTGCTGGATGCGCTTGTGGAACAGCCACTGCTTGCGCTGCGTGTCGTAGCGGAAGGTGATGAAGTCGGTCCAGTGCTGGCCGCAGGAAACCCCGTTCTGCACGGTGAAATAGCGACCCTTGGCGGCGAACGGTTCGTCGCCATCGGTGAACGGATCGCACTGGCCGCCCTCGTCGCGCTTGAGGATCACCCGGTCGTTGCGCGCCGCCAGCCGGTAGTGGCCGTCGGCCTGCTGCACGAAGATCAGCAGCGGCCGCGCCGGGGCCGGATCGCGCTGCGCCTCGCCGCGCTGCTGCAGCGCGACCAGGTAATCGGCGCGGCCGTCGCCATCGAGATCGGCCTGCAGCTGCGCCAGCGGCTGGTAGCCGGCCGGTACTTGGCGCAGCACATCGGCGGGCAGGTCGGCGGCGTTGGCGGTGTGGGTGCCGAGCAGCGCAAGGCCGGCGGCAAGGCAGAGGCGGAACGGGATGGGCATGGGACGGTTTCGCAAACGTGGGGCCGCCAGCCTACCCGACCGGCGGGTGATGGCGGCAGCGCGACGTAGCGGCGGTGTGCGTCGCCACGACGCGGCTTGCGCTGGGGCTTCTTGCAGCGCACAAGGAAAGGCGCCTGCCGCGCGCCGCGGCGCCGATCATAGCCGGGTGGGGGCGCGGCTGTTGAAAGGGGGGGCGGCATCCGTCGCGGGTCGCTGGGTGTGCCTGCGCGGGCGCTTGGAAACGGCAGCGTGCCCACGTGCGCGGGCGACCGTGTGGCTGGGCCAGGCGCTGGCCGGCGCTTCGGCCCGCACGTGCGTGGGTCGGGTTGGCAGGGCGTCACCCGCGCTGCCAGTGGCGATTGGCCTGCCGCCCTCACAGGTGTACAACACGACGCTGTAGCATCCTTGATAGGTAGCAAGGCGTGTCCGATTGGGCGCCCGCATGAAGCTGGTCGTGGGCTGACGCGGGGAGGCGGCAGCCGCGGAAGGCCTTCAGGCGTGCGGCACGGTCGCCGACGGCGGCCACCGCTGCCGCTGGTCCGGCCGAGCGACGGGAGTGCCCCGGCATCCCCGTCGCACGGCAGAATGCGTTCGTGCTGTTCCACTGAGTCCGGAGGGTCGCGATGTATTCGGGTGCGTCATCCAGGCCAGGTGCGGTCGCGCGCGGCGTGCGTCGCCACCGCGACGGGCGCACGGCCGTCGCCCAGGACCTGGTCGCGGCCGAGGTGCCGGTGGCGTTCGCCTACAACGACACGCCGTTCGTGGTGATGATGGCCACGCCGGAAGACCTGGAGGATTTCGCGCTGGGCTTCTCGCTCAGCGAGGGCATCGTCGCGGCGCCGGCGCAGTTGCGCATCGAGGCGGTGGAAACGTATCTGGAAGGCGTGTCGCTGCGCCTGCAGATTCCGCCGACGCAGGCGGCGGCCTTACAGGCGCGGCGCCGCAACCTGGACGGGCGCAGCGGCTGCGGCGTGTGCGGCAGCGAATCGCTGGAGGCGGTGTTGCGCGCGCCGCGGCCGGCGCCGGCCGGCACCCCGATCGCGCCCGCGGCGCTGGCCCAGGCCCTTCGCGCGCTGCGCGCGCAGCAGACCCTCAACGCGCTGACCGGCGCGACCCATGCCGCGGCCTGGGCCGATGCGCAGGGCGAGTTGCAGCTGATCCGCGAGGACGTCGGCCGCCACAACGCGCTGGACAAGCTGATCGGCGCGCTGGCCGGCGCCGGCCTCGACCCGGGCGCCGGCTTCGCGGTGGTCACCAGCCGTGCCAGCTACGAAATGGCGATGAAGGCCACGCAGGCCGGTATCCCGTTGCTGGCCGCCATTTCCGCGCCCACCGCGCTGGCCATCGCGCTCGCCGACAGCGCCGGCCTCACCCTGATCGGCTTCGCCCGCGATCACGATTACGTCGTCTACAGCCATCCGCAGCGCCTAGCGCACACAGAACCCGCCGGAGAGCCCGCATGAGCAAGAAGACCATCCAGCCCTACACGCAACCGGCCGGCGGTTGGGGGGCGTTGCGCGCGGTGGCCAAGCACCTGATGGAGCAGGACGTGGCGGTGCAGGGCGCCAAGACCCTGCTGCACGTCAACCAGCCCGACGGCTTCGACTGTCCCGGCTGCGCTTGGCCCGACCGCGACCACACCTCCACCTTCGAGTTCTGCGAGAACGGCGCCAAGGCGGTGGCCGCCGAATCCACCGCACGCCGCGCCACCCCCGAGCTGTTCGCCCAGCACAGCGTCGCGCAACTGGCCCGCTACAGCGACTACTGGCTGGAAGGGCAGGGCCGGCTGACCCAGCCGCTGCGCTACGACGCCGACACCGACCACTACGTGCCGATCGACTGGGACGACGCGTTCGCGCTGATCGCCCGGCACCTCAATGGCCTGGCCTCGCCGAACGAGGCGATCTTCTACACCTCCGGCCGCACCAGCAACGAGGCCGCGTTCCTGTACCAGCTGTTCGTGCGCGAGTTCGGCACCAACAACTTCCCGGACTGCTCCAACATGTGCCACGAGCCGTCCGGCACCGCGCTCAAGGCGCAGATCGGGGTCGGCAAGGGCACCGTGTCGCTGCAGGATTTCGAACTGGCCGATGCGATCTTCATCTTCGGCCAGAACCCCGGCACCAACCATCCGCGCATGCTCGGCGAACTGCGCCAGGCGGCCAAGCGCGGCGCGGCGATCGTCTCGTTCAACCCACTGCGCGAACGCGGCCTGGAGAAGTTCGCCGATCCGCAGGACAAGCTGCAGATGCTGCACAACGGCTCCACGCGCATCTCCTCGGACTATTTCCAGCTCAAGATCGGCGGCGACCTGGCGGCGGTGAAGGGCATCATCAAGCACGTGCTGGAGCGCGACGCCGAGGCGGCCAGCGGCGGCCAGCCGCGGCTGCTGGACCTGGAGTTCATCGCGCGCCATACCGTCGGCTTCGAGGCCTTCGCCGCCGAGGTCGCGGCCGAGCCGTGGGACACCATCGTCGAGGAGTCCGGGCTGAGCGAGGCCGAACTGCGCAAGGCCGGCGAGATCTACCTCAAGGCCGAGCGGCTGATCGCCTGCTGGGGCATGGGCATCACCCAGCACAAGCATTCGGTGGCGACCATCCAGATGATCGCCAACCTGCTCCTGCTGCGCGGCCATCTCGGCCGTCCCGGCGCCGGCGCCTGCCCGGTGCGCGGCCACAGCAACGTGCAGGGCGACCGCACGATGATGATCTACGAGAAGCCGCCGGAGGCGTTCCTGGACCGGCTGCAGGCGGTGTTCGGCTTCGCCCCGCCGCGCGCGCCCGGTTACGACACGGTCGGTGCGATCGAGGCGATGGCCGACGGCCGCGCCAAGGTGTTCTTCGCCATGGGCGGCAATTTCGCCACCGCCACGCCCGATACCGACGCGACCCATCGCGCGCTGCGCCGCTGCGATCTCACCGTGCACGTCACCACCAAGCTCAACCGCAGCCACCTGGTGCACGGCCGCGATGCGCTGATCCTGCCATGCCTGGGTCGCACCGAGATCGACATCCAGGAGGGCGGGCCGCAGCACGTCAGCGTCGAGGATTCGATGAGCATGGTGCACCTGTCCGGCGGCATCAATCCGCCGGCCTCGCCGCAGTTGCTGTCCGAGCCGGCGATCGTGGCGCGGCTGGCCGAGGCCACGCTGGGGGCGCGCAGCGCGATACGCTGGCGCTGGCTGGTGGCCGACTACGACCGCATCCGCGACCTGATCGGGCAGATGTTCGACGACTTCGCCGACTTCAACGCGCGGGTGCGGGTGCCGGGCGGCTTCCGCCTGTCCAACGGCGCGCGCGACCGCGAATGGGACACGCCGGAGGGCCGCGCGGTGTTCAAGGTGCATGCGGTGCCCACCGACAATCCGATCCACCGCGCGCGCCGTCAGCACCCCGGGCAACTGGTGTTCACCCTGGCGACCACGCGCTCGCACGACCAGTACAACACCACCATCTACGGCCTGGACGACCGCTACCGCGGCGTGTTCGGCGAGCGCCGCGTGCTGTTCATCAACGCCGCCGACATCGCCGACCTGGGCATGCGCGCCGGCGACTGGGTGGACCTGCACAGCCTCTGCGAGGACGGCGTGCCGCGCCAGGCCAAGCGCTTCCTGCTGGTCGAGTACAACATCCCGCGCGGCTGCCTGGCGGCCTACTACCCGGAGACCAATGCGCTGGTGCCCTTGTCCAGCTTCGCAGACGAGGCGCGCACGCCGACCTCCAAATCGATTCCGGTGGTGGTCACCGCGCATCAGGCCGACGACGCCGCGGCGGCGCCGCGCGACATCGGTGTGGCGCTTGTCCGCTGATCCGCTGCTGACCGCGCGTCTGTTGCGACTGCTGGCCGAGGCGCCGGACGGCATGGCGCTGGCGCGTGTGTGCAAGCGCCTGGACGTTCGCATGAGCGTGCTGCTGCGCACGCTGGCCTGGCTGGGCGATGCCGAACTCGCCGGGCAGCCGGGGCCGGGCTGGGTGCGGGTGGAGCGTCGCGGTGAACGCGAGATCGCGGTGCTTGCCGAGGCGGGCCGAGCCGCTGCGCAGGCGGCGGGTGCTGTCTCGCCCTGAGTCCGGCGGTGGCCGTCGGGCCGGCCTGTGATGCGCACCACGGGATGCACCCAGCCTGCCAGCCCGTGGTGCATTTTTTCGCCGCGCCCGCGCCGCAGGCGGTCAAGTTTGCTTCCACCATGCCGATGAGGCGATCACGCATCGCGGGTGTCGCGTCGTGTTCGCCAGGGCAGGACACTGGCACTGCGACAACGCGTGCAGGGCCCGATCCACCGACACGGCGCTCCGGGGAGGGGCCTGAGGATGTCCAGGTTGTTGTTCAAGCGCAGTCCGTTCTATTGGTCGCTGGCGACGCTGCTGATCGGCGCGGCGCTCACCACCGCGGTGGCGCTGCAACTGCAACGGGCCAACGCGCGGCACACGCAAGCGCAACTGGACGCGAAAGCCCACATCGCCTTCGATCGCATCGAAGAGCTGCTGTCCAACTACGACCACGGCTTGCGCGGCATGCGCGGCATGATCGTCACCGCCGGCGACGAATTGCACAGCGATCAAGTGCTGCGCTACAGCCAGAGCCGCGATCTGCGCCGCGAGTTTCCGGGCGCGCGCGGCTTCGGCTTCATCCGCCGTGTCGCGGCGGCCGAGCAGGAACGCTTCGTCGCCACCGAACGCGCGCTGGGGCGTAAGGATTTCGATATCCGGCAATTGGCGCCGCACAGTGGCGACCGCTTCGTCATCCAGTACATCGAGCCGGTGGACAGCAACGCCGCGGCGCTGGGCCTGGACATCGCCTCGGAGTCTTCGCGCCGCGGCGCGGCAATGGCGGCGGCGCTGAGCGGCGAATCGCGTTTGACCGGGCCGATCACGCTGGTGCAGGCCGGCGCGCAACATGCGCAGTCGTTCCTGTTGTTGCTGCCGGTCTACCGCAGCGCCACCACGCCGCCAGCGGCGGCGCAACGCCTACGCGAACTGCGGGGCTGGACCTATGCGCCGCTGCTGATGCCGCAGGTGATGCAGGCGCTGGATCTGGATCCGCAGCGGATCGAATTGACGCTGAGCGACGAGAACGCGGATGCTGGCGCGACGCCGTTCTATCGCAATATGCCGCAGGCCACGCTCGCGCAGGCGCCGCGTGCCGAGTTGCGGCGCGACGTGATGGGGCGGCACTGGCGGATGGACATGGTCGCCAGCCCGGCCTTCGTCGCCGCCAGCGCGCGCTGGTCGGTGCACGCCGCGGTGCTGGGTGGCGCGCTGCTCAGCGTGCTGGCGTCGGCGCTGGCGTTCGCGCTGTGCAGCAATCACCTGCGGCGCCGGCAGATTGCCCGCGACCAGGCGAATCTGGTCGCGGTGGTGCAGAGCTCGGCCGACGGCATCATCGGCAAGACCCTGGAGGGTGTGGTCACCAGTTGGAACCGCGCTGCCGAACAGCTGTTCGGCTTCAGCGAGGCCGAGGCGGTGGGCCGGCGCCTGGGCGAGCTGATCGTGCCGCCGGAACTGATGCACGAGGAGGAGTCGGTACTGCGGCGGATCGGGCGCGGCGAGGACGTGCCGTATTTCGAGACCGTGCGCCGGCATGCCGATGGACGCATGATCGACGTGCTGGTCAGCGTCTCGCCGATCTACAACGCCCAAGGCCGGCCGATCGGCGCGTCCAAGACGGTGCGTGACATCTCCGAGCAGAAGGCGGTACGTGCGCAGATCCTGGCCCTGAACGCCACCCTGGAAAGCCAGGTGGCGGCGCGGACCGCCGAGTTGAGTCGCAGCACGGCGATGCTCGAAGGCGTGCTGAGCGCCGCCTCGGAAGTGGCGATCATCGCCACCGACCGCGACGGCACCATCACCCTGTTCAACACCGGCGCCGAGCGCCTGCTCGGCTACCGCCGCGAGGACGTGGTCGGCACGCTGACTCCCGCTGCGTTCCATCGGGCCGAGGAGGTGGCCGCCCGCGGCGCGATGCTGGCCGCCGAACTCGGGTATCCGGTGGAAGGCTTCCGCGTATTCGTGGAAAAGACCGAGCGCGATGGCGCCGACATCTGCGAGTGGACGTATGTGCGCCGCGACGGCACGACCCGCCAGGTGAGCCTGGTGGTCACGGCGATCCGCACCGCACAGGGCGAACTCTCCGGCTACCTGGGCATCGCCCTGGACATCAGCGAACGTCAGGCTGCCGAGCGCTCGCTGGCGCGCAGCATGGCCCTGACCCAGGCGATCCTGGACACGGCGGTCAATCCCATCATGACCTTCGATGCGCGCGGCAAGGTGCGCTCGGTCAATCGCGCCGGCGAGCGCGTGTTCGGGTACGGCGCCGAGGAGATCGTCGGTGAGGACGTGAGCCGGCTGATGCCCGAGGCGGCCTCCAGCCTGCACGCGGCGATGGCGGCCGACGTGCCGCCGATGGGCACGTGGCCGGAACGCGTCGACAGCGCCCACGAACTGCAGGCGCTGCGCAAGAACGGCGATGCGTTCGCGATCGAGATCAGCCTCGGCAGTATGTGGATGGACGGCGAATGCCTGGTGGTCGGTGTCATCGCCGACATCACCGAGCGCAATCGCCAGCGGCAGGCGCTGACCCGCGCGCACGACCAGCTGGCGATGGCCGCCGATGCCGCCGAACTCGGCATCTGGACCTGGACCCCGGGCGACGACGCGCTGGAATGCAACGAGCGCATGTACGACCTGTACGAGTGGCCCGCGGCCTTGCGCGAACGCGGCTTGCGTTATTCCGATTGGCGGGTGAAGGTGCACCCGGACGATATCGCCATATCCGAGGCCAGCCTGCAGGCTGCGATGGAGCGGGGGACGGTCTACGACCCGGTGTTCCGGGTGCAGCGCAGCGACGGCGGCCTGCGGCATATCCAGGCCGGCGCGCACACCGAACGCGACGCGCAGGGGCGGGTCACCCGGGTCATCGGCATCAACCGCGACATCAGCGCGCAACTGCAGGCCGAGCAGGATCTGCGCCAGGCCAAGGCGCGCGCGGACGAGGCCAGTCAGGCCAAATCCTCGTTCCTGGCCAACATGAGTCACGAGATCCGCACGCCGATGAACGCGGTGCTGGGCATGCTGCAACTGCTGCAGCGCACCGCGCTGGATGCGCGCCAGGACGACTACGTGGGCAAGGCGCAGAAGGCCGGCAAGTCGCTGCTGAGCCTGCTCAACGACATCCTCGACTACTCCAAGATCGAGGCCGGCAAGCTGCAGCTGGACCTGCATCCGTTCCGCATCGAGGAGTTGCTGCGCGACCTGGCGGTGGTGCTGGCCGGCAATCACCAGCGGCCGGAAGTGGAGATCGTGTACCAGCTCGACCGCGGTATCCCTGATCGCGTGATCGGCGATGCGCTGCGCCTGCAGCAGGTGCTGATCAACCTGGCCGGCAACGCGCTCAAGTTCACCGAGCACGGGCATGTGCGCATGCGCGTTGAACTGCTGCAGCGGCAGGCGCAGGCGGTGACCCTGCGGATGATCGTGGAGGACACCGGCATCGGCATCAGTGCCGAGCAGCAACAGCGCATCTTCCACAGCTTCACCCAGGCCGAGGCCTCGATCAGCCGCCGCTTCGGCGGCAGTGGCCTGGGCCTGGTGATCAGCCGGCGCCTGATCGGCATGATGGGCGGCGAGCTGCAGGTGCACAGCGTGCTCGGCGAGGGCAGCCGGTTCTGGTTCGATCTGCCGCTGATGCTGGATGCCAACGGCGAGGCGGCGGCTGGATGCGGCTGCGCGCGCCCGCGGCATGTGCTGGTGGTCGACGACAGTGCGCTGGTGCGCGAAGTGCTGATCGACGCGCTGGGCGCCTGCGGCTGGCAGGTGGAGGGCGTCGCCAGCGGCGAGGACGCGGTGGCGCGCGCGATCGCGGCCGAGCGCGAGGGCGCACGCTTCGACGCCGCGTTGATGGATTGGCGCCTGCCCGGCATCGACGGCGTCACCGCGGCGGCGCAACTGCGCGCGATGTGCGCCGCGCCGCCGTTGGTGCTGATGCTGACCGCCTACCAGAGCGAACTGCTGGGCCAGACGCAGCGCCACGTGTCGCCGCCGTTCGCCGATCACCTGGTCAAGCCGGTGACGCCGTGCCAGGTGATCGAAGCCCTGGAGCGGGCCTGGAGCGGGGGTGCCAGGATCGCTGCGCCAGTGCCGGTGTCGCAGTGCGTGGCGCGTCTGCCCGGGCTGCGCGTGCTGGTGGTCGAGGACAATGCGCTGAACCGGCAGGTGGCCGAGGAATTGCTGTGCGCCGAGGGCGCGCAGGTGGCGCTGGCCGAGGACGGCCTGTCGGGCGTGCAGTGCGTGCGCGACAGCGGCCAGGTCTTCGACGTGGTGGTGATGGACATGCAGATGCCGCGCGTGGATGGCCTGGAGGCGACCCGGCGCATCCGTGCCGACGCGCGTTTCGCGCGATTGCCGATCCTGGCGATGACCGCCAATGCGGCGCAGGACGACGTCGACGCCTGCCTGGCGGCGGGCATGGATGCGCATATCGGCAAGCCGATCGATCTGGAACAGATGGTGGAGGCGCTGCTGCGCCTGAGTGGCCGCACCGCCGCGCCGGCATCGGTGGCCCCGCAGCCGGCGCCGCCCGAGCCGGCGGCGCCGGCTGCGCTCGATGCGATCCTGGCGCGGTTCGGCAACAACGCCGGCCTTTTCGTGCGCATGCTGGACGCCTTCGCCGAGGAGCACCGCACGCTGCTGCAGCGGGTCGAGGCGGCCTTGCTGCATGGCGATGCCGGTGCCAGTGCCGATGCCGCACACGCTTTGAAAGGCAGCGCCGCGACGCTGGGCGCGGCCACCCTGGCGCAGGCCGCTGCCGTGGTGGAGCAGGACGCCCGCGGCGGACGCCTGCCCGACGTCGCGGCGACGCTGGCGGCGCTGCGCGCGGCGGCCGCGCAGGATCTGGAGGCGCTGCGCACCGCGGCCGCGCCGCTGCGCGCACCCGCGCCACCTGCCGGTATGGACGCCATGCCCGAAGACGCCCTGCTGCCGTGGTTGCGCGCGCTGGAGCCGCTGTTGCGCCAGTCCGACCTGGCCGCATTGACCCTGCTGGAGCAGGCCCCGCCGGCCATCGCCGGCGCCCAGGCCGGCGACGCGCTGCGCCTGCGCGAGCAGGTACAGACGCTGCGCTTCGACGACGCCCTGGTCACGTTGAACAACTTGTTGGAGACCACTTCCCGATGAGCGATTTCGCTGCCTACCGACGCCTCGCCCCGCAGGGACGGCGCCCGCGTGTGCTGATCGTGGACGACCAGCCGATCAACATCCACGCGCTGCACGAACTGCTGCGCGACGCCTGTGAGGTCAGCATGGCGCTGGATGGCGCGCGCGCCCTGGCCTTGTGCCAGCAGCAGCCGCCGGACCTGGTGCTGCTGGACGTGATGATGCCGGAACTGGACGGCCTGCAGGTCTGCCGCCGGCTCAAGGCCGACCCGGCGACCGCGGACATCCCGGTGGTGTTCGTCACCGGGCAGGATGCGCCGGAGGACGAGGTGGCCGCGCTGGAAGCCGGTGGCGCCGATTTCATCAGCAAGCCGGTGCAGCCGGTGGTGGTGCGGGCGCGGGTGCAGAACCATCTGATCATGAAACTGCAGAGCGACCTGCTGCGCGAGGTCGCGCTGCTGGATGGGCTGACCGGGGTGGCCAATCGCCGCCGTTTCGACGACGCCCTGGCCACGCACTGGCAGGCCTGCCTGCGCGAAGGCAGGCCCTGCGGGGCGCTGATGATCGACGTGGACTACTTCAAGCGCTACAACGATCACTATGGTCATCAGCTCGGCGATGGCTGCCTGCGCGCCGTCGCCCAGGCGCTGGCCGGTTGCGTGCTGCGCCCGCACGATCTGCTGGCCCGCTATGGCGGCGAGGAGTTCGTGGCGTTGCTGCCGGGCAGCGATGCCGACGGCGTGCGCGAAGTGGCGCAGCGCATGCTGCAGCGGGTCGCCGAGCTGCAGCTGGCGCACGCCGCCTCGCTGGTGGGGCCCTGCGTGAGCATCAGCCTGGGCGGCGCGGTGGCGGTCCCTCAGGCGGACGCCAGCGCCGCACAACTGCTGGCGCAAGCCGACGCGCAGTTGTATCTGGCCAAGCAGGGCGGGCGCGCGCGGGCCTGCGTGGGGTGATGCGCCGCGCCGGCGATCGTTGCCTGCGCAACCAAGCGCGTCGCCTCGGCGCCGATCTGCCAGAATCGGCCGATTGCCTGTCGATGTCGCCTCCATGACCGTTGCCGCGTCTCCCGTTCCGCCCGTCAACTCGCCGCGTCGCGTGCTGCTGGCCAGCCTGGTCGGCACCACCATCGAGTTCTTCGACTTTTACATCTACGCCACCGCCGCGGTGCTGGTGTTCCCCAAGCTGTTCTTCCCCGAAGGCGATGCCGATGCGGCGCAGTTGCAGTCGCTGGCGACCTTCGCCGTGGCCTTCGTCGCGCGGCCGTTGGGATCGGCGCTGTTCGGCCATTTCGGCGACCGCATCGGCCGCAAGGCCACGCTGGTGGCGGCGCTGCTGACCATGGGCCTGTCCACCGTGCTGATCGGCCTGCTCCCCGGCTACGACCGGATCGGCCTGTGGGCGCCGGCGCTGCTGGTGTTGTGCCGCTTCGGCCAGGGCCTGGGCCTGGGCGGGGAGTGGGGCGGGGCGGTGCTGCTGGCCACCGAGAACGCGCCGCCGGGCAAGCGCGCCTGGTACGGCATGTTCCCGCAGTTGGGCGCGCCGCTGGGCTTCCTGCTGTGTTCGGGCATCTTCCTGCTGCTGGGCGCGCTGCTGGACGAGGCGCAGTTCCTGCGCTGGGGCTGGCGCATTCCGTTCGTCGCCAGCGCCCTGCTGGTGATCACCGGGCTGTGGGTGCGCCTGCGCATCCACGAGACCCCGGACTTCCAGCGCGCCCTGGACCGCAACGAACGCGTGCGCCTGCCGATGCAGACGGTGCTCTCGCAGCACATCGGCGCGACGCTGCTGGGCACGTTCGCCGTGCTGGCGACCTTCGTGCTGTTCTACCTGATGACGGTGTTCGCGCTGGGCTACGGCACCACCACGCTGCACTACAGCCGCGAGCAGTTCC
This sequence comes from Xanthomonas sp. LF02-5, assembly GCF_034105325.1. Classification (NCBI taxonomy): domain Bacteria; kingdom Pseudomonadati; phylum Pseudomonadota; class Gammaproteobacteria; order Lysobacterales; family Lysobacteraceae; genus Xanthomonas; species Xanthomonas sp. LF02-5. Next base: position 38,808 of record NZ_JAXGGF010000007.1, on the reverse strand, counting down.
TGCTGCTGCAGATGGTCGGCATCCTGTTCTTCGCCGCCGGCATCCCCTTGTCGGCCTGGTACGGCGACCGCCGCGGCACGCGCCCGGCGATGCTGGTGGCCAGTGTGGCCATCGTCGCGTTCGGGCTGCTCTTCGCGCCGCTGTTCCAGGCCGGGCAGCCCTGGCAGGTGCTGGGCTTCCTGGCGCTGGGGTTCTTCTTCATGGGCCTGACCTACGGCCCCTGCGGCACGCTGCTGGCCGAACTGTATCCGGTGCCGGTGCGCTACACAGGCGCCTCGCTGGCGTTCAACCTGGCCGGCATCGTCGGTGCGGCGCCGGCGCCGTATGTCGCGGTGTGGCTGGCCAAGCAGTACGGCCTGCCGTGGGTGGGCTACTACCTCAGCGCGGCGGCGCTGCTGACCTTGCTGGCCATGCTGGCGATCAGGCGGCCGCGTCGCTGAGCGCCGGCTCCGCCGGCGGCGCGTGTTCGACCCGGTTGCGGCCGCCGGCCTTGGCCAGGTACAGGTACTTGTCGGCCTCGGTCAGCAGCGGATGCAGGGTCTGCCGCTGCGGGCCGCTGCTGCTGACGCCGATGCTGATGGTGAGACGTAGGGTCTGCATGCCCAGCGGAATCGCGAGGTCGGCGATGCGCGCGCGCAGGCTTTCGAAGTAATCGGCGGCCGCGGCGGGGGCCAGGCCCGGCACCAGCATGCAGAATTCCTCGCCGCCGAAGCGCGCCACCATGTCCTGCGGGCGCGCGTGCGCGGCCAGGGTCGCCGCCACCGCGCGCAGCGCTTCGTCGCCGGCCTCGTGGCCGAAGGTGTCGTTGATGTGCTTGAAGTGGTCGATGTCGAGCATCGCAACGCAGACCGGCTCCTGCCGCGCCAGCCACTTCGCCAGCACGCGCTGGCTCTGTTCGAGGAAGTGCCGGCGGTTGGGCAGGCTGGTGAGGAAGTCGCGTGTCGCCAGGTCCTGCAGGGTGCCGATCAGCTCCAGCTGATCCACGTTCTGCGAGACCCGGCAGAAGAACTCCTCGCGCGAGAAGGGTTTGCGCAGGAAGTCGTTGGCGCCGTTCTTGAGGAAGCGCGGTACCAGCGACGGGTCGTTGTTGCCGGACAGGCCGATCACCGCCAGCATGTCGCGCGCGCGCAATGCGCGCAGCCGGCGGGTGAATTCCACGCCTTCCATGCCCGGCATTTCCTGGTCCACCACCGCCAGGCGGATGGACGGATTGGCCTCGATCGCGCGCAGCCCGGCGGCACCGTCGGCGGCCTCGACCACGCGGTAGCCGTACATCGACAGCAGGGAGGCGGCGTAGGCGCGCGCCGACGGCGAGTCGTCTACCACCAGCGCGGTGATGGAGCGGTTGCGCGCCAGTCGCTGCACCAGCCAGGCCAGGTAGTCGATGCTGTCCGGCGCGTTCTTCAGGACGAAGTCGATGATCTGCTGGGTCAGGATGCGCTTGCGCAGGCTCTCGTCGTAGACCCCGCTGACCACCACGGTGGGCAGCCCGCGCGCGACGAAGAAGTCCACGACGGTGTCGCGGTCGCCGTCGGCCAGCACCAGCCCGGTCAGCGCCAGGAACCAGGGGCCGCCGTCATCCAGGGCGGCGGCGGCCTCGGCCAGGGTGGAGACCACCACGACCGGCAGTTCGACCCGTTGCTCGATCGCCGCGCGCAGCAGGTCGGTGAAGGTACGCGAGTTTTCCACCAGCAGGATGCGCTGCTGTGCGGGGCTGCCGTCGGGGGCGATCGGGGCGATCGACAACGGGTGCGACATGCATGCCTCGCGGGCGGCAATCCAGGAATGGAACCCGGTTAGCGGCCGTGTGCGCGCAAACTTGAGGGCGGCGCTGGTACGTCGCTGGCTACCAGAGCGCGTCGCGCAGCTTGTACCAGGACATCGCCGCCACCAGCAGCGGCGTGCGCAGCAGGCGGCCGCCGGGGAAGGGCGCGTGCGGAATCCGTGCAAACACGTCCAGCCGCTGCGCCTGTCCGGCGATCGCCGCGGCGATGACCGCGCCGGCCAGGCCGGTGGCGGCCACCCCATGGCCGGAAAAGCCCTGGGCGAAGTACACGTTCGGGGTCAGCCGGCCCCAATGCGGGGCGCGGTTGCGGGTGATGTCGACGTAGCCGCCCCACACCGAGTCCATCTCGATCTGGCGCAACTGCGGGAACACCCGGCGCATGCGCCGGGTCATCACCCCGCGCAGGCCCGGCGGCGGCAGCGACGAATAGCTGGCGCGGCCGCCGAACAGCAGCCGGTGGTCGCGGCTGAGGCGGAAGTAGTCCAGCGCCCAGTTGACGTCGGCCACCGCCATGTCGTTGCCGATCAGTTCGCGGGCCAGCGCCTCGCCCAGTGGCGCGCTGGCGCCGATGTAGGTGCCGACCGGCATGATCCGCGATTCCAGCTCCGGGGCGATGCCGCGCAACCAGGCGTTGCCGGCGAGGATGGCGAACTCGCCCTCGACCTCGCCGTGCGCGCTGCGCAGGATCGGCCGCGCGCCGCGCACCAGCTGCGTGACCGGGGTCTGCTCGTGGATGCGCACCCCGGCCGCCAGCGCCGCCCGCGCCAGGCCGCGCGCGTAGTCCAGCGGATGCAGGTGGCCGCTGGCCGCGTCGTACATCGCGCCCAGGTAGCGTGGGCTGCGCAACTGCGACTGCAACTGCGCGCGGTCCCACCATTGCAGCGGATAGTCGTAGCGCTGCGCCATCTCGATGATGCCGGCGCGCAAGGCGCGTTCCTGGCGCGGCTTGATCGCTACGTGCGCATGGCCGTCGCGCCAGTCGCAGGCGATGCCATGGCGGGCGATGCGGGTACGCAGCAACTGCATGCCGTCGCGGGAGAAATCGAACAGCAGCCGCGCATCGTCCTGGCCGAGTAGGGCTTCCAGGGTGTGCTGCTCGCAGCCGTAGCCGACGATGGCCTGGCCGCCGTTGCGCCCGGATGCACCCCAGCCGATCCGCTGCGCCTCCAGCACCACCACCCGATACCCGGCCTCGGCCAGGGCCAGCGCCGCACTCAGTCCGGTATAGCCGGCGCCGAGGATGCACACGTCGGCGCGTACCTGACCTCGTAGTGGTTCCTGTTTCGGGAACGGTGCGGCGCTGTCGAGGTACCAGGACGCGCCGGGAATGGGGACTCGGGAATGGGTAATGGGAGAAGCGCCGGTCATGGCGGCGAACCGTTGCGATGACCCAGGCACACCACGCGCCGGGCTGCAGGCGCATTCGCGGTGCCTGCTTTCGATTCCCGATTCACCATTCCCGATTCCCAGCCTTCAAACCGTGCGCAAATACCAGCGATAGTCCACATCGCTGACCTGCGCCTGGAAGTCCAGCAGCTCGCGGCGTTTCTGCTGGCCGTAGATATGCCGGAAACGTGTGCCGAAGGCGGTGGCGGCGAAGTCGCTGTCCAGGAAGCGGGCGATCGCGCCGCGCCAGTCCGGTTCGCGTGCGGCGTGTTGCGCGTAGGCGTTGCCCTGGGTCGGCGGGCCGGGGTCTAGGCCCTGCGCCAGGCCGTGTTCGATGCCGGCCAGCACCGCTGCGACGACCAGGTAGGGATTGGCGTCGGCGCCGGCGATGCGGTGTTCGATGCGGGTGTTGGCCGGGTCGCTGTGCGGCACCCGCATCGCCACGGTGCGGTTGTTGAAGCCCCAGCTGTCGTTGAGCGGGACGAAGGCATTGGCGACGAAGCGCCGGTAGCTGTTGGCGTGCGGGGCGAACAGCAGCAGGCAGTCCTCGGCGCTGTGCTGCAATCCGCCGATGGCATGGCGCAGCGGCGCGGCCGGCGCCTGCGGGGTGCAAGCGAACACGTTGTGGCCGGCATCGTCGAGCAGGCTCACGTGCACGTGCAGACCGCTGCCGGATTGCGCGGCGAACGGCTTGGCCATGAAGCTGGCGAGCAGGCCCTGCTGCTGCGCGATCGCCTTGATCGCGCGCTTGAGCAGCACCGCATCGTCGCAGGCGGCCAGCGCATCGGCGCGGTGCTTGAGGTTGATCTCGAACTGGCCGGGCGCGTATTCGGCGACCGCGGTGTCGGCCGGGATGCCCTGCGCGCGGCAGGCCTGCGCGACCGCGTCGGTGAAGCCGCGCTGGTCGTCCAGTTCCTGCATGTAATAGACCTGGGTGCTGTCGTTGCGCAGTCCGCTGTGGGCGTGCAGCGGCGGCTGCGGGCGGCCGTGCGCGTCGGCGTGCGGGTCGAACAGGTAGAACTCCAGTTCCACCGCGATGACCGGTGTCAGCCCGCGTGCCTGCAGGCGGGCCAGCACCTGCGCCAGCACCTGGCGCGGGGCGAAGTCGAGCGCGCCGCCGGCGCCGTCCTGCATCGTTAGCAGCAGTTGCGCCGACGGCACCGGCGCCCACGGCACCGGCCGCAGACTGCCCGGCACCGGGAAACACAGCCGATCCTCGTCGCCGATGTCGTAGCCCAGCCCGGTTTCCTCGACGGTATTGCCGGTGATGTCGGTGGCGATCAGCGACATCGGCAGGCATACCCCGTCGCGGTAGACCTTGTCCAACGCGTCGCGGGCGATGCGCTTGCCGCGCAGCAGGCCGTTGCAGTCCGGCAGCAGCAGGTCGATCTGCTCGCAGCCGGCGATGCGCTGCAGGGTCTGGGCATCGTCCGGGGGCAGCAGCGGAGCGTCGTGCATGCGGGTCATCGCGGCGGACGGCGGGAGTGCTTGGAGCTTAGCAGAGCGCCATGGCGTCAAGAATACTCAACAGCGGCAGGAGGCGACGTGCCGACGCTCGCTCGCGCGGCACGCTGGCCGTGTTGCGCTTTTGCGGCACTGCGGAGGAATTTTTGCGGCATCGTGCAGGCCGGTCAGCGCCTCTGCAGGTGCGTTGTGCGCCGTGTCCCAGTGCGTGTCGTGTTGTAAAAATAAAACGCTCGCGGTAACTTGCGAGGACGCCACACGAGTTCTTCGCATGGCCGTATCGCCCCTGGTCGGCGTGCCGACCGACCGCAAGCTCATCGGCCAGCATCCGTTCCTGGCCGCGGGCGAAAAGTATCTGCGTGCCACCGTCGACGGGGCCGGGGTGACCCCGGTGCTGCTGCCGTCGCTGCAGCCCCCGGTCGACGCCCGCGCCTGGCTGACGCGGCTCGACGGCCTGCTGCTGACCGGCGCGGTCAGCAATATCGAGCCGCACCATTACAGCGACGAGCCGAGCTGGCTCGGCAACCTGCATGACCCGGCGCGCGACGCCAACACGCTGGACCTGATTCCGCAGGCGATCTCGCTGGGCCTGCCGATCCTGGCGATCTGCCGCGGCTTCCAGGAAGTCAACGTCGCCCTCGGCGGCACCCTGCACCAGAAGGTGCACGCGCAGCCGGGGCTGTCCGATCACCGCGAGGATCCGCAGGCGCCGCTGGAAGCGCAGTACGCGCCGGCGCACGAGGTGGCGCTGAGCGAAGGCGGTTGGCTGGAGGAGATCGCCGGCCGCGGGCGGGTGCGGGTCAACTCGCTGCACGGCCAGGGCGTGGCCCGGCTCGGCGGCGACCTGATCGTCGAGGCGCTGGCGCCGGACGGGCTGATCGAGGCCTTCCGCGGCATCGGCCCCGGTTTCCTGCTCGGTGTGCAATGGCATCCGGAGTGGCGGGTCCTCGACGACCCGTTCTATCTCGGTATCTTCCAATCCTTCGGCGACGCCTGTCGCCACTATGCGGCCAGCCGCAGGCACTGATTCCCATGGCCAGTCGACCCCGATCGCGCAAGCACACCCCGGAACAGCAGGAAAGCTCGCTGCGGCGCTGGCTCAAGGAACGCCACATCACCGAGGTCGAGTGCCTGGTGCCGGACATCACCGGCAACGCGCGCGGCAAGATCATTCCCGCCGCCAAGTTCTCGCACGACTACGGCACGCGCCTGCCCGAGGGCATCTTCGCCACCACCGTCACCGGCGACTACCCGGACGACTACTACGACCTGACTTCTCCGTCGGATTCGGACATGCAGCTGCGCCCGGACCCGGACACGGTGCGCATGGTGCCGTGGGCCGCCGATCCCACCGCGCAGGTGATCCACGATTGCTATACCAAGGAAGGTCAGCCGCACGAACTGGCGCCGCGCAACGTGCTGCGCGGGGTGCTGGAGGCGTATGCGGCGATCGGCTGCAAGCCGGTGGTGGCGCCGGAGCTGGAGTTCTTCCTGGTGCAGAAGAACACCGACCCGGACTTTCCGTTGCTGCCGCCGGCCGGCCGCTCGGGGCGGCCGGAGACGGCACGGCAGTCGTACTCGATCGACGCGGTCAACGAGTTCGATCCGATCCTGGACCTGATGTACGACTATTGCGACGCGATGGAGCTGGACGTGGACACGCTGATCCACGAATCCGGCGCGGCGCAGCTGGAGGTCAACTTCACCCACGATGACGCGCTGTCGCGCGCCGACCAGGTGTTCCTGTTCAAGCGCACCATGCGCGAGGCGGCGCTGCGCCACGGCGTCTACGCCACCTTCCTGGCCAAGCCGATGGAGAACGAGCCGGGCAGTGCGATGCACATCCACCAGAGCCTGGTGGACAAGCACGGCAAGAACGTCTTCAGCGGCCGCCGCGCCGGCGAGTACAGCCGCACCTTCGCCCATTACCTGGCGGGCCTGCAGAAGTACGTGCCGATGGCGATGGCGTTCTTCGCGCCCAACGTCAATTCCTACCGCCGGCTGATGTTCGGCGAGGTGTCGCCGAGCAATGTGCTGTGGGGCTTCGACAACCGCACCTGCGGCCTGCGCGTACCGATCGACACGATCGAGAACATGCGCGTGGAGAGCCGCTTCGCCGGCTCCGACGCCAATCCCTATCTGGCGATGGCGGCGACGCTGGCCTGCGGCTTGCTCGGAATCCGCGAGAAGCTCGAGCCGACCGAGCCGACCACCGGCAGCGGCAAGGAGATGGGCTATCAGTTGCCGCGCTCGCTGGGCGAGGCGCTGGACGAGCTGGAGCGTTGTGCGCCGTTGCAGGAGTTGCTGGGGCCGCGTTTCGTGCGGGCGTACATTTCGGTCAAGCGCAAGGAGTACGAGACGTTCTTCCGGGTGATCAGTTCGTGGGAGCGGGAGTTTTTGTTGTTGAACGTGTGAGTTCCTGGTGCCTTTCGTGGCTCGCGTGATGCCTACGCTCTGCAGCAGATTCGATCTTGCCGTTGCCGTTGCTTTTGCTGTTGCTTCGGTTGTTGCTTTTGACTTACCGGGTTCCCTTCCGTAGCGGCGGCCATCGCGGGGAAACACCCGAAGGGCGGCGTACATGGATGTACGCCGTCCGCGGCAGGGGCAGGATGCCCCTTCCGCGGATCCCCGTGATGGACGCGGACCCGGAGCGCGCAGCGCGGAGGGCGCGAAGGCAGGGCGCGCTTTCTTTTGGTTACCTTTTCTTTGCGCGAGCAAAGAAAAGTAACTCGCCCGAAAGGGCGAAAGCCTTTAAAGCTTTTGCTGTTGCTTCAAGCTTGAGTGTCAGACGAGAAGAACTGTAGGAGCGGCGTCAGCCGCGACAGACACGGCTGATCGCCTCGGTCGCGGCTGACGCCGCTCCTACAGTTCAGCCACGGCGGAAGCATCTTCAAGAGCAAAGCTTTCGCCTGGCGGCGAGTCACTTTGATCAGCCTTCGGCTGCTGAGAAGCACTTCTTTGCTTGTGCAAAGAAAAGTAACCAAAAGAAAGCACACCCTGCCTCGCGCCCTCCGCGCTAACGCGCTCCGGGTCCGCGTCCAACCCGGGGATTCGCGGAAGGGGCATCCTGCCCCTGCCGCGAACGGCGCACGTCCATGTGCGCCGCCCCTTCGGGGTTTTTCCCCGGGCCGGCCGCCGCTTCGGAAGGGAACCCGTTAAAGCAAAAGCAACGGCAAAAGCAACGGCAACGGCAACGGCAACGGCAAAGGCAAAGGCAAAGGCAAAGGCAAGGGCAAGGGCAAAGGCAAGGGCAAGGGCAAAGACAGCAAGAGCAAGAGCAAGAGCAACAGCAACAGCAACAGCAAAGCCTGGCCGCGGTAGCGGCCTTGGTACCGACATTGGAGTGGATATGGACCCGATCGACACGCGCGCCCTGCAGGACTTGGATGCCGCGCACCACCTGCACCCGTTCAACGACAACGCCGCCCTGGCGCAGAAAGGCACCCGCATCCTCACCCGCGGCGATGGCGCCTACGTCTGGGATGCCGACGGCAACCAGTTGCTGGATGCCTTCGCCGGCCTGTGGTGCGTCAACGTCGGCTACGGGCGCAAGGAACTCGGCCAGGCCGCCGCGCGGCAGATGGAACAGCTGGCGTACTACAACAGCTTCTTCCAGTGCACCACCGAACCCACCATCCGCCTGGCCGCCAAGCTCGCCGAACTGGCGCCCGGCGACCTCGACCATGCCTTCTTCACCAACTCCGGCTCCGAGGCCAACGACACCATCCTGCGCCTGGTGCGGCACTTCTGGGCTGTGCAGGACCAGCCGCAGAAGACCATCTTCATCGGCCGCCACGACGGCTACCACGGCACCACCATGGCCGGCGCCAGCCTCGGCGGGATGAAGGGCATGCACCGCCAGGGCGGCCTGCCGATCCCCGACATCCACCACATCGATCCGCCGTACTGGTTCGGTGACGGCGGCGACATGGATCCGGAGGAATACGGGCTGCTCGCCGCGCGGCGGCTGGAGGACAAGATCCTGGAACTGGGGCCGGAGCGGGTGGCCGCGTTCATCGGCGAGCCGATCATGGGCGCGATCGGCGTGTACATTCCGCCGCGCAGCTACTGGCCGGAGATCGAGCGCATCTGCCGCCGCTACGACGTGCTGCTGGTCGCCGACGAGGTGATCTGCGGCTTCGGCCGCACCGGCGAATGGTTCGGGTCGCAACACTTCGGCTTCCAGCCGGACGTGATGACCATCGCCAAGGGCATCACCTCCGGCTACATCCCGCTCGGCGCGGCGATGTTCGGCACGCGCGTGGCCACGGTGCTGAAGGAGCAGGGCGGCGAGTTGGCGCATGGCTGCACCTATTCCGGGCACCCGGTGTGCGCGGCGGTGGCGCTGGAGAACCTGCGCCTGCTGCAGGAAGAGGGCATCGTCGAACGCGCGCGCAACGAGATCGCGCCGTACCTGGCGCAACGCTGGGCCGAGCTGGGCGAGCACCGGCTGGTGGGCGAGGCGCGCATCGTCGGCATGATCGGCGCGCTGGAACTGGTGCCGGACAAGCCGCGCCGGCAGTACTTCCCCGAGCGCGGCAAGGTCGGCGCATTGTGCCGCGACAATGCGCTGCGCCGCGGCCTGATCCTGCGCGCCACCAACGACGCGATGCTGCTGTCGCCGCCGCTGATCCTCAGCCGTGCCCAGGTCGACGAACTGTTCGACAAGGCCTGGCTGGCGCTGGAGGATACGGCCCAGGCGCTGGGCAAATAGCCCGGCGCTGGGTAGTCTGGAACGTCCACCCCGGATCCGGCGCGCGGCGCCGATCTTCCCCCTCTTGCCCATGGACCTGCGGAGACCTGCCATGACCTTGCGACTGCTCACTCTTTCCCTGGCCACGGCGCTGCTCGCCGGCTGCGGCGGCTCCGGCGGCGATGCGGACAAGGCAGGGCAGGGCGAGGCGAAGGTGCTCAACGTGTACAACTACTCGGACTACATCGCCGAGAACACGATTCCCGACTTCGAGAAGCAGAGCGGGATCAAGGTCACCTACGACGTCTTCGACAGCGACGAGATGGTGGAGACCAAGCTGCTGGCCGGCGGCAGCGGCTACGACGTGGTGGTGCCGACGCTGAACTTCTTCGGCCGGCAGATCCAGGCCGGCGTGTTCCTGCCGCTGGACAAGAGCAAGATCCCGAACCTGGCCAATCTCGATCCGCAGATCATGCAGCGCATCGCGCAGCAGGATCCGGGCAACAAGTACGGCGTGCCGTACATGGTCGGCACCACCGGCATCGGCTACAACGTGGACAAGGTCAAGGCCGCGTTCGGCAGCACCGACATCGCCAACAGTTGGGACCTGGTGTTCAAGCCGGAGAACCTGTCCAAGCTCAAGGACTGCGGCGTGACCCTGCTGGACACGCCCTCGGACCTGATCCCGATCGCGCTGCATTACCTGGGCGAGGATCCGCACACCACCGACCCGGCCAAGATCGAGCAGGCCGCGGCGCTGATCAAGCGCATCCGCCCCTACGTGCAGAACTTCCACTCCTCGCAGTACGTGACCTCGCTGGCCAACGGCAGCACCTGCCTGGCGGTGGGCTGGTCCGGCGACATCATCCAGGCCCGCGACCGCGCCGAGGAAGCCAAGAACGGCGTGCACGTGGCCTATTCGATTCCCAAGGAAGGCGCGCCGCAGTGGTTCGACATGCTGGCCATCCCCAAGGACGCCAAGCATCCGGAGAACGCCTACGCGTTCATCAACTACCTGCTGACGCCCAAGGTGGCCGCGGCCAATACCGACTTCATCCACTACGCCAACCCGGTGCCGCAGGCGACCCCGCTGGTGGACGCGGCGATCCGCAACGATCCCACCATCTATCCGCCGCCGGACGTGGCCGCGAAGATGTTCACCTATTCGATCAACCCGCCCGAAGTTGACAAGCTGTACACCCGCCTGTGGACGGAGATCAAGACCGGCCGTTGAGCCGGTGGCGTTGCGGTCCGGGTAAGGCTTTGCGGGTTGACCCGGACCGCTATCGCGCTGCGCTTGCCCGAGCGGCCAGGGGGAGCGTAAGCGGCTGTTGTGGGAGGGACTTCAGTCCCGACGCGATGCTGCCTGGGACGCATCGCGTCTTCGCCCGTCGCGGCTGAAGCCGCTCTTACCTCTTTGCGGGTCCACGCAGGCACCGCGCCGGCACGCTCTCCCGGTTGAGATCGGAGCCGGCAACACCCTCTCCCGCAGGAGCGGCTTCAGCCGCGACGGGCCGTCCCGATCGCGCCCCGTCGCGCGGCCGAAGGGCGCCCCGACACATCGCTCCCCCCATCGGGATGAGAGACCGGGGACATCGCTCCCTCGGCCAAGCGGCCGGGTCGGGCGCCGCACAGCGTCCGCCATCGCGGCGACGCCGCAGCGCCACCGCCACCGCCACGCCGCGCTCACGCACTCTGTACTCACCGGTACAAATAATGCGCCGGCTGGCGTACGCTACCGTTTGGTGGCGTCGCCGTTCCGACCCGGCGACGTTCTTCCTCTCCCCAGGAATCAGCGACTTGAGCAACCACGACCCAGACTCCTCACAGGCGCCGCGGCAGGCCGCCGCGCGCGACGCCCATGCCGGCCAGGGCCAGTCCGGCTCGCCCCGGGACGACAAGGGCCATGACGGCAAGGGCCAAGACGACGACGGCAAGTCCGACACGCCGTCGCCGCTGAAGAACCCCAAGGTCAAATGGACCCTGCTGCTGATCGGCCTGCTGGTGGTGATCGGCCTGGTAGTGTGGCTGATCTATTATCTCACCACCGGCCGCTACCTGCAGGAGACCAACAACGCCTATCTGCAGGCCGATACGGTGGCGGTGGCGCCGCGGGTCAACGGCTACGTGACCGCGGTGTATGTGCGCGACAACCAGAGCGTGGCCGCCGGGCAGCCGCTGCTGGAGATCGACCCGCGCACCTACCGCGCCACCCTGGAGCAGGCGCAGGCCGCGATCGCGGTGCGCCAGGCCGACATCGCCGCCGCCGAGGCCGGGCTGCAGGCGCAGCGCGCCAGCCTGCTGCAGGCGCGCACCCAGGTCACTGCCGCCGCCGCCAGCCTGCGCTTCGCTCAGGGCGAGGCCAAGCGCTTCGGGCCGTTGGCCGCGTCCGGCGCCGACACCCACGAACACTACGAAAGCATCGTCCACGACCGCGACCGCGCGCAGGCGCAGTTCGACGCGGCCAAGGCCCAGGTCGTCGCTGCGGAGAGCCAGGTGCAGGGCACCAGCGCCAAGCTCGACCAGGCCCGCGCCGGGCTGGTGCAGGCGCAGGCCGACGCCGCGCAGGCGGAAGTGGCGGTGGAGGACACCCGCCTGACCGCGCGCATCGCCGGCCGCATCGGCGACAAGACCGTGCAGGTCGGCCAGTTCGTCGCGGCCGGCACCCGGTTGATGAGCGTGGTGCCGGTGGACGCGCTGTACCTGAGCGCCAACTTCAAGGAAACCCAGGTCGGGCTGATGCGGCCGGGGCAGCCGGCGCGGATCGAGGTCGATGCGCTATCCGGGGTGGAACTGGATGGCGTGGTCGAGAGCATCGCCCCGGGTACCGGGTCGCAGTTCGCGCTGCTGCCGCCGGAGAACGCCACCGGCAACTTCACCAAGGTGGTGCAGCGGGTGCCGGTGCGGATCCGCCTCAAGGCCGGCGCCGAGGCGCGCAAGGTGCTGGTGCCGGGCATGTCGGTGACGGTGACGGTCGATACGCGCAGCGCCAAGGATGCCAAGGAGCGCGTGGAGGAAGAGGACGCGCAGGGCCAGGATGCGGTCGCCCCGCGCGGGCGCACCCCGTGAGCGAAGCGGCCGCGGCGGCTGGCGCGCAGGCGCCGGGCAAGGCCGACACCGGGGCCTGGCTGGCGGTGGCCGCCGGCACCATCGGTTCGTTCATGGCGACGCTGGACATCTCCATCGTCAACGCCGCACTGCCGACCATCCAGGGCGAGGTCGGGGCCAGCGGCACCGAGGGCACCTGGATCTCGACCTCCTACCTGGTCGCCGAGATCGTGATGATCCCGCTGACCGGCTGGTTCGTGCGCACCCTGGGGCTGCGCAACTTCCTGCTGATCTGCGCGCTGCTGTTCACCTTCTTCTCGGTGGTGTGCGGGCTGTCCAGCAGCCTGACCATGATGATCCTCGGCCGGGTCGGCCAGGGCTTCGCCGGCGGCGCGCTGATCCCCACCGCGCTGACCATCGTCGCCACGCGCCTGCCGCCGGCGCAGCAGACCCTGGGCACGGCGCTGTTCGGCATGACCGTGATCCTGGGTCCGGTGATCGGGCCGCTGCTGGGCGGCTGGCTCACCGAGAACGTGAGCTGGCACTACGCGTTCTTCCTCAACGTGCCGGTCTGTGCCGGCCTGGTGGCGCTGCTGCTGCTCGGGCTGCCGCACGAGCGCATGTATCTGCGCGGTCTGCTCGACGCCGACTGGCTCGGCATCTTCGGCCTGACCGCCGGACTGGGCGCGCTCACCGTGGTGCTGGAAGAAGGCCAGCGCGAGCGCTGGTTCGAATCCACCGAGATCGTGCTGCTGAGCGTGGTGTCGCTGGTCGGCTTCATCGCCCTGGTGGGCTCGCAATTCCTCAGCCGGCAGCCGGTGATCCGCCTGTCGATCCTGCTGCAGCGCAGTTTCGGCGCGGTGTTCGTGATGGTGATGGCGGTAGGCATGATCCTGTTCGGGGTCATGTACATGATCCCGCAGTTCCTGGCGGTGATCTCCGGCTACAACACCGAGCAGTCCGGCTACGTGGTGCTGCTGTCGGGCGTCCCCACGGTGCTGCTGATGCCGATGATGCCCAAGCTGCTGACCACGGTGGATGTGCGCGTGCTGGTGCTCGGCGGGTTGAGCTGCTTCGCCGCGGCCTGCTTCGTCAACATGCACCTCACCGCCGAGTCGGTCGGCATGCATTTCGTCGCCGGGCAGCTGCTGCAGGGCTGCGGGCTGGCGCTGGCGATGATGTCGCTCAACCAGGCGGCGATCTCCTCGGTGCCGCCGGACCTGGCCGGCGACGCCTCGGGCCTGTTCAATGCCGCGCGCAACATGGGCGGCTCGATCGGCCTGGCGCTGATCTCCACCTTCCAGGAGCGGCGCATGGTGTTCCATACGCAGATGCTCGGCAGCGGCACCACCGCCAATTCGCCGCTGGCGCAGGACTACCTGCACGGCATCGCCGCGCAACTGCAGTCGGTGTCCGGCGCCGGCGCGGCGATGCAGTCGCTGGCGCAACTGGCGCGGCTGGTGCAGCAGCAGGCCCTGGTGATGACCTACAACGATCTGTTCTGGATCTTCGGGGTGATCGTGGTCTGCACGATCCCGCTGGCGTTCCTGCTCAAGCCGCTGCCCAAGGGCGGCGCTCCGCTCGCGATGCATTGAGGATTCCATGGCCCTGCGTTTCTCCCGCGTTCTCGTCGCCGCCGCGCTGCCCTCGCTGCTGTCGGCCTGCATGCTCGGCCCGGACTACGTGAAGCCGCCGCCGGTGGCCGAGGCGGCGCTGGCGCAGCCGCGGCTGCACCGCGCCGATGCCACGGCCGCGGCCGCCGGCGTGGTGCCGGCACCGCCGCCGCAGCGCTGGTGGGACACCCTGCAGGATCCGCAATTGACCATGCTGGTCGAGCAGGCCCTGCAGCACAGCCCGAACCTGCGGGTGGCGCAGGCGCGCCTGCGCGCCTCGCGCGCGCTGGTCGACCAGCGCCACGCCGAGCAGTTGCCCAGCGTTGGCGCCAACGCGGCCTATCTCAACGCGCGCGCGCCGGATGCGCTGACCGACCGCCTGGGCAGCATCGCCGCCGGCACCGGCCAGCCGGTGGAGATCGATCCGCGCGCGCAGCTCTACAGCGTCGGCATCGATGCCAGCTGGGAACTGGATTTCTTCGGCCGCCGCCGCCGCGCCAGCGAGGGCGCACTGGCCGATGCCCAGGCCGACGAGGCCGACCTCGCCGACACCCAGGTGCAGATTGCCGCCGAAGTGGGGCAGGCCTACCTGGGCTACCGCAGCACGCGTGCGCGCATGGCCGTGGCCCAGCGCAACCTGGAGGCTGCCCGGCAGACCCTGCAGCTGACCCGGCAGCGCCGCGAGCGCGGCGCCGACGCCGACCTGCAGGTGGAACGCGCGCAGGCGCAACTGCAGCAACAGGAAGCGGTACTCCCGGACCTGCAGGCGCAGGCGCAGGTGGCGCTGGACCAGTTGGCGCTGATGATCGGCCGCGAGCCCGGCGCGCTCGATGCCGAACTGGCCGCCGACCGGCCGTTGCCGACGCTGCCGGCGACGGTGCCGGTGGACGACGCCGGCGCGCTGATCCGCCGGCGCCCGGACGTGCGCCGCGCCGAGCGCCAGCTGGCCGCCTCGTCGGCGAAGATCGGCGAAGCGCTGACCGCGTACTTCCCGCAGGTCACGCTGCTGGGCAACATCGGCATGGCCGCGACCTCGCCGGGCGATCTCGGTCGCGACGCCGTCAACAGCGTGGTGGCGCCGTTCCTGCGCTGGTCGATCTTCGATTTCGGCGGCACCCGCGCCAAGGTCGAGCAGGCCCGCGCCGGCAACGCCGCGCGGCTGGCCGCCTACGAAGGCACGGTGCTGGCCGCGCTGCAGGATGCCAACGGCGCCCTGGCGCGGTTCGGCGCCGCGCGCCAGCAGGCGCTGGCCGCGGACAAGGCCGCCGCCTCGGCCGATCGTTCCGCTGCGTTGCTGCAGCAACGCTATGCCGCCGGCGCCTCGTCGCTGATCGATGCGCTGGATGTGCAGCGCCAGCAGGCCTCCGCCCAGGACAGTGCGCTGCAGGCGCATACCCAGGTGCTGCTGCGCTACGTGGCCCTGCAGAAGAGCCTGGGCCTGGGCTGGGGAGAACCGCAGGCATCGGCGTCCGCGCCAGCGCCAGCCACGGCGCAGTAAGCGCGCCGCTTCTGCGAATCCCCAATCCCGACTCCCGAATCCCGCGCCGCCGCGCGGCGTGGCCGCCGCGGTATCGCCGACGCGGTGCCCACGGCTACACTGAGGCTCACCGCGCCGCGGTCGCCGCCGCAGCGGCGCTCCGCACGACGGCGTGCTTCACGGGGAATCACCGATGGCGTTGAGCGAAGCGAGAACCGACCATCTGCCGGCACCGCCGCCGGCCAAGGGCGCCGGCTATGTGTCCATCGCCGGCCTGCGCAAGGAATTCGACGGGTTCGTCGCGCTGGACGACATCGATCTGGACATCGGCCAGGGCGAGATCTTCGCGCTGCTCGGCGGTTCCGGCAGCGGCAAGTCGACGCTGCTGCGCTGCCTGGGCGGGTTCGAGCAGCCCAGCCGCGGCCGCATCGTGCTCGACGGCCAGCCGCTGGATGGGCTGCCGCCGTACCAGCGCCCGCTCAACATGATGTTCCAGTCCTACGCGCTGTTCCCGCACATGAGCGTGGAGCAGAACATCGCCTTCGGGCTGAAGCAGGACGGCCTGTCGCGCAGCGCCATCGCCAGCCGTGTCGGCGAGATGCTGGAGCTGGTGCGGCTGGGCACGCTCGGCAAGCGCAAGCCGCACCAGCTCTCCGGCGGCCAGCAGCAGCGCGTGGCGCTGGCGCGCTCGCTGGCCAAGCGGCCGAAACTGCTGCTGCTGGACGAGCCGATGGGCGCGCTGGACAAGAAGCTGCGCTCGCAGATGCAGCTGGAACTGGTCTCGATCATCGAGACCTCGGGGGTGACCTGCGTGATGGTCACCCACGACCAGGAGGAGGCGATGACCATGGCCACGCGCATCGCGCTGATGGAGCAGGGCCGCATCCGCCAGGTCGGCACGCCGGGCGACATCTACGAGTCGCCGAATAGCCGTTTCGTCGCCGAGTTCATCGGCTCGGTGAACATGTTCGAGGGCCGCATCGGCGAGGACCATCCCGACCACGTGACCGTGCTCTGCCCGCAGTTCCCGGTGCCGATCTACATCAGCCACGGCATCACCGGCGTGGAAGGGCAGGAGGTGGCGTTCGCGGTGCGTCCGGAAAAGGTCTGGATCACCAAGGGCGAACCGGAGCAGACCTACAACAAGGCGCGCGGCACCATCGAGGACATCGCCTATTTCGGCAGCCACTCGATCTTCCACGTGCGCCTGCCCAGCGGCATCCGCGTGCAATCCAACTTCGCCAACCAGAAGCGCTGGGACAGCGAAGGCATGACCTGGGGCGACACGGTGTGGGTGTCGTGGGACGACAACGACGGCGTGGTGCTGACCGCATGAGCGCGCCCGTCGTCCCGGTGCCGCCGCAACCGACGCCACGGCTGCGCCTGCAGCAGCGCTTGCGCCTGGGGTCGCTACCGGCGCTGCGCTGGCTGGTGATCGCCGCGCCGTACCTGTGGCTGCTGCTGTTCTTCGCGATCCCCTTCCTGATCGTGCTGCGCATCTCCTTCGCCGAGCAGGCGATCCGCAGCCCGCCGTACAGCGCACTGCTGGAGTTCCGCGACGGCGCACTGACGCTGAAGCTGACCCTGCAGAACTACCTGGCGCTGCTGCGCGACCACCAGTACATCGAGGCCTACTGGGGCTCGATCAAGATCGCCGGCATCTCCACCGCGCTGACCCTGCTGATCGGTTACCCGATGGCCTACGCGATCGCGCGGCTGTCGCCGTCGGCGCGCAACATCGCGATGATGCTGGTGGTGCTGCCGTCGTGGACCTCGTTCCTGATCCGCGTCTACGCCTGGATCGGCATCCTCGACAGCAATGGCGTGCTCAACCGGGCGCTGTTGGCGCTGGGCCTGATCGATGCGCCGCTTCATATCCTGTACACGCCGGTCGCCGCCTACATCGGCATCGTCTACTGCTATCTGCCGTTCATGGTGCTGCCGCTGTACGCGACCCTGGTCAAGCTCGATCAGCGCCTGCTCGAGGCCGCCTACGATCTCGGCGCGCCGCCGTGGAAGGCGTTCCTGACCGTGACCCTGCCGCTGTCGCGGCCGGGCATCGTCGCCGGCTGCATGCTGGTGATGATCCCGGCGGTGGGCGAGTTCGTGATCCCGGAGATGCTCGGCGGCCCGGACACGCTGATGATCGGCCGGGTGCTGTGGGGCGAGTTCTTCAACAACCGCGACTGGCCGACCGCCTCGGCGGTGGCGATCGCGATGCTGGCGCTGCTGATGGTGCCGATCCTGATCTTCAACCGCTACCAGCAGCGCCAGCTCGAAGGCGGTCAGGCATGAGCGGCGCGCGCGGCGGCATGGGCAGGGTATTGCGCTGGACGGTGCTGGGCGCCGGCTTCGCCTTCCTGTACCTGCCGATCCTGCTGTTGATGGTGTATTCGTTCAACGCCTCCAAGCTGGCGACGGTGTGGGCCGGCTTCTCCACCAAGTGGTACGGCGAACTGCTGCGCGACCGGCAGATCCTGCAGGCGGCGTGGATCAGCCTGAAGGTGGCGTTCTGGACCGCCACCGCGTCGATGGTGCTCGGCACGCTGGCGGCGATGGCGATGACCCGCTTCCGCCGCTTCCCCAGCAAGAGCCTGTTCGGCGCGCTGGTGACCGCGCCGCTGGTGATGCCGGAGGTGATCATCGGCCTGTCGATCATGATGATGCTGGTATCGATGGGCGGCGTGCTCGGCATCCCGCCCAAGGGGGTGATGGCGATCTGGGCCGCGCATGTCACCTTCACCCTGTCCTTCGTCACCGTGGTGGTGTCCTCGCGCCTGCAGGAACTGGACCGCTCGCTGGAAGAGGCGGCGATGGACCTTGGCGCCAACCGGCTCAAGGTGTTCTTCCTGATCACCGTGCCGATCATCGCCCCGGCGCTGGTGTCGGGCTGGCTGCTGGCGTTCACCCTGTCGCTGGACGACGTGGTGATCGCCAACTTCGTCGCCGGCCCGGATTCGACCACGCTGCCGATGACCGTGTTCTCCTCGGTGCGCATGGGCCTGAAGCCCAAGATCAACGCGCTGGCCACGCTGATGGTGCTGGCGGTCTCGATCGCCGCGTTTGTTGGCTGGTGGCTGATGGCGCGCAGCGAGAAGCGCCGCCAGCGCGACATGCAGTTGGCGCAACAGCAGGGGGGATGATGTGCGCTGCTTTTCCGTGGAGCGGCGTCAGCCGCGACACGCATTGCCGGTAAGGCCTGTCGCGGCTTAAGCAGCTCCCACGGGATCTTGCGGCGAGCTTGCCTGGTGCACTGTGGGAGGGACTTCAGTCCCGACGCATTGCGCCATCGGAAAGCACGGAGCGTCGCTCCTGGCTGCTGCATGACAGTCGACTCATACAGGCCACGCGGAACACTGTGAGCCATCGCGCTCTCTGGCATCGCCACGTCGCCGCAACGTCCACGGCGCTAGGCTGGCCGGACACTTTTCCAGGAGTCCGCGCGATGCCTTACGACACCGTCAATCCGGCCAACGGCCAGGTCGAATACAGTCTCGAGCTGATGGATGCCGCCGCCGTCGAACAGCGCCTGGCCGCTGCGGCGCAGGCGTTTCCGGGCTGGGCGGCGACGCCGCTGGAGCAGCGCGGCGCGCTGCTGCGCAAGGTCGGTGCGCAACTGCGCGAACAGCGCGACGCGATCCAGCGGGTGATGACCGCGGAAATGGGCAAGCTGCGCAAGGAGGCCCTGGCCGAACTGGACAAGTGCGCCGCGGCCTGCGACTACTACGCCGAGCACGCGGCCGAGTACCTGCGCGAGCAGGCGGTGGTCACCGATGCGCAGCGCAGCTACGTGCGCTACGAACCGCTGGGCTGCGTGCTGGCGGTGATGCCGTGGAACTTCCCGATCTGGCAGGTGTTCCGCTTCCTGGCGCCGGCGCTGATGGCCGGCAACGTCGCCCTGCTCAAGCACGCCAGCAACGTGCCGCGCTGCGCCGACGCCATCCGCAAGGTGCTGGCCGATGCCGGCGTGCCGGACGGGGTGTTCGACGTGCTGCACATCGACAACGACCAGGCCGCCGAGGTGCTGCGCGATGCGCGCGTGGCCGCGGTCACCCTGACCGGCAGCGAGCGCGCCGGCCGCTCCATCGCCGCCAACGCCGGTGGGCAGCTGAAGAAGTGCGTGATGGAACTGGGCGGCAGCGACGCCTTCGTGGTGCTGGACGACGCCGACCTGGACGCTACCGTCGCCGCGGCGGTGAAGTCGCGCTTCGACAACGCCGGGCAGACCTGCATCGCGGCCAAGCGTTTCGTGGTGGTGGAGGCGATCGCCGACGAATTCGTACGCCGCTTTGTCGCCGCCGCGGCCGAGCGCCGCCTCGGCGACCCGCAGGACGAGGCGACCACGCTGGCGCCGATGGCGCGCCAGGACCTGCGCGACGAACTGCACAAGCAGGTGCAGGCCAGCGTCGCCAAGGGCGCGACGCCGCTGCTCGGTTGCGAACCCGAGCGCGGCAGCCACGCCGGCTATCCGGCGTCGATCCTCGACCAGGTGGCGCCAGGCATGCCGGCCTACGACGAGGAACTGTTCGGCCCGGTCGCGGCGATCCTGCGCGTGGCCGACGAAGCCGAAGCCGTGCGCGTGGCCAACGACACCACCTTCGGCCTCGGCGGCAGCGTCTGGACCGCCGACCGCGCCCGTGGCGAACGCGTGGCCTGCCAGCTGCAGTGCGGCGCCGCCTTCGTCAACGCCATCGTCAAGAGCGACGTGCGCCTACCGTTCGGCGGCATCAAGCGCTCCGGCTTCGGCCGTGAACTGGCCGAGCATGGCATCCATGAGTTCATGAACATCAAGTCGGTGTATGTGGCTTGAGTGGGAATCGGGAATGGAGAATTGGGAATGGGAGAAGCGGCGGCGCCTGATGGCGCCGTCTGTCACGGATGATTGCTGCACGCCTAACGATGCAGCGTTACATCACGACTGCGGCGCGCTGTCCATTCCCGATTCCCGTTTCTCCATTCCCGCCGCCGCTGCGCGGCGGCTCACAACCACCTCGCCCGCTTGAACGCCACATACAGCGCCACGCATACCGCGGCGACGCCGCCGACCATCAGTGGGTAGGCCCAGGGCCATTCCAGTTCCGGCATCTGTTTGAAGTTCATGCCGTACCAGCTGGTGATCAGGGTCGGAGCGGCGAGCAGGGCGGCCCAGGCGCCGAGGCGCTTGACCGTCTCGCCCTGGGCCAGGGTGACCAGCGACAGGTTCACGCTCAGCGCGGTGCCCAGCATTTCGCGCAGGGTGTCGATGGCGTCGTTGGTGCGCACCGCATGGTCGAGCACGTCGCGCACGTACAACCGCACTTCCTCGGCGATCAGCGGGCCGGGGTGGCGCTTGAGGTGCGCCAGCACGTCCTGCAGCGGCGCCACCGCCAAACGCATCTGGTTGAGTTCGCGCTTGAGTTCGTACAGACGGATCGCGGTGTCGCGCCGATACGACTCGGCGAAGATGTCCGCCTCCAGCCGTTCCAGGCTCTGCCGGAAGGCGTCGAGGATCGGCTGGTAGTTGTCCACCACATAGTCCAGCACCGCGTACAGCGCGTAGGACGGGCCCAGTTTCATCAGCGAGGCCTCGCGTTCCAGCCGCTCGCGCACCGGCGCGTAGGGCAGCGAGGCGCCGTGGCGCACGGTCAGCAGGAATCGCGCGCCGAGGAAGGCGTGGGTTTCGCCGTAGACGATGCGTTCGTCGATCACCTGCGCGGTGTGCACCGCCAGGAACAGCGAGTTGCCGAAGGCCTCGACCTTCGGCCGCTGGTGCGCCTTGCGGGTGTCCTCGATCGCCAGTTCGTGCAGTTGGAATTCCTCCTTGAGCTGCTGCAGTACCGCGTCGCCGGGCTCGTACATGCCGACCCAGACGAAGCCGTCGTCGTGGCCGGCCAGCACGTCGCTGATCTGCTCCAGGGCGATGTCGTGGCGGCGGCCGTGGCCGTCGTAGTGCACGCAGTTGATGACGCAGGCGGGATTGGCGGTCGCGGAGGCCATGGCGGGAGCGGGTTCGACTGAGGCGCGCGGGGCGAGTGGCGTCGACGGTATCAGCGCTGCGGGCGAGGGCGGGTGAGCGCCCAGGCCAGCGCCGCGTGCACCGGCAGCAGCAGCGCGATCCATTGCAGGTTGAACTGCGGCTGCAGCATCGACAGCCAGTGGATCAGCAGCGCGGCACCGGCCAGCGCCACCACCAGCCACAGCAGCACGTCGAACCAGCGTCCGGGGCGGCGCCCGCGCAGCACGGCAAGACCGCCGAACAGCAGCGGCAGGCACAGCGGATCCAGCAGCAGCAGGTTGCGGTTGCCCCAGGCGGCGCGATGCTCGCTGAAGCCCCACAGGTACAGCAGGACCGCGCCGCCGAGCGCGCACAGCAGCCAGAACGGCAGCGCCAGCGCGGCCAGCCAGCGCGGGCGGCGGCCCAGCGCCAGCACCCCCGCCGCCGCGACCAGCCCCACCAGCAGCCACGGCCACCAGTGCCGCAATTGTTCCGGCGGTTCCGGCGGCAGCCGCTGCGGCAGCAACTGCTGGCGCGCCTGCACCAGCGGGCGGCCTTCGCTGTTGCGCACCTCGCTCAGGCTCTCGGCCAGGCGCATCGGCACGAAAGCCTCTTCCCAGCGCGACAGCGGCTTGTCGGCGTACGGGCCCAGGCCCAGGTCGAAGCCCAGCCACATCCACGGTGCCGGCGAGGCCAGGCGCACCGATTCGCTGCGGTAGGTATTGCCGCGCGAGCGGCCGGACAGCTGCGCGTGCAGCGCGCCGCCCATGGCCCGGTCCAGCGCGTCGCGGACCATCGTGGCGCAGTTGGCGGTGTAGTAGTCGTAGCGGTAGCGCGCGTTCTCCGGGCGCGCACGCCAGGCCAGCGCCTGCTGCAGCGCGCGTGCCTGCGCCGGGGCAAGGTCCAGCCACTGGATGTCGACGCCGCGGCCGGCCTGGCGGTACTGCTCCAGGTCCTCCTGCAGTGGCAGCGCGACCAGGTAGTAGCGCATGTCGCCGGCGGCGAAGCGGCCGACGAAGCCCGGTTCGCTGGGGTCGAAGAAACCGAAGTTGTACGAGGTGGCCTGGCCCGTGCGTGGGTCGAGCACCACGATGGCGTCGTGGCCGAAGCGCTCGAAGAACACTTCGCCGGGCTGCATCGTGGCCACGCCGATGCGCGGCGCCGGGTCGCTGGCGTCGGCTGTGGGCACTGTC
This sequence comes from Xanthomonas sp. LF02-5, assembly GCF_034105325.1. Classification (NCBI taxonomy): domain Bacteria; kingdom Pseudomonadati; phylum Pseudomonadota; class Gammaproteobacteria; order Lysobacterales; family Lysobacteraceae; genus Xanthomonas; species Xanthomonas sp. LF02-5. The sequence continues at coordinate 16,174 of NZ_JAXGGF010000007.1, read as the reverse complement.
GGCGCTGGCGGGGCGGCCAGCGGCGGCGGTGCCGCCGGATCCGCAGGCGCGGTCTGCGCGAAGGCCAGCCCGGTCCATAGGGCCAGCAGCATTCCCAGCCAGCAGGCCGCGCGCATGCGCGGCACGCGGTGCGTGCTCAAGCGCCGTCCTGCGCGGGAGGCGGCAGGATGGTGACGTGGAACGCCTGCACCCGGCGCGCGTCGGCCTTCGCCACACGGAACGCGAATCGGCCCAGGGTCAGTTCCTCGCCGGTCTCGGGCAGGTGGCCGATCGCCTCGGTGACCAGCCCGCCGACGGTGTCGTAGTCGTCGTCCGGGAAGTCGGCGCCGAAGCGCTCGTTGAAATCCTCGATCGGGGTCAGCGCATCCACCACGTACTGGCCGTCGGCCTGCGCAGCGATCAGCGAGGCCTCGTCCTCGGCGTCGTCGTGCTCGTCGTCGATGTCGCCGACGATCTGCTCCAGCACGTCCTCGATGGTCACCAGCCCGGCCACGCCGCCGTACTCGTCGACCACGATCGCCATGTGGTTGCGCGAGAGCCGGAACTCCTTGAGCAGCACGTTGAGCTTCTTCGACTCGGGAATCAGCACCGCCGGGCGCAGCAGTTCGCGCACCGTGCCGGGACCGTGGTCGGCGACCACGCCGCGCAGCAGATCCTTGGCCAGCAGGATGCCGAGGATGTCGTCCTTGTTCTCGCCATGCACCGGGAAGCGCGAGTGGCCGGATTCGACCACCTGCTTCATCAGGTCGAGGAAGCGCGACTCCACCGGCAGCGACACCATCTGCGCGCGCGAGACCATCACGTCGCCGACGGTGAGTTCGGAGACCGACAGCGCGCCCTCCATCATGCGCAGCGTGTCGGCGGCGATCAGGCCATCGTGCTGCGCGTCGCGCAGCACCTCGACCAGATCGTCGCGGGTGTGCGGGTCGCCGGAGAACACCGAGGTCAGGCGTTCCAGCCAGCCGCGACGTTTTTCGTGGGATTCCGGGGAGGTACTACTCGGTCCGTCTTCTGACATGTTCTGTGGGTAGGCGCCCGGTCGAACGGGCGGTAACCGCAAGTCTAGCAGGGCGCTCGCGACAGCATCGCGACGTCGGCGGCCGGTACCGGCGGCCCGCCGGCGCGGGTTCAGCCGCCCTTGGCCGGCGTGTGCAGCGCGTCCGGTGCCGGTTCCGCGCCCGGCTCCTCGGGCAGGTCCAGGCTGTAGCTGCAGCCGGCCAGGGTCTTGCCGGGGTGCGATTTCACCGTGGACACGCTGAGGATGATCGACTCGATCATCGGCTCGCCGGTCTTGGGATCGTGGACGTCGCGGCTGAGCACTTCGCGGCCGAACATGGCCTTCTCCGGGGTGTCCACCGCCGCTTCCAGATTCAGGCGCTTGGCCAGCGGCCGCGGGTCGGGCAGGTCCAGGATCGCCATCACGCTGGCGCCGGAGAAGGCGATGCGCTCGCTGCTGTAGCCGAACACCTGGATCGGCCGGGTCAGCGCGTACTCGGTCATGAACAGGTTGGACTGCGGCAGCGGCCGCCAGCCGTGCGCCACCGCCTTCAGCGGATCGGCCAGCAGCGGCGCCAGTGCAGTGAAGTCGGCCACGTGCTGGCGGCATTCCAGCAGCGCTGGCAGGTCGATGGCCGGATCGGCGGTTGCGGTGGCGGCAGGCGCTGCAGTCGGTGGTGCGGGAGGCGCGGCGACAGCGGCGGGGACGACACAGGCGAGCGCGAGCAGGACGAGCGAGGGACGGATCAACGCACGGAACCTCGAAGGAAAACGGGGCTGCGGCGATCGCCGCGCGGCCACGTTACCGCCGGCGCCTGCGCTTGACCAGGGCGGGACGACACCGGGGTCGGGACGCGGTCTGTGCGAGGGTGTTGCCGCAGTGTCGCAATGACGCTTTCGTCCATTCCAGATGGACAGCGTGCGGCTGGTATTGGCAAGGCAGGACGGAAGAGCCCGATTACCTAGCAGAGGAATTCGGTTCGGATACGTTGGTCGAGCGCCGCGCCTGCCGCAGCCATTGCCATGCGTTAGGCAGGGTCAGCAATCCGGCGGCGAGGAACAGCAGCGACAACGCCAGCAGCGTGTTGTTGGCATCGACATGCCGGCGCAGGCCGGACAGGCGCTGCCACGCCGCGAACGCCAGCGGGCACAACAGGGCCACGCGTCCGGCGCGCACCGGGATGCGGACTGGTTCGGCGCCTGTGCGGTGCCGGCGCTGGTACAGCCAGCGCCAAGCGCTCGGGGTGGTCGCGAGCACCAGCAGGGTCAACAGGCCCAATGCCGCCTGACTGGACGCGGACAGGACGCCGCTGCCGCCGAACGTGGGCGCTGGCCGGATCAGGCCGAGGTAGACGTGGCAGCACAGGGCGATCGTCCGGACCAAGGCGGCGATGCCGTGCCGGCGCTGCGACGCGCTCGCCTGTCTGGATTGCGGGGCGGTGGGTGCATCCATGCGCGGCGATCTCCTGCGGAAGATCAGAAGAGTGCCGTGTCGGCGTCGCTGGATCAACGCTCGCCGGCGTAGGGGTCGGAGACGCCGAGGTCGGCCAGGATCTCGCGCTCCAGTTGCTCCATCGCCTCGGCTTCCTTGTCGTCCTCGTGGTCCCAGCCGAGCAGGTGCAGCACGCCGTGCACGGTCAGGTGCGCGTAGTGCGCGTTGAGCGGCTTGTCCTGTTCGGCGGCCTCGCGCGCCACCACCGGTGCGCAGATCACCAGATCGCCGAGTAGCGGCAGCTTGACGCCCTTCGGCAACCCCTCGGGCAGTTCGGCCGGGAAGCTGAGCACGTTGGTGGCGTAGTCCTTGCCGCGGTAGTGCTGGTTGAGGGCGCGGCCTTCGCGGTCGTCGACCAGACGGATCGCCAGGTCGGCCTCGCGGATGCGGCCCTTCAGTGCCGCGGCGACCCACTTGCGGAAGCTCGGCGCCGCCGGCAGCCCGGCGCGGGGCAGGGCGTAGCTGACGCCGACATCGAGGCGGACGGGACCTTTGGTCATGGCGGAACGGCCGGGTGCTGCGGTGGGAGCCACAGTATCGCGCTAACGCGCGCTCAGGGCGACGCCCAGTCGCCGGCGTCGTAGGCGATCTCGATCACGGCGGCATTGCCTGCCGCGCGGTCGATGCCAGCGTCTGCGGCGGATTTGCTGCAGTTGAAGCCCTGGTAGAGGGTGCTCTGGCGGACGAGCTGCAGTGCCGCCTGTTCCGGCTTGCCGTTCGGGTCGATCTGGATGGTCGGTGTCGCGCAGCCGCCGACATTGGTCACCTGGATGGCGGGCACAAGCGCGCGCGCCGCCTGGTCGGCGAGGGTGTCGAAGGCATCCGGTCCGATGTCCTGCGCAGCGGCCGACACGCGCACCTTGAAGTAGTAGAGCTGTTTGTAGAACAGATAGCCGTTGGAGCGGGCCGGTGCATCCTCCGGGTCGAGGCGCAGTTCCATCCGCAGCTTTTCTCCGGGCACACGTTGGGCCTCGGCGATCGCCGCGACCAGCGCCTTATCCAGGGCGCTGGCGGCCTTCGGCGCCGGTTCGACGACGATGCCCAGCTCGAACCGTTGCGCGCCCAGTTCGTGCAGTTCCGCGTAGGTGCCGCCGGAGACCGCTGCGGCCAGATCGGCGCGGAAGCCCGCCATGCCGTCGGCGATGGCCCGCGCCGATTCCTTTTGTCCGGCGGGATAGACGAACACGTTGATGGTCAGTTCCGGATGACCTTTCAGCACGTAGAGGAAGCCGGCGCCGGCGGCCTTGGCGGCCGGGTCGTACTTGCTGCTGCGCAGGCTGAAGTCGCCCACGGTGTCGGGAGCGACCACGTAGCTGGTTTCGACGAAGGGCCGCGCGGGCGTTGCTGCGGGCGGCGCGGCCGTGGCGGCAGCCGCTGGCGCGGCGCAAGTGGCCAGGATCGGCCAGAGCAGAAAGGCGAACGACGACGATCGCTGGAACATGGCACCTCCCCGTGCACGGCAGCAGCATCGCAGTGTACGTCGGTCACTGCCGTGTGGTGCGTGCGGTCGCTACGGAGTGCCGCGACAGGCGCGCAGCAGCAGGCTCAAGTCACGCATGCGACCAGGAACAGCAGCGGGGTCTTTTCGTCGTCGACGCGGTAGGCCAGGCTGCCCATCGGGCCTCGCTGGCATTGCGGATTGTCGCGCCGGATGTCCACCGTGGCGGCGAAGCGCCCCGACGCGGGCAGCCACACCGCGGCCTGGCCGTGTTCGAGCAGTTGGCCGACGAGGTAGAGGCTGTCCGCTGGCACCTTTGCGTAGGCCAGCGCGTTGCAGCCGAAGCGGTCGCGCGTCGCACCGGCGGTTTCGGCCGCATCGAGCAGCGCCTGCGCGCGGGTGCCGGCGATCCAGGCCAGGCGTTGCGCCTCGTCGTCGCGCGGCGCGGTCGGCGAGGTACGGGCGATCGCCGCGGCGCGCTCGAGGACGTCGCGCGGCAGCCCGATGCTGGCCGCGTCCTGCATGATCGACAGGCACGGCGGGGTCAGCGATTGCGCCAGGGCGACGCGCTGCGGCGCCGGATCCTGCGCTGGCGGCGGATCCTGCGGCTGGCCGCTGGCGCCGCCGGCCACGCAAAGCAGCGCTGCCAGCAGGCCGGGCCAGGGCCGGATCATGCGGATGGGCCGCTGGCGCGGTCGACCACGTCGCGCTTCTCGTAGGCGTTGACGATGCGCGCCACCAGCGGATGCCGGACCACGTCGCGCGCCTCGAAGAAGGTGAAGCTGACTCCGTCCACCTCGTGCAGCACCTCGACGGCATCGCGCAGGCCGGACTTGACGTGCTTGGGCAGGTCGATCTGGGTCAGGTCGCCGGTGACCACGGCGGTGCTGCCGAAGCCGAGCCGGGTCAGGAACATCTTCATCTGCTCGATGGTGGTGTTCTGCGCCTCGTCCAGGATCACGTAGGCGTCGTTGAGGGTGCGTCCGCGCATGTACGCCAGCGGCGCGATCTCGATGACGTTCTTCTCCAGCAGCTTGACCACCTTCTCCACGCCCAGCATCTCGTACAGCGCGTCGTACAGCGGGCGCAGGTAGGGGTCGACCTTCTGGGTGAGGTCGCCGGGCAGGAAGCCCAGCTTCTCGCCGGCCTCCACCGCCGGGCGCACCAGGATCAGGCGCTGCACCCGCGATTCGTTCAGCGCTTCCACCGCGCTGGCCACGGCCAGGAAGGTCTTGCCGGTGCCGGCCGGGCCGATGCCGAAGTTGATGTCGTGGGTGGCGATCTGGTGCAGGTACTTGGCCTGGTTGGCGCCGCGGCCGCGCACCGTGCCGCGCCTGACCTTGATCGCCACGTCCTGCGGCTGGTACGCGCGCTGCGTCACCTGGTCGACGTTGGACTGGTTGAGCCGCAGGTGGATTTCCTGGTCGTCGAAGGCGACGTGGTCGGCCTCGGCGTACAGCGCCTGCAGCAGCCGCTCGGCCGCCGCCACCGCCGGCTCCGGCCCGGTCACCCGGTACACGTTGCCGCGGTTGGAGATCTCCACGCCCAGGCGCAGTTCGATCTGCCGCAGGTGCGCATCGAACGGGCCGGCCAGGTTGGCCAGGCGCTCGGTGTCGGCGGGATCCAGGGTGAAGTCGCGTTGCGCGGGGGTGGTCATGGCGGGCGCGCGCCGCCGGCGGCGACGTCGAAAAAAAGAGGGGCGCAAAGGGTAGCGCGCGGCGCGTAGCCGGGCCAGTGAAGGGCGCGCGGCGGCGACGTCGGCGTCGGCCCGCCGGTGCGGTCGAGGTACGCCTTGCGGATCTGCAAGCGCACGTGCCCCGCCACCGCCCGGACCTGCGCGCCGCGGCAATGGCAACGTTGTCCACAATGCATGTGGATCGATTGTCCAAAAGCCTGTGGACAACCGCGCGAACGCCTTGCCACGCAAGGCGCCGCCCTGTGCTGGCGAAAAAATCGCACCCGTGCGGCCGGCGATGCATCCGTGGCAACGGCGTTCGTCTTTTCCAGGATCGGTTATGACGTGCCTTGGCGGCGATCACCATCGCCAGCGCCGTCTAAACACCGCGCGTCGCGCGCCTGCATCCAGGCGTCCGCAATCGCGCGTGCACCGGCGGGGTCGTCCACGACCAGGATCAGGTGCCCGTGGTGGTCGCTGTACTGCACGGCGATGTTGATGCCGGCGGCGCCGAGCATGCCGGTCAGCAGGCCGAGCTGTCCCGGCGTGTCCTGGTCCAGGCGCAGGCTCACCACCGGGTGTTCGGCGGCCACGTGGAAACCGTGCGCGCGCAAGGTCTCGCTTGCCGGTGCGGCGGCATCGAACAGGAAGTGCGCGACCGCGCGCCCGTCCACGCGCCACACGCCGCCGCCTTCGATGCTGATGCCGGCCGCGCCGAGTGCCTGGGCCATGGCGGACAGAGCGCCGGGGCGTTCTTCGAGGTGGATTTCGACGTCCTTCATCGCGCGGCCTCCGGCGGCTCGCCCGGGCGCACGATCGTCGCCTCGCAACGCACCAGCATGGCGCAGCTGTTGGCGATGAAGCACTGCGCGTGGGCCTGTGCGTGCAAGGCCTGTGCGCGGTGCGCGTCGCTGTCCGTCGCGATGGTCACGCGCGGCGCCAGCGCCACCTCGCGAAAGCGTCCGCCGTGGCCGGGGCGCATCACCAGCCAGCCCTGGGCCTGGTCCTCGTAGGCCAGCACCTGGATGCCGGTATGCGCGCACAGCGCCAGGTAGGTGAGCATGTGGCAGGCGGCGAGAGCGCCGACGAACAGGTCTTCCGGATTGTGCAGCGCCGGGTCGCCGAGGAAGAGCGGGTCGGCGCTGCCTGGCAGTGCCGCCTTGCCGGGAATCTGCAGCGTGTAGTCGCGGCCATAGTGGCTGTAGTCGGCGGTGCCGTTGCCGCGGTTGCCGGTCCAGCGCAACTGCGAAGCGTAGTGGTGCAGCGTGTCGGTCATGCGTCTGCCTCGTGTGGGGAGCAGGCAAGGTAGGCGCCAGCGTGGCGGCATGCTTCGTCTAGAATCGAAGCATGAGCGAGGACACCCTGCTTGCACGTGCCGCCTTTCTGCTCGGCGACCCGGCGCGCAGTCGCATGCTGGCGGCACTGATGAGCGGACAGGCGCGCACTGCCAGCGAACTGGCGCTGGACGGCGCGGTGGCGCCGTCGACTGCGAGCCGGCACCTGTCGCAACTGGTCGACGCCGGCTTGCTCGCGGTGGCCCGCCAAGGGCGGCACCGCTATTTCCGTCTGGCCGGCGCAGACGTCGCCGCGGCGGTGGAGGCGATGATGGGACTGGCGCCGCCGCCGATGACGCGGCGGGTCGGCCCGGCGGATCCCGGTCTGCGCCGGGCGCGGGTGTGCTACGACCACCTTGCCGGCGAACTGGCGATCCGCTGGCGCCAACAGATGGAAGCGCGCGGGTATCTGCTGTGCGGCGACGGCATGGCCTTGAGCGCATCCGGCGCCGCCTGGTGCGCGGCGATCGGCATCGACGTGGCGGCGCTGCGTGCGTCGCGGCGGCCGCTGTGCCGGCCGTGCCTGGACTGGAGCGAGCGCCGCGACCACGTCGCCGGTGCGCTGGGCAGCGCCTTGCTCCGGTATCTCTTCGACACCGGCCTGGCCCGGCGCGTGCCGGATTCGCGGGCGGTGCAGATCGGCCCGCGCGGCGAGCGCTTCCTCAGCGCGCTCGACTAGCGCGCGCCCGGCGCCGCTCAGGCCGCGGCGTCGTCCTCGGCCAGGCGCAGGCGGCCGCGCAGCGAATTGCTCAGCGCCTCGGTGATCGTCACCTCGACGAACTGGCCGATCAGGCGCGGGTGGCCGGGAAAGTTCACCGAGCGCATGTTCTCGGTCTTGCCGGTCAGTTCGGCCGGGTTCTTCTTCGACGGCCCTTCCACCAGCACGGTCTGCACGCTGCCGATCATCCCCTGCGAGATCTGCTGCGCATGCGCGTTGATGTGCGCCTGCAGCCGCGCCAGCCGCGCGTGCTTGACCGCCTCGGGGGTGTCGTCTTCCAGGTCGGCGGCGGGCGTGCCCGGGCGCCGCGAGTAGATGAAGGAGAAGCTCTGGTCGAAGCCCACGTCCTCGATCAGCTTCATGGTCTTGTCGAAGTCGGCGTCGCTCTCGCCGGGAAAACCGACGATGAAATCCGAGCTGATCGAGATGTCAGGACGCACCGCGCGCAGCTTGCGGATCTTCTGCTTGAACTCCAGCGCGGTGTAGCCGCGCTTCATCGCGCTGAGGATGCGGTCGCTGCCGGCCTGCACCGGCAGGTGCAGGTAGTTGGCCAGCTGCGGCACGTCGCGGTAGGCCTCCACCAGCGAGTCGCTGAATTCCAGCGGATGCGAGGTGGTGAAGCGGATGCGGCCGATGCCCTCGATCTGCGCGATGCTGCGGATCAGCAGGCCCAGGTCGGCGACCTGCGCTTCCTCGCCGGCCTCGGCGTCGGCGTAGGGGCCGCGGTAGGCGTTGACGTTCTGGCCGAGCAGGTTGATCTCGCGCACGCCCTGGGCGGCCAGTTGCGCCACTTCCACCAGCACGTCCTCGAACGGGCGGCTGATCTCCTCGCCGCGGGTGTAGGGCACCACGCAGAACGAGCAGTATTTGGAGCAGCCTTCCATGATCGACACGAAGGCCGAGGGGCCTTCGGCGCGCGGCTCCGGCAGGCGATCGAACTTCTCGACCTCGGGGAAGCTGATGTCCACCTGCGACTTGCCCGATTCGCGGCGCGCGCGGATCAGCTCCGGCAGCCGGTGCAGGGTCTGCGGGCCGAACACCAGGTCCACGTAGGGCGCGCGCTTGACGATCGCCTCGCCTTCCTGCGAGGCCACGCAGCCGCCGACGCCGATGATCACCGGCTTGCCGCCGGCCTTCAGCGCCTTCCAGCGGCCGAGCTGGCTGAACACCTTTTCCTGCGCCTTCTCACGGATCGAGCAGGTGTTGACCAGAACCACGTCCGCTTCTTCGGGGTTGTCGGTCAGCTCCAGGCCTTCGGACGCGGCGAGCACGTCGGCCATCTTGGCCGAGTCGTACTCGTTCATCTGGCAACCGTGGGTCTTGATGTACAGCTTGCCGCGCACCGGCGCGGGTGCGGCGGCGGTGCCGGCGGAGGGCAGGGGATGCAGGACGGTCCCGGGCATGGCGCTTAATCCAGGCGGGTGGAAAGGAAGCCGGCTAGTCTACTCGTGCCCGCGCGCGGGCGCAGGTCCAAGCGTGGCCGACAAAACGACTGCGCAGCCACCAGGCGGGCGCGGACGGTGCTCGGAATCCTCATGTACCACTCGTACACTGCGGTTCCTCCGCGCCGTCCGCACCCACCTGGCGACTGCTCGCGACGTTCTGTCAGCCACTCTTAGCCCGCTGCGGCATCCACCGCCAGCGCGCGCTGCACCGCCGGCCGCGCCGCCATGCGCGCGGCGTAGGCGCGGGTCGGCGCCGGCGGGTCGAGCAGGCCGAACTGCAGCATCCAGCCCAGCGCGCTGCCCCACAGCACGTCGGCGGCGCTGCAGCGCGCGCCGAGCAGGTAGTCGCCGCGCGCCAGTTGCGCGTCCACCACCGCCAGCACGGTATCGCAGTCGGCATAGGGCGACATCGCCCGCGGTGGCGGCTCGCGCTTGAGCGCGCGGTCGACGAGGGCCGGCTCGAAGCAGGCGCCGTAGAACGCCAGCCAGCGCAGGTAGGGGCCGCGCAGCGGGTCGCCGATCGGCGGTGCCAGCCCGGCCTCGGGATACAGGTCGGCCAGGTAGGGGTAGATCGCGCCCTGCTCGGTCACCACCGCGCCGGCGTGCATGATCGCCGGCACCTTGCCCATCGGGTTGATCGCCAGGTAGTCCGGCGCCAGTTGCGCCTGCCGATCGAAGTCGATGCGCTCGATGGCGTAGTCGGCGCCCAGCTCCTCGAGCAGGATCAGCACGCCGCGCGAGCGCGAATGCGGGTTGTGGAACAGGGTGATGTGGCGGTCGCTGGTCATGGGCGGCTCCTCGATGTCGGTCTGCACACCCTAGACCCCATTGCGGACAGATCCTGTCCGCAATAGCGTGCGCCGATGTCATCGCCCGCCGCCCGCCTGTTGCGCCTGGTCGCCCTGCTGCAGACCCGCCGGCTGTGGTCCGGCGCCGAGCTGGCCGCGCGGCTCGGCGTGGACCGGCGCAGCCTGCGCCGCGACGTGGAGCGGCTGCGCGCGCTGGGCTACACCGTGGAGGCTGCGGCCGGGATCGGCGGCGGGTACCGGCTGGCGGCCGGCGCACAGATGCTGCCGCTGCTGTTCGAGGAGGACGAGGCGGTGGCGGTCGCGGTGGCGCTGCGCGCGGCCTGCGCCAGCATGGCCGGCCTGGAGGACACCGCGGTGCGGGTGCTGGCCAAGCTCGAACCGCTGCTGCCGACGCGGGTGCGCCAGCGCGCCGAGGCCTTGCAGGGGGCGACCCTGGCGCTGGGCCAGGATCCGCTGCGGCCGGACACGCGGGTGTTGATCGGGGTCGCCAGCGCCTGCCGCGACCGGCGCCTGCTCGGCTTCGCCTACCGCGACCATTCCGGGCGCGCCAGCGAGCGGCTGGTCGAACCCTTGCGCCTGGTCAACGCCGGCCGCCGCTGGTACCTGCTGGCCTGGGACCGCGATCGTGCCGACTGGCGCACCTTCCGCGCCGAACGCATCGTGCCGCCCTTGCAGCTCGGCGCGGCGGTGGCGTTGCGCCTGCCGCCGCAGGAACCGGCGGCCATGGTCGACGCGGCGATCCGCTACAGCCCGCAGGCGATGGGTTTCGCCCTCAGTGTGCGGCTGCGTGGCAGCGCCGCCGAGCTGGGGGCGCGCATTCCACTGTGGTGCGGCACTCTGCAGGACGAGGCCGACGGCCACTGCCGGCTGTCGCTGCTGGCCGACGCCGTGCCGTGGCTGGCGGCGCAATTGCTGACCATCGGCGTGCCGTTCGCCGGTCTGGAGGCCACGGCCGAGGTGCGGACGGCGCTGCGCGGGGCGCTGAACGCGTTGCTGGAGCAGGTGCCGGAGCCGGCACCGGTGGAGTAGGTGATACGGACGGGGAGGGCGCACTGGCCGCCCGGCGCTGCTCCGGCCCCGGGCGGTGCGGACTTGGCAAGCGGCGGGGAAGTTGGGACACTCGCCGCCATGAAGGGGATGCTGTGGCTCCTGGGGCTGGGACTCGCCACGTTGACGGCTGCGCCGGCCAGCGCCGGCACCCTGTACAAGTGCACCGGCAACGACGGCGTGCCCAGCTACGGCAGCAAGCGCGTGTCCGGCGCCAGCTGCAGCGTGATCGGCCGCTACACCCCCGACCGCCGCGCCGCGCGGACCGCCCCGGCGCCGGCGCCGGCCAGGGCCAGCACCGAGCGGCCGCCCAGCCGCGGCGTCATCGCCAGCGCCGGCACCGTGGCGCCGGCCACCCTGATCAGCGCGCCGGTCGCCGCCCCGGCCCCGGTGACCGCCAACGCCGTGCCCAACCGGGTCGCCCCGGTGTCGCCCAGCAGCAGTGGCGCGCCACGGCGTCTGGTCAGCGGTCAGCTGTATTCGTACATGAAGGACGGCGTGCGCCACTACACCAGTGCGCGTCCGACCCAGGTCGCCAATCTCGGCGCGGTGCGCACGATCCGCTACAGCTTCATGGAAACCTGCTACGCCTGCGCCAATCCGGGGGTCAACTTCGGTGCGGTGCGCCTGAACACCACCGCCTACCAGAGCGAGATCGCCGCCGCCGCGCGCGAGTACGGTGTCGACGAAGCGGTGGTGCGCGCCATCATCCACGCCGAGTCCGCCTACAACCCGACGGCCCTCAGCCGCGCCGGTGCGCAGGGGCTGATGCAGCTGATGCCGCCGACCGCGCGCCGCTTCGGCGTCAGCGATTCGTTTGATGCAGCGCAAAACATTCGCGGCGGCGTGCAGTACCTGGCGTGGCTGCTGAAGCGCTTCAACGGCAACCTCAGCCTGGCCGCGGCCGGCTACAACGCCGGCGAAGGCGCGGTAGACAAACACGGCGGGGTGCCGCCGTACAGCGAGACCCAACGCTACGTGCAACGGGTCGGCGTGCTCGCCGAGCGCTACCGCGGCGTGCTGGCGACCGCGCATTGAGCCGTCGCCGCGGCCCGGCAGGAGGCGTTGCGCGTCCATTGTCGGCGCGTTAAGGGTTCCGCTACACTGCAGTGGATTCAGTGCGGCTCGACCCCCACCGAGCTGCTGGCAGCCTCACGCTACCCAATCACAGATCGGAGTGCCGGATGGCCAACGATGGGGTCAACGATTCTGTAAATGTAGGACGCCGCCGCTTTCTCACCGCCACCACGTCCGTCGTGGGCGCGGTCGGTGCGGGGTTCGTCGCGGTTCCTTTCATCAAGTCCTGGAATCCGAGCGCAAAGGCCAAGCTGGCCGGCGCGCCGGTCACCGCCGACATCAGCGCCCTGCAGGAAGGCCAGCGCCTGATCCTGGAATGGCGCGGCCAGCCGATCTGGATCGTCAAGCGCTCCAAGGCGATGCTCGATGCGTTGCCGTCGCTGGACAGCCGGCTCAAGGATCCGGAGTCCACCAACAAGGACCAGCAGCCGGACTACGTGCTGAAGAATCCGGAGTACCGCTCGATCAAGCCCGACGTCTCGGTGCTGGTCGGCCTGTGCACCCATCTGGGCTGCTCGCCGGAAATGGTCGCCGAGATCCGCCCCGAACCCTACGACCCCGACTGGAAGGGCGGCTATTTCTGCCCCTGCCACAAGTCGCGCTTCGACATGTCCGGCCGCGTGTTCCAGGGCGTGCCGGCGCCGATCAACCTGCTGGTGCCGCCGCACCATTACCAGGACGACAACACGCTGGTGATCGGCGTGGACCCGAGCGCGTCCGCGAAGGGAGGGGCGTAAGTCATGGCCGACAACATCCTCACCCGCACCGCGGGCAACGTGTTCGACTGGGTCAACGAGCGCGCTCCCGGGCTGATGCCGTTCTACCGCAAGCACGTCACCGAGTACTACGCGCCGAAGAACTTCAACCTCTGGTACTACTTCGGCTCGCTGGCGATGGTGGTGCTGGTCAACCAGATCGTCACCGGCATCTTCCTGACGATGCACTACAAGACCAGCGCGGCCGAGGCGTTCAACTCGGTCGAGTACATCATGCGCGACGTCGAGTGGGGCTGGCTGATCCGCTACATGCACTCCACCGGCGCCTCGCTGTTCTTCATCGTGGTGTACCTGCACATGTTCCGCGGGCTGATGTACGGCAGCTACAAGAAGCCGCGCGAGCTGGTGTGGATCCTGGGCATGCTGATCTACCTGGTGCTGATGGCCGAAGCCTTCATGGGCTACGTGCTGCCCTGGGGGCAGATGTCGTTCTGGGGCGCCAAGGTGATCATCTCGCTGTTCGGCGCCATCCCGGTGATCGGCAACGGCCTGACCGAATGGATCATGGGCGACTACCTGCCGTCCGACGCCACCCTCAACCGCTTCTTCGCCCTGCACGTGATCGCGCTGCCGCTGGTGCTGTTGCTGCTGGTGGTGCTGCACCTGGGCGCGCTGCACGAGGTCGGTTCCAACAATCCCGACGGCGTGGAGATCAAGAAGGGGCCCAAGGGCAATCGCTGGAGCCCGATCAAGCCGGCCGACGGCATCCCGTTCCATCCGTACTACACGGTCAAGGACCTGGTCGGCGTCGGTTTCCTGCTGATGATCGGCGCCTTCATCATCTTCTTCGCGCCCGGCTTCGGCGGCCTGTTCCTGGAGCACGACAACTTCACCGAGGCCAACCGCCTGGTGACGCCGGAGCACATCAAGCCGGTCTGGTACTACACCCCTTACTACGCGATGTTGCGGGTGGTGCCGAACAAGCTCGGCGGCGTGCTGGTGATGTTCTCGGCCATCGCGATCCTGTTCCTGGTGCCGTGGCTGGATCGCGCCAAGGTCAAGTCGATCCGCTACCGCGGCTGGATCTCGCGGGTGATGCTGGGGATTCTTGCGGTGTGCTTCGTCTGGCTCGGCGTGATCGGTTCCGGCCCCGGCACCGAGATCATCGAGACCTACATCGGCCGCGTGCTGACCGTGCTGTATTTCGCCTTCTTCCTGACGATGCCGATATGGACCTCGCTGGATCGAACCAAGCCGGTGCCGGAGCGGGTGAGCAGCCATGACTAAGCGCCTGATCGCTGTGCTCGCCGGCGTCGCGTCGGCCTTGCTGCTGTCCGCCTCGGCCATGGCCGCCGAGGGTGCCGCCACCCTGCAGGCCGGCAACGACCTGGGCGACCGCGCCTCGCTGCAGCGCGGCGCCAAGCTGTTCATGAACTACTGTTCCGGCTGTCATTCGCTGAAGTACCTGCGCTACCAGCGCATGGCCGAGGATCTGGGCCTGAGCGAGGACGAGGTGATGCACAACCTCAACTTCACCGGCGCCAAGATCGGCGAACACATCGAGACGGCGATGCCGCACGATGCGGCGACCAAATGGTTCGGCAAGGCGCCGCCGGACCTGAGCCTGATCGCCCGCGTGCGCGGCACCGACTGGGTCTACACCTACCTCAAGTCGTTCTATCTCGACCAGTCGCGGCCGCTGGGCTGGAACAACAAGCTGTTCGCCAACGCCTCCATGCCCAATCCGCTGTGGGACCTGCAGGGCCTGCAGCAGCCGGTCTACGGCAAGGCCGAGCAGCCGGGCGTGGACAAGCCGGTGGAGCGGCTGCAACTGGCGACGCCGGGCAAGCAGAGCCCGGTCGAGTTCGACCAGACGGTGCGCGACATCAGCAATTTCCTCGAATACGCCGGCGAGCCGGCGGCGCTGAAGCGGCAGAACCTGGGCGTGTGGGTGGTGCTGTTCCTGGCGCTGCTGACCTTCCTGGCGTATCTGTTGAAGAAGGAATACTGGAAGGACGTGCATTGAGTCGCGGCCGTTTCGGCCGCGTCCCGGCTGCACCGTTGCTGAGCCGATCCCCTGTTCATCCTATTGGCTTTTGTGAGCGAGGGTTGCACACTCAGGGGCCGTGACGACCGTCCGCAATGTGCTGGCGGCGTCGATGCGGCCGGCGGATTCCGGCCGTGGGAGAGCCTTGAATGGCGGCGAGTTTGCGCATGCGAAATACCTTGACGTTGTTTTCCTCCACGGATGATGTCCTGTGCCACCGCGTCCGCCTGGTGCTCGCGGCCAAGGGCGTGACCTACGATTTCGTGGCGGTGGATCCGCAGAATCCGCCGGAAGATCTGATCGACCTGAATCCCTACCACTCGGTGCCGACCCTGGTCGAGCGCGAGCTGGTGCTGTACGCCGCCTCGGTGGTCAGCGAGTACCTGGACGAGCGCTATCCGCATCCGCCGCTGATGCCGGTCGATCCGCTTTCGCGCGCGCGCCTGCGCCTGGCGATGCTGCGCATCGAGCACGACTGGGTGCCGCAGGTGCAGGCGATCCAGCTCGGCAACAAGGCCCAGGCCGAAGCCGGGCGCAAGCGCCTGAAGGAACTGCTGACCGCCTCGGTGCCGCTGTTCAAGGCCAGCAAGTTCTTCCTCAATCCGGAGATGAGCCTGGCCGACTGCGCGATGGCGCCGATCATCTGGCGCCTGCAGGCGCTGGATATCCCGCTGCCGAAGGACGGCAAGGCGATCGAGGATTACGGCAACCGCATCTTCCGCAATCCCGGTTTCATCCGCAGCCTGACCGACCAGGAAAAGAAGCTGCGCGACCTGCCGGCATGATGCCGTGCGTCGCGCCGTCCCCGCTGTGTTCCGAGCTGTACCGGCGTTGCGCGCCGGCACGTAGAATGGGCGCATGACCGAAGACACTTCCCGCATGACCAGCCATCGCCCGTACCTGCTGCGGGCGCTGGTGGAATGGATCAACGACAACGGCATGACCCCGCACATCCTGGTGGATGCGGGCCTGCCCGGCGTGCAGGTGCCGCCGAGCGCGGTCAAGGACGGGCGGGTGGTGCTGAACATCGCCGAGCGCGCCGTGGTGCGTCTGCAGATCGACAACGACGGGGTCAGCTTCACCGCCCGCTTCGGCGGCGTCAGCTACCCGGTGCAGGTGCCGATGTCCGCGGTGCTGGCCGTGTATGCGCGCGAGACCGGGCAGGGGATGGCGCTGCCGGACGACATCCACGGCGCCAGCGAGCCGCCGGGCGACGACACCCCGCCACCGCCGCGGCCGGGCGGTTCCGACGACGCCGGCAAGCGGCCGCGCCTGCGCGTGGTCAAGTAAGTCGTCGATGCGCGGCCTCGGTGGCCGCGCTTCACCCATCCAAGCGTTGGCGTTTCCGGTATTCGTGCGCCGCGCACCGCGTTGTTCCGT
>NZ_JAXGGF010000006.1:0-330402 GCF_034105325.1 Xanthomonas sp. LF02-5 | reverse complement strand
AGGCAGGGCGCGCTTTCTTTTGGTTACCTTTTCTTTGCGCGAGCAAAGAAAAGTAACTCGCCCGAAAGGGCGAAAGCCTTTGCTGTTGCTTCGAGCTTGAGTGTCGAACAAGAAGAATCGTAGGAGCGGCGTCAGCCGCGACCAGCGTAATCGGTCATGCATGTCGCGGCGTAAGCCGCTCCTACAATCCAGCGGCCGCCGCAGTAGCAGCAAATGCAAGAGCAAAAGCTTTCGCCTTGCGGCGAGTTACTTTTCTTTGCTTGTGCAAAGAAAAGTAACCAAAAGAAAGCACACCCTGCCTCGCGCCCTCCGCGCTAACGCGCTCCGGGTCCGCGTCCATCCCGGGGATCCGCGGAAGGGGCATCCTGCCCCTGCCGCGGACGGCGTACATCCATGTACGCCGCCCCTTCGGGGTTTTTCCCCGCGCTGGCCGCCGCTTCGGAAGGGAACCCGACAAGTCAAAAGCCAGAGCAACGGCAAAAACAACGGCAAAAACAACAGCAAAAACAACAGCGAAAGCCACGCTGCATCGCGCCCCTGATCGCCTCGAGCGAAGCGCGCTACACAGCGCGCCCCATGCTCAATGCCGGCAACGCCGCCGATGCCGGCGCCAGTTCCACAGATGCGCACTGGCCAGCGCCAGACTGCCGCTCACCGTCATCGCGGTCTCGCTGGCCTCGTCGGGAATCCCAAAGGCGCCGGCCAACAGGCCGAGCAGGCCCAGTGCCGCCAGCGTCCACAGCGGCCAGGGCAGCGCGTCGCGCCGGTGCCCGCGCCACAGCGCCAGCCCCGCCAACGGCGCGGCGATCGCCACGAACACCACGTGCACCCACTCGGCCTCGGCCCAGACGCCGAACAACGGCAGCGCCGCGGCCAGCAACGGCAACGCCAGGCAGTGCAGCAGACACAGCCCGGACAACACCATCGCCGAGGCGTCGAAGAAGGATTGCGGCAGGGATTTCATGGACGTCCACTCCAATGCTTCAAGTGTTATATAGTAACATTTCCAGCCCGCCACGCCTCCGCGCCGATGCCCGCCATGTCCACGTCCGCCGTTTCCGATTCCCGCCTTCCCGTCACCGTCCTGTCCGGCTTCCTGGGTGCCGGCAAGACCACCCTGCTCAACCGCGTGCTGCACAACCGCGATGGGCGCCGGGTGGCGGTGATCGTCAACGACATGAGCGAGGTCAACATCGACGCGGCGCTGATCCGCGACGGCGGCGCCGCGCTCAGTCGCACCGAAGAGACCCTGGTCGAGTTCAGCAACGGCTGCATCTGCTGCACGTTGCGCGACGACCTGCGCCAGGAGGTGCAGCGCCTGGCCGAGAGCGGGCGCTACGATTACCTGCTGATCGAATCCACCGGCATCTCCGAGCCGATGCCGGTGGCGGCGACCTTCGCCGTGCGCGACGCCGACGGCCGCGGCCTGGCCGACCTCGCGCGCCTGGACACCATGCTCACCGTGGTCGACGGGGTCAGCTTCCTGCGCGACTTCGGCTCGGCCGAGCGCCTGGCCGACCGCGGCCTGCAGGCCGGGGACGACGACGAGCGCGGGCTGGTCAACCTGCTGGTGGAGCAGATCGAGTTCGCCGACGTGATCGTCATCAGCAAGGCCGACCTGGCCGATACGGTCACGCTCGACCGCACCCGCGCGGTGCTGCGCGCGCTCAACCGCGATGCGCGCATCGTCGAGGCCAGCCGTGGCGATATGCCGCTGGAGCTGGTGCTGGACACCGGCCGCTTCGATTTCGTGCGCGCGCAACTGGCGCCGGGCTGGATGCAGGCGCTGCGCGGCGAGCACGCGCCGGAGACCGAACAGTTCGGCATCGAAAGCTTCGTCTATCGCGCGCGCCGGCCGTTCCATCCGCTGCGCTTCGCGCGGCTGGCGCAACGCGGCCTGCGCGACGTGATCCGCAGTAAGGGCTTCTTCTGGCTGGCCAGCCGCATGGACTGGGTCGGCGAACTGTCCATCGTCGGCGCGGCCACCCAGACCCAGGCGGCCGGCTTCTGGTACGCGGCACGCGAGCGCGTGGACCGCGGCCTGCTGGACACGCCGCTGGCGCTGCCGCCATCGCCGCTGCCGTACACCGAGCTCGGCTGGCAGCGCCAGCAGACTGCGTGCTGGAACGCGCCGCCGCCGCAGGCCGAGGAGGTCGGCGATGCGCGCGAGTACGCGGCGCTGCGGGCGATGTGGCATCCGCTGTGGGGCGATCGCCGCCAGGAACTGGCGGTGATCGGCGTCGGCCTGGACACGGCGCGGGTGCGTGCCGAACTCGATGCCTGCCTGCTCGACGATGCCGAACTGCGGCAGGGGCCGGTGGTGTGGCAGGGCTTGGAAGATCCGTTTCCGGTGTGGAGGCGCTGAAGGGCCGGGAATGGGGAATCGGGAGTGGGGAATCGTAAGAGCGGGGTGCGGGTGCTGATGGTTAGCTGCCTGCGCCCAGCGCGATCAGCACGATCGCCGGCACCGCCAGCAGCAGGCCGAGGCGGTTCCAGCGGGTGGTGCGTTCGCCGAACACGGCGATGCCGAGCAGGGTGCCCAGGCCGATCACGCCCAGGTTCATCGCTGCGAACACGCTGGCCGGGCTGTCCGGCAGGGCCTGGTGCGCGCGCACGTAGAACAGGATGTTGCCGAAGTTGAGCGCGCCCAGCAGCAGGCCGGCGCCGAGGTTGCGCCAGGCCAGCGGGGCGGTGCCGCGCAGATGGCGCCACAGCTGCACGCCCAGCAGCAACACGAAGGCCAGCGCGAAGGCCACCAGCAGCGAAGCGGCGAACGGGGTGCCGGCCTGGGCGATGCGCTTGAGCAGCACGTCGATCGCGGCGAAGCCGACCCACACCAGCAGCAGCCATGGCGCGGTGCCTGCGGCGCGGTGCGACGTCGTGTCCGGCCGCTGCACGATGCCGGCGATCGCCAGCAGGCCCAGCGCCAGGCCGGCCAGCTTGGCGGCGTTGGCGTGTTCGCCGAACCACAGGAAGGCCGCGGCCAGCGACAGCAGCAGCGACAGACGCTGCGCCGCGTCGGTGCGCACGATGCCGGCGCTGGCCACCGCGCGGCCCAGCACCAGGAAAATGCCCGGCAGCAGCACGCCCAGGCCCAGCAGCGCCACCCACGGCGTCTGCGCGTCGCCCAGCGCGGCCAGCGGCGGGTGCAGCAGCGCGGCGCACAGCAGCAGCGCCGCCAGGTAGTTCCAGGTCACCGCCTGGGCCAGGTCGATGCGCCGTTGCGGCGACAGCTTCAGCAGCGCCGAGACCAGCACGCTGCACACCACACTCAGCAGGACGAACGCCACGCGGGATCCGGATCGGGAGGAAAAAGGAACGCTGCGTGTGCGGCCTTCGCATGTGGCCGGCACCCAGCCCCGGTATTATGACCGCATGACCTCTCCCGCTTTCCCCAGCGCTTCCGGCGCGCTGACGCTGCAAGGCCCCGCCGGCCCGATCGAGGCCGCGGTCGATCTGCCCGACGCCGACGTCGCCGCGCTGCCGGTCACCGCCATCGTCTGCCATCCGTTGTCCACCGAGGGCGGCAGCATGCACAACAAGGTGGTGACCATGGTCGCGCGCGCGCTGCGCGAACTGGGCGTGCGCGTGGTGCGCTTCAACTTCCGCAGCGTCGGCGCTTCCGCCGGCAGCTTCGACCACGGCGACGGCGAGCAGCAGGACCTGGCCGCGGTGGCCGCCTGGGTACGCGATCAGCGTCCGCACGACGCGCTGTGGCTGGCCGGTTTCAGCTTCGGCGCCTACGTCTCGCTGCGCGCCAGCGCCGCGCTGCAGCCGCAGGTGTTGATCTCGATCGCGCCGCCGGCCGGGCGCTGGGATTTTTCCGACATGGCGCCGCCGCCGCAGTGGCTGGTGATCCAGGGCGAGGCCGACGAGATCGTCGACCCGCAGGCCGTGTACGACTGGCTGGAGACCTTGGAGGCGCAACCGCAACTGGTGCGCATGCCCGACACCAGCCATTTCTTCCATCGCAAGCTGATCGACCTGCGCGGCGCGTTGCAGCACGCGGTCAAGGCCTGGCTGCCGGCGGCACAGGCGTGAGCGCGGCGGCATTGCCGTCGCAGCGCTACGCCGAGGGCGTGGCGCGCGGCGACTGGCGCGACGATCCGGCCCAGCATGCGGCGCTGGCCGAACTGGACCGCATCCACGTCGCGATCGTGGACGGCGACCAGGAGGGCTGGCTGGACCGGCTGTCGGCGTTCTGGAAGAAGCCCGAGCCAGTGCGTGGACTGTATTTCTGGGGCGGGGTCGGCCGCGGCAAGACCTTCCTGGTCGATCTGTTCTACGACGGCCTGCCGATCGCGCGGAAGTACCGCACGCATTTCCACCGCTTCATGCGCGGCGTGCACGAGCGCCTGCGCGAACACGCCGGGCAGAGCGATCCGCTGGCGAAGATCGCGCAGGAGTGGCGCAGCCGGCTGCGCGTGCTGGTGCTGGACGAGTTCTTCGTCACCGACATCGGCGATGCGATGCTGCTGTCGCGCCTGCTCGAGCGCCTGTTCGCCGAGGGCGTGACCCTGGTCACCACCTCCAACACCGCGCCGCAGAACCTGTACCTCAACGGCCTGCAGCGCGAGAGCTTCCTGCCGGCGATCGGCTTGCTGCAGACCTATTGCGTGGAGCTGTACGCCGAGGGCACCGAGGACTACCGCATGCGCGCGCTGACCCGCTCGCCGGTGTACCGCGCGCCGCTGGCCGAAGACAGCGACGCCTGGCTGGGCGAGCGCTGGGGCGCGCTGACCGGCAATGCCGAGGCGCGCCGCGGCAACATCGAACTGGAAGGGCGCAAGATCCCGGTGCGCGCGCGCGGCAAGAGCATCGTCTGGTTCGATTTCGTCGCCTTGTGCGAAGGCCCGCGCGGTCCCAGCGACTACATCGAGATCGCGCACGAGTTCACCACCGTGCTGCTCGGCGGCATCCCGCACTTCGACCGCATGAACGAGGATGCGGCGCGGCGCTTCGTCAACCTGATCGACGAGCTGTACGACCGCCACGTCAACCTGGTCTGCACCGCGCAGGATCCGCCGCCGCTGCTGTACACCGGCGAGCGCCTGGCCGGTGCGTTCGAGCGCACCGCCTCGCGGCTGATCGAAATGCAGAGCGCCGAGTACCTGGCGGCGGCGCACCGGGTCTGAGCGCAGGAGCGTCTGCGGACGCTCAGCGCACCGCGCCGGGCGCACACAGCCCGGCGACGAAGCGCGGCATCAGGCCCGCGCCGGCGATCTCTTCCAGATAGGCAACTGCCGGGCAACTGGCGCCGCCTGCGCTGCGCGCGCAGCGCGCCGGCCCGGACGCGCCGTCCTGCGGCAACTGCCGGTCCATGGCCTGGCGCTGCGCTGCCGACAATCCATCGCGAAAGGTCTCCTCGGCATCGAGCAGATCGGCCGGGGTGAGCCGGTCGGTCGGCACGCCGGGGCACTGGCGACGGGTTTCGCGGGCCAGCGCGTCGGCGCCGGCACCGACCAGCACCGGGCCATCGGGCAGGGTGTTGGGCACGGCCTTGGACATCACGGGGGCAGCGCCGAGCGCGGCCAGCAGCAGGAACGATGCGCGCATGCGGAAGCTCCTTGACGTTGCGCGCAGCGTAGCCCTGCGCCACTGGCGGCACGAGGGGAGGGCGGCGCCCGCTTCAGCGAGGAGTCGGCGGGGCAAAAATATCGCTTGCTATTAAATAGCGCGCTATGTAATGTAGTGCCCATGGACCGCACCTCTGCCCCCGACGCCACCGCCCTGCTGAAGCTGGATACCCAGCTGTGCTTCGCGCTGTATTCGGCCAACCTGGCCATGCACAAGCTCTACCGCGGGCTGCTGCGCGACCTCGGCCTGACCTATCCGCAGTACCTGGTGATGCTGGTGCTGTGGGAGCAGGACCAGCGCAGCGTGTCGGAGATCGGCGAGAAGCTGTTCCTGGATTCGGCCACGCTGACCCCGTTGCTCAAGCGCCTGGAGGCGATCGGCCTGCTGACCCGCAGCCGCGCCGCCGCCGACGAGCGCCGCGTGCTGATCGCGTTGACCGCCGACGGCCAGGCGCTGCGCACGCGCGCGCAGGCGGTGCCGGAAGGCGTGCTGTGCGCGGTCGCCTGCGATCTGCAGCAACTGACCCGGCTCAAGCACGATCTGGAAGAGGTCCGCGGCAAGTTGCAGGCCGCCGCCTGAGCGGTTCCCGACCCGATCGCAGTCCCCTCTAACCCGCCCCTCTACCCCATGGCGCCGCGGCGCCGCCCTCCAAGGAGAACCACCATGGCTTCACCGACCACCATCGCCTACACCGCCACCGCCACCGCCACCGGGGGCCGCGACGGCCGCGCCGCCACCCCGGACAAGGCGCTCGACGTCAAGCTGTCGACCCCGCGCGAGCTGGGCGGCGCCGGCGGCGACGGCACCAACCCGGAGCAGCTGTTCGCTGCCGGCTACTCGGCCTGCTTCATCGGCGCGCTGAAGTTCGTCGCCGGCCAGGAGAAGGTGAAGCTGCCGGCCGAGCCGAGCATCGAAGGCCATGTCGGCATCGGCCAGATCCCGGGCGGCTTCGGCATCGCCGTGGAACTGCGCATCGCCGTGCCGGGCCTGGAGCGTGCGACGCTGGAATCGCTGGTGGAGAAGGCGCATCAGGTGTGCCCGTACTCCAACGCCACCCGCGGCAACATCGACGTCAAGCTGGTCGTGCTCGACTGAGCCAGCCGGAGGTCCGGGCCGGCGTCTGTGCCGGTCCATGACCACGCGCGAACGGGCGGCCACTGGCCGCCCGTTCGCGTTGCGGGCGCCTGCGCGTGCTGCCGTGCACATTGAGGCCGCCCTGTGGCGATGCAATAGTGTGCGCTTGGTCAAATCGAGCGCGCCATGCTCAGTTCCGCCTACAACGCCGAGACCGTCGCCGCCTTCATCCAGGGCGCGCGCCGTCTGCTGGTGCTGACCGGTGCCGGCATGTCCGCCGAGAGCGGGGTGCCGACCTTCCGTGGCCAGGACGACAGCCTGTGGTCGCGCTTCGATCCCGAGCAACTGGCCACCGAGGACGCCTGGCGTGCCGACCCGGCCCTGGTCTGGGGCTGGTACCGCTGGCGCATGGCGATCGTGGCGCAGGCGCAGCCGCACGCCGGGCACCTGGCGCTGGCGCGCCTGGCCGAGGTCCGCCACACCACCCTGGTGACCCAGAACGTGGACGACCTGCACCAGCGCGCCGGCAGCGAGGTCGCCGCGCACGTGCACGGCCGCCTGTCGGCGCTGCGCTGCAGCGACTGCGGCCAGCCCTGGCGCGGCCTGCTGCCGCCGATCGACGTGCACACGCCCAGCCAGCGCCTGGCGCCGCCGGTGTGCGCGGCCTGCGGCGGCACGGTGCGCCCGGGCGTGGTGTGGTTCGGCGAAGCGTTGCCGGCGGCGGAGTGGGCGCGCGCGCAGACCGCCGCCGACAACGCCGACCTGGTGCTGGTGATCGGCAGTTCCGGCCTGGTCTATCCGGCGGCCAGCCTGCCGCTGCAGGCCAAGGAGCGCGGCGCCTGCGTGGTCGAGATCAATCCCGAACCCAGTGCGTTGTCGGCCCGTGCGGATCTGCACTGGCGCGACAGCGCCGCGGTGGCGCTGCCGTTGCTGCTGCAGCAGTGCATGGTGGCCTGAGCGAACCACCCGCGGCGCTCAGCGCAGGGTGTGCAGGAACGCGTCCACCGCCGCGGTGTAGGCCGAGGGCAGGCCGAGGTCGCGGTTGAGTTCGGCATGGCTGGCATCCTGCGGCAGCACCTCGACGCGGATGCCGCGGCCGTTGGCCTTGGCGGCCAGGTGGTGCGCCTGCGCGCAGGCATCGGCACGGCGGCTGGAGCACACCGCCAGCAGCGGCGGCGCGCTGGCGCCCATGACGTGGTACGGCGAGGCGGCGATCCAGTCGCTGCGCACGCTGCCGAAGGCGCGGTCGTACAGCGGCAGATGCCGTTGCTGCATCACCTGCTCCACGTCCATCGCCGCACTGTCCAGCGCCACCGTGCCCAACGGTCGGCGCGCCCCGGCCTGCGCCAGCAGGTCCGGCGACAGGTCCAGCAGGCTCACCAGGTGCGCGCCGGCCGAGTGGCCCATCAGCACCAGCCGCGCCGGGTCGGCGCCCCACTGCGGCGCCAGTTGCTGGATCCGTGCGACCGCGCGCGCCACGTCCTGCGCCTGCTGCAGCGGCGTGGCCTGCGGCAGCAAGCGGTAATTCAGCGACACCAGCACATGGCCCTGCGGCAGCCAGTGCGCGACCTTGTTGGCGGCCACGCCGGGGTTGTCCTTGTCGCCGTCGGCCCAGCCGCCGCCGTGCACCATCACCAGCAGCGGCGCCTGGCGCGCGCCGACCGGCAGGTACACGTCCATGCGCTGCGCCGGGTCCGGGCCGTAGGCGACGTCGCGCAGCACCTGCGCGCCAGCGGGCAGTGGCGCACGCGCGGTGTCGGCGCGATCGCCCTGCAGGCGCTGCAGCAGGCGGGCGCGCAGGCGCCCGTCCTGGGCGTGGACGGGAGCGGCGAGCAACGGCAGCAGCAACATCAGGGCGAGCAGGCCGTGGGTGGGCGAGGGGCGGGACAGGCGCATGGGCGGATCACTCCATGGAGGACGGCGAGGAGGGGCGTGGCGCGGCCGACGCGTGCGGGCGTCGGCGCGCGCCGGGTTCAGGCCGGGCGCAGATGCAGGATGGCGCACAGGCCGTGTGGGGCGATGGGCTGCAGCAGCAACGCGCCGCGATGCTGGCGGGCGACGCGCTCGACGATCGCCAGGCCCAGTCCGCTGCCGCCATGGCCGCCGTGCACGAATGGCTGCGGCGCGCGTGCGGCCAGCGCCGGGTCCAGGCCGGGGCCGTGGTCGCGTACCTCGATGCGCCAGCCATCGCCGCCGTCGCCGTGCAGGCGCAGCTGGAACGGCGCCGCGCCATGCCGTTCGGCATTGCCGATGAGGTTGCCGAGCGCGCGCTGCAGCGCCAGCGGCCGCCCGTGCAGCGGCGCCTGCGCGGGCAGGACGGCCTCCCAGCCGGGTTGCGCCGCGCCCAGCGCCTGCCGGCAGAGGTCGACCAGGTCCAGGGCGACGGCCGGTTCGTCGCGGCCGTCGCGGGCGTAGGCGATGAACTGCGCCAGGATCGCGTCGATCTCGCCGATGTCGCGCTCCATGCCCTCGCGCAGTTCCGGCTCCACCTGCGGCAGCAGCGCCAGCGCGTACTGCAGCCGGGTCAGCGGGGTGCGCAGGTCGTGGGAGATGCCGGCCAGCAGCAGCGCACGCTCGGCCGCGGCGTGGCGCACGTCGGCGCTGGCCGCCGTGAGCGCCTGCGCCAGCGCGGCGACCTCGCGCGGACCGCCGGTGGCGATCGGTGCGGCCTGTTCGCCGCGGACCAGGTGCGGCGCGGCCTGCGCCAGTTGCCGCAGCGGCCGCACCAGGCGCCGCGCGACCAGCGCAGCGGCCAGCCAGACCAGCAGCGCGCAACCGGCCAGCATCGCCACCGAGAACCGGCGCAGGCCGTGCTCGCGCGGCTGGCTGGAGAACGCCACCCACAGCGGGGTCGGCGTGGCCAGTTGCAGCCACAGGGTGCCGTCGGCATCGCGGCGCAGCGCGCGCCCGGGGCCGAGCTGATCGGCCGCGCGGCGCTGCATCGCGTCGGCCAGCGGGCCGGCGGCGCTGGCGGTGGGCGGCGCGCTGCGCAGTTGCAGCCCGGCCTCGCGCAACGCCGGCGTCAGCGCCGCAGCGGCCGGCGAGCGCTGCAGCGCCTCGGCGACATTGGCGAAGCCGTGCAGCATGCGCAGTTGCTGCTGCGCTGCCGGCCGTACTGCCAGTTCGCGGCCGAGCAGCAGCGCCAGCAGGCCGGCGCCGGCCAGCACCAGCGCGATCACCAGCGCCAGTTGCCCGAACAGGCTGCGCGGCCAGCCGGCGACGCGGGAAGCCGGCGCGCTCACGCCTGCGGCTCCGGCGGCACGTACACATAGCCCACGCCCCACACGGTCTGGATCAGCCGCGGCGTGCGCACGTCGTCCTCCAGCAGCTTGCGCAGCCGCGCGACGATCACGTCGATGCTGCGCCCCAACGGCTCGTGTTCGCGGCCGTGCGCCAGGCTGGACAGGCGGTCGCGGCTCAGCGGCTGCTGCGGGTGCCGCAGCAGCACCGACAGCACCGCGAACTCGGCGGTGGTCAGCTTCAGCGGTTCGCCGTCGCGGCGCAGCTCGCGCCGCCCCAGGTGCAGGCGGAAGCGGCCGAAGCCGATCTCGCCGCCGTCCGGCTGCGGCGCGCCGGCCCCGCCCGGGCGGGTACGGCGCAGCACCGCACGGATCCGCGCCAGCAGCTCGCGCGGGTTGACCGGTTTGGGCAGGTAGTCGTCGGCGCCGATCTCCAGGCCGACGATGCGGTCGATCTCGTCGCCCTTGGCGGTCAGCATCACGATCGGGGTGGCGTCGCCCTGGCCGCGCAGGCGCCGGCAGATCTCCAGGCCGTTCTCGCCGGGCAGCATCAGGTCCAGCACCACCAGGTCGTAGTGGCCGCGCGCCAGCGCCTGCTGCAGCTGCACGCCGTCGGCCACCGCCTTGACCGCGAAGCCCTGGCTCTCCAGGTAGCGGCACAGCAGGGCGCGCAGGCGGTCGTCGTCGTCGACCAGCAGCAGGCGGGGAGCGGGCGCGGCATCGTCCATGGACGCCACTATCGGTTGCGCCGCGGGCCCGCGGCAACGGCCGCCGCGGCGCAACTGTAAGCGGATGTTTCCGCCGCGGCGTTCGGCAACATTTGCTGGCCGATGCGGCGCCCGCGGCGCCGGCGCCATGGCTACGGTGACGCTCGGCAGCACGCCGCTGCCGTCACCGGAGAACGCCATGTCGCTGTCCCGTCGCATCACGCCCTTGCTGCTGGCGCTGGCCGCCGGCGTCCTGGTCGCGCCCAGTGCACCGGCACGCGAACACACCCGCACGCGCACCGCCGGCGGCACCGACGGCGTCCGCCACGCCGCCGTGCAGGCCAGCGCCAGCGGCGCGCACGGCAGCGTGCAGCGCGCCCGCCAATGGCAGGCCGACGGCCAGGGCAACGCCAGCGCGCGCAGCGCCGCTACCCGCACGACCGCCGCCGGCGGCAGCGCCACGCGCCAAGGCAGCGCCGAGCGCAACGCCGACGGCAGCGCCAGCCGCCAGGGCAGTGCCAGCGTCCAGCGCGCCGACGGCGCCAGCGCGAGCAGCAGTGGCAGCCTGGCCCGCGCCGCCGACGGCACGCTCAGCGGCAGCCGCCAGAGCAGCGTCGATGGCACGCAGGGCAGCTACCAGGGCAGCACCAGCGTGCAGGGCGGCAGTGTCGTCCACACCGGCACCTGCACCGACGCCAGCGGCGCGGTGGTGCCGTGCCGGCCCTAAGCGAGGCGGCGGTGTCGGGGTCGTCCGGGGGCGCCAACGCCCGTGTTTGCGGCCGGCTTCACGACCCCGTCACGGCCGCGAACGGCCGCCGCGGCGGGACCGGAATCGGCCGTCGACGGCAAACCGTTGCCAGGCTTAGGTTTTCGTAATTTCACCCATATTTAGCGTTGACGTCGCCGACCGACCCCACTATCTTGGGGTGGTCGGTTCCGGCGGCCCCAAGCCGCGGGATCAAAAGGGAAGCCGGTGCGGCGTGCCAACGCCAACTCCGGCGCTGCCCCGCAGCGGTAATTGGGAACGAACCCGTCATCCGCACTGAGGCGCCCGCCTTGGGAAGCGACGGGCTAGGAACCGGCCACGGCCGTTGCCCATCAGCCCGAAGACCTGCCGACAGCCGCGCGAAGCACACCGCGCGGCGCCGATCGCGCGCTCTCCGGGGGGAGAGGGTCGGTGCAGCGTTGACCGCCCGCAGGCCCGGTGCCTGCGCCGTTTGCAGTCTTCGCGACACCGCCTGCCCACCTGCGAACCCGGTCGGACCGCTGCCTGCGAGGGTCGGGCGGCCGCGTGCACCACGCTTGGAGACCTTCATGAGCCAGACCCACAGCCTGCCGGCCACCGCGTCCGTCGACGCCGCCGTCGACCCCACGACCGCTGCCGCCACTGCCCAGCCGGAGCCGACGGCCAGCAGCGAGCCGAGCAACGACCAGCGCGCCGTGACCTGGATCGTCAAGGACGGCGGCAACCGCCGCATGGCCTTCGACCGCTCGCGCCTGCAGCGCACCCTGGACCGGATCCACGCCGAGTTCCCGCAGCTGGACGTGAGCGACTACGAGCGCAAGGCCTTCGCCTTCATCGAGAAGAAGGAAAGCCTGTCGGCCGACGACATGGTCGACTACCTGATCCGCGAGGCCGAGTCGCGCGTGGACATCGCCACGCCGGAGTGGGAGTACTTCGCCGCGCGCCTGTACCTGGACCGCCTGTACAAGCGCGCCAGCAAGAACCGTTTCTACGATGCCGGCGAGAAGTACGGCTCCTACGTCGGCCTGCAGGAAAGTCTGGCCGACCGCGGCGTGTACTCGATCGACATCCTCAAGAACTACTCCAAGGACGAACTGGCCGAAGCCGGCCGCATGATCGATCCGGAGCGCGACAAGCTGTTCGCCTACAACGGCCTGTACCTGCTGGCCACGCGTTACCTGGCCACCGACAACTCGCGCAAGGTCTACGAACTGCCGCAGGAGCGCTGGCTGACCATCGCCCTGTACCTGATGCAGGACGAGAAGCCGCGCGAGCGCCGCATGCAGCTGGTCGGCGAGGCCTACTGGGCCCTGTCCAACCTGTACATGACCGTGGCCACGCCGACCCTGGCCAACGCCGGCAAGATCGGCGGGCAGCTGTCGAGCTGCTTCATCGACACCGTCGACGACAGCCTGCAGGGCATCTACGACTCCAACACCGACGTGGCGCGCGTGTCCAAGCACGGCGGCGGCGTCGGCGCCTACCTGGGCTACGTGCGTTCGTCCGGTTCGGCGATCCGCGGCGTGAAGAACTCCAGCGGCGGCGTGGTGCCGTGGATCAAGCAGCTCAACAACACCGCCGTGTCGGTGGACCAGCTCGGCCAGCGCAAGGGCGCCATCGCCGTGTACCTGGACATCTGGCACCGCGACATCGAGGCGTTCCTGGACCTGCGCCTGAACAACGGCGACCAGCGCCTGCGCGCGCACGACGTGTTCACCGCGGTGTGCGTGCCGGACATCTTCATGGAAGCGGTGGAGCGCCGCGGCGAGTGGTACCTGTTCGACCCGCACGAGGTGAAGGAGGTCAAGGGCTGGTACCTGCAGGACTTCTTCGACGAGAAGCGCGGCGAAGGCAGCTTCCGCGCCAAGTACGAGGAAGTGGTGGCCGACGAGCGCATCGGCCGCAAGGTGGTCAAGGCCATCGACATGTTCAAGCGGATCATGGTCAGCCAGCTGGAGACCGGCAACCCGTTCATGTTCTATCGCGACGAAGTCAATCGCATGAACCCGAACAAGCACCAGGGCATGGTCTATTCCAGCAACCTGTGCACCGAGATCCTGCAGAACATGAGCCCGACGCGGGTCATCCAGGAGATGATCAGCGGCGACCAGATCGTCACCACCAAGCAGGCCGGCGACTTCGTCGTGTGCAACCTGTCCTCGGTGAACCTGGGCCGCGCGGTCACCGCGCAGCCGGACCTGCTGTCGCCGGACATCCTGGAGCGGCTGATCCGCGTCCAGGTGCGCATGCTCGACAACGTCATCGACCTCAACGAGCTGCCGGTGCCGCAGGCCACCATCACCAACCAGAAGTACCGCGCGATCGGCCTGGGCACCTTCGGCTGGCACCACCTGCTGGCGCAGAAGGGCATCGACTGGAATTCGCCGGACGCCGAGGCGTACAGCGATTCGCTGTACGAGCGCATCAACTACCTGACCATCCAGGCGAGCCTGGCGCTGGCCAAGGAGAAGGGCGCGTACAAGGTGTTCAAGGGCAGCGACTGGCAGAACGGCGAGTACTTCACCAAGCGCGGCTACGACAGCGCGCAGTGGCAGGAACTGGCCGCGCAGGTGAGCGTGCACGGCGTGCGCAACGCCTGGATGGTGGCGGTGGCGCCGAACATGAGCACCGCGCAGATCGCCGGCTCCACCGCGTCGATCGACCCGATCTACAGCGCGTTCTACTACGAGGAGAAGAAGGACTTCCGCCGTCCGGTGGTGGCGCCGGGGCTGACCGTGGACACCTATCCGTACTACGAGAAGGGCGCCTACAAGGTCGATCAGTTCGCCAGCGTGCGCCAGAACGCGCGCCGTCAGCGCCACGTCGACCAGTCGATCAGTTTCAACTTCTATGTGCCCAGCGGCATCCGCGCCAGCACCCTGCTGGACCTGCACATGACCGCGTGGAAGGAAGGCCTGAAGACCACGTACTACGTGCGTTCCAACGACATCGACATCAGCGAGTGCGAGTGGTGCTCGAGCTGATCGCCGGCGTCTGACGCCCGCGCCGCGCGGCAGGCCGGTCCTGCCGCGCGCGTCCCGCATTCCCGCGCCGTCCGCCGGCGCCGTTCACCCGACTACCGAAGCACATCCATGGCCATCGCGCTCGACCGCATCAAGATCCTCGAACCGCTGCACCCCAACCGTTCCACCGGCATCATCAACGGCACCACCAGCGGCATCCTCAACTGGAACGACATCCCGTACCCGTCCTTCTACCGGGCGTACAAGGAGCTGTCGACCAACTTCTGGATCCCCGACGAAGTGGACATGAAGGGCGATGCCAAGCAGTACGGGGAGCTGTCGGCGCGCGAGAAGAACGCCTACGACTCGATCATCGGCCTGCTGGCCACGCTGGATTCGCCGCAGACGCGCTTCATCTACAACGTCGCCGAATACATCACCGACCCGGCCGCGCACGCCAACGCCGCGATCATCGGCCAGCAGGAAGTGATCCACAACGAGAGCTACTCGTACGTGCTGGCCTCGATCGCCGGCCTGGCCGACCAGAACCGCGTGTTCGAGATCGCCCGCACGCATCCGACCATCATCGCGCGCAACCAGCCGATCATGCAGGCCTACGACGACTTCATGCGCGAGAAGACCGCAGAGACCCTGCTGCGCTCGCTGATCCAGTCCTCGATCCTGGAAGGCATCAACTTCTATTCCGGCTTCGCGTATTTCTACAACCTGGTGCGGCAGAACCGCATGACCGGTACCGGCAAGATCATCAGCTTCATCAACCGCGACGAGCTGGCCCACACCAAGTTCATCAGCGAGCTGATCCGCGCCATCATCGGCGAGAACGCCGAGCTGCAGACCAACGAACTGACCGACTACGTGCACCAGGCCTTCGAGCATGCGATCCGCCTGGAGACCGAGTGGTCCTCGGAAGTGCTCGACGGCATCGAGGGCATCGACGTGGACGAGATGATCCAGTACGTGAAGTACCGCGCCAACAAGATGTCCGGCATGCTCGGCATCGAGAAGCTGTACAGCGGCGCCAGCGACAACGTGATGCCGTGGATCAAGGCCTACGCCGACAACTTCACCGAGACCAAGACCGACTTCTTCGAGATGCGCAACGCCAGCTACAAGAAGACCAACTCGGACAACGGCTTCGACGATCTTTGAAGGGCCGGGATTGGGGATGATCAGCCGTTCGGCTGCTGAAAAGCCAGGCATTCGGGATTGGTGAAGCACCGCCATCCTGCTCTGACGAATCCCGAATCCCGAATCCCCACTCCCGAATCCCTGCCCCATGCGTATCCTGCTCGCCTACGCTTCGCTCAGCGGCAATACCCGCGACGTCGCCCGCCGCGTGCATGCGCAGTGCGAGGCGGCCGGGCACGCGGTCACCTGGATCCACACTGATCTGCAGACGCTGCAGGGCGCGCTCGGCGATGCAGCGCGCGCGGCGGACTTCGATCTGCATCTGCTCGGCAGTTGGAGCGACAACGCCGGGCGCACGCCGGCGGAGATGAAGCGCTATATCGCCGAGTTGGTCGAGGCGACAGGCAAGACGATCGAAGTGGCGGCGTTCGGCACCGGCGAGACGCAGTGGGGGCTGGAGTACTACTGCGGGGCGGTCAAGCGCATCGCGCGGTTCTTCGAGAGTGTTTATCCATTGCTGGAGATCGAGCAGATGCCGCACGGCGACCGCGACAACGCGGCCATCGACGCGTGGTGCGCGCAGGTGCTGGCGTTGTGCGCGGCGCGCGCGTCGTTGGCAGGCGATGTGCCGGTGGCCGCTGCCGAGTCCGCTCCCGCGGGCGCGGCTGGCTTCGCTGCGAGGGTGTTGCCGTTGCATGGCAGCGGCTGACGCCGTCGTCGTTCATCTGTTTTCCTGGCATCGCCGGCGTCCCCATCGCACGCCGGGCTTCTTCCGACATCAGACAAGGTTTCGTTCCATGCTCACCACCATCACCGTTTCCAGTGCCGAACAGTTCGCCGATGCCCTCGCCGCGCATCCGCGCGTGCTGGCCGATTTCAACAAGGACAACTGCCCTGGTTGCCGCATGCTCGACAAGTCGCTGGAGCGTTTCGCCGAGGGCGAGAGCGCGCAGGGCGTGACCCTGCTCAAGGTGAAGATGGAAGACGTGGGCGAGGACTTCTTCCGCGCCCAGGGCCTGCGCCAGACCCCGACCCTGATGCTGTTCCGCCAGGGCGAGGAAGTGGCGCGGGTGCCCGGCTTCGTGCCGCCGGCCAAGATCGACGAAGCGGTGCGCACGCATCTGGGTTGAGCGCTTGCGTTCCTCGTAGGAGTGGCTTTAGCAGCGATAATCTCTATCGGTAAAGCCCTTCGGGGCTAAAGCCGTTTCTACATTGCTGCTAGGGGAGTGCAGCCCCCTACCCGCGCCTGCCCGCCGCATGCCCCTGCGCCAACTGCCACAGGTGGCGCACAATCGGCATCGCCTGTGCGGTGGCCGGCAGCGCGGCCAGGGCCAGGCGCGCCATCGGCACGCGGCCTTCGATGTCCAGGTAGCGCACGCCGGGCAACTGTACCTGCGCGGTCGAGGCGGGGACGACCGACACACCCAGTTCGGCGGCCACCAGGTTGACGATGGACGACATCTGCGGCGCTTCCTGTTCGATCTTCAGTTCGAAGCCGGCCTGGCGGCAGGCATCGAGGATCTCGTCGTAGAGGCTGGTGCCGAAGCTGCGCGGGAACAGGATGAACGGTTCGCCGGCCAACGCGGACAGCGGCGCGCGGCGGCGCCTGGCCAGGCGATGCGCCGCCGGGACGGCGATCTTCATCGGCTCGTCGGGCAGCTTGAGCAACTGCAGTTCCGGGGGCGTGGCCACGCTGTAGCGGATGAAGGCCGCATCCAGCCGCCCCTGCAGCAGCGCGGCGAGCAGGCCGGCGGTGTTGGTCTCCTCCAGCGCCAGGGTCACCGCCGGCCAGCCGCGGCGGAAGCCGCGCACCAGGGTCGGCACGATCGGGTTGAACGCGGCCGAGGCGGTGAAGCCGAGCCGCAGCACGCCGCTCTCGCCGCGTGCGGCGCGGCGCGCGGCATCGCCGGCGCGCTCCAGGTCGGCGAGCACGCGCCGGGCTTCGGTGCGGAAGGCGCGGCCGGCCTCGGTGAGCTCGGCGCCGCGCGGCGTGCGCACGAACAACGGCGTGTCCAGTTCCTCCTCCAGTGCGCGGATCTGCTGGCTCAGCGGCGGTTGCTGGATGCCCAGCTGCGCGGCGGCGCGGGTGAAGTGCCCGGCCTCGGCCACGGCCAGGAAATAGCGCAGGTGGCGCAGTTCCATGTCATATCCAGAGCATATGGAGAGTGGGTCGATCATATATTGGACGCCGGGTGGCGGCAGGCGAATACTGACCATCCGTCTCCCGCCGCGACCCACACCGTGAACGCCTCCAGCCAATGCCCGCCGGTGCACGCCGTGGACGATGCGCCGCTGTTGCGCATCCGCCTGGCGCTGTTCCTGGCCGGCTTCGCCACCTTCTCGCTGCTGTACAGCGTGCAGCCGCTGCTTCCCGAGTTCGCCCGCGAGTTCGGCCTCAGCGCGGCGGCCAGCTCGCTGCCGCTGTCGCTGGCCACAGGCGGCCTGGCGATCGCGATCTTCTGCGCCGGCGCAGTGTCGGAAACGCTGGGCCGGCGCGGGCTGATGTTCGTGTCGATCGCGTTGGCGGCGCTGCTCAACCTGCTCGCCTCCTACCTGCCGCACTGGGGCGCGCTGGTGGTGGTGCGCGCGCTGTCCGGCATCGCCCTGGGCGGCGTGCCGGCGGTGGCGATGGTGTACCTGGCCGAGGAACTGCCGGCGAGCCGGCTCGGCGCGGCGACCGGGCTGTACGTGGCCGGCAATGCGTTCGGCGGCATGGTCGGTCGCATCGGCATGAGCATGCTCACCGACCACTTCGACTGGCGCACCGCGCTTGCCACGCTGAGCGCGGTGGATCTGCTGGCTGCGGTCGGCTTCGTGTGGCTGCTGCCGCCGTCGCGGCACTTCGTGCGCCGCCAGGGAGTGAACCTGCGCTTCCACCTGCGCGCCTGGGGCGGGCATCTGCGCGATCGCCACCTGCCGTGGCTGTTCGCGATCCCGTTCCTGGCGATGGGCGTGTTCGTCAGCGTCTACAACTACGCCGGCTTCCGCCTGGGCGGGCCGGAATTCGGGCTGAGCCAGAGCCAGCTCGGCATGATCTTCAGCGCCTACGTGTTCGGCATCGTGTCGTCCTCGGTCGCCGGCGCCGCCTCGGACCGGTTCGGTCGTGGCCCGGTGGTGCTGGCCGGCATCGCCACCGCGGCGCTGGGCGTGGCGCTGACCCTGGCGCATGCGCTGGTGCCGGTCATCGCCGGCATCGTGCTCCTGACCATCGGCTTCTTCGTCGCGCATTCGGCGGCCAGCGCCTGGGTCGGGCGCCTGGGCGGGCAGTTCAAGGGCCATGCCGCCTCGCTGTACCTGCTGGCGTACTACGCCGGTGCCAGCGTGATCGGCTCGCTCAGCGGTGCGGCGTGGCAGCACGGCGGCTGGAACGCACTGGTCGCCTGCTGCCTGGTGTTGCTGGGCATCGGCCTGGTCGCCGCGCAGGTGCTGCGCTGCGGCGCCGACGACAGCCGCCCCTACGGCCGCTTCGGGCCGCATCCGCCGCGCGGCGAGTGAGCCGCCCTCCAACGAGCATTCCGCAATGCAGATCGACCATCTCGACCATCTGGTCCTCACCGTCGCCGACATCGAGGCGACCTGCGCGTTCTATGCGCGGGTGCTGGGCATGCGCGTGGTGACCTTCGGCGAAGGCCGCAAGGCGCTGGCGTTCGGCGAGCAGAAGATCAACCTTCATCGGCATGGCCACGAGTTCGACCCGAAGGCGCGGGTGCCTACGCCGGGCTCGGCCGATCTGTGCTTTCTCACCGCCACGCCGCTGGCGCAGGTGGCCGAGGAACTGCGCGCTGCCGCCGTGCCGATCGAGGACGGGCCGGTGCAACGCACCGGCGCCCGCGGACCGATCCTGTCGCTGTACTTCCGCGATCCGGACGGCAACCTGATCGAGGTCGCCAACCCGTCGTGAACAGGGGCGCCGCCGCGGCGGCGCCCGTGGCGTTCGGTCACTCCGTGTAGCTCACCGACAGGGTCACGTTGGCGTAGCCGCCGCTGCCGCCGACCAGGCGGAAGAAGTAGCTGCCGGTCGCCGGCAGCGCCATCTGCACGTTCTGCGTGGTGCCGTTGCGCACCGAGCTGTAGTCGGCATCGCTGCCGTTGGCGCTGGGTGCGCGCACCGCACGTACGTACAGCCGCAGCTGGCCACTACCGCCCAAGGTGCGCAGTTGCAGGTTGCGTGCGTTGGCCGGGACATCCAGGCGGTACAGCGGCCCCTGGCCCGTAGCGGCGGACAGCCGGCTCTGCGTGCCGCGCGCGATGGTCGTGGCGGTGGCTTCCTCGCCGCCGCCGCTGGCGCCTGCAGCGCGCGCGACCGCCTTGCCGGCATTGAGGATGCCGGCGCCGATGCGCAGCGTCGGCTTCACCGGGAACACGTTGGAGGTCTGGGTCAGGATGTCGCGCATCTGCGCGGTCGTCGGCACCGGCCGGCCGGCGTTGATCGCCGCGCTGATCGCCAGGGCGACCACGCCGGCCACGTGCGGAGAGGCCATGGACGTGCCCGCGTAGCCGGCGTAGGCCGGCTGGTCCGGACCATGGGTGCCGTTGTTGAGGGTGGACCAGACCAGGCCGGTGCGCACCGATCCCGCACCGCTGGATGCATCGTTGGCGTACACGCCGCCGCCGGGCGCGGACAGGGTGATGGTATTGCCGAAGTTGGAATAGTAGGCGCGACCGCCGGTGATGCCGGTGGCGGCGACGTTGATGACGCCCGGGCAACTGGCCGGCGAATAGCCCCCGGCGTCGGCGTTGTCGTTGCCTGCGGCCACCACCACCACGCTGCCGCGCGCGATGGCGCTGGCGATGGCATTGGCGGTGACCGAATCCTGCGCGCAGGCGCCGCCGCCGCCCAGGCTCATGTTGATCACCTCGGCGGGGTTGGCATTGTCGGGCACGCCGTCGACGTGGCCGCCCGAGGCCCACACGATGGCATCGGCGATATCGGCGGTGGTGCCGCCGCAATGGCCGAGCGCGCGGATCGGCAGGATCTTCGCGTCCGGCGCGATCCCGGCCATGCCGATGCCGTTGTTGGTGCGCATGGCGATGGTGCCGGCGACGTGGGTGCCGTGCCAGGAACTGTCGGTCTGTTCCTGCGGTTGCGCACAGCCGCCGTTGGCGACCAGGTACTTGTCGTCGGTGGTCCAGTCGCCGGTGTCCCAGCCGCCCGCGACGCGTCCGTTGCTGGCGCGGCCGGACATCAGCGCATCGCTGATGAAGTCGTAGCCGGCGCTGGCCAGCGAGGTGTCCAGGTCCGGATGCGCGGTGATGCCGGTATCGATCACCGCCACCACCACGCCCTGGCCGGTGCCGTACTGCCAGGCCGGCAACAGATCGATGCCGCCACGGTTGGGATAGCCGGTGGTCTCCGGCGCCAACGTTTCCAGGTGGCCATCGGGCGTGCGCAGGTGCCACTGCACGGCGTAGCCGGGATCGTTCGGTGCGCTTGCCGCGCTGGCCGTGGCCTGCGCGGCGCTGCGTACCGGCTTGAGCACCAGGTTGGGCTCCACGTGCGCGATTGCGGGGTCGGCCTTCAGGCTGGCGATCAGCGTCTGCAACTGCGATGGCGTCAGCGCGCGGCTGGGCCGCACCAGGTCGGCGCCGATGGCGAGGCGACGCACCCGGTTCAAGGCCGGGGCGGTCTGCCGGTAGGTGCTGGTCCAGGTGCTGGCGGTGCTGCGCGCGGCCATGATCTGGTTCAGCGTGGCGCTGGCGGCGCGCGTGTCGCGGACGGCGCTGCTGCCGTCGCGATAGGTCACGATCAGGCCGTCGTAGACGGTGGATTGCCCGGGCGCGGCCTGGGCCAGGACCGAGAAGCGCGGGGCGGTCTGCGCCTGCGCGGTGCCGGCGAGGGCCAGGCCCAGCGACAGGGTGAGCAGGTTGCGGGAAAGCGGGGTGGCATGGGTCATGGCGGTGTCTCTGCGAAGATCGACGAAGGCGTGGAAATCAAGGAAGGGCGGCACCTGCGGTCGTGTCACCAGCTGAAGCCGGCACCGGCGGACACGCTCTTCTCGCTGCCGGAGAAGGCGCCGCCGAGCGAGACGCTGGCGCGGTTGCCGATCGCGCGCTGGTAGCCCACCGCCAGCGCGCTTTCGCCGCCCTGCGAGCCGACGCCGACGCCGATGCGGTTGGCCCCGGCCAGGCCGGAGGTGTTCACCGCCATGCCGGCATAGGCGGCGCTGACCGCGCCCATCCGGTCGATGCGCCGGTCCAGGTGCTGGAAGCGCTGGTCGGTGTCGGTGCGCAGCTTGGTCAGGTTGTCGTCCCAGCCGGCCATGCGGCTGTCGGTGTAGGCGTTGGCGCTGCTAAGCGTGGCGCTGTCGCCGGCCTGCATCTGCGCGACGTTGACCGCATCGGTGGCCGCGCTGCCGGCGGCGACGTTGCTGATCTGGCGTTCGTTGCCGGCGCTGCCGACCGAGACGGTATTGGCGCGCGTGGCGGAGGAGCCGCGGCCGATCGCCACGGCATTGTTCGCCGAGACCGACGCGCCCTGGCCGACGGAGGTGCCGGAGGCGGCCGTGACCGTGGCGCTTTCGCCGACCGCCACCGCGTTGGTGGCATTGGCGCTGATGCTGGCGTTGGCGCCGACCGCGGTACTGCCGTCGGCGTTGACCTGCGCGTTGCCGCCCAGCGCCGTGTCGTTGGGGCCGTAGGCCAGCGCGTTGGAGCCGATTGCCGTGCCGTTCTGGCCGTTGGCGGTGGCCTGCGCGCCCACTGCCACGGCATTGGTGCCGGCGCCGACGCTGGGGCCGCCAGTGCCGCCGCCGCCCACCGCCACGCCGCCGGCGCCACTGCCGACCCGGGTGTCCAGCGCCGACAGTGCGCCATCCAGCGCCGACAGCGCCGAGCCGACCGTGCCGTAGCTGCGGCCCTGGATCAGGTAGCTGCCGCCGCTGAAGCTGCCATCGCCGCCGACCGCGCTGCCGGCGCCGAGCGCGCTGGCGATGCTGCGCAACTGCAGCACGTTGACCGCGTCGGTGTCGGCGGTGCCCGCGGCGATGTAGGTGAGCTGGCGCAGCGCACCGTCGTTGCCGAAGGCGACCGCATTGTCGCGGTCGGCCATCGAACCGGCGCCGATGGCCACGCTGTTGGCGCCGGTGGCGGCGCTGTTGTAGCCCAGCGCGACGCTGCCCGCGGTCAGTGCGGAGGCGCCGCTGCCGAGCGCGGTGGCGCCGGCGGCATTGGCGCTGGCGATGGCGCCGAAGGCGCTGGCGTCCTGCCCGTCGGCGAAGGAGCTGGCGCCCACCGCCAGCGCATTGGTGCTGGTCGCCAGCGCGGAGGCGCCCAGCGCCATGCTGTAGTCCGCGTCGGCATGGCTGTCGAAGCCCAGCGCGGTGCCGTAGTCGGACAGCGCCCAGGCGCCGGCGCCGACGGTGACCGCGCCCAGTCCGTTGGATTGCGCCGGCACGCCTGCATTGCTGGCGCCGATCGCCACGCTTTGCTGGCCGGCCGCCGAGGCGCTGTCGCCGATCGCGATGCCGCCGTCGCCGCTGGCGGTGGCGGTGTAGCCCATCGCCACGCCGAAGAAGCCGGAGGCGACGCTGTAGCCGCCGTTGGCGACGGCGCCGGTGCCGCTGGCATTGGCGGCATAGCCGAACGCGCTGGCCTGCTCGGCGCTGGCGCTGGACGAGGAGCCGCTGGCGGTGGCGTACTTGGCGCTGGCCGATGCGGTGGCACCCACTGCGGTGGCGCCGGAGCCACTGGCGCTGGTGTTCCAGCCCAGCGCGCTGGCACTGTCAGCGGTTGCGGTGGCGGCCGTGCCCAGGGCCAGGGAACCGAAGCCGGTACTCTGCGCGCCGGCCGAGTCGCCGTAGGTGCTGCCGAAGAAGCTGCCGCCGATCGCGATCGCCGAGGTGCCGCTGGCGACCGCGCCGTCGCCCATGGCGATGGCGGCGCTGTCGGAGGCGACGGTGTGGTGGCCGATCGCGATGGCGAAGGCGCCGGAGGCGTCTGCGCGTGCGCCCATCGCCACCGCGCGCAGGCCGGCGGCGCTGGCGTAGTCGCTGCCGTCGTTCAAGCCTTCGGCCAGGAAGTAGTGGGTGGTGTTCTGGGTGCCGGGCTGCACGTCCTGGGTGGTGGCGTCCTGCGGCGCCGCGTCGGCGTCGGCGCTGTCCGTCTCGGTGGGGGTGGCGTTGCCCTGCGGCGCCTGCGATGGCGGCTGGGTCGCCGCGGTCGGTGCCGTGGCAGTGACCGCGAAAGCGCTCGAGGGCAGGCTCAGCGCGAGCAGCAACGCGGCGGTCAACAGACCGTCAGAGGCCTGCGGCAGGATGGACGAGGACGACGACAGCGGGCGCACGGCGGCGCGCAGGGCATTGGGCAGAAGAGGCATGGTCGATTCCGGGCTGGGGCCGGGAGCGTCGTCCCGACAACGAGTCAGGCCCGATTAAGGCCGCAAGCCCAGCCCCCTTCAATGCACGCAAATTCACGTCTCCCTCACGGTAGACTCACCGTCATGGGAGCCTGGGTGAGATGGGGTGCGCACTCTGCGCCGGTCGCGCTTGCCGCGCGGCTGTGGCGGCGCCTCTCGCTGTGGCTGCGCCGGGTGCCGATCGCCGATCCGCTCGACCGGCGC
Source organism: Xanthomonas sp. LF02-5 (assembly GCF_034105325.1). Classification (NCBI taxonomy): domain Bacteria; kingdom Pseudomonadati; phylum Pseudomonadota; class Gammaproteobacteria; order Lysobacterales; family Lysobacteraceae; genus Xanthomonas; species Xanthomonas sp. LF02-5. The sequence continues at coordinate 306,391 of NZ_JAXGGF010000006.1, read as the reverse complement.
AACGCGCCCGCGCTGCAGGTGCTGTTCGTGTTCCTGGGCAGCGAGATCCCGCTCAACAAGCTCTACCACCTGCTGACCGCACCGCGCATCGAGATGAGCACGATGCAGCTGGCGGTCGATGTGGGCACCGATGCGGCGATCGCCGCCGCGGCCTGGGGCGGGGTCTGGATGATCCGCCGCGGCCTGCTCAAACAGGCCGCCGCCGCGTTCATCGCGGTGGTGCTGTGCTCGGCGGTCGCCGCCAACCTGGCGTTCGGCTATCAGCTGCAGGCCTTCGATCCGTACCCGATGATGATGCTGACCCTGGCCGCGCTGGTGATCGGGCGCCGCGCGCTGTGGCTGGTGTACCTGTGCATCCCACTGATCTTCTGGCTGGGCATGGAAAGCCCCTGGGGCCAGGACCCGCGCGGCACCCGCAGCCCGTTCCAGAACCTGCCCTCGCTGGCGCTGAGCTACCTGATGATCACCCTGGTGCTGGATCGCACCGTCGCCGCGCTGCGCGAGAGCCTGTGGCGTGCGCGGCGCAGCGCCGCGCGCCTGCGCGTGGAGATGCGCGAACGCACCCTGGCGCAGCAACGCCTGCTGCATCTGCAGAAGATCGAGCTGGTGGAGCAGCTGGCCAGCGGCGTGTCGCACGACTTCAACAACATCCTCAGTGCGATCCTCGGCTACACCGAGCAACGCCATTGCGTGCACGAACTGGACTATCACCCGCCGCGCGATGCGTTGGTGCTGGCCGATGCACTGGAAGGCGTGGCCCTGGCCGCGCATCGCGGCGTGGCGGTCAGCCGCAAGCTGCTCAGCTTCAGTCGCCGCGAGGCGAGCGTGCCCGAGCGCTTCGATGCCGGCGAAGCGCTGCGCAGCCTGCAGCCGATGCTGCGACAACTGTTCGGTGCCGCGGTACAGGTGCGTCTGGATCTGGCCACCGAAGCGGCGCCGGTGTTCCTGGATCGCAGCCGCTTCGATCTGGCGCTGCTCAACTTCGCCGCCAACGCGCGCGATGCGATGCCCGGCGGCGGCTGCTTTTCGCTGCAACTGCGCCGCGATGGCGAGGCCGTCGCCATCGCCATCGCCGATACTGGCGTGGGCATGAGCGAGGCCGTGCAACGGCAGATCTTCGAGCCGTTCTTCACCACCAAGCCGGCCGGGCAGGGCACCGGGCTGGGCCTGGCGGTGGCGTTCGAGATGGCGCAACAGGCGCATGGCAGCCTGCAGGTGCGCAGCGCGCCCGGCGCCGGCACCTGCTTCGTGCTGCGCCTGCCGCTGGCCGGGCTCAGCGCTCCTGCGGCATGAGCAGATAGCCTTCGCCGCGCACCGCGCGCAATGGCAGCGCGCTGCCGGTGCGCTCCTGCACTTTCTGCCGCAGCCGATGCAACAACGCGTCCAGCCGGTGCGGATCGATCTCCAGCCCGGCATTACCGCCGAGCATGCCGACCAACGCATCGCGGCTGACCAGGCGCCCGCGCGCCTGCCACAGGCTCTGCAGCACCTTGCGTTCGGACGCGGTCAACGGCACCGCCTGCCCGTCCGGCGCGAACAGGCACCAGCCGTCGTCCTGCAGTTGCCATTCCTCGCTGGCCGGCGCGCTCGGCCGCAGCATGCGCCGGGCCACGCTGAACAAGGTGGCGGCGAGGATCTCGATCTGCACCGGCTTGATCAGGTACGCATCCGCACCCTGGACCAGCCCGCGCACCAGATCCGGCTGCTCGCCGCGGCCGCTGAGGATGACGATGCCCATGCCGGGGCGGCGTTCCTGCAGTTGCTGGGTCAGGGTGAAGCCATCGCTGTCGGGCAAGCCGATGTCGAGCACGATCAGATCGAAACGCTGCGCCTCCAGCGCCGCCCACAGCGCCTGCGCGGTGCGCAGCGGCGTGACCTCGAAGCCGTGCCGCTGCAGGCCCGGCAGCAACACGCGGTCGCGCAGCACATCGTCGTCCTCCAGCAACGCCACCCGCAGTGGGGCGTTGGCGGCAGCGGCGAGCGGGGACGGGGTGGGATCGGAAACGCGGCTCACGAGACGGAATCGGCGAAGGGATGGCATTCCTCACGGAGGCGGCGTGCGGCCAGCAGGGTGCAGTGAACGCCGAGCATCCTGCCGCGCCCTGGACAGTAGCCAGTTTCCAGCGGGCTTTCAATGCGCGCGGCAACGCTTCAGCGGCCGTGGCGGCCAGGGCTTGCGTTGCTGCCGCCCACCCCCTAGATAGGAAGCCGACACGCCATCGTCGCGTGCGCCTCCACCACCTCCGGGACCTTCACGATGTCGCAGTTGCTGCAGGATCACGCCGCGTCCGCACCGCCGGCGGCGTCCGCGCTGGAAGCGTTCGTCGACCGCCATCGGCGCCTGTTCGTGCTGACCGGTGCCGGCTGCAGTACCGACTCGGGCATTCCCGACTACCGCGACGCCGCCGGCGACTGGAAGCGTGCGCAGCCGGTGACCTACCAGGCCTTCATGGGCGAACTGGCGACGCGGCAGCGCTACTGGGCGCGCAGCCTGCTCGGCTGGCCGCGCTTCGGCCATGCGCGGCCCAATGCCACCCATGCCGCGCTGGCGCAGCTGGAAGCGCGCGGCCAGGTCGAACTGCTGCTGACCCAGAACGTGGATGGCCTGCACCAGGCCGCCGGCAGCCGCGCCACCATCGACCTGCACGGGCGCCTGGACGTGGTGCGCTGCATGGGCTGCGAGCGGCGCATGCCGCGCGAGGCGTTCCAGCAGCACCTGCTGCAGCACAATCCGCAGTGGGCGACGTTGCAGGCCGCGCCGGCGCCCGACGGCGATGCCGACCTGGAGGGCGAGGATTTCGCCAGTTTCGTGGTGCCGGCCTGCACGCACTGCGGCGGCGTGCTGAAGCCGGATGTGGTGTTCTTCGGCGAGAACGTGCCGCGCGAGCGCGTTGCCAGTGCCTTCGCGCATCTGCAGCGCGCCGACGCGGTGCTGGTGGTGGGCTCGTCGCTGATGGTCTATTCCGGCTTTCGCTTCGTGCAGGCCGCGGCCAAGGCCGGGCTGCCGATCGCCGCGGTCAACCTGGGCCGCACCCGCGGCGACGATCTGCTGAGCATGAAAGTGGAGCAGTCGTGCGCGCAGGCGCTGTCCTTCCTGCTGCCGGCGGCGGCGCGCGTTCCGAATCCCGGCACGAACTGATCCATCGGCAGTGGTTGATCGCGCTGCATGGTAGGAGTGCAATGGTCGCTTGCCGCGCCGCGCGCGGCGTCTCCATGGATCCGCATCGTGAGTCACTTGTTCTCGCCCCTCGCGCTGGGGCCGCTGTCGTTGTCCAAGCGCATCGTGATCGCACCGATGTGCCAGTACTCCGCCGAGGACGGCCGTGCCAGCGACTGGCACACCCAGCATCTCGGGCAACTGGCGCAGTCCGGCGCCGGGCTGCTGATCCTGGAGGCGACCGCGGTGGAGCCGCGTGGGCGCATCAGCTACGCCGATCTGGGCCTATGGGACGACGCCACAGAGGCGGCGCTGGCCACGGTGCTGCGCTCCGTGCGGCGCTGGTCGCCGATGCCGTTGGGCATCCAGCTCGCGCATGCCGGGCGCAAGGCGTCCACGCACAAGCCCTGGGACGGCGGCGGCGCGATCGCGCCCGACCAGCCGAACGGCTGGCAGACCGTGGCGCCGTCGGCGCAGGCATTCGCCGACGACGGCCCGTCGCCGCAGGCGCTGGACCTGGCCGGCATCGACGCCATCGCCGAGGCGTTCGTGGCGTCGGCGCGGCGCGCCGAGCGACTCGGCTTCGAGCTGATCGAATTGCATGCCGCACACGGCTACCTGCTGCACCAGTTCCTGTCGCCGCTGAGCAATCAGCGCGGCGATGCCTATGGCGGCAGCCTGGAGAACCGCATGCGCCTGCTGCTGCGCGTGCATGCGGCGGTGCGCGCCGCGGTGGCGCCAAGCATCGCGGTGGGCGTGCGCATCTCCGCCACCGACTGGGTCGACGGCGGCTGGGATCTGGCGCAGAGCGAGGCGCTGGCGCAGGCATTGCAGGCGCAGGGCTGCGATTATCTGCACGTATCCAGCGGCGGGCTGGACCGGCGTCAGCGCATTCCGGTGGCGCCCGGCTACCAGGTGCCGCAGGCCGAGGCGCTGCACCGCGCGCTGCGCATGCCGGTGATCGCGGTGGGCCTGATCACTGAGCCGCAGCAGGCCGAGGCCATCCTCGCCGAGGACCGTGCCGATGCCATCGCGCTGGCCCGCGGCATCCTCTACGATCCGCGCTGGCCGTGGCACGCGGCCGCCGCGCTGGGCGCGCGGGTACGTCCGTCGCCGCAATACCTGCGTTGCGAGCCGCATGCGGCGCGCGGCGTGTTCGACGCCTGACCGGCGCGCCGCGCGCGCTGGTGGCGTCCTCCATTTCGATTCCTTCATGGAGCCTGCAATGACGACGATTGGATTTCTCGGCCTGGGCACGATGGGCCAGCCGATCGCGCTCAACCTGCTGCGCGCCGGCCATGCGTTGACGGTCTGGAACCGCAGCGCCGCGGCGGCGCAGCCCCTGCTCGAGGCCGGCGCGCAGCAGGCCGCGCAACCGGCCGATGCGGTGCGCGGGCCGGTGCTGTTCTCGATGCTGGCCGACGACACCGCGGTGCGCGAAACCCTGCTCGATCGCGGCGCGCTGGACGCGCTCACCGCCGGCAGCGTGCACGTCAACATGGCCACCATCTCGGTGGCCTTGGCGCGCGAACTGCACGCGCTGCATGCCGAGCGTGGCGTCGCCTACCTGGCGATGCCGGTGCTGGGGCGTGTGGAGGTGGCCGCGGCCGGCCAGCTCAACCTGCTGGCCGCCGGCGATGCCGCGGCGCTGGCGCGGGTGCAGCCGTTGCTCGACGTCATCGGACGCAAGACCTGGTATTTCGGCGCCGCCCCGGAACAGGCCAACGCGGTGAAGCTCGCCGCCAACCTGTGCCTGGCCAGCGCCATCGGCACCATGGCCGAAGCATCGGCGCTGGTGCGCGGGCACGGCGTGGAAGCGGCCGATTTCCTCGACATGCTCACCAGCACCGTGTTCGCCGCACCGGCCTACCAGACCTACGGCGGCATGATCGCCGAACAGCGCTACAGCCCGGCCGGCTTCAAGGCCACGCTGGGCCTGAAGGACGTGCGCCTGGCCCTGAACGCCGGCGAGACCCGGCACGTGCCGATGCCGCTGGCGGCGGTGCTGCGCGATGCCTTCATCGAGGCGATCGCGCACGGCGACGGCGACCTCGACTGGGCGGCACTGGCCAAGGTCGCCGCGCGCCGCGCCGGCCAGGCCTGAAGCGCCGACGGCTCTTCAGCGGACCTTGGCGGCGCATGCGGCACACTGCGTGCCCGCTTGAGCCTGGCGCGCGGTTGCCGCTAAGGTGCGGCGATTTGCTGGCGCATCACAGGAGGATGCCATGAGTCCGAATTCGTCCGATCCCGGCGACAGAGCCCCGATCCAGCCACCGCGCGCGGTTGTGCGCGAGCCCGTGCCCGGGCCCGATCACCCGGAGCATCCGGACCATCTCCTGTACGCGCAGATCCGCGAGGGCGTGCATGCGCTGGACGCCGCCTGTGGGCGCGCGCCGGACGCGATCAGCGAGCGCATGGTGGCGCGGCTGCTGCCGCTGGCCAAGGAATACGGTTTCGACCAGGTCGACCACGTGGTGCTCAGCCGCGAGATCGGCGACGTGGAGGATGGCGAGAACGTGTTCCTGGTGCGCGGCGACCTGGACGATCCGGCGCACCTGCGTGCGCACATCACCACCCACGAAGCGGTCGGCATGTCGGTGGAGGACTCGCTGGCGCGTCTGGAAAAGGTCAACCGCCGCCTGGCGCTGCGCCTGCGCCCGGAGTGAGCGCAGGCGAGTGAGCAGCGTCATGGGTGCGACGTCAGCTGCGACCGGATTTCAGGATAAGGATGCCTAAGCCCCTCTCCCCCCGGGAGAGGGGTCGGGGTGAGGGTACGGGGCGCGCAGCGCACGCGGAGTTCAAGTTGCACGAAGCTTCGCCCGTACCCTCATCCGCCCCTTCGGGGCACCTTCTCCCGGAGGGAGAAGGAAAAGCCGGCTGCGGCTGGATGGCGTGGCCTCTTCTCACCGTCCTGGTTGAGGCCGCGCCCACACTGCAGCACTGGCACGGTCAGGGACTGCACTGTGGGAGGGACTTCAGTCCCGACGTCGTGCAAGATCGGATGCACAGCGGACTTCGTCCGCCGTCGCTGCATGACAGTTGCCTCACCACGTTCCAGAGGCGGACTGTCCCGATTCCCGATTCCCGATTCCCGAATCCCGAATCCCCGCCTTTCCCCTATCATCGACAGATGCGCCACGACTACATCCTGACCCTGTCCTGCCCGGACCGTACCGGCATCGTCTTCCGCGTCAGCGGCCTGCTGTTCGAGCACGGCTGCAACATCCTCGATGCGCAGCAGTTCGGCGACGAGGAAAGCGGCCGCTTCTTCCTTCGGGTGCACTTCGACGTACCCGCCGACGGCATCGTCGCCGCGGTGAAGCTGCAATTGGAGCCGCTGGCCGCCGACTACGCGATGGACTGGCAACTGCACGACGCGCGCCGCCGTGCGCGCCTGCTGGTGCTGGTCAGCAAGCAGGGTCACTGCCTCAACGACCTGCTGTTCCGCGCGCACAGCCGGCAGTTGCGGGTGGACATCGCCGCGGTGGCCTCCAACCATCCCGACTTCGCCGCGCTGGCCGGGTCCTACGGCGTGCCGTTCCACCACCTGCCGGTGAGTGCCGCCAACCGCGCCGAACAGGAGGCGCAGCTGCTGGCGCTGGTCGAACGCGAACGCATCGATCTGGTGGTGCTGGCCCGCTACATGCAGATCCTGTCGCCGACGCTGTGCGCGGCGCTGGCCGGACGCGCGATCAACATCCACCACAGCTTCCTGCCCAGCTTCAAGGGCGCGCAGCCGTACCACCAGGCGCACGCACGCGGGGTCAAGATCATCGGTGCCACCGCGCACTACGTCACCGGCGATCTGGACGAAGGCCCGATCATCGAGCAGGACGTGGCCCGCGTGGACCACGCCATGACCCCGCGCGAACTGGTGCGCCTGGGCAGCGACACCGAGTCGCAGGTGCTGGCCCGCGCCGTGCGCCGCCACGTCGAGCATCGCATCCTGCTCAACGGGCATCGCACGGTGGTATTTCGCTGAGGCGGGGAGTGGGGATTCGGGAATCGGGAATGGGGAGCAGCAACAGCAACAGCAACAGCGGCTAAGCACCCGCTTGCCCTAATCCATGGTCGCGGCGCCGACCGTCTGCATCGACGATCATCGCCGCTCTCCAGTCACTGCACCGTGGCATTTCCGATGAAGCGGGGAATGGGGGTCGGGAATAGGGAAGGGCACCATCAGCAGCCGCAGCGCGGCGTTCGCTCTGCCGATTCCCCATTCCCGATTCCCCATTCCCAGCCCTCAACGCGCCGCGTTGGCGTTCATCGTCGCGTTGCGGCTGGCGTCCAGGTACTGCGCCGGATCGCGCATGCCGGTGGTGTGGCACTGGCCGGTGGTGTGGCCGCGGTTGACGCCGCCGGGCAGCTGGCCGTTGACCTGCTCCACGGTGCCGTCCTCCGGGTCGCTCAGCACCAGGTCCGAGGCCGCATTGCAGTAGTCGTTGGTGTACCAGTTGGTCTTGGCGAAGGAGGTGGTGTAGTAGTTCACCAGCGCCCGCGCCGAGTTGGGGATGCCGGCCAGCCAGGCCTTGGCGCCGTCGTAGGTCAGGTCGTTGTTGGTGCCGCAGCCCACACCGAACCACGAGCCCACCGTGGCCAGGATGCCGGCCAGGTTGGTGCCCTGGTAGGGCGTGCCCACCGACTGCATCACCCGCCCGCCGCTGGCGTTGTCCAGGCCGCTCCAGTAGTAGACGTACAGGTGTAGCGCGGCCATGCCGCCCTGGCTGTGCGCCACCGTGCCGAACGAGTTCCACTGGCTGCCGAACTGCGCCAGGCGCTGCGCGAACTGGTCGTTGCTGCGGTTCTGGTTGACGTCCAGGAACGCGGAGGCATTGGTGAACTGCGCCACCGGCCACACCCCGCCCGAGCAGTAGCCGTGCACCAGCACCAGGCGCTTGCCGGTGGCCTGCGCCTGCATGTCGGTGGCGGCGGTGCTCAGCTGCGCGGGGCGCTCGCCCATGCGCATGCTCTCGTCGATCGCGCCGGTGCTGCGCGCCACGCTGCTGCGGCGCAGCGCCGGCAGGGTCAGCGGCAGCGTCGCCCGCGTGGCCAGCGGCACGAAATTGTCCGGATCCTCCACGCGCAGGTTGCGCAGGGCGAACGGCGCACGCGCGCCGGCGCGGACGATCCAGCGTTCGTCCACGCTCAGCGGCAGGCGTCCGTCCTGCGGCGCGAGCATGCCGCCGAGCCAGGCCACCGGCACCGCGCTGCCGTCGCGGCCGGTGCCCCACAGTTCGCCGAGCACGCGATAGTGCGCCGGCGCCTGGCCGCCGCCGATGCGCACCGGGATCGGCAGGATCAGGCGGGTGCCGGGCTGGGCGCTGGCGGCGACCGCGTCGGTGTTGATGCGCAAGGTAGTGTCCAGCACCGGCAGCACGTGCTCGCTGGTGCGCACGAAGGCCTGGCCGCCGGCGTCGTGGCCGTGCACCACCACCTGTGCGATGTAGGTGCCGGTGGCCGTCGCCGGGAACTCGCCGGCATACACGCCATCGCCCGCGGCGCCGTCGCCGTGGCGGCCGTCGTCGGCCATCGGCCATTGGCTGACGGAACCGTCCGGCGCGATCACGCGCAGCCGTGCGGTGTCGATGCGGCCGCTGCCGGCGCTGCGCGCCAGCGATACGCCGCCCTGCGCATCGATGCCGCCGAGCAGCGCGGTCAGGCCGATGCGCTGGCCGCGCTGCAGTTGCGCGCGGTCGCTGGGATAGGACGCCAGTTGCGTGCGCGGGTCGCCTTCCATCAGCACATAGCCGCGCTGCGCCGTGTTGCTGCCATCGGCCTGCAGGGTCAGGGTCCAGTCGCCGTTGGCGGCGCTGTCCACGTGGTACTCGCGGGCCGGCAGCGCGGCGCCGCCGGCGCCAAGTTGGGTGGCCTTGGCGCTGGGCGCGAGCAGCGGCGTGGCGGCGGCGGTGCCCATGCGTGCGCTGGCCGTGGCCGGTGCGCTCAGGCGCGGTTGCCAATCGTGTTCGCCGGACAGCACCACGAAGCGCAGCTTGCCGTTCTCCACCGGCAGGGTGGTGTGCCATTGCGCCGGGCTGCCGCTGCGCGCGGCGGAGAACTCCACCGGCAGCAACGCGCTCTTGGACAGGATCGCCGCTTCCGCCGGGGCGGGCGCGCGCATCTGCGCGAACTCCTCCGGCGGTCCGGCCAGTTGTTTGGGAATCAGTTCGGCCGCGTGCAGTGCGGCGGCGGGGACGACGAGACACAGGACGCAGACGGCGGACAGGTTCGACAGCTTCGGCATGACGCGCTCTCCCTGGCGGTGCTGAGAAGCAGACGCACATGCCGGAACCGCGACGCCGTGCGCCGCCGGCAGCACGTCGGCGAGGACGCAGCGCCCCCTCGCCACGCGTTCGCCTGTGGTTATAGCCAGCGCACATTGCCGGACAAAGACGCAATGCAGCAATGCACGCCGAACTGGGATGCCGGACATGCTGCAACCATCGCGATGCCCGGCGCACGTGGCGCCGGGCATCGCCAGGTCACGCCGCCTGCGCGTGCTGGCTGCGCAACTGCTGCGCCGCCGCCACCATCGCCTGCAGCGCGTTGCGGGTTTCCGCCCAGCCGCGGGTCTTCAGCCCGCAATCCGGATTGACCCACAGTTGCTGCGGATCCAGCACCGCACGCGCCTTCTCCAGCAACGCCACCATCTCCTGCGTGCTCGGCACGCGTGGCGAGTGGATGTCGTACACGCCCGGCCCGATCGCGTTCGGGTAGCGGAAGCGCACGAAGGCATCGAGCAGTTCCATGCGCGAGCGCGAGGTCTCGATCGAGATCACGTCCGCGTCCATCGCCGCCACCGCCTCGATGATGTCGTTGAACTCCGAGTAGCACATGTGGGTATGGATCTGCGTGGCGTCGCGCACCCCGGCCGCGGCGATGCGGAAGCACTGCACCGCCCAGTCCAGGTACGCCTGCCAGTCGGCGCGGCGCAGCGGCAGGCCTTCGCGGATCGCTGGCTCGTCGATCTGGATCACGCCGATGCCGGCCGCCTCCAGGTCGCGCACCTCGTCGCGCAGTGCCAGCGCGATCTGCCGGCAGGTCTGCGCGCGCTCCTGGTCGTCGCGCACGAACGACCACTGCAGCACCGTCACCGGCCCGGTCAGCATGCCCTTCATCGGCCGCTCGGTCAGCGACTGCGCGTAGGTGGTCCAGCGCAGCGTCATCGGCGCCGGGCGCTGCACGTCGCCGTAGATGATCGGCGGCTTCACGCAGCGCGAGCCGTAGCTCTGCACCCAGCCGTGACGGGTGAAGGCGAAGCCGTCCAGCTGCTCGCCGAAGTATTCGACCATGTCGTTGCGCTCGAACTCGCCGTGCACCAGCACGTCCAGGCCCAGTTGCTCCTGCGCACGCACGCAGCGTTCGGTCTCGGCGGCCAGGAACGCGTCGTACGCGGCATCGTCGAGTTTGCCGGCCTTGTGCTGCGCACGCGCCTGCCGCACCTGCTCGGTCTGCGGGAACGAGCCGATCGTGGTGGTCGGATACAGCGGCAGCCGCAGCGCCGCCTGCTGTGCCTGCCGGCGCTGCGCATACGGCGATTGCCGACGGCCGGCGTCGTCGGTCAGCGCGTCCACCCGCCGCGCCACCTCGGCGCGGTGCACGCGCGCAGAGGCGCGACGGCTGGCCAACGCATCGCGCGCCGCGTCCAGCCCCGCCTGCGCCTGCGGCTGGTCGTCCAGCGCATCGGCGAGGGTGCGCAGTTCCTGCAGCTTCTGCCTGGCGAAGGCCAGCCAGCCGACCAGTTCGCGGTCCAGCCTGGTCTCCTGCTGCAGATCCACCGGCACGTGCAGCAGCGAGCACGAGGGCGCCAGCCACAGCCGCTCGCGGCCGACATGGCCGGCGGCATAGCGGGCCAGGGTCAGCGCGTTGTCCAGCGGCGTGCGCCACACGTTGCGGCCGTTGACCAGGCCAGCGGAGAGCACGCGGCCGGCCGGCAGCGCCTGCAGCACCGCGTCCAACTGCGCCACGCCACGCACCAGGTCCACGTGGATGCCGTCCACCGGCAACGCCATCGCCAGTTCCAGGTTGTCGCCCAGTTCGCCGAAGTAGCTGGTCAGCAGCAGTTTCGGCCGCGGCGCTTGCGCCAGGAAGGCGTAGGCACGCTCATAGGCGGCGCGCGCGGCGTCGTCCAGGTCCAGCACCAGCGCCGGTTCGTCGAGTTGCACCCAGCCGGCGCCGGCCGCATGCAGGCGTTGCAGCAGTTCGGCGTACACCGGCAGCAGGCTGTCCAGCAGCGCCCAGCGGTCGCTGCCGTCCACGGTCTTGGACAGCGCCAGGAAGGTCACCGGCCCGATCAGCACCGGCCGGGTCTGGATGCCCTGCGCCTTGGCTTCCAGGAACTCCACCACCGGCTTGTCGCCGCGCAGGCGGAAGTGCTGGCGCCGCGCCAGCTCCGGCACCAGGTAGTGGTAGTTGGTGTCGAACCACTTGGTCATTTCCAGCGCGTGCAGGTCCAGGCCGTGTTCCTGCGTGCCGCGGGCCATCGCGAAGTAGCCGGCCAGCGGGTCGGCATCGGCCAGCGCGCGGTAGCGTTGCGGGATCGCATCGAACAGGAACGCGGTGTCGAGCATCGCGTCGTACAGGCTGAAGTCGTTGCTGGGCGGCACGTCCACCCCGGCCTCGCGTTGCAGTTGCCAGTGGCGCAGGCGCAGCTCGCGTGCGGTGTCCTGCAGTTGCGCGCCGTCGATGTCGCGGCGCCAGTAGCGTTCCAGCGCCTGCTTGAGCTCGCGCCGCGCACCGATGCGCGGGAAGCCCAGGTTGGTCACGATCGTCATGTTGCGTTTCCTCATTGCGTTCAAGGGCATTGAGGAACGAAGGAACCGCGCGCCGCGCGTCCCGTTCGCACGGACCGCCCGCCACGCCAGCGACCTTCGCCCCCGCGGGCGAACCGGTACCGCGCGGGCAGGCGGACGGCGCGGCGCGGCGCAAGGCCGGGTCGCGGTCCGGCCGCCTCCCCGCGGAGGCGCCAGGTCGAATCGGAGGACGCACGGTCCTCCGGCCGGGGCCGGTATTCGGGCTGATGGACACGCGCACCGTGCCGGCTGCGCACCTACTGTCCGTCGCTTCCCAGGCCGGCATGCGCCGGCCCAGTGCCATTGACGGAGGTCGTTTCCATTCACCGCTGCGGGGCAGCTCCGGAATGGGCAGGCGCTTGCGGCGCCGGCCGTCACCGGATTCCCGTTTAAATTCATCCCTTCATCCGAATGAAGCGATGAATACCTTCGGCGAGCGCACGATAGGCTGGAAGCGGCGGGCGGTCAAGGGCCCTCGCAATGCGCCGCGGTGCGTTTCACATCAAGGGTGCGCCTGCGTTCCTGGTCACTGGCATCGGCAAATACGGATACGCCTGATTGCGCCGCGGCGTGGCGCGGCGGCGTAGTGCGTCAGCGCCGATCCCACTCCCATCAGCCAAGGACATCGTCATGCCCATCTACAACCACAACGGCACTTTCGGTCATCCAGTGAACATCAGCCGCTTCGTCACGGACGTGCAGAACGGCGTCGTGGCCGGTCCCTTGCCCTATCTGGCCGGAGCCGGCAACGACTTGGGCGTCAACGCATCGGCGGCCCAGGCCATCGGCCCGGTGCCCGGCATCACCCGCGCCTTCGGCCTGATCACCTGCGCCGCGGTCATCTACGTCTCCACCGACCCGAATGCCGTGCCTGCGGCCTGGGTCAACCATTCCAATGCAGGCCACGTTTCCGCAGCCGATGTGGCCGCCGCGCTGGCCAGCCTCGGCGGGCCGCCGCCGGCCAGCGTGCTGGTGATCTTCGCCCATCCCGGGGCGTCCGATCCCGGCTATCTGGCCTCGATCGGCACCATCGGCGCGTCGGGCATTCCCGCCAACAACATCGTCGAAATCCCCAATCTGATCGTGCCGCAGTTCGGCATCAACAACCTGGCTCAGATCGGCTGAAGCGCTCCCGCCCGCGCGCTGCGGCGCGCGGGTCCGTGCGGGACGCGGACGACCGTGTCTTGGTAGATGCCTAGCCGCAGACTCAAAAAAGCGCACGCGGCCCCCTCAGCAGCGAACGGTGTACCGCGCTAAAATTGCAGACAATGGAAACCCCAAAAAGCAGCGCGGATCAGTCGAATAGCGCCGAGCACCAGCGCTACGCCGCCTCGCTGCGCCTGTCCGTCGCCCCGATGATGGACTGGACTGACCGCCATTGCCGGGTCTTCCACCGGTTGCTGGCGCCGTCGGCGCGGCTGTACACCGAGATGGTGCACGCCAACGCGGTGGTGCTGGGCGATCGCGCGCGGTTGCTGGATTTCGATGCGTCCGAGCATCCGCTGGCGCTGCAGCTCGGCGGCAGCGAGCCGGCGCTGCTGGCGCAGGCGGCGCGGATCGGCCAGGACTGGGGCTACGACGAGATCAACCTCAATTGCGGCTGCCCGTCCGACCGGGTCCAGGCCGGGCGCTTCGGTGCCTGCCTGATGCGCGAGCCGGCGCTGGTCGCCGACTGCGTGGCTGCGATGGTCGCGGCGGTGGACATCCCGGTGACCGTGAAGTGCCGGCTGGGCGTGGACCAGGACGACGACTACGCGGTGTTCCTGGCCTTCGTCGACCAGGTCGCCGCGGCCGGCTGCGGGCTGTTCGTGGTGCACGCGCGCAATGCCTGGCTGCAGGGCCTGTCGCCGAAGGAGAACCGCGAGGTGCCGCCGCTGCGCTACGACTGGGCGCACCGGCTCAAGCGCGAGCGGCCGCAACTGCAGGTGGTGCTCAACGGCGGCCTGGCCGCGGTGGAGACGGCGCAGGCGCAGTTGCAGGCGGTGGACGGGGTGATGCTGGGCCGCGCCGCCTACCACGATCCCTACGTCCTGCACCGGCTGGACGCGGCCCTGACCGGCGCCGCACTGCGCCCGCGCGCGGAGTTGCTGCGTGCGCTGCGCCCCTACGTCGAGGCGCGTCTGGCCGAGGGTCTGGCGCTCAAGCACATCACCCGGCACCTGCTCGGACTGTTCCACGGCCAGCCCGGTGGCCGCGCCTTCCGTCAGGTGCTCAGCGAAGGTGCGCACCGGCCGGGCGCGGACTGGGCGCTGCTGGAGCGGGCGCTGGCGGTCACCGACGGGGCGGCACGCGCGGCGGCGTGATCCGACGGGCGCAGCCGCGTGGTGCGGGGCACCTTTCGCATCGATGACCTGATCGCTCTCATCGCCAAGCGGTCGCCGACCCATGCGGCGTCTCGATCGACGACTGTCACGCCGCCGTCTTCCGCACTTCGTTCAGGGATCTCGTTCAGGTTCCTGCAGCTAGTCTCTGGTCCTGCGGAGACGCCGCCAAAGCACCCGCCGAAGGGCCTCTCCAGACCCCTGGCGCGGCCCTTGCATCGGCCTTCGGCAGGTTCATTTGACTGAATGCTACCGGGGGCGTCCGGAAAAGTTCAGACCGGATTCACCCCGAAAAATCAAGAATTTGCCTCGATTTCTCGAGGTCGTCTTCGTTCCCGCGAGGTGTCGCGCTTCACAAGTTTTGAACGTTTCCGATCAGTCCGTTAGGATGCCCGTCGTGACTTCTTCCGCTTCCCGCCACTACCGCTTTGCCGCTGTCTTCGCGCTCGCGCTGGCGTCGGTCGCGGCTGGGCACGGCCGTGCGCAGCAGCCGCCCATGCCGGGTGTGATGGCGCCGCCGGAGCGCGATGCGGGCCGCAATCGGGACTATGGCGGCAGTTCGCTGTCCGACGCGGTGCGCCGGGTGCAGCGCTCCACCGGCGGGCAGATCCTCGGCGCCGAGCGCGTGCCGTTCGATGGCCGCGACATCAACCGCGTCAAGTACATGGACGGCCGTGGGCGGGTACGCTACATGGACGATCCGCAGCCTGGCCGTGCGGCGCCGCCGCGGGCGCCGCGGTCGGGCGAGCCTCCCGAGCCACCACGCGACGATCACCCGTGAGTCCGGATAGTTCGGTTCAGGTTCCACACACCGCCCCGGCCACCGGCCACCTGTAAGTTACTAGGGAGAGTTCATGCGTATCCTTCTGGTCGAAGACGAAGCTCCGCTGCGAGAGACCCTGGCCGCTCGCCTGAAGCGCGAAGGCTTTGCGGTGGATGCGGCGCAGGACGGCGAGGAAGGCCTGTACATGGGCCGCGAAGTGCCCTTCGACGTGGGCATCATCGATCTGGGCCTGCCGAAGATGTCGGGCATGGAGCTGATCAAGGCGCTGCGCGACGAAGGCAAGAAGTTCCCGGTGCTGATCCTCACCGCGCGTTCCAGCTGGCAGGACAAGGTCGAAGGCCTCAAGCAGGGCGCCGACGACTACCTGGTCAAGCCGTTCCACGTCGAAGAGCTGCTGGCGCGCGTCAATGCACTGCTGCGCCGCGCCGCCGGCTGGAGCAAGCCGACCCTGGAATGCGGTCCGGTCGCGCTGGACCTGGCGGCACAGACCGTCAGCGTCAGCGGCAGCAACGTCGACCTGACCAGCTACGAGTACAAGGTGCTCGAGTACCTGATGATGCATGCCGGCGAACTGGTCTCCAAGGCCGACCTGACCGAGCACATCTATCAGCAGGATTTCGACCGCGACTCCAATGTGCTGGAAGTCTTCATCGGCCGCCTGCGCAAGAAGCTGGACCCGGACGGCGAGTTGAAGCCGATCGAGACCGTGCGCGGCCGCGGCTACCGGTTCGCGATTCCGCGTACCGAAGGCTGATCGCAGGCGCCGGCGAGCACACCGAGGAAGCGACCGCGTGGCGGCACGACCCAGGTGGTACAAGCGCTGGCGCCCGCGTTCGCTGCAGGCGCGCCAGCTGCTCGCCGCCAGCCTCAGCCTGCTGGCGTTCCTTGCCGCGGCAGGTTACGCGCTGGACCAGGCGTTCGCCGATACCGCGCTGAGCAACCTGCGCGAGCGCCTGAAGAGCTACGCCACCGCGTACGCCAACAACATCGACGTCGCCCGCGACGGTTCGCTGTACATCAACAACGACAAGCCGCCGCCGGACCCGCATTTCGACCGGCCCGGCAGCGGCCTGTACGCGCAGATCGTGATGCCCAACGAGCGCTGGATCTCGATGTCCAGCGAAGGCCCGCTGCCACCGCGCGGGGGCATGCTCGAACCGCGCCAGGAAACCTTCGACGGGCCCTGGTCGATGACCCAGATCGACGGCAGCGAAGGCGAGGTCTACCGCTACGGCATCGGCCTGGCCTACGTGCGCCGCGACAAGGAAACCCCGGTCACCATCTACATCATGGAGGACACCCGCGCGCTGGGCGCGCAGCTGCGCGTGTTCCGCGGCCGGGTGTGGTTCAACCTCGGCGGCGCCGGCCTGATCCTGCTGGTGCTGCAGGCCTTCATCCTGCAATGGAGCTTGCGCCCGCTGCGCCGGGTGATCAACGAACTGACCAAGGTGCAGCGCGGCGAAGCGATGCGCATGGGCGATCGCCATCCGCGCGAACTGGAACCGCTGACCGACAGCATCAACGCCTTCATCGAGAGCGAGCGCGAGAACCTGGACCGTCAGCGCAACACCCTGGCCGACCTGGCGCACAGCCTGAAGACGCCGCTGGCGGTATTGCGCACCCAGCTCGACAGCGGCGCGCAGGGGCCGGAGCTGCGCGAAGAGTTGGACGTGCAGCTACGGCGCATGAACAACCTGGTGTCCTACCAGCTGGCGCGCGCCGCCTCCAGCGGCCACAAGCTGTTCGCCGCGCCATTGCCGATCGAACCCAACGCCGAGGAGATCGTGCGCGGCCTGGAGAAGGTCTATGCCGCCAAGGGCGTGCTGTGCGAGTTCGACATCGAGCCGAGCGCGCGCTTCCACGGCGAGCCCGGCGACCTGCAGGAACTGCTCGGCAATCTGCTCGAGAACGCCTTCAAGTGGGCCCGCCGGCGGGTGTTGCTGAGCGTGCGACCGGAGCCGGCCGCCGGCAGCCGCCGCGCCGGCCTGATCATCGCGGTGGAGGACGACGGCCCCGGCATCGCGCCGGAAGAGGTCGCCCACATCCTGCAGCGCGGCGTGCGCGGCGACGAGCGCGTGCATGGCCACGGCATCGGTCTGGCGATCGTGCAGGACCTGGTCAAGGGCTACCGCGGCGAGCTGCAGGTCAGCCGCTCCGAGGAACTGGGCGGGGCGCGCTTCCTGGTCACCCTGCCGCCGGGGTTGTAAGCCCGACAGAGCGTTCCTGTGCTGGTCTGGGACCGGCATCCCGCTGCGCAGCGACTGCCCGCGCCAATCGAGCGGCCGCGCGCGGCGCTGCAGTGCAGCAGCAGGTGAATCCCGTGCAAATGACCGGGAGGTTTCCGACAGAGGCTTAACGCGACCGGCGCGCAGCTGGCGATACTGCGCCGGTCTTCACGCCGCTTTTCGTCCAGGAGCCCCGCATGTCCGCATCCCGGCATCGTCCTGCAGCAACGCGTCTGCGCGTGCGCGGCCGGCGCGCGCTGCGCAATACCCAGCGATTGCTGCTGTCGTTGCTGCTGGTGCTGTTCACCGTCGGCGCCATCGCTGCCACCGACAAGGTGCTCAAGCGCGACGATGCGCGCTGGCTGCAGTCGATGACCACCGGCCTGGACAGCGCCAGCGTGGCGCAGTTCGAGCGCGATGGCCGCAAGCGCTTCCTGCGCGAGCAATTGCAGGCCGACGGTGGCGATGCCGCCCTGCCGGCGCCGGTGCGCGCGCAACTGGACGGCTACGCCGCGCTGCACACGCCGGTCCAGGAACTGCTCAAGCAGCAGGCCGCCGCGCAGCAGGCGATCAAGGCGATGCCGGATGGCGATGCCAAGGTCGCGGCGAAGAAGGCCGCGCAGCAGCGCGGCGATCTGCTGCTGAACCAGGCACGCCAGGCGCAGCTGCTGCGTTCCATCTACGCGCCGGATCAGCTGCGCGAGCAGATGGTGTGGTTCTGGCTCAACCATTTCAGCGTGTTCGCCGACAAGGGCCGCCTGCACTGGACCGTGGCCGACTACGCCGACAACGCGATCCGCCCGCACGCGCTGGGCAAGTTCTCCGACCTGGTGATGGCGACGCTGGAGAGTCCGGCGATGCTGGAGTACCTGGACAACGCGCAGAACGCCAAAGGCAAGGTCAACGAGAACTACGCGCGCGAGTTGATGGAACTGCATACCCTCGGCGTCGATGCCGGCTACACGCAGAAGGACGTGCAGCAACTGGCGCTGATCCTCACCGGCGTCGGCATCGCGCCGGTCGACCGCGACGGTCCGCCGAAGTTGCCGCCGGCGCTGCAGGCGCAGTATGTGCGCCGTGGCGCGTTCGAGTTCAATCCGGCGCGGCACGAACCCGGCGACAAGACCTTGCTCGGCCAGCGCATCGCCGGCGGCGGCTTCGACGAGGTCGAGCGCGCGGTGCAACTGATCGTGCGCCAGCCGGCATGCGCGCACTTCATCTCGCGGCAGTTGGCCGAGTACTTCGTCGCCGACGATCCGCCGCCGGCGCTGGTGGAGAAGATGGCGCGCACGTTCCAGCGCAGCGACGGCGACATCGCGGCAGTGCTGCAGGTGATGTTCACCGCGCCGGAGATGGCGGCCGGCGCGCCACACAAGTTCAAGGATCCGTACCGGTTCCTGGTCTCGGCGCTGCGCCTGGCCTACGACGGGCAGACCATCGTCAATCCGCAGCCGTTGCTGGGCTGGTTGAACCAGATGGGCGAGCCGAGCTTCGGACGGATCACGCCCGATGGCTGGTCGCTGCAGTCCAGTGCCTGGAACAGTTCCGGGCAAATGGCGCAGCGCTTCGAGATCGCGCGTGCGATCGGCAACGGCAACACCCAGCTGTTCACCGTCGATGGGCAGCAGCGCGGCGGCTTCCCGCAACTGAGCACGCCGCTGTACTACCACGCGATCGAGCCGCAACTGAGTGATGCCACGCGCCAGGCGCTGGCGCAGGCGCGCTCGCAGCAGGAGTGGAACGGCTACCTGCTGGCCTCGCCCGATTTCAATTACCGCTGACCGCGGCCTTCGCCGCACGGAGACCCGCCATGCACCGTCGCCGCTTCCTGCTCGCGTCCGCCGCCGCTGCGGCCAGCCTGCCGTTCGCCGGGCGCCTGTTCGCCGCACCGGCACCGTCGCCGCGCCTGTTGGTGGTGTTCCTGCGCGGCGGCTACGACTGCAACAATCTGCTGGTGCCGTACGCGAGCGATTTCTACTACGCCTCGCGGCCGAGCCTGGCCATCGCCAGGCCGGATCCGGCCAATCCCAACAGCGCCATCGCGCTGGACACGCAGTGGGGCCTGAACCCACGGCTGCGCGACACGCTGATGCCGCTGTGGAACGACAAGCAGCTGGCCTTTGTGCCTTTCGCCGGCACCGACGACCTGTCGCGCAGCCACTTCGAGACCCAGGACAGCATCGAGGCCGGGCAACCGGCCGGGCAGCGCAGCGACTACCGCACCGGCTTCCTGGCGCGGCTGTCGCAGGTGGCCACCGGCACGCCGTCGATCGCCTTCACCGATTCGCTGCCGCTGAGTTTCCAGGGCGGCGGCGACATTCCCAATCTCTCGCTCAAGCGCAATCCGACCCCGGCCTTCGACCAGCGCCAGGCCGACATCCTCGCCGGCATGTACCACGGCACCCAGTTGGCCAGTGCCGCGCACGACGGCCTGGCGCTGCGCCAGCAGGTCTCGCAGGCCCTGCGCGACGAGATGCAGCAGGCCAACCGCGGCGCCGCCAGCGCACGCACCTTCGCCGATGAGACCCGCCGCATCGCCACGCTGATGCGCGAGCGCTACCGGCTCGGCTTCGTCGATGTCGGCGGCTGGGACACGCACGTCAACCAGGGCAGCACCGACGGCGCGCTGGCCAACAACCTGGCCAACCTGTCCGAGGGGCTGTCGGCCTATGCCGAGGCGCTGGGGCCGGAGTGGCGCAATACGGTGGTGGTGGTGCTGTCCGAGTTCGGCCGCACCTTCCGCGAGAATGGCGACAAGGGCACCGACCACGGCCACGGCACCACGTACTGGGTGCTGGGCGGCGGGGTCAACGGCGGCCGCATCGCCGGCGAGCAGGTGGCGGTGAGCAAGGACAAGCTGTTCCAGGACCGCGACTACCCGGTGCTGACCAACTACCGCGACATGTTCGCCGGCCTGCTCGGCCGCATGTGGAGCCTGTCGCCGACGCAACTGCAGAAGGTGTTTCCGCAGGCGCATGCGCGGGATTTGAAGTTGGTGTGATGCGTTTTCCGCGATGGAGGGATTCGGGAAATGTCCTGTAGGGGCGGCTTCAGCCGCGACGGGTGCACTGTGGGAGGGACTTCAGTCCCGACGCGTGACGCGCTCGACTCCCCGTAACGCATGCTTTATCGCGTTCATCGCGGCGACGTCTTGAAGCGATGCCTCAAGACGCGATGGCCGCTCAGTCCGCGGCAAACGGAGAGCGACCATAGAACCGCGCCAGATGCGCCGCCACTTCCGGCATCTCGCGTTGCAGCCGCTCTGGCGCGGAAAAGTGATATTCGCTGACCACCGCGAAGAACTCTTCCGGCGCTTCGGCGGCGTAGGCGTCGATCTCGCTGGCGCGGCCGCGGTCCACGCGCGCGCAGAAGGTATCGTAGCTGCGCTGGAAATCGGCGGCCCATTGCCGCTGCCAGGCGCGCGGCAGCAGCGGCGTGCCGTCCAGGGCGCCATCGAGCACGTCGAGCTTGTGCGCCATTTCGTGCACCGCCACGCAGTAGCCGGCACGTGGATCGTCCAGGTCGGCCTGCACGTCGGCCCAGGACAGGATCAACGGGCCGCTGTCCCAGGATTCGCCGATCAGTTCGTCTTCCCACTCGTGCAGCACGCCGGCCGCGTCGACATGGCTGCGCTGCACGCGGAACGCGTCCGGGTAGACCAGCAATTGCGACCAGCCGCGCATGCCCTCGCTGCCGTACTCCAGCAGCGGCAGACAGCACAGTGCGGCGAGCAGGCCGCACTGCCGGGCATCCAACTGCAGGCCGCCCAGCGGCGAGATGGTCTTGCGATGCAGGAATTCGCTGGCCAGCGTATGCAGGCGCTGTTCGCGCGGCGCATCCAGGGCGGCGACCCAGGCGCAGTCGCGGCGCACGGCCTGCCAGGTAGGGTCATCGATGGCGGCGGGTTTCGACCACAGCCCGCGCAGCCAGCGTGGAATCAGCGGAACATCCCCGGCAGGAAGCTGTGCCACTTCGGCATGCGCATGCGCGGCACCAGGTCGCTGTCGCTGCCGCCGCCAGTGGTGGTCGAAGCCGGCTTGCCGGTGGAGGCGGGCGCATGCAGCGCCGCGGGCGGGCGCGTCGGCGTGCTGTCGGCATCGGCCGCGTCGCCGTAGGTGCAGTCGGTGTGCGGCTTCTCCGCCAGCACGTTGGACGCGTGGGCGGCGGCGAGTGGCAGCAGCAACAGGAGCAGGCAGGGCAGGGAACGGCGCATCGTCGGCATCCAGGGCGAGCGGCGGTGAATCCCGATTCTAACGCGGTTTTCACCCGCTGCAGGACCCCGGCCCTGGGCGCCCGGGGGGCGTTGCCGCATACTTTTCGGTTTACGAGGTCGCGCGACTGCGCGCCCGGGGGCGAAACGAGGCGATGGAACCGGCGTTGGACGAGCGCGAACTGTTGACCAGGCTCAGCAAGGGGCCCCTGTCCGGCGATGCCCTGGCGCGCGCCTGCGGGCTGACCCGGGCGGCGGTGTGGAAGCGCATTCAGGCGCTGCGCGCGGCCGGGGTGGAGATCGAGGGCCGGGCCGGCGAGGGCTATGGCCTGGCACGGCCGCTGGAACTGCTCGACGCCGCGGCGATCCGGGCCGGACTGAGCGGACCGGCGAGCGCCGAGCTGGCCGGGCTGGAGATCGCCTGGAGCCTGGTCTCCAGCAATACCACCCTGCTGCAGCGGCCGGCGCCGGCGCAGGGCAGCGAGGTCCTGCTGGCCGAGCGCCAGACCGGCGGCCGTGGCCGCCGTGGCCGGGTCTGGGCCTCGCCGCTGGCGGCGCATCTGTATCTGTCGGTGGCGCGCAGCTTCCAGGGCGGGCTGGGCCGGCTGGGCGGCTTGAGCCTGGCGGCCGGCGTGGCCGTGGCCGCAGCCCTGCGTGCGGCCGGATTCGCCACGGTCGGGCTGAAGTGGCCGAACGACCTGCTGGCCGACGGGCGCAAGCTGGGCGGTCTGCTGGTGGAAGGCGGTGGCGAGTTCGCCGGGCCGGCGCGGGCCGTGATCGGCCTGGGCCTGAACGTGGCGATGCCGGCGGCCGCTGCCGCGGACATCGACCAGCCGTGGACCGACCTGACGCGGCTGGCCAGCGGCGCGGTGTCGCGCAACGCGATCGCCGCGGCGGTGCTGTCGCAGCTGCTGCCGGCGCTGGCGCTGTTCGACGCGGAGGGACTGGCGCCGTTCCTGCCGCGCTACGCCGCGCTGGATCTGCTGGCCGGACGCGCCGTGCGCATCGACGATGGCGGCCAGGTGCGCGAAGGCACGGCCCTGGGGCTGGTCGAGGACGGCGCGCTGCGGGTGGCCTTCGCCGACGGCGAGCAGCTGGTGCATGCGGGCGACGTCAGCGTGAGGCCGGCATGAGCGACTGGCTGTTCGACCTGGGCAACTCGCGCTTCAAGTTCGCCGCGCTGGAACACGGGCAGGTGGGCGCGGTGCAGGCCTGGCCGCATGGTGCCGAGGCGATGGACGCGGCGGCGGTCGCGGCGCTGCCGCAGGGTGGCACCGCCTACGTTGCCAGCGTCGCCGCGCCGGCCCTGACCGCCACCGTGCTGGAGGCGCTGCGCAGCCGTTTCGCGCAGGTGCAGGTGGCGCGCACCGAGGCTGCCTGTGCCGGGGTGCGGATTGCGTACGCGCGACCGCAGGCCTTCGGCGTGGACCGGTTCCTGGCCCTGCTCGCCGCGCATGGCGGCGGCGACGTGCTGGTGGTGGGGGTGGGAACGGCGCTGACCGTGGACCTGCTCGACCGCGATGGCCTGCACCGTGGCGGCCGCATCGCGCCGTCGCCCACGGTGATGCGCCAGGCGCTGCAGCAGAAGGCGGCGCAGCTGCCGGCCGAGGGCGGCGACTACCACGAGTTCGCCGCCGACACCGCCGACGCCTTGGCCTCCGGCTGCGACGGCGCGGCGGTGGCGCTGATCGAACGCAGCCTGCAGCAGGGCGAGGCCTTGCTGGGGCGACGGCCGCGGCTGTTGCTGCATGGCGGCGGCGTGCCACCGCTGTTGCATGCGTTGCCGCCAGCCGAGCAGCGACCGGCGCTGGTCCTGGATGGGCTGGCGCTGTGGGCGCAGGCGCACGCCGTGGCTGGGGCCGGTGCCGCCTGAGCGGGCCGGCGCAGGCGGCCGCGATGCGGCGCGGCGAAGGCGGACGTTGCGCCGAAGTCGCAACGTCCCACGCAAACGCCACTGTCTCTCCCAAGGTGCATCGCACGCTCTAGAATCCGGCCATGCTCGTTCGCGCCCTGCTCGTCGTCCTGACCATCCTCAACCTCGGCGTCGCGGTGTGGTGGGCGATGCAGCCGCCGACGCCGCCCCCGGTGCCGATGCCGGCCGTGCCGGCCGGGGTGGCGACGCTGCAACTGGTCAATGAAGCGCCGGCGCCGGCTGCTGCGCCAACTCCGCCGGCGTCTGCGCCTGTCGCCGCGCCAGCCGATGCGCAAGCGGACACCGCCGTCGCCGCCGATATTGTCGGAGCGGTTCCGGCGCAGGCTGACGCGCCGGTGGCTCCGACCACCGCTGCACCCTCCAATGCGCCCGCGCCGCCCGCTGCCGTGCCTGCGCCCGCTCCAACCCAGGCCCAGGTCGAGCCTGCGGCGAAGCCCGCCGCCGACGCGGCGGTGTGCCTGAGCATAGGACCGTACCCGGACCGCGATGCGGCGCAGGCGGCCGTCGCCGCGCTGGCCCCGGGAGCGCCGCGTCCGCGCCTGCGCGAGGCCGCCGACAGCGACGCCACCAGCTTCCGCGTGATCTTGCCGACCATCGGCGGCGAGGACGGCCTCAGGCAGGCCACCGAGCGCATCGTCGCCGCCGGCATCCGCGACTATTACCCATTGCGCCAGGGCGATGCCGGCAACGCCATCGCCCTGGGCCAGTACCGCAGCCGCGAGGGGGCCGAGCGCCGCCGCCAGGAACTGGCCCGTGCCGGCTTCAACGCCGACCTGATCCCCAGCGGCGGCAGCGGCCAGTTGCGCTGGTGGCTGGACCTGCGCGCCGACTCCGCGGTGCAGGCCGCGACCCTGCGCCGCCAGCTCGGCGCCGCGCGGCAGCGCACCGTGGACTGCGCCACGCTGCGCTAGAATGCGGCGCCTGTGCACGGCGCCGCGCCATAGGGCGTGTCGAGGCCCGCGCCAGCAGGTAGACTGCCCCGGGCCCGCCCGCGGGCGTCGTCCATCTTGCCGCTTTAGCTCAGTCGGTAGAGCAACTGTCTTGTAAACAGTAGGTCATCCGTTCGATTCGGATAAGCGGCACCAAACCCACCTTTTCGGCAGCTACCGAACTTCCCTGTATTGGCACAAAGTCACACTAAATCAGTGGCTTGCGAGCTTGAGCAATTCCCGTTCTGGCCCGCCTTGCCCCGTGTCGAAAGGCACACGGGCACACGGAAAGGCACAGAATGGGGCCATGGCATCCATCCGACCCCAGGGCAATCGATACCGCGCGTTCGTCAAGGTGGACGGCCGCCGCGCAACCAAGGTGTTCGATACGAAGCGCGCGGCGCTCGCCTGGGCACAGGAGCAGGAGGGATTGCTCAGTGGTAAGGAGCTGCCCGACAAGACGCTCGAAGAGGCATTCACGAAGTACGCCGACGAGGTGACCCCGAACAAGCGGGGCGGGCGCTGGGATCGCGTCCGCATCGCTCGGTTCAAGCGCGAGGACAAGATCGCAAAGCGGCGGCTACTGGGCCTGTCTGCAAACGACCTGGCCGAGTGGCGCGACTCGCGGTTGAAACAGGTTGCGCCGAGCACGGTGGCACGCGAGATGAATCTGATCGCCGCCGTGCTGGAAGTGGCCAGACGGGAATGGGGCTGGCTCAAGGAAAGCCCGATGCGCGACGTGCGCCAGCCTAAGAAGCCAAAGGGGCGTGCGCGCCGGATCTCGGCTGAAGAAGTCGAAGCGCTGGCAAGAGCGTTCGACGTGTGGGACTCGCTCAAGATCGAGACCAAGCGCAACCGCATCGGTCTTGCTTTCCTGTTCGCCCTAGAGACCGCGATGCGCTCAGGAGAAATCTGCGCGTTGCGGTGGACGGACGTGCATCTGGAAGAGCGCTACGTCACGGTGCGAGACAGCAAGAACGGCGACAGTCGCGACGTTCCGCTGACGACCCGAGCGGCGCAGATCCTGCGCGCGCTGCCGCTGGGATTTGCTCCGGTGTTCGGACTGGACGCGGCGAAGCGCGACGGCCTGTTCCGCAAGGTCCGCGACAGTGTTGCCAGCATCAAGAACCTGCATTTCCACGACACTCGCGCCGAGGCAATCTGGCGCCTATCGAAGAAGCTGGACATCCTGGAGCTGGCCCGGGTGATCGGGCATCGCAACCTATCTAGCCTCCTGATCTACTACCGCGCCACTGCCGCGGAACTGGCTAAGAAGCTCGCCTGATCCGGGATTCGTCGTCGGCCCACAGCACCACGTCCGCACGCTTCCACAGTTTCTTCGTGCCTATGCTCATGGGCTTAGGGAAGCTTGGGCGCACCGCGACACGCTCAAGGAAAGCGCGCCGGTTTACTGTTCCCTTGCGCGTTGTCAGACCGAGCAGGAAGGCGCACGCATCGGCATTCAGCCATTCCGCATCCCGCGCCATCGCGGCGATGGTTTCCACGTTAATCGAAGCTTCGTCATTCATGGCTGCGCCCCGCTATCTTCCGTCAGCATATCTCGCAGTTCCGCGGTGTGGCGGCGCAACTTGGCCGCAGCTTGCGCAGGCGTCAGTACACCCCTCCGCACGCGATCGAACAGGTTCTCGGCGATGGCATCCAGCACGCCAAGGGCGCGCAGTGGCTGCAGGTTGCTTTCCATCACGCGCCTCCTTTGGGCAGTTCTTCGATTGCTTCCAGCCACAGTAGAGCACCCGCGATCGGCGCCAGGCTATCTGCGGAGCCATCGCCCGGCAGGATAGGTATCGCCTCGTCCGGGAAGGGGCGCTTCAGCCCCCGCAGCGCTTCCATTTCGTCCTTGATGCGGATGGCTTCGACCATGGCGTAGAGGCCATTGGTCAGCGCCTTGCGCAGATCCGGCACGGCTTCGATGGGCAGGCGGACGTGGGTAGCTTCTTGGTTGCTCATCACTTGGCACTCCCGTTAGCCGCGAGCGTGCGCGCCGCGCGCGTCAGCCACATGTTGTAATCGCCGTCGTTGCACTCGCGCAGAAACTTGCGCGCCCTGGATACCGCATTTGCCTTGCTGATGGGCTTGCCGATGATCTTTGCGGCATCCATGTAGGTTTCGGCATGCAACGCGACGGCTGCGCGGTGGTTGTCGCGATACTTCGCTGTGCGTTGTCTTTCCTGAGCCGCCTTCTCGCGCCTGATTCGCGCTTCCTCCTTCTGCCTGCGCTTCTCTACCGCGGCGTCACTGTAATAGGCATCCATACGGCGCCGAGCAGAGGCCAACTCCTTGGGAGGAAAGCCCATGGGAAGGTTGTCGGCATCTTCATCCACTGCGGTCGAGTACCAGTGAACACCGCGGCGCAGGTGGTAGAAGGGAGCCTGGAAAATCCACGGTTCCCCACCCTCATAGGGCTGGTCGGGTTCGGGCTGCCAACCAAGGTCTTGCGCGCGCTGCAGAAGCGCGGCCGGATCTCCCTTGATCGTCTCCACTACCAGCACTCCGGCTTCGTCGTGGTAGCAGAGTCGGAACGTGTCGCCCTGGTGCTGCGCCAGCCATTCGATATGGTCGAGTTGGAAGGAAACCAGCGTGCGAACGCTGATGCCAGAGGCCGCCAGCTTGTCGATCGGGTCGATGGCGCTCATGCGACTACTCCCAGACGCTGTTCGCCAATTGCCTTCAGCAGCTTTTCTGCTTGCACGCCTGCCTCAAAGCCGAGCATTGCCAGGGTGGTGACACTGTCGGGCTGCATGTCGTCGGCGGTGCCGGTGGTGAAGGCATCGCAAACCGCGCGCATCAACTTCATTTTCGCCTGCAGCTCATCACATTGCCGGACTGTCATGCTGAAAGCATGCTTTTGGGGTACGCTATCGGTCGCCATGTGGGTCTCCTGAGTCTTGGTCGATTACGGGGTCACTTGGTAGACGGCTCGGGCGTTGGCGCGCTCGGGCCGTCATCGTTTTGGGGTGCAGCGAAATTGCGCTCGCGGTCGATCGCCAGGTTGCTGGGCGCACGTACATGCAGCACTGCGCGGCCGCGGTAGGCGGAGTGGACTTCCACCGTGATGTCGTTGCCGATGGACACGGTGGTCCCCGCTGTCGCTGACATCACAACCGGCTTGCGCGTCCGCGTAGGAATTTCCCTACTCATAAATCCGGTTTCCTTGGTTCGTGTTCACGGGTGAAAATGCGAAGGTGGGGAGAGGTGTCGCCGTCGCCGGGCGCAGGCGAGTGAGGGGATGGTGCGGTGCGCCGCGAAAATTTCCCAGGGCCTCAATCGGGGCCGCGATCGCGGCGACCAAGCACCAGGGAGGCTCGCATCCGGCGGGTCATGCCGATTCCTGCAGCACGGCTTGCAGAATAGTTTCGTGATAGGTGTGGACGCGGCCGAATCTCGGATCGCGAATGTCGCCGATAGCGAAGCCCTTTTCCCTCGACAACGCTGCGCACCGGCGCCCAAGGGTTGAGGCGGCCTTGATGTCCACCGACGCGCCAATCAGGTTGGCGTAGCCCATCACGGTGAAGTGCTTGTTCTCGGGCTGGGTACGCGCCTCGACTACAGCCAAGTCCTCCTGCAGGCGGGCGACTTCCGTTGCCTGACGCGCTTGTTCTTGCTCGATGCAGTCCTGTCGGACCAGCACCTCAACCAGCGCGGCAATGCGCGGATCTTTGATGGCTGGCAGCTTGGCGCTGGCTACTCGTTCCTCCAGCTCTCGCCAGCGGTCCACAAGCCTCGCCGTGAACTCCGGCGATAGCTGGGCCACCACGACGATGCTGTCCCGCTTGCCTTGTTCGCCGGAGAACACGTATTCGGCTACGGGACGGCCTGCGGTGGGCTTCTCCACCGCCGGTGGAGAAGCGATCACGCCGGCAGTGGCCAGCCTTTCGATCGTCCTCTTAACGCTGTCGTGCCGGGAATCCACCAGTTCGGCAATCTCCCGACTGGTGATGGTGGCGGCGTTGTCGCTGGTGGGAATGAGGTCTGTCACGGGGTGGGTTCCTGATTAGTTGACGCCGCTATCTGAGCGCTACGGGGTGTGGGCTGGTGCAACTGGCGTTTGGGTTGCCCCTTGAGGCCGAGCGCCTGTTTCAGCAGGTGATTGATCGTCCAGTTCAAACTGCGCTCCAACTCGTCGGCTTTAGCTTGGGCAGCCCTCCGCAAATCGGGGGCCATGCGGAGGCCGAAAGGGTTGGTTTCACTGGTTTTGGGCTTGCGGTCTTGCATGTTGTCTCCGTGTCGGATGGTTACACGGTGTAGCTATAGTTACACCGTGTGCTTATGGCGTCAAGCGGTGTATGGCTTCATCATGTAGCCATGACAAAGAAGACCGAAACCAGGCCCTCTACGGCGGCCATCAACCCCTTCGGATTGCGCATGCAACCCGAACTTAGGGAGCGCCTGGAGGCCGCTGCGAACGAGGCGGGCCGTTCCTTGAACGCCGAAATTGCGGAGCGGCTTGAGTTGAGCTTTTCGCGAAAGGACTTCCCTTGGCTGCTTGAAAGCCGCATCAACGAGTACGAAGCGTTGATGCAAAAGCGGGATGAAATCCTCAATGAAATGAACAAGATGCAGGCATTTGCACACGAACTCGCCAGTAGCGATTTGGCAGAGGATGCGCGGCATGTCCAACTCCTGCAGGAGCGGCTTGCACGTCTGCATGAGGAGCGAGCGTTGCTCGCCAAACTGGCGGATACCGTCAGTGAGAGCTTCAATATCGTTCTCAAGCTCGGGGCGGATCATGGGGCTATCCGCAACTACAGGGCTGATGCAGACATGGAAAAAAGCAAGCCCAAGCGGAAGCGCTGACGCCCAGGGTTGGCCATCGGCGCAGTAGCCGCCGCTCGCTTCGAACGCGTCTTCGTCTGGCACCGGCGCGCCGCAGCAGTTGCGGAAGTCGTTGCAGATCACTCGGCACCCCCTGCGCGCTGCGGCAGCGTTCGCACGGTGGACGCGGTGGCCACTATCCCGAACCGCAACGCCAGCATCCTGGCGCGGTGGGCAGTGGTCATGGGGTTCCCGTAGTAGAGACGTTCCCTGATCGCGCGCTGCGCGCGCCCGGCGGCCTCTTGGGTGATCCAGCCGGCTTCCCGGTGGCGCTCGATCAGGTCAAACGCCTGACGAATGGTGGTAGTCGCGGTATTGCGCATCTGCTTCCCCAGCGGCCGAACAGCCGGCGCTATGGGCAAACAGTAAACCTATGGTTGATTGAACTCAAGCATAGATTGATTGAACATCTCAATCGATGATTTTCTTTCTATAGCCCGCCACTTCCCATCTTCTCAATCACCTGTCCGATGACGTATACCTGCGACAACTCGTCCGGGGGCACGATCTCGTCCGGATACCTAGCCTTGTCTGGGTTGTCGCTGACAATGCGCAACCCGCCGTCCGCAAGGGTGAAAAGGCGCTTGACCCTGGCGTCTCCGCCGTAGATCAGCGAATAGACGGTGTCGTTCCGCACGCGCGTGCGGCCGCGGTGTATCACAGCCTTGTCCCCGTCGTATAGGACTGGCTCCATGGACGAGCCGCGCACCCTAGCAATGAGGATGTCATCGGCCTTGGCGTCCCAGCGGTCGAGCCAGTCCATCTGGTAGCAAACACGATAGCGAGTCTCGATCAGTTCGGGGGTAGCGGCGCTTGGGCCGCCAGAGACGTCAATGTCGTAAACAGGGAACGTCACCTCCAGAACCGGACCCGTCCCATTGGCTTCGTCGTTGCGAACGCCATAGGTGTGAGGAGAGGCTTTTCCGGGCCGAGGTTGCTCCTGCGGTTCCTCAGCACCTAGCCAGTACTCAAGAGGGACGTTGAACCGGTTTGTAAGGGCGATGAAGTGACGCCGATCAATTCGGCCATTCTTTCGCCAGTTGAACACCGCCTGTTGGCTGACGCCGCACCACTCTGCCACCTCTGAGGCGCGCACGCCCTTCTCCCTCATTTGGAAGATGAGCCTATCTCTCAGTTCTTTGTTTGTGTTCATGCTCTCATCCTAAAGCAATGATTGATGCGCCGCAATAAATCACTATCAATCAATACTTGACCATCGGATTAACCAATGGTTGAATGGTGGCATGCAGAACTCATCCCTTGAACAAGCTGTGCAGGCGATCGGTCGGGCGGTGCAGGCGGCAGGCGGGCAATCTCGCTTTGCCGCCGCAATCGGCGTCAGTCCTCAAGCGGTCGCCCCGTACTTCAAGCGTGGGCTTAGCCCGGAGCGGTGTCCTGCTGCCGAAAAGGCCACGGGTGTGCGCTGCGAGGAACTACGCCCGGACCTTCATTGGATACGCAAGCGCGGCCGGGTGATTGGCTACACCGTTCTGCTACCGCAGGCAGACGGCGACAAGTCTACGCAGCAGGCGGCGGCCTGAGTTGAACAACTCGCCCCAAGGACGGGGGCGCGATGGGTGCAGGGACGGCGACCACCCGGTGCAGGTAGTGGGTGCATCGGTGTCTGGCGCGAAAGGGGACCGCTTCGGCGGTCAAAACCATTCGTCCAGATACGACGAAGCCCCCGCTGTCGGCCAGACATGTGCGGAGGCTTCGTTGAGACCGAGGCCACTATGCCACCGAAAAGCAGCAGCAGCAACACCATCCCGCAACTTGTCCGAGTCGAGCGGATCAACGGCGTGGTGTTCGCCATCTTCACCGACCCGGCGCGTCCGGGTTTCGAGTACGACCCGAGCATCCGAAGCGCGCGCCAGGCGCTGGAAATCGCCCGCCACGTTGCGAGCAAGTCGTGGATCACTGACGCGCATCTGGAGCAGTTCAAGGCGTTGATGCTGGCAGAGTTCGGCGAGGCGTCTGCACATGGCTGATGCGAAGGTATCGGACGCCCGTATTTCGACGGGTTTCCCCGGCCACCCCAAGACCAAGAAGCTCGCCAGAAAGCTAGGGCCGAGTGGCCCGCTCGGCTGCATCTACCTATTCCTTTGGGCCGCCGCCAACCGTAGCGATGGCGATCTCGCGGGCATGTCCGATGAGGACATTGAATTGGCTGTTGACTGGGCCGGGCAGGATGGTGAGTTCGTCCGGGCAATGGCCGATGTCGGGTTTCTGGACGGCGCGGAAGGATCGCGCATCATCCACGCTTGGGCCGATCACAACCCCTGGGCGGCTGGTGCGGAGGCTCGTTCTGAAAAAGCCCGATGGGCTGCGCTGTGCAAGCAGCGGGGACGCAAAGAGGCTGCCAAGCTGATGCCAGAGTATGCCGAGCGCATGCAAGACGCAGAGCACGATTGCGCTAACGGCGTGCCACCAGCAGTGCTAGATGGTGCCGGTAGCACGCCACTGGCAGAAAACGGCAGTCCCCCGTCTCCGTCTCCGTCTCCGTCTCCACTAGAGCAAAAGCAATCCGCTGACGCGGATTCGTCCACATCGTCCGGCGCTGCCGTCGATGCGGACCCGGCAGCAGGCGCCGAGGACGACAAGGCGGGAGCCGATCACGGCACTGGCGACCTGCTGGGCGACCAGCAGCAGGACAAGCCGCCGCGCAAGGCCATGCCGCCATGCCCGCACAACGAGATCATCGCGCTGTACCACGAAAAGCTCCCTGCGCTCCGTTCGGTGCAGTCGTGGACCGATACGCGGGCCAAGCACCTGCAGGCGCGATGGCGTGAAGACGCCGAACGGCAGAGCCTGGACTGGTGGGGTCGGTTTTTTGACTACGTGGCGAAAAGCGATTTCCTCATGGGTCGGAAAAACGACTTCTCTGCGGATCTTGAATGGCTGATCGCGCCTAGGAATTTCGCGAAGGTTATCGAAGGCAAGTACGAAAACGGTGGCCGGGCATGAACGTCCACGACGAAACCGAGCGCATGGCTGCGCTGTATGGCGATGCCGATGCCCAGCCGGTCGCTCAGTTCAACGCCGAGGCCGAGCAGGCTGTGCTGTCGGGCCTGATGCTGGACAACGGACGCGTTACCGACGTGCAGGATTGGCTTCGGGAAGAAGACTTCTACGTGCCGGCGCACCGGGCCATCTATGCCGCCATCCTGGCGCTTCTGGACAAGGGCAAGCCGGCCGATGCGGTTACGGTGGCCGAGTGGTTCGAGGCACAGGGTACAGAGCAGGCGAACGACTACGGCAGCCATGCGTTGCACCTTGCGAGCGCTGCGTTCACGTCCGCCAACGTGGTCGCATACGCCGAAATCGTCACCGAGCGGTCGCGGCTGCGCCAGTTGCAGGAGATTGGCCGGCAGTTGATCGCGGCCGCCGGAAGCCCCGGCAACCTGACCGCGGCCGATGTTGCTGCCCGGTCAGCATCTGACCTGGCACGCATCACGCCAGCCAAGGCGGTCGGCTTGCGGCCCTACCGTGACGTGCTGAAAAAGCTGGGGGATGTCCTGCACGAACGCCATTACAGCGGCCGGTCGATAGGGCAGCCAACGCCGTGGAAGGAGGTAAACCAGGCGATCGGCGGCCTACGCCCCGGCGAGGTCATCGTGCTGGCAGCTAGGTCTAACCAAGGCAAATCCACACTGGCATTCCAGCAGTCTCGGTTCACCGGCCTGCGCGATGGGCAGCGAGTCGCCCTGTTCTCCATGGAAATGAACGACGTGGACGTTGCGGCCCGCGACGTGGCCGCTATGGGGGACATCCCGCTGCAGTGGCTGATGGGCCAGGACATCGACGGGGACGGGGAGATCCATTGGACGCGCAGCACCGAGGCGATGCGCAAGCTGCGCGATGCGGAAATCGTCATTGACGATGACCCGCAGTTGTCGGCTGTCCAGATCGTCGCCCGGGCCAAGCGCGCACACCGGCAGAAGGCGCTAACGCTGGTGGTTGTGGATCACCTGCACGAAATGGCGCTGCCGGGGAAGCAGGGCGAAGTGATCGAGCGCGGACAAGCCTTGCGCGATCTCAAGGCGCTGGCGAAGAACCTGGGCGTGCCGGTGCTGGTGCTGGCCCAGCTCAACCGTGGCGGCGCAGAGGGGCGGCCGCCCGAGATCAAGGACATCCGCGGTTCCGGCGGCATCGAGGAAGTGGCGGACCTGATCCTGTTTATCCACCGGCCGGAGGTTTACAAGCCAGGCGACCGCCCGGGGGTTGTGCAGGTCATCGTGGGCAAGGGTCGCAACGTCAAGACCGGAACCGTGGTCAACCTGCGCAACCGTTTCGAGTACCAGCGCGCAGAGGACTGGGACGGCGCCGTGCCGGAAGCGCTGGCGGACATGGCGGAAGAAAAGCCGCAGCGCAGATCCACCGGGTTTGGAGCAACGCCGGCCAAGTGGCAGCCACGCAGCGGCCAGAGCTATCCGCGCGGAGGTCGCCATGACGACTGATGCAATGCGCCGGCCTTCCTCGCTCATGCCGACGCCAGCACAGACGCTGCGCGCATTCGCTGACGAGCTAGAGGCCCAGGCCATCCGGTTTGACCTGCTGCTGTGGCGCGACCGCGGCGAGCGCTCTACGGCCGCAGAGACCTACCGCATGGCCGCGTCACTGGCCCGACAAAAGGCACATCGCTACGAGCGCATGGCCGAACAAAACCCCAATCAACTTGGAGAGGCACAGCAGCATGAATGATGACGTTTTCGATGGCTTTCTCCGGGCCTGGGGTTACGCCTATGGTCCGGCCCGTGAGGCGCAGGAGGCAGGGGCTGGCATGTATGGCGCATGCACCCTTGCCGGCCTGGGCAGGCCAAGCCTGATCCGCCAACAGGTGAACATGGACCGCGGCGGCCTTGATCGTCGCCGAGCAATGGGGCGCGCTGCCGGCATGGTCGCTGCCAATGGCCAAGCGCGGCTACTGCCGACCTGGGCCGCTGAGCCAGTGCGGTTCGCTGAGACGCGCACGGCGCACGCGAAGATTCTTAGTTCTAGCGATGGCATACCAGAACAGGCAGCCAAGGTAGAGAGGGCGGTGCTGCAGTTGCACCGCGAATCCCCGAGCCTAGCCCGCGTGATCCGAGCCGAATACTGCACCTTTGGCCGGCAGTCCGAGAAGGCCAAGACGTTCGGCATGGAGCGCAAGGCATACCGAGAAAGATTGGCCGAGGCGCGCGGATGGGTCAGGTGCGACCTTGCTAGAACAGGTTGACGGGTGGGATCCGGATATGCAGAATTTGGGCATCATCCGAGAGTACCGATCAAAAGCGGCCCGCCCACCAGCGGGCCGATTGCGTTTATATCGGTGTGCGACTACTTTCGAGGGGTGTATCTCTCGGAGGTAATCATGGCGGAATCAGCAAAGTACGTTTCGATCACTCCAGTTTCTGATTGGTTCTTTGTCCACGATGGTGTGCCAAAGACAGCTGGGCCGACAGTTTGGCGATTAGCCGCCTGGGGCTTGCAGCCTGATGGGGCGGTGGTTGGCTTGATTGGTGCTTTCGGGCACCAGCAGGGAGACCAGCATAAGCCGCCTAGTTTGGTTCAGATTCCTCCCGTACCAGGCGAGTATCTGCACTGGAGCCAATTGGATGAGCAAGAGCGTGCCGCATCGCTGAAGCGATAGACATTAGAACTTGAAGCAACAACCCTCGCACTAAGCGGGGGCCTCACTTTTGCATAAAGCCCTGCCATCCGGCGGGGCTTTTTCGTTTCCGGAGATTCCGATGGCCCTGCTGCCCTTGCCGATTGCGCCCGCGGTGGCGCTGTCGCAGATCATCGTGCCCGCGCTTGCGGAACTGGGCGACGGGATGGACTCGCCGCCGGCGCGCGTGCAGCTACTGGTCATGGCCCTGCAGGAATCTGGCTTGAAGACGCGGCACCAGATCGGCGGCCCGGCGCATGGCCTGTGGCAGTTCGAGGCCGGCGGCGGTGTGAAGGGTGTGCTGACCCACTCGGCCAGCCAGCGCCGCGCGCGGGCGCTGTGCGAGCGCCACGGCATCGCGCCGACCATCGCCGCAGTCTTCGACGCGCTGGAGCACGACGACGTGCTGGCGGCTGGCTTCGCGCGGCTGCTGCTGTGGACGTTGCCTGTGCCGTTGCCGGTGATCGGCGACGAGCAGGCTGCGTGGGAGCAGTACATCGAAGCGTGGCGCCCGGGGAAGCCGCACCGGGATCGCTGGGCCCAGGTGTATCCGGAGGCGGTGAAAGCCGTCCGGGGTGGCTGACGTGCAGCGCCCCACGATGGCGCAGCTGGCCGCGGCGGTGCCTGTCGTTGCCGGTGTCGTGGCCATGGCCGACAACTGGCCGGCGGTGAAGCTGTTCCTGGTGGACGTCGGCGAGTACATGACAACGCCGCTGGCCGAGGCCATGTGGCAAAGCCTGGTGATCAGCGTCAGCATCGGCCTCGTGCTGCCGCATTTGCCGCAGCAGATCGGCATGCGGGCGGTCTGGTCGGCGGATAAGACCAAGGCACGGATCAGGTTCTGGAGCTGCGCGCTCGCGGTCGTCATCTGCTGGGCGCGCGTCCCGACGCCGCGGGGTATGTGGTACGCCCTCATCTGCGGCTTTGCCGCCATGGGGCTCTGGACCACGGCCGCTGGCTGGATCTACCGGATCTGGCCGTGCGCACGGCCCGAGTCGCTGAAGCCCAACCCGGCTGATGGCCAGGAGCAGGGAGGCAGCGATGGCCCGCACGCGTAGCCACAAGGAAGCGATCAAGGGCCTGCAGCAGGCGCTGGCGCTGATCGACACCCGCAACGCCCGGCCCACAGCCGGCCTGCTGGACTCTCTGCGCTCGATGGTGTCCGACGCGGTCGAGATTCTGAAGGAGCCGGACCCCACCACGCGCAGCGCCCTGTTGGCCGTGGCGATGCTGGTGGAAAGCACCGAGGTCATCCAGGCCACGCGGAACGGCAAGAAGATCACCCGGATCTCGATCACCGACCAGTGGGCCTACACGTGGGCGATGAATCGGATCCACGAACTGGCGGCCGGCAAGTAGCCGGCAGAAGGAGCAACGACCGTGAATCGCATCCTGCTCGTCCTCGCCGCCTTCCTGCTGTGGTCGGCAGCCATGTTCGGCGCCGGCTGGTCCTGGCGTGGCGACCGCGCGGAGGGTGCAACCGCAACGCGCGATGCCGGCGATGCGAAGGGCGAGGCCAAGGCGCAGGCCGACGCTCGCCAGGTCGAGCACACCCAGGGCCAAGCGATGGCCGACATCGGAGCGAAGCATGAAGAAGACCGCACCGCGGCCCAGGCCGTCCCTGCTGCTGTTGTTGCTGAGCTGCGCTCTGGCAGTCTCCAGCTGCGCGACGACCTCGCCACCTGCGAAACCCAGCGTCTGTCCGAAGCCGCCGCCGGCGCCGTCGAACGTGATGCGCCCGCCCAGCTACGAGCAGAGGTTGCGGGAGCTGCTGTTCAAATCGTCCGCGACGCCGACGACCAAGTCCGGGCAGCCCAAGCCGTGATCGGGGCGGATCGGGCGGAGCAGGCGACCCACTGATGGCGGCAAGGAAGACCAGGGCCAAGCCAGGCGCCACCCAGTCCCAGGGTGGCCGGCCGAGCCTGTACACCGAGGAGCTGGTGGAAGCCATTGCCGCTCGCCTGAGCCTGGGCGAACCGCTCGCCGTCATCTGCCGCGACGAGGGCATGCCCGCCTACCGGACGGTGAAGGACTGGATGGACAACCGCCGCGAGGTTTCCGCAGCCATCGCGCGCGCACGCGAGGAAGGATTCGACACGATCGCCGCGGACTGCCTGCGCATCGCCGACACGCCGGTCATCGGCAAGACCGAGAAGCGCGAGCTGCTGGGCGTGCTGACGCGCAAGGACGAGAACGGCGTGGATCGCGACCTGGTGCTGCCTGGCGCTGAGCTGGTGGTCACCGAAGAGCGGACCGAGGACATGCTCGGCCACCGTAAGCTGCAGATCGAAACCCGGCTGAAGCTGCTGGCGAAATGGGATCCGAAGCGGTACGGCGAGCGCCTGGCGGTGGATCACGACGTCGTCGGCAACCTCGCGGATCGGATGAAGGCGGCACGTGAGCGCGCAGCGGGCGGCTGATCCCGAGCAGGAGCTGATCGAGGCGGTGGCCTCCTTCCAGCACGACCCGCTGCGCTACGTGCTGTACGTTTTCCCCTGGGGGGAGAAGGGCACGGCCCTGGAAGGCAAGGCGCTGCGGACCTGGCAGCGCAAGTTCCTGGTCCGGGTAGGCGAGAAGCTGCGCGCCGGCGCTGCCGATGCTGGCGAGGTGATCCGCATGGCCCGGGCGTCCGGCCACGGCATCGGCAAGTCCGCCTTGGTGGCGATGCTGATCAAGTGGGCGTTCGACACGTTCGAGGACACCCGCGGCGTCGTCACGGCCAACACCGACAACCAGCTCAGGACGAAGACCTGGGCCGAGGTGTCGAAGTGGCACGAGATGAGCCTGACCAAGCACTGGGCCACGCTCACGGCCACGGCGCTGATCAGCTCCGCCCCGGGCCACGACAAGACCTGGCGCATCGACGCGGTGCCGTGGTCGGAGGGGAACACTGAGGCGTTCGCCGGCCTGCACAACGAGGGCAAACGGCTGCTGCTGATCTTCGACGAGGCGTCCGCCATCGCCGACAAGGTGTGGGAA
Organism: Xanthomonas sp. LF02-5; assembly: GCF_034105325.1. Classification (NCBI taxonomy): domain Bacteria; kingdom Pseudomonadati; phylum Pseudomonadota; class Gammaproteobacteria; order Lysobacterales; family Lysobacteraceae; genus Xanthomonas; species Xanthomonas sp. LF02-5. Next base: position 268,584 of record NZ_JAXGGF010000006.1, on the reverse strand, counting down.
GTGGCCGAGGGCGCACTGACCGACCAGGGGACCGAGATCCTGTGGGCCGTGTTCGGCAACGCCACGCGTAACACCGGCGAGTTCCGCGAGTGCTTCCGCAAGCACGCCCGGCGCTGGGACTGCGAGCAGATCGACAGCCGGACGGTTGAGGGCACGAACCTGGTCGAGCTGCAGAAGATGGTCGACGCGCACGGCGAGGACTCGGACCGGGTCAAGGTTCGTATCCGCGGCCTGTTCCCGTCGATGTCGGCCAAGCAGTTCATCTCGCAGAAGGACGCCGATGCGGCCTACGGGCGGCACCTGCGGCCGGAGCAGTACAACTGGGCGCCCAAGATCCTGACCCTAGACCCGGCCTGGGAGGGCGACGACGAGCTGGTGTTCGGCCTGCGCCAAGGGCTGATGTTCCGCGTCCTGCGCACGATGTCGAAGAACGACAACGACGTGCTCGTGGCCACGATCCTGGCGCAGCTGGAGGACGAGCACAAAGCCGATGCAGTGTTCATCGACGCCGGCTACGGCACGGGCGTGAAGTCGGTCGGCACGACCTGGGGACGCGACTGGCGCCTGGTCTGGTTCGCAGCAGAGGCCGGCGATCGCGGCTGCCTCAACAAGCGCGCCGAAATGTGGAAGCTGACGCGGGACTGGCTCAAGGATGGCGGCGCCATCGAAGAGGATCCGCAGCTTCTGGCTGAGCTGACGGCGCCCGAGACGGTCGCGCGGGTGGACGGAAAGATCCAGATCGAGTCGAAGAAGGACATGAAGAAGCGCGGCCAGCCGTCGCCGAACCGCGCCGACGCGCTGGTGCTTTCGTTCGCCTATCCGGTGCAGGCCCGCCAGCGCTTCCCGGATGGGACACCGATGGCCAGCCGCGACCAGGACAACTACGCCGACCGCAAGGCCGACGGCCCCTACAACCCGATGAGGTAGACCACACATGTGCAGCAGCAAGCCCAAGGTCAAGCCGGTGGCGAGCGCCCCGGTGGTCGGTCCCGAGTCGATCGACGATGCGGCGGTGGCAGAGCGTGACCGAGAGCGCCAGCGCCAGCGCCAACGCTACGGCGCGCGCTCCACGATCCTCGCCGGCGACACCAGCAATGCTATGCCCACCGGCGCTGCCAAAACGGCCCTGGGACAGTAGCGTGTCTCGGGTTTCCTACCGCCCGCTGCAGCGCGTCACGCGCCCCGTGATGCGCTCGCCGCTGCAGCGCGGTGGCGGCGGATACTGGGGTGGCGGTGGCCCGATCGCGCAGATCCCGCTCCGCTATGCCAGCTCGGGCAACGTGATCCACAACGGCGGCGAGACCCAGAACAAGCGCGGCGTGCAGATCCGCTGGCCGTACATCCTGGGATCGGATGACCTGACCGAGCTGCGCCTGCTGCTGGACAACTGGCGCGCGGCCTACTCGACCAACTCGATCGTCAACGCCGGCAACACGCTTCCGATCCAGGGCGCATCGCTGGAGATCGGCAACGTCTGCCGGCCGTGGACGTTCAGCGGCGCCCAGGGCATCACCCTGGCGGACGGCGCGAACGACGTGCTGAGCGACCCGCTTCGGCCTGCGGACTTCTCCCTGGCCAAGTTCGCGCGCGGCACGACCGTCTACATCAAGCTGCTGGTGATGTTCGACTCGGCCAGCGCCTCGACGCTCTGCAACAGCTCGGCGCGCAACATGTCGCAGTCGGGTGCCCGGGTTGCATGGTTCGACCCGGCCGTGACGACGAGCAGCGACGTGTACGCCGCCGGGCAGTGGACGGCGACCGGGACCGCGGTCACCACTCGCAGCAACGGCTACGTGCCCAAGCTGGTGGGTCGGCACGCCACGGCGAACGCGAAGGTCTGGCTGGGCGTGGGTGACTCGATCTCGCAGGGTACTGGCGACGCCGGCAGCACCAACCGCGTGCCTGGCCTGGGCTGGATGTCCCGCGCGATGCGCGACGCGAACGACACCGATGCCAGCCAGGTTGCCTACATGAGCCTGGCCGTGCACGGGAGCGCCAGCACGCTGCCGGTCGCTGATGCTCGCTACGCCGCGCTGGCCAAGTACGCGACCCACGCGGTGGCCATGTATGGGACCAACGACATCGGCAATGCCGGCACCGGTGCGACATTGGCGACGATGCAGCAGCGCTTGAACGCGGTCTATGCGCTCCTGCGGGCAAACGGTATCCAGAAGATCTTGGCCGGCCACCTGCTGCCGCGGACCACGTCGACGGACAGCTGGGCCACCGAGGCGAACCAGGCTTATTCCGGCGGCACCGGCGGCTGGGACAGCACCGGCATCCCGGCTCAGCTCAATGCGTGGCTGACCTCGCAGGTCGGGGCGGCGATCAACGGCTACCAGCACTGGCCGTCCATCCGCGGCACCGATGACCTGAAGTTCATCGTGACGGGCGCGGCGAACTACGCGACGACCGATGGCACCCACCCCACCACCGCGACCTACGGCCTGATGGCCGGCGACGTGCGCACGCAGATGGCCGCGCTGTAGCGCAGCCCGGCCCCAGCCACCAGACCCACCCAAGGCGGTACTCCAATGACGCAGACCTCGATCCTCGATCCGACCACCACCACGCCCAGCACCAGCACGGCGGTCACGCCTGCAGCCGGGTCGATGTCCAAGATCGGCCTGTACGTCGCGAGCGGCGCGCTGCCGGACAACGTGCGCGCCGAGGTCGTGATGGGCACGCCCGGTTCCGACCTGATCATCGGCACGCTGCACAAGGGCGAGCCGACGATGCTGGTTCCCGGCCCCGCGACTGGTGCCGGCGTGCGCGTCCGCCTGACCACCACGGGCGGCACCGCCGTCGGCGTGTTCAAGGACGAGTGATGAGCGAACTCACCGACCTGCGGCAGCACTGCCAGCGCCGCAAGACGGCGATGCGCGAAGAGCTGAACGACTGGCTGCCCGACTGGCGCCAGATCTCGGAATACATCGACCCGGCGCGCGGTCGCTTCAACGACAAGAACGACAAGCCGTACAAGCGCAACCGGGCGAAGATCATCAACAGCAAGGCCACGGAAGTGCTGCGCGTGATGACCGCCGGCATGACGGCGCACATGACCAGCAAGGCACAGCCGTGGTTCAAGCTGGCCACCCCGGATGCCCAGCTGTCCGAGCAGTTCGGCGTGCGCGTGTGGCTCGACGACGTGGCGCAGCTGATCCGCGACACGCTGGCAAAGTCGAACTTCTACAAAGCCATGCCCGTCGTCTACACCGAAGACGGCATGTTCGGCGTCGCGCCCATGCTGGTGCTGCAGGACAACGACGAGGTGGTCCGGTTCTACTCGCTCACCGCCGGCACCTACGCTGTGGGCCTGGACGATCAGGGGCGCGTGGATAGCATCTGGCGCTGCTACAAGAAGACGGCGCGCCAGCTGAAAGACCGGTACGGCGAGGAGAAGCTGCCGGTCACCGTGCGCCAGGCGCTGCAGCAGAACGGCGACCAGAAGTTCACGGTTGAGTCGCTGGTCGAGAAGAACCCCGATGCGCGGCCTGGCATGGGGCCCCTGGGCCTGCAGGCTCCGAAGTACCGGCCATATCGCGAGGTGGTGTGGATCGAGGGCCAGCAGGCCGACGGGCACGGGATCCTGGACATTGGCGGCCACTACGAGGCGCCGTTCGTGGTGGCGCGGTGGAACCCGGTTGCCGAGGACATCTATTCGGCATCGCCGGCGCTGGACTGCCTGGGCGACATCAAGCAGCTGCAGTATCTTGAGGGCGAGAAGCTGCGCCTGATCGATCTCCTGTCCCAGCCGCCGCTGGCGCTGCCGGAATCGATGCGCAACAAGGGCGGGGCCAGCCTGGCACCCGGCGCGAAGACCTATCTGCCCGATGACCAGCAGGGCGCGAAGGCCGAGGTGATCTACCAGCCGAACTACGCGGCGCTGCAGCAGGTGCGCGAGGAGATCCGCACGATCGAGAACCGCATCGAGAACTCGTTCTTCTACAACCTGTTCCTGATGCTCCAGCAGCTCGGCGACCAGACCGGCCGCACCGCATACGAGATCGCGCAGCGCCGCGAAGAGAAGGCCGCAGTGCTCGGCCCGACGCTGGAGTCGCTGACCGACGAAGTGCTGGACCCGGTCGTGGTGCGCGTCTACCGACTGCTGGAGCGTGCCGGCCGCATCCCCGAGGCGCCGGAGGCGCTGGACAGCGTACCGCTCAAGATCGAGTACACCTCGATCCTGGCGCAGGCACAGCGCGCGAACAGCAGCGGCACGATCGAGCGTGCGGTGCAGTTCATCGGCGGCCTGGCCCAGGCCACGGGCAGCCCCGACGTGCTGGACAAGCTGGACGCCGACCAGACGGTGGACGTGTACACCCGCGGCATCGACGTGCCGGCCTCGATGATCCGCTCCGACGATGCGGTCGCCAGCATCCGCGAGGCGCGCGCGCAGCAGCAGCGCATGGCGCAGATCGCCCAGATGGCGCCAGCGCTCAAGGATGGCGCCCAGGCGGCCAAGGCGGCCAGTGACGCAGTGCCGCAGGATGGGTCGATCGCGCAGACGCTCGGTTCCGCGCTGGCGGGGGCTGCCCAGTGACGCACCCCCTGACCCGCAGCAACGCCGCGCAGCGCGCGGCCGCGCTGATCGAAGAGACCCAGTTCCGGCAACTGCAGGACGACATACGCGCGGTGTTCGATCTGCCGGCCGGCCGCCGCCTGGTCTGGGCATTCGTCCAAGCCATGGGCGTCGACGCATCGCCCTTCAACACGAACGCCATGGCGCAGGCGCGCGCCATTGGACGACAGGAGGCGGCGCAGTGGTGGCTGCACGCCATCCGCGACAACTGCCCGGAGCGCGAGCCGCAGATGCGCACCGAGGCCAACAAGGCCCAGAAGCAGCTGCAGCAGCAGCTCAACGCAGCAGAGGAAAGCGACCATGACGACTGAAAACGCAGCCGACACCGGCAATCAAAATCCCGGGGAAGGCCAGCAGAGCACCAACGACGCCGCGAAGCAGCAGGCAGACCAGGCCACCGCGCCGGGGTCCGCCGAGGGTCAGGGCAACGAAGGTGGAAAGCAGGAACCGCAGAAGGGCGATGGCCCCGAGAGCGGCAAGCAGGACGGCGGCGACAAGCCCGCCGGCGCACCGGAGCAATACGCGCAGTTCAAGGTGCCGGATGGCTTCGCGCTGGAAGGCGAGCGGCTGAAGACCGCAACCGAGTTCTTCAGGGGCAAGGGGTGGACGCAGGAGCAGGCTCAGGAAGCCATCGACCTGTACACCCGCATGACCGGCGAGGACGCGCAAGCGATCCAGGCGGCACTCGCCGCCCAGCGCCACCAGCAGATGGAGGACTGGGGCGCGCAGGCGAAGACCCAGTTCGGCGACAAGTACGACGAGCACGTCGGTCTGGCGCGCACCGCGGTGAAGGCCGTCAACGATCCGGCCCTCACTGCCGCGTTCGAGGAACTGGGGTGGGGCAACCACCCGGCGCTGATCAAGGCGTTCTCGTTCTTCGGCAGCCTCGCACGCGACAGCAGCATGGATGGCCTGGGTGGCAGCACCGCGCCCAGCAGGTCCGGCGATCTCGCCACTCGGTTGTTCGGCGACGGCAAGTAGTACCCACACCACACCCTGACCACACGGCCCCGAAAGGGGCTTTTTTTATGGAGAAAGCACTATGGCTACCATCGGTGGCGATGCAGTAACCCTGCTGGACGTCGCGAAGCGTCTGGATCCGGACGGCAACACCGCGGACATCGCGGAGCTGCTGACGCAGAACAACGAGATCCTGCAGGATATCCCGTGGTACGAGGGCAATTTGCCCACGGGTCACCGCGTGACCCAGCGCTCGGGCCTGCCGGCCGCGTACTACCGCAAGATGAACGCGGGTATCCCGAAGTCCAAGAGCACCACCGTGCAGATCGACGAGGCGTTCGGCGAGCTGACCGCGCTGTGCGAGATCGACAAGTCGGTCGCCGACCTCAACGGCAACACCGCCGCGTTCCGCCTGAGCGAAGCGCGCGCCTTCATCGAGGCGATGAACCAGACCTTCTGCCAGAAGCTGTTCTACGGCAACATCGCCGCGAACGGCGAGGAGATCCTGGGCCTGGCCCCGCGCTTCAGCAGCATCACCGGCGCGGACAATGGCGTGAACATCATCGACGCCGGCGGCACCGGCTCGAACAACACCTCGCTGTGGCTGATCGGCTGGTCGGATCACACCGTCTGGGGCGGCTTCCCGAAGGGTTCCAAGGCGGGCATCCAGTTCAACAAGGGCGCTGGCGACGACTGGGCGTTCGACGCGAACGGCAACCGCTTCCGCGCCTACATCGACGACTACAAGTGGCAGAACGGTCTGGTGATGAAGGATTGGCGCTTCGTCGTGCGCGTGGCCAACATCGACACCACCGCGCTGACCAAGAACGCGTCGGCCGGCGCCGACCTGGTGGACCTGGTCGCGCAGGCGGTGGAGAAGATCCATAGCCTGACCGGCGTCACCCCGCGCTTCTACGGCAACCGCACCCTGTCGTCGTTCTTCCGCCGGCAGATCTCGAACAAGATCGCCCAGTCCACCCTGGCCTGGGGCGACGTTTCCGGCCGCCGCGTGATGATGCTGGACGAAGTGCCGTTCCGCCGCGTCGACGGCCTGCTGAACACCGAGGCCCGCGTCGTCTAAGCGGCTCCCCAACGCCACGCACACAGCCCCGGCCACGCCGGGGTTCTCTCGATTCTTAGGAGAATCACACAATGTTCCTCGACGCAAAAAACGAGTTCTCGACGGCGCAGACCATCGCGACCGCCAACTCCACCAACGTGATCGATCTGACCCCGCTGAAGGCCGCCGCGCGCGACGTCGGCGTGGGCCAGCCGGTCTACCTGGTGCTGACCACCCCGACCGCCATGGCCGGCAGCTCGCCGACCCTCACCGTCGCGCTGCAGACCGACGACAACGCGGCGTTCTCTTCGGCAGCCACGCTGTTCACCAGCGCCGCCCTGACGCCGGCCGACTTCGCCAAGGGGCCGATCGTGATCCCGCTGCCGAGCGGCGCCGAGAAGTACCTGCGGCTGAGCTACACCGCCGGCGGCACCGTCAGCGCCGGCACCGTGACCGCCGGCCTGTCCCTCGACGCGCAGCGCTGGAAGGCGTACCCGCGCAACTACGTGGCCTAAAGGAGGGCTGACACATGGGCATCAAGGTCATGGCCATCGCCGAGGGCTACTACGGCAACGTGCTGCGCACCCCGGGCGCAGCGAATGCGGAGTTCGAGATCGCCAGCGAGGACGAGCTGGGCAAGTGGATGGAGGTGGTCGACGGCGGCACGCCGGCCGAGCCGGAAGCCGATCCGTTCCTGGATCGCACCGTGGCGGACATCACCGGCGATCTGGCGTCGCTCACGCCCGAGCAGCTGGTCAGCTACCGCGACGCGGAGTCGAAGGGCAAGGCGCGCAAGGGCGTGCTGGAAGCCATCGACACCGAGACCGCTGCGCGCTCCGCCGAAGCGTAAGCCACACCACCACCGTAGCAGAGACAGGGGGCGCCTTCGGGCGCCCTCTGCATTTCCGGGAGAGCGCAATGAAATTGGCCTCGATGAAGAGTACCGACGAGGAAGAGAAGAAGGACGACGCGAGCGAGTGCTGCGGCGACTTCAAGGAACCCGACTACCCCTGGGGCCTGCGCATCCGCCTGGAGGATGCGCAGCTGGAAGCGCTGGGCATCGCCAGCATGCCGCCGGTCGGCGCGCCGATGGACGTGCAGGCGCTGGCCAAGGTCATCTCGGTGTCCGAGGAGCAGGTGGAGGGCAAGCCGAAGCGCTGCCTGGAGCTGCAAATCACCGACTTGGGCTGCAGTCCGCCGGATCGCCGATCGATGGCTGATCGCCTGTACGGCCCGCGTGGGGACTGACCGATGCCCTCGCAGGTATCCATCTTCAATTTGGCGCTCGGAAAGCTCGGCAACGACGTGTCGATCGCCGCGCCCACTGATCGTTCCAAGGAGGCTCGCGCCTTCGCTCGGCTGTGGGAGCCGATGCGCGATCTGGTGCTCGCCGAGCGGAACTGGCCGTGGGCCATCAAAGCGCTGCGTCTGGCGCCGGACGCCGAGGCTCCGCTACCCGGCTGGACCTACCGCTATGCGCGGCCTGCCGACTGCATCACCGCCATCGCGGTGACCGATGACAACGGCCTGCGCACGGTGCGCCGCCTGTCGCGCTGGTGCCACCGGGAGAACGTGGCCGCTTACATGCACGACTTCGAGCAGTGCGGCGGCGAGCAGGGGACGTGCCTGCTGTCGGACCTGCCGCAGGCCTGGCTGGTGTACGTCTCGCGCGTGGAGGATCCGCAGCGCTACCCGGCGAAGTTCGTGGACGCGCTGGCCTGCAAGCTCGCGGAGGAGGCCGCGCCGTCGCTGATCGGCGACAAGGGGCTGAACGCAAAGACCGGGCTGAAGCAGCTCTATCAGCTGGCGCTGTCCACCGCCGCCGCGCACGACTTCAACGAATCGAACCAAGACGCTGAGCCGATGAGCGCCTTGCAGGCGTCGAGGATCTGATCATGCGCTTCCTGCAACCAACGATGTCCGGCGGCGAGCTATCACCGGGCCTGCATGGCCGCACCGACCTCGTGCGCTATGCCACGAGCCTGAAGACCTGCCGCAACGTCATCACCAAGCCGACCGGCGGCGTCGCCAAGCGGCCGGGACTCTTGTTCCGCGGTGAGGTCAAGCACAGCGACCGCGACACCCGCATCATCGCGTTCGTCTATTCCACGTTGGTCAAGTACCTGATCGAGATGGGCGACGGGTACATGCGGTTCTGGGTCAACGGCGCGCTACTGCGCGACAGCAGCGGCAACATCGTGGAAGTGACCACCCCGTACACCGGGACGCTGATCTACGACGTCCGGTTCACGCAGTCGGCCGACGTGTTGTACCTGGTGCACCCTCAGATCCCGCCGAAGGAACTGCGCCGGCTGTCGGCCACGTCGTTCGAGATGCGCGATTACGCGTTCCGCCGTGGTCCCTTCCGCCCGTTCAACACCGACGAGGCCGCGAAGATGGCGGTGTCTGCGGTGCAGGGTGTGGTGACGGTTACCGCCAACGTCCCGGCCTTCACCGTGGACATGATCGGGTCGCTGCTTTACCTGGAGGAGAAGGAGCTGCGCTCGGTGAAGCCTTGGGTGGCTGCCGAGAAGAACGTGCCGGTCGGCGCACTGCGCCGCTCCGACAGCAAGGTCTATCGGTGCGTCAGCGTCCCGACCAACCTGGGCACGAAAGGAAGCGATCGGTACTACGTTTGCGGCGGCGTGCGCCCAGTCCACGACGTGGGTCGCGCGTTCGACGGCCCGCAGGACATCAAGGACGATGGCGTGAACAGCTATGCGGTCGGCGTCGAATGGGAGTATGTCCACGGTGGCTTCGGTCTGGTGCAGATCACCGCCTACACCGACCAGTACACCGTCACCGGCACCGTCATCGAACGCATCCCGGACGGCATCGTCGGCACCGTACCGCCGCCGGCGGCAGGCCCGTGGACCTTCGACGGCGATGGCACCACGCTGCAGTTCAGCATCCCCGGCGCGTCCAGCGCTTCATACCTCGACTACACGGTCACCATCGACGGCGTGCCCGTCCAGTCGAATCCCTATTACCCAGGCGGCAGCGGCACCGGTGGCACCAGCACCGGCGGGATCGGCCGCAGCTCCAGCGAGGTGGCGTGATGGCACAGGGTTGGACGATCGACGCGACGGCGGACAAGATCAATTTCTTCGAGCCGCCACCGGTTGGCACCGGCAATGTGGTGGTCACCGAGTACGCGCGCGGCGCCGTCGGCGGAACGGACGTGTGGGCGGCTGGTGCCTGGTCCTACCGCTATGGCTACCCCGGCGAGGTGGAGTTCTACGCCGACCGGTTGTGGTTCGCTGGTTCGCCGACCGACCCGCAGACCGCGTGGGCATCGAACATCGGCGACTACAACAACTTCGGGCGCAGCTCGCCGATCGTGGACAGCGATGCCGTTTCTTTCACGATCAACCTGCGCCAGGTGAACGCGATCCGCGACCTGGTGCCGCTGGACAATCTGCTGATCCTGACCAGCGGCAGTGTCTGCAAGATGACCACCGGGCAGGATGACGTGGTGACGCCATCGACCGTCGGGGTCAAGCCGCAGTCCTACTACGGCACCAGCAAGGTGCAGGCCAGGGTGCTGGGCGAGTCGGCCATCTTCATCGAGGAGGCCGGGCAGAAGATCCGCGACCTGGCCTACAAGTTCGAGAAGGACGGGTTCACCGGAAGCGAGATCAGCATCTGGGCCGATCACCTCATCAAGGGGCACACGTTCCGCGGCATCGAGTCCGCTCCGGCGCCATGGTCCGTGCTCTGGTTCCCGCGCGATGACGGCGTGTTGATCGGCTGCACCTATGTGCCCGAGCAGGAGGTGATCGGTTGGCATCGGCACGACACGCAGGGCGAGATCCTGGACGTGTGCTGCCTGCCCAGCGCCGACGAGACCGAGACCTACGTGCTGGTGCGGCGGGTGGTCAACGGCGTGTCCAAGCAGTACATCGAGCAGATGGCGCCAACGCGCTACGCCGACCAGGCCGATTACAAGTACCGCGACAGCTGCCTCACCTACGACGGGCGCAACACCAGCGACACCACGATCACCATCACCAGCGGCGGGGATTGGACCGAGACGGCGGTGCTGACGATCACGGCGAGCTCGGCGTTGTTCGTCGGCACCAGCGACGTGGAGGACGGGTTCGAGGTCTTCGCCGGCGCGGCGCGCGCGCGGCTGCGTATCGCCGAGTACGTGAGCGCCACGCAGGTGCGGGCCTACTCCATCGGCACGCTGCCTGCGCCGATGCGCGGCGTGCCGCTGCAGTCGTGGACCTTCCAGCGGAACACGATCAGCGGGCTGGATCATCTGGAGGGGCTGGAGGTGGTGCCGCTGGTCGATGGCAACGTGCACGCTCCGCGCACCGTCGCCGGCGGCTCGATCACCCTACAGGAGCCCGCTGGCGTGGCGCAGGTCGGGCTCAAGTACACCGCGCACATCGAGACCCTGGAGGCCAACAACCCCGGCGGCGAGTCGATGCGCGCGTCCAAGAAGCTGCCCTTCAGGGTGGACGTGCAACTGCTGGAGACGCGCGGGATCTACATCGGATCCTCGCTGGAGCTGCTGGACCCGGTGGCACAGCGCGAGTTCGAGGACTACGACGTGCCGACTCAGCCGTTTACCGGCGTCGTCACCAAGACGATGACGTGCAAGTGGGACCAGGACGCTGGGCACTTCCACATCGTCTCCGATGATCCGCTGCCGATGGAGATCCTGGCGCTGGTGCCGTCCTATGCGGTGTCCGATTGATGCTGCACGCGCAGATCGTCCCGGCCACCGCCGCCCACATCGACGTGATCGCAGCCAGCCCCAGGCCCGCCGACGTAGCCGAGCTTTGGGCTGAGGCCCGCAGGGGGCCGGCTGAGGCCATGCACGCATGCCTAGCGGCATCGCGGCATGCCTACACGGCAGTGCTCCGCGGCTCGCCGGTGTGCATGTTCGGCGCCGCACCGTACTCGCTACTTGGCGGCACCGCGACTGTGTGGATGATCGGGTCCACCGCGCTCGATTCGCTGACCGCGCAGCGCGAACTGGTGCGGCTATCGCGGCCGGCGGTGGCGTTTCTGCAAGACCAGTTCCCAGCGATGCTGTTCAACCTCGTGGACGACCGCAACGCGGCCGCGAAGCGCTGGCTGCGCTGGCTGGGCTTCACCCTGATTGCGCCGATCACCTTCGGCCCCGACGCGTTGCCTTTCCGTCCGTTCTACCGGAGCCACCCCAATGTGTGAAATCACCACCGCCACCGCGGCGTGGCTTGCCATCGGCGCGACCGTCGGCACCGGCCTGTACACGGCCGACCAGCAGAACAAGCAGGGGCAGGCTGAGGCCGAGATCGCCGCGAACAACGAGCGGCTTGCGCAGAACGAGGCCGACAACGCAAACGCGCAGGGGACGCGCGAGTCCGAGCAAGCCGCGTGGCGCACGCGCGCGCTTATCGGGCAACAGCGCGCCGCCATCGCCGCCAACAACATCGACCCGACGCTCGGCACTCCATCCGAGATCCTGGGCGAGACGGCCATGTTCGGCGAGGTCGACCAGCAGACGATCCGGCAGAACGCCGCGCGGCAGGCATGGGGCTACAGCGCCCAGGCGACGAACTTCCGGAACCAGGGTTCGATCTCGCGGTGGTCCGGTAGGGCCCAGGCGACCGGAACGATTCTCGGCTCGCTTGCCTCTTCGGCATCGATCTACGGTGGCGCCAGCTCCGCGCGCTCCGCGGCTCGCGTGAGCGGCAGCGCGAACCTCGGCGGCAGCACCTACGGCCGGTCCAATGTCTACGCCGGAGCCTGGAGCGCATGATGGCAACGATCATTCCCCGCAGCCCTGGCCCGCAGGTGCAGGTGCAGGCCGCGCCGAACGTGCGCAACACCGCGCAACTGGACTTCTCGCCGGCGATCCGGACCGGTGAGATCCTGGGCGGTGCTGTCGCGCAGTACGCCGAGCGCGAGAAGCAGAAAGCGGACCTCACCGCGGTGATGGCCGCGCGGCGCCAGCTGTCCGACTGGGAGGGCAACACCTTCCGGCCCGACAACCCGGATGGCATCGCCAAGTACCAGGGCAAGGAATCGCTCAACGCCGCCAACGCGCTGCTGCCGGACCTGGACAAGCATGTCGCCGACATCCGCGCCGGGCTCACGCGTGACCAACAGGCGAAGTTCGACCAGGTGGCCTACAGCTTCCGGGACACCGTCCAGAGCCGCGTCGCCAACTACGCCGATCGCGAATACGCCGGGTACGAAGCCGCAGAGCGCAAGGCGACCATGGAGAACGTCTCCCAGGACGCCGTCAGCGCTGCGGTCTCGGGCGACTATGGCCTGGCCGAGACGCGCATGCAGGAGGTGCTGGGCATCGCCCGCGCGGCCTACCAGACCCAGGGCTACGGCGAGGAAGCGATCAAGGCCAGCGAGCGCGGCATCGTGTCGTCCGTGCGCCGGCAGACGGTGGTCGGCATGATGACGCGCGACCCGTTCGCGGCCGAGTCGTACTACCAGCGCTTCGCGGACCAGATGACCCCGGAGGATCGGGCCGTCACCGAGCGCACGCTGCTGCCCTACGTCGAGGACCGCCAGGCCGACGCCGATGCGACGTGGGCGGAACAGGGTGGCGCCGATCCGGACCACGTGCCGGCGCCGCGCGGGAAGCCCACGCCGGAGGTCGCCGCGGTGCTGGACGAGGCGGCGGCCAAGCACGGCGTGCCGCGCGAATACCTGTACGCCCTGGCCGAGCAGGAATCCGGGTTCAACCCCAAGGCGAAGAACCCGCAGCCGTTGGACGACGGCGACCATGCCGAGGGGCTGCTGCAGTACCGCCGCACGACGTCGGCGCAGCTCGGCGACTTCGACCGCTCCGATGCGCGCGCATCCGCCGATGCCGCGGCGCGCCAGTTCAAGGAGCGCATGGACAAAAGCGGCCCGAGCTATGCCATCGCCGCGCACTTCGCCGGCGACGGTGGCGCTGATGCGGTGGTCAACCGCGGCCGCGTGGACGAGAACCCGAAGACGGCGCTGTACGTGCGCGAGGTCAGCGGCCGCGCAGCACGCTGGCGGGCCGCCGGCGGTGATGGCGGTGCAATCGTCCCGGCTGGGCCGGCGGCGACGAAGGGCGACGCGCTGGCGCGCATCGACAGCATCGCGGACCCGCGCCGGCGCGTGGCGGCCGAGCGCCGGCTGAAAGACCGCTGGGAGGTGGCGAAGCTGCAGCGCGAGGACGCCGACAAGACCATCGGGCTATCGGTCTACCAGAAGGTGACCCAGGCCAGCGCCACCACGCCGCTGTCGCAGATCCTATCCCCTGACGAGATGGCGCTGGTGGGGCGCACGGCCAGCCTCAACGAATCGATCGACCGATTCCGCAAGCTGCAGGCCAGCGGCACGATCGTGCAGGACGATCCGGTGACCGTCGACCGTCTGTACAGGCTGCAGGCGACTGACCCCGGCGCGTTCGCCCGGACGAAGCTGGCCGAATACGCGGACAAGCTCAGCGGCGCCACCATGAAGAAGCTGGCCGACGATCAGCAGCAGGCAAGCAACGCGGCCAAACGCGCCGACTGGCTCACCGAGGACGAGCGCCTGGCGTCCGGGTTCCGCATGGTCGGCATCGGCAAGGAGGGCGACGCAGTCGGCAAGGACTCGCAGAAGAAGAACCTGCCGCGCGAGCAGGAGCGCGGGCAGTTCCGCATCGCCTACAACAACGCCGTGGCCACCGCCATCCAGGAGAGCGGCGGCAAGAAGCTGTCGCCGGAACAGTCCGACGTGCTGCTGCGCACCGTGGCCAAGCGATTCGCCGAGCGGAAGGCATCCGGCGGCGTGGCCGATTGGAGCGCGGACGGCCTGACGGCGCGCATCTCGCCCGGGGGCACGTCGATCTATTCGACCGGCGAGCAGTACCAGCTGCAGATCAGCGAAGCGGACCGCGCCGCGGTGCGCGATGCCTACCGTGCCAAGTACGGCAGCAACCCCACCGATGCGTGGATCACCCAGTACATCACCACGAAGCGAGGCGCCACGAAGTGACCGACAACCTGCTGGACGGATTCGACGACCTCGCCGACCAGATCGAGGATCAGCGGAAGCAGCGCCTGCGTGCCGTAGCGGTCTCCACCGGCGGCCAGCGTCCCGACGACGCCGCCCGCGCCAACGACATCGCCGCGCGCCGCGGCCTGCCGTTCGGCGTCGTGGCGGACAACCTGCAGGACTTCCATGAGCAGGATCGGCTCGACGGCCTGGATGCGGTCGGGCAGCGCGCCCCGGTCGTCGGCCAGTTCTTGGCGGACCCGCGGCGCATGGCCCTGGCCGGCGACGAGGCTCCGGGCCTGGAGCGCCTGTCCGGCAGCCTCGCTGGCACCCGCGAGCCGGAGGACATGGGATTCTTCCATCGCACGATCCGCAACCTGCTGCCGATCAGCGACAGCGCCTACAACAGCACCGTGGGCGCCACGCTTGACTACATGGGCGCGCGGTTCCAGGTCGCAGACGCCAAGGTTTTCTCGACCGCGGCGCAGTCGCTCGGTCGGGTGCTGTCCTTCGCCAATACGGCCAACCGAGTCACCGCCGACCTGTACCAGCGAGAGGCAGATGCAGCGGCGGCGCGCGGAGACACCGATCGGCAGGATGCGCTGGCGCGCGCCGCGGCGACCTACCGTGATCCCACCGGCGCGGAGCGCTTCGCCAGCGGTGCGCAGGACTTCACCAAGGATTTGACCGCGCAGCAGCAGGCACTCGGCAGCCAATCGGCGCGGCCGGCGAGCGTGCGCGCGGCGATCGACGCCCCCGGCAACTCGCTGCGCTACTACGGCGGCATGCTGGCCGACTCGGTGCCGGCGATGCTGTTCGCGATGGCCACGCGCAACCCGGAGGCTGGCGCTGCTGCGATGGGCGCCACCACGGGCATGCAGACCTACGCGGACCGGGTCAACGAGGGTGCGAGCGACCTGCAGGCGTTGCGCGAGGGCGCGGCCCAGGGCGGTCTGGAAGCGGTCGGCTCGGTGATCCCGCTGTCACATGCCTTCGGCGGCGGCGCGCGCCGGTTCATCACCACGCCCCTATCCGAGGCGCTGAGCGAGGGCGTCACCCAGGCCGCGCAGGTGGACGCCGAGGATCTGCTGCAGGGCAAGCAGACGCCGACCAGCGAGAAGCTGGCGCAGGTGCTGGACGCGATGATCGTTGGCGGTCCGATGGGGCTCATCGAAGCGGCTGGCGGCGGCGGGCCGTCGCACGCCCAGCAGCGTGCATTCGGCGAGCAGCTGCAGCAGACCGTGGCTTCGGCCGACCAGGCCGCGCAGTTGAAGGACATCACTGAGGCGGCGGCTGCCACCAAGCTGGTCGAGCGCTCGCCCGCGGACGCTGAGGCGCTGGTGGACGCGTCCGGCGCCGGCGATGCGCGGGTCTACCTGCCAGCCGATGCGGTCGCAACGCTGTTCCAGTCGTCGCCGGGGGTGCTTGAGGAAGCCGTTGGCGGCCCGGAGGCGCTGGCCGAGCAGATGGCCACCGGCGACGTCACGATCCCGATGGCCAAGTGGGTGAGCGTGGTGTCGCGCATGCCAAACGCCGACGAGATCCGCCGGCACGCGCGCCTGTCCGCCGATGGCCTGAGCGAGGTGGAGCTGGAGAAGTTCAGCCCCGAGGGCCTGGCGCAGGAGCTGGGCGTCGGCAGCGAATCCACGGACGCCGCACGGGCCGCGTCGGAGTCGGCGGCCAAGGTGCAGGCCGACGTATACGCCCAGCTGCTGGCGACGCAGCGCTACACGCCGGCGCAGGCCGAGGCGCAAGCCAAGCTGTGGGGCGCCGCGTTTGGGCGCATCGGCCAGATGACCGGGCAGGATCCGCTGGCGCTGTACAAGCAGCGAATGGCAGGGGTCGGCACCGGTACGGACACAGCGGCGGCGCCGACGAGGACGTTCATGCAGCGGGGCATCGACGCGCTGCGCGGACTGCTTGGGCGTCCTCGCGTGACGCAGGATGCCCGTGGCCAGCAGACGATCGTTCGCGACGGCAACGCCTACGCACAGCGTGCGGGGAAGTGGCTGCTGGCCGACGAACAGGGGCAGCCCCGCGACTTTCTGACGCTGAACCAGGCACAGGCCGCGGCCGAGGCTGCCGGCGGCGAGGTGGTGCACGACGACCCGATCGAAGGCCAGCGGCAGACCTGGAGCGTCGCCCTACCGGACACCGCCGCGCGTGAGGCGCTGAGTGGCGACATCGTGTCGCTCTACCAGAGCCCGGCAGGTCCGAATGCCCCCGAACTGGATTTCGGTGATCGGACCGACGAGCAACTGGCCGGCGAGTACGCGGCGCTGCCAGGCACCGAGGGAGGCCGGGTCATCGACACCGACATGGTGCGTGAGCTGTCGCCCGAGTACCGGGCCGACCGCAGCCTGTCGCCACGGATTCACCGCGCGGCGAGCACGTTGACGCGCCGCCTGTTTGCGCAGGCACTGGCCGGCCCGGTCGCGGAAGGGCGAGAGCCCGTCGTCGTGTTCACTGCCGGCGGCGGCGGATCTGGTAAGTCCACGGCGATCAAGGCGGTGATGGGCAGCAGCAACGCCGACGTCACCCTGGACGGCACGCTGTCCAACCTAGAGCGCGCGCGCAGCGACGTGGCCGCCGCCCTGGCGTCCGGCCGGACTGTAGAGATTCGCTACGTCTACCGGTCGCCCCAGAATTCGGTCGAGGGCGCTATCGGGCGTGCAATCCGAACTGGGCGACCTGTCCCGGTTTCTGTCCTGGCCGAAGCACATGCCAATGCCCCGAAGGTGGTCCGGGCGCTGGCCGAGGAGTACACTGGTGACGGCCGGGTTTCGATCACCGCGATCAACAACGACGGCCCCATGGGGACCGCATTCGAGATCCCCATCGAGGAGATACCCGATGTCGACCAACGCAGTGCAGAACGCACGTTCCGAGCAGCCCTTGACGACGCCCGCAGTTCCGGCCGCGTCGGCCCCGAACTCTACGCTGCCTTCGGGGGAGGCCCTGAGGCAGCAGCGCCTGCAGGAGCAGCAGCAGAAGGGCGAGTGGACGGCGACGCCGCGGGAGCTGGATCAGGCGGACCAGCGAGCGCAGGACTTCGTGGACGCCCTCAACCGGGGCGCAACCAGCGGCGTCGAAACGCCGTAGCTGATGACCAGAACCCCGCCGCCGGCGGGGTTTCTGCTTCTGGAGAGAACCGCGGCCGGATCGACGTCTACCCGGACCAGCGCATGGCGATCAGCCTGTTCCAGAACGCCGACCTGTCCACGTTCCTGCATGAGTCCGGGCACTTCTTCCTGGAGGTCTACCGCGACGCCGCCGCGGCCGAGAACGCCACGCCGCAGCTGCGCGCCGACTTCGAAGCGCTGACGGCCTGGCTGGGTGTCGAGTCGCCGGACAAGATCGGCGTCGATCAGCACGAACAGTTCGCACGCGGCTTCGAGGCGTATCTGGCCGAGGGGCGTGCGCCGTCGCCTGAGCTGCAATCCGTGTTCTCGCAGTTCCGGGCCTGGCTGCTGGGCGTCTATCGCACCCTGACCCGCCTCAACGTGCAACTCACCGATGAGGTGCGCGGCGTGTTCGACCGCATGCTGGCCAGCGAGGCGGAGATCGAGGTCGCGCAGGCCAGGTCCGGCGCGCAGCCGCTCGCGCGCACCGCCAGCGAAGCGGCGCAGCTCGGCCTCACCGAAAAGCAGTTCAGCGACTACCAGCGCATGCTCGCCGCTGCGGCCGAAGAGGCCCGGGCCGAGGTGCAGCAGAAGCTGGAGCAGGCGCACCGCCGCGAGCGCGAGCGCTGGTGGAAGGACGAGGCCGAGAAGGTCCGCGAGGAGGTGCAGGCCGAGATCGAAGCGCAGCCGGCGGTGCGCGCGCGGCGCATCCTGTCCGGTGCGGCCGAAGCGGCCGGCGAGCCTGTGCCGGCCGCGCTGCAGGGCATGAAGCTGGACCGTGCGGCGCTGGTGGCGGACTACGGCGCCAGCCACCTGAAGAAGCTGGGCAGAGTCTACGCGCGCGAGGGCGGCATTCATCCAGACGAGGCCGCGGCGCTGCTGGGGTTCAGCAGTGGCGACGAGCTGGTGCAAGGGCTATGGGGCGTGGACCAGGTGCTGGCGACGATCCCGGATGAAGTGCGCCGACGCATGCACGAGCGGCACGGTAACCCGATGACCGACGGGACGCTGCCGGCGCTGGCGCTGGAGGCGGTGCACAACTCCAAGCGCGCGCAGGTGCTTGATCGCGAGCTGGCGGTGCTGGCGCAGTTGGCCGGTGAGCCGCGGCCGAGCCGCCGCGAGCTGCGCGCTGTCGCCGAGGACGTGGTGGCCCGCAAGACCGACCGACAGATCCGGCCGAACGACTACCTGGTCGCGGAGCGCCGCGCCGCTGCGGATTCGGCCCGCGCCGCGGCTGGGGCCGACTATGGCGCCGCCCTGCTGGCCAAGCGCCGGCAGGCGCTGAACGCTGCGCTCTACGCCGCTGCGCGCCGCGCCAAGGACGAGATCGCCAGCAAGGCCAGCGACATCCGCAAGCAGAGCGAAGGCAGGGCGCGCGAGCGCCTGGGCCTGGCCGGGGCCGACTACCTGGAGGCCATGGACGCCCTCACCGAAGCATTCGAGTTCCGCCCGGTGTCTGCCCGCGAGGTGTCGCGCCGGCAGTCGCTTCGCACGTGGGTGGAGGCGCGGCAGGCCGACGATGACCTGACCGCCATCACCGACGCGCTGCTGGCGCGCGTGGAGGCCGAGCGCGTCACCAACTACCAGGACATGACGCTGGCCGAGTTGCGGGAGCTGCACGACGCGGTGACGAACATCGCGCACCTGGCCAGGCTCAAGAATGAGCTGCTGAAGGGCAAGGACAAACGGGAGTGGAAGGAAGCGCAGGCCGAGATGGCCGGCGCGATCCGGAGCGCCCTGGCGGAGCGCGCGCCGGTCCCGTTCTCGGATGCCGATCGCACGGTGATGCAGAGCGTGGGCGCTGCCTACGAGGGCTTGCTGGACTGGGTAGTGCGACCGGAAACCGTGGTCGAGTGGCTGGACGGCGGCGAGACCGGCCCCTGGCACGACTACCTGTGGAACCAGGCCGAGGCCGCGCAGCAGCTGCGCATCGACTACCGCAACAAGGTCGGGGGCATGCTCACCGACATGGCTGCCGCCATGACCAGCGCGCAGCGCGCCGACTTGCAGCGGAAGGTGTACATCCAGGGCCTGGGCCGCTCGGTGTCCCGCAACACGATCGTGGCGCTGGCACTGAACATGGGCAACGCCGGCAATCGCGACAAGCTCATGCGCGGCGGCTACCTGGCAGACGGCCGCACCATCCAGTTCACACCGGCGACCGTCGCCGAGATGCTGGGGCACCTGACGCCGGCCGACGGCCAGATGATCCAGCGCATCTGGGACGCTGTGGATTCGCTGTGGCCGG
This sequence comes from Xanthomonas sp. LF02-5, assembly GCF_034105325.1. Taxonomy (NCBI): domain Bacteria; kingdom Pseudomonadati; phylum Pseudomonadota; class Gammaproteobacteria; order Lysobacterales; family Lysobacteraceae; genus Xanthomonas; species Xanthomonas sp. LF02-5. The sequence continues at coordinate 248,644 of NZ_JAXGGF010000006.1, read as the reverse complement.
ACATCGAGGCGCAGCAGAAACGCCTGTCTGGCGTCGCGCCGGAGCGCATCGAGCCGACGCCGCTCATCTTCACCGGCGCCGGCGGCGCGCAGATCAGCCTGCGCGGCGGCTACTATCCGGCGGTCTACGACCCCCGCGCCTCGCGCGGCGGCACGCAGCAGGCGCGGGCAGCCGAGGAGCGCGTGATGGGCGGGACGTTCAGCCGCGCGATGACCAGCAAGGGCCACACGAAGGAGCGCACCGACTACGCCGCGCCGATGCTGCTGGACTACCACGCGGTGCTGTCGCGCCACCTCAACGACGTGATCACCGACCTGTCCCACCGCGGGTACGTGAAGCAGGCGCTGCGCGTGCTCGAAGACGGCGAGCTGAAGGGCCTGATCATCGAGCGGCTGTCCGAGGGCGCCTACCACTCGCTCTACGGCAGCGTGAAGAACTCGGTTGCCGGCGCATCCATCGCTGAGCCCGGGTCGAAGATGGCGGAGAAGCTGGCCGACGGCGTGCTCACCAACACCGCCGTGGCCGCGCTCGGCTTCCGCATCCCGCTGGTGATGGCCAACGCCGTGGTGGCTCCGATCCAGGCGGCGGCGCGTGTCGATCCGAAGTACCTGGCGACCGGCTACACCGCCTACTACCGCAACCCGGCCGCGGCGACGCGCGCCATCCACGACCTGTCGCCCTTCATGCTCGAGCGCGCCGACTCGCTGGATTCCACCTACCAGCAGGTGCTCGGCAAGCTGACGGGCAAGAAGGGCATGCGCGCCGCCGCGATGAAGATGGCGATGGAAGTGCACCGCTGGGTGGTGCCGATCTCGGAGCGAGCCATCTGGCTGGGCCGCTACCAGCAGGCCCTGGCCGAAGGCGCCGGCCCGGCCGACGCGGTGCTGCTGGCGGACAAGTCGATTCGCCAGACGCAGCAGGCCGGCGCACCCAAGGATCTGTCGGCCGCCGAGCGCGACCCGCGCTACAAGTGGGTGCGCATGTTCATCGGTCCGATGGTGATCATGAACAACCGGCTGCAGGAATCTGGCATGCGCGGGCTGTACCTGGGCCGCGTGCAGTCGCCGGCGCGCGCGCTGGGCACGTGGCTGTCGGCCGCGGTTCTGTCGAACGCGGTGTTCGAGTTGATGATGGGCCGCGGCCCTGGCGGCGGCGACGACGACGACGATGCTGACGCCGCGGACTGGGCAGCGTGGCTCGCGCGCAAATCGCTGCTGTTCCCGTTCCAGACGTTCCCGCTGCTGCGCGACGTTGCCTCGGCGGTAGACGCGGCGATGGAGGGCAAGCAGCAATCGAGCCGACCCAATCCGATAGTCGACGCCGGCGTGGCGCTCGCGAAGTTCGGCCAGGCCGCATGGAAGGAGGGGCACGACTGGTTCGCAGAGGACGACGAGGTCGATGCCGAGAAGCTGATCAAGACCGGCGTGCGCGCCGCGGGTCCGGTGACCGGCTTGCCCAGCAACCAGATGCTCACCACCGGCGAATACCTCTATGACGTGGGGACCGGCCAGTACACGCCGGACAACCCCGCCGAAGCTGCGGCCTACCTCATGTATCGCCGCCCGCGCGACAAACAGTAACCGACCTGCCGCCACCACCCAGGTCCGCCAAGTGCGGGCCTTCTGCTTTGGAGCATCCATGACCATCACCGCAAACGATCGCCGCAAGGCCTACCAGGGCAACGGCGTCGCGACCGATTTCACCGGCCCGCGAGCTTTCTCCGCCAGCCACCTGCAGGTGTTCGTCGGCACCGATCCGAACTACGCGCTCATCCCCAGCTCCCAGTACACAGTGACGGGCGTAGGCGTGGCCTCGTCGCAGACCGTCATCAAGTTCAACACCGCACCGGCGGCGAACGCGGACATCTTGATCCTGCGGCTGGTGCCCTACGACCAGCCTACCGACATCACCAATCAGGGCAGGTTCCTGCCGGAGCTGCACGAGGGCGCATTCGACTACCGCGTGATGCAGATCCAGCAGCTGGCCGACGGATCGCTGGTGCTGGTGCTGGACCCGGATTCCGGCCAGTTCGTGTGGGATGCGAAGGGCATGCGCATCGTGCGCGTGGGCGACGGCATCGCGGAGCAGGACGCCGTGAACATGCGCACGCTCTACACCTACGTCGAGCAGATCCAAAACGGCGGCGGATCTGTCGGCGTCGCGCCGCGCAGCTGGTCCTGGCTAGGAGACGGCACCACCGTCGACTTCCCGATCCCCGGTGCGGATGTCGGGAACTCGCTGTTCTACGATTCAGCGATGGAGCGGACAGCCGGCGCCGCCGACTACCGCGTGTTGCGGCCCGAGGAGGATTTCACCGTCGTGGTCGGCGCGGACACCACCGAATCGATCTTGCGATTCGCGGTGGCACCGGCCGCTGGACTGCACGGCTTCACGGTCCTGCGCGGCTACGCGCGGCCCTACACCGGGCCATCGCCGATCACCACCACGGCGCCAAGGATCATCACGGGTATCGAGGGTGACACTATCGTCGACGGATCGTTCCAGAACTCGCTCATCATCATTGACACATCCGTCGATGTGGTGCTGACCGTGCGTGCGAACACAGGCGCGGCGAACGACTGGAGGGATGGCGAATACTTCAGCGTGCTGCAGCTCGGCGTGGGCAAGGTGAAGCTGGCCGTGCAGGCGCCTGGGACGCTGCTGCCGTCGCCGGGTTTCGTCGCCGAGACGCGCGGGCTGGGCAGCATCATTAGCGCAACCTGCATGCAGGCAAGCGGCGGCAGATGGGCGGTTTCCGGCGACCTCTTGCGGCCGGCCGTCTCGGGCGACGTGCAGTGCTTCGATCTGCCCGACGCCACGGCGCTGATCGGAACCAACATCGACGCAGGCACTGGCAAGGCATCGTTCGTCATGCCCTACGGCTTCGAGCTGCTGCCCGTCGCTGAGGGTGGAATCTACGCGTCGGTGGTCGTGGCGCAGACCGCCGGGGTCCCGCTGACCGTTGACGTCAATCGCAACGGGACGAGCATCCTCTCCACCAAGCTGACCTTCGACAACAACGAGCGGACGACCCGCCTGGCTGCAACGCCACCCGTGTATGCGTCGGGCAGTGCTGTGCTGTTCGTCGGCGACGAGGTGACGGTCGACGTGGACCAGATCGGCACGGCCGGCGCCAAGGGCCTGCGGGTCTATCTGGTGGGCAAGAGGGTGCTCTGATGAGCGTCGGAAACCTTCTGTACGATCGACCGGACCTGGACCAGACGCTCGGCGTTCTCCCGCTCCGCGTGGTCGGCATGCTTCCCGGCTACCGGCTGCTGATGCCATACGAGGGGCGGCTGCAGATCCAGAACGCGATCGGCCCGTGCAGCGTGCTGCAGATCGGAGGCGATCAGCTGCCGCCGGGCGCGATGGTTTTTGTCGACAACGCCACGAGCGAAGTGGTGGTGGCCTGGCCGGCTTACAGCGCCAACGTGACGCCGCTGTTCAATCCAGGCCTGGAGAACGGCAACCTGGGAGGCTGGAACATCACCCTGAGCGGCCAGCAGTCGGCGTCGCCCAAGGCGATCGAGGTGTCAACCGCCCGACCTTTCGCTGGGCAATACAGTGCCTACTACCTTGGCGAAACCGGGGTCGGGCACGCCGGTGGCATCGAGGCGCTGTGGACGAACACCACGATCGGGCGTTGCTACCCGACCCAGGTTGTCGTGGCGAGCGCGATGATCGCGCTGGACGACACCGACAAGTCCCAGAACCGCGGCAACGTGCGGCTCATCTGGCAGGACGCCGACGGCAACGTGCTGCGCACCAGTCAGGGCAACTTGATCCGAGGGAACAATAGCCGATACCAGGAATCACGGGTAAGCGCGGCGGCGCCGGTGGGTGCGTCACAGGTTCGCTTCGCGGTGTGGACGACGGCCAACTACAGCGGTGGTGTTCGCTTCGATAATGCGATGTGGAACCTTCCAACCATAATAGGGCTGAACGAAGATCGGCAGTTCTACATTCAGTTGCGGGTACGAGATTCCGCTGGACGCGAAGCACTCTGGGCCGGGTACATCGGCGAACAGGCCCTCTACTACACCACGCAGCTGTATCCCATCGTCATGCCTGCGGATGGCCTGCAGGCAGGTACTGGCATCACTGGCGGTGTTGTCCGTGTTCCGCCTACCTACCAATTCATGGATTCGTTGGGCAATGCGTCCTTAACCATTCTGGGAGGCGAGCTTCGGCCGCTGGTCCGGGCCTATACCGCGTGGCCGCCGGAAGCCGTAAGCACCTCCATGACCATTCTGACCGGCGAAATCCGGCAGATTTTGAAGTCCTACACCATCCCGCCGGAAAGCGTGACACCGGCCATGGCGATCACTGGCGGCGAAATTCGCGCCATCCTTGTGCAGTACACCATCCCGCTGGAAAGCATCACGCCTGCGGCAACCATCACTGGAGGAACACTCGCATGATCAACGTAGATTTGGAAATGAAACTGGCCGGCCGCTTCAAGGTGGAAGCGTTCCGCGCAGATGCCGATGGAAACGAGATTGCCGGTAGTCGCCGGGTGGCCGCCGACTGGTTTTCCAATCTCATCACCAACGCTGGCCTGAACGAACTGGGCGCAACGGCAAACTGGGGTGGCCTCAGCAGCGGGCAGATTTTCTTTGCCTGCGGCGTCGGCTCCGGCAGCACGACCCCTGCATTCACCGACACGGCGCTGGTCAGCCAGGTGGCGCGCAGTTCTACCAAGCAGTCGGATACCAACGGCGCACAGGGCGCTGCGCCCTACTTCGGATGGCGCCGAATCACCTACCGCTTCGACGCGGGCGTCGCGGCGGGCAACTTGGCGGAAGTTGGCATCTTCACCGACGCATCTGCGGGCGTTTGCTGGTCGCGCGCGCTCATCCTGGACGGTAGCGGAAACCCCACCACGATCACCGTGCTGCCGGACGAGATCCTGGATGTCACCTACGAGTGCCGGAATTACCCGCCCACTGCCGACGTTCCGTGGTCGGCAACTATCTCCGGCGTTTCTTACAGCGGCATCGTCCGCGCCCAGAGCGTGACGGACAACAGTTACACCGGCCTGTGGGCGCCTGGCGCATGGATTGGGTCAGGTAGTTTTGGCGTCATGGTCAATACGCCCGCCGGCAATGGCTATTGCCAGGCCTACTCGACGCAGACCCTTGGCGATATCACTGGCAGTCCCGCCGGCACCGGTTTCCCGGCACAGACCGGCAGCGCCAGCGCGTATGTCAACGGCAACTATTACCGCGACCACACCGTGATCTGGGACGTGACGCGCGGCAATGCGCCTGGGGGAATCGGATCGTTCCGTTTCATGTCGATCATGGGCTCGTTCCAGATGAGCGTCACCCCGGTGATCCCGAAGGACAACACCAAGACCATGAGCATCAACGTGCGCGTCTCCTGGGGGCGCTACTCGTGATCCCACAGAACAGGCTGTCTACGCAGCCGATCCAGTCCAGCTTCGTGGAGCCGGTCAGCCGGCGCACGGTCCCGCTGAAAGATTACGAGCGTGGTGGGCGCGCTCTACAGGACGGCAGCGCGGGCATAGACGTGCAGCTGTGGACCGTGGAAGTTATCGGGAACGATGTGTGGCTCTCGGCCGAGACGGTCGCCCCGTTCGTGTACTTCAGTCGCCCGAACATCAGCGAAGTGGCGCTGGCTTTCGACCAGAACATGGTGGCTTACATCGCCTTCGTGCAATCCGGCGTGGCCTGGCTCTACTGGTTCGACACCGCGGTGAACGCCATGGTGTTTTCGTCCTTCCCCGGCATGGTGACGCCGCGCCTGGCCAACGATGAAAAGCGCCTGGTGGAGTCGAACAACAGCGACGTGATCCTTGCCTACGTGAGCGGGAACAACCTGTGCTTCAGAGCGCAGCGCGAACGATTCCAGACCGAGCACGTTTTGAAGACCGCAGTGGGCGGGACGCTGGTGGCGGTGGGGATGAACCGCGGCAATCGTCTGCAGTTCCAGCTGTTCCCAAACTAGCGCGCTACTCTTGCCGCAGCTCGGCCTCGCGGATCCGGCGTAGGCCGCTTGGGCTCGCCTCAGCGCGGCGCAGGAGGGAGAGGAAGACCATCGTTCCCAGCGCTAGGCCAGCCAGGTATCCCGCCAACGCGCCGAACGAGGTGTAGGCGCCGTCCTCGTCCACACGGCCCCACGAGCCGGGCGCCCATGCCAGCATGTCCGCTGCGCCGAGCGCGGCCACCAGCACGATTCCAGCCCAGGCCAGGCCGAGGTAGACGTAGCCGGCCCATCGGCGGAACCAGGAGGACGTAGGGAACGGATGCACCGCGGCGGCGACGGTGGCCTCCCACAGGTGGATAGCCACCACGAAGTGCATCGCCGGCAGCAGCACGGCCAGGCTGCCAGACGCGGCAATCACTTGGGCAGCTTGCTGCATGGCTCTGGTCCTTCGTGGCCGGTGGGAAGCGATGGATACCACACGGCCGCGCCTGGCGCGAGGACCAGACATTTCCTACACCTCGCCGCGGCACCGTCCGATAGCGCCAGTCCGGCGCCGGCGAGATCCTGACCATGCCGGACGCGGGCGCCAGTGAGGCCGCTCAACCCGCGCGACGCCTGAGCAGCGTCAATCCCGGCATCCTGAGCGCTTAAGGCTGGCGTCTCGGGCTATGCGACGGCCGCGTATAGCATCGCTGGCATGCGCTACGAACTGCCTCCTGACTTCGAGTGGGAACCTACCAACCGATGGGGGCAGGATTGGCTTCGGTGCGGGACGCGGATCGTGGCCGGAGTCAGCCAGACAGCCATTTATGGAACCTGGATTGCTTGTGTGAACAGGCATGATGATTCGGGCATCTCATATCCGCACGCCTATTTCCGCAGCCGAGAGGCCGCAATGCGTTCGATAGAGCGCTGGGCCTGCGCCCACGCTACACGGCTACGGCAAGAGCTTCAGGCGGGTCTCCAACCTGCCGGGGTGATGCAGCCTACGCGCGAGGAGAAGAGGTTGGAAAGGGCGTTGCGGGGCTAAAACTGCTTCGCCAGTCCCTGCAGGACTTGCCCCTGCCAGCCGCAGGTAGGCCGGCACCGCATCTGTCTCCGCACGTCGTTCAGGCTGTTGCTATGCTCGGGCGGCCAAAGGTGGCGCTTATGGGATGGAGCGATGGAAGAGACACAGGGAGACTATGATAGGGAGATTGCCCTAGTCCCAATCCGCTATGACGGCGGGGATGCCGCCCAGCACAGCATTGAACTCAACGTCTTAGGAGAGTCCTTGCAGGGCATGGCCAGGATCTTGGCCGTCACCAGCAATTTCGTCGTGACTGGCGAGTATGCAAAGCAGTACCAGGCTATGAACGTCAGGGTCTTGGTCAACGAGCCGAGAGCCAACTGCTATACAATGGAAGCAGTAATTCAGTTCGCACAGCAGCAGCAACTGTTCAGCGGTGTCGCCGGTCCAGCAATAGGAGCACTTCTAGCCTGGGTGTTCAGCCGTGCAAGCGGGAAGAGAGAAGAAATGAAAATGCTCAAAGATGCCTTGGACAAAGTCCTGGCGATGCAGAGCAGTAATCAGGACAAGCTTCACGCCACGCTCGAAAAGATGGCGGATTCGCTGCGCCCGGCGGTTAGGCAAGCTGTTGCTCCTGTAGGTAGAACGTGCACCACTATGACTGTCGCAGGCCGATATGTAATTGACGAGCCGACTGCAAGAGCCATACGTGAGGACGCTGAGATGGAAGTGGGTCCTGAGCGCATGTGGGAGCTTTCCATCTCCGAATACGATACAGAGAATGGCACCGCCAAAGTTAGATTGACAGATGACGACTCCAAGCGCATAAAAGCGAAGATTACTGATCCTGCTGGAGCTGCTATTCCTAACCCTTACGCCGCAGCTTTAGCAAGCGCTGCGCTGATCAAGGTGAGCGGAAAGGCTCTAATGAAGGATGGCGAGATAGATACTTTGTTTATCAGTAATTTGCTTTCTTAGATGCAGCCACAACCCCGCTCCGGCGGGGTTTGCCTTAGGGGTGCAGAGCGCTATGGAGCCTTGTTCGACTTCCACTCGGGAATGGCGGGCTTCTGCTTCTCTGTCGGCTCAACCGCAGAGCGCAAAACCACTGGCCAACCATATGCGTCTAGGTAGTGCCGTATCCCATTCTGCTGAAGGAACCTAGCCTGCCGGGCACGCTGGGGCGAGCGGCAAAGCTCGGCTATTTCGTCGCGAGATAGGCAAAGCTGAGGCATCGTTACTCCTTGATCGTGTCCGCAGTGCCAAGAGTGCCACTCATTCAGCCGATCTTGCTCTTCCTGAGCGCCGCCACTTGGTCGATCCGGACTACGCGATCAGGCATGGCCGGGCTCACGAAAGGCACACGGCACCCCTCCAGCCCTTGTGGCGCAAGGGGATTCGTGTCCGATAAGCGGCACCATCTAATCCCCTGTAAAACAAAGGTTTGCATCGTGCAAGCCTTCGCCGTCCCTGCTTGTTCGCCGGCTTCGTGCCTACTCAGTGCCTACTTGTTCGTAGCGTTCGCGGTCGCCGCGGTCCTTGCAAACAGTAGGTTATCCGCTCTGTTAAGATAAGCGGCACCATTGATTTAGGTAAAAAAGTAGTGCGTGCACTCCGTAAGCGCGGTTTCCCACTTGATCCGCAGTGCGCGCCGCGGAGCAGTATTAATCAGTGAGGCGTCGCTAAATTGGCACTCCTGCATGATTCTTCCTAAGATTGTGCCGGACAGCGCTAAGCTCTGGCTTGCCATAATGTAGCTACGGGGAAATTACAGTGAAGGTAACAATTAGCGATTGGCTTATTATCTTGGCGACAGTGCTTGGCCCCATTCTCGCTGTGCAGGCTCAAAAATGGGTGGAGCGGAAGCGCCGCGTTTCCGACATGCGCTCCTGGATATTTACAACATTGATGACGACGCGCGCTAATCGACTGACTGCGCCTCACATTGAAGCGCTGAATTCGATCACGATCGCTTTCAATGACAGTGGTAGGAGGCTACGCTCCAGGAAGTGCCAATTGGTTCTGGACAGATGGCGAGAGTACATCGCCCATCTGAACATTAGGCTTGGGGGTGATCGCGATGAGCTAATCCGGCACAACACCCAGCTTGTCGAGCTCTTTACAAATCTTCTTGAATCCATGGCAGCGGAACGTGGGTTTGAGTTCGATCGCGTCGAAATTGCAAACGGTGCTTATCACCCGCAGGCCGTCGTGGATAATACGGAAATGGGAAGCGCGGTGATGGAGAACGCTCTCAGAGTTCTGAGAGGCGATCAAGCTATTCAGATCTACGTCGGCGGGCAGCAGCCGAGCTAATAGCTCATCTCTACCCAACGAAAAGAGTTGCTTATTGGTTGAGTGCATCATGCCAGCATGGTCCGAAGTGGACAGTGACTACTCCAATTCGCGCCGCTTGAGGTGGAGCACACATGCCTGTTGCCAAGGTTGCCTTACTGCAATGCACCGCTGAACTCTTGGTTCTACGTCAGCACAAACTCCGGCCCTGCATTGGGTAAGTCTCGCAGGCACTGATGCTGTCTAGCACCGCCCCGCCTGCTGCGACGCGGCGAGTCGTGACATGCCGGTCCCGCTAGACTGGGTCACTTTTTTGGCTGGAGCGTATGCGCATGAAGTCGTCCTTTCTGCCGGTGTCCCTGATCGGCGTGCCTACCGACATCGGGGCCGGCCATCGCGGTGCGCGCATGGGGCCGGAGGCACTGCGCATCGCCGGCCTGCACGAGGCGCTGGCCAATCGTGGCGTGGAGGTGCGCGACATCGGCAACATCGATGGCCCGCGCAATCCCTGGCAGGCCCCGGTCGACGGCTACCGCCACCTGGACGAGGTGGTGGCCTGGAACCGCGCGCTGATGGAGGCCAGCTACGCCGAGCTGCGCGCCGGGCGCATGCCGATCGTGCTCGGCGGCGACCATTGCCTGGGCATCGGTTCGATCACCGCGGTGGCGCGGTACTGCCGCGAGCAGGGCCGCAAGCTGCGGGTGCTGTGGCTGGACGCGCATTCGGACTTCAATACCAGCGAGGTCACGCCGTCGGGCAACGTGCACGGCATGCCGGTGGCCTGCCTGTGCGGGCTGGGCCCGCAGGCGCTGACCGAGCTCGGCGGCAGCGCGCCGGCGCTGCGCCCGGAGCAGGTGCGGCAGATCGGCATCCGCTCGGTCGACCCGGACGAGAAGCGGCTGATCAAGCAGCACCGCGTCGACGTGTACGACATGCGCTACATCGACGAGATGGGCATGAAGCGGACCATGGAGGCGGCGCTGGACGGGCTGGACGCCGACACCCATCTGCACGTCAGCTTCGACGTGGATTTCCTCGACCCCAGCATCGCCCCGGGTGTCGGCACCACCGTGCCCGGCGGCCCCAACTACCGCGAGGCGCAGCTGGTGATGGAGATGATCGCCGACAGCGGGCGCATGGCCTCGCTGGACATCGTGGAGCTGAATCCGGTGCTGGACCACCGCAACCTGACCGCGGAGCTGGCCGTGGACCTGGTGGAGAGCCTGTTCGGCAAATCGACCCTGATGCGGGACTGAGCGACGCGGGCTCACCCTGAATGGGGCGCCGGTTCATTCACGTGAAATCCACAGTCGTGACGGCAGATTCACCCCCAGACGGTAGCGCGGCGACGCCTATCGCCGCCCACCCCGACCACCTGCGATTGCCGAGGACGACCCGATGAAGCGACTGACCACCCTGTTGATGCTGACCCTGTTTTGCGCTGGTGTGCTGACCGGCTGCAACACCGTTGCCGGCGCCGGCAAGGACATGCAGAAGGCGGGCGAGAAGGTGGAAGACACCGCCAAGGATTGCAGCGCGGGCAAGTGCTGAGTTTCGCGCGGCCTGCGTGCCGCGTCCCATGACCAAGTAAGCAAGGAGTGAACCTATGAAGCGTACGTTTGCGTGGATGCTGCTGGCGATGTTCTCGGTGGGCCTGCTGGCCGGTTGCAACACCGTTGCCGGTGCCGGCAAGGACGTGCAGAAGGCGGGCGAGAAGGTCCAAGACGCCGCCAAGAACTGAGCCTCGTCTCGGTGACCAGAAACGGGCCGGCTTGCCGGCCCGTTTTTTTTGCGCGGCTGCCGACCACCACGTAACGGTTCACGATGCTCATGCATCGCTGACGCTGCGTTGATCGGTTCGCGACGCAGGCCGCGCAATGCTGCGTGGGCGGCGTACGGCGCCGCTTACACATCACGAGAGATGCCATGAACAAAGACATCATTGCCGGCAAGTGGACCCAGCTCAAGGGCAAGATCAAGGCGCAGTGGGGCGACCTCACCGACGACGACTTCGACGTTGCCGAAGGCAACACCCAGTACCTGGCCGGCAAGCTGCAGGAGCGCTACGGCTGGGCGCGCGATCGCGCCGAGAAGGAAGTGCACGCGTTCCGCGACAGCCTGGGCAAGGAATACCACGACTGAGGCGCACACCGCCGCAGCGTCGTCGACACGGGCCGCATTGCGGCCCGTGCTTTTTGCATGCGCGGGAAGTTCAGCGCTCCGGCGGATCGGGCACGTAGTCGCCGGGAAACGCGCTTGGCGCAACCGCCACGCGCCGCGGCGGCAGGTTCCGCGGCAGCACGCCGCGTGCGATCAGCCGTGCGCGGCTGTCGTAGCGCAGCTCGGTCCGTTGCATCGGCACGTCGCTGGCGCGCTCGAATTCGGTGACGCGCGAGGGCGACCACTCGCGCGCGCCGTGGCCGGTGCCTAGGCGCTGCTGTACGCGGGCAGCGGAAGTGCCTTCGCGTGCATACGCGCGTGCATACGCGCGTGCGTCCGCGGACGGTGCCGCCGCGAGGGGCGCGGCCGCACTGCGTTGCGGGACGCCGGCGGCCGCTGCCGGTGCAGGCAGCGCGTCCGGCGCCGGGACGCCGGGCGTTGCCGCGCGCGCTGCTGCGTTGGCAGCTCTCTCGGCGTCGACGCCTGCGTCCCCCGGGACGGTATCGGGCCATGCCCGCGTTTCGTCGAACACCGCCATGCCGATCACGCCCACGTTGCGCGGACGTCCGGTGCGTGCCGCATAGCTGTCCTCCAGGTCGGTGAACACGAACTGCGCCACGTCCTCGGACGATTTGCGCCACCCGGCGATCTCGGTTTGTTGCCACGGCGCCAGCACATAGCCGCGCTGGTCGCTGGCCGCGGTCTGGCCACTGACCGCGTTGACGCCGTCCACCGACAGCACCACCAGCACCCGCGCGCCGGTCAGGTTGGTCAGGCGCAACGCGTAGCGGTGGCCGGGCGTGGCGGCGATCCAGCGCTCGCCGCGCCAGGCATGCGCGGGCAGCGGATCGTCGCCGGCATCGCGATCGATCACCTGCAGCTGCACCGCCGGCGCCGAGGCCGGTGGCGACGGCCATGGACGAAAGCCGCACAGCCCGCCGATGCACAGCAGCGCGAAGGCGAGCACGGCGAGGGAACGGGAACGGCGGGGCAGGGAAGGAGCAGGAACGTGCATCGCGGCGACTCCAGGACGGGGACGCCGGATTGAACGCACCACGCGCCGGAACGGGGTTGTCGCGCAGCGGGTAAACTCGCCGGGTTTCCCCCTGACCGTCCATTCCGCATGACCACCCGCGTTCTCACCGGCATCACCACCTCCGGCACGCCGCACCTTGGCAACTACGTCGGCGCCATCCGCCCCGCGCTGCAGGCCAGCCGGCGTCCCGGCATCGAGAGCTTCTTCTTCCTGGCCGATCTGCACAGCCTGATCAAGGCGCAGGACCCGGCGCGGACCCAGCGTTCGACCCTGGAGATCGCGGCGACCTGGCTGGCGGCGGGCCTGGATCCGGCGCAGGTGTGGTTCTACCGCCAGTCGGACGTGCCGGAGACCAACGAGCTGACCTGGTTCCTGACCTGCGTCGCCGGCAAGGGCATCCTCAACCGCGCGCACGCCTACAAGGCGGCGGTGGACAAGAACCGCGCCGACGGCGAGGACGACGATGCCGGGGTCACCGCCGGCCTGTTCATGTATCCGGTGCTGATGGCCGCCGACATCCTGCTGTTCAAGGCGCAGCAGGTGCCGGTGGGCCGCGACCAGATCCAGCACATCGAGATGGCGCGCGATTTCGCGCAGCGCTTCAATCACGTCTACGGCCGCGAGCACTTCGTGCTGCCCGATGCGCTGATCGACGAGCAGGTGGCGACGCTGCCCGGGCTGGATGGGCGCAAGATGAGCAAGAGCTACGACAACACCATTCCGCTGTTCGCCCCGCGCGAGGAGCTGAAGAAGCGGGTGTTCGCCATCGTCACCGATTCGCGCGCGCCCGGCGAGCCGAAGGAGACCGAGGGCTCCGCGCTGTTCCAGCTGTACCAGGCCTTCGCCAGCGCCGAGGAGACGGCCGCGTTCGCGCAGGCGTTCGCCGCCGGCATCGGCTGGGGCGAGGCCAAGCAGCAGCTGTTCGAGCGCATCGATGCCGAGATCGCGCCGATGCGCGTGCGCTACGAGGCGCTGATGGCGCGCCCGCAGGACATCGAGGCGATCCTGCGCGACAACGCGCAGCGCCTGCGCGAACGCTATGCGATCCCGTTCCTGGCCGAGTTGCGGCACGCGGTGGGCCTGCGCGACCTGTCGGCGCAGGCCGATGGCGCCACCGCAGCGGCGGCGGCCAAGCAGGCGCTGCCGAGCTTCAAGCAGTACCGCGAGGCCGACGGCCAGTTCTACTTCAAGCTGCTCGATGGCGAGGGCGTGCTGCTGTTGCAGAGCGGCGGCTTCGCCTCGCCGCGCGACGCCGGGCAGACCATCGCCGCGCTCAAGCAGGCCGCACAGGCCGAGGCGCTGCAGGCGGCGCCGGTGACCCTGGAAGCAGCGGCCGAGACGGTGCTGGCGGCGCTGGCGCGGCTGCGCGAGGCGGGCTGAGCGCTCGCGCGGCGGTCCATCGTAGAAGCGGCTTCAGCCGCGACAGGCATTCCTAGGAATGCTTGTCGCCTAGGAATGCCTGTCGCGGCTGAAGCGGCTCGGACAGGGCGGCACTAGCCTTGTCGAAGGATTGCATTGTGGGAGGGACTTCAGTCCCGACGACGGAGGGTGTCAGGCGGCGTTCGGCTTCGCTTGTCGCGGCTGCATGACGGTCGACTCCTACAGACAAGAGACGCGTTCCATCGCGACATCCGAAGCGCGTGTGTTTGCCGGCCGCATGCAGTCGGGACTGAAGTCCCTCCCGCAATGGGCTGTCGGGTCTCCAGCGTTTCCGTTATTCGTCCTCATCCGGCCCTTGCCGCACGGCACTGGCAGCATCCTCCATACCGCCTAGAATGGAGTCTCGCCCAGCCACGCTTCTGCGCCATGCCACGCGATCCCAGCATCCATCTCGTCGATACCGGCTTCCAGCGCGCGCAGTTCGATGCCGCTTACCTGATCGTGGAGAACGGGCGCGGCGCCTTCGTCGACTGCGGCACCAGCCATGCCGTGCCGCTGCTGCTGGACGCCCTGGCGCAGGCCGGTCTGGCGCCGGCCGACGTGGACTGGCTGAGCCTCACCCACGTGCACCTGGACCATGCCGGCGGTGCGGGTGCGCTGCTGCAGCACCTGCCGAACGCGCGTCTGCTGGTGCATCCGCGCGGTGCGCCGCACATTATCGATCCGGCGCGGCTGATCGCCGGCGCCACCGCGGTGTACGGCGAGGCGGAGATGGCGCGCAGCTACGGCAGCATCGTGCCGGTACCGGCGGAGCGCGTGGTGGTGGCCGAGGACGGCCATCGCCTGTCGCTGGCCGGGCGCGAGCTGTTGTGCATCGACACCCCCGGGCACGCCCGCCATCACCTGTGCGTGTGGGACGCACGCAGCCGCAGCTGGTTCAGTGGCGACACCTTCGGCCTGTCCTACCGCGAACTGGACAGCACGCGCGGTGCGTTCGCGATCCCGACCTCGTCGCCGGTGCAGTTCGAGCCGGAAGCGATGCAGGCCTCGATCCAGCGCATGCTCGGCTATGCGCCGCAGACGCTGTATCTCACCCACTACGGTCCGGTGGAGGGCGCCGAGACGCTGGCGGCGGAACTGCTGGAGCAACTGGAGGCGATGGTGGCGATCGCGCGTGGCTGCGACGGCCGTTCCGACCGCCATCGCTGCCTGGTCGCGGCGCTGACCGCGCTGTATCTGGAGCGGGCGCGGCTGCATGGCTGTCCGCTGGACGATGCCGGCGTGGAGCGCGTGCTGCACATGGACATCGAACTCAATGCGCAGGGCCTGGCCTGCTGGCTGGATCGTCCCGCGCGCTGAACGGCGGCCGGTTTCGCGCACACGAATGCGTCGCCGTGCTGTCTCCGCACGACGCCATTCTCTACACTGTGCGGCCCGCTTGTTGCCAGGTCGTGACCGTGAACCCGATGCGCATGTTGCTGCTGTCCGCTTCCCTGTTCATGGGAGGTGCGGCACAGGCGGCCAACGATGCGCTGGCCGGCGATGCGGGCGGCGACGCCGATGCCTTGGAGCGGCATGCCTTGCCGGCGAACAGCGATCCGGCCGAGGCCTGTGGTCCGGCGATGCCGGGCTGAGCGACGCCGGTCGAGCGACATACGAGTGCCGTCACAGCACGTTGGCTGGGCGGTGCCGGAGCCGTTGGCCATGGCCGGCGATACGTGCGTTGCGCTGGGTATGCGGTAGAAGGAGATCTTCGCGGGTGGCGCAAGGCCACGCGTAGAAGCGGCTTCAGCCGCGACGGGGCGTGACCGGCAATGCCTGTCGCGGTTGAAGCCGCTCTTGCGAGAGATCAGCGCGGTGTTCGGCAAGGCTGCGAAAAGCGCGCGCTAGAAGTGGCCTGAAGCCGTTTCTACCGTGCCAGGTGCGTGCGGGTGCCGCAAGCGACCATGCCGCACTGCTCAGGCAGTGGTGTCGATCAACCCGCCGACGATGCCCTGGTTGAGCAGGTCGCCGGTGACCGTGCCGCTGAGGCTGGGATCGGACTGCAGCAGCGACGACAGCTGCGGGGTCAGGCCCTGGCTGCTGAAGACGCCGGAGGCGTTGTACAGGCCCGGGGTCGACGGCGGCGCGGTGATGGTGCCGAGCAGGCCCTGGTCGTATGTCTGCGTGGCCTGATCGAGGGTGGGGTAGGGCGCGGTGCCGGTCGAGGTCGACGCGCCGGCGGTCGAGGTGGAAGTGCCGGCAGACGAGGCCACATCGCTCGGGCCGGCGCTGACGATGCTGTTGAACAGCCCGGCCGCGTTGTAGGTCAGGCCCGTGTCGGCCGGGGTGGTTCCCGCGAGGCCGCCGAGGCTGAAGATCACCGAGGCCTCGCCGGACAATTCCACCGCCTGCTGCACCGCGGCCGGATCGTTGCTGGCCACGATCGGGTTGCCAGCTTGAGCCGAACCGCTGGAGGCACTCGCTGCGGAAAAGCCATAGGGCGACGTGCCATAAGGCGTGACGGTGCCGAGCGGCGACAGTGCGGTATCGATGGCCATGGCAGTGCACAGCGAGCAGGTGTGTGTGCGTACAGATACGCCCGTGCGGCTGAACCGTCTCTTAGGTTTTTCGGGGGCTGCGGAGCGCCGGAGCGGGCTGCAGTTGCGCTGTCATGGACGTCGGCTGATCGGTGGAAACTTCAATGGTCAGAACTGCATGGAGCGGCACATTCCTCGCGCGAGGCCGATCTCGTTTCTTCGGCCAGAGCGCGGCGCGGGTCGGCCATGCACAGTGGCGGCAGCTGACGCGACGTGGTTGAGATCCTTCATCTCCGGCGCGCTGCTGGTCTGGTTGTCGACGCGCCCATGCGGACCTGCAGCGCCGCGGCCTGGTGATCACGGTGGAGCGCCGGTGCCGCTGGCGGTGGCTGCGGTGCCGGTGTGGATGCTCGTGCGGCGCCCGACGCGTAGTCGCGCCAGCGGCTTCATCACTGCCTCGTGCGCCGACGCGCCCTCGAGGCAGGCGGCGCCCTCAGTGCGATGGGCGGCGTGGCTTGGCAGGTTTGCAGGGATACCGTTTGGCCAGGGCCTGCGCGACCAGGTCGCTGGCGCGCTCGTCCAGGCGCGCGTCGGGCAGCGCGCCGAGATCGGCGACCAGGGCCTGGACATCCGGTGGACCGGACTGGCCGGCCGGTCGGCACCATTGCGCGCCCTCGCTGCCGGCCGCGATGCCGAGCATGTAGGCGGCCGCCGTGCGCGAGGACACCATGACCCGCAGTTCCTGCGGTTGCTGCGGACCCAGGTCGTCTGCCAGCGAGCCGTCCAGCGGGGCTTCCAGCAACTGATGTCCGTTCAAGTCCCAGGGTCCGGCAGGCGGGCGTGCCGCGCTGTTGCTGCTGAGCGCCGCCAGCAGGGGCAGCGCGAGCCAGGTGCGGTGTGATGTCATCCACGACTCCTTTCTCGACGAACGATCTGTACGCCGCGGCAGCGCGCCGCGCGCGGGCGAGACGGCTTGCGCGCAGACCAGGTGCTCTAGAATAGCGCCCCCGCTGTCTCTGGCGCCGTCCGATGCCTTCTGCTCCTGTCGCCGCTGCGCCTGCGCGCGGCGGCTTCGTCGTTCTCGCCCTGTTCCTGGTCTATGTCGTCTGGGGCTCGACCTATCTGGCGATCCGCTTCGCCCTGGAAGGCGGCGCGCCGCCGTTGAGCGTGGTCTCCGGCACGCGCTTCGTGATCGCCGGCAGCGTGCTGTACGCGGTGCTGCGCTGGCGCGGGGTGCCCGCGCCCACGCGCGCGCAGTGGCGGCCGCTGGCCATGCTCGGCGCGCTGATGCTGGTCTGCGGCAATGGCCTGGTGGTGCTGGCCGAGCGTCAGGTGTCCTCGGGGCTGGCGGCGGTGGCGGTGGCCTCGGTGCCGCTGTGGATGGCGCTGTTCGGCACGTTGCGCGGCCATCACGCCAGCCGCGGCGAATGGTTGGGGATCGTGGTCGGCTTCGCCGGCGTGGTGTGGCTCAACGCCGGCAGCAGCCTCAATGCCAGCCCGCTGGGCCTGGTGCTGCTGTTGATCGCGCCGGTCGGCTGGGCGTTCGGCTCGGTGTGGTCACGCGGACGCGATCTGCCGATGCCGTTCATGGCCGCCGCCGGGCAGATGCTGTGCGGCGGGGTGATGCTGGTGGCGATCGGCCTGCTCAGCGGCGAACGCCTGCACACGCTGCCAAGTACGCAGGGCATGCTGGCGGTGGCCTACCTGTGCGTGTTCGGCTCGATCGTCGCCTTCACCGCCTACGTGTGGCTGCTGCAGAACGTACGCCCGGCGCTGGCCGGCAGCTATGCCTACGTCAATCCGGTGATCGCGGTGGCGCTGGGCAGTTGGCTCGGCAGCGAACGCTTCAGCGCCAGCGATTTCGGTGCGATGGCGGTGATCCTGGCCGGCGTGGTGGTGATCACCGTGGCGAGGACCCGCCGATGACCGCGGTCGCCGCGCAGGAGGCCCGGCGCGGCCTGTGGATCACCGCGGCGACCTTCGCGCTGTGGGGCGTGGTGCCGGTGTACTGGCACCTGCTGCAGGCGGTGCCGTCGCCGCACATCATCGCCCACCGCATCGTCTGGAGCACGCTGCTGGTGGTGGCCTGGCTGGTGTACAGCGCACGTCTGCAGTGGTGGCGGCGCATCGCCGCGCAGCCGCGCGCGCTGGCCACGCTGGCGCTGAGCAGCCTGGCGATCGCCTTCAACTGGGGCCTGTACATCTGGGCGGTCAATGCCGGCCACGTGATCGAGACCAGCCTGGGCTACTTCATCAATCCGCTGGTCAACGTGCTGCTCGGCGTGCTGGTACTGCATGAGCGGCTGCGCCCGTTGCAGTGGCTGGCGGTGGCCTGTGCCGCGCTGGGCGTGGCCTGGCTGACGGTCGACGCCGGTACGTTGCCATGGATCGCGCTGGGCCTGGCCGGCTCGTTCGGGCTGTACGGCCTGTTGCGCAAGCTGGTGCAGGTGGATGCGGTGGCCGGGCTGGGCGTGGAGAGCCTGTACCTGTTCCTGCCGGCGCTGGGCTTCGTGCTGTGGGGCGAGGCCGGCCACGGCGGTGGCTTCGCCGGCGCGTGGGGCTGGCGCAACGACCTGCTGCTGGCATTCGGCGGCGTGGTGACCGCGGTGCCGCTGATCGGTTTCGCCTACGGCGTGCGACGTATCCCGCTGTCGCTGGTGGGGCTGCTGCAGTACATCGCACCGAGCCTGCAACTGCTGCTGGGCGTGTGGTTCTTCCGCGAGCCGTTCGACGCGGGCAAGGCGATCGGCTTTGCCGCCATTTGGATCGGGTTGCTGTTGTTCGCCGGCGAGAGTCTGTGGCGGTCGGGCGTGTGGCGGCGAGCGGGGAGTCGGGATTAGGGATTCGGGATTGGCAAAAGCAGCAACACAGCCTGCTGTTACGAATCCCCAATCCCGAATCCCTGCTTTCCACAGCCGAATGGCTGGTCATCCCGCCGCTCAGCCGCGGCTATCGCTCGCCGCCGGCCCACCCGTCAGCTGCAGCTCGGGGTCCGCACGCGGCGGCAGCGGCTGCGGGCAGCGGCCGCCGTGGCTCGGCGACTGCAAGTCGGCGAACCAGTCCTCCACGGTCGGCGCCAGCAGATCCAGCCGCATCGGCAGGCTCAGGTGGTTCTCGCCGGGCATCTCCAGGTAGTGCGCGCGCGGGGCGTCCAGCGCCAGCAGGCGGCCGTGCGCCACCGGGATGTGCTGGTCGGCGCTGCCGTGTAGCAGCAGCACGCAGGCCGGCGCGGCGCGCGCGGCGGCGGTGACGTCGACCTGGTCCAGGTTGAGCGCCAGGCGCTGATTGGCGTTGGCGATCACCGCATCCAGGTTCTGCCCGCCGTAGCGCCAGCGCGCCAGGTCCATCGCCGCGCTGGCCATCCAGCCGCGCGGGCGGCTGGCGAGCATGTGCGGGATCATGTCGCGGATGCCGCGGCCGGCGTTGGCGAAGGATTCCATCGCGACCACGCCGTCGACCTGATCGCCGAGCTTCTGCGCGGCGAACAGCGCGGTGGCCGCGCCGTAGGACACGCCGAACAGGTACACCGGACCCTGCACCTCGCCGCTGGCGCGCAGGGCGCGGATCACCGCGACCACGTCGTCGGACTCGCGGGTGCCGTAGCCGGCCGGGCCGCCGCCGGAGCGGCCGTGGTTGCGCAGGTCGATGCTGATGCTGCGGTAGCCGGCCTGGGCCAGGTCCAGCGACCACGGCAGCAGCGAGTCGCCGTCCATCATCCAGCCGTGCAGCAGCACCACGGTGCCGCGCGGGGCCATGTGCGAGGCGGGCGCCGAGGTGCCCACGTCCATGGCGAAGTCGGCATGCTCGTGGCCGCTGGCGTCGCGGCCGGCATGCTCGTAGCGGTAGCGCATGTGGTAGTCGCCCGGGTCGATGGCGCGCCAGAAGATCGGGATGCCGCCCGGCACCACCACGTGGCCGCTGCGGTTGGGCAGGGTCGCCAGCAGGCTCTGGATGCGCTCCTCGTCCATCAACGGCGACACGCCGCCCGGCGCGACCAGGCGGTCGCTGAGCGAGGTGGAGGAGCAGGCGCTCAGCCACAGGCTGGCGCAGAGGACGAGCAGCAGGCGCAGGCGCGAGGACATGGGCGTGGCGGCGTGGAACCAAATGGCCGCGCAGGCTAGCGCCTCGGCGGCGGCCGTTCTACCGCGTTTCGATGACGGAACGATGACGCGTCAGCCGCCATTGGGCCGGGCCGGGACAGCGGTCCCGGCCCGGCGCGTTCAGCCCTGGCGCTACAGCGCGCGCAGGGCGGTGGTGATCGGCAGCCGCGCCGCGCGCAGCGCCGGGAACAGGCCGCCGACCAGGCCGATGCCCAGCGCCCACTTCAGCCCGGTCCACAGCAGCGGCGGGGACACCTTGAACTGGAACACCACCTGGCTGAAGTTGCTGCCCAGGGTGGAGACGCTGTAGCCGTTGAAGATCGCCCAGGCGATCAGCCCGCCCAGCACGCCGCCGAGCAGCGCCAGCAGCATGGTCTCCAGCATCACCGCCACCACCACCGGCAGCCCGCGGAAGCCCAGCGCGCGCATGGTGGCGATCTCGCGGGCGCGGGTGGCGACCGCCGCGTACATGGTGTTGAGCGCGCCGAACACCGCGCCGATCGCCATGATGGTGCCGATGAAGGTGCCCAGGACCTCCAGCACCTTGCTGAGGTTGCCGCCCTGCTTGCGGTAGTACTCGCGGGTGGTGAACACGTCCAGCTTCAGCCGCGGGTCGGCGTCCATCGCCGCCTTGAACTGGCGGAAGCCGTCCTGGCCCTGGGTGCGCACGCTGATCGACTGGTAGGCGCTGCGGTTGTAGGTGGTGGCCAGGGTCTGGGTGTCGGTCCACAGCTCCGAGTCGTGCGCGTCGCCGCTGGCGAACACGCCGACCACGGTCCAGGCCTGGTTGCCCAGGGTCAGGGTCTGGCCGAGCTGCAGGCCGCGGAACTGCGATTGCGCGCCCTTGCCGACCACGATCTCGCGCAGGCCCGGTTGGAAGCGACGGCCCTGCAGGAGCTTGACCTTGTCGTGCACCGCCCAGCCCTGCTCGCCGACGCCGCGGAACTGCGCGTTGACGTCGGTGCCGTCGGACTTCGACTGCAGGTTCACCACCTGCGACAACTCCGGCGAGACCAGCGGGCGGTTCTCGGCGCCGCGCGCCACGCCGGCCAGGCTGGCGATCAAGGGCACCTGGTCGCGGGTGATGACCGAGTTGGTCTCGGCCTGCGAGCCGCCGCGCAGGACGATGGCGGTAGTGTCGTCGCCGGTGCTGTCCAGGGTGGCCTGGAAGCCCTGGCCCATCGCCAGCATCGCCACCAGCACGCCGACCACGCCGGCGATGCCGACCACGATCACCGAACTGGCGCCCCAGCGCTGCGGCAGGCTGGCGATGCCGATGCGCGCGGCGGCGAGCGACAGCCGGCCGCTGCGGGTGACCAGCAGCAGCACGGCGAGCACCGCCACCAGCGCCAGCACCAGGAACCAGGGCAGGGCGATCCAGATTCCCAGGCCGAGCGCCAGCGCCGCGATCGCCAGGACATTCCATAACCATTGCATCTTCATTGCGTTGTTCCTCGGGTCTGCGTCGCCGTCCGTGGCATCGCTGTGCTGGAGAGAAGGGGCGGGCTCAGCGCCCGGCCAGGGCGTCGACGATCTTCAGCCGCTGCGCGCGCAGCGCCGGCAGCAGGCCGACCACCACGCCGATGACCAGCATCAGCGCCGCGCCGATCAGCCAGGTCTGCAGCGGCACCGCGTGCACCGGCAGCGCGCCGCGGCTGGCGCTGGCCAGCACCGGGATCGCCGCCGCCGCCAGCGCCATGCCGAGCAGGCCGCCGAGCACGATCAGCAGCACCGACTCGACGATCACCAGGGTCAGCACGGTGCGGTCCTGGAAGCCCAGGGTCTTGAGCGTCGCTAGTTCCGGGATGCGTTCGCGCACCGCCTGCGCCATGGTGTTGCCGGTCAGCAGCACCAGGGTGAAGAACACCGCGCCCATGATCGAGGTGACGATCAGGCCGATGTCGGCGAACTGCTTGACGAAGGCCTGCTGGAATGCCGACTCGGTCTGCGACTTGGTCTCGTGGTCGGAGTTGGCCGACAGCGCATCGATCGCCTGCGCCACGCGCGAGGCGTGCTCGGGGTTGTCCAGCCGCACCGTGTACCAGCTGACCCGGCCCTTGATGTAGTCGTTGCTCTCGTCGAAGTACTTCCAGTTCATCATCAACTGGTTCTCCGCCTGCACGTTGGCGCGGTCCTTGGCGCGGAAGATCGCCTTCAGTTCCAGCGGCCAGTCGTTGCTGCCGCCGCGCGGGAAGATGGTGGCCTGCAGCGGGATCACGTCGCCGACCTTCCAGCCGTTCTTCTTCGCCAGCGCCTCGCCCACCGCCGCACCGGTGCGGGTGTCGCGGAACGCCTTGAGCTGCTCCGGCGGCATCTCGTACTCGCTGTACACGTCGAAGAAGTTCGGCGCCACCGAGAAGTTGGGGAAGAAGTCCTTGGGATCCTTGTAGATGCCGCCGAACCACATCGCATAGGTCACGTCGCGTACGCCCGGCACGCTGCGGATCTGCGCTTCCAGGCGCACCGGCAGCGACTGGGTGATCGACAGGCGCGAGGCCACGACCAGGCGGTTGACGCCTTCCACCGAGCCGCCGGCGGTGAACGCGACGCGCACCGAGTCGAGCAGGCCGAACAGCAGGAACGCGACGATCACCGAGAACAGGGTCAGCACTGTTCGCGTCTTGCTGCGGAACAGTTGTGCCCAGATCAACGAAAAATACTTCATGGCATCGCCTCGCTCAGTGCGCGGCCGGCGCGTCGGCCAGCTCGCCCTTGTCCAGGTGCACGGTGTGGGTGGCGTACTCGGCGGCCTTGGGATCGTGGGTGACCATGACGATGGTCTTGCCGTGGCTGCGGTTGAGTTCCTGCAGCAGGCCCAGCACGTCCTCGGCCGAACGCCGGTCGAGGTCGCCGGTGGGTTCGTCGCAGATCAGGAAGGTGGGGTCGGAGACGATGGCGCGGGCGATGGCCACGCGCTGCTGCTGGCCGCCGGACAGTTCGCTGGGCTTGTGGTTGCGGCGCTCGGCCAGGCCGACCAGGGTCAGCGCGATCTCGGCATTGCGCTTGCGCTGGGCGGCGCTGAGCGAGGTCAGCAGCAGCGGCAGTTCGACGTTCTTCTGCGCGGTGAGCATCGGCATCAGGTTGTAGAACTGGAACACGAAGCCGACGTGGTGGCTGCGCCAGGTGGCGAGCTGGCCGCCGCTCATGCGGTCGATGCGCTGGCCTTCGATCTCGATCTCGCCGCCGCTGGGCGAATCCAGCCCGCCGATCAGGTTGAGCAGGGTGGTCTTGCCGGAGCCGGACGGACCCATCAGGGCGACGAAGTCGCCACGGGCGATATCCAGGTCGATGCCGTGCAGGACCTGGACTTTCTCGGGGCCGCGCTGGTAGGTCTTGGTGACGTTGCGCAGGGTGACGAGGGTGGACATGGTGGTGTTCCTGGCGGTGGACGAGGTGGAGGCGATGCGGTCGCCGATGGCGGCGATGTAATTACCGTTGCTTTTGCTTTTGATTTTTCTGTTGCTGTTGCAAGTGCAGCTGCAGCGGTTGTTGCTTTTGCTGTTGCTTCTGCCGTTGCCGTTGTTCTTGCTTTTGACTTGCCGGGTTCCCTTCCGAAGCGGCGGCCAGCGCGGGGAAAAACCCCGAAGGGGCGGCGTACATGGATGTACGCCGTCCGCGGCAGGGGCAGGATGCCCCTTCCGCGGATCCCCGGGCTGGACGCGGACCCGGAGCGCGTTAGCGCGGAGGGCGCGTAGGCAGGGTGTGCTTTCTTTTGGTTACTTTTCTTTGCACAAGCAAAGAAAAGTAACTCGCCGCAAGGCGAAAGCTTTGCTCTTGCATTTGCTGCTACTGCGGCGGCCGCTGGATTGTAGGAGCGGCTTACGCCGCGACATGCATGACCGATTGCGTTGGTCGCGGCTGAAGCCGCTCCTACAGACCTTCTCACCTGACACGCAAACTTCAAGCAACAGCAAAGGCTTTCGCCCTTGCGGGCGAGTTACTTTTCTTTGCTCGCGCAAAGAAAAGGTAACCAAAAGAAAGCGCGCCCTGCCTTGCGCCCTCCGCGCTGCGCCCTCCGCGCTGCGCCCTCCGCGCTGCGCGCTCCGGGTCCGCGGATGCACCGGGGATTCGCGGAAGGGGCATCCTGCCCCTGCCGCGAACGGCGCACATCCATGTGCGCCGCCCTTCGGGTTTTTCCCCGGTCCATCCGCCGCTGCGGAAGGGAACCCGGTAAATCAAGAGCCGAAGCCAAGCAACAGCAACAGCAGAGCAAGAGCGGTGTGACGGCGCTGGGTGCAGTTGAAAAGCGACTACATCAAGTGCGACATCGGGCGCTTGCGCAATGTGTGGCACACCGGTGTGCGCTACTGCGCAGCGGCCTCCGCCGTCTTCACCTGCATGCCGGCACGCAAGGCCTCTGGCGGATCCAGCACCACCGTGTCGCCCGCGGCCAGGCCGGACAGCACCTGGCGGTCGTCGCCCAGGGCGATGCCGGTCTTCAGCGCGCGCTGCTCGACCGTGTTGTCCTCCTTGACCGCGAACGCCACGTCCTGGCCGGCGCGCTTGACGATCGCCGCGCCCGGCACCCGCACGCCCTGCGGCGTGTGCTGCGCCTGCGGCTGCGGCGCCTCCAGGAAACTGACCCGCACGCCCATCTCCGGCACGATCCGCGCGTCCTTCTGCTTCAGCGCCACGCGCACCTTCACCGTCGCCTTGCCGCGGTCGGCGGAGGGGATGATCGCGATCACCTCGGCCGGGATCTTCCAGTCCGGATACGCGTTGAGCGTGGCCTCCACCGGCATGCCCGGCTTGACCCGGCCGATGTAGGACTCGCCCACCTCGACCTCGATCTCCAGCGAATCCATGTCGACGATGGTGCCGATGCCGGTGCGGGTGAAGCCGCCGCCGGCCGACAGCGGCGAGACGATCTCGCCCGGCTGCGCCGCCTTGGCGGTGACCACGCCGGAGAACGGCGCACGCACGATGGTGTTGTCCACGTTGAGATCGGAGATCGACAACTGGTTGCCGGCCACCGCCACGTTGCGTTGCGCGTTCTGCAACTGCGCACGCAGGGCATCGCGCTGCGCCACCGCCTGTTCGTACTGCGAGCGCGAGACCAGTTGCTGGCCGGCCAGGGTCTGCAGCCGCTGCGCGTCGGCATCGGCCTGGCGCACCTGCGCCTGCATGTTGGCGACCAGGCTGCGCGCCGCGTCCAGCTGCGAGGCCGACAGCACCCGTTGCGCGTTGGCGTCGATCGGATCCAGCGTCGCCATCACCTGGCCTTCCTCCACGCGCATGCCTTCCTCGATGCGCACCTCGCGGACCTTGCCGGTGATCTTGGCCGAGACCGTGGCCATGCGCCGCGCCACCACGTAGCCGCTGGCGTCCAGCACCGAGGCGCTGCTGCTGCCGGGGGCGATCGCCACCACCGCGGCGGTGCGCACCTCCAGCGGCTTGCTGCGGCCGAACAGCCACCAGCCGCCGGCGCCCAGGGCGAGCAGCACCACCAGCAGCACCACGGTGATCCACAGCCCGCGCCGCGACGGCGGCTCGCTCGGCGGCGCCTTGCGGTCGATACGGAGTTCCTTGAGCAGGTCGGAGGAAGTACTCATCGTGTCCTTGAACGAAACGGTCGGCGCGCTGCAGTGTGCGAGCCACCGGCCGCCGTGGGCATGGCCGGAAGTCACTTTCTGCGATGCGCTGTAGCGGGAGAACGCCGCCCCTCGGCGTGGATCGCAGCATGCGGCAATCGTGCGGGGGCTGCCAGTGACAGATGTCATCCACTGCAGCTGACGCGCCGCACTGGGCGGCGACGCCGCCGCGGCGCAGCCTAGGCACTCCCTGCCAGCACCGGAGTGTCCCATGCCCGATCACGATGCGTTGCCGCTGGCGCAGCTCAGCGGCGTCCACAAGCGCTACGGGACGCTGGTCGCGCTCGACGGCGTCGACCTGCAGCTGCGGCCCGGCCAGTTGCTGGCGCTGCTGGGCGCCAATGGCGCCGGCAAGAGCACCGCGGTGAGCCTGCTGCTCGGGCTGCAGACGCCCGACGCCGGCAGCGTGCGCCTGTGCGGGCAGGATCCGCGGGCGCTGGCCGCACGCCGCCAGGCCGGGGCGATGCTGCAGACCGCCGGGCTGCCGGACACCCTGCGCGTGGGCGAACTGCTGCTGCAGGCGCGCGGTTATTACCCGCAGCCGCGCAGCGTCGCCGACTGCGTGGCGCTGGCCGGGTTGGACGGGTTGATGGCACGCCGCTACGGCCAACTGTCCGGCGGCCAGCAGCGCCGCGTGCAATTCGCGATGGCGATCTGCGGGCGGCCGCGGGTGCTGTTCCTGGACGAGCCCAGCACCGGCCTGGACATCGAGGCGCGGCAGGGCCTGTGGCGGGCGATCCGCGAGCTGGTCGCCGATGGC
Source organism: Xanthomonas sp. LF02-5 (assembly GCF_034105325.1). Classification (NCBI taxonomy): domain Bacteria; kingdom Pseudomonadati; phylum Pseudomonadota; class Gammaproteobacteria; order Lysobacterales; family Lysobacteraceae; genus Xanthomonas; species Xanthomonas sp. LF02-5. The sequence goes on along the minus strand of NZ_JAXGGF010000006.1, from coordinate 221,845 downwards.
TGCGCGGTGCTGCTGACCACGCACTATCTGGAAGAGGCCGAGGCGCTGGCCGACCGGGTGGCGGTGCTGCAGCGCGGCACGCTGATCGCCGAGGGCAGCGTCGCCGAACTGCGTGCGCGCTTCGAACAATGCACCATCCGCTGCCGCAGCGCGCTGCCGGCGGCGCAGGTGGCGCAGTGGCCGCAGGTGCGTCGCGCCGAGAGCCGCGACGGGGTGCTGGAGGTGGTCGCCGAGCCGGCCGAGCCGGTGGTGGCGCGGCTGCTCGCCGGCGATCCGGCGCTGACGGCGCTGGAAGTGCGCCGTGCCGGCCTCGCCGACGCCTTTCTCGCCATCACCCGTGCGGAGGCCGCATGAATCCGATCGATCTGTCCGTTGCTTCCCCGGCGGCCGCCTGGTCGTTGCGCGACCAGAGCGTGCTGCTGCTGCGCGAGATCCGCTACGAGGTGCTGCGCTGGCTGCGCACGCCGTCGTTCGCCTTGCCCACGCTGCTGTTCCCGCCGTTGTTCTACCTGCTGTTCGGCGTGCTGCTCAATCATGGGCGCCACGACGCGGCGGTGTACCTGATGGCCAGCTACAGCGTGTTCGGGGTGATGGCGCCGGCCCTGTTCGGGTTCGGCGTCGGCCTGGCCCTGGACCGCGAGCGCGGCCTGCTCGCGCTGAAGCGGGCGATGCCGGTGCCGCCGCTGGCCCTGCTGCTGGCGCGCACCGCGCTGGCGATGGCGTTCGCGCTGGCGATCGGCATATTGCTGCAGGCGCTGGCCGCGCTGCTCGGCGGGGTGATGCTGACGCCGGCGCAGCGGATCGGGCTGCTGCTGGTGGACGTGCTGGGCACGCTGCCGTTCTGCGCGATCGGGCTGGCGCTGGGCGCCTATGCCGGCGGCAGCGGCGCACCGGCGTTGGTCAACCTGATCTACCTGCCGATGGCGTTCCTGTCGGGGCTGTGGATCCCGCTGCAACTGCTGCCGGCGTGGCTGACCACGCTGGCGCCGCTGTGGCCGTCGTATCACCTGGGCCAGCTGGCGCTGCGCGTGGTCGGGCAGGGCGACGGCCACGGCAGTGCCGGCCATGTCATCGCGCTGCTGGCGGTGACGGTGGTGTTCTACGCACTGGCGCAGCGGCGCCTGCGTCGCGGCTGATGGTGCGCCGTGCCGATTCCGGCGTCGCCGCGCGGTTTCGCGCGCCTGCGCCTTCGCTAAGCTATGCGCTGCGGCGGCCGTGCCGCCCTGGGAGCCCGACGTGATCGCCTTGCTGCACGCATCGCCCGACTCGCTGATCGCCCGCCGCATCGGCTGGAGCTCGGCCAAGTCCAGCACCCACTGGTTCGTGTGGCTGTCGCTGGTGTGGTCGATCTGGCTGTTCGTCACTCCGCTCTACGAACCGTACTACTTCCGCAACTGGTTCCCGCCGACGCTGGCCAGCTATCTGATGTTCCTGGCCCTGTACTACGTGGCCTACTACCGCCACCGGCGCTACCTGCCCTGGTGCGTGGCCGGCATGGCGGCGCTGGCGTTCGTGGTGCTGCCGTACAACCCCGGCGCGCAGTGCTACATCATCTATGCCTGCGCCTTCCTGGCGTTCTGCTTCGAGCCGAAGCGGGCGGTGGCGGCGATGCTGCTGGTGCTGGCCTCGTTCGCATTGGCCTGGACGATGCGCGGCTGGTCGCCGCTGTACATGGTCAGCGCGATGGTGGTCGGCCTGTCGGTGGGGCTGATGAACATCAGCTTCGAGCGCCGTGCGCGCGGCGAGGCGCAGCTGCGCCTGAGCCACGAGGAAGTGCGGCGCCTGGCGGCGGTGGCCGAGCGCGAGCGCATCGGTCGCGACCTGCACGACCTGCTCGGCCACACGTTGTCGCTGGTGGCGCTGAAGTCGGACCTGGCCACGCGCCTGCTCGCGCACGACGCCGCCGCGGCGCAGCGCGAGATGGAGGAAGTGGGCCAGGTGGCACGCGAGGCGCTGAGCCAGGTGCGGCGTGCGGTCAGCGGCATCCGCGCGGCGCAGCTGGCGGCGGAGATCGCCTCGGCCAAGCTGCTGCTGGAGTCGTCGGGGGTGAGCTTCCGCTACCAAGTCGAGGCCTTGCCGCCGTGCCCACAGCTGGAGACGGTGTTCGCGCTGGTGCTGCGCGAGGCCGCCACCAACATCCAGCGCCACGCGCGTGCCAGCCACGCGCAGTTGCGGCTGTGGTGCGAGCGCGGCCAGGCCCTGCTGGAACTGCGCGACGACGGCCGTGGTGGCGCGCTGCAGCCGGGCACCGGGCTGAGCAGCATGCGGGAGCGGCTGGAGGCGGTGGGCGGCAGCCTGCGCATCGCCTCCGAGCGCGGCCTGGGCACCTGCCTGGTCGCCGCCGCGCCGTTGCCGCGGGTCGAGGCGGCGATGCCGGATGCCGCGCCGGCGGCGCGGATGCAGTCCCCGGTGGACCAGGACGCCGCGCTCGGCTGAGCGCCGGCCCGGCCCGGGCACTACAATGGGCCGACAAGGACCGGGGGGTGCCGTGATTCGTTTAGTGCTGGCGGAGGACCAGGCAATGGTGCGCGGTGCGCTGGGCGCACTGCTGGGCCTGGAAGCGGATCTCGACCTGGTCGCCAGCGCGGCCGACGGCGAAGCCGCCTGGCGCGCGCTGCAGGCGCATGCGCCGGACCTGCTGGTCACCGACATCGAGATGCCCGGCCTCAGCGGCCTGGAGCTGGCCCAGCGCATCCAGCGCCAGCAACTGCCGGTGCGCGTCATCATCGTCACCACTTTCGCCCGCCCCGGCTTCCTGCGCCGCGCCCTGGACGCCGGGGTCGGCGGCTACCTGCTCAAGGATGCGCCGCCGCAGCGGCTGATCGAGGCGATCCGCCAGGTGCACCGCGGCGGCCGCGCGATCGACCCGGAACTGGCGCTGGAAGCCTGGTCCGAGGCCGACCCGCTCAACGACCGCGAGCGCCAGGTGCTGCGTCTGGCCGGCGAGGGCGCCTCGGCAGGCGACATCGCCACGCAGTTGGGGCTGTCGTCGGGCACGGTGCGCAACTACCTGTCCGAGGCGATCGGCAAGCTCGGGGTCGGCAACCGCATCGAGGCGGCGCGGCTGGCCCGGCAGAAGGGCTGGCTGTGACGCGGCGCGCGGTTCGGCCTGAAACTTGCATGGCTCCCTGCGCTTGACTGCGCAGCGCAGTGCAGGGCGCGCGCGGCCTTCCTTCCTCCCATTGGCCGACGCCATGCCCTCCACCACGATCAACCGCTATGGCGTGCCGCTGGCCCTGCTGCTGCTGTTGGGCATCAGTGGCGGCGTGCTGGTGGGCAGCGAGCGCTTTCTCGCCGATGCGGCCGCGGTGCAGCGCAGCCACCGGGTCATTGCCGAGATCAACGGCCTGCAGCTGAACCTCGCCGACTGCGATGCCTCGCTGCGCGGCTTCCTGCTGCTGGACAGCCGCGAACACCTGGCCGATTTCCGGGCGTGCCAGCGCGCGCTGCCGCCGCGGCTGCAGCAACTGGCCACGCTGCTGCAGGGCAACCCCGCGCAGCAGCAGCGGCTGCAGGAGGTCCAGGCGCAGATCGAGGCGCGCATACGCGACAGCGCGCTCGCCGTGGCCCGCTTCCAGGGCAGGGCGGCAGGCATGCGCAAGCCGGACCCGGAGCGCGCCCGCCAGGGCCGTCTGATGTCGCAGGCGATCCGGCGCAACACCGACAGCCTGGTGCGCAGCGAGCGCGCGGCGCTGGCCAGCAGCGCCCGCTCCACCGCCGCCAACGCCGACCTGCTGCGCCGGCTGGCGGTGATCGGCATCCCCACGGTGTGTGCGCTGACCCTGGGCCTGTACCTGCTGCTGCGCCGCGAGATCGGCCGCCGCAGTCAGGCCGAGCAGCGCGGTCACCATGCCAATGCGCTGCTGGTGGGCACCGTGCAGCAGATGCAGCGCACCGAACAGGATCTGCGCACGCTCAACCGCTGCAGCCGCGGACTGCAGAGCTGCGTGCAGCAGGACGAGGCGGTGGAGGTCGCGCGGCAGGCGCTGGAGCGCCTGCTCGGCGACGCCGGCTGCAGCGTGTACTGCACCGACGCGGCGGGCGAGCAGGCGGTCTGCGTCGCGCACTGGGGCGAGGATGCGGTGTGCGCGCCGTCGCTGTCGCTGAGCGGCTGCGAAGGCCTGCGCAGCCGCGCCACCCAGATCCAGCGGCCCGGTGCCGCGCCGGCCTGCGCGCACGCCGCCGGCGTGGCACGCCATGGCACCTGCGTGCCGATGATGGTGCAGGGCGAGCCGCTGGGGCTGATCCATCTGTCCAGCCGCGATCCGACCCTGCTCGAGCGCCTGCCCCTGGTCGAGGTGGTGGCGGAACAACTGGCGATGGCGCTGCACAACCTGCAGCTGCGCCAGCGTCTGCGCCTGCAGTCGATCCGCGATCCGCTGACCGGGCTGTACAACCGCCGCTACCTGGAAGAGTCGCTGTTGCGCGAACTGGCGCGCTGCGAGCGGCGCGACCAGCCGCTGGCACTGATGATGCTGGACCTGGACCACTTCAAGGCGCTCAACGACCGCCTCGGCCACGCTGGCGGCGATGCCTTGCTGGCCGCGTTCGGTCAGTTGCTGGCCGGGCTGGTGCGGCCGGAGGACATCGCCTGCCGCTACGGCGGCGAGGAGTTTACGGTGATCCTGCCGGGCGCCGCCGCCGACGTGGCGCAGCGCCGCGCCGAGCAGATCCGCGCCGCGGTGGCGAACCTGCAGGTGCAGCACCAGGGTCAGGCGCTGCCGCCGGTGACCGTGTCGATCGGCGTGGCCGCCTATCCGGACCACGGCCGCAGCACCGAGGAGCTGCTGCGCTGCGCGGATGCGGCGCTGTACCGCGGCAAGCGCAGCGGCCGCAACCGGGTCGCTGCCGCTGGCGACGCACCGCTGCGCATCGCCGAGGCCTAGGCCGCCTCCATCCCGTGCATGCAGTGCCGCGGTCGCGCGCCTGCGCCGCGGCCGTGCCAGCGTCAGCACCCGCGCGCGGCCTGCCGGCTCAGAACGACCAGCTGAAGCTCAGCGTGCCGTTGCGCGGTTCGCCCCAGGCGCCGTAGCCGTAGATCTGCGCGTAGTAACGCTTGTCCAGCAGGTTGTTGAGGTTGAGCTGCACTGAGAAGGCCGGCGACAGGCGGTAGCGCGCGAAAGCGCTGACCAGCGCGTAGCCGCTCTGCGCGAAGCGGCCGTAGGTGGCATCGACGTAGTAGATGCGGTTCTGCCAGTTGACGCCGCCGCCGACGGTCAGTTCGCTCAGGCTGCGCGGGGTGTAGCTGCTGTAGAGCTTGAGCGTGGTCTGCGGCAACTGGCTGTTGATGTCGGCGCCGGCGACGTCCTTGGCCACGTAGCGCGAGGCGCCGAAGGTGGCGTTCCAGCCCGGCGCCAGCTCGCCGTTGAGTTCCAGTTCGAAACCGCGGCTGACCGTGCCCTGCGCGGCGACATAGGCGGTTTCGGTGGTGCCCTGCACGAACCCGCTGGTGGCCTGGGCGACGTTGTCCTGGTCGATGCGGAACACCGACAGCGCGGCGTTGAGGCGGTCGTCGAACCAGGCGCCCTTGACCCCGACCTCGTAGCTCTTGCCGATCACCGGGTCCAGGTAGGCGCCGCTGGCGGTGCGCGCGGTCTGCGGCTGGAAGATGTCGGTGTAGCTGGCGTAGACCGACCAGACGTCGTCGAGCGTGTACACCAGGCCGGCATAGGGCGTGGTCTTTTTCTGGTGCAGCACGTAACCCACCCCGCTCTCGGCACCGTCCACCTTCCAGTCGGTGTAGCGCGCGCCCAGGATCAGCTTCAGCGGATCGGCCAGCGACAGCCGCGCCGCCGCATAGCCGGCCTTCTGGGTGACGGTGCCGCGGCTGAACTCGCTGAGCGGCGACCAGGCCGGTTCCGGATAGGCGCCGGTCCAGCCCAGGTAGCTCGGCAGCGGCCCGGGGAAGTCGAAGGCACCGGTGTTCACGTAGCGGCGGCGGTTGTAGCTGAGCCCGGCCATCAGTGCGTGTTCGCGCCCGGCCAGCTGGAACGGGCCTTCGGCGTAGGCGTCCAGGCCGTCGACCTTGCGCCCGGTGATGTAGTAGCCCGAGTACGGCACCACGCCGGCGCCGGTCTGCCGGTCGAAGCCATAGATCGTGTAGTACGGGTAGAACAGCTTGTCGGTGACGTTGGTCTGGTCGTGGGTGGCGTTGAGCTTGAGCTGCCAGCCGTTGCAGAAGGCGTGCTGCAGGGTGGCGAAGGCGCGCTTGCTGGTGGTGTCCCAGAACGTCCAGTCCGCGGCCGGGTTGAACCAGCGCGGATAGTCGGTGCGGCTGCCGTCGGCGTACCACAGCGGGAAGCCGCCCCAGGTGACGCCGTCGGACTGCTTGTTCTGGTAGTCGTAGCCCACGCTCAGCTGCGTGTCCGGGGTCAGGTCGGCATCGATCACCGCATAGCCCAGCGACTTGCGCTGGCTGTAGCGCTGCACGTACGAATCGGTGTCCAGGTAGCTGCCGATCACCCGCGCGCGCACCGTGCCGCTGGCGTTGAGCGGGGTGGTGACGTCGACCGTGGAGCGCGTGCGGCCCCAGCTGCCGGCGCTGACGGTGACGCTGCCGGTGAGTTCGGCGCTGTCGGCGTGCTTGCGGATCAGGTTGACCGAGGCCGAGGGGTTGCCGGCGCCGGTGAGCAGGCCGGTGGCGCCGCGCACCACTTCCACGCGGTCGTACAGGGCCAGGTCCAGCGCCGAATCGCCGTAGCTCCAGTTCTGCACCATCGTGGTCGGGATGCCATCGAACTGGTAGTTGTCGATGTAGAAGCCGCGCGCGTAGAACTCGAAGCGTTCGCTGTCCGAGCGCGTGCTGGACACGCCGGTGGTGTTCTCCAGCACGTCGATGATGTCGTCCAGGCCCTGATCCTCGATGCGCTGGTGGCTGATGATGCTCACCGACTGCGGGATCTCCCGCGGCGCCAGTTCGAAGCGGGTGCCGGCGCTGGTCTTGCGCACGCTGTAGCCCTCGGCGCGCTCGCCCTTGACGCTGATCTTGTCGAGGGTGGTGACGTCGCGTTCGGTGTCCTCGGCGCTGTCGGCAGCAGACGCGGCCGGTGTCGCCGCGAAGGCCGGCATGGCAGCCAGCAGGCAGGCCACGGCCAGGGCCGAACGGCGCGGAAAACGACGGATGGGGGCAACACGGGACATCGCGGACTCCAAGGCAGCAGGCAGGGCCATCGCCGGCGCGGATGCGGCGCCGGACGACGATCGAGGGTGAGCTGGCTTGGCGCGTGGGCCCGCAGGCCGGCAGGCGGCTACGGAACATCGGCATTGGCTGGCGCGGCCGCGGCGCCGGATTCCCAGAGGAACGACCGGTGCGCGGGAAGAACAGGGGCGGACGAGCGCGCCCGTCCGCCGACAAGTGTAACGGCGGCCCGGGGCCGGGACCATGTCGGGGGCGACAAAAACGCGTAGCGTCGCCCGGGAGACAGGCCGCACACACTGGCCGATCGACGTGCGCGTGACGGCGCTAGCGTGCGCAGCGCGGGACGCACGCGTTGCGCCCCGCGTGTCGCGTCGTCGGGTGGACTACGCCTTGTCGCGTGGCGCTGCAGGCGTCGCCGCGCCGCGCGCCATGCTCGAGAACACGCCATCGCGGCGTACCCAGGCATGGAACAGCGCCGCGCACAGGTGCGCCAGCACCGTGGCGAACAGCAGGTAGGCCAGCCAGCCATGCGCGCTGCGCAGCCAGGCATACAGTGCCGGGCTGTGTGGGGCGATCGGCGGCAGTTGCACGCCCGGCCACAGTACGATCGGGTAGCCGCCGGCCGAGAGCATCGACCAGCCGAGCAGCGGCATCGCCAGCATCAGCGCGTACAGCAGCCAGTGCGAGGCGTGGGCGGCGGCCTTCTGCCAGCGCGGCAGGTCGGCCGGCAGCGGCGGCGGCCGGTGCCGCAGGCGGTTGCCCAGGCGTACCAGCACCAGCAACAGGATGGCGATGCCCAGCGGGCGATGCAGGTTCAGCAGCCAGGGCCGCTGCGACACCGAGGCGACCATGCCCACGCCGACGAACAGCATGGTCAGGATCATCGCCGCCATCAGCCAGTGCAGCACGCGCGCGAGCAGGTTGAAGTGGGTGGAGCGGTCGTCGCGGTTCATTGCGCACCTCCGTGCGGCTTACCGGTGGCGTCGGGCGCTTGGCCGCGGGCGATCTCGCGCTCGCGGCGGTTGAAGGACTGCGAATACACCGCCGAGCGCGCGGCCAGGATCGGATCGTCGGAGCCGGCGATGCCGTGCGGCAGGATCAGCGGATCGTAGTTGAGGTCGCGGCACGGCCCGGTGGCCTGCGGCTCGGCATGGTCCAGCACCAGGGTGCCGGCGACCACCTGCTGGCGGTCCTGCGGCCACGGCTGCGACGGATCGTCGACCGGGTCGCCGGGCGCGGCCACGGTCAGTACCAGATCCCAGCGCAGCGGACCGCGCGCCAGCCGCGCCTGCAGGTCTTCGCTGAGGAAGTCGGCGTCGGCCTTGGCGCGTTGCTCGGCCGACAGCGGCGCGAACGGGGTCTGCGGGCGCATCGACCAGCGCACCGCATGCGTGCTGCCGTCGGCGGCGGTGAAGCGGAACGCGTTGACGCCGTTGTACTGGGTGTTGGCCCAGCTGTTGGACCATGGTGCGGTCTTGGCCCACTCCTGGAACTTCTTCGCTTCCGGATAGCGCTGCAGGAACGCCGCCATCTTCGCCGGGTCCGGCTTGCCGGTGGCCGGATCCGGCCGCGCGGCCAGCGTCTGCGCCATGAAGCCCTCGGTGCTGGCGACCACGAAGAACGGGAAGCTGTTCATCGCCGTGCGCCATTCCTGGCCGTCGTCGCTGCGCAACTGCAGCGCCATGCTGCGCACGCGGGCGGCGCCGTCGGCGCCATGCGGGTCGCCGCCGCCGATCGACAGGCGGCCCAGCACCGGCACCGAGGATTGCGCGAACACCCGCGCCGAGGATAGCGCGCTGCCCTGGCCGTTGCCTTCGAAATGGCCGCTGACGCACACGCCCTTGCTGTGCGCACGGCGGAAGCCCGGATGCGGCGGGCCGCCGGCTTCGATGGCGTCGGTCATGCGCTGCGCGGTCAGCCTTTGCGTGCCGCCGAGCCAGCCGGCGCTCCAGGCGAAGGCGGTGGCGAGCACGGCGGCGATCGCGGCGATGCCGGCCAGCGCCAGCCAGGGCCGCCGGCGCGGCGGCGTGGGATCGGGACGGGACATGGGGCGGCTCCTGTGGCGGCGGCGAGGGGAGGAACGCGGTCGGGCGCGGTGCAGGCGCTAGCAGACACGGTCGGGCATGAACGCGGTGCAGTGATGGCGGCCTGCACGCGGCCCGTCGCCGCAGCCTGCGGCCCTGGCGGACGCGACCACGGCGGCATCATCGGCGCTGCGCATAGAATCGCCGCTTCTTGAGGGTTGGGAGTCGGCGATGGCCGGTGCGATCGGATTGGTGCTGTTGGGGCTGGCGTTCCTGGCGCTGGGCGGGGACTCGATCGTGAAGGCGGCCTCCGGCCTGGCACAGCGCTTTGGTGCCTCGCCGTTCGTGGCCGGCTTGCTGCTGGTGGCCTTCGGTACCTCGCTGCCGGAACTGGCGGTCAACGCGCGCGCCTACGCCGCCGGCGCGCAGGACCTGGCGTTGGGCAACGCGATCGGCAGCAACCTGGCCAATCTCGGCCTGACCCTGGGCCTGGCCGCGCTGGCGGCGCCGCTGCTGCTGCGCACGCGCCTGCTGCCGCCACTGCTGGTGCTGCTGACCCTGGCGACGCTGGCGCTGATCGGCTTCGGCCTGGATGGCGCGATCTTGCGCGCTGAGGGCGTGGCGCTGCTGCTGGCCTTCGTCGGCGTGGTCGCCTTCCTGCTGCTGCGCGCGCGGCATGAACCGGCCGCGCGCCAGCTCGGCGTGTCCGGCTACGCGGTGACCCGCACCGGGCTGGTGCTGAATCTGCTGCGCCTGCTGATCGCCCTCGTGCTGTTGAACGCCGGCGCCAACCTGGTGGTGGAACACGCGCCGCGGCTGGGTGCGGCCTGGGGTCTGTCGCCGCTGCTGGTCGGCCTGCTGCCGGTGGCGATCGGCACCGCGCTGCCGGAAGCGGCCGCCGCGGTGGCCGCCGCGCGCCGTGGCCAGGGCGACATGGTGGTCGGCCACGTGCTGGGCTCGAGCCTGTTCAACCTGCTGGTGGTGATCGGCGGCATGGCGGCGCTGCGGCCGCTGCCGTTGCCGGCCTCGTTCGTGCGCCTGGAACTGCCGGCGGCGATCGCGCTGGCGGTGGTGCTGTACCCGATGCTGCGCGGCGACATGCGCCTGAGCCGCGGCGAGGGGGCGGTGCTGCTGGTGGCGTTCCTGGCGTGGGTGGGGCTGGAGCTGGCGTTGGTGGCTTGATTACCGAGAGTGGGGAATCGGGAATCGGAAAAGCCGCTCCTACGCAGACCCGCGCGCTCAGCGCTCCTCCGGCTGCTCCGGCGGCGGCAGCCCTTCCTGCTCGGCGTGGTCGCTGCCTGGCACCTGCGGGCGCTGTTCCAGCATCAGCGACAGCGCGGCCTTGGCCATCATGTGCGCGCTGATCGGCGCGGTGATGAACAGGAACGCGGTGATCAGCAACTCGCGCGGCTGCGGATCCTGGCCCAGGAACAGGTGGTAGCCGACCGAGGCGAGCAGCACGCAGCCCACGCCCAGGGTGCTGGCCTTGGTCGGTGCGTGCAGGCGCTTGAAGAAGTCCGACAGCTTCACCAGCCCCAGCGCCCCGACCAGGATGAAGAAGCAGCCGACGATCAGCAGCAGCGACAGCCCGACCTGCAGCACGCCGATCATTCGACGATGTCCCGGCGCAGCACGAACTTGCTCAGCACCACGGTGCTGCCGAAGCCGAGCATGGCGATGATCAGCGCCGCCTCGAAATACACCGGCGAATCCAGGTACATGCCGAACAGCATCAGCTCGGCGATCGCGGTCACCGACAGCGTGTCCAGCGCCAGGATGCGATCGGGCACGGTCGGCCCGCGCAGCAGCCGCCACAGCGCCAGCAGCATCGCCAGCGCCACCACGTGCATGCACACGACGATCGTGGTCTCGATGAACATGTGGCTGGTCATGGGAAGATCTCCATCAGCGGCGCTTCGTAGCGCGTCTTGATCTGCCGGATCACGGTCTCGGCATCGTCCAGGTGCAGCACGTGCACCAGCAGGTACTTGCGGTCGTCCGACAGCGCCGCCGACACCGTGCCCGGGGTCAGGGTGATCATGCTGGTCAGCGCGGCGATGCCGTGGATGTTGGCGATGTCCAGCGGCACCCAGATGAAGCCGGGGTGGATGCGTTTCTCCGGACCGAGCACCTGCAGCGCCACCACCACGTTGGAGCGCACGATGTCCCAGGCCGCCACGCACAGCATCTTCGGCACCGGGCGCAGCGAGCCGATGCGCGCGAACTCGCGGTCCAGGCGCGCGGCGAACAGCGGCACCGCCACGCCCAGCACCGCGCCCAGCAGCACCTGGCCGAGGCTGAAGCTGTCGCTCATCAGCAGCCAGAACGCGGTGACTGTCAGGCTCAGCGGCCAGGACGGGAACAGACGGCGCGACCAGGGACGGGCGGACATGTCAGGGCTCCCGCAGGATCGGCGCGGTGCCGCGCAGCTGGGTGGTGTAGTCGGCGGGGCGCAGCAGTTGTGCGGCGGCGGCCTCGCTGTAGCGCAGCAGCGGCCCGGCGGCCACGGTCATCGCCACGCCGTAGCCGAGCAGCAGCACGGTGGCGGCGGTTTCCAGCGGCCGCGCCGGCGCCTTGCGCGGCGCCGGGCGCGGCAATTCCACGGTGCCGTCCTCGGCCGTGTCCTGGTCGCCGGGCACGCGCCAGAACAGGCGCACGCCGCCGCGGGTCAGGCCCATGATCACCATCAGGCTGCTGAGCAGCACCGCGGCCCACACCGGCGCGGTCAGCCCGCCCGGCGTCGCGCTCAGGATCGCCACCTTGGCCAGGAAGCCGGACAGCGGCGGCAGCCCGGCCACCGAGATCGCCGCGATCAGGAACAGCACGCCGGGCACGGTCTTGCCCGGCAGCGGCGCGATGATCTCCTTGCGGTCGCTGGCGCCGCCGCGGCGACGCCGGATCAGGTCGGCGATCATGAACAGCGCCGCGGCGACGAAGCTGCTGTGCGCCAGGTAATACAGCCCGGCGCCGAGCGTGCCGGCTGAGTCCAGCGCGAAGGCCACGAACAGCGTCGCCGCCGACACGATCACCAGGTAGCCGATCAGCACCCGCAGGCGCACCGCCGCCAGCACCCCCAGCGCGGCCAGCAGCAGCGTCGCCAGGCCCAGCCACAGCAGCCAGTCGCGGCCATAGCCGTCCAGCGCCTGCGCCTGGCTGCCGAGGATCAGCGTGCTCACCCGCAGCACCGCGTACAGGCCGACCTTGGTCATGATCACGAACAGCGCCGCCACCGCCGCCGGCGCGCGCGCATAGGTTTCCGGCAGCCACAGGTACAGCGGCAGCAGCGCGGCCTTGGCGCAGAACACCAGCAGCAACAGGCCGAACGCGGCCTTGATCAGCGCCACGTTCTGCGGCGGCGCCTGCGCCACGCGCTGCGACAGCTCGGCCATGTTCAACGAACCGAGCAGCGCGTACAGCAGGCCCAGCGCAATCAGGAACACGGTGGAGGAGGTGACGTTGAACACCACGTAGTGGAAGCCCACGCGCAGGCGCAGGCCACGCCCGCCGCTGAGCAGCAGGCCGTAGGAGGCGATCAGCATCACCTCGAAGAACACGAACAGGTTGAACACGTCGCCGGTCAGGAACGCGCCGTTGAGACCGACCAGCTGGAACTGGAACAGCGCATGGAAATGCGGCGCGCGCCGGTCCCAGCCGGCGCAGGCGTGCAGCAGGCAGGCGCCGGCGAGCAGGGTGGTGGTCGCCAGCATCCATGCTGACAGGCGGTCGGCCATCAGCACGATGCCCAGCCGCGAGGGCCAGTCGCCGAGCAGGTAGGCATGGACCTGGCCGTCGCTCACCTGCACGCACAGCGCCAGCACCGCCGCGGCCAGCGCCGTCATCGCGGTCCACGCCACCGCGCGGCGCACCTTGCGGCCGTAGCGGCGGTGCTCGGCGAACAGCGACAGCGCCGCGCCGAGCAAGGGGATCAGGATCGGCAGGATCAGCAGATGGGTCATGGCGCCTCCCCGTCGGTGGGGTCGGGGTCCGGGCGCGCATCGACGTGGTCGCTGTGGTTGTCGCCGCGGCTGCGCATCGCCAGCACGATGCTCACCGCGGTCATCGCGAAGGCGATCACGATCGCGGTCAGCACCAGCGCCTGCGGCAGCGGATCGGCGTGCTCGGCCAGGGTCGGGGCGATGCCGTCGCGCAGCACCGGCGCCTTGCCCTGCACCAGCCGGCCGCCGGCGAAGATCAGCAGGTTGGTGGCGTAGGACAGCACGGTCATGCCCAGGATCACGTCGAAGCTGCGCGCGCGCAGCAGCAGGTACACGCCCACCGCGGTCAGCACCCCGATCGCGCTCGCCAGTGCCAATTCCATCAGTGCATCTCCCCGGTGATGGCCGAGCGGCGCGCCGGATCGATCTGCCCGCGCTGCGAGTCGCGGGTGCGCGAGGGCTTGATCGTGCCCATCATCGACAGGGTCAGCATGGTCCCGCCGAACACCACCAGGTACACGCCGGTATCGAAGACCAGCGCACTGGCCAGCGGGACGCTGCCGATCAGCGGCAACTGCAGATCCAGATGGCCGCTGGTCAGGAACGGCACCCCGAACAGCATCGAGGCCATGCCGCCGAACGTGGCCAGCAGCAGGCCCAGGCCGATGCAGCGGATGTAGTCGAAGCCGAAGCGCGACTCCACCGAGGCCGCGCCCTGGATCACGTACTGCATCAGCAGCGGCACCGCCAGCACCAGCCCGGCGATGAAGCCGCCGCCGGGCGCGTTGTGGCCGCGCAGGAACAGGAAGATCGACACGGTCAGGGTCAGCGGGAACATCAGCTGCGCCAGATCGGCCGGCACCGGCAGCTTGATCGGCGGCCCCGGCATCACCTTCTCCGGCGCCATCCGCGCGCGCCGCAGCAGCGCGTGCACCACCAGCGCGGCGATGCCGAACACGGTGATCTCGCCGAAGGTATCGAAGCCGCGGAAGTCCACCAGGATCACATTGACCACGTTGCGGCCGTAGGCTTCGGGCAGCGCGCGCTGCAGCAGCTCGCCGGCCATGGTCGTCGCCGGCCGGGTCATCACCGAATACGCCAGCAGCGCCATGCCGCCGCCGGCGACAATGGCCAGGGCCGCATCGCGCCAGCGGCGCCAGCGCCGCGGCTCCGGCGGCGAGGCCTTGGGCAGGTAGTTCATGCCCAGCAGCATCAGCACCAGGGTCACCATCTCCACCAGCAACTGGGTCAGCGCCAGGTCCGGCGCCGACAGGAACACGAACACCAGGCTCACGCCCAGCCCGCTGCCGCCCAGCACCAGCACCGCCAGCAGCCGCTGCCGGTACAGGAATAGCGTGGACAGTGCGCAACTCAGGATCAGCAGCCACAGCCCCCAGCCCAACAGCGGCATGCCCTGCGGCGCCGGCCACTGCTGCCACAGCGGCGGCGCCCGCAGCAGCGGTGCGGCCACTACCACCACCGCGGCCAGCACCAGCCAGCGCAGGCTGCGTTGCAGGCGGCCGTTGGCGAGTACGCGGGTGAAGCGCGCGGCCAGGCCGAACAGGGTCTGCACGTGCCAGTGGAACACGCGCTTGCCCAGCGAACGGCGCACTTCGGTATACAGCGCGGTCAGCCGGCGCAGGCCGAAATACAGCGCCACGCCGCCGACCACGCCGGCGATGCTCATCGCCAGCGGCGCGTTCCAGCCATGCCACACCGCCAGGCTGTAGTCGGGCAGGGCATCGCCGAGGATCGCGCCGGCGGCGGCGCGCAGCACCGGCGCCACGGTCAGCGCCGGCACGATGCCGACCGCCACGCACACCAGCACCAAGATCTCCACCGGAATCTTCATCCAGCGCGGCGGCTCGTGCGGCATCGTCTCCAGCCGACGCGGGCCATGGCCGAAGAAGGTCTCATAGACGAAGCGCAGGCTGTAGGCCACGCCGAACACGCCGGCCAGCAGCGCCGAGGTGGCGGTGAACACGCGCATCGCCGCCGGGCCCTCGGCGCCCAGCGCCTCGGCGAAGAACATCTCCTTGGACAGGAAGCCGTTGAGCAGCGGGATGCCGGCCATCGACAGCGAGGCGGTGATCGCCAGCGCGCTGGTGATCGGCATCCAGCGGCGCAGGTTGCCGAGCCGGCGCATGTCGCGGGTGTGGGTCTCGTGGTCGATGATGCCGGCGGCCATGAACAGCGAGGCCTTGAACACCGCATGGTTGAGGATGTGGAACACGCCGGCCACCACCGCCATCGGCGTGGACAGCCCGAACAGCATGGTGATCAGGCCCAGGTGCGAGATCGTCGAATACGCTAGCAGGCCCTTGAGGTCGTGCTGGAAGATCGCGAACCAGGCGCCGGTGAGTAGGGTCACCGCGCCGATGCCGCTGACCGTGTAGAAGAACAGGTCGCTGCCGGCCAGCGCCGGATGCAGCCGCGCCAGCAGGAACACCCCGGCCTTGACCATCGTCGCCGAGTGCAGATACGCCGATACCGGGGTGGGCGCGGCCATCGCGTGCGGCAGCCAGAAATGGAACGGGAACTGCGCGCTCTTGGTGAAGATGCCGAGCAGGATCAGCCCCAGCGCCCACGGATACAGCGCGCTGGCGCGGATCGCATCGCCGGCGGCGAGCACCGCGTCGAGTTGGTAGCTGCCGACGATGCGCCCGAGCAGCAACACGCCGCCGAGCAGCGCCAGGCCGCCGCCGCCGGTGATCACCAGGGCCATGCGCGCGCCGTCGCGCGCATCCTGGCGGTGCGACCAGAAGCCGATCAGCAGGAACGAACTGATGCTGGTCAGTTCCCAGAACACCATCAGCAGCAACAGGTTGCCGGCGATCACCATGCCCAGCATCGCGCCCATGAACAGCAGCAGGTAGGCGTAGAAGCGCGCGGCGTTCTCGCGCGGGCTCAGGTAGTAGTGCGCGTACATCACCACCAGCGCGCCGATCGCCAGCACCAGGCCGGCGAACATCCAGGCCAGGCCGTCCAGGCGCAGCGAGAACTGCAGGCCGATCTGCGGCAGCCAGGCGTGGTCGGCACGGACGATGCCGCCTTCGAGCACCGTGGGCGTCAGCGCGCCGAGCACCGCCAGGCCCGCCAACGGCGCCAGCGCCGCGGCCCAGGCCAGGGTGGCGCGTGAGCGGTGGCGCAGGGCGACGACGGCCGCCGCCATCAGAAACGGCAAGGCCAGCAGGAGGTCGAGGGCTGGGATCATGCAGGGAATACGAGATTCGCGAGCAGGAGCCCGAGTGTAACAGGCGCGTCACGGCGGTGGCCGGCGCGGGAACGGAAGGCGTGCACGGTCATGCCGACAGCGTAGCGGTGCGCAGGTGATGCGCTTGCGAGTGCGGGTGGGAGGGGAGTGATCGAACGCTGGCGCTGCGCGATGCGCCACACGCCATGCGCGGCGCGCGCTCGCGTGTGGCGCAAGCATCGCCGTGGGTGAGCGGGTTCTCCAGCGCGTCGCGCGTCGCTCTCCATCCGGGTGCTGGTGCGTGCGGCCGTACCAGGTCGCCGGTGCGCTTGGCGATCGTTGGCGGCTGCGTGTGTCCGCGCCACGTGTCGCCTTGTCCGCTTCCACCGGCCGTCGCATGCCGTGCAGCGTGCGGATGCCGCGTGATCCCAGCCGCAAACGGCGGCGTACGCACTATCCTGTGCCGATGACCGATTCGCTCGCCGCTGCCTCCGCTTCTCCGACGACCGTCGCGCCACCGCGCATCGCACTGGTGTTCGGCGGCAGCGGCCAGATCGGTGAGCGCCTGCTGCACCGCCTGCTGGCCGACGGGTGGGAGGTGCACGCCTACTCCCGGCAGGCGCGCGCGGCGCATCCCGGCCTGCACTGGCATGCCGGCGAACTCAGTGCGCTGCAGGCGCCACCGGTGGCGGCGGAGGTGGTGTTCAGTTGCGGGCCGCTGGACGCTTTCGCCGACTGGTATCGGCGCGCCCCCGTCGCCGCTTCGCGCGTGGTCGCCTTCGGCTCCACCAGCCTGGAGGTCAAGCGCGACTCGCTGGACGCCGCCGAACGCGACGTCGCCCGGCGCCTGCGCGAGGCCGAAGCCATCGTGTTCGCGGTGGCCGCCGAACGCGGCGCGGCGGCGACGGTGTTGCGGCCGACCCTGGTCTACGGCGCCGGCCGCGACCGCACCCTCAGCGCGATCGCGGCACTGGCGCGGCGCACCGGCTGGTTCGTGCTGCCGCGCAGCGCCAGCGGCCTGCGCCAGCCGGTGCACGTGCAGGACCTGGCCGACGCGGCGCTGGCGGTGCTGGCGCACCCGGCCACGCACGGGCGCAGCTACGCCCTCGGTGGCGGCGAGACGCTCAGCTACCGTGAGATGGTGCGGCGGGTGCTGGCCGCGCTGCGGCCGCCGGCGCGGCTGCTATCGCTGCCACATGCGGCGTTCGCGTTGGCGCTGACGCTGGCCCACGCCTGCGGCCGCCTGCAGGGCATGAACCGCGCCGCGCTGCAGCGCATGCGCGAGGACCTGGCATTCGACCTGCAACCGGCGCAGCAGGATTTCGGCTACGCGCCGCGCGCCTTCGCGCCGGATGCGGCGATGTTGGGCCTGGAGGCCGGGGAGACGGCGAAGCAGGGCTGATGTCGTGTTGCGCGCACGGTCAAGCCTGCTGCGTGCGGCGCGAAGCGACCGCGATGGGTGCGGAAAAAAGCGCGGTAGGGGTCTCAGCCGCGCTCAGTAGCGCCAGTGCATGCGCCGGTACAGCTTGGCCAGCACCCAGGCCGGGCCGATCAGCAGGTAGGTCAGATCGGTGAGGAAGCTGGGTCGGTGGCCTTCCAGCGCATGTCCGATGAACTGCGCGATCCAGGCCACCACGAACACGCCGATCGCCAGCCACAGCAGCCCCTGCAGGCCCAGGTGCGCCTCCAGCAGCCGGCACAGGCAGCCGCAGAAGAAGAACGCCGCCAGCATGCCGTAGCCCAGCGGGCGCGACAGGCGGTTGTAGTACATCCATGCCGCGAACATGCCCAGCGCCGCCCACAGCCCGCTCTGGAACCAGGTGCCGCCGACCGGGATGCACCACAGCAGGGCCACCACCGACCACAGGATCGCCGGCACTGCGACCACGTGGATGCGCTGGTTGGCGGCATTGCGGTGATCGTCGGAATAGCTGGCGAAATAGCGGTCGATCGGGCGCGCGTAGGCGGTGGTATCCATCTTCCCTCCCAGGAACCGCTCCAGCATAGCGCCATCGCCGGCGCGATGCGGAGACACCGGCGTGCGTGGGGCGAGGGACGTCGTGCGGTGCGGTTGCCGGCCACGCGCTCCGGCGGCGACCTGCGATGGCGTTTGGCGGTGCCTGCGGCTGGCGTCCTCGCTGCGCAGAGGGCGGCGAGATGCCGCAATGCTGGGGAACGCAGTGCCGGGGAAAAGAGCGATCGCGCCACACCGGCGCGATCGCTCCATCACGCCTGCACTCAGGCGCGCGCCATGCTCCTGTTCGTCTCCTGCTGCTGCTCGCGCTGCACCGTTTCCTGCTGCTGCGCGGACTGGCGGGCCAGCTGCGCGCTGGTCTGCTCCAGCGGCGGTGCCGGCTGCTGCAGGTCCACCACCGCACGGAAGCCCGGCGTGGTCCCGGCGACGAAGGCCTTGTCGTTGGCTACATTGACCTCCTTCAGCTTGTCGGGACTGTCGATCCCGGCCTGCTTGGCCTGCAGCGTGAGGTTGGCCACCGCCTCGTTCGAGAGCTTGGCGTGCGGCGGATTGGCCTTCTCGGCACCGCGATCGGCTTCCGTGCGCATCTTGTCGTACAGCGGCGTATCCGGATGCCCCGGCTCGCCCAGCTGCAGGCCTTTCGCCGGCTTGGCCTGGGCCTGCTCGGCGGCGGCCAGCCCGGCCCGGGTGTCGCGGCCGACGATGCCGTCCTGGGTGAGGCCGCGCTGTTTCTGGAAGGCGATGACCGCCTCGCGGGTGTGCTCGCCAAAGCGTCCATCCTCGGCCAACGCCTTGCCTTGCGCGTCTCGCACGCCCATGCGGTTGAGCTGACGCTGCAACGCTTCCACTTCATTGCCGCGCTCGCCCTGCTTGAGCAGACCATCGGCCATGGCGACACTCTTGGCGCCGTGGGTTTCTGCAGGTGCGGCGGATGCTTGCCGTGCAGGAACTTCGCCATTGCCATGCAATGGTGCACGAACCTGGAACTCCGGCTTGGGGGTCAACGCGCCCACGATGCGGGTGCCGCCTCCATCCCAGTAGCCGCCTGGGCTAATCGTGACCTCCGCCGGTCCGGTCCTGCCTTGCGAGCCGATGAACTGGATGTTTCCCGCCTCGTCGTACCCCTTGAAGATGCCGATGTGTTGCCCCTTCGGCGAAGAAAACAGCAGCAGATCGCCCTGGTGCAATGAGCCATTGGGTTTGCGTGCTTCCGCCGCGGAGGTGACATCGAAATGCTCGCGCGCATACGGTGTGACCTGCGAGCCATTGAAGAGCTTGGCGGTGGTGAATCCTGCGGCATTCTCGCCCGGTACGTCGTAGCCGGCGTTCTTGAGTCCGCGCCACACGAAGGCCGAACAATCCACGCCAAGGCGACCGTCGCCATCGCCATCGCGCTCCAGGCGGCTGCTGTCGCGCCCGGGCCTGGGATGGTCCGGACGACCGTATTCGTAGTGCCGGCCTTCGTTGAAGAAGTGCTGGTACGCCTCGTTGTAGACCGCCGCGCTGGGTCTATCGGATGTCGCGGGGGCAGGACTCGATGCAGCGGGCGTAGCTGGGGACGTCGGTTGCGCCACGGTCTGTGCCGTGGTCTGAGCGGGTGTTTGGACTGTGACCTCGCCCGCTCGCCAACCCTCAAAGCGCCTGATGCCGTCGGCCAGCGCTTCGCGCTCGCGCTCGCTCATCTGCGCAACCGTTTTATTACGCAGGTCCACGCCTTGGCGGTCGCCCTCCGTGAAAATGGTGGCGGCCTGTTCGCGATGATGCGTGGTGCCGCTGTAATCGGCCTTCGAGTAGCGCGGCAGCATCTGTTCGACCGTGTCGTTGCCGAAGCGTCGCTCCAGCAGTTGTATCTTGGCAGCACGGCCCGCCTCGTAGCTTTCAAAAACAGCATTGCCCCATTGGTCGAGACCCACGACGCCGCGATAGGTGCTCTGCGCTGACTGCAATGCCTCCTCGCGTGTACGCTGGCTGTTGGCTGTTTTGTCTGCGCTGCCAGCGAACTCGAACTTGAGGTTGCCGGGGTTGTTGTTACGCCACGACACCGATCCACCTGATCGGCTGACGGTACTTCCATCGTCCATCTCTACCGTGCGCGTGGTGCCGACGCTGCTGACGAGTCGAGTGATTTTGGGGTCCGACATACCTTGCTCTCCTTGCGAATGGACAAGCACGCGTGCTTGTGGGGACGGTTGCTACATTCCGTTTGAAAACACGTCCAGCGCGCTGGCGCTGACCCAGCCTTGCGCGCAGTTGCCAGCATAGCGACCCGGCGCGGCGACATGGCAGGCATCGCCGCTTGCACGGGAGGACCACTGGATCGGGCGGTCCCCATACTGCTGGCATAGCGCATTGCCCTTGCATTGCGCCACGCTGTCTGCCGGAATCGCGACGACGTAGTAGTACATAGGATTTTGGCCGGCGCGGGCGATGCCTTGGACACAAACGAGTTGCCCTTGCGAGAAAGTGGCCCTCGGTGCGGCATGGCTCCCCGTGGTCGGCACGACATTCAGCGCAGGCGTGCCCTTGGCGTTGGCAACGCCTGCGAAGAATCCCTGCGCGCCACAGTCTGCGGTCAGTTCGACGTCGTAGTAGTCGCCCGCGTCCAGATTGCCTGCCGTGCAGTTCCGTGCCGTCTTGCTGTCTTCGCATTGCACGCCGCTCGACTGCAGCAGTTGCTGTACTTCGTCGTTCGACGTGGCGTCCGCAACTGGGGCTGCGGCGGGAGGAGCTTTGGCGGGCGCGGGGTCGGTTGCGGCCACGGCGGCAGGGGCAGCGGATTGGCCGTTGCTGCATGCGCTCAGCGCGAGTAGCAACACCGAAACGGCAGGCCACACAACGCGATTGCTGAGGCGGCGGGAAGGACGGGACGAACGCATCTTTACCTCACGTGCGAGCAGGATCGCGGAAATGTAACGCTGGAGGGATACAGCTTGGTGAAGGAAATGAGGGCTGAGGGAGTGCCCGCGCCATGCGGCCAGAGCGCGTCGGTTACACGGCCTGATCGTCTACGCGAACCAGCGTCCAGCACGGCTTCTGCGCGAACTGGTAGACCTGCTGGTCGCTGGTATCGGGCGTGCGCACCAGGACCTGCCGGCCCTCGGCGTTCTGCGTCACCACGACCTCGCGCCCGCCCTTGCGGGCTGCCTCCAGGTTCGGGATCACCGGCCATTCGACCTCGGCCAGGGGCACGTTGCGGGTCACCGGCGCCGGTTCCGGCTGCGCGTCCGGGTCGATGTGGATCATCGTCAACGGGTTGGCGGTCGCCTTCTCCTGGACCGCGATGTCGGCGCTGAAGCGCTTGAGGAAGGCATCGAAATCGGCGTCCTGGCAACGCGGGGCGGCTGCGGCGGCTGCGGCGGGTGCGGTCTGCGCGGGCGCGCCAGCCGCCGCAGTGACCGTGGAGCCAGCCGGTTGCGCCTTGCACGCAACCAGGGCCGCGGCCAATGCCAGGGACATCAGAATGGGGCGTGCGGTAGCCAACGGATCTTCCTGATCGGGTCGGGCGGGCAATCGCCCCGCGGGCGGATGAGTTTAGTTCACCAGGATCATCATGTCGTGAAGTCGGGGCGGGGCATTGCCGCCATCGCTACAACTGACAATGCAAGGGCGGAAAGTAGCCCGAGCAACCCGCTATCAAACACCAGCACATCGCGACGGATCACAGCTGGTTCGCGAGGAACATCCATGACCATCTGCTCGTGAAGCGGGAGCGATTATCTCACGGGCCGCAAGGCGGCCGCCTTCCGCGACCACCCTCACGCGCCGGCGCCCGGCGCACGATCCACTCAGTCGACCGAAATCCCCGCCAGCCGCTGCAGCGCTTCGGCGTACTTGGCGCGGGTGCGGTCGATCACGTCCTGCGGCAGGCGCGGGCCGGGCGCGGTCTTGCCCCAGTCCAGCGTCTCCAGGTAGTCGCGCACGAACTGCTTGTCGTAGCTCGGCGGGCTGGTCCCGACCTCGTACTGGTCGGCCGGCCAGTAGCGCGAGGAGTCCGGGGTCAGCATCTCGTCCATGATGTACAGGCGGCCGTCGGCGTCGGTGCCGAACTCGAACTTGGTGTCGGCCAGCAGGATGCCGCGCTCGGCGGCGAAGTCGGCGGCGAAGCGGTAGATGCGCAGGGTGGCGTCGCGCACGCGCTCGGCCAGTTCGGCGCCCACGGTCTTGACCATGGCGTCGAAGTCGATGTTCTCGTCGTGATCGCCCACCGCGGCCTTGGTCGACGGGGTGAAGATCGGTTCGGCCAGCTTCTCGGCCTGGCGCAGGCCGTCGGGCAGTTCGATGCCGCTGACCTTGCCGGTGCGCTGGTAGTCCTTCCAGCCGCTGCCGATCAGGTAGCCACGGGCGATGGCTTCCACCGGCACCGGCTTGAGCTTGCGGGTCACCACCGCGCGCTTGGCGTACAGGGCCTTGTCCACGCCCTCGGGCAGCACCGCGGCCACGTCGATGCCGGTGAGGTGGTTGGGCATCAGGTGCTCGGTCTTCTTGAACCAGAAGTTGGAGACCTGGCACAGCATCTCGCCCTTGCCCGGGATCGGGTCGGGCAGCACCACGTCGAAGGCGGAGAGGCGGTCGGTGGCCACCATCAGCAGGTAGTCGCCGGGCGGCGCATCGGCCGGCAGGCGCTCGCGGGGAATATCGAACACGTCGCGGACTTTGCCGCGGTGGCGCAAGGGCAGGCCGGGCAGATCGGATTGCAACAGCGTGGTGGACACAGGCACTCCTACGGACTTCGCAATGGCGACCGTCCCGGGACCCGGCGGGCCCGCGGCGGACGGCGGGCCGCGTAGTGTACGGCCGGAATGCCCCGCTGTGCCGTAAAATGGCCGGCCCTGACGCCGCGCCCGCCCTTGCCCCATGCCCTGGTACGGAAAACTGCTCGGCGCCATCGCCGGGGCCCTGCTGCTGCGGCCCACGCCGGTGCTGGGCGCGTTGATCGGGCTGCTGATCGGGCACGCCTTCGACGCCGACTGGTTCAAGCTGTCCCAGCGCGAGGATCCCTACCGGGAACTCGGCCTGACCCGCGACGCCACCGACGCCGAGATCGAACTGGCCTATCGCCGGCTGATGTCCCAGTACCACCCCGACAAGGTCGCCAGCGCCAGCCCCGAGCTGCGCGCCCGCGCCGAGAAGAAGGCCAGCCAGCTCAACACCGCCTACGACCGTATCCGCACCCTGCGCAAGCGCTGAGATCCCGCCATGTCCGACTGCATCATCTCCCCGTCCATCCTGTCCGCCGATTTCGCCCGCCTCGGCGAGGAAGTGGATGCCGTGCTGCGCGCCGGCGCCGACTGGATCCACTTCGACGTGATGGACAACCATTACGTGCCGAACCTCACCATCGGCCCGATGGTCTGCCAGGCGCTGCGCAAGCACGGCGTCACCGCGCCGATCGACGTGCACCTGATGGTGGAGCCGGTGGACCGGCTGATCCCGGATTTCGCCGAGGCCGGCGCCAGCATCATCAGCTTCCATCCCGAGGCCAGCCGCCACGTGCACCGCAGCATCCAGCTGATCAAGTCGCACGGCTGCAAGGCCGGCCTGGTGCTCAACCCGGCCACCCCGGTGGACATCCTCGACTGGGTGCTGGACGACCTGGACCTGGTGCTGGTGATGTCGGTCAACCCGGGCTTCGGCGGCCAGGCCTTCATTCCCTCGGCGCTGGACAAGCTGCGCGCGATCCGCGCCCGCATCGACGCCAGCGGCAAGCCGATCCGGCTGGAGATCGACGGCGGGGTCAAGCCGGACAACATCGCCGCGATCGCCGCCGCTGGCGCCGACACCTTCGTCGCCGGCTCGGCCATCTTCAATGCGCCGGACTACGCCGAGGTGATCACGCAGATGCGCGCCGCGGTGGCGGGGCGCTGAGATGGCGGCGCTGCACATCCGCCCGGCGGTGGCCGACGATGCGGCGCTGATCCTGCGCCTGATCCGCGACCTGGCCCGCTACGAGCGCGCCGAGGACGCGGTGCAGACCGACGAGGCCGGCCTGCGCGCGACGCTGTTCGGCGCCGATGCCCGCGCGCAGGCACTGATCTGCGAGGCCGACGGCCAGCCGATCGGCTACGCGGTGTACTTCTACAACTACTCCACCTGGCTCGGCCGCAACGGCCTGTACCTGGAAGACCTGTACGTGGACCCGGCGCACCGCGGCGTGGGCGCCGGCAAGGCGCTGCTGCAGCACCTGGCGCGGCAGGCGGTGGCCGAGGGCTGCGGCCGCTTCGAATGGTCGGTGCTGGACTGGAACCAGCCGGCGATCGACTTCTACGAAGCGGTCGGCGCCCGCGCGCAGGACGAGTGGACCGTCTATCGCCTGCAGGGCGAGGCGCTGGCCAGGTTCGCGGCCGGCTGAGCGGCGTCGGACCGCCAAAAGAAAAGAACCGCACCGTCGCCGGTGCGGCCCCTGGGAGAGAAATCGGAGGCTGATCCTGCCTCCATCCGTCTTCCTTGCTATGGCCTTCCATGTTCCGGACGCACGGTGACGTGCGTATGACAGCGCACCCGCCTGGATTCACGCATCGCGCATGCCGCGCCCGTTAGCCTGGGCGCCTCACCCCGGGATGGTTCGCATGGCTGCAGCGCATTGGCGTCTGATCCTCAACGGCAAATCGGCCGGCGACGAGGCGTTGCGCGAGGCGGTCATGGCCATGCGTGCGCGCGGCGTGGCCCTGCAGGTGCGGGTGACCTGGGAGCAGGGCGATGCCGAGCGCTACGTGGCCGAAGCGGTGGCCGATGGTGCTGCGTGCATCGTCGCCGCCGGCGGCGACGGCACCCTCAGCGAGGTCGCCACGGCGCTGGCGCATCGCCAGGAACCGGGCGACGCGCTGCCGGCCCTGGGGCTGGTGGCGCTGGGCACGGCCAATGATTTCGCCACCGCGACCGGTATCCCGCTGCCGCCGCTGGAAGCACTGGAACTGATCGCCCGCACGCCGGCGCAGCCGATCGACCTGTTGCGCATCGAGGCCGAGCACGGCCCGCACTGGTGCGCCAATGTCGCCAGCGGCGGCTTCGGCACCCAGGTCACGGTGGAGACCGACGAAGGCCTGAAGAAGATGCTGGGCGGGCTGGCCTACCTGGTCACCGGCATGAGCCGGCTGGGCCGGATCGATCCGATCCGGGCCCGCTTCGAGGGGCCGGAGTTTGCCTGGGAAGGCGATTTCATCGCGCTCGGCCTGGGCAACGGCCGCCAGGCCGGCGGTGGCCAGGTGCTGTGCCCGGAGGCGCTGCTCGACGACGGCCTGCTCGACCTGACCCTGGTGCCCGAGCTGACCGGCGAGGTCGCCGCGACCCTGGGCACCCTGGTCACGTCCGGCAAGCAGGCCGCGCTGGAGCGGGTGGCGGTGCGCGCGCGCCTGCCGTGGCTGCGGATCGAAGCGGCGCAGCCGCTGACCCTGAATCTGGACGGCGAGCCGGAAACCTCGCGCCACTTCCGCATCGACTGCGTGCCCGGGCGCCTGCGCATGCATCTGCCGCCGGACTCGCCGCTGCTGCAGGCGCCAGAGCGCTAACCGCAGGTCGGGGCCAGCCCGAAGGCCGGCGCACATGTGGGAGGGACTTCAGTCCCGACGCGCTGTCCTTACCGATCTCCGCAACACCGCGCTCGGTCGCGCCGTGGCAGGACGAACACGACGGATCACGGATGGGTGCGATGCGCGCCGAACAGCGCGCCCGATGTCATGCGCCGCCCTCCTGCGGGAGGGACTTCAGTCCCGACGCGACGCCCTCGCCGACCACCTCCGCACCGCACTCGATCGGTCGCGTCTGCAACCGTTGCCAGTCGCCGCAGTTGCGGTAAAGTAGCCGCCGTGTCCAGTCTGACGACCCCGCGTTCCTTCACTTCCGCTCGCCGTGCGTGGCGATGGTGGCCTGCAGCCGTCGTCCGCCCTGTCACCGAGTCCCGGAAGGAAAGCCGTCTTGATTACCCGCGAGCAGTTCCAGCGCTACGCCGCTGAAGGTCACACCCGCATCCCCGTCGTCCGCGAAGTGCTGTCCGACCTGGACACGCCGCTGTCGGTCTATCTCAAGCTCGCCGACGCCCCGCATACCTACCTGTTCGAATCGGTCGAAGGCGGCGAACGCTTCGGGCGCTACTCGATCATCGGCCTGCCGGTGCGCCGCGTGTACACCTTCCGCGGGCACACCCTGGAGGTGCGCGACCATGGCGAGCTGATCGAGCGCCGCGAGGTCGCCGATCCCTTCGCCGAGGTCGAGGCGCTGCGCGCCCAGCATGTGGTGCCCAAGCTGGCGGGCGTGCCCGGCTTCACCGGCGGCCTGGTCGGCTGGTTCGGCTTCGAATGCATCGGTTATATCGAGCCGCGCCTGGCCGGTGCTGTGGCACGCGACGAACTGGACACCCCGGACATCCTGCTGATGCTGTCCGAGGAAGTGGCGGTCTTCGACAACCTCAAGGGCCGCCTGTACCTGATCGTGCATGCCGACCCGGCCGAAGCCGACGCCTGGGAGCGCGCGCAGGCACGCCTGGATGCGCTCACCACGACGTTGCGCCAGCCCGGCGCCGGCTACCCCGCGCCGCTGGCGCGCGACGTGCTGGACGAGAGCGACTTCGTCTCCGGGTTCACCCGCGAGGGCTTCGTCGCCGCGGTGGAGAAGTCCAAGGACTACATCCGCGCCGGCGACATCTTCCAGGTGGTGCTGAGCCAGCGCCTGAGCGTGCCGTTCACCGCGCGCCCGGTGGACGTGTACCGCGCGCTGCGTGCGCTGAACCCGTCGCCCTACATGTATTTCCTCGATGTCGGCGACACCCAGGTGGTCGGCTCCTCGCCGGAGATCCTGGTGCGGCTGGAGAACGGCCAGGTCACCGTGCGTCCGATCGCCGGCACCCGGCCGCGCGGCAAGACCCCGGAAGAGGACCAGGCACTGGAGGCGGAACTGCTCGCCGATCCGAAGGAGCGCGCCGAGCACCTGATGCTGATCGACCTGGGCCGCAACGATGCCGGCCGGGTCTCGCAGGCCGGCAGCGTCGCCGTCGGCGAGCGCTTCGTGATCGAACGCTACAGCCACGTCATGCACATCGTCAGCGAAGTCACCGGCCGCCTGCTGCCCGGCCTCAGCTACGCCGACGTGCTGCGCGCCACCTTCCCTGCCGGCACCGTCAGCGGCGCGCCGAAGATCCGCGCGCTG
Source organism: Xanthomonas sp. LF02-5 (assembly GCF_034105325.1). Lineage (NCBI taxonomy): Bacteria > Pseudomonadati > Pseudomonadota > Gammaproteobacteria > Lysobacterales > Lysobacteraceae > Xanthomonas > Xanthomonas sp. LF02-5. The sequence goes on along the minus strand of NZ_JAXGGF010000006.1, from coordinate 194,442 downwards.
GAAGTCATTCGCGAGCTGGAGCCGATCAAGCGCAACGTCTACGCCGGTAGCATCGGCTACCTCGGCTGGCACGGCGACGCCGATACCGCCATCGCCATCCGCACCGCGGTGATCAAGCACGGCCGCCTGCACGTGCAGGCCGGCGCCGGCATCGTCTACGACTCCGATCCGCAGACCGAGTGGGACGAGACGATGAACAAGGGCCGCGCGCTGTTCCGTGCGGTCGCCGAAGCGGCGAAGGGGTTGTGAGCGCCGCCACGCCGCGGATCGGCTTCCGCAACGACTACAGCGAAGGCGCGCATCCGCGCGTGCTGGCCGCGCTGGCCACCGCCAGCGCCGAGCAGAACGCCGGCTATGGCCTGGACCGGCACAGCGCGCGCGCCGCGCAGCTGCTCCGTGCCGAGATCGGCTGCGCCGACGCCGACGTGCACCTGCTGGTGGGCGGCACCCAGACCAACCTCACCGCCATCGCCGCGTTCCTGCGCCCGCACCAGGCGGTGATCGCCGCGGCCTGCGGCCACATCGCCACCCACGAGACCGGCGCGATCGAGGCCACCGGCCACAAGGTGCTCACCGTGGGCGCGGCCGACGGCCGGCTCACGCCGGAGCGGATCGCGCCGCTGCTGGCCGAGCACGGCAACGAGCACGTGGTGCAGCCGCGGCTGGTCTACGTGTCCAACACCACCGAGGTCGGCACGATTTACCGCAAGCACGAACTGCAGGCCTTGCGCGCGTTCTGCGACGCGCATGGCCTGCTGCTGTTCCTGGACGGCGCGCGCATCGGCAGCGCGCTCACCGCCCAGGGCAACGATCTGCGCATGGCCGACGTCGCCGCGCTGACCGACGCGTTCTACATCGGCGGCACCAAGAATGGTGCCTTGCTGGGCGAGGCGCTGGTGATCCTCAACCCGGTGTTGAAAGCGGATTTCCGCTACCTGCTCAAGCAGCGCGGCGCGCTGCTGGCCAAGGGCATGGTGCTGGGCACGCAGTTCGCCGCGCTGTTCGAGGACGGGCTGTTCTACGAACTGTCCGCGCATGCCAACCGCATGGCCGCGCGGCTGCGCGAGGGACTGGCCGCGGCCGGCGCGGAGTTCGCCTCGGACTCGCCGACCAACCAACTGTTCGTGATCCTGCCTGCCGCCGCGGTCGAGACGCTGGCACAGCGCTACGACTTCGAGCGCTGGCAGGTGCTGGGCGACGGCCGTTGGGTGATCCGCTTCGTGACGTCGTGGGCGACGCAGGCCGATGCGATCGACACGTTGATCGCGGATTTCGCCGCGCTGATCCACTCCGGCACGCCGCGTGCGGCCGGCTGACATTCCGCCAAGGAGAGGAAGATGAAAATCCGTACGCTTGTCGCCTGGGCCTTTGCCGCGGTGCTGGTCTTGCCGGCCGTCGCCAGCGCGCAGGTCAACAGCCTGCCGTCGCAGCCGCATTTGTTGGTGAAGGGCGAGGCGCAGCGCGAAGTGATTCCTGATCGGTTCAATATCAAATTGACGTTGGAAGCCGTCGACGTTGCGCCGGAAGTGGCACGCGCGCGGGTGCAGGAGGATGCGACCAGTGTTCTTTCGGCCTTCAAGCAACACCATGCTCTGAGCAACAGCGTACAGGCGTCCACCTTGTCGATCTCGCCGGAACGGCGCTACGAGAACGACCGCCAGGTGTTCAAGGGAACCAAGGTGCAACGCACGTTGTCCGCCGACTTTTCCGCACTCGACGATGTGCGCCAGTTTTTGGCAGGGTTGAAGACCAGCCAGTCTCTGCAGGTCTCCGCGATCACTCCCGCCTACAGCAAGGAAGCGGAGGTGCGCGCCGAACTCAAGCGCCAGGCAGTCGAGCAGACGCGCGTCTCGGCGCAAGAACTGGCACGCGCTTACGGGGTAGCGCTAGGCGGGCTGTACACGATTTCCACGGTCGCCCCCAACTTCGCCTACGGAATTCAGGCAGGCACCTGGCAAGGAGGACGAAGCCAGGCTGGTGGTGGCTTTGGCTACAGCCTGGATGCCATCCAGGTGACGGGCAACCGCGCTGCCGCAGCGCCATTGGCCGAATCCCTCGAAGCCGGCACCCTCACCCTCTCCGAAAACGTCTATGCGGTCTTCCTGATCGCGCAATGAGTCCTTCGCCATGCTGCTGATGCTGGATAACTACGACAGCTTTACCTACAACCTCGTGCAGTACCTGCAGGCGCTCGGCGCCGAGGTCAAGGTGGTGCGCAACGATGCGCTCAGCGTGGACGAGATCGAGCGCCTGGCGCCCGAGCGCATCGTCATCTCGCCAGGACCGTGCACGCCGAACGAGGCGGGTGTGTCGCTGCAACTGATCGAGCGGCTGGGCCAGCGCATCCCGATCCTGGGCGTGTGCCTGGGCCACCAGAGCATCGGCCAGGTCTACGGTGGGCAGGTGGTGCGTGCCGGCACCATCATGCACGGCAAGACTTCGCGCATCCGTCACGAAGGCCGCGGCGTGTTCGCCGGCCTGCCGGACCGCTACGAGGCCACCCGCTACCACTCGCTGGTGGTGGAGAAGACCACGCTGCCCGACTGCCTGGAAGTGACGGCCTGGACCGAACACGACGACGGCTCGGTGGAGGAGATCATGGGCCTGCGCCATCGCCAGTTCCCGGTCGAGGGCGTGCAGTTCCATCCCGAGTCCATCCTCACCGAGCATGGCCACGCCTTGCTGAAGAACTTCCTGGAGCGCTGAGCGCGCCGCGCGGGCCTCGCCCGCTTCCCGTCACTGCCGGACCCTGCCGATGCACGAGCGCACCGACGCCTTCCATTTCTACGAACCGGCCAACGGCCACGGCTTGCCGCACGACCCGTTCAACGCGATTGTGGGGCCGCGGCCGATCGGATGGATCGGTTCGCGCGGCGCCGACGGCATCGCCAACCTGGCGCCCTACAGCTTCTTCAACGCCTTCAACTACGTCCCGCCGATCGTCGGCTTCGCCAGCATCGGCTGGAAGGACAGCGTGCGTAACATCGAGGCCACGGGCGAGTTCACCTGGAACCTGGCCACGCGGCCGCTGGCCGAGGCGATGAACGCCAGTTCCGCCGCGGTGGCACCGGAGGTCGACGAGTTCGCGCTGGCCGGCCTGACCGCCGCGCCCTCGCGCCTGATCGGTGCGCCGCGGGTGGCCGCCAGCCCGGTCAGCTTCGAATGCCGGCTCAGCCAGCTGCTGCCGCTGCAAAGCGCACGCGGCGAGCCGATCCAGACCTGGCTGGTGCTGGGCGAGGTGGTCGGCGTGCACATCGCCGAGCACGCCCTGCAGGACGGCATCTACGACCCGGCCGCGGTCGCCACCCTGCTGCGCGCCGGTGGCCCGGCCGACTACTTCGAGGTGCTGGCGCAAGGGCGCCTGCGCATGTCGCGGCCGACGCAGGCGCGCTGAGCCCATCACATGCAAAACAGAAAAACAAAAAAACGCATCCAGTACTGGAATTCATTGTCCATGCTTGTCGCCTGCATCTCATTAAGTGGTTGCGGCAATGATCGCTTGCCCGCATCTGTGACTGGCTACAATCACATGAGCGATTGGAGCATCGAGAGATTTACAGTCGACGGCGCAAGTGGACCCAACCTTTCGCCTGAGGAAGGGGGTGGTGGGGGGTCATGTTGTGCGTCCATTCCAAGGCATTGGCATCCGGGAATGAAGGTCAAGATCCAATGGGCCTATGACACCACGCAAAATGGCCCGCAGCCCCCATCGCCGCAAGAAGCAATTGTTGATCTACCCCAATATCCAAGCCAAGGCGGGGATATTCAAGTGCATTTTTATCCAGGCCATAAAGTCAAGGTAGTCATTTCGGAATATGGCATTGGACATCCTCTTTACCCCATGAGCGAAGAAGATAAACGCCCCTGGGAAACCCGAAAAGATCTACTTCTTCCCCAGCTACGAGCAGCTCCTCTCCCATGACCATCACCCCCCAGCAAGCCCTGCAACGCACCATCGAGCACCGCGAGATCTTCCACGACGAGATGGTGGGGCTGATGCGGCAGATCATGCGCGGGGAGGTGTCGCCGATGATGACCGCGGCCATCCTCACCGGGCTGCGGGTCAAGAAGGAAACGGTCGGCGAGATCGCCGGTGCGGCGGTGGTGATGCGCGAGTTCTCGCGCACCGTGCCGGTCGTCGACCGTACCCACATGGTCGACATCGTCGGCACCGGCGGCGATGGCTCGCATACCTTCAACATCTCCACCTGCGCGATGTTCGTGGCCGCGGCGGCCGGCGCCAAGGTCGCCAAGCACGGCAACCGCAGCGTCTCCTCCAAGTCCGGCAGCGCCGATGCGCTGGAGGCGCTGGGCGCGGCGATCGAACTACAGCCCGAGCAGGTGGCGCAGGCGTTGGCGGCGACCGGCATCGGCTTCATGTACGCCCCGGTGCACCACCCGGCGATGAAGGTGGTGGCGCCGGTGCGGCGCGAGATGGGCGTGCGCACCATCTTCAACATCCTCGGCCCGCTGACCAACCCGGCCGGCGCGCCGAACATCCTGATGGGCGTGTTCCACTCCGACCTGGTCGGCATCCAGGCGCGCGTGCTGCAGGAACTGGGCGCCGAACGCGCGCTGGTGGTGTGGGGCCGCGACGACATGGACGAACTCTCGCTCGGCGCCGGCACCCTGGTCGGCGAACTGCGCGACGGCCAGGTCCGCGAGTACGAGGTGCACCCGGAGGATTTCGGCATCGCCATGTCGGCCAGCCGCAACCTCAAGGTCGCCGACGCCGCCGAATCGATGGCGATGCTGCGCGCCGTGCTCGACAACGTGCCCGGCCCGGCCCTGGACATCGTCGCCTTCAACGCCGGCGCGGCGCTGTACGTGGCCGGCCTGGCCGAGGACATCGGTGCCGGCATCGCCCTGGCGCGTGCGGCCATCGCCGATGGGCGTGCGCGGGCCAAGCTGGAGGCGTATGTGGCGTGTACGCAGGGTCTGGTCGGGGCCCGGGACCCGGGACCCGGGACCCGCTAAGCGCAGGGCGTCGCCGATCTGCGGCCCCTCGTCTCGACTCGGGCATGTCGTCGGTTGCACTACTTGCATGGCGGCCCAGGCTGTTGCGGGTCCCGGGTCCCGGGTCCCTTCTTTACCCCACATCGCCGATAATCCGGCCATCCCCCAGGATTCCCACCGCATGAGCAGCGACATTCTCCGCACCATCCTCGCGCGCAAGGCCGACGAGATCGCCGAGCGCAGCGCGCGCGTGCCGCTGGCCGAGCTGGTCGCCCGCGCGGAGGTCATGCCGCCCACCCGCGGCTTCGCCCGCGCGTTGCAGGCGGCCATCGCCAACGGCGACCCGGCGGTGATTGCCGAGGTCAAGAAGGCCAGCCCGTCCAAGGGCGTGATCCGCCCGGACTTCCACCCGGCCGACATCGCGGTCAGCTACGAGTTCGGCGGCGCGGCCTGCCTGTCGGTGCTGACCGACGAGGATTTCTTCCAGGGCCACGACCGCTATCTGCAGCAGGCGCGCGACGCCTGCACCCTGCCAGTGCTGCGCAAGGACTTCACCATCGATCCGTACCAGGTGTACGAGGCGCGCACGCTCGGCGCCGACTGCATCCTGCTGATCGTGGCCGCGCTGGACGACCTGCAACTGGCCGAGCTGTCGTCGCTGGCCCTGCAGCTGGGCATGGACGTGTTGGTGGAAGTGCACGACATCGACGAACTGGAACGCGCGCTGCAGGTGCCGGCGCCGCTGATCGGCATCAACAACCGCAACCTGCGCACCTTCGAGGTGTCGCTGCAGACCACCCTGTCGATGCAGAACGCGGTGCCGCGCGACCGCCTGCTGGTCACCGAAAGCGGCATCCTCGGCCCGGACGATGTGGCGCTGATGCGCGGCGCCGGCGTGCACGCGTTCCTGGTCGGCGAGGCGTTCATGCGCGCCGAGGAACCGGGCGAGGCGCTGCGCCAGCTGTTCTTCGCGGCATGAGCGGGCAGGACGCCAGCCCGTATCCGCTGCCGCGCGCCGATGCGCCGCTGGTGGTATTCGATTTCGACCACACCCTGTACGACGGCGATTCCGGCAGCCACCTGTTCGCCTGGCTGATCAAGCGCAATCCGCTGCGCCTGGCCGCCGCGGTGCTGGCCACCCCGTTGCTGGGGCCGCTGGTGGCGATGCTGCCGACCCGCCGCACCGGCATTTCCGGCTACGTCTGGATCGCCAGCTTCGGCCTGCGCCGCGCCCGCGAGTTCAACCGCATCATCGACCAGTACGTGCTGCAGCATCAGGCGCAGATCCGCCAGCGGCTGTTGCCGCAGGCGCTGGAGGTGTTCGCCCGGCACCGCGCCGCCGGCGATCGCGTGGTGGTCGCCACCGGCGCGCCGCCGGAACTGGCCCGCGCCATCCTCGGCTTCGTCGCGCACCAGGACGTGCCGGTGGTCGGCAGCCTGATCGGCCCGCGCCTGGGCGCGGTCACCGCCACGCGCCACTGCCACAACGAGGAAAAGATGCGCATGCTGCGCGAACTGGGCTACGGCGAGATCGCCATGGCCTATTCCGACAGCACCGCCGATCTGCCGCTGTTGCAGGCCGCGGCCGCGCCGGTGGTGGTCAATCCCAAGCACGGCGCGGTGGCGGTGTTCCGCCGGCTGCTGCCGTCCGGCACGCCGATCCTCAACTGGGGCTGCCGCGACCGCGCCGGCGACGCTGGCGGTTCCCTCTAGGGCGCGCCGCGGCGGGGAAGGCCGGCGTCAGCCGCCGGCAGACCCGCGGTAAGCGCTGTCGCTGCCCACAAGCGCATGGTGCAGCGGCGCGACCCATTGCCCGCGGTCGATGTCGTAGGCGCCGAAGCTGCCCTCGAACTCCCAATACGCCCAGGCGAAATGGCGTTTCTCGGCGGCGTTGACCACCGCCACCGTCCAGGCCAGGCGATCGGCCGGCGGCGCCTGCTCGTAGGCACCGAACTCGCCCAGCAGTACCTGCCGGTGATGCGCCTTGGCCCAGGCCGCGATGCGGTCGAACTCGCCGTAGAGCTTGGTCCGGTCGGCTGCGCTGCCCCAGCTCACGCCGGTGCGGTCGCGGATGTCCGCCGGGGCCCACGGCGCGCCCTGGTGGGTGAAGCGGAACGGATTGTAGTAGTGCACGGTGACCAGCAGGTGCGCATCGTCCTCGGGCAGGCGCAGGCTGTCGAGCGCGGTGAAGGAATTGCTGTTGCCCGGGCCCACCACCACCGTGCGGGTCGGGTTGTCGCGGCGGATGATCTGCAGCGCATCGTGCAGCAGGTCGTTCCACACCGCGCTGGTCATCTGGCCGTTGGGCTCGTTGAGGATCTCGAACAGCACCGACGGCGGCGCATGGCGGTAGCGCGGGGCGACCTGGCTCCAGAACGCCAGCAACTTGGTCCGGCACAGCGCGGCATCGGCGGCGCAGGGGTGGAAGTCGTGTTCGTCCAGGATCACGTTCAGGCCGGCCGCGGTGGCCTGGTCGACCACCGTGTCCAGCGTCTTCAGCCAGGTCGGGTCGAGCCGGTTGTCCGCGTCCATGTGTGCGAACGCCTGCAGGTTGACCCGCACCGTGCGGAAGCCGCCGTCGCGGATCGTGCGGTACAGCGGCGGGCGGAAACGCGCCTTCGCCGGGTCGTTCCACAGCGGGTCGTAGCCGAGGATGTTGACCCCGCGCCCGAGCCGGGCGAAAGCGTCGTCGGCCTGCGCGCGCGGCGCCGGCAGCACCAGGCACAGCAAGGCCAGGAAGAGCGGAAGGGCACGGCGCATGGCGGTTTCGCGGGGCAGGGGAGAGGCGAGACGCGCGGCCATCGGCGGCGGCGTCCCGGCCGCGATCATCGCGCGGCCCACCCCGGCAAAAGCGAACGCGGCCTGACCGCAGATCGGGTCACCAGCGCAACGGCTTCAGCGCCGCGGAGACCGCCTTTGCGAATCCCCAATCCCGACTCCCAAATCCCGGGCCTCACCCCAACCACCGATACAACGCCCCGCCCACCTGATACAGGCTGATGCCCAGCACCAGCAGGCCCACCGCCACCAGCACCCAGCGCTCGCGCACGCGCTTGACCAGCAGCGCCGCCAGCGGCGCGGCGAGCATGCCGCCGACCAGCAGGCCGAGCACGATGTCCAGGTGCTGCACGCCCATGGTCAGCAGAAAGGTCAGCGAGATCGACAGCGTCACCAGGAACTCGGCGGCGTTGACCGTGCCGATGGTGGTGCGGGCCTGGCCGCCGTGGGCGAGCAGGGTCGAGGTCGCCACCGGGCCCCAGCCGCCACCGCCGCTGGCGTCCAGCAGGCCGGCGACGAAACCCAGCAGCGGCACCCGCCGCACCTCGCGGCGCGGCAGCGCACGGCCGGCCGCGCGCAGCAGGATCAGCACCGCCAGGGCCAGCAGATACAGATAGACGAAGGGGCGGATCAGCTCGCCCGGCAACTGGGTCAGCACGTAGGCGCCGGCGACCCCGCCGACCATGCCCGGCAGCGCCAGGCGCAGGAACAGCCGCTTGTCGACGTTGCCCAGGGCCAGGTGCGACAGGCCCGAGGCGCCGGTGGTGAACACCTCGGCGCTGTGCACGCTGGCGCTGACCACCGCCGGCGGCAGGCCCAGGCTCAGCAGGACCGAGGACGAAACCAGGCCGAAAGCCATGCCCAGCGCGCCGTCCACCAGCTGGGCGGCCAGGCCGACCAGCACGAACCAGTAGAAGGTCTCGCTCAGCACCATCGTGCCGGGCCTATCGACCCATGGCGGTCAGCGCGCGCCGTACAGCACCACGGTCTTGCCGCGGGCGTGCAGGATGCCGTCGACCTGCAGCTTCTTCAGCACGCGGCCGGCCATCTCGCGCGAGCAGCCGACCAGTCGCGCCAGTTCCTGCCGCGACACGCGCAACTGCATGCCCTGCGGGTGGCTCATCGCCTCCGGCTCCTGGGCCAGGTCGTGCAGGGTGCGCACGATGCGGTCGGTCACGTCCAGGAACGCCAGGCGGCTGGCCTTGCGCGAGGTGTCCAGCAGGCGCTTGGACAGCTGCACGCCGATCGCGTACAGCACCCGTGGCGCATCGGACGACAGCGAGCCCAGGAACAGCTGGTGCAGGCGCTCGTAGCTGATCTCGGCCAGTTCGCAGGGCGTGCGGGTGCGCAGGATCACCTCGCGCTGGTCGGACTCGATGAACAGGCCCATCTCGCCGACGAACTCGCCGCTGCCGAAATAGCCCAGCACCAACTCGCGGTCGTCATCTTCCTCGGCGATGATGCTGACCGAGCCGCTGACCACGTAGTACAGGGTGCCGGCCGGATCGCCTGGCCTGAACACGTCCGTCCGCGCCGGATAGCGGCGACGGTGGCTGTGGGCCAGGAAGCGGTCGATGGTGGCGGTGTCCAACGTCAAAGGACTTGGAGCGATGCGCACAGGTGCTGCAGTGGATGTGTTTCCGGGGCTCATGGCGGCTTCGCTACGGCGTAATTCCCGAAGCTTAACGGGACGCGTTCGCGGCGGCAAACAAGAGACGGACGCCACGTTTCGCAGCGCGGCCATTTGGCTCATAATTGATTGGCTTTCCCCCCGACCCACTTCCAGAGGATCCACGCCGTGGTCAAGCCGTTGCCTCGCCTGAGGCTGCAAGGTTTCAACAACCTCACCAAGGCGTTGAGCTTCAACATCTACGACGTCTGCTACGCGATCTCCGAAGAGGAGCGCCAGCGCTACATCGAGTACATCGACGAGCAGTACGACGCCGATCGCCTGACCCAGATCCTCACCGATGTGGCCGAGATCATCGGCGCCAACATCCTCAACATCGCGCGCCAGGACTACGATCCGCAGGGCGCCTCGGTGACGATCCTGATCTCCGAGGAGCCGGTCATCGACAAGAAGGCGGCGGGCAAGGAGATCATTTCCGATGCCGTGGTCGCGCACATGGACAAGAGCCACATCACCGTCCATACCTACCCGGAAACCCATCCGCAGCACGGTATCGCCACGTTCCGCGCCGACATCGATGTCGCCACCTGCGGCGTGATTTCGCCGCTGAAGGCCCTCAATTACCTGATCGAGAGCCTGGAATCGGACATCGTGATCATGGATTACCGCGTGCGCGGCTTCACCCGCGACGTGAAGGGCAAGAAGCACTACATCGACCACAAGATCAACTCGATCCAGAACTTCCTGGCCAAGAACGTCAAGTCGCGCTACGAAATGTTCGACGTCAACGTCTATCAGGAGAACATCTTCCACACCAAGATGCACCTGAAGGACTTCGACCTGGACCAGTACCTGTTCGAGGAAAAGGCCAAGAATCTCTCGTTCAAGGAGCGCATGCGCATCGAGGCGCTGCTCAAGCGCGAGATCGAGGAGCTGTTCCACGGGCGCAACCTGTCCGAGTAAGCGCTCCACACCGGCGGGACGGCCCGCCCGCAGCACGCGCTGCGACCCCTGCCGACGGCGGCCCGATGTGCAGACATCGGGCCGTTTTCGTTTTCATTTGTCTACGGAGAAAGACAATGCCCTGGATCTACCTGCTGCTCGCCGGTCTGTTCGAGATCGGCTTCGCCCTCGGCCTGAAGTACAGCGAAGGCTTCACCCGGCCGTGGCCGACCGTGGCCACCCTGGCCGGTGCGGGCCTGAGCCTGTGGCTGCTGACCCAGGCGCTCAAGCACATCCCGCTGGGCACCGCCTATGCGATCTGGACCGGGATCGGTGCGCTGGGCACGGCGGTGCTCGGCATCGCCCTGTTCGGCGACAGCGCTTCGCCGGCGCGGTTGGCCTGCATCGGCCTGATCGTGGTCGGGGTGATCGGCCTGAAGCTGGTCGGGCACTGAGCGCAGCCCGCGCGCGCGTGGGCCTCAGGCGGCGGCGATGCGGCGCCGGGTCAGCACCCGCCCGATCAGCAGCCGGTGCGCGACCACCGCCAGCAGGGCGGCGATCGACAGTGCGATCAGCGCGCGGGTGAACACGCTGCCGAGGTTGCCGGCGTGCTGCAGCTGGTCCAGGCGCCCGAAGCGTGCGGGATCGGCATTGGCGTAGGCGATCTCGACCGTGGCGCCGTCCAGCAGCAACGGCGCGGCCTCCGCGCCGCTGGCCTCGAAGGCGCCGCTGTGCAGGCGGCCCTTGCTCTCGAACACATAGTGGAAGCGGTAGCGCACCAGTGGCTCGGTCTGCACGCCGAAGGCGCCGTCGGCGATCACCGGGACGGTGGCGACGGAATGGTCGCGCAGGATCGCGCTGGCCTGGCGGTAGTCGCCGAGCAGGTGATGCAGCAGGGCGCCGCCGCCGATCGCGAACAGGGTCGCGAACAGCAGGCGCGACAACCAGCGGGTCCGGGGCGATGGCAGATGGGGCGAGGATGCGGGCATGACAGTCTGCAGGCGGAGCGCACACGGGCGCGGCTCGGCACGGGTACATCGGTGGCTGCGGCACATGGCGATACCGCAGCCGGAACGGCGTGCGCCGACGTGGAATCAGTCAGCGTTCGTTCACTTTAACGCGATCGGCCCGGCAATGCCAGCCGGGGTGGCATCGGCCCGACCGGCGGGCGGCTACAGCCGATAGGCGACGGCCTTCATCAGTCGCGAGGCGGCGGCCATGACCGTGGGGATCGGCGGCGGCAGGCGTCGTGCCCCGGCCTGTTCGGCATGCTCGGCGTGGCGGGCCTCGTCGGCCTTCATCACTGTCAGCACGTCGCGGCTGCGCAGGTCGGCCGGCGGCAGGGTCTGCAGGTGCTCGTCCAGGTGCGCCTCGACCTGGCGCTCGGTCTCGACCACAAAGCCCAGGTTCCAGCCGTCGCCGCGCAGCCCGGCCAGGGTGCCGATCGCGTAGCTGCCGGCGTACCACAGCGGATTGAACAGGCTGGGGCGGCTATCCAGTTCGCGCAGCCGCGCCGCGCACCAGGCCAGGTGGTCGGTCTCTTCCTGCGCCGCCTCCAGCAGGTGCGCACGGGTGGCCGGATCGCGCGCGACCGCGGCCTGGCCGAAATACAGGCCCTGCGCGCAGACCTCGCCGACGTGGTTGATGCGCATCAGGCCGGCGGCATGGCGGCGCTCGTCCGGCGCCAGCACCACATCGGCGGTGGCCGCGGCCGGGTAGGGGCGCTGCGCCGGCGGGTCGCCGAATACGGTCTCCAGCGCGCGCTGGGCCTCGACCAGGGCGCGATCGAGCGGGGAATGCTGGCGGCTGGCGGTCATGGGGAAGCCCGGAAGCGGTGGGTCCTCGATTTTCGCCGCCGGCCGGTGTGCTGCCAAGCGCGCCACCGACCCTGGCACCGCAGGTCTAGGGCGCACTTGCGCGCGGCGGCCGGGCCACGTAGAATTCCGCCTCTTGCGTTTTTGCAATTCACAACGCGTGGCAAAGTTCCGGCCGTTCGCTGCAGGAATCCGCCCGACCAACCGAGTCTGATCATGAGCACCTTCACTGCTAAGTCCGAGACCGTCCAGCGCGACTGGTATCTCGTCGACGCCGCCGGCAAAACGCTGGGCCGGCTTTCCACCGAACTGGCCCGCCGCCTGCGCGGCAAGCACAAGCCGGTCTACACCCCGCACGTCGATACCGGCGATTACCTGGTGGTGATCAACGCCGAGAAGATCGTCGTCACCGGCAACAAGCTCAAGGACAAGAAGTACCACCGCTTCACCGGCTACATCGGCAACCTGAAGACCGAGAGCCTGGAGCAGGCGCTGGAGCGCCACCCGGAGCGCGTGATCGAAATCGCGGTCAAGGGCATGCTGCCCAAGGGCCCGCTGGGCCGCGCGATGTACCGCAAGCTCAAGGTCTATTCCGGTGCGGAGCATCCGCACGCCGCTCAGCAGCCGCAGGTTCTGGATATCTAATCATGGCGATTTCGCAAAACTACGGCACTGGCCGCCGCAAGTCCTCCACCGCCCGCGTGTTCCTGCGCAAGGGCACCGGCAACATCTCCGTCAACGGCCGTCCGCTGGATGAGTTCTTCGGCCGCGAGACTGCGCGCATGATCGTGCGCCAGCCGCTGGAGCTGACCAAGAACACCGAAAGCTTCGACATCCTGGTCACCGCCACCGGCGGCGGCACCACCGGCCAGGCCGGTGCGATCCGCCTGGGCATCGCCCGTGCGCTGGTGGAGTACGACGAAACCCTGAAGACCGAGCTGCGCAAGGCCGGCTTCATGACCCGCGACGCCCGCGAAGTCGAGCGTAAGAAGGTCGGTCTGCACAAGGCCCGTCGCGCCACCCAGTTCTCCAAGCGCTGATCCATCGCGCCTGGCGTGGGCTCCCTCGGGAGCCTGCTGGGGACCAAGCAAGAGCCCGGCTTCGGCCGGGCTTTTGTCGTTCTAGGGTTGTGGTTTGTGCTGGCAAGTGCAGTGGTGGTCGTCGAGGCTCTGCCTCGTTGGATCTACTCACGGGCTTGGGCGGTCGCCGGCCTGATTGGAGGTCCGGGGTCGCTGGGAGGTTTCCTGCCTCACGCTCGAGGTCGTGCGCCCCGCTGCCGAAATGCTTCCGATGAAGTTCATAGGCTCGCGCCTGCTTCCAACGATCCGCATTCCATCTGGTGGAGTAGCCCCCTTGGAGTCCAAGGGGGCGCGCCGACAGGCGCGGGGATGTGGAAGCGGAAGGCCGGGGCCCGCACCTTGCGCAGCAAGGTGTGGGGCGCAGGCGCTTTGCGCCTGCGCGAACCCGCAGCCAAACACACAAAAAAGGCCGATCTTTCGATCGGCCTTTTTTGTGTGTTTGGCTGCCCCGGATGGATTCGAACCACCGAATGCCTGAGTCAGAGTCAGGTGCCTTACCGCTTGGCGACGGGGCAATGTGGACTGCAAGTATCGCACGCCTTGGGCGTACACACCATGGTGGCTATGGGTGGACTCGAACCACCGACCCCAGCATTATGAGTGCTGTGCTCTAACCGGCTGAGCTACATAGCCCTGGTGAACCGCCAATTCTTATGGAGAAGCGGGCGGCTGTCAACGGGTTTCTGCGCTGCTTGTGGCCCGGCCGCAGCCATGGCAGAGTCGGAGCCAGTAGATTTTTCAGGAGTCCGCATCGTGATCGATCCGGACGGCTATCGACCGAACGTAGGCATCGTGCTGATGCGGCCGGATGGTCAGGTGTTCTGGGCACGCCGTGTGCGCCGGGACGGCTGGCAGTTCCCGCAAGGCGGCATGAACACCGACGAGACCCCGGTGGAGGCCATGTACCGCGAGTTGCGCGAAGAAACCGGGCTGTTGCCCGAGCATGTGGAAGTGCTCGGCGCCACCCCCGGTTGGCTGCGCTATCGCCTGCCCAGCCGGGCTATCCGCCGCAACGAGCGCCAGGTCTGCATCGGCCAGAAGCAGGTCTGGTTCCTGCTGCGGATGCAGTGCGACGAGAGCCAGCTGAATCTGGAACTGACCGAGACGCCGGAGTTCGACCACTGGCGCTGGGTCGATTTCTGGTACCCGGTGGAGCACGTGGTGCTGTTCAAGCGCGGGGTCTATGCGCGGGCGCTGCGCCACCTGGCGCCGCTGGCGCAGACCATCGCCGGCGCCGGCATCCGCGCCATGCCGACCCTGGCCCAGGAGGCCTGGCTGCCGGGCAATACGGCGGGCCACGAGCGGCCGCGCAAGCGTCCACGCAAGCGCGGCGGACCGTGGGCGGCGCGGATTAATAACGATTAACGGGCGGAATTGACAACCATTCTCACTTTGGTTTGAATGGGCGCCAGGCGCAGTCCGCGCCGTCCGCCGCCAAGCCCGCCGTGTACGTCTGCATCTGCAATGGGGTCACCGATCGCCAGATCCGCGAAGCCGCCGAAGCCGGCTGCCGCAGCGTGTCCGAACTGACCATGCGCACGGGCTGCGGGGCCACCTGCGGCTCCTGCCTGGACATGGCGGGCGACCTGCTGGAGCGCGCGCTGAGCCGCGAGCTGCCGTTGCCGGTGCTTGGCGGCCTGGCCCGCGCCGCCTGAGGCCGTCGCCGCGCTGCAGCGCGGGATGATCACGATTCGCGTTCCTTCACGCCGCAGCGCGATTCGCTAGAGTCTGCGCTTTCCGGCTTACGCGAGCGATGCAATGAAGGGCGACAGCAAAGTCATCGAGTTCCTCAACAAGGTCCTCTACAACGAGCTGACCGCGATCAACCAGTACTTCCTGCACGCCAAGATGCTGAAGAACTGGGGTCTAAAGGAACTGGCCGAGCACGAGTACAAGGAATCCATCGACGAGATGAAGCACGCCGACAAGCTGGCGGACCGCATCCTGTTCCTCGAGGGGCTCCCCAACTTCCAGGCGCTGGGCAAGCTGCGCATCGGCGAGAACCCCAAGGAAATCCTCGAGTGCGACCTGGCGCTGGAGCAGGACGGCACGGTCACCCTGCGCGAAGGCATCGCCTACGCCGAATCGATCCAGGACTACGTCAGCCGCCAGCTCCTGGCCGACATTCTGGAATCGGAAGAAGAGCATATCGACTGGCTGGAAACCCAGCTCGACCTGATCGACCGGATCGGCGAGCCGAACTACCTGCTGACCAAGCTCGACGACTGAATCGTCGGCGCATCACGCCGCGGCGCTGGCCTGTGTCGGCGCCGCGCAGGATGTTGTTCGCTCTGCGCTCCGGGATGGCGCTGACATGCACATGCAGGAGTCAACTGTCATGCAGCCGCGACGCGTGGCTGGCGCAAGGACGCCGCTGATCCAGCGCAGCGGCACACGCTGCTTCTGCGCGAATCCATGGTGACGACATGGCACCCGCATCGTGCGGCGTTGCCCTTTCTGTTGGAACGGCTTCCGCCGCGACGCGTTGCAGGCCGAAAGTCGCCGCTGATCCCGAACAGCGGCACGTGCCGCTCCTGCGCGAATCCATGCGGCCGACATGGCATCGGCATCGCACCACCTCGCTCTCCTGTGGGAGCGGCTTCAGCCGCGACGCGTTGATGGTGATCGTCGCGGTTGAAGCCGTTTCTGCACGCACCGGGCAGGCGGCGACTGCGGCGGTACGGCGCAAGCGCAGCGAGACCTTCCTGTACGGACCACCGCAACACGTCGCTGCTGAATCTCGCGGCGTCCTCTGCGCGTGATCGCGGGTGGAGCATGCGGCTTGGCGAAGGTCATGCAGGTGCACCACGACAGCCATGCATGCACAGCGCCACTGTTCCTGCAAGAGCGGCTTCAGCCGCGATGGCGTTACCGGTAGCACCTTGTCGCGCTGAAGCGCTGCTACAAGAAAGGCAGTAGGCCGTGCGTCGATGTCTTCGATGCACTGTGGCCGGGTCTTGCGGGCGATCGTGTCGCCTGCAGACGCGCCGTAGCGCGATACCGCGCTAGGGTTCGGCGGGCTCGGCGGCATCGCGGACGCTGGCGCGGTAGCCGCTCAGCGCCAGGCGCGCGCGCGCGAACTCGGCGATCACCAGGGCGACCGCGACCACCGGGCGATCCAGCGTGCCGGTGCGCACGCCCGACTCGATGCGCAGCGCCGCCGCCGACAGCGCCAGTGCGCCGAGGTTGGCGGCCGAGGACTTCAGCGTGTGTGCGGCCTCGCGCAGCGCGTCGCTCTGCGCCGTCGCCGCAGCCTGCTCCAGGCGCTGGATCAGCAGCGGCGCATCGGCCAGGAACAGCTCGACGATCTGCGCCACGCTGGCCGAGCCGATGACCTCGCGCAACTCGTCGAGCACGGCGATCTCCAGCACCGGCGCCGGTACCGCTGATGGCGGTTCCGGATCGTCTGCCTCCGGCGCGGCGAGCGGTGGCGTCGACGTTGCGGTGGCGACGCGCGATGCCAGGTCCTGTTCCAGCGCAGGCGCTGCCGGGGGGGCGTCGAGCGTGGCGTGATCGGGCGATGGCAGCGAGGCGGTCGACGTGGTGGTGGGGCTGGATACCGTGGCGGCGTCCGTCGTGTGCAGGGTGGTGTGGCGGGTGTCCTGCGGTTCGACGTGCACCGCCTCGGCGAGCGCATCCGCCGCTGGCCCGCTGGCGATCGCCGCGGACCCGTCCGCGGCTGCATCCGCCTCCGGCGCGAACGCCGCGCCGGCCGGCGCGACCGCCGGCTGCAGCGGCAGCCAGCGCTGCAGGCAGTCCTCCAGCCGCGCGCGGTCGAGCGGCTTGGACAGGTAATCGTCCATGCCGGCATCGAGGCAGCGCTGGCGGTCGCCGGCCATCGCATTGGCGGTCATCGCCACGATCGGCAGGCGCGGGCGCGACGCATCGGCCTCGCGCTGGCGCCACTGCCGGGTAGCGGCGTAGCCGTCCAGCACCGGCATCTGGCAGTCCATCATCACCAGGTCGTACGGCTGCCGCGACAACTGCGCCAATGCGGCGGCGCCGTCCTCGACGCTGTCGGCGTGGTGGCCGAGCGATTCCAGCAGCCGCCGCGCCACCATCAGGTTGACCGGATTGTCCTCGACCAGCAGCAGGCGGTAGCCGCTGCGCGGCGGCGGCGCGTCGGCCGCGACGGTCGTCGGTTCCGCGGTGCGGGCCGGTGCGGGGGCGTCCATGACGTCCGTCGCGAAGGCATCGTGGTAGAACGCGTCGGCGGTGTCGGTGCCTTCGCCAGCGGTCTCGCTGGCCAGGCTCGGCGTCGCCGGGGCCAGCGCCAGCATGCTGCGCAGGTCGATGTCGGCGGCCTGACGCGACAGCAGCGCGCCGTGCGCGCGGATTTCCTCGGGAATGTCGGCCTCGCCGTACAGCCAGATCAGCCGCGCGGTCTGCGGCGCCGGCAGGCGCGCCACCGCCCGTTGCAAGGCGCGCGCGCTCTGCCGCAGCCCGTCCAGGTCGCCGATCACCAGATCGTAGGTCGGGCGCACGCTACCGCCACTGCCGTTGCCGCGCAGCCGCTCCAGCGCCTCCTGGGTCGAATCGACCTTGCTCACCTGCACGCCCCAGTTCGGCAGCAGCACGCTCAGGCGCTGCTGCAGGCGCTGGTCGGCGCCGACCAGCAGCGCATGCAGCCGCGGCAGGCCGCCCGGATTCTGCGGCAGGTCGCCGATCACCTTCAGCAGCGGGATCTCGAACCAGAACGTGGCGCCCTGGCCCTGCCGCGACGCCACGCCGATGCGCCCGCCCATCAGTTCGACGATGCGCTTGCAGATGGTCAGGCCCAGCCCGGTGCCGCCGTACAGGCGGGTGGTGGAGGCGTCGGCCTGGGTGAAGGCCTGGAACAGGTGCTCCTGGCGCTCGGCGCTGATGCCGATGCCGGTGTCGCGTACCTCGAAGCGCAGCAGGTGCTGTGCCGGGGTCTCGCCGAGCCGGCGCACGCTCAGGTCGATGCCGCCGCGCGCGGTGAACTTGACCGCGTTGCCGAGCAGGTTGCTCAGCACCTGGCGCAGGCGCACCGGATCGCCTCGCACCGGCAGGCGCACCGCCGGGTCCAGTTGCAGCGCCATGCGCAGGCCCTTGGCCTCGGCCGCGCGCTGCATCAGCTCCAGCACGCCGTCGAGCAGTTCGCGCAGGTTGAAGGTGGTGATCTCCAGCTCCAGCCGGTTCGCTTCCAGCTTGGAGTAGTCCAGGATGTCGTCGACGATGCGCAGCAGTTGCAGCGAGGAGGTGTTGGCCGCGCGCAGCATCTCGCGCTGGTCCAGGCCGAGCGGGCCGCGCCCGATCAGTTCCAGCATCGGGATGATGCCGTTCAGCGGGGTGCGGATCTCGTGGCTCATCGTCGCCAGGAACTCGCCCTTGGCCAGCACGGCGGCCTCGGCGGCCTGCTTGGCCTGCAGCAGTTCCTGTTCCAGCCGCTCGCGCACGTGCACGTCGTGCTGCAGGGCGTTGCGCTCGGACTCGGCCAGCGCGGCACGCGCCAGCGCCGCATCCAGGCGTTCGATCTGCTGGCGCGCGCGGCAGCCAGCCAGGGTGGCCAGCGCCGCGGCGGCGGCCATGCACAGCGGCGCCAGCCAATGCCACAGCGGCGGCAACGGCAGCGCCAGCGGCGGCAGTGCCAGCAAGGTGCCGGCGACGGCGAGCGCCGCGGCGAAGGTCGCCGGCCGCGGGACGGGCCGACGTCTGCGGACGGACATGGCTAGAGCACCGCGTTCTGGAAGTCGAAGTTCAGCTGGTCGCCGACCGACTGCACCAGGTTGCCCTGGATGAAGTCGACCCCGCCCATCCACATCGCGGCCGCGGCCTGCGCCTGTTCGATCTGCTGGCCGATGATCAGCAGGCCGGCGCGGTGTGCCAGGTCGATGGTGGCGCGCAGCTGGTCGCGCAGTTCGGCATCGGCATGCGCGCCGGCGAAGCGTGCCGACAGGCGCAGATAACCCAGCGGCAGATGCGCCAGTAGCGCTTCGGCCTCGGCGCCCGGTTCGAACTGGCTGATGCAGAACTGCACGCCCAGCGGCATCAGCCGTGCGCAGAACTGCTGCAGCGTGGCGGTGTGGACCAGCGCATCGTCCAGGCGCAGGTCGATCACCAGCGAGGTGCCGGTGACGCCGCGCCGGCCGATGGTGTCGATCAGCCATTCGGCGAAGGCGGTGCGCGCCAGCGTGCGCGTGGACTGCGAGACGAACAGGCGCAGCGGCGGGGTGGCGTGCTGGTACAGATGCAGCAGGCCCAGCGCGTGGTCCAGCACCTGCTGGTCGAGGTCGGCGAGGCGTCCGCCGGCCTCGGCGGCCGGCAGCACCTGGCCGGCCGAGAGCAGGCTGCCGTCGCGCTGGCGCAGGCGCAGCAGGACCTGGTACTGGGCGATGTCGCCGCCGGCGACGGCGACGATCGGCTGGTAGGCCGGTTCCAGTTGTCCCTCCAGCATCCCGATGCGCTGCAGGTCCTCGTCTGTGCGCGGCGGCACGTAGGCGGCGATGCTCTGCGGATGCAGCCGCGCCTGCAGTGCGGTGCGTTCGACCGCTTCGAGCGCGCTGCCGGCGTCCTCGAAGCCATGGCCGAAGTCGGCGTAGCCGATCGCGCAGCGCAGGTGCAGCGCCTCGTCCTCGCGCAATGGGAAGGCGTGGCCGGACAGGGTGTCGCGCAGGCTCTGCGCGCGTTGCCGCTGCGCGTCGGCATCGGCGTCGTCGGCCAGCAGCAGGAAGCTGTTGTCGTTGAGCCGCGCCAGCGGCTGCGGCGCGGTGATGCCGGCCAGGCGGCGCCCGGCCTGCACCATCAGCCGCTCGAACGCAGCGTAGCCATAGCGTTCGCGCAGGCCGAGCGCGCTGGCGATCTCGATGAAGTACAGGCTGCCGGGGCGGCGCGCGCGCAGCGTCGTGTCCAGCAACTGCAGCACGTGGGCGCGGGTCGGCAGGCCGGTCTCGGGATTGTTCAGCGGCACCGCCTCGGCGTGACCTTGCTGGGCCTGCTGGCGGGCGCGGCGGATGCGGTTGGAGACCGCGGCGATCAGGTGCCGCGGCCGGATCGGCTTGGTCAGGAAGTCGTCGGCGCCGCTGTCGAGCACTTCGTATTCCAGTTCCGGATCGGCGTCGCCGGACAGGAACACGATCGGCAGCAGCTGGTGCTGCGGCTGCTGGCGGATCAGCGCGGTCAGGCGCATGCCGTCCAGTCCCGGCATGTGCAGATCCATCAGGATCAGGTCCGGCCGGTAGTCGACGATGGCCTGCTGCACGCCTTCGGCCTGCATCTGCACCTGCGCATGCATGCCGGCGCCATGCAGCACGCTCTGCGCGAACAGCGCCTGCGCGCGGTCGTCCTCGACGATCAGCACGCGGTACGGCGCGGCCGCGGCCGGTGCGGCGGGATCGGAGGCGGCGTCGGCGACGACGAAGGCGGTCGCGTTGGCGTCGGCGGTGCCGTCGTCGTGCTCGCTGGCGGCCAGCGGCGTGGCGGCTGCCGCCAGTTCGGTGGGCACCGGAGCGGCCAGGCCGTCACCGGCGACAGGGTCGGCGGGCGCCGCGCGCTCCGCATCGCCGACCCAGCGCCGCCAGTAGTGCGGCGGCGGGGTCTCGGCGCGGACATGGCGCGCGCGCGCGTCCTCGCGAGGGGAAAGCGGAGCGGTGTCGTTGGCGGGCATCGCGTCTGGTTCCTGGGGCGCGTCCAATTATGCGACGAAGTTCACGATGGCTGTGCGCCGGGCTGCGAGGGGTTGCCGGTCGGTGCCGTCGGCGAGGCCAGCAGGCGGCGCATGCCCCGCCACAGCAGGCGCCATGTCCACCACACCAGCAACGCGCCGAGCGCGCTCGCCGCCAGCACGACGGTCAGTGCCAGCCACGGGTGCGCGAGGGCCAGGGCCAGCGCGGCGATCACCACCGAATCCTCGGCCAGCGAGGCGATCCAGTTGCTGGCCGGTTCCGGCGAGGTGTTGAGCAGGGCGCGGGTGCCGGCCTTGAGCGCGTGGCTGGTCAGCGCCACGCCCGCGCCGGTGGCCAACGCGCCGGCGCTCAGCTGGCCGTCGGGCGAAAGCGTGGCCGCGGCTAGGAAGGCGCCGGCCGGAATCCGGGTCAGGGTCTGCAGCAGGTCCCACACCGAATCCACGCCGGGGATCTTGTCGGCGAAGAACTCGGCCAGCGCCAGCGCGCCGGAGGTGCCGAGCACCCACCACGACTGCGTCGCCTGCAGTGCCGGCGGCAGCTCCAGCCAGCCGAGCAGGCCGGCCAGGCCGATGCCGAACACGGTCAGGTAGACGCGGATGCCGGCCAGCCAGGCCAGCAGGATGCCGATTACGAAGAGATGGGCGTCGGTCATGGCAGGCGCTCCTGCAAAGCACGGATGCCGGCCACTATCGGCCAAGCCCGCCACGAAGGCCAGCCCGTGGCGCGGGCCGGCCGCGCAGTCCGGCGCTGCTCAGGAGGGTGGCTTACACTAGGTGGCCCAGCAGGCCGACCCGCGAGGATCGACGCCGGCGCCGCCTCGGTGGCGCGGCAGCGCGCATGAACCGACCCGTTCCCCGTTTCCAGATCGTGCCCAATGGCGCCGCGCCCCGCCGCGGCCGCGGGCTGTGGTTGTTGCTCGCCGGGCTGTGGCTGCTGTCGCTGGCGCTGACCTGGTGGCTGGCCAGCCGCCAGGCCGCGCCGCGGCTCGGTGCGGTCAGCGCGCAGTTGCGCGAGGCCGAACGCAACCTGCAGGCGCAGCAGCGGCAGATCGAGACGCTCAACCAGCGCCAGGCGACCCTGGCCCGTTCCGACCAGATCAGCCGCGCCGCCAACAACGAGGTGCAGAGTTCGCTGGCAGAGCGCGACGAGGAGATCGCCGGGCTGCGTGCCGACGTGGCGTTCTACGAGCGCCTGGTCGGCGCGACCAGCCAGCGCAAGGGCCTGAGCGTGCATTCGGTGGAGTTCTCCGCCGAGGCCGGCGGCACCTGGCGCTACAACGTGGTGCTGACCCAGAACCTCAACCGCGGCGCGATCAGCCAGGGGCAGCTGCGGCTGACCGTGGAAGGCGTGCGCGGCGGCAAACTGACCAGCGTCGGCTGGGACGAACTGCACCAGAAGACCGGTGTGCCCGGGCAGGACTACTCGTTCCGCTACTTCCAGCAACTGGACGGCAGCGTGATCCTGCCCAAGGGCTTCACCCCGCAGCGGGTGCGGGTGGCATTGAGCGGCGGGGGGGCGCCGGTCAGCCAGACCTTCGATTGGACATTGGCCGGTAACGGCAAAGGGGAATAATCAGCCTATGTTTGGGAACAAGAACAGCCGCAACAGCGGCCAGACCGTGGTCGATACGCTGATCGGCGCGCAGGTGGTGATCCGCGGCGACCTGGTGTTCAGCGGCGGCCTCTACGTGGAAGGGCGCATCCTCGGCAAGGTCGTCGCCGAAGACGGCGCGCCGGCCACGTTGACCCTGTCCGAGCACGGCAGTATCGAGGGCGAGGTGCGCGCACCGGTGGTGATCATCAACGGCCAGCTGATCGGCGACGTGCATGCCGCCGAGCGCGTGGAACTGGCGTCCAAGGCGCGGGTGCAGGGCAACGTGCACTACCAAGTGGTGGAGATGAACGCAGGCGCGCAGCTGACCGGGCGCCTGATCCACGCCGGCAGCCTGGCCGCCCTGGCGCCGCCGGAAGCGCACCGCGAGGCCGCCGGCGACGCCGAGCCGCCGCGCGCGCTCACCGCCGAGGCTTGATTCGGCCGTCCGCCGTCCCCATTCTCCCGCCATGAGCACTCTCGTCTCCCTGCCCGGCGCCGCGCCCACGCCCGACTACCAGTCCCTGGACCGGCCGTTGAACTTCACCGCGGCCGCCGCGGCCAAGGTGCGCGAGCTGATCCGCGAGGAAGGCAACGACGCGCTGGCGCTGCGCGTCTACATCCAGGGCGGCGGCTGTTCCGGCTTCCAGTACGGCTTCGAGTTCGACGAGAACCGCGCCGAGGACGACCTGGCGGTGCAGACCGACCAGGTCACCCTGCTGGTCGACCCGCTCAGCCTGCAATACCTGATGGGGGCGGAAGTGGATTACAGCGAAGGCCTGCACGGAGCGCAGTTCGTGATCCGCAATCCCAACGCCAAGACCACCTGCGGGTGCGGCAGCAGCTTCAGCGTGTAGACACGCTGCGGCTTGCGGGACGCACGGTTTGCCTGCACCCTGCGGCGCATGTCCGATCCGACGCCTGTCTCTTTCGCCTTCGCCGGTCCTGCGATCGACCGTGCCGATGCCGTACGCAACGACCCGGCCGCGCTGCGCCAGGCCTGGGAACAGGCCAGGGTGCTGGTGCTGGAAGCCGATGGCCAGGCGCATGCCGATGCCGACGGACGCCCGCTGATCGCCAGCGCCGCCGCCCTGGGCGCGCTGGCAGAGCAGGCCATCTTCCTTGGCCTGGACCAGGATCAGGCCTGGTTCGCGCTGGCCGCCGACGCGCTGCCGCAGGCGCTGGCGCCGCCGCAGCGCATCGACCTGCGCCGCGCCGCGGCCGAGTGGCCGGCGCCGGAGGCGGGCCTGTTCGCCTACGCCCGCGCGATGCTGCACTGGCAATCGCGCACCCGCTTCTGCGGCGTGTGCGGCGGCACCATCGCGTTGCAGCGCGGCGGCTTCCTCGGCGTCTGCACGCAGTGCGCCAGCGAACACTATCCGCGGGTGGATCCGGCGGTGATCGTCGCGGTCAGTGATGGCCGGCGCCTGCTGCTGGGGCGCCAGGCGAGCTGGCCGGCGCGGCGCTACTCGGTGATCGCCGGCTTCGTCGAGCCCGGCGAATCGCTGGAACAGACGGTGGCGCGCGAGGTGGCCGAAGAGACCCAGGTGCGGGTGCGGCCTGGCAGCTGCCGTTACTACGGCGCGCAGCCGTGGCCGTTTCCCGGCGCGCTGATGCTGGGCTTCAGTGCGCAGGCGGAGGCGGACACGCCGCAGGTCGACGGCGAACTGGAAGACGCGCGCTGGTTCGAGCGCGAGGAGGTCGGCGCCGCGCTGGCGCGCCTGGCGGCGCAGGGCGACAGTGCCGACGATGGGCACGGCCTGCGTCTGCCGCCACGCATCTCCATCGCCCGCGCGCTGATCGAGGATTGGTACCGGCACGGCGCGCCGGCCTGACCGCGCCGGCACGTTCCGCGCACCCGCTTCAGAACGGTCCCGGAGGACCTGCATGTTCACGACCCTCGTCGCTGTGATCGTCGCCCTGGTGCTGGGCCATGTCGCGCCCGGCATGGTGGCCTCGTTGCGCCGCTTCGACGCCTTCGGCGACTGGCTGAGCTGGCTGGATACGCATGCCGGCGAGGGCAGCGCCTGGCGCGGCCGCTACGGCATCGCGCTGGCGCTGCTGCCGCCGCTGCTGCTGGTCGGCCTGCTGCAATGGCTGCTGGCGGCGCCGCACCTGGGCCTGCTGACCCTGCTGTTCGGGATCGTGGTGCTGGCCTTCAGCTGGGGCCCGCGCGACCTGGACACCGACGTCGAGGCGATCATCGACGCCGATGACGCCAGCGCGCGACGCCTGGCTGTGGCGCACCTGCAGGCCGATGGCGGGCCGCTGCGTGAGGATCCGGCCGGGCTGGTCGAGGCGGTGGCGGTCAGCGCGCTGCGCCGCTGGTTCGCGGTGCTGTTCTGGTTCCTGTTGCTGGGGCCGTTCGGCGCGCTGGGTTATCGGCTGCTGGCGCTGGCCGCGGTCGGCCCCTATGCCGCGCGGCTGCCGCCGGCGACCGCCGCCGGCGCGCGCGCATTGCTGGCGGCGCTGGAATGGCCGGTGGCGCACCTGATGACCTTCTCGCTGGCCCTGGTCGGCAATTTCGAAGCGGTGTTCGGCGCCTGGCGCGCCGCTGGCGGCAAGCGGTGGCAACTGGACACCGGCTTTCTCGGGCCGGTGGCCTGCGCCAGCGTGCGCGGCGAACTCGATGCCGAGGCGCACGACTACAGCGACGCGGGCATGGTGGTGCCGGCGCTGCGGCGCCTGCCCGAACTGCGCGATGCGATGAGCCAGGTGTGGCGGGTGCTGCTGCTGTGGCTGGTGCTGCTGGCGCTGCTGGTGATCGCCGGTTGGGTCAGCTGAGCCAGGCGCCGAGAATCGCCTACGCGCAGGCGCTTGCTCGCGCCCGGTGCGAATCGCAAGGTGTTGCGTCCGGCTAGTGCGGCGCCAGCAGGGTGAACGGAAACCACGGCAGGTTGCGCGCGATCCAGTAGCCCGGCAGGGCGACCAGCCAGAAATTCGGCCGCGAGACCACGCTCACGACTGGCGCAAACCAGGCCGCGCGCCAGCCGGCCTTCCAGGCGATCAGGCCCGGCAACAGGGCCAGGCCCAGCATTGCGCCGGGATTCATCGCGAACGCGCCGACCGGGTCCAGGTGCACCAGCGCATGCAGGGCGCGGGTCATGCCGCAGCCCGGGCAGTAATAGCCGGTGAGCGCATGGAACATGCACGGCGCGAACGGGTTGTTCGCGGCATTGGGATCGAAGCGGTACAGCAGCGTGGCGCCGCCGGCCGCGAACGCGGCGGCGGCGCCCAGGCACGCCCGTTGTTGCCAGGCGCGCATGCCGATCAGCTCGCGTGCTGCATCTGCTGCATGAACTCCATGTAGCCCTGCATGCCGCCGGTAGAGAGTTTGTAGGTGGTGAAGAGTATGCCGATGATGGCCAGCGCGGTGGTCACCCAGCACCAGGTCTTGGCGGTGTTGGAGGCGCGACGCGCACCCTCCAGGTCGCCCTGGTTGAGCAGGCCGTTGACCTTGCTGGAGAACACGATGGCGACGATGCCGGTGATCAACGACGGGCAGCAAAAGCAGAAGCCAAGCACCGTCGAGATGATCGCCCAGGCCAGATGGTTGGGGACCGGGCCGGGAGCGGGCGGCGGCGGCGTGACAGGGCTGACGGTGCTCATGTGGATCTCCTCGAGGGGTGGCGCACGGCAGTCGGTGAGTCTAGACGAGTCGCTGCGGTGCGGAGGTGGCGGGCCGTCAGTGCGGCGCGAGCAGCGTGAAGGGATACCAGGGCAGATTGCGCAGCAGCGCATAGCCGAGCAGCACCCATAGCCATAATCGCGGGTCGGCGAGGATCTTCAGCAGCGGCGCGAGCGGGCGCAGGCGCAGGCCGGCGGCGTTGAGCGCCATGATCGCCAGCAGCGGCAGTGCCACCACCAGCAGGGGATTGCTGGTCCAGGCATGGGCCAGGTCCAGGTGCACCAGCGCGTGCAGGCAGCGGGTACTGCCGCAGCCGGGGCAATACAGGCCGGTGAGGGCGCGGAACGGGCAACCCGGTAGTGGATTGCCGGGGACATTGGGATCGACCCGGCGCAGCACCACGGTGGCGACCGCTGCGGCGCCGCTCAGTGCGGCCAGCGGCAGCCAGCGGGGCAGGGACTGCAGGCGCTGAAGGGACATGGCAGGCGGACGATCGCGTGGCCGGCCGCCGTCGCAGGCGACGGCGGCCGCAGTCCTCAGGACATGGACGACTGCTGCATCATGCCCAGGCCGCCCAGGGCGAAGAGGAAGATCATGTACAGCACGATCAGCACCACCGAGGTGATCGCCGAGTAGATCGCCCACTTCTTGGCCTTGTCCGACGAATCGCGCGCACCGGCCACATCGCCCGCGGCGAGCTTGGTGTTGACCTGCGAGGCGTAGACGATGGACACGATGCCCAGCGGCAGACAGCAGAACAGCGTGGTCAGGATCGCCCAGACGAGGTTGTTGGACACTTGCGGTGCGGTGGTATTCATCCGTGTTACTCCGGTGGTTGGGTGGTGGAACGGGAAACGGTGGGGGTCAGTTGCCGGCCAGGCTGCCGATCGCCTCCAGCAGGATGGCCACGAAGATCCACACGACGACCAGGATCGGCGACGCGAGTGCCCACCAGCCGGCCTTGCGTGCGGCGGCGCGCGCGCCCTCGATGTCGCCGGCAGCGCGGCGGCCATCCACCTGCGCGGCGTAGACGATGGACACGATGCCCAGCGGCAGGCAGCAGAACAGCGTGGACAGGATCGCCCAGACCATGTTGTTGGGCACGTAGACGCCCGCGTTGGGCGCTGCTGGTGGTTCGGGCTGGTTCACTGTCCGCTCGGTCCTTCGCATTGGACGCCACGGCCTGTGGCGTCTCCCCTGCGGTTAATTTACCCGAAGCGCGTGCCCAGGGCACCTGCGCCGCACTCAGGCGGCATCGCCACGCAGCCTTCTCACCTGCGCCTCCAACGTCTCGGCGGTGGCCTGGCCCCCGGCTACCGGCGCATCGGCGATCACCTCGATGTGGGCGCGGAAGCGCCGTGGCACGCGCATGCGCCGCAGCCGCGAATCGCGCTTGCTCCACATGCTGGTCCACATGTTGCGCAGCGCCATCGGTACCACCGGCACCGCGCGCCGGGCCAGGATCTTCTCCACGCCGGACTTGAACGCGGCGATCTCGCCGTCCTTGGTCAGCGCGCCTTCGGGGAAGATGCACACCAGCTCGCCCTCGGCCAGCGCGGCGTCGATGGCGTCGAACGCGCGCTGCATCAGCTCGGGATCCTCGCGCGCCCCGGCGATCGGAATCGCCTTGGCGGTGCGGAAGATCCAGCGCATCACCGGAATGTTGAAGATGCGGTAGTACATGACGAAGCGCACCGGTCGCGGGATCGCCGCGGCCAGCACCAGCGCGTCCATGTAGCTGACGTGGTTGCACACGATCAGCGCCGCGCCCTCGTCCGGCACGTGGCGTTCGACGCCGTGCAGGCGCAGCCGGTACAGGGTGCGCACCATCACCCAGCTGAGGAAGCGCATCAGGAACTCGGGCACGATGCTGAAGATCCAGATCGCCACCACCGCGTTGGCGATGGCCAGCGCCAGGAACACCTGCGGGATGCTCAGCCCGGGCATCGGGATGCGCACGCCGAACAGGTGCAACTGCTGCATCTGCAGGGCGATGCCGATCATCGCGGCCAGCACGATGAACAGCGAGTTCTGGATGTTGAGCCCGGCGATGACGCGCGACAGTTCTGCCTTCGGCGTGCGGCTCTGGATCAGCGCGAACAGCGGCACCACGAACAGGCCGGTGCACAGGCCGATGCCGACCAGGTCGAGCATGATCCGCCAGCTGCCGGCCTGGTGGACGAACTGGCCGATGCCCAGGCCGGTCTGCAGCGCGGCGCCAGAGCGGGCGAAGTACAGGTCGAGCATGAAGGCGCTGATGCCGAACGCGCCCAGCGGCACCAGGCCGATCTCGACGGTGCGCCCGGACAGCTTCTCGCACAGCAACGAGCCGGTGCCGGTGCCGATCGAGAACAGCGCCAGGGCGAAGATGTACAGGTCCTGCGCGCCGCCCAGGTTGAGTTCGGCGTAGGTCGGCAACTGCGCGGTGAGCACGGTGCCGACGAACCAGAACCAGGACACGCCGAGCACGGCGTTGCGCACCGCCAGCTGGCGCCGGGTCAGGCGCATGATCGCCAGCGATTCCGGCAGCGGGTTCCAGTTGATCTTCAGCTCGGGTGCGCCGGCGTCGACCTTGGGGATGCAGCGCGCCATCAGGTTGCCGGTGACCGCCAGCGCGACCACCGCGGTGGCGGCGGCCACCGGCCCGTGGCTGCCGGCGATCTGGAAGATCAGCCCACCCAGGATCATGCCGCACAGGATCGAGATCGAGGTGCCCATCTCGACCAGGCCGTTGCCGCCGGTCAGTTCTTCCGGTTTGAGCACCGAGGGCAGGATCGAGTACTTCACCGGGCCGAACAGGGTCGACTGCAGGCCGGTGCAGAACAGCGCCACCAGCAGCACCGCCATGTTCTCGGTCAGGAAGCCGACCGCGGCCAGCGACATGATGCCGATCTCCATCGTGGTGGTGATGACCACCAGCCGCGACTTTTCCAGCTTCTCGGCGATCTGCCCGGCCAGCGAGGAGAACAGGAAGTACGGCAGGATGAACAATGCCGGCGCCAGGTTGGTGTACAGCGTGCGCTGCTCCGGGGTCACGCCCAGGTAGAACAGCAGGCCGATGATCGCCTGCCGGTACACGTTGTCGTTGAACGCGCCCAGCGACTGGACCACGAAGAACGGCAGAAAGCGGCGTTGCCGCAACAGGGCGAACTGGCTGTGGGCGGACATGCAGGCTCCTTTGCGAACGCGCGCAGCCTAGCAGGTTCGCCGCGCGCGCAGGCGCGGCGCGCGGCGACCGGTGCTGGCGCTGTCGGCTGCGGCCTGCAGGGCGTCGCGCTGGGCGCGCAGCAGGGCGATGAAGGCGCGTGCGGCGGGGGTCGGATCCGGCCGCCACACGGCGTAGGTGAGGAAGCGGAAGCGCTCGCGCAATGCCACCGTGGCCACACCGTGCATGCCGGTGGCCATGGTCTGCGGCACCACCGCCAGGCCCAGGTCCTCGGCCACCAGTTGCCGCTGCAGGTCGGCGTGGGTGACCTCGTACTGCAGGCGCTGGCGCAGGCCGGCGGCGGCGAAGGCGCGGTCGATGATGCCGCGCACGCCGGCGCCGGGGATCAGCCCGGCCATCGGCGCGTCTTCCAGGTCGCGCAGGGAGACCTGGCGGCGCGCGGCGAAGCGGTTGCCGGGTGCGGCGATCAGCGCCAGCGGTTCCTCGTGCAGCAGCAGGTGTTGCGGCGGCAGCGCCACGTGCGGGCCGACCCCGACCAGGGCCACGTCGAGCCGGCCTTCGCCCAGTTCCAGCAGCAGCGCATCGCTCATGCCGGTGCGCAGGTGCACGTCCACCGCGCTGTGTGCCTCGCGGAAGCGGCGCAGCACCGCCGGCACCTGCACCGCGTTCAACGAGGAGATCTGCCCGATCTGCAGGCGGCCGCGCACCGTGCCCAGGGTCTGCGCCATTTCCTCGTGCAGGCGTTCGGCGGCGCGCAGGGTGGCGCGCGCGTTGTGCAGGAACACCTCGCCGGCGGCGGTGGCGCGCACGTGGCGCGCCCCGCGTTCGAACAGGCGCGCGCCCAGCGCCTGCTCGATCTTGGCGATCTGGTGGCTCAGCGCCGACTGCACGGTGTGGCAGCGGCGCGCGGCCGCGGTGAAGCTGCCTTCCTCGGCGACGGCGACGGCGAATTCGAGCTGGCGCAGGGTCAGCATGGCGCTGCCTGGCGCGCACGGTGGCAATGCCGCAGCCGATCCGCGCCGGGGCTGCATGCGCCACGCGGCGTCTGTCGCAGTGCACGCCTCATGCTGTGCGCCCGAGCCGCTTGCGCCATTGCTGACGCAGCCACAGGCGGATGTTGTAGCGGCGCTTGCGGCTCATGAACGGGTAGCGCAGGGTGATGCCGAGCAGGCCGCGCAGCGTGTCCAGCCGCGGCGCCTGCGCGGGCAGGGCGTCGCAGCGCACCGAGATGCGGTCACAGCCGGCGTCGTGGGTGCGGTGGATGACGTCGGCACGCATGATCAGCAGGTCGCCGACCGCGAGGTGCGGCACCACCTTGTGCGCTTCCAGGTCGAAGCCGATCTTCCAGCCGGGGCTGGCGTCGTACAGATCCTCGATCGCGTACCAGTCGCCGATGGCCAGGGCCTCGCCAGGAAAGCGCAGCCGGAACCAGTCCAGCGTGTCGGCCTCCACGCAGCGGAAGCGCAGCGCGCCGCGGCCCTGGATGCGCTGGTGCAGCTGCGGATCCAGCCGCGCGACCACGTCGTCGGCGACGATGGCCACGTTGGCCAGGCCGGCATCGGGCTTGCGCACCGGCATGTAGCAGATCAGGTAGTTGCGGTGGTCGCCATGCAGGAAATAGCTGAAGTGGTCCAGGTGCCAGTTGAGCGCGCCGCCCGGCGCGGCCTTCGGATCGCGGTGCTGGTCGAACGGCAGACGCAGGCTTGGCGCGGCATGGCTTTCGCGGATGCGGATGGCGCAGTAGCCGAAGCGGTCGACGGCGATCGCCAGGCCCATGGCCGCGGCCACCGCCGGCACGGTGGCGGCGATGCGGGCCTGGATGCGCTGCATGTCCGCCGCCGGCAGGTCGCCGATCACGCCGTCGTGGAACTTCTCGGCGCCTTCCAGGAAGCGCAGCAGGCTGTCGGGAATGTCGCCGTCGCCCAGGAAGCCGCGGACCACCGCATACCCGTGCTGCTGCAGCGCCTCGGCGATGTCGGTGCTGGGCATGGTGCGGGTTCCTTCGGCGCGGGGGCGGTGGTGGGGCGGCGCTCCAGTCCGGACGCCGCCTGCGTTCGAAGCGGCGGCCCCGGGGAACCGGCCGGCCTGTCGGCGCGGGAATCACACTATCTCGAAAACAGATGGCAGTGGTGAAAAAAATGCGTTTGAAAGATCGCTGCCACCGCCACAGACTGCGCCCCTCCCCACGATCCGGTGTCCGTCCATGGAAACGACTTCGCATCCGCCGATGCGCCGCGGCCTGGTGCTGCTGATGGCCACCGCCACCGGCCTGGCGGTGGCCAGCAACTACTACGCGCAGCCGCTGCTGGAGGTGCTGGCGCAGACCTTCGCCATCGACGTGCGCCGCGCCGGTGCGGTGGTCACCACCGCGCAGTTGGCCTACGCCGCCGGCCTGCTGTTCCTGGTACCGCTGGGCGATCGTTTCGAGCGCCGCAGCCTGATCGTCGGCCTGTACGCGCTCAGCGCGGTCGGCCTGCTGGTCAGCGCGATGGCGCACAGCTTCGCGCTGCTGCTGCTGGGTACGCTGATCACCGGCCTGAGTTCGGTGGCGGCGCAGATCCTGGTGCCGTTCGCCGCGACCCTGGCCGCGCCGCACGAGCGCGGCCGAGTCATCGGCACGGTGATGAGCGGCTTGCTGCTGGGCATCCTGCTGGCGCGCACGGCCTCCGGCCTGCTGGCCGGGATCGGCGGCTGGCACACCGTGTACTGGGTCGCGGCGGCGCTGATCCTGGTGGCCTCGGGGCTGCTGTGGCGCGGCCTGCCACGGCACCCGGGCAACCCGCACCTGTCCTATCCGCACCTGATCGGTTCGGTGCTGGCGCTGCTGCGCGACGAGCCGGTGCTGCGCGCGCGCTCGGTGCTGGGCGGGCTGCTGTTCGCCGGCTTCAGCATGTTCTGGACCACCCTGGCGTTCCTGCTGTCCGGCCCGGACTACCGCTACGGCACCGCCACCATCGGCCTGTTCGGGCTGATCGGCGCGGCCGGCGCGTTCGCCGCCAACCTGTCCGGCAAGCTGTCCGACCGCGGCGCCGGCCATCTGGTCGGCTGGGGCGGCCTGGTCATGCTGCTGCTGTCGTGGTTGCTGTTGCTCGGCGCGCCGCACTCGCTGTGGCTGCTGATCGCCGGCGTGGTGCTGCTGGACGTGGCGGTGCAGGGCGTGCACATCGGCAACCAGAGCGTGATCTACCAACTGGATCCGGCCGCGCGCAACCGCATCACCTCGGCCTACGTCACCTGCTATTTCATCGGCGGTGCGATCGGGTCCAGCCTCGGCACCGCGGCCTATGCCTACGCCGGCTGGCGCGGGGTGGCGCTCGGCGGTGCGGCGCTGGCGGTGGTGGCGCTGCTGTGGATGGGCCTCAGCGTGCGGCCGGGGCGGCAAGCGCCGGCGCCGGCGCCGGCGGCACCGTCGCGGCAGTGACCGCCTGCGCGGCGTCGCGCAGCTTGGGCAGCAGGCGCAGGGTCAGCGCGAGCTGGTTGCGCACCAGCCGGCGCTTGGCCTCGTCGATGCCGTCCTCGCGCTCCAGCGCCTCGGCCAGTGCGATCTCGGCCGGCTCGTCGGCGGCCGGCAGCGCACGTCGTTCCGCAAGCGCGTCGGCCAGCGCGCCCAGCGCCTGCGGCAGGTAGTCGCCGGCGCGGGCGATGTCCGGATCAGTCTCGCCGGCCAGCGCCGCCCGATGCGCGCCCAGCGCCGACAGATAGCCGAGCAAGGTGTTGGACAAAGCCAGGAAGCGGAAGCCGGCATCCAGGTTGCGGCGGTAGCGGCCGGGCTCGCGCAGCATGTTCGACAGCGCCACCGACAGCGCGGCGTCGGCGTTGTGCATGTCGCGGCGGGCGATGCGGTAGGGCAGGTCGTCGCGCATGCCGCTGCGGTACTGCTCCAGCACCTGCGCCAGGTAGCGCGCGCTGCTGGACAGCACCGTCGCCAGCACCTGGTTGAGGCGACGGCCCTGCCAGTCCGGCAGGATCAGGAACGAGGCGGCGGCGGCGATCGCGCAACCGATCAGGGTGTCGAGCAGGCGCGGCCAGATCAGCATGAAGCCGTCGCCGATCAGGTTGAAGCAAAACAGCGCCATCACCGTGATCGCCGCGGTGGCGAGCATGTAGCGGTCGGTGCGGGTGACGAAGAACACCAGCGTGCCGAGCAGGGCGAACAGCAACTGCAGCTCGGTGCCCGGGAACAGTTGCATCAGCGCCCACGCCGCGCCCAGGCCGATCAGGGTGCCGGCGATGCGCTGGGCCAGGCGCAGGCGGGTGGCGCCGTAGTTGGGCCGGCACACGAAGGCGGTGGTCAGCAGGATCCAGTAGCCGTTGCTGGCGTGGATCGACTGCATGATGGCGTAGCCCACCACCAGCGCAATCGCCATGCGCAGGCCGTGCCGGAACAGCACCGAGCCGGGCGTGAGCTGCTGGCCCAGGCGCCGCAGCATCTCGCGCAGGGTGTGCGGCGACGAGTCGCGCAGGCGGGTGTCGAGGGTGTCGCTGGTGGTGTCCGATTGCGCGGCCTCGGCCAGGCGCCGCTCGATGCTGTGCAGGTTGGTCACCAGCAATTCCAGCGAGCCGAGCAGCCGCGCCTGCCGTGGGTCGCCACGGGCGTGCAGGAAATCCAGCGACTGGCGCAGGTCGGTGGTGGCCTGCTGGGTCTGCTCGCCGTAGTCGAACGGCTGGCGCAGCCGGATCGCCTCGCCCAGCGCCGCGCAGGCCTTGCCCTGCAGGGCCAGCAGGCGCTGGCAGCGGTACAGCACGTCGCTGTGGAAGAACGCGTCGGTCAGCGCCTCGTACGGGTAGTGCGAGGAACTGGCGCGCTCGTGGAAGTCCTGCGCCATGTAGTACAGGCGGAAATACAGGCCCGACTGCACGCCGGGCCGGCCGGAGCGGCCGAAGCGGCTGATGATCGCGGTCTTGGCCGCGTTGAGTGCGGCCACCACCTGCGCGTTCTGCTCGGCCAGCGCCAGCCGCCGCGCGTGCAGGTCGCTCTGCCGCACCGGCTCGAACAGGGCCGCCTTGAGCCGCAGGTAGCGGCCCAGCTCCAGGTACAGCCGCGACAACCGCTCGCGCACCGGCCGGTTGGCGAACAGCACCGTCCACAGCACCGACAGCACCGCGTACCAGCCGGCGCCGAGCAGCAGCAAGGCCACGCCGTGCCAGGCGTTGCCGCCGACGTGGCCGTTCTGGGTGCCGTGGTCCAGGCCGATCATCGCGTAGATCGCCAGCGCCACCGTGGCCTGGGCGATGGAGGCGTAGCGTTCGCCGAGCGCGCCGAGCAGGGTCAGGGCGAAGGTGGACAGCGCCAGGCCGGCCGCGAACGGCCACGGATACGGGAACAACAGCACCACCGCGGCCGCGGCGGCGGCGAAACACAGCAGCGACAGCAGCACCGACTTGATCCGGCCCAGCCAGTTGTCGTCGGTTTCGGCGATGGCGCTGGCGATGGTGCCCAGGAAAATCGCCGGCACCGCCTCCAGTTGCTGCAGGTGCCAGCACACGCCCATCGCCACCGCCAGCGCGATGAAGACGCGCAGCCCGTAGCTGGCCTTTTCGTGGGCCCACAGGCGGCTGAGGCGGGTTTCGATCGAGGGGGTCGGCACGGCAACACGATAGCGCACCGTCGCTGTATGCGATCCCCTTTTAGAGGCCGGCTCAGACCGCGAGTTGTCGCAGGCGTGCGTCCAGCAGCGCCGGGAAGCGTTTGTACCAGGTCTGGTTGAGCGGCGAGGGATGCGGCAGCGGGTACAGCGTCACGCGGCGGCTGCGGCGGCCGTCCTCGCTGCGCAGCTCCACCTCGGTCTGCGCCTGGAAGCGGTCCTCACGCGCCCAGAACGCCTCCAGCGCCGCGCGCACCTCGCGCGGCTGGTCGATGCCGAACCACAGGAAGGCTTCGCGCCCGAGGGTGAGGATGGCATCGCCGCGCCACTGCTCAAGCAGCAGGCGCCGCATCAGCGGGTGGAAGCGCCGCTTCACCGCCATCGACCACGCCTTGTTGCCCACCGGCTTGTACGGCACGGTGTTGAGCCAGAAGGCGACGCGGCCGGCCTCGAGCCCGGCCGCGAAGTCGGGCATCTCCTCGCCGAGGTGCAGGTGCCGGTACAGCGCCTTGCGCACCAGTTGGCCGCCGCTGCCGACAAAGGGCGCGCCGTGCTCGACCTCGCTGCGGCCCGGGTCGCGGCCGAGGATGCACACCTTCGCATCGCGGCGGCCCAGGCCGATGATGGGGTCGAGCGGATCCTTGCCGCAGGCGGCGTAGGCCGCGGTGTCGATGCCATCGGTCTGCGCGGCGAGCGCGCGGAAGCGGGTGCGGAGGGTGGGGGAGAGGGCCATGGGCATGCGCGAAGCGGTAGAGGATCCAGGCTAGCGCAGGCCCGATGGAGAGTGCGTGGGCGCATTCGCAGGAGCGGCTTCAGCCGCGACCGGCGTTCCCGGTCATGCCCCTGTCGCGGCTGAAGCCGCTCCTACGGGTGCGATGTCCGGGTGCCTTGTGGGAGGGACTTCAGTCCCGACGAGCGAGGGTGTCAGCCGTGCTTCGGGCTTCGCTCGTCGCGGCTGAAGCCGCTCCTGCCCGTGGCGACGTGTTACGCCCCCTGCTCGCGCGCGATCGCGCGCCAGCCGATGTCGTGGCGGTGGAATTCGCTGGCCCAGTGAATCTGCGCCACGCCGGCGTAGGCATGCCGCTGCGCCTCGGCCACGCTGTCGCCCAGCGCCGCCACGCACAGCACGCGGCCGCCGGCGCTGAGCACGCGGCCCTGCGCATCCAGCGTGGTGCCGGCATGGAACACCTTGGCGTTGCCCGGCACCGCGTCCAGGCCGGTGATCGCTTCGCCGGTGACCGGGGTTTCCGGATACGGCGCCGCCGCCAGCACCACGCCCAGCGACGGGCGCGGATCCCACTGCGCCTCGGTGGCGTGCAGGCGTTCGTCGAGCGCGGCCTCGAGCAGGTCGAGCAGGTCCGACTGCAGACGCAGCATCACCGGCTGCGTTTCCGGGTCGCCGAAGCGCACGTTGAACTCGATCACCTTGGGCGCGCCGCTGGCGTCGATCATCAGCCCGGCGTAGAGGAAGCCGGTGAACGGCACGCCGTCGTCGCGCATGCCGCGCACGGTCGGCTCGACCACTTCGCGCATCACCCGCGCGTGCACCTCGGGCGTCACCACCGGCGCCGGCGAGTACGCGCCCATGCCGCCGGTGTTGGGGCCGGTGTCGCCGTCGCCGACGCGCTTGTGGTCCTGGCTGGTGGCCATCGGCAGCGCGGTGTGGCCGTCGACCATGGAAATGAAGCTGGCTTCCTCGCCGTCGAGGAATTCCTCGATCACCACACGCGCACCGGCGTCGCCGAAGGCGTTGCCGGACAGCATGTCGCGCACCGCGGCCTCGGCCTCGTCCAGCGACATCGCCACGATCACGCCCTTGCCGGCGGCCAGGCCGTCGGCCTTGATCACGATCGGCGCGCCCTTGTCGCGGACATAGGCCAGCGCTGCCTCGACCTCGGTGTGCACGGCGTAGAACGCGGTGGGAATGCCGTGGCGCTGCAGGAAGTCCTTGGCGTAGGCCTTGCTGCCTTCCAGCTGCGCGGCGGCGGCGCTGGGGCCGAAGATGCGCAGCCCGGCGGCGCGGAAGCGGTCGACCACGCCCAGCACCAGCGGCACTTCCGGGCCGACCACGGTCAGTGCCACGCCTTCGTCCCGGGCCAGCGCGAGCAGTCCGTCGAGGTCGTTGACCTTGACCTGCACGTTGCGGCACTTGGCCTCGCCGGCGGTGCCGGCATTGCCGGGCGCCACCAGCACTTCGTCGACACGGGGGGACTGGGCCAGCTTCCAGGCCAGGGCGTGTTCGCGGCCGCCGGAGCCGATGACGAGCAGTTTCATCGCGGAATTCCAGATTGCAGGGAAAAGGGGAACGGCTGCGCCGGGCGCGCGCGCCTCACGTGCAGCCTTCGCGCTGCAGCGCCTCGGGGAAATGGTAGGTCCAGGTCTTCGCGTCCAGGGCGAAGCGGTGGCTGCGCTGCACCGGCCGCTGGCCGCACTCCGTGCCGGTTTCCTCGATCAGCAGCGGCCAGACGCGGGCGGCGTGGTCGCGGTCGTCGAAGCGCAGGGCGAAGTCGATGGCGAACTGGCCAGCCTTGCAGTCCGCGGCCGCATCGGCGGCATCGCAGTCGGCGGCGGCGCTGTTGTCGATGTGGCTGCGCACGCTGCCGGCATCGACCAGGCCCTTGGGGCCGGGCAGGATCAGGGTCTGCGATTGCAGCGCATAGCCCTGGCCGAACCAGCCGTCCTCGACGCGGAACCCGTAGAAATCGCTGCCGGCGCGGACGATGCCGACCTCGCCGGGTTGGCCCTGGCTGCCGTAGGTGCCGCCGGTGCGCTCGGCGGCGACGGCGAAGCCCTGGCCCTCGGGGCGCAGCACGTAGAAGTCGATGGTGCCAGGTTCGGGATGGCCGGCATCGCGCAGCGCGCCGCACACCGCCAGCAACTGCTGCCAGCCGTCGCCGGTGACCACCGGCTGTTCGGCGCAGACCTGCCAGTCCACCGCATGACTCTCGCCCCCCTGGGTCCATTGCCCCGGCCAATGCCCGACCAGCGTCGCGGCGCTGCCGTAGCGTTGCTGCAGGAACGCCTGCAGCCGCGCGGTGCGGCTGACGTGGGGCTGGGCCGCCGCGCTGGCGTGGGCCGACGCAGGTGCCGCGCTGGGTGCGGGCGTCGCGGCCGGCTTGCAGCCGCCCAGCACGAGGGCGCCGGCCAGGGCCAGCACGGCGAACGGACGCGGCACGACAGCGGACAGGCGCATCGCTGCAGACCTCAGTGGCGGAAGTGGCGCACGCCGGTGAACACCATGGCGATGCCGTGCTCGTCGGCCGCGGCGATGACCTCGGCGTCGCGCATCGAA
Source organism: Xanthomonas sp. LF02-5 (assembly GCF_034105325.1). Classification (NCBI taxonomy): domain Bacteria; kingdom Pseudomonadati; phylum Pseudomonadota; class Gammaproteobacteria; order Lysobacterales; family Lysobacteraceae; genus Xanthomonas; species Xanthomonas sp. LF02-5. The sequence continues at coordinate 156,336 of NZ_JAXGGF010000006.1, read as the reverse complement.
CCGCCCGGCTGGATCACCGCCTTGATGCCGGCCGCGGCGGCGGCGTCGATGCCGTCGCGGAACGGGAAGAACGCATCGGAGGCCATCACCGAGCCCTCCACGGCCAGGCCGGCATCGGTGGCCTTGATGCCGGCGATGCGCGCCGAGTACACCCGGCTCATCTGCCCGGCGCCGACGCCGATGGTGCGGTGGTCCTTGGCGTAGACGATGGCGTTGGACTTGACGTACTTGGCCACCTTCCACGCGAACAGCAGGTCGGCGAACTGCGCCTCGGTCGGCGCCAGCCGGGTCACCACCTTCAGCGCATCGCGCGGCACCACGTGCGCGTCGCTGGTCTGCAGCAGGATGCCGGAGCCGACGCGCTTGCTGTCGATGCCGTAGGCGCCGTCGCCGGCGGGGATGCGCAGCACGCGCACGTTGGCCTTCTTCTTGGCGTACTCCAGCGCGGCGTCGTCGTAGTCGGGGGCGATCAGCACTTCGACGAACTGGCGGTCCAGGATCGCCTGTGCGGTAGCCGCATCCAGGCGCCGGTTGAAGGCGATGATGCCGCCGAAGGCGCTGGTCGGGTCGGTGGCGTAGGCCAGTTCGTAGGCGTCGCCGCAGCCGGCGCCGACCGCCACGCCGCACGGGTTGGCGTGCTTGACGATGACGCAGGCCGGCGCGTCGAACTGGCGCACGCATTCCCAGGCCGCATCGCTGTCGGCAATGTTGTTGTAGGACAGCTCCTTGCCCTGCAGCTGGGTGAAGGTGGCCAGGGTGCCGGGCGTGGGGAAGAGGTCGCGGTAGAACGCGGCCTGCTGGTGCGGATTCTCGCCGTAGCGCAGTTCCATCACCTTGACGAAGCTGGAGTTCATCTGCGCCGGGAACGCGCTGCGCGTCGGCACCGCGGCATCGCTGGCGGTGACCGCGGACAGGTAGTTGCTGATCGCCGCGTCGTACTGGGCGACGCGGTTGAACGCGGCCACCGACAGGGCGAAGCGCTTGGCCGCCGACAGCCGGCCGTCGTTGGCCTCCAGCTCGGCCAGCAGTTCGGCGTACTGCGCCGGATCGGTGGCCACCGCCACGCGGGCGAAGTTCTTGGCCGCCGAGCGCAGCATCGCCGGACCGCCGATGTCGATGTTCTCCACCGCGTCGGCGAGCGTGCAGTCGGCCTTGGCGGTGACCGCCTCGAACGGATACAGGTTGAGCACCAGCAGGTCGATCGCGGCGATGCCGTGCTCGGCCATCACCGCATCGTCGGTGCCGGCGCGGCCGAGCAGGCCGCCGTGCACCAGCGGGTGCAGGGTCTTGACCCGGCCGTCCATCATTTCCGGGAAGCCGGTCAGTTCGGACACGTCCTTCACCGCCAGCCCGGCCTCGCGCAGCGCCTTGGCGGTGCCGCCGGTGGACAGCAGTTCGACGTTGCGCGCGGCCAGCGCGCGGGCCAGGTCGATCAGGCCGGTCTTGTCGGAAACGGACAGCAGCGCCCGGCGCAGGGGCAGGAAATCGGAGGACATGGGGCAGGGCGGGGGCAGCGGAACGGGCCGCCATTGTAGGCGCTGAGGCCCGCCGACGCCCGGCCGGGCGGGCCAACGGGCCTGCGGATCGCGTGCGCGGCGGCGCCGGCACACGGTGCGTGCGCCTCGCCGTGGAGCCGCGCGCGCGGTGCGTGCGGACCGTGCAGAACACCTGCGCCGTGGCTTCGGCCGCGCGCGCAGCCGCTGCGATGCATTAGGCTGTCGCCGCCCCGCCCTCGCCGTCAGGACCACGCGCGTGTCGATCTATGCCCTCAAAGGACGTTTCCAGGACCTGCTGCGGCCCGGCGTGCGCGTGCTGTACCGGCTCGGCGTCACCGCCAACCAGGTGACGGCGGCCGCGGCGCTGCTGTCGCTGCTGGTCGCCGCGGTGGTCTACACGCAAGGCGCGGCGCAACCGCTGTGGTATGCGCTGCTGCCGCTGTGGATGCTGCTGCGGATGGCCTTGAACGCGGTGGACGGCATGCTGGCGCGCGAGTTCGGCCAGCAGTCGCGACTCGGCGCCTACCTCAACGAACTGTGCGACGTGGTCGCCGATGCGGCGCTGTACCTGAGCCTGCTCGGCGTGCCCGGCGTCGGTGCCGGCTGGCTGTGGCTGATGGCGCTGACCGCGGCGTTGACCGAATATGCCGGCGTGCTCGGGCTGATGGTCGGCGCCAGCCGCCGCTACGATGGGCCGATGGGCAAGAGCGACCGTGCCTTCGTCATCGGCGTGCTGGGGCTGCTGCTGGCCGGCGCCTGGATCGGCGCGGCGACGGTCACGGCCGTCGCCATGGCGGTGGCGCTGTTGTGCGCGGCGACCGTGCTGCGCCGGGTCGCGGCGGGATTGCGCGAGGCGGCGGCACGCGCGTGAGCGGGGCGGCCGGCGTGGCCGCGGCGAACAGGGATTCAAGACAGACAAGGAATCGGCAACGGATGCGGCAGGTCAACGAAAGCGAATTCGCCAGTTTCGATGGCACACGGCTGTTCTACCGGCACTGGCCGGCCACGACGCCGGCGGCGCCGCCGCGGGCGGTGGTGCTGCTGCACCGTGGCCACGAGCATTCCGGGCGGGTCATGCACCTGGCCGAGGAACTGGGCCTGGACGAGTGCGCGCTGTTCGCCTGGGATGCGCGCGGCAACGGCCGCTCGCCCGGCGCGCGCGGCGACGCGCCCGGTTTCCCGGCGCTGGTGCGCGACCTGGACCGCTTCGTCGCGCACATCGGCGAGGTCCACGGCATCGCCGTGCAGGACATCGTGGTGGTGGCGCAGAGCGTGGGCGCGGTGGTCGCCAGCACCTGGGTGCACGACTACGCGCCGCCGCTGCGCGCGCTGGTGCTGGCCTCGCCCGCGTTCAAGGTCAAGCTGTACGTGCCGTTCGCGCGGCCCGGGCTGGCCCTGATGCAGGCGCTGCGCGGCAACTTCTTCGTCAACAGCTACGTCAGGCCGCAGTGGCTGACCCACGACCCGGCGCGGGTCGAGAGCTATCGCAACGATCCGCTGATCACCCGGCCGATCTCGGTGCGCGTGCTGCTGGGCCTGTACGCGGCGGCGGATCGCGTGGTCGGCGATGCGCAGGCGATCACCGTGCCGGTGCAGCTGCTGGTGTCCGGCAGCGATTTCGTGGTGCACCGCGGCCCGCAGGACCGCTTCTACGAGCGCTTGTCCTCGCCGGTGAAGGAGCGCCACCTGCTGCCCGGTTTCTTCCACGACACGCTGGGCGAGCGCGACCGCGCGCCGGCGGTGGCGCAGATCCGCCGCTTCGTGCGCGAGCGCTTCGCCGATGAACCGGCATTGCCCAGCCTGCGCCAGGCGCACCGCCGCGGGCCGACCTTCGAGGAGGCCGAGCGCCTGGCCTGGCCGCCGCAGCGCTACAGCCTGCAGGACCTGCGCTGGCGCGGCGTGCGCGCCGGCCTGCGCGTGGGCGGACAGCTCTCCGAAGGCATCGCCCTCGGCCTGCAGACCGGTTTCGATTCCGGCAGCACGCTGGACTACATCTACCGCGACCAGGCGGCCGGGCGCGGCCCGCTGGGGCGGATGATCGACCGCAACTACCTGGATGCGATCGGCTGGCGCGGCATCCGCGTGCGCCGCCAGCACCTGCATGAACTGCTGGGCCTGGCGATGCAGCGGCTGCGCGCCGCCGGCCTGCCGGTGCGCGCGCTGGACATCGCCGCCGGCCACGGCCGCTACGTGCTCGAAGCGCTGGCCGGCGGCAGCCAGCGCGCCGACGCGATCCTGTTGCGCGATTTCAGCCCGTTGAACGTAGAGCAGGGCCGTGCGCTGATCGCCACGCTCGGCGCCACCGACATCGCCCGCTTCGAGCAGGGCGATGCCTTCGACCGCGATGCGCTGGCCGCGCTGCAGCCGCGGCCGACGCTGGCGGTGGTGTCGGGCCTGTACGAACTGTTCCCGGACAACGACCAGGTGCTGCGCTCGCTGCAGGGCGTGGCCGCGGCGGTGGAACCGGGCGGCTACCTGGCCTACACCGGCCAGCCCTGGCATCCGCAGCTGGAGTTCATCGCCCGCGCGCTGACCAGCCACCGCGGCGGCGCGGCCTGGGTGATGCGCCGCCGCACCCAGCAGGAGATGGACGAACTGGTGCGCACGGCCGGCTTCCGCAAGCTGGAGCAGCGCATCGACGAGTGGGGCATCTTCACCGTGTCGCTGGCGCAGCGGATCGCGCCATGAGCGCCGCGGCCGCGCGGCCGTGGCGGCGGGCGCTGGCCTGGCTGGCGCTGCTGGGGCCGTTCTTCTTCCTCAGCTACGGCCTGGCCAACACGCTGGCCGCGCGTCGCGCCGCCGTGCCGTCGCTGCCGTTCGCCTGGGAACCCCACATCCCGTTCTGGCCGTGGACCATCGTCCCGTACTGGTCGATCGACCTGTTCTACGTGATCTCGTTCTTCGTCTGCCGCACACGTGTCGAACTGGGCACGCATGCGCGGCGTCTGCTCACCGCGCAACTGCTGGCGGTGGGCTGCTTCCTGCTGTGGCCGTTGCGCTTCAGTTTCGAGCGGCCGCCGACCGAGGGCGTGTTCGGCTGGCTGTTCGCGGTGCTGCTCGGCTTCGACAAGCCGTTCAACCAGGCGCCGTCGCTGCACATCGTGCTGCTGGTGGTGCTGTGGGTGCGCTATGCGCAGCACCTGCACGGGCTGGCGCGGCTGGCCCTGCACGGTTGGTTCGCGCTGATCGGCCTGTCGGTGCTGACCACCTACCAGCATCATTTCCTCGACGTGCCCACCGGCCTGGCCGCCGGCTGGCTGTGCGTGTGGCTGTGGCCGGAGCGCATCGCCGCGCCGTGGCGCGCCGCGGCACCGGCGCGCGATCCGCGGCGCTGGCGCCTGGCCGCGCTGTACCTGCTCGGCAGCGCGGCCTGCGTGGCCGCCGCACGCGCGCTCGGCGGCGCCGGCTGGTGGCTGCTGTGGCCGGCGCTGTCGCTGCTGCTGGTGGCGCTCAGTTACGCGCTGCTCGGCCCGCCGGGCATGCAGAAACGTGACGACGGCCGCCTGAGCCTGGCCGCGCGCTGGCTGTACGCGCCGTACCTGGCCGCCGCCTGGCTCAACTCGCGTGCCTGGACCTGGCGCGATCCTGCGCCGCGCGAGATCGCCGACGGCGTCTGGCTCGGGCGCCTGCCCGGCCGCGGCGAGCGCACGCGCTTCGCCGCGGTGGTCGATGTCAGTGCCGAACTGTCGTTGCGCGAGGCGCAGGCGCACGACCGTGTGGTGCCGATGCTGGACCTGGTGGCGCCGCCGGCCGCGGCCTTGCGCGCGGCCGCCGACGCGATCGCGGCGGCGCGCACGCACGGCGCGGTGCTGGCCTGCTGCGCGCTGGGCTATTCGCGCAGTGCGGCCGCGGTGGCCACCTGGCTGCTGCGCAGCGGCCGTGCCGCCACGCTGGACGACGCGCTGGCCCTGTTGCGGGCGCGCGCGCCACGCATCGTGCTGGGACCGGCGCAGCGTGCCGCCATCGCCGCCGCCTGCACCGCGCCGCCGGCGCCGCTGCAGGCGCAGGAGGTGCCGGCATGAGCACGCCGCTGGAACTGCGCACGATGGCGGCGGTGTTGCGCCAGGGTGCGCCGCTGGACCGGTTGTCACTGATGTTGCTGGCCACGGCCCTGCTGCTGGTCGCCTGGTATGCCGGCACCGGCGCCGTGCTCGCCGCGGCGCTGTGCGCAGGCTCGGCGCTGGCCGGCCTGCTGCAGCGCTACTGGGCGGCACGGGTCGGGTTGGATGTGGACCTGCTCGAGGCGGTGCTAGCCGAAGCGGAACCAGCGCGCGCCGGTGCCGACCTGGATGCGGTCCTGCACAGATTGGGCCTGCTGCGCACGCTGCCGCCGCCGCGCGATTGGCTGGCGCGCTGGCAGGGCATGCGCCGCCTGTTGCGGCGGCAGTTGATCGCGCTCGCGGCGCAGTGGCTGGCATTGCTGCTGGCGCTATGCACGGCGCAGTTTGCATGAGGACGCAGGCGTCATGACCGACGAACCCGCAGCGACCTTGCGCTCCGACGTGGATGCGGCGCGGCACGCGCTGTGGCAGCGCCTGCAGGCCTACCGCTTCGGCGAGGGCGAAGCGGCGTTGCCGGCGTTCGTGCGCCGCGTGGCCAAGGAAGCCAACGTGTCGCAGGCGCTGGCCGCGCACGCGGTCGAGGAATACCGGCGCTTCTGCTTCCTGGCCTGCGTGGCCGGCGAGGAGGTGACGCCCAGCGCCCTGGTTGACCAGGTCTGGCACACCCACCTCACCGATACCCGCGAGTACTGGCAACGGTTCTGCCCGCAGGTGTTGCGGATCACCCTGCATCATCAACCCGGGCGCGGCGACCCGGCCGACGCCGAGCGCTTCCAGGCGCAGTACAAGGCCACGCTGGGGTACTACTGGCATCACTTCGGCGAGCCGCCCTTGGCGTGCTGGCCGGCGCCAGCCGGCGCGCCGAATGCGCCGGCACCGCGCCAGGCCGGTACGCGCCGCGTCGTCCGCGCGCGCGGCGGCGGCGCCCTGTGGGGCTGGATGCTGGGCGTGGCGCTGCTGTTCGCGGTGCTATGGCAGGGCAACGGCCCACGCTCGCCGCTGCACTGGCCCGGACCGCCGTTCCTGCTGCTGTTCCTGGCCGGCATCGGCCTGGCCTGGAGCCTGGGCGCGCGCCTGCGCCTGGCCGTGCGCGGACTGCGCGGCGCTGACACCCAGGCGCTGCTGGACCCGGCCGAACTGGCGTATCTGGCCGGTGGCAGCGAGCGCGTTGCCGATCAGCAACTGGCCCTGCTGCTGGCGGCCGGCGCATTGCGCCTGCAGCCCGATCCGAATGTGCGCCGCCACGCGCGGCTGGAGCACACCCGCGTCGCCGCACCGCCGGCGCTGCAGCGTGCGCTGGCGACCGTGCGTGCGCAGCCGCAGCTCCAGCAGGCGCTCGCCGCATTGCGGCGCGACGCCGCGCCGCTGCGTCGGTCGCTGGTCGCCAAGGGGCTGTGGCTGGGCCACGGGCAGGCGCTGTGCGCCCGCCTGTTCGGCGCCGCGCCGTTGCTGGCGCTGTGGATGGTGGGTCTGCTGAAGCTGCGCATCGGCCTGCAGTTGCAGCGCCCGATCGGCTTTCTGGTGGCGGCGATGGTGGTGGTCGCGGTCGTTGCGCTCGGCTTTCTGCTCACGCCGCCGCGGCGCAGCGTCGCCGGCGACGCGCTGTTGGCCGAGCGCGATGCGGCCTGGCGCGATGGCGTCGCCGCGCCCTCGCTGGCGCCGGGTTCGCATCTGGCGCTGCCGCTGGCCCTGGCCGGGACCAGCGTGCTGATGACCACGCCCTGGGCCGATTACCACGCCTTGCGTTCGCCGCTGCCCAACGGTGCTGGCTGTAGCGCTTCGACCAGCAGTTGCGGTGGCGGTGGCGGCAGCAGCGATGGGGGCGGCAGCAGTTGCGGCGGTGGTGGCTGCGGCGGCTGTGGAGGCGGCGACTGATGGCCGCTTCGACCTTGCAGGCGCGGCGCGCGCAGTGGCGTGCGCGGCTGGCGCTGGCGTTGCGCGCGCGTGGGGCCACGCCGAATGGCGTGTCCTGGACCGGACTGGCGTGCGCGGTGCTGGCGGCGCTGATGTTCGCCCTGGCCTGGCGCGAGCCGCCGGCCAATGCCGCCGCGCTGCTGGTGCTGGCGGCGCTGGCGCTGCAGGCGCGGCTGCTGTGCAACCGCCTGGAGGGGCTGCTGGCGCAGCAGGCGCAGATGATCGGCCGTGCCGGTGCGGTGTACAACGAAGCGCCGGACCGGTTGTCGGACGTGGCGGTGTGCCTGGGCGTGGGCTATGGCCTGCAGCCGGTGCTGGGCGTCGGCGCGGAACTGGGTTGGGCCGCTGCGCTGGTGTGCGTGGGCACCGCCTACGTGCGCATGCTCGGCCTGGCCTGCGCGGTGCGCGAACCGTTGCAGGGGCCGATGGCGCGCGTGCAGCGCATGCATTGGCTGTCCCTGGCCGCGTTGGCCGCCGCCGCTGCATTGCTGCTGCAGCACGCCACACTGGCCTACATGCTGCTTGCCGTGGCGCTGGCGCTGCTGATCGCCGCCGCCGCCCTGACCATCGTGATTCGCGTGCGCGCCATCGTGCGCGAACTGGAGTGGAAATGATCGCCCGTCTGATCGCCCGCGGCTGCAGTGCCGCGATCCGTCTGCTCACCGGCGCACGTGCACTGTGGCGCGGCTGCATGCCGTCCAGCGAGCGCCGCGTGTACTACGGCAACCACGCCAGCCACGGCGATTTCGTGCTGATCTGGTCGTCGTTGCCGGCAGCGCTGCGACGCGAGGTGCGGCCGGTGGCGGCGGCCGACTACTGGCAGCGCGACGCGTTGCGCCGCTACCTGATCCACGCGGTGTTCAACGGCGTGTTGATCGAGCGCGATCCGCAGCAGCGCCAGCGCGATCCGATCGCCTGCCTGTGCGAGGCGGTCGACGGCGGCGGCTCGCTGATCCTGTTTCCGGAAGGCACGCGCAATACCGAGGAGGGGCTGCTGCCGTTCAAGAGCGGTCTCTATCACCTGGCGCGGCAGCGTCCGGAACTGGAGTTCGTGCCGGTGTGGATCGACAACCTCAAGCGGGTGATGCCCAAGGGCAAGTGGCTGCCGTTGCCGTTGCTGTGCACCACCACCTTCGGCGAACCGCTGCGGCTGGGCGCCGGCGAGGACAAGCAGGCCTTCCTCGATCGCGCGCGCGCGGCCTTGTTGGCGTTGGCGCCGGAGCAGGCGGAGGCCGCCCGATGAATCCGATCGCGCTGAGCGAACACCTGCAGCAATCCTCGCTGCGGCAACAGACGGTATGGCTGTTCCTGGGCATCGCCACGGTGCTGGTGGTCGCCACGCTGATCGCCGAGACCCTGCGCTGGCGGGCGCGCGAACGGCCCAGTGCGGTGCTGGACAACCTGGTGGCGCGGATCCGCGCCTGGTGGGTGATGGCGACGGTGGTGGCGCTGGCGTTCGCCTTCGGGCGGCTCGGCGTGATCGTGCTGTTCGCGCTGGTGTCGCTGTTCGCGCTGCGCGAGTTCATCACCCTCACCCCCACCCGGCGCGGCGACTATTACGCGCTGGTGGCCGCGTTCTACGTGGTGCTGCCGTGGCAGTACTGGCTGGTGTGGAGCGACTGGTACGGCCTGTACACGCTGCTGATCCCGGTCTACGCGTTCCTGGTGCTGCCGATCCTGTCCACCATCGGCGGCGACACCACGCGCTACCTGGAGCGCACCGCCAAGGTGCAGTGGGGGCTGATGATCAGCGTGTTCTGCATCTCGCACGTGCCGGCGCTGCTGAACCTGCGCATTCCCGGCTACGAGGACCGCAACCTGCTGCTGTTCGCGTTCCTGGTGATCGTGGTGCAGTCCTCCGACGTGCTGCAGTACGTGTGGGGCAAGCTGCTGGGCCGGCACCTGATCGCGCCCAGGCTGTCGCCGTCCAAGACCGTGGAAGGTTTCGTCGGCGGCATCCTCTCGGCCAGCCTGCTCGGCGCGGCGCTGTGGTGGATCACCCCGTTCTCGCCGCTGCAGGCGTTTGCGCTGGCGCTGGTCGCCAACCTGATGGGCTTCTTCGGCGGCCTGGTGATGTCGGCGATCAAGCGCGACCGCGGCATCAAGGACTGGGGCCACATGATCGAAGGCCACGGCGGCGTGCTCGACCGATTGGACTCGGTGTGCTTCGCGGCGCCGGTGTTCTTCCACCTGATCCGCTATGGGTGGGTGTGAGGGCGGGGAGTGGGGATGGTGGGATTGGGGATTGGTTGGAGCGTCGCGCGCTGTGCGTGTGCATCTATGCGGGCGTAGGAGTGGCTTCAGCCGCGATGCTTTACCGAGAGCGCATCGCGGCTGATCGCGCAGGAGCACAGCATGGCTTCCGCACCAGCATCTTCAGACGCTGTCGCGTCGGGGCTGAAGCCCCTCCCACAATGGCGAGGCGTCGCGTTCGGCGTTCGGTGTTCTCTTCGCCGCGATAATGCGCTTGGTCGCCTGGTGAATTTCAGGCGTCGCGGCTGAAGCCGCACCTATGAGGGCGATGTGCAGGCGCTACACGCTGGGTCGCGATGTGTGTCGGATCGCTTGACAGTCAAGTCATGCAGGACAGCACGCTGGATTCCCGATTCCCGACTTTTCACCAGCCGCAGGCTGGTCATCCCCAATCCCGAATCCCCAATCCCGGCCTCTCTCAGGCCAACCCGTATTCCTTGAGCTTCTTGCGCAAGGTGGCGCGGTGGATTCCCAGCAGCGCGGCGGCGCGGCTCTGGTTGCCTTCGCAATGGTTGAGCACTTCCACGAACAACGGGATCTCCATCTCGCGCAGCACGATCTCGTACACGTCGTCGGCGTCGCAGCCGTCGAGGTCGCGCAGGTAGCGGCGGACCGATTGCGCCACGTGTTCGCGCAGCGGCGGCTTCGGCGCGCCGCGACTGGAGTCAGGACGAGTGGTGGCGGCGTTCAAGTTCGACGGATCCCCGGATGACAGCGGCACCGGACGGCAGGAGGGCCGGCGCGGGGGGACGAGTCTAGCGCGTGGCCTGCGCCGCTGCCATGGCGCAGTGCCCGAACGCAGCGTTCTCAGTGGAAATCGAAACTGAATGCCGCCGTCTCGGCGGCCGGTTCGCGCACCTGGAACGCGATCTGTGCGCTCTGTCCCGGCGCCAGTGTGGCGCTGTCCGGCCGTGCGCGCCCCAGGTACTCCTGCGGGCGCAGCACGCGGCTGCCGATGGTGCGGCCGTCGGCGTCGGCCAGCGACAGTTGCAGCAGCGGCCAGGCCTGCGCCCAGCGCGCGTCGTTGCGGAAGGTCGCCTGCACCTGCAGGGTGCCGGCATGGCCGGGCAGCGGCCGCACCTCGCGGCTGAGCATGGTGAAGGCGGCCGGCTCGCGCCAGGCCGGCACGCTGCAGCGCAGGACCTGGCAGACCCCGGCCACCCACGGCCGCCAGCGCGGGTCGGCGCCCAGGCGCTGGCGATCGGCGATCAGGATCTGCAGCGCCAGCAGCAGGCCCAGCCCGGCCAGTGCGATCCACTGCCAGGGCGCGGCACGCAGCACCGGGCGGCGTTCGCGCGGGCCATGCAGGAAGCTGGGCGCGGCGGCGGACACTGGCGAGGTGGGGGCTATCGCGGGAGTCGCGACCGTGGCCGGTGCCGGTGCCGGATCCCTCGCCGACGCGGGCGCTGGCGGCAGCGCTTCCAGGTCGCCCGCGTCAGGTGCTGCGTCGCGTGCGGCGGTCTCTTCCTCGGCCGGCTTCACGTTCGCAGGCGCTGGTGAGACGCTCGACGCCACGGGCGGCGCTGCAGTGTCGGTCAGCGGCGTCGCGGGTGCCGACGTGTCACCGCCCGCCGCCGGCGCGACCGGGGTGTCGCCCTGTGTGGCGGACGGATCGGGCTGACGCAGCAAGGTGGCGAGGCTGGGGCGGGGCGGAGTGCGATCGGGCATGCGCGCGGGCGACGACGGCGAGAGCCGTATTCAAGCACGCGCCGGCGGGATCTGCAGTGCGCTGCCGGCGGATCGCGGCCTTTCTCAGCGCTGGACGCTCTACGGAGCGAGGGGCCCGCGGCGTACTCAGCGCGACTTGCGGGTGTCGAGCAGGTCGAGCAAGCCGGCGCGCTGACGCGGGCTCAGGCTGTCGAAGCGCTCCAGCAGGCGCAGTTGCTGGTCGGTGAACTGGTAGTGGTTGGGCAGCTCGCCGATGGCCGCGGCGTCCACCGCCATCGGTTCGCCGAACACGCGCTCGCCACGGCCGGTGGCCAGGTACTCGAAGTGCAGCCCGCTGCGGCGGGCCAGGGCGATCAGGTGCTCCAGCGCTGGCGCGGTGCCTTCGGCCATTTCCCACTGCGCCACGGCGCTGCGGGTCACGCCCAGGTCCAGCGCCAGGGCCTCCTGGGTGAGGCCGGTGAGCTTGCGCGCTTCGCGCACCCGTTCGTACAGCTTGCTGTTCACACGCACCTCCGCAGGGGAGGCGAGATATAGCCGCGCCGGCCACTGCGCTTGGTTCGCGGCGCTGTCCATCAGTGAAATGTTAGCGATACTGTCTTCTGCGCTATGGGCCGGCTGGCCTTGCGGGGCCGCGCCCCGGCGTGGCCGTGCCCCGGTTCAGTCCCGGCGCACGCCGTCGATGCGCATCCAGTCGCCGTCCTGTTCGGTGCGCAGCTGGGTGAACCACGGGGCGTAGCGCTGCAGCAGCTCCTGTTCCTGACCATGCAGGATCCCGGACAGGGCGATGCGCCCGCCCGGCGCCACGCGCGCGGCCAGGGTCGGCGCCAGCGCATCCAGTGCCGAGGCGAGGATGTTGGCCACCACCACCGGATAGGTGGCCGTCGGTTCGTCGGCAGGCAGGTACACGGCCAGGCGCTCGCCCACCGCGTTGCGCTCGGCGTTGTCGTGGCTGGCCAGCAGCGCCTGCGGGTCGTTGTCCACCCCCACTGCGGCGGCGGCGCCCAGCTTCAGCGCGGCCAGCGCCAGGATTCCCGAGCCGCAGCCGAAATCGAGCACGCGCGCCTGCGCCAGGACGCCGTCGGTGGCCAGCGCATCCAGCCAGCGCAGGCACAGCGCGGTGGTCGGGTGGGTGCCGGAGCCGAACGCCAGGCCCGGGTCCAGGCGCACCACGGCGGCATCGGCGCCGCTGGCGTCTTCGGGCAGCTCATGGTTCCACGGCACGATGAAGGTGCGCGCGCCGAAGCGCATCGGCTGGAACTGGTCCAGCCACGCCCGTTCCCAGTCCTGGTCGTCGACCTTGCGGAAGGTGGCCTGGGTCCAGTCCAGCCCGGGGTCGAAGGCCTCCAGCGCAGCCAGCAGCACCAGCGCATCCTGCTCCTCGGGGAACAGCGCGGTGAGCACCAGCGTGCCCCACAGCGGGGTTTCGCCCACGCCCGGTTCCAGGATCGCGCGTTCGTTGCTGGTGTCGGCGTCGGCATCGAGCAGGGTCACCGCCAGCGCGCCGACATCCTCCAGCGCGGTCTCGTAGCGGGGCTGGGTGGCGTCGGTGCAGCGCAGGGTCAGTTCGAGGAACGGCATCGGTCGATGGGGCAATCAGGGGAAGCGCGCATCTTAGACGGGCGGCGGGCTTCGCGCTGGAGACTGTCTTGCGGCGGAGCGGGGTACGGCACGCATTTCGGCCGGTTGCGAACCACGTCCAGCTGGTGCCGTTCGGAATGCGACACGTGCCGGCGGTACGCGGCGTCACGCTGGCCGCGCCGGGCCCAGCAATGCGTCCGGACGCTGCCGGGCCAGCACCGGCACTGCGATCTGCACCGCGCCGCCCGTGGCGTCGTGCCGTTCGTCCGTGCCGCCGGTCCGCACGTCCATGCGCCGGGATCGCGGCATGCATTTGGCGCATGCCGCGCCCGTGGCCTGGGGTAGACTGCCGGCTCGCAGCGGCCGGGCGACAGGGGGTCCGGCTGCGCTTCTGCCCGTGGTCCGGCTCTTTCGCGCATGCCCGTCGTGTCCCGTCCAACCTGGCTGTTGCTGGCGCCCGCCGCGCTGTTGCTGGGCGTGGTCGCCTATCGCGCGCTGTCGCTGCCGGCTGCACCGGCGGCGTCCGTGCCGGCGAGCGTGGTGGCGGCCGACGCCTACCCCGCGTCCGCCACGCCGGCCACGGCGTCGCGCCAGGCGTCGACGCCTGCGCGCCCGCGTGAGGAGAACGAGGGCGAGCGCGGCGCCGACCTCTACCGCGCCGCGCAGCAACTGTCGATCGCCGCCGCGCACGGCGACCCCGAGGCGTCCTGGCGGCTCAGCCGCATCTACGACTACTGCGCCGGCTATGCGATGGACCCGGTCGGCTACGGGGCCGATACCCGCGCCATCGCCGACGCGCGCCTGCCGACCTCGGCGCAGATGGTGCAGGCGCGCGCCCGCGTCGGCCGCCGCTGCGCCGGCTTCGCGCCCGGCGACGGCCTGACCCGCCAGGCAATCGTCGCCCAGCGCGTGCAGGCCGCGCGCGGCGGCAACCTGGCCGCCGAAGCGGCGCTGCTGGCGCTGGGCCAGCCGTTGCATGCCGGCGCCGAGTACAAGCGCGATCTGGTCGCGCGGGTGCGCGCCTCCGGCGATCCCGATGCCTACGTGGCGCTGTCGCCGGCGATGGGCCTGGCCGCCAGCGGCGACGACAGCCTGGACGGGCGCGTGGCCGGCACCCAGTTTTCCGAATTGGCCTGGCAGTTGGCCGCCTGCAGGCTGGGATTGGATTGCGGCCCGGACAGCGAGCTGATGACCCGCTATTGCGCCAACGGCGGGATCTGCTCGCGCGACCCCACGCAGGACTTCAGCAGTTTTGTTTACGACGCCGCGGTGCCGCGGCAAGGCACGGACACGATGAACGACATGGTCAATCGACTGGTGGACAGCAAGGGAGCAGGCTCATGAATTACCGGCGATGGCTGCACGGCGCCAAATTCTGGTTCTGGGTCCTGGCCTTCGTCGCCTATTCGGCGGCGGCGGCGGGCCTGTTGCTGATCGACACCGCCGAGCAGCGCTACCGCGGCCTGTCCAAGGTCGAACTGACCACCGCGCACGCCGCGCCGGACGTGCGCCGCGCCGGCGCCGCGCAGGTGGCGGCGATCTACCGCGCCAACAGCGGCATGCCCTTCTCCACCCTGGCCCCGGGCAGCACCTTCCAGATCGTCTGGCCGGACGGCTCCACCGAGACGGTGATGATCGTCAGCCCGACCTCGAGCCTGGGCGTGGAGCCGGTGGCGGGAACCCAGCAGGGGAAGTAGCCGGGAGTGGGGAACCGGGAATGGGGAATCGCAAGAGCGGGTTCCCGGCCCCTCATTGCACTGCGCGGTGGTTGTCGCAACGATGTCGGCGACGGGCGCCGACGCGCTACGTCGAGGCCATTCGCTCCCGGGGCCTATTCGTTCCGCCCCGATCCCGTGGTGCTTATGCGAGCGCGCTAGCGAGGTCGCGGCCTTCACCGCCGAAACTCGGGAGCCGGCACTGCCGATTCCCGATTCCCGTTTCTCCATTCCCGGCTGTCAAACCAACGCAATCGACTTGTTCTTGCGCTCGGCCAGACGCTTTTCCAGGTAGTGGATGTTCTGGCCGCCGGCCTGGAAGCCCTTGTCGCGCATGATCCGCTGCTGCAGCGGGATGTTGGTCTTGATGCCGTCCACCACCATCTCGCTCAGCGCCACGCGCATGCGCGCGATCGCGGTCTCGCGGTCGGGGCCGTGCACGATCAGCTTGCCGATCATCGAGTCGTAGTTCGGCGGCACCTTGTAGCCGCTGTAGATGTGCGTGTCCACGCGCACGCCGGGACCGCCGGGCGGGTGGAAGCCGGTGATCAGGCCCGGGTTGGGCATGAAGGTTTCCGGGTCCTCGGCGTTGATGCGGCACTCGATCGCATGGCCGCGCAGGACGATGTCCTTCTGCTTGATGCTGAGCTTGTGCCCGGCGGCGATGCGCAGCTGCTCGCAGACCAGGTCGATGCCGGTGATGCGCTCGGTGACCGGGTGCTCCACCTGGATGCGCGTGTTCATTTCGATGAAGTAGAAGCGCCCGTTCTCGAACAGGAACTCGAAGGTGCCGGCGCCGCGGTAGCCGATGCGGATGCAGGCGTCCACGCAGACCTTGCCGATCTCGTTGCGCAGTTCCTCGGTGATGCCCGGCGCCGGCGCTTCCTCCACCACCTTCTGGTGGCGGCGCTGCATCGAGCAGTCGCGCTCGCCCAGGTGGATGGCGCCGCCCTGGCCGTCGGCCAGCACCTGGATCTCCACGTGGCGCGGGTTCTCCAGGAACTTCTCCATGTACACCTGGTCGTTGCTGAAGGCGGCCTTGGCCTCGGACTTGGTGGTTTCGATGGCGGCCTTCAGCGCGGCCTCCGAATGCACCACGCGCATGCCGCGGCCGCCGCCGCCGCCGGCGGCCTTGATGATCACCGGGTAGCCGATCTCGCGGGCGATCTTGGTGTTGGCGACGATGTCCTCGCCCAGCGGGCCGCCGGAGCCGGGCACGCACGGCACGCCGGCGGCCTTCATCGCGCGGATCGCCTCGACCTTGTCGCCCATCAGGCGGATGGTGTCGGCCTTGGGCCCGATGAAGATGAAGCCGGACTGCTCCACGCGCTCGGCGAAGTCGGCGTTCTCCGACAGGAAGCCGTAGCCGGGGTGGATGGCCTGGGCGTCGGTGACCTCGGCCGCGGCGATCAGCGCCGGGATGTTGAGGTAGCTCTCCGAGGAGGGCGCCGGGCCGATGCACACCGACTCGTCGGCCATGGCCACGTGCTTGAGGTTGCGGTCCACGGTGGAATGCACCGCGACCGTGCGGATGCCGAGCGTATGGCACGCGCGCAGGATGCGCAGCGCAATTTCGCCGCGATTGGCGATGACGACTTTATCGAGCATGGGAAGGGATTCCGAACGCGGGAGGTGTTCGGGACCCGGGACCCGGGACCGGGGACCCGGAAGAGCAGGAGCCAAAGCCGAATCCGGCGCTCTTGCTGTTCCGGGTCACCGGTCCCGGGTCCCGGGTCCCGGCTTCTTCAGCCGATGACAAACAAGGGCTGGTCAAACTCCACCGGCTGGCCGCTTTCGCCCAGGATCGCGACGATGGTGCCGGAGACGTCGGCTTCGATCGGGTTGAACATCTTCATCGCCTCGATGATCGCCAGGGTCTCGCCGGCCTTGACCGCCTGGCCGACGCTGACGAAGGCCGGCTTGTCCGGGGCCGGCGAGGTGTAGAAGGTGCCGACCATCGGCGCGCGCAGCACGTGGCCCTCGGGCAGGGCGTTGCCGGGCTTGGCGCTGCCGCCGGTGGAGGCCTCGGTGGGCGAGCTCATCGGCATCGGCGCGGCGGCGGCCGGCGCGGCCGCGGGGGCGGCGGCCACGTACTGCGGCGCGCTGGCGGTCATGCCCTTGGGGGTGCGCGCCAGGCGCACGCTTTCCTCGCCTTCCTTGATCTCGATCTCGGCGAGATTCGATTCTTCCAGCAGGTCGATCAGTTTCTTGATTTTGCGGAGATCCATAACGGCCTCGTGAGGTGACTTTGAAAAAGACCGGGCGCGCGGCCCGGGGACTCAGACGGGGGTGTGCGGTGCCGGTTGGGTGTGGGCGCGGCTCATGCGGCCGCTCCCAGCCGGGTCAGCGCCGCGTCCATCGCGTAGCGGTAGCTGTCGGCGCCGAAGCCGCAGACCACGCCGACCGCGTGGTCGCTGAAATAGCTGTGGTGGCGGAACGGCTCGCGGCTGTGCGGGTTGGACAGGTGGATCTCGATGAACGGGATCGCCACCGCCGCCAGCGCGTCGCGCAGCGCCACCGAGGTATGGGTGAACGCGGCTGGGTTGATCAGGATGAAGGCGGTGCCGTCGCCGCGCGCGGCCTGCACCCGGTCCACCAGCACGTGCTCGGCGTTGGACTGCAGGCTCTCCAGCGCGTGACCGGCGGCGCTGGCCTGGGCCAGCAGCGCGGCATCGATCTGCGCCAGGGTGGCATGGCCGTACACGCCCGGCTCGCGGGTGCCGAGCAGGTTGAGGTTGGGGCCATGCAGCAGCAGCAGTCGCGCCATCGGGAACAAAGCAGCGGAAAGGGCGGCAGTCTGCGCGAAGCCGGCATTGCTGTCCAGTTCGGCGAAGTTGCGGGTGTTTTAAACAAATGTTTGATTTTTCGCCGGTCTGCGTCGCGTCAGCGCAGGCATGGCGGGCCGACGACGGGCCGCGCCACTGCCTGCGGTTATGTCGCATCTTGCGCGGACCATGCAAGTGTCGCTGCAGCATGGGACGGCCACATTGCAGCGCCATCGCCGCTGCGCGTCGACGCGCCGGCGGAAGTGGTATATACCATTTCAAAATCACTGAAATACCAGTCGAGGGTAGGCGCATGCGAACCGAGCGTATTGGCCGTTGCGGCCTTGGCCGCCACATCCTGGCGTTCGCGCTGCTGGCCGGGGCGACCGCGCCCGCGCTGGCGGCGGGGCCGGCCACCCTGCCGGCGGTGTACCCGACGCCGACCGCGCTGCGCCTGCTCGGGCCGGAGCTGCCGCTGGGGCCGTCGGTGGTGCTGGTGCAGGCCGGCACGCCCGATCCGGCCAGCGAGGCGCTGGTGCGCACGGTGTTGCGCGAGGCCGGGGTCTCCCGCATCCGTCGCGCCGGCACACTGCCGCACGACCCGCAGGCGGTGTCGGTGGTGCTCGGCACCGTCGACGCGGCGCCGGTGCGCGATGCGCTGGCCGCCGTCGACCTGGACGTGCCGGAACGCGCGGAAGGCTATGCGCTGGGCAGCATGGCCCGCGGTCGCGGCACGCTGATCGTGCTGGCCGGCCGCGACGACGCCGGCCTGTACCACGCGGCGCAGACCTTCCGGCAACTGGTCGCGCCCGGGCGCATCGCCTCGGTGGCGGTGACCGACGCGCCGGCGATGCCGGTGCGCGGCACGATCGAGGGTTTCTACGGCAAGCCCTGGAGCATGGCCGAACGCGCCGCGCACCTGGCGTTCCTGGCGCGGTTCAAGGCCAACACCTACATCTACAGCCCCAAGGACGACGTGTTCGCGCGCGACCGCTGGCGCGCGCCTTACCCGGCGGCCACGCTGGCGGCGCTGGGCAAGCTGGCCGCGGTCGCCAACCGCGAGCACATCAACTTCGTCTACGCGCTCTCGCCGGGGCCGTCGATCTGCTACAGCGATGCGGCCGACCTGCAGGCGATCCGGCGCAAGTTCGCCGCGCTGCGCGCGCGCGGCGTGCGCAGCTTCTACATCGCCTTCGACGACATCGAATACACCAAGTGGAACTGCCCCGGCGACGCCACCGCATTCGGCCCGGCCGGCGAGCAGGCCGCGGCTACCGCGCAGGCGCGGTTGCTCAACGCGGTGCAGGCGGACATCGCCGCGGCCGGCCACGGCGCGCTGATCATGGTGCCGACCGAGTACTTCAACGTCACCGAGTCGCCGTACAAGGCGACGCTGCGCAAGGCGCTGGATCCGCGCGTGGTGGTGCAGTGGACCGGAACCGACGTGGTTCCGGCGTCGATCTCGGTG
Organism: Xanthomonas sp. LF02-5; assembly: GCF_034105325.1. Lineage (NCBI taxonomy): Bacteria > Pseudomonadati > Pseudomonadota > Gammaproteobacteria > Lysobacterales > Lysobacteraceae > Xanthomonas > Xanthomonas sp. LF02-5. The sequence continues at coordinate 137,418 of NZ_JAXGGF010000006.1, read as the reverse complement.
AGCGACGCGAAGAACGCCACCAAGGCGTTCGGGCGCAAGACCCTGCTGTGGGACAACTACCCGGTCAACGACTTCGCCGAGACCGCCGGGCGCCTGCTGCTGGCGCCGTACGACCGTCGCCAGGCCGGACTGTCGGCGGAATTGAGCGGCATCGTGTCCAATCCGATGAACCAGGAAGTGGCCAGCCGGCCGGCGGTAGCCGGGTTGCTTTCCTTCGCCTGGAACGACCGCGGCTACGACGCGCCGCGCACCTGGCGCGCGGCCGCGCGCGACCTGGCCGGCGGCGATGCGCAGGTGGCCGACGCGCTGCTGACCTTCTTCGACACCCAGCACCTGGCACCGACCTTCGGCCATCTGCCCTGGCAGCCGCAGGCGCCGCGGCTCAAGGCGCTGATCGATGCGACACGCGACGCGCTGGCCGACGGCGATCCGGCCGCCCGCAGCGCGGCGCTGGCCGCGCTGGGCCGCGCCGCCGACGACCTGGTGGCGGCACCGCAGCGCATCCGTGCCGGCACCACCACCGGCGCGTTCGTGGCCGAGGCAGCTCCATGGCTGGACGCGACCGCGCTATGGGGCCGCGCGCTGCGCCTGAGCGTGGACGGGCTGAACCAGGCGCTGGCCGGCGATCCGGCGGCCGAGCAGGCCTTCGCCACCGCCGGGCAACTCGCCGCGCAGGCCGCGGCGATTCCCTCCATTCCCGGCGCGACCCGTTTCGGCGGCCCGGTCAAGGTCGCCGACGGCGTGCTGGATACCTTCATCGCCGATGCGCCGGGCCTGGTGCAGCGTCCGCCGGCGCGGTAGGGCCCGGATCGGCGCACCACGGCGCTCCTTGCCGACGGCTCACCTGTTGCGTGGCACACGCCCGGTCCGGCGCGGCACCTTGCCGATGCGGCCCGCGCAGTGTCCGACACGAGGCGGCGGGCGGCGTCGTTGCCGGCGAGAACGCGCGGAGCTTGATCGGCCCCGCGGCGACGCCGCGCGAGGAGGCCGCAGCGGCGAGGGTGGTGCCGTTGGTACGTGCCGGCCCAGCGTTTCTGTGTCTGCCGCGGCGTCAGCGGCCTTCGGCTCGGCCTTGCCGATCGCCGTGCAGCCTGACTCATGGACATCGCCCATGTGCTGATGCCGCATTGCCATGGCGATCTGCGCACGCATTAACCGAGGGTTTACACCTCCGGCGGACATCCCGGGCACAAAGAACGCCCGACCGGCCAAGGTGCGAGCCATGCGAATTGCGATCATCGGCGCAGGATTCTGCGGCAACGTGCTGGCCGCGACGCTGGCCAGGCAGGGCGCCGCCCGCCACATCACCCTGGTCGGCGTGGCCGACACCTACGGCCGCGGCATCGCCTACGGTGCGGCGCGGCCGGAACACGTGTTGAACGTGCGCGCCAAGGACCTGGGCGTGGATCCGCAGGAGCCGGGCGGCTTCGCCGACGCCCTGCAGCTGGATGCCGCGCAACGCCTGCAGTTCCTGCCGCGGCTGCTGTACGGCCGCTACCTGCAGCAGCACCTGGACGATGCGCTGGCGGCGTCGCCGGTCGAGGTGGCGCGAGTGAGCGAGGAGGCGGTGGCGGTGGAGCGCGATCCGGACGGCTTCCGCCTGTTCCTGGCCAATGGCGAGGCCGTGGTCGCCGACGTGGTGGTGCTGGCGATCGGCGCGCTGCCGCCGGCGGCGCTGCCGGGCATCGGCCCGCGCCTGGCGGTGCATCGCCGCTACATCGGTTGGCCGTGGCAGGACGGTGTGCTGGACGAGGTGCCGCCGCAGGCGCGGCTGTTGCTGGTCGGCACCGGCCTGACCATGGCCGATGTGGCCCTGACCCTGCGCCGACGCGGACACCGCGGCCCGATCACCGCGCTGTCGCGGCGCGGCCTGGCGCCACAGGCGCACCTGGCGGTGCCGGGCGCGCCGGTGAGCCTGCCGCCCAGCGTCGTGCAGGCGCTGCGCAGCCACGACCTGCGCGGCCTGGTGCGCAGCCTGCGCCAACTGACCACGGTGGTGGAGGACTGGCGCTGCGTGGTGGATGCGCTGCGTCCGCACCTGCAGCCGTTCTGGCAAGACTTGGCGCCGGCGGCGCGCGCCCGCTTCCTGCGCCACCTGCGGCGGTACTGGGAAGCGGCGCGGCATCGGCTGGCGCCGGCCGCGGCGGCCGCGCTGGCGCAACTGCAGGCGCAGGGCCAGCTGCGCATCCGCGCCGGGCGCCTGCTGCGCGCGCGGCTGGGCGAAACCGCGGTGGAAGCGGTGATCCGCGATCGCGCCAGCAGCAACGCGCGCACCGAGGACTTCGATGTGCTGATCCGTGCCACCGGGCTGGACACCGACGTCGCCCGCACCAGCCATCCGCTGGTCGCCACGATGCGCGACGCCGGCCTGCTGCAGGCCGATCCACTGGGCCTGGGGCTGCAGGTGGACGAGCGCCTGCGGGTGCGCGACGGCAGCGGCCATCCGGTCGCCGGGCTGTACTGCATCGGGCCGCTGCTGCGTGGCGTGCTGTGGGAGATCACCGCGGTGCCGGAACTGCGCACCGCTGCGCAGCGCCTGGCCGAGGAGCTGGCGATGCTGGCGCAGGTGCGGACCGGGAATGGCAGTGTTGGCGAAGCACGCCAGCTGCAGGCGTTCTAGCGGACTGATCCGGTGCGGCGTGGACGTGGCGTGGGAGGCAACTCTCACGACGCCGCAGTGCGCTTTCCCGATAATGCAATGCGTCGGGACTGACGTCCCTCCCACAGTGCACCCGGCAGGTTCGCCGCAAGCCGCTTGGGAGGCGCGAGGTGAGTCGCGACAGCGCCATCGGCAATGCGTCGCCGACGCGGACGTCGCTCCCACAAGGGCGCGCATCGGCGGCTGGCTCGCCGGCTACTGCGTCGGCTGCGCGCCGCCGCCCACCCAGCCCTCCACTTCGCCCGGCGCGAACGGGCCGAGCTTCTGCCTGACGATGCGGCCGTCGGCGTCGATCAGCACGCTGTACGGCAGCAGGCCCTGGGTGTCGCCCAGGCGCACGCTGGCGTCGGCCGGGCCCGGGGTCTCCAGCGCGATCGGGTAGCCGATCGGCACCCGTTGCAGGAAGTCGCGCACGTCTTCGGCACGGTCCAGGGCGATGCCCAGCACCTGCAGGCCGTCGCTCGGTTGCGCGCGCGCCAGCCGGTCCAGTTCCGGCATCTCGCGCACGCAGGGTTCGCACCAGCTCGCCCACACGTTGACCAGCAGCGGCCGGCCGCGGAACTGGGCCAGGGTCAGGTGGCCGCCGTCGAGCGTGGGCAGGCGCAGCGCCGGGGCAGGATCGCCCGGGCGCGCCGCGGCGACCGGCGGCGCGGCCGCATGGCCGCTGGCCGTGGCGGACGTTGCCGGGGCCAGCGCCGGCGTCCGCCGTTCCCACCAGTGCGCCGCCGCCACGCCGAGCATCGCCGCCACCGCGGCGACCGCCAGCAGGCGCGCGCTGGCGGGAGTCATCGCGCCGCGCGCAGCAGGGCGTCCTCGACCACCGCCTGGCTCAGCACCGGCGGCAGTACCGTCGGCGGCGCGCCGGGGCCGTAGACCACGTACAGCGGCACGCCCACTGCCTTGTGCTCGGCGAGGAAGGCGCTGATGCGCGGATCCTCGTTGGTCCAGTCGCCCTTCATGTACACCGCGTCCACCCGCTTGATGGTGTCGCGGAACGCGTCGCTGTCGAACACGTTGCGTTCGTTGGCCTTGCAGGTGACGCACCAGTCGGCGGTCATGTTGACGAACACCACGCGGTTGTCGGTGCGCAGGCGGTCGAGCATCTGCGGCGAATAGGCCACGGTGTTGCGCTCGACGCTGGCGCTGGGCGGCGGCAGCCGGGTCACGCCCCAGGCCGGCACCAGCGCGGCCAGCAGCAGCACGGCGGCCAGGCGCATGCCGGTCTTGTGGTCGCGCCAGCGCGCGCGCTCGAACCACCACAGGCCCAGCGCCAGCAGGGTGGCGCCGATCAGCAGCAGCGCCACCGCGTCCACGCCGCGCTGCTTGCCCAGCACCCACAGCAGCCAGATCGCGCTCAGGTACATCGGGAACGCCAGCACCTGCTTGAGCGTTTCCATCCAGGCGCCGGGCTTGGGCAGGCGCCTGGCCAGCGAGGGCACGAAGCCGATCAGCAGGAACGGCAGCGCCAGGCCCAGGCCCAGGGTCAGGAACACCAGCATCGCCATCGCCGGCGGCGCGGTCAGCGCATAGCCCAGCGCCGGGCCCATGAACGGGCCGATGCAGGCGCTGGACACCACGCAGGCCAGCACGCCGGTGAAGAAATCGCCGACCGGGCCGCTGCGCGTGGACAGCGACTGGCCGACGCCGCCGAGGTTGGCGCTGAGGGTGAACACCCCCGACAGGCTCAGCCCGACCACGAACATCAGGTACACCAGCACCGCGACGAAGCCCGGGCGCTGCAGCTGGAAGCCCCACAGCAGCCGCGCGGCCACGGCGATGCCGCCGACCACGGCGAAGGAGGCGAGCACGCCCAGCGTGTACCACAGCGCATGGCTGCGGGCGCGGCCGCGGCTCTCGCCGCTCTGCGCCAGGCCCAGCACCTTCAGCGACAGGATCGGCAGCACGCACGGCAGCAGGTTCAGCAGCAGGCCGCCACCGAGCGCCAGCAGCAGGATCCACAGCAGGTTCTGCGTGGCCGGCGGCGGTGCGGCGCTGCGCGCGGCGTTGTGCGCCGAGGCGTCCGGCGTCGCCGGCAGGGCATCGGCGGCCGTGGCCGCGGCCGCGTCGTTGGCGTCGGCCTGGCGGCTGTCCAGCGGCGTCACCAGCAGCGGGCTGACCTCGGCCTGGTCGGCCGGGGTGACGGTGCCTTTGGGTAGCGCCAGCTTCACCCGCCGGGTCATCGGCGGGTAGCAGATGCCGTCGGTCTGGCAGCCCTGGAAGGTGGCCACCAGGGTCGCGGCGGTGGCGTCGGCGCGCTGGCGCTGCAGCGGCACGGTGACCTCGGTCTGGTCGAAGTACACCACCACGTTGCCGAAGTGTTCGTCCTGGTGCGAGCTGCCCTTGGGCCAGCGCGGCATGCCGGTGCGGATGCCGGGCGCGCCCTCCAGCGCCAGCGCGGTGCGGTCGCGATACAGGTAATAGCCGGGCGCCGGGGTGAAGCGCAGCAGCAGGGTATTGCCGTCGCCGACGATGGCTTCGAACTGGAACGCCTGGTCCGAGGGCAGCGGCAGGCCCTGCACCGCCGCGGTGCCGGGGCCGGGACCGAACAGCGGCTTGGCCCCGTTGCCGGCGCCCGGGCCGCTGCCCGGTAGCCCGCCCGTTGCGGCCGGCGGCGACAGTCCCGGTGCGGGATCGGTGGCGGCCGAGGCGGCCGGCAGGGTCACCTCGAGCAGGCGCTTCTGCGGCGGATAGCACACGCCTGCATCGGCGCAGCCCTGGTAGCGCACCTCCAACTGCACGCGGCTGGTGCCGGGATCGGCGACGCCGCTCTGCACCGCGTTCAGTTCGTCGCGGTAGGTCTCCACCTCGCCGAAGTACGGGTCGGTCTTCTTGTGGCCGGCCGGCAACTGCAGGGTCGGGTTGGGCTTGAAACCGCCGATCACCTTCACCGCGATGCGGTGCCGGTACAGGTAGTAGCCCTTGGCGATGTCCCAGTGCAGCGCGATGCGGCCGCGTTCGGGTGCCTGTGCGCTGAGCGCGAAGGCCTGGTCCACCGGCAGCAGGTCCTTTTCGCTGATCGCCAGGGCGGGGAAGGCGGCCACGGCCAGCAGGCACAGGGCGGCGAGGCGGTGCAGCAGGGTCATCGGCTTACGGTTCCTCACGGGTTTCGGCATGCACCCACTGCAGGTAGGCCGGCAGGCCGCCGGCGACCTCGAGTTCGACCAGTTCGGGGACCTCGTACGGGTGCAACGCGCACAGCCGCTGCCGCAACGCGGGCAGGCGGTCGGCGGCGGTCTTGATCAGCAGCAGCACCTCCTCGCCCTGTTCCACCTCGCCTTGCCAGCGATAGGTGGACTGCACGCCGGGCAGGCGGCTGACGCAGGCGGCCAGGCGTTCGTTGACCAGCGCCTGGGCGACCCGCGCGGCGCTGGCCGGATCGGGGCAGGTGCTGAGCAGCAAGCGGAGGGCGGGCGCGGACATGCGGCCGACAGTATAGGGATGCCGGCCGCGCTTTGGCGGCGCCCGCGAGGAAAGCCGGCGCCGCTCTGAATCCCCAATCCCGGATCCCCGCCCGCTGCAAATGCAGCGGGCGAGGCAATGGCTCAGTTGAGCAACTGGCAACTGGCCGGCTTGGCGGAAGTGAACAGCGACGAGGTCGCCCACTCCGGGTGGTCGATGAACGGGTTGCGGTTGCCCTGGAAGCTGTAGATCACCTCGTTGCGGGCGCGCTCGGCGTCGTCCGGCGGATCCTGCTGGCTCCACGCGATCAGGGTCGACAGCAGGCCCATGTAGGCCGGAGAGGACGAGGTCTTGACGATCTTGCTGCGGTCGTCGGTCAGCTCCAGGTCCGGCTCGGACTGCCCGGTCTTGGCATCCACGCCACCCTCATAGCGGATCGCCATGTACATCACCGCACGCGCCATGTCGCCCTTGCGGTGGTCCCACACCTCGAAGGTGCCGCTGTTGCCGTCCGGGGTGCGCACCCAGTTGGAATTGCCCGGGTAGCGGCCGCTGCCGCCGCCGAAGCCGGCGTTGGCCTCGGTGGCGCGCTCGCCGCAGTTGCTGTCGCACTTGGCGTAGGGCTTGTTGCCGCGGTCGGCGTTCCAGGTGGCGTCGGTCAGGTACAGCATGTGGGTGTCGGTGTACGGCGCGTAGGGCAGGCCCTTGTTGCCGGTGGCGGTGCCGAAGCCCAGCGAGTTCGGCCAGCTGTGCTCGCGGTTGTACTTCAGGCCGCTGCCGCTGCCGGCACGGTCGGTGCCCTTGGCATAGCTGCGGTTGCGGTAGGCGTCGAGGACGCGCTGGCTGTTGTTCGGATCCTCGTCGGCGATCTCCAGGATGGCCCAGGTGTCGGTGCCGGAGCTGCTGCTGTACGGATAGACGGTGTGGCCCTTGATCGTCTCGTGCAGCGAGCAGCGCAGCTGGCTGGGGCTGGAGGTGTTAACCCGCGAGTAGTAGCTGCCGGCGCCGTTGCCGCCGCCGCCCGAGCTGCTGGCGACGTTGAAGGCGACGCTGCGATCCTGCGCCGGATGCGCGCCGTCGGCATCGCTCACGCGTGCGGCGACGATGCTCAGGGTGCAGCTCTCGCCGGCCTTCAGCGCGGTGTTGGTGGACAGCGCGAACTGGGTGCCGCTGCTGGGGTAGGTCAGCGCCACGCTGCCGGACTGCTGGCAGCTCAGGCCGAACGCGCCGCTGGCCAGGCTCACCGCCTCGCTGAAGGTCACCGCCAGGTCGCCGGCGGCGGGGAAGTCGGTGGCGCCCTGGGTCGGGGTGGTGGCGGTCACGGTCGGCGCGGCGTTGCTGCCGCCGCCGCCGGCGAAGGTCTGGCCGTTGTTGCAGGCGCCGAAGGTGCTGGTGGCGCTGTCGCTCCAGCTGAAGTCGGCCGCGGCGCTGCCGTTGCCGCGCAGCTGCAGCGAGGTGCCGGCCGGGGTGCTGTTGCTCTCGCTGACCGGCAGGTTCTGGCTGGTCATGCCCGCGGCGGGGCCGCCGCCGCCGGTGATGGCGCCCTCGTAGCTGAGGAACTGCACCACCTTGCCGTTGCCGTCGACCAGCGCCAGGCCGTCGTTGGGCCCGTTCTGGATGCCGTTGCTGGCATAGCTGACGGTGGCGATGCGCACCTGCCCGCCGCAGCTGACCAGGTTGCCGGCCGGCACCGCGCTGTTGGCGTAGACGGTGGCCGAGCCGGGGGTGCTGCCGTTGTACAGGTAGACGCGGTAGCCGCTCAGGCTCTCCCCGGCGGTGGCGACGATCTCCACGCCTTCGCCGGTGTCGCCGGCGGCGGTGGCATCGTCGTAATGCAATTCGTTGATGAACACGGCGGCCTGGGCCGGCCCGGCAAGGGCGAGCAGGCAGGCCAGCGGCAGCGCAACGGCGGATGGCTTCATCGACAACTCCTTTTGGTGATGGATCCCCCCCTGGGTCCGCGGCCAGCCTAGCCTGCCTCTGTGACACAGTGACGGGATTCGGTCACTGCTTGCCACCGAATGCACGTTCCTGGCAAAAATTTTTTGCCTCCCGCCCTTGAAAGCCCCGGCCGCGGCACTACATCAGGCGCATCCCGGCGCTACCGGGTTTTTTCGCGAGCGTTGCTGGCAGTCGTCATGGGCGAGTGCTAACATCGCCGGCCTTTCCTAGACCAATCAATCACTTAAGAGGTCTCACTCAATGAGCATCAAGCCGCTTCACGACCGCGTCGTAGTCAAGCCGATCGAAGCCGACGAAATCTCCGCCGGCGGCATCGTGATCCCGGATTCGGCCAAGGAAAAGTCCACCAAGGGTGAAGTCGTGGCCGTCGGCGCCGGCAAGCCGCTGGACAACGGCAGCGTGCGCGCTCCGGCGCTGAAGGTCGGCGACAAGGTCATCTACGGCCAGTACGCCGGTTCCAGCTACAAGGCCGAAGGCGTCGAGTACAAGGTGCTGCGCGAAGACGACGTTCTGGCGATCGTGGGCTAAAGCCCCCGATCGCGGGAATCGGGATTCGGGATTGGCAAAGGCGCCAGGCGCCGCGCGACCCGACATCTCCGCCCGAATTCCGCTTTAGCGAATCCCTAATCCCCAATCACGAATCCCGGAGCAACACACATGGCTGCCAAAGATATCCGTTTCGGTGAAGACGCCCGTTCGCGCATGGTGCGCGGCGTCAACATCCTCGCCAATGCCGTCAAGGCCACCCTGGGCCCGAAGGGCCGCAACGTCGTGCTCGAGAAGAGCTTCGGCGCGCCGACCATCACCAAGGACGGCGTCTCCGTCGCCAAGGAAATCGAACTGGCCGACAAGTTCGAGAACATGGGCGCGCAGATGGTGAAGGAAGTCGCCTCCAAGACCTCCGACAACGCCGGCGACGGCACCACCACCGCCACCGTGCTGGCGCAGGCGCTGATCCGCGAAGGTTCCAAGGCGGTCGCCGCCGGCATGAACCCGATGGACCTCAAGCGCGGCATCGACAAGGCCGTCGTGGCCGCCGTGGCCGAGCTGAAGAAGATCAGCAAGCCCACCGCCGACGACAAGGCCATCGCCCAGGTCGGCACCATCTCCGCCAACTCCGACGAGTCGATCGGCAACATCATCGCCGACGCAATGAAGAAGGTCGGCAAGGAAGGCGTGATCACGGTCGAGGAAGGCTCGGGCCTGGAGAACGAGCTGGACGTGGTCGAGGGCATGCAGTTCGACCGCGGCTACCTGTCGCCGTACTTCATCAACAACCAGCAGAGCCAGCAGGCCGACCTGGACGACCCGTTCGTGCTGCTGCACGACAAGAAGATCTCCAACGTGCGTGACCTGCTGCCGGTGCTGGAAGGCGTGGCCAAGGCCGGCAAGCCGCTGCTGATCGTCGCCGAGGAAGTGGAAGGCGAGGCGCTGGCGACCCTGGTGGTCAACACCATCCGCGGCATCGTCAAGGTCGTGGCGGTCAAGGCCCCGGGCTTCGGCGACCGTCGCAAGGCGATGCTGGAAGACATGGCCGTGCTGACCGGCGGCACCGTGATCTCCGAGGAAGTGGGCCTGGCGCTGGAGAAGGCGACCATCAAGGACCTGGGCCGCGCCAAGAAGGTGCAGGTCTCCAAGGAGAACACCACCATCATCGACGGCGCCGGCGACACCTCGGCGATCGAGTCGCGCATCAAGCAGATCAAGGCGCAGATCGAAGAGACCTCTTCGGACTACGACCGCGAGAAGCTGCAGGAGCGCGTGGCCAAGCTGGCCGGCGGCGTGGCGGTGATCAAGGTCGGTGCCTCGACCGAGATCGAGATGAAGGAAAAGAAGGCGCGCGTCGAAGACGCCCTGCACGCGACCCGTGCGGCGGTGGAAGAAGGCGTGGTCCCGGGCGGCGGCGTGGCGCTGGTGCGCGCGCTGAGCGCGATCGGCGAGCTGAAGGGCGCCAATGAAGATCAGACCCACGGCATCCAGATCGCGCTGCGCGCGATGGAAGCGCCGCTGCGCGAGATCGTCACCAACGCCGGCGAAGAGCCGTCCGTGATCCTCAACAAGGTCAAGGAAGGCAGCGGCAACTTCGGCTACAACGCCGCCAACGGCGAGTTCGGCGACATGGTCGAGTTCGGCATCCTGGATCCGACCAAGGTGACCCGTTCGGCGCTGCAGAACGCCGCCTCGATCGCCGGCCTGATGATCACCACCGAAGCGATGGTGGCCGAGGCCCCGAAGAAGGAAGAGCCGGCCGCTCCGGGCGGCATGGGCGGCGGCATGGGCGGCATGGGCGGCATGGATTTCTGATCCAGCCGGCCTCGGCCGACCCGTTCCACGCAGTCGAAAGGAGCCCCGCAGCGATGCGGGGCTCTTTTTTTGTGCTGTCGACATGGCGGCATGCCGATGCGTTTGTCTGCGCGTTCGTGCACCCTGGCCAACGCCGCGGCGCATCCACGCATCGCGCCGCGGCAGAACCTGCTTTACCGAGCGTCTGTAGGGCACTTTGGTAAAGACGGCGGAGCCATGTTGCAGGAACGGCTTCAGCCGCGACGAGGCGCTACCGGGAATGCCTGTCGCGGCTGAAGCCGCTCCCGCGAGGACAACGGCGTTTCTCGCCGAGCTGCGGTAAGCAGCGAAGCGGGTCATGGAAGCTGCCTGTGCCGGGCTTGTGCGATCTTCCCGACCGAGGCGCGGCACAGGCGTGCCAGGCGGCAGTGACCCAACCGGACGGATGCGAATGCAGGCTTCGCTCCATGCACCTCAAACACCACGAGACGCTGCGCGCCGGACCCTCGCCCCAACCCCTCTCCCAACGTGAGAGGGGCACGCGATCGCGATGCGCATGCAGTCCATCGTTGCCCAGCAGCGTCTCCGCCAGAGGTGCGGCTGGCACGGCCTGCGGTGGCGATACGGCGAGAATCGACGCGCTGCGCGGCGAATCGCGCACAACGCGCAATCGTCTACAAGTGCGCTGTAGCCGCGTGTTGACAGCGTTTTCAGCGCCATGCAGGTTAGGACGCACGGGCGTCCAGGGGGATCTGCACGCCCGCATGTTCGTCTTCTTCTGTGCGCCGCGGCCGGCGCAGGGTGGCGCGTGCCTGCGGCATGCGCAGCACGGTCGTGGGCGCGGCGCAGCGAAGAGGGCGCCGCAGGTCGTGTTCGCACGGCGCTGCTTCCATCCGCTGCCGGGGACACCGCATGCCACTTCGCTCATCCACCACCCTCGCGTTCGGTATCGTGCTGGCGCTGTACGGCGCCAGCGACGCGCGCGCGCAGGACGCCGACACCGCCGCCCCCAAGGCCGCCGCCACCACAGACCTGGGCCAGGTCGTGGTCACCGGCTCGCGGATCAAACGCTCGGAGGTGGAGGGCGCCGAGCCGGTGCTGACGATCAGCGCGCAGCAGATCCAGCAGGAAGGTTTCCTCACCGTCTACGACGTGCTCAGCACGCTCAACCAGCAGGGCAGCGTCGAGGCCGACACCAAGTACGGCTCGCACACGCCCAACGCCTCGCCGGTAAGCCTGCGCGACCTCGGGCCCGGGCGCACGCTGCTGCTGGTCAATGGCCACCGCGTCGCCGACTACCCGCAGCCCTACGCCGGCGAGAGCAACTTCGCCAACTACGCCAACATCCCGTCCGCGGCGGTGGAGCGCATCGAGATCCTCACCGGCGGCGCCTCGGCCATCTACGGCTCGGACGCGGTCGCCGGCGTCATCAACGTGATCCTCAAGCAGGGCTACGAAGGCAACCAGGTGCGCATGCGCGGCGGCACCGCCACCGCCGGCGGGCGCGACGTGGTCGACCTGTCCTGGGTCGGCGGGCGCAGCGGCGACAAGTGGAACCTGACCTACGCGCTGCAGTGGACCCGGCGCGATCCGCTGTCGGTCGGCGAGCGGCCGGAGATGGACGACCAGGACGACGAGTCCTACAGCAACTGGACCGCGCAGGCGCGCAAGTACGGCTTCAATCCATTCACCGGCCTGAGCCTGGTCGACGCCGGCAACAACACGCGCCTGGCGCCGCCCAGCGGTACCTGTGCGCGCTTCGGCGGCCAGTTCGTCGACGCGCAGCGGCTGAGCTACGACTACAACAGCGATACCGTGCGCAACCTCGGTGGCTACTGCGGCATGGCCCACGACTACGCCGACTGGCTGGCCGCCAGTGGCGGCGACAGCGGCTCGGCGTATCTGTACGGCACCTTCGACTTCGACAACGGCGTGCAGGCCTGGAGCACGCTGTCCACGACCAAGAGCGTCGGCTACTGGACCTACGACCCGCCCTACGTCTACCTCGGCCCGTTCCACGACACCGGCAGCGACCGCGACCTGTACGCGATCCGCCAGCTCACCCGCTTCGAATCCGGCGGCTGGAAGAACCTGGCCAACACCACCAGGGAACTGTCCTGGGACCTGAGCGCCGGCCTCAAGGGCCGCCTCGCCGATCGCTTCGACTGGGAAGTGGCGGTGGGCCGCGCGCGCTACACCGTCGACGAATACGTGCGCACCGTGGACACGCAGAAGGCCACCGCCTACTTCCTCGGCCCGCAACTGGGCAGCACCGCCGACGGCACGCCGATCTACGATCTCAACGAGGAACGCTGGTACCAGCCGCTGACCGGCGCGCAATACAACGACCTGGCGGTGAAGGCGCACAGCCGCGCCGATTCCTGGGTCAACCAGGCCAGCGCCAACATCACCGGCGAGCTGCTGCAGGGCTGGGCCGGGCCGATCAAGTTCGCCGCGGTCGGCGAAGTGGCCAAGCAGGGCTACCGGCTGTCGCCCGATCCCTGCGCCAACACCTGCTATCCGCTGGACGTGGTCGACTACGGCGGCGGCGAGCGCCTGCGCTACTCCGGCGGCATCGAGTTCGACGTGCCGCTGTTGTCCAAGCTCAACGCCAGCCTGGCGGCGCGCCACGACCGCTACGGCGACTATCGCGCCTACGGCAGCGACCTCGGCGCGGCGATCGGCACCCAGCGCGACACCACCTGGAGCGCCGGCCTGGAGTGGCGGCCGCTGAGCACGCTGCTGCTGCGCGGCAGCGTCGCCAGCAGTTTCCGCGCCCCGGACATGCACTACGTGCTCGGCGAACCCAGTTCCACCCAGCAGACCGTGATCGACCAGTACCGCTGCATCCAGAAGGGCTATTACCTCACCGGCGGCTGCAGTGCCGAGAACAGCGACGTGTTCTACCTGATGCAGGTCAATCGCCGCGGCACCCCGGACCTGGAATCGGAGCATGGCCGCTCGGTCACCGCCGGCTTCGTCTGGGACATCGCCGAGGGCCTGTCGCTGACCGCGGACTACTACCGGATTCGCTTGCAGGACATGATCAAGGACCTCAATCGCGACGAGGTGCTCAGCGCCGAAGCCGGCTGCCGCACCGGCCTGACCACCGCCGGCGGCGTGTGGGTCAATCCCGGCGGCGCCGAGTACTGCGCGCGCATCCTTTCGCGCGTGGCGCGCGATGCCGCCGGCCGCGTCACCGGCATCGAGCAGGGGCCGATCAACATCGCGCAGATGCACGTGTCCGGCGTCGATGCCTCGCTGAAGTACCGCCTCAACACCGCGCGCTGGGGCAACTTCAGCTTCGCCCTGGATTACAACAACCTGATCGGCTACCACGAGCAGACCTATCGCACCGACGACGACAAGAACCTGCGCGACCAGAAGATCCGCAGCAAGCTGCGCGGCAGCGTGCACTGGGAGAACGGCGGTCCGCTGGATCTCACTCTCTATGCCAAGCGCTTCGGCTCCACCCAGGCGGTGAACTGGGGCACCTGCACCCGCTTCGACGACGGCTACCAGCCCAGCCCCTCCGACGCCTGCCGCGTCACCGACAGCGGCAACCGCCACTTCGGCGAGAGCACCACGCGTTACTTCGGTCGCGTCGGCCCGGCGCTGTACTGGAACCTCACCGCCGGCTACCGCATCGCCCCGAAGATGAAGGTCAACCTGTACATCAACAACGTGCTCGATACCGTCGGCTACGACAACAAGGAGCGCTACTACGGCTACCAGTTCTACAACACCACCCTGTACGACGCGATCGGCCGCGAGGTGGCGATGGAATATGTGCTGGATTTCTGAGAGGCCGGGATTCGGGAGTGGGGATTCGGGATGCGCTCTAGCCCCTCTCCCTCCGGGAGAGGGGTTGGGGTGAGGGTCCGGAGCACGCAGCGCCACGCAGGAACGCATGGGCGTGTGCTTACGGAGATTGGATCGCTTGCTGCCGCACCCTCATCCGCCCCTGCGGGGCACCTTCTCCCGATGGGAGAAGGGAAGCGCAGTAGCCCCTCTCCCATCGGGAGAGGGGTTGGGGTGAGGGTCCGGGGCGCGCAGCGCCACGCAAGAACGCAAGCATCAACCGCTCCTGTTCGACGACGGCGACCGCATAGCCTTCCCACCACATCGAACCGCTTTTTCGAATCCCCACTCCCCAATCCCCGCATTCGTTGCATCAGCAACTGTGGCGCTGCCGCAAACCCTGTGCTATCACTACGTCCCATGAACGCTTCCTGCCGCAGCTTTTACTTTTGGTATTACGGTTTTCCGATGCCGCTGGCGGAGGAAGGATCGCGTTCACCCTGAAGGACACTTCAGCCGCAATCCCGAAAGCCGCCAGCGAACCTGGCGGCTTTTTTCATGCCGCCGGATCTGGCCCCCACCCAGCCCCCCGACGAGACACGCACATGGCCCCGCACACCGACGATCTGCGCATCCGCAAGATCGAACCGCTGACCCCACCCTCCCAACTGCAGGCGCTGCTGCCCTGCGACGAGGAGGCCTCGCAGACCGTCGCCGCCGCGCGCGCGGCGCTGCACGAGATCCTGCACGGCCGCGACGACCGCCTGGCGGTGGTGATCGGCCCCTGCTCGATCCACGACCCGGTCGCGGCGATGGAGTACGCGCAGCGCCTGCGCCCGCTGCGCGAGACCTACGGCGATGCGCTGGAGATCGTGATGCGGGTGTACTTCGAGAAGCCGCGCACCACGGTCGGCTGGAAGGGCCTGATCAACGATCCCAACCTCGATGGCAGCTTCGACATCAACAAGGGCCTGCGCCTGGCGCGCGGCCTGCTGCGCGACATCAACCGCCTGGGTCTGCCGGCCGGCGTGGAGTTCCTCGACATCATCTCGCCGCAGTACATCGCCGACCTGGTGGCCTGGGGCGCGATCGGCGCGCGCACCACCGAAAGCCAGGTGCACCGCGAGATGGCCTCGGGTCTGTCGTGCCCGGTGGGCTTCAAGAACGGCACCAGCGGCGACGTCAAGATCGCGGTCGATGCGGTCGGCGCGGCCTCGCATCCGCATCATTTCCTGGCGGTGACCAAGGACGGGCAGACCGCGGTGGCGGCCACCGCCGGCAACCCGGACTGCCACGTGATCCTGCGCGGCGGCACCCAGCCCAACTACGACGCCGACAGCGTGGCCGCAGCGGCGCAGGTGCTGGAGAAGGCCGGCCTGCCGGCGCGACTGATGGTCGACGCCAGCCACGCCAACAGCGGCAAAAACCCGGACAACCAGCCCAAGGTGATCGAGGACATCGCCCGCCAGCTCGAGGCCGGGCAGACCCGCATCGTCGGCGCCATGGTCGAGAGCCACCTGCGCGGCGGCCGCCAGGACCTGGTCGCGGGCCAGCCGCTGGTCTACGGCCAGAGCATCACCGACGGCTGCATCGACTGGGATACCTCGGTGCAGGTGCTCGAGCGGCTGGCGCAGGCGGTACGCGCACGGCGCCAGGCGCGCGTGGCGCAGGCGGCCTGAGGGCGCTGCTGGGAGAAACGCACGCAGCCTGACCGGCTGCGTGCGTGGGGGCGGGGGAGGCCCTGAAGAGGGGCCGGACGCGCCGCCGAATGCGAAGGGAGAGAGCTTCGGTATCGACGGCTGCGTGCCGGTGATGACGTTATCCGCCCATCCGGTGACCACGGTATGCCGGTGTGTGGCAGCGGCTGGCAAGGTGTTGGCGAGGCGTTAAGACCGGTTGTCGCCGGTTCAGCGCGGCGGCGTGGAAGTGGCGCGATGGGATGTACAAGCCGCGCATTGATGGGCCGGGGGCATAGCGGCGATCGCCTGCCGGACGCACCAGGTCCTGCTCGGCGCGACGCTGTTCCAGCGCCATGCGCGTGGGGTCAAGCTGACCGCCGAAGATCGGCAACTGGCCGATGCCGCCAGCGCCGCGTTGGCCGACATCGGGGTCTGACCGATAGGTGCTGCCCGAGTCGCATGCGCGCATGTGCGGACGCCGCTGCTGGCGAAACCGGTCACCGTGTCGATAATGCCTGCATGGCCGCCGACTCGCCCTGGTTCCTGTACCTGCTCGAATGCCGCAACGGCAGCTACTACGCCGGCATCACCCCGGACCTGCAGGCACGCTTCCAGGCGCACCTGCGCGGCGCCGGTGCCAAGTACACCCGCGCCAACCCACCGGTGCGGCTGCTGGCCAGTCGCGCCTACCCCGACCGTGCCGCCGCCTCGCGCGCCGAGTACGCACTCAAGCAGTTGCCGCGTGACCGCAAGCTGGCGTTCCTGACCGCGCCCGAGACCGCATCTGACGCCGATAACCTTCAAGCGACCGCCGAATCCGCAGCGGTGTCGTAGGAGTGGCTTCAGCCGCGAGAGGCGTGACCCGTAACGCCCGTCGCGGCTGCAGCCGCTCCCGCGACGATGCCGCACATTCGCGCAGATTCTGGATGCGAGAGGGCTGCACTGTGGGAGGGACTTCAGTCCCGACGCGAGGTCCCGCAGTGCTCAGCGGCACTCCAGAATCATCGGCAGCCGTCGTAGGAGCGCCTTCAAGCGCGACCTCGGGAAAACGCGTCGCGGCTGAAGCCGCTGCTACAAGGGTGCCGGACATTCGCGCAGATGTCGGGATGGCAGGGCTGCAATGTGGGAAGGGCTGCATGCCCCGCTGCCGATCGGTGACTCAGCCGCCCGCGTGCATCGTCCCTGTGTCCAGCCAGCGCTGGTGCCAGGACAGCGCCTCGGGCAGCAGGTGCGGGGTGTGCTTGCCATAGCTGGCGTGCAGGGCGCGATCGAAATAGTCCTGCAGTTGCGCGCGGTAGCTCGGGTCCACGCAGTGCGCGAGCAACTGTTGCGCGCGCTGCCGCGGCGGCAGGCCGCGCAGGTCGGCCAGGCCGTGCTCGGTGACGATGATCGAGACGTCGTGTTCGGTGTGGTCGACGTGGCTGACCATCGGCACGATCGAGGAGATGCTGCCGTGCTTCGCCGTGCTGGGACTGAGGAAGATCGACAGGAAGCCGTTGCGCGCGAAGTCGCCGGAGCCGCCGATGCCGTTCATGATGCGGCTGCCCATGACGTGGGTGGAATTGACGTTGCCGTACAGGTCGGCCTCGATCATGCCGTTCATGCCGATGCAGCCCAGCCGCCGCACCAGTTCCGGATGGTTGGAGATCTCCTGCGTGCGCAGGATGATGCGCTCGCGGTAGAAGTCGATGTTGCGCTTGAACTCCTCGTTGGCCTCCGGGCTCAGCGCGAAGCCGGTGCACGAAGCGACTTTGAGCACGCCGCTGCGCAACAGGTCGAGCATGCCGTCCTGGATCACTTCGGTGAAGGCGCTGAGGTCGCGGAAGCCGCTGCTGGCCAGGCCGGCCAGCACCGCGTTGGGAATGTTGCCCACGCCGGACTGCAGCGGCAGCAGGTTCGGCGGCAGCCGACCCTTGCCGACCTCGTGCTGGAAGAACGCGATCAGGTGCTCGGCGATGCGCTGGCTGGTGGCATCTGCGGGCGTGAACGGGCTGTTGCGGTCGGGGCCGTGGGTGCGCACCACCGCCACGATCTTGTCCGGGTCGCAGCGCAGCGACGGCTCGCCGATGCGGTCGTCGGCGTGCAGCAGCGGGATCGGCTTGCGGTGTGGTGGCAACGCGGTGCCGTAGTACACGTCGTGCATGCCGTCGATGCCGGCCGGCTGCCAGTCGTTGACCTCGACGATCACCTTCTTCGCCAGGTCCAGCCAGGTCTTGTTGTTGCCGACCGAGGTCGACGGGATCAGGCTGCCGTCTTCGCGAATGCCGGCCACTTCCACCACCGCGGTGTCGATCTGCCCATAGAAACCGAACCACACGTGCTGGGCGACGTGGCTGAGGTGGATGTCGATGTAGTCCAGGCTGCCGGCGTTGATGCGCTGGCGCGCGTCCGGGTCGGACTGGAACGGCATGCGCAGGGCGATGCCGTCGGCCTTGGCCAGGGCACCGTCCAGTTCTGGCGCGGTGGAGGCGCCGGTCATCAGCTGGATCTTGAACGATTGCCCCTGCAGGTGCGCCGCCTCGATACGCTGCGCCAGCGCCATCGGCACCGCCTTGGGATAGCCGGAGCCGGTGAAGCCGCTCATCGCCACCGTCTCGCCGGGCTGGATCAACGCCGCCGCGGCCTCGGCGCTGACGATGCGTTCGCGCAGGCGGGGATGGAGGATACGTTCGGCGGACATGCGGCGACCATGGCGTGGGAAGGGGAGGGCAATTATCGCGGATCGGGCCGAGGCCCGCGTTGGGGTGTGTCCCAACTTTTTGCGCCTGTCGCACGGCGGTGCAGGCGGGCGCCACGCGATGCACGCGCGCCACGGTCTGTGCGATGTATGTGGCGCTGCGCGCGCCGGACCCTCACCCCAACCCCTCTCCCGGTGGGAGAGGGGCTCTGGCTTCTCCCTTCTCCTGGTGGGTCTGCCTTGTGATGACAGGACGCAGCGCGCATGCAGTGCCGTGTACGTGCCACCGTCGCTTTCACGCGTTCCACGCCGCACCGCGGCGATAGTGCGGCGGTGCCGCTCTCCGCCCGCCCACTGACCGCCGTCCATGCTCGCTACCGGCGTCTGCCGCGCGGCTGGCGCCTGCTCCTGCGCGGCCTGCTGATCGCCTACCTGCTGTATCTGCTGGCCGGCAACGTGTTCCTCAACACGCCGCTGTTCGACCTGGCCACCAACCGCAAGCCGGAGAAGTTCCGCATGCACACCGGGCCGGCCGTCACCGTGCTGCCCGGCTTCATCACCGCCTGGAACGTGCGCATGCGCGGCCACGTGCAGCGCAACGTCTGGCAGGTGCGCGCCGACCGCGCCAGCGCGCGCATCGCGTTGCTGCCGCTGCTGCATCGCGAAGTGCGCCTGCCGTGGATGGAGGCGGTGAACGTGATCGGCGAGATGGACCGCGTCGAGGAGATGATCCCGCCACCACCGCCCAGCGACCAGGGCTGGACCCTGCGCTTCGACGCGATCCACAGCGGCACGCTGCGCCGCGCCCGCTTCGGCGATTTTGCGATCGAGGGCAAGGGCCACGGCACCGTCGGCTTCCTCAAGCAGTTGCGTGGCGGCCCCTCGGAACTGTTCCGCTCGCAGATCGTGTTCGAGGACGCCAGCGTGCGCTACGGCAAGCGCCAGATCGCCGACCAGGCCACGCTGGATGCGCGCTTCTCGTTCCCGCGCCACTACCGCGCGCAGGCGCCGGGGTTGCGCAAGCTGGGCATCACCGACCTGGCGCTGCGCGTGCACGGGCGCAGCGTGGCCCTGCGCATCGACACCGCTGGCGACACCACCAAGCTGAGCACCGAGCCAGGGCTGGGTCACATACAGGCCGATCTGCACCTGCTGCGCGGCGCACTGCAGCCCGGCAGCACGCTCAACTGGCGGGTGCCGATGCATGCCGGCGTCGGCGCCACCGATCGCGGCGTGCTGGCGCTGCTGCTGGATGTGGAAGGCGACAACATCCGCGCCCGCGCGCGCCTGCCCGGCCAGGTCGATCCGGGCAGCATGCTCGATGCCGACCTGCGCATCGCCGGGCGCCAGGTGCCGTTCGACGACCCGGCGGCGCTGCTGCCGCGTACCTCCGGCCGCGTGCAGGGACGCTGGCATTTCGAATCGTTGAACTGGATCAGCGACCTGCTGGTGCGCAAGCCATGGTTCCAGCTCGATGGCGGCGGCGACGTCGCCGCCGATCTGCAGTTGCGGCAGGGCGCGTTGCAGCCGGGCAGCCGCCTCGACGTGCCCGACGTGCAGGCGGTGGCGGAGATCATGCGCGTGCGCCTGAGCGGCAAGGCGCAGGCGGTCGGCCGCATCGTCGGCAGCGCCGAACAGCCGCGCACGCAACTGGACGTGCGCATGCGCCGCTTCGCGCTGGCGCCGCTGGACGCGCCCAAGGCCAGCTTCGTCGAAGGCGAGAACCTGCAACTGGACCTGCAGGGCGACGGCGCGCTGGCCACCTTGCGCGATTCCTTGCAGGCGCGGCTGCGCTTTGCCGACGCGCGCGTGCCGGACCTGCGCGCCTACAACCGCTACTTGCCGGCGGCGCAGGTGCGCGTGCTCGGTGGCGATGGCCGGCTCAGCGGCGACCTGCAGCTGGACGCGTCCGGCCAGGTCGGGCAGGGCACCGTGCGTGTGCTCGGCCGCCAGGCGCGGCTGCAGACCGCGGGCCTGGAACTGGCCGGCGATCTCGACCTGGACGCGCGGCTGCGCCGCGCCGAGCTGCAGGACAAGCGCTTCGATCTGAGCGGCAGCACGCTGCGCCTGCAGGGCGTGCGCTACGGCACCCAGCCCAGGCAGGGCGACTGGTGGGCGACGCTGCGCATTCCGCAGGGCCGCATCGCTGCGGCGGCGCCGGTGCAGGCCGATGCGCAGGTGCAGATGCAGATGCGCGACGCCGGCCCGGTGCTGGCGGTGTTCGCGCAGCACAGCGATGCGCCGGCGTGGTTGCTGAAGCTGGCCGACGCCGGGCAACTGCAGGCCAGCGGACAACTGCGCTGGCGCAAGGATGCACTGTGGCTGGATCGGGTCGCTGCAGAAAACGAACGCGTGGCCTTGCGCGCGCGCCTGCGCGTCGGCGATGCCGGCACGCAGGGCGATCTGTATGCGCGCTGGGGCGTGCTCGGCGTGGGCGTGGCGCTGCGCGGCGAACAGCGGCAATGGCATCTGCTCGGCGCGCGCGAGTGGTACGACAAGCAGCCGGCCTGGCTGCCGGAGGCCCCGGCACCGGCGGCATCGCCTTAGCGCGACAGAGATCGCGTTGGGCGTGCTTCGCTGGCTGCGGGTGGATGCGCTGTGCGCCTCGCCATGCCGGCACGCGAAAGCACGCAACGCGCGTATCCCCCGCTTATCTGTTCCCCATTCCCGTTTCCCCATTCCCGCCCACGCAGAATGTACTGCCCGGTATCGTTTTGCAGTGCAGCGTGCAATGTCCAAAAAAAGCGCCCAAGATCGCCCTGCATCCCGACGTGGGGGAGGGAGCAAAGCCCGCTGGCAGTTCGCTGCAAGCGGGCTTTTTTATTTCAGTCGGCGGGCATCGCGTCGCTGTCGGAAAGTGCCTCGGGTGATTGCGACAGTTGTTGCGCTAGCGCCTCCGCCGCCGGCGTTCGGTTGGCCTCGCTCCACAGCAGCCGGAAGCTGGCGTGCGGCAACGGCGGCAATCCAAAGCGCTCGTCCACGGCGACCATTCCCGCTTCCAGATCTTCCTGGGGCAGGGCGGTGATGGCCAGGCCGGCCTTCACGGCGGCACGCAGTCCCTGCTGACTTGGCGAGGTGAATGCCACTCGCCAGGCGAGATCGGCGCGCTCCAGTGCAGCGGTTCCCACCTGCCGGTGCAGGCAGGGCTTGGGTGCAAAAGCGAGCGGGACTGGCGCATTCGCGGCCGGCGCGAACGCTGGCGCGGCCGCCCACACGAAGCGGGTCCGGCGCAGCAGGGGCGTTGTCGGGTCGTCCTCCAGTGCGAGTGTCACCGCCAGGTCGAGGGAGCCCGCAACGATCTGCTCGTGCAGCGCGGCATAGGTATCCACCGTCACGTCCAGCCGCACCGCCGGAAACATCCGTGCGAACCGCGCCAGCATCGGCGGAAGGCGATCGCCGACGTAGCTTTCGGGGGCACCGAAACGCACCGTGCCGGACACCGGAGAACGCCGGAAACGCCGTGCGAGCGCGTCATGCGCCTGCAGCACCTGCGTCGCATGGCGAAGAAAGTCTTCGCCGTCTTCGGTCAGGCTCACCCGGCGGGTTGTGCGATTCAGCAGTGCCGTGCCGGCCTGCGCTTCCAGTTTGCGAATGTGATGGCTGATGGCCGACTGGGTGAGGTGCAGCCGTTCGCCTGCGCGCGTGAAGCCGCCAGTCTCGTTCACCGCAACGAAAGTGCGTAACAGATCCGGATCGTAGTCCATGCGATTCAGTCCATTGTTTAATTAATTCAAGAAAATTAAATCATTTCCATCATCCATTGTGTGCTCCCAGACTGGAAGTCAGCCGCTCCCAAGCCCGAATCGACCCGCCGTGCACCGGTCGGTCCGCTCGGCGCCGCGGGCGGATGTCCCTCTAGGAAAAGCCCATGACGCACCTTCCTTCCGCGCGCAGGAACACCCTCACGCTGGCGGCCGCCTGCCTGGCTTCGCTGATGTTCGGTCTGGAGATCTCCAGCGTGCCGGTGATCCTTCCCCTCCTCGAAGCGGCGCTGCATGGCAGCTTCCGCGATCTGCAGTGGATCATGAATGCCTACACCATCGCCTGCACCACCGTGCTGATGGCGACGGGCACGCTGGCCGACCGCTACGGGCGTAAGCGGATCTTCCTGATCTGCGTGTTCCTGTTCGGCGTGACCTCCTTGGTATGCGGCCTGGCAGGGAGCACGGCGCTGCTGATCGCTGGTCGCTTCCTTCAGGGGATGGCCGGGGGCGCCATGCTGGTGTGCCAGTTCGCCGTGCTCTCGCAGCAATTCGCAGACGCGACGGCCCGTGCCAAGGCGTTTGGGATCTGGGGGATCGTCTTCGGCATCGGCCTGGGTTTCGGCCCGATCATCGGTGCCGGCATCGTCGCGTTGTGGAGTTGGGAATGGGTTTTCCTTGTGCACGTTCCCATTTCCGCGATCGCCCTGGGACTGGCGCTTGTCGGTGTCGAGGAGTCGCGCGATCCGCAGCGGCGCCGTTTGGACGTCGCCGGGATCGTCTCGCTGTCGGTCGCGGTGCTCGCCTTGGCGTGGTTCATCACGCAAGGGCCGGTAGCCGGCTTTGGCAGCGTTTCGTCGCTGGCGAGTCTGATCATCGCCAGCGGCAGCTGCGTCGCGTTCGTTGTGGCGGAGCGCCGCGCCGACGCGCCCATGTTCGACTTCTCGGTGTTCCGCATCCGCGACTTTTCCGGCGCCCTGTTGGGCTCGATGGGCATGAACTTCAGCTTCTGGCCGCTCATGATCTATCTGCCGCTGCTGTTCCAGCATGGGCTGGGCTACGGCAACGTGGCCACCGGACTTTCGCTGCTGGCTTACACCTTGCCGACCCTGGTGCTGCCGCCGTTGGGCGAGCGGCTGGCGCTGCGCTACCGCGCGCATACCGTGATTCCTGCCGGTCTGTTTGCGATCGGAGCCGGCTTCTTGCTGATGGCGTGGGGCAGCGGCACGGTGCGGGCCAGTTGGTTGACGATGCTCCCCGGGTGCCTGCTGGCCGGTACCGGGTTGGGGATCGTCAACACCCCGGTGACCAATACCATCACCGCGTCGGTCTGCGTCGCGCGTACCGGCATGGCCTCCGGCATGGACACCAGTGCGCGCCTGATCAGCCTTGCGATCAATATCGCGGTCATGGGATTCATCCTGGTGGAGGGCGTGTTGTCCTTTCTCCGCCGGACGCTGCCGACGGCCGACGCCACGTTGCTGCGGGGGCTGGCTGAGCGGCTTTCCGGCGGAACCGCACACGCGGCGGGGCAGGGCCTCTCCACGCCGACGGTTCCGCCCGACGTCGCGGCGGCAGCCATGATCCACGGCATGCAATGGGTGATGTTGTATGGCGGCATCAGTGTCTGGACCTTCGCGCTCTGCAGCGTGATCGTGTTCGGCAGGCGTGGCGCCGAACATCGGTCTGCCGTGTCGAAAGAGGTCGCCTGATGGACGCGCGACCGAGGCGAAGGCGCTCGGCCGGTTGCCCATGACGGAAGCGCCGCATCGTGCGCTGCGCCCGAAGCCCGGGCGCGGGGACGTGGATTGTCCGCGACGGCGCGTGCACATGCGCCGCCGGCGGCGCCGCTGCGCCTCGACTGCCGCGAACCGTCGTCGAAGCGGGGTGCGCGGCGCCGGTTGCGTGTGCGTCAGGTCGGCATGGCCTGCGACGGCGGTTCCGGCGACGGTGGCAGTTCCGGCCGGGTCGGATCCACGGTCAGCGGCTCGTCGCTGCGCAGTAGCGCATGCGCCTCGGCTTCGCTGGCCACCGCCGGCGGCGAGCCGCGCAGCGGCAGGCCGGCGGTTTCGCGCACGAAGGCCATGGTCGCGATGCCGACCACCGCCGCGCCCATCAGGTAGTACGCCGGCACCAGCGGATCGCCGGTGCGCTCGACCAGCCACGCGGTGACCAGCGGCGTGGTGCCGCCGAACAGCGACACCGACACGTTGAAGGCGATCGACAGCGCGCTGTAGCGCACCGGGGTGTAGAACAGCGCCGGCAAGGTCGACGGCATCGAGCTGGTGAAGCACACCAGCGCCACGCCGAGCAGCATCAGGCCGAGGAAGATCAGCCAGTCGTTGCCGGTGCCGACCAGCCGCAGGCACGGCACCGCCAGCACCAGCAGCGCGATGCAGGCGCCGATCACCATCGGCTTGCGGCCCAGGCGATCGCTGAACAACCCGCCGAGCACGTTGAGCGGCATCATCACCAGCATCACGATGATGATCAGCAGCAGGCCCTTGCTCTCGGCATAGCCCATGGTGACGCTGAGGTAGCTGGGCATGTAGGTCAGCAGCATGTAGTCGGTGACGTTGAACACCAGCACCAGGCCCACGCACTTGAGCAACTGCGGCCAGTGGACGCGGAACAGCGCGCCCAGGCCCGGCGCATCGTGCTCGCGCTTTTCCGCCTCTTCGGCATAGGCCTGGAACGCCGGGGTTTCCTCCAGTTTCATGCGCATGTACAGGCCGAGCAGGCCCAGCGGGCCGGCGATCAGGAACGGCACGCGCCAGCCCCAGTCGTGCAGCTGCGCATCGCTCAGCGTGAAGTGCAGCGCGGTCACCGTGGCGGCGCCGGCGATGTAGCCGCCCAACGTGCCGAACTCCAGCCAGCTGCTCATGAAGCCGCGGTTGCGGTCGGTGGAGTACTCGGCGATGAAGGTCG
The DNA here is from genome assembly GCF_034105325.1 of Xanthomonas sp. LF02-5. Taxonomy (NCBI): domain Bacteria; kingdom Pseudomonadati; phylum Pseudomonadota; class Gammaproteobacteria; order Lysobacterales; family Lysobacteraceae; genus Xanthomonas; species Xanthomonas sp. LF02-5. The sequence continues at coordinate 112,329 of NZ_JAXGGF010000006.1, read as the reverse complement.
CCGCGCCGCCGTATTCGCCGCCGGTGGAAAATCCCTGCACCAGCCGCGCCACCAGCAACAGGATCGGCGCCCAGATGCCGATGCGCTCGTAGGAGGGGATGAGGCCGATCGAGAACGTGCCCAGCGCCATCAGGATCATGGTCGCGGCCAGCACCTTCTGCCGGCCGTAGCGGTCGCCCAGCGGGCCGAACACCAGCCCGCCCAGCGGGCGCACCAGGAACGCCACGGTGAAGGTCGCGAACGTGGCGATCAGCTGCGCGGTGGGGTTGGTGCTGGGGAAGAACACGTGGCCCAGGGTCACGGCCAGGTAGCCGTACACGCCGAAGTCGAACCACTCCATCGCGTTGCCCAGCGCCGCCGCGCCGACGGCCCGCTTGAGCATGGGTTTGTCGACGACGGTGACTTCTTCCACCTGCAGTTGGCGGCGGCGCTTGAACCATCCGAAATGGGCGTGGAACTCCGACATGTCTTCTCCTGTCCTGGAACGGTGAGGTGATGACCCCCGGCCCGCACGCGTCAGGCAAGCAAGACGGAACGACATGGCGCAACGGCGCCGCACTGGTCTGCGGGGGCGATCCCGGACGGCCGCGTCAACACCACGGCGCTGCAGGATCGAAGAACGGAGCGGGCGGCGCAGGGCGCACAGGGGCTCCGTCGAGGGGTTCATGATACACCATCGTCGTGAAGGGGCTGGCGACAAGGTCTGCGAAACGGCGTGAAAAGCGCCGAAAATCTGCGTTCTGTGTGGATTTTTCGGTCCGTGCGGGAATGGCCCCAGCCGCGACGCGCGACGGTGGAGCAGCCTTGCGGCGTCGGATGCGCCGTCGGGTCGGGACTGAAGTCCCTCCCACAGTGCAGTGCTGCACAATGGGGTTCCCGAGAATGTGGGTGCTCCACCTGTGGGAGCGGCTTCAGCCGCGACGCGCGGTGGTGGGAGATCCAGCAAGCGTCGGACACGTCGGAATGAAGTTCCTCGTATGCAGCGCAGACAGTTCCGCCCTGGCTGGGGCCGATGCTGCAATCACGACGCTTCCCTTGCGCTCGCCGTGTCCGACGGCGCGCGTTTGATTGCATCCACGCCGCGGTCCTGTCCGCGGTCGCCGCGGGATGCCATCATCGGCCGATGGCTTCTGCTCCCTTCGCCGTTCCCGACGTCCTGCAACCCACGCTCGAACGCAGCCTGGCGCGCCTGCGCCACGCCGTCGCCGCGCAGCCGTGGCCGTCTCATCCCGGTTTCGAGGACGCGCTGGCGCGCGCGCTGCTGGCCAGCGATTTCCTGCTCGACACGCTGTGCCGGCAGCCGTCGCTGCTCGCGCACCTGGCGCAGCCGGACCCGCCGTCCTTGCCGCTGCCGCAACTGGATCCGGCGCAGCCCGCCGCATGGCCGGCGCAGTTGCGCCGCTACCGTGCGGCCGCCTCGGCGCGGCTGGTGTGGCGCGACGTGCTGGGCCTGGACGAGGTCGATGCGACGCTGGCCGGCAGCACGCAGTTGGCCGAGGACTGCCTGGCGCTGGCGCTGCAGGCGCTGGAGGGCGAGTTCGCCGCGCGCCACGGGGTGGTGCGTGCCGCCGACGGCAGCGTGCAGCGGCTGGTGGTATTCGGCCTGGGCAAGCTCGGCGGCGGCGAACTGAATTTCTCCTCCGACGTGGATCTGGTCTACGCCTATCCGCAGGGCGGCGAGTCCGACGGCGCGCGGGCGCTGGCCGCCGAGGAATACTTCGCGCGGCTCGGCCAGCGCCTGGCGCGGCTGCTCGACGAGACCACCGCCGACGGCTTCGCGCACCGCGTGGATCTGCGCCTGCGTCCGTTCGGCACGGCGGGCCGGGTGGCGCTGTCGTTCGCCGGCATGGACCAGTATTTCCAGCGCGAAGGCCGCGACTGGGAGCGCTACGCCTGGCTGAAGGCGCGCGCGGTGGCCGGCGACATCGCCGCCGGCGAGGAATGGCTGCAGGCGCTGCGCCCGTTCGTGTACCGGCGCTATCTCGACTACACCGCGCTGGACGGCCTGCGCGAGATGAAGGCGGCGATCACCGCCGAAGTGGCGCGCCACGACCGCCTGGACGACATCAAGCGCGGCGCCGGCGGCATCCGCGAGATCGAGTTCCTGGTGCAGTCGCTGCAGTTGATCCGCGGCGGTCGCGAACCTGCGCTCCGCGAGCGCCGCCTGTTGCCGGCGCTGCAGGCGTTGGTTGCCGCCGGCCAGGTCGCCGCCGAGGACGGCGCCGCGCTGGCGCAGGCGTATCGCGTCCTGCGCCAGGTGGAGAACCGCCTGCAGATGCTGCGCGATGCGCAGACCCACGCGCTGCCGGAGGATCCGCTGGACCGCGCGCGCATCGCCTTCGGCCTTGGCCATGCCGACTGGGCCGCGCTGCACGCAGCGCTGCAGGTGCAGCGCGACCGGGTCGCCGCCGAGTTCGCCGAACTGCTGGCGCCGCGCGAGCGCGCGCTGGCGCCCGATGCGCTGGCCGACTACTGGCGCGGCCTGCCCGACGCTGGCCAGGTGCAGGTGCTGCGCGAGGCTGGTTTTGCAGACCCTGACGGCGCCGACCAGGCCTTGCGCGGTTTCGTGCAGTCGCTGGGCGTGCGCACGCTCTCCGATGCCGCGCGTGCGCGCCTGGACCGGGTGCTGCCGGCGCTGCTGCATGCCGCGGCGCGCTCGGCGCAGGCCGATGCCGCCCTGCACCGCGTGCTCGGCCTGCTGCAGGCGATCCTGCGCCGGGCCAGCTACCTGGCCCTGCTCGACGAACAACCCAGCGCGCTGGCGCGGCTGGTCGACGTGCTGGCGCGCAGCGCCTTCCTGTCCGAACGGCTGGCCGCGCATCCGCTGCTGCTGGACGAACTGCTCGACAGCCGCGTCGATGGCCCGATGCCCGATGAGGCGGCGATGCAGCGGCTGTGCGATGCAGCGGTCGCCACCGCCGGCGACGATCCGGAAGCGGCCCTGCGCGGCCTCAACGAAGCGCGCCAGGCGCTGAGTTTCCGCATCGCCCTGGCCACGCTGGACCGGCGCCAGCCCGCGCTCGACAGCGCTCGCCAGTTGGCGCAGCTGGCCGAGGCGGTGGTCGTGACCGTGCTGCGCCTGGCCCGCGCCGATCTGGTCGCCGCGCATGGCGAGGTGCCTGGCGGCAGTTTCGCCATCGTCGGTTACGGCAGCCTCGGTGGTGTGGAACTGGGCATCGGCTCGGACCTGGACCTGGTGTTCCTGTACGACCATCCGCCGGGCGTCGAAGCGTCGGCCGGGCCGCGGCCGCTGGAGAGCGGGCGCTGGTTCGCGCGGCTGGCGCAGAAGGTGATCGCGTTGCTCGGCGCGGTCACCGGTGGCGGCCGCCTGTACGACATCGACGTGCGCCTGCGCCCGGACGGCGGAAAGGGCGCGCTGGTGTCGTCGCTGGCCAGCTACCGCGAGTATCAGCGCGAGCGCGCCTGGACCTGGGAGCACCAGGCCTTGGTGCGCGCGCGCGGCGTGGCCGGCGACGCGCCGCTGCTGCAGCAGTTCGAGCAGGTGCGCGCGCAGACCCTGGCACGCCCGCGCGAGCCCGCAGTGCTGCGCGAGGAAGTGCGCAGGATGCGTGCGCGCATGCGCGCCGAACTGGACCGCAGCGATGCGGCGCGCTTCGATCTCAAGCAGGGTGCCGGCGGCCTGGTCGACCTGGAATTCCTGATGCAGGCCGGCGTGCTGCTCGGCGCCGCGCAGCAGCCGGCACTGTTGGCGCCGCGCGACACGCCGGCGCTGCTCGATGCGCTGGTGCACAGCGGCTGGCTGTCGCCATCCATCGCTGCCAGCCTGCATGCCGCCCACGCCACCCTGGTGGAGGCCGGCCTGGCCTGCACGCTGGACCGGCGTCCGCGCCTGACCGCGCCCACGGTCGAGATCGCCGCGGCGCGTGCGGCGATTCGCGCTGCCGCGGCCGCCCTGGACCTGGTGTTCGTCGATGGCCGAGCGGACGGCGACGCGGCGCGCTAGCGCGATTCTTGTTGGCAGCGCATGCGCGCACGCATGGTGTCGGTGGCGACATGCTTCTCCGGCAACGCCGCGTCTTGCCGAGTCGCGGCGGAAAGCGCGCCGTCGGCGCTGGCTGCGATCGGCCGGAGGGCCTGGGCTCGCCGTCGTGATGCCACCGCAAACACGCCGCCTTGGTCGCGGCGATCGGCGTCGGCATGCCGTTCCGCGCCGCGGTGGCGCGATTGCTACACGCTGACGTATTGAGACTGGAACCAGACCGCGTCGGGATCGGTGTCCGCCACCTGGTCGGGATCCACGCCGAACAGCGCCTGGTAGGCGCGCTTCCACAGGCCGGCGCGGCCGGCGCACAGGTCGTGCCACAGCGCATGGAAGGTCACTGACTCGAACACCCGCACCACGTCCACGACCTGCTCGAGGTAGGCCTGGAACAGGTAAACCCGCTCGCCGGCCACCAGGATGTTGACGTTGTGGATCAACTGCGACGGATCGCCCAGCAGCACGATGTTGACGAAGTCGCCATCGGCGAAGGTCGGCAGCGCCGCATCCGCCAGGTACGGCGTGGTGCGCAAGGGCCGGTCGCGGCGCAGCAGCACCATTTCCAGCATCAGTGGGGCGAAGGTATTGCACGACCACGCTGGGTTGGAAACGGCGGGACTGGTCAGCGTGGCCAGCGCTGTGCCGGCCGGCTGCAGTTGCGCCAGGGTGGCGTTGAGCGCGCTCAGCGCGAGGGCGGGGGTGACGTCGTGCGGCATGGGCGTGGTCTCGTCGCAGGCGCGGCGCACGGGACGTGCGCCGCCGATGGCCTGTTCAACGTCTGCCGTGGCCGCTTGTGAAGCCGCGCTTGCGCGAAGCGCGGCGCAGCTGTCAGCGCGTCGGCGCCATCCGCCACAGCAGCGCGCGGAACGGCGCCAGCAGGCACACGCCGATGCCCAGCTTCACCGCCAGGTCGCCGGCGGCCCAGCTCAGCCAGGGCAGCGTCGAGCCGGCGAAGGCGATCGACCAGAAGATCGTGGTGTCCAGCGTCGCGCTGCAGGTGGTAGCGACGATCGGCGCGCGCCACCAGCGCCCGCGGCGCAATCGGTCGAACACGGTGATGTCCAGCAACTGCGCGGCGATGAAGGCCAGGCACGAGGCCGCGGCGATGCGCGGGGTGGCGATCCAGATCGACAGCAGCACCGCCAGTGCGAACCCGCACCAGGCCACCCGCCGCGCCGCGCGCGGGCCGAAGCGGCGGTTGATCAGGTTGCTGACCAGGAACGCCAGCGGATAGCTGAAGGCGCCCCAGGTCAACCAGTCGTTGATCGGGAACTGCACCAGTACGTTCGACAGCAACACCACCGCGCCCATCGCCAGCACGGACAGCAGCAGCGCGCGCGGGGTCAGCGCGGCGAAAGTGGGCGAGGGAGCGGCAACGGACGGCACGGCGATCGGGGCAGGGGCGGCGGGCGCGCATTATCGCGGCCCGGACGTGCGATCACCAATGCCGGGCATGTGGACGATCTCAACGCCCCCGTGCGGCGTAGGAGTGGCTTCAGCCGCGACAGGGCGTATCCCGATCTCGCGTGGTCGCGGCTGAAGCCGCTCCTATCGTGGCAACCCCCACGATGGGAACCGCTATTGCGATTCTCCAATTCCAACTTCGCCGCACCGGCACTGCCGGGAGGCTGCACTGTGGGAGGGACTTCAGTCCCGACCCGATGGCGCATCCGCTGCGCACAGTGCGCCCCGATCTCCACGCGTCGCGGCTGAAGCCGCTCCTGCAAATGGAACTCCGCGCTGGGGAACGCTTTTGTAATTCCCCAATCCCCAATCCCAGCTTCACCGCACCGGCACTGCCGGGAGGCTGCACTGTGGGAGGGACTTCAGTCCCGACCCGATGGCGCATCCGCTGCGCACAGTGCGCCCCGATCTCCACGCGTTGCGGCTGAACCCGCTCCTACAAATGGAACTCCGCGCTGGGGAACGCTGTTGCGATTCCCCATTCCCTATTCCCGGCTCTACCGCGGCTGAAGCCGTTCCTACAAATGGAACTCCGCGCCGGGAACCGCTTTTGCAATTCCCCAATCCCCATTCCCAGCCTCACCGCGCCGGCGGCGCCGTTCCATCCACCGCCGCGCGGCCCACGGCCGGGTCGTCGGTGAAGAAGCCATCGATGCCGGCGTCGATCAGCGCGCGCATTTCCTTCATGCTGCCGGCGGCATTCACCGCAGCCGGGCCGCGCGCGTCCTGCAACTGCTTGGGCAGGAAATAGTTTTCCGGCCGGAAGGTGTACGGAATCACCTGCAGGCCGGCCGCATGCGCATCGGCCACGAACGAGGTGGGCGGAGCCAGGGCGCCGTCGGCACTCACCGGCACGATCGCGCGCAGGTTGGGGCTGACCAGCTGCGCGTACTTGGCGATCGCGCGCAGGCCCTGTGCACTGCCCATCTGCGCGTAGGTCGGGCCATTGCGCAACTGGTCGCCCGGGCGCTCCTTGGGATCGCCCAGCAACTGCACCAGGCGTACGTTCGGATGGGTGCTGCCCAACTTGCCGTGCAGGTATTCCAGGTTGCCGATCTCGAACGACTGGATCACCACCGGCGCCTTGCGCGTGTAGGCATGCGCATCGAGCGTGGCCACCAGCTTGTCCTCCATCGCCAGGCCGAGCCCGCGGAAGTAGGTGCCGTGCTTGATCTCGGGAATCAGCCCGATCGGCCGCCCGCGCGTGGCCGACTCGGCCGCGGTGAAGTCGATGATCTCGTCCATGGTCGGCACCTGGAACTGCCCGTCGAAGGCGGTGCCGCGCAGTTGCGGCAGGCGCTCGCGCGCGCGCAGGGTCTTCAGCTCGGTCAGGGTGAAGTCTTCGGTGAACCAGCCTTCCACGCGCTGCCCGTCGATCTGCTTGACGGTCTTGCGCGCGGCGAACTCCGGATGCGCGGCCACGTCGGTGGTACCGCCGATCTCGTTCTCGTGGCGCGCCACCAGCACGCCGTCCTTGGTCGAGACCAGGTCCGGCTCGATGAAGTCGGCGCCGTCGGCGATGGCCTTGGCGTAGGACGCCAGGGTGTGTTCGGGGCGCAGCGCGCTGGCGCCGCGGTGGCCGATCACCAGCGGCTTGTGCTCGCCCGGGGCGGCGGCCGGTACGGCCGCCGCGGTGGTCGCCAACACGGCCATCGCGCATCCCAACAACCAGGAGGTGGATCGGATCATCGCATGCGTTCCGGTTCGGGGGCGGACGGACAGGATGGACGCGCTCAGAAGCGCGCGTCCAGGGTCAGGAACGCCTGCCGCGGCGCGCTGGCGTGGAAGGCCAGCGAGCGGCCGTTCGGGTCGCTGTTGCTGAAGGCGGTGAGGTTGGAGGCGTAGCGCTTGTCGGTGAGGTTGGTGACGTTCAACGACAGCTTCAGGTCCCGCAGGAACGACACCGCCCCGAAATCGTAGCCGGCGCCGGCATCGAAGGAGGTGTAGCCGCCGAAGCCCTGGTCGTTGGTGTAGGTGTAGTAGCGCTGGCCGGTGTACTTGCCGCGCAGGTTGGCGTTCCAGCCGTTCCAGGTCCAGCTGAGTTCGCTGGCGAACATGCGCTTGGGCGTGTCCACGGTGGACTTGCCGGCGGTGGGGATGACCGCGCCGTTCTGCACGTAGTTGTCGTCGTAGGTGGAGCGGTTGATCGAGGCCGAGTTGTACCACTGCAGGTGAGCGGTCGGCTTCCAGATGAAGGTCAGCTCGCCGCCGCGGCTGCTCACCGAGCCCACGTTGAAGAAGCGCGTGGTGCACGCCGGGCTGGTGCCCTGCTGGATGCTCGGGCACGGGTTGAGCGACAGCAGGCGGTTGTCGAAGGTGACGTCGTAGCCGACCAGCGAGGCCTCGAACTGGTCGCGCACCAGGCGGTAGCCGGCTTCGAAGGTCTTGGACTTCTCCGGCTGCAGCGCGCCGACGCTGGCGTCGAACGAAGCCTGCGTCACCAGCAGCGGGCCGCCGGCGCCGCCGCCCTGGAACGCGGCGATGTTCTCGGCGTAGGAGGCGAACACTTCCTGGCCCTCGGCCAGGCGGTAGCTCAGGCCGGCCTGCGGCAGCAGCGCCTTGCTGGCCTTCAGTTCGCCGTTGGCCACCGGCGACTCCACCGCGATCCCCGGCGTCTCGCGCGCGGTCATGGTGGTGTGCGGGCTCTTGGCGCCGATGTCCAGGGTCAGGCGCTCGTCGAGCAGCTTGAAGGTGCCCTGCACATAGGCCTGCTTGGTGGTGATGACGTAGTCCTGCGAGAACAGCCGGCGGTTCGGGTTGCTCAGGAAGATGTCGTCGTCGATCGGGCCGTCGATCCAGTAGAAGTTGCGCTCCACGTGGTGCTTGTTGCGCTCGTACCACACGCCCGCTTCCAGGTGGTGCGGGCCGATGTCCCAGCCCAGCGAAGCGATGCCGCCGGTGCGGTTGATGGTGTAGTTGGTGCTGCGGATCGAGATCGGCAGCGCCTGCGGGGTGCCCGGGTAGGACGGCTGGCCCGGCGACCACCAGTGGCCCTGGCCTTCGTTCTCGTGATGGTAGACCTGGGTGTGCACGCTCACCGCATCGGACGGCTGGAAGTCGCCGGCCAGGTAGTACAGGTCGTCGTTGCGCAGCGCGCGGCTCTGGTAGTAGGCGTCGTCGATGTTGTCCACACCGCCGCTGTAGCCGCAGCGGCTGGGGTTGCGCGTGGCCGGCGCGCAATAGGCCGCGGCCAGCGCACGCTGCCAGTCCGGCGCATACAGGTTCCAGTCCCAACCCAGGCCGCGGTGCAGGCCGCTCTTGGACAGGTACGCGTAGTCGGCCTGCGAGGTGCGCGAGGTGTCGACGAACGCAGTGATCTTGCCGCCCTCGAACTGGTACACGCCCTTGCCGTTGAACTGCGCGGTGTGGGTCGGCGAGCCCGGCGGGGCCCACATGTCGGCGTCGGCGTAGATACCGGACAGGTAGGCGGAGAAGCCGTTGTGCTCGCCGGTATCCAGGCGCAGGTAGGTGCGGCGGTTGCTGTCCGAGCCCACGGTCTGCGCCAGGCGCACGCCGACCTCGGTGGACGGATCGTCGGAGTAGTACTGCACCGTGCCGCCGAGGTTGCTGGTGGAGGCCGTGCCCAGGCTGCCGATGCCCGAGGCCAGTTCCACGCCGCCGAAATTCTCGGCGATCAGCGCGCGGCTGATGTTCAGGCCGTTGTAGTTGCCGTAGGCGTTGTCGCCCAGCGGCAGGCCGTCGAGGGTGTAGCCCAGGCGCACGCCGTTGAAGCCGCGCAGGCTGATGGTCTGCGATTCCTCGTTGGCGCCGAAGGCGTCGTTGGACTGCACGTTGACGCCGGGAATGCGGTTGAGCAGCTTCTGGATGCTGGTGCCCGGCGGCAGCACCGCCACGTCCTGGGTGGTGATGCGCTGCACCTGGCGGGTCTCGCCCTGGCCGATCACCGACACCGCATCGAGTTGCTGCACGTCGGCCGCGGCACCATCGGCGGCGGGCTCCGCAGCGGTGGCGGCGAAGGGCGACAACAGGGCGGCGAGGATCGCCGTGCTCAGCAGGGAATGGAGAGGCATGCGCAAGGGGGATTCGTAAAGGAAGTGCGCACACGATGCGACAGCGACGTTGCAGGTTGGCGTCATCGGCGTTGCGGTTGTCATGCAGCGGTCCTGCGGCATGGCCTTCGTGTCGCCGCCGCCGGGAGGACGATGACTGCAGGCGCGCCATCGTGCGACATCGCGGAAGAAGCGGCGTGGCGCGCGCGTGTCGACATCAATGCGATACAGAGTGTCGCCGATTGCCATGCATGACGAGTGGTGAACACATGTAGGCGTGTGTGTCGGAAACCCGGCGAAACATGCTGTTTCCAAAGTCGAAAGCGGCGTCGTCCGTCAAAGTTTTGTAGTGCGCTCCTCCTCAATGATCACGCCTCGCCCAAGCCCGACGACGTGCCGATGCGTGCAGACATGAGCAGGAAGCACAGTGCCCTCGCGTCGCTCGGAGCGTCGTTTGCGTGCGCTGTTGGGTCCTCGCCTCGACAGGTCTGCGCGCGCCGTACCCTCACCCCAACCCCTCTCCCGATGGGAGAGGGGCTCAGCGTCTTCCTTCTCCCATCGGGAGAAGGTGCCCCGCAGGGGCGGATGAGAGTGCGGGCGCAGCCTCGCAGCAACGAACCACGCACGCGCTGCGCGCGCCGTACCCTCACCCCAACCCCTCTCCCGGTGGGAGAGGGGCTCAGCGTCTCCCTTCTCCCCCCGGGAGAAGGTGCCCCGCAGGGGCGGATGAGAGTACGGGCGCAGCCTCGCAGCAACGAACCATGCGCGCACTTCGCGCGCCGTACCCTCACCCCAACCCCTCTCCCGGTGGGAGAGGGGCCAGGCGCTTCCCTTCTCCCCTCGGGAGAAGGTGCCCCGCAGGGGCGGATGAGGGTACGAGCGCAGCCTCGCAGCAACGAACCACGCACGCACTTCGCGCGCCGCACCCTCACCCCAACCCCTCTCCCGGTGGGAGAGGGGCTCAGGCTTCTCCCTTCTCCCCCCGGGAGAAGGTGCCCCGCAGGGGCGGATGAGGGTACGGGCGCAGCCTCGTCGCAACGAACCACGCGCGCACTTCCCGCTTCGCACCCTCACTCCAACCTCTCTCCCGAGGGAAGAGGGGCCATCGATTTCCCACCGCGAGGCCGCCACGGCCTCGTCCACTCGCTCTACCCCCGGAGAGACGCCCATGCTTGATCGCATCCGCCGTCGGCCCTTGCTGGCTGCCGTGTTGTCCGCTTCCCTGCTGTGCGCGCTCGGCACCGCCAATGCCGTGCCCGACGCCTCCATCGCGGCGATGACCGCAACGCTGCGCGCCGCGCCGGTCAACTTCGACGTGCACTTGCCGTTGCGCGATCAGGCCGGCCTGGACGCGTTGCTGGCCGATATCCAGGATCCGGTCTCCCCGCAGTATCACCATTGGCTGACGCCGACCGAATTCCAGCGCCGCTTCGCACCGGCGCCGGCGCAGGTCGCGCAGGTGCGTGCCGCGCTGCAGGCCGCGCACATGAACGTCACCGAGCAGGGCAACACCCTGCATGTCAGTGCGAGCGCGAACAACGTCGAGCGCTTGTTCGCGGTGCCGCTGACCGCCGAGGTCCAGCAGGGCAGCCAGGCCCACCTCGCCGCCGCCGGTCCCTTGCAGTTGCCCGCCGTGCTGCGCGACAGCGGTGCGACCGTGACCGGCCTGACCCGTGGTGCGCCGCCGATGCACGTCAACTGGCAGCGCGCGGCCACCAAGAATCCCGCCAACCGCTACGGCGCCGGCGGTACCACCTACTGGTACAACGATCTCAAGCAGGCCTACGGCTACCCGTCCTACCAGGCCACCACTGGCGCGGCCGGGCAGCAGCGCCGGCTCGACGGCACCGGCAGCACCATCGCCATCCTGATCAGCAGCGACGTGCTGGATTCGGACATCAAGGCGATGTTCGACCACGAAAACTTCAGCCGCTACGCCGCCAACCACGCCGACCCGACCCTGTACGCGCGCCACTACGTAGCCGGCGCCAAGCCGGGCCTGCAGGACGGCAACGACGCCGCAGGCGGCGAGGCCGCGCTCGACGTGCAGATGGCGCTCGGCGGCGCGCCGGGTGCGCATGTGCTGCTGTACGTGATCCCGGACCTGAGCGACGCCTCGGTGCTGGCCGGCTACCGGCAGATCGTGCAGGACAACCAGGCCGACGTGGTCAGTTCCTCGTTCGGCGTCTGCGAGCTGTACTACACCGCGGCCTACAACGGCGGCAAGGATTTCACCTCGCTGCTGCGTCCCTACGATGCGGTGTTCAAGCAGGGCAACGCGCAGGGCATCACCTTCGTCGCCTCCAGTGGCGACAACGCCGGCCTGGACTGCGCGGATACGCAGTACGCGGTCGACCACAAGGACGGCCGCTTCGTCGCCGGCGTCGAACACCCCGCAGCCAGCCCGCACGTGACCGCGGTCGGCGGCGGCAACCTGCTCACTGCGTACAAGAAGGGCAGCCTGGAATCCGGCTACAAGAGCGAAAGCGCCTACGGCGATCCGCTGGAGACCGCCGACTACTACGGCGTCGGCGCGAACCTGGCCGGCGGCTACTGGGGCGCCGGCGGCGGCGTCAGCACCCTGTTCCAGCGTCCGGCCTACCAGTTGCGTGCGCTCGGCGGGACGCGCACGTCCATGCGCGCGCTGCCGGACATCGGCATGCTGGTGGGCGGCTGCCCGGGGATTGCGACGCAGCCGTGCCGTGAGGGCGACAGCTCAGTGGCCACCTACTTCAAGGGCGGCATCTCGGCGGTGATCGGCACCAGCGTCGCCGCGCCGGAATTCGCCAGCGCGGTCGCGCTGCTGGTGGAGAAGCAGGGCCGCCAGGGCAATCTCAACGATTACCTGTACCGCCTGGCTGCCAATGGGCCGGAGGCGCTGCATCGCGGCATCCCCGGCTACAACGGCGTGGTCGACAACAATCAGCCGATCAAGGGCAAGTACAACTACACGGTCGGCGTGGGCACGCCGGTGGTGCGACTGCTGATCGGTGCGCTGGATGCGGCGCCGGCCGGCGTGCCGCGTTCGCCGAGCAACCCCTGACATAGCGTGATGTGACGCGTTGGGCCCGGTTGCCGTGTCGGCGTCGTGGCAGCGACGCCGGCACGGCGGCCGATCAGGCCAGCGTCAAGCGGTCGCGGATCAGCGCGGCCACCCGCGCGGTTTCGCGTAGCGGTGCGATGCCGGCGGCGTACGCGTCGCCGGCATCTTGCGCCGGAAGTAGGCGTCCACGCGCCTGCAAAGCACGATGGAAATCCAGGGCGCGGCCACGCGCCGTTTCCGGCATCAGCACTTGCACCGGCACGCGCGTGGCGCAGGCTTCCGACAGCAGGTTCACCGAATCCGGCGTGCACACGAGACGCTCGGCCCAGCCGAGCAGGCCGGCATAGGGATTGGCGCCGTCGTCCGCGCCGCACCACACCATGCCCGGCACGTCGGCGAACGTGCGGCGCAAGGCCGCGGCCACCGCAGGCGGCGTGCGCCGCGATGCGCTGGCGAGAATGCTGCCCCCGTGCATGCGCAACTGTGCGGCGATGTCGGCGAAGGCGGCCTGTGCCTGTGCTTCGCTCCACGGCGCCAGCCCGGAGGGGCCGCCCACCAGCAGACCGATGCGCGGCGAGGGCAATGCGCCCAACGCAGGAAACGCCGTGCGCCCGGCCGCCAGCCAGGCATCGTCGATCGGATGCAGGCTGCCGAGCAGGGTCAGCACATTGGGGCCGCGCAGCCGATCGTGTTCCGGCACCACCACGATGTCCCAGTGGCGCGGGTCCAGCCGCGGATCCAGGATCTGCGCCACCTGGCTGCCGCGTGCGCGCAGCAGCCGCGTCGCCAGCGCCGCCTGGCGGCCGCAGCCCACGGCGAGCGGCGGCGGCTGCTGCAATGCTGCGGCGAATGACGCGCCGTACGCATGCTGCGCGCCGGGCAGCCAGCGTGGCGCCAACCAGCGCCACGGCATGTGCGGCTGCAACACCTGCGCCTGGATCGGTGCCGCGGCCGGAAGCGCCAACGCGGCGGCCAGCGCCTCGGCCTGGCGGGCGTTGCCGGCGCGGCCATCGCTAATCGCCCAGGTCGCGTCCGATCGTTTCACGTTTGGTAGTAATCCGTTGCATCGCGGCCGGGTGTTGCGACAATCGTGCCACTCTACACTGGCCGCCTCGCATCGGGACGGCCCCACCGGCCTCCTGGCGCTTCCCTCGATCAAGGAACTTCCTCCATGTCCGACGCCTTGCACGACGCCGCCCTCGACCAGTTGTTCCGCACCGCCCGCACCCAGAACGCGTTCCTGGACAAGCCGGTCGACGAAGCCACCCTGCGTGCCCTGTACGACCTGGTGAAGTGGGGCCCGACCGCGGCCAACGGCAGCCCGGCACGCTTCGTCTTCGTCACCTCGCCGCAGGCCAAGGAAAAGCTCAAGCCGGCGCTGTCCGAAGGCAACCTGGCCAAGACCCTGGCCGCGCCGGTCACGGTGATCGTCGCCCACGACGAAGACTTCCACGAGAAGCTGCCGTACCTGTTCCCGCACACCGATGCCAAGAGCTGGTTCGACGGCCCGCGCGAAGGCCGCAGCGAAGGCGCGTTCCGCAACGGCTCGCTGCAGGGCGCCTACCTGATCCTGGCCGCGCGTGCGCTGGGCCTGGATGCCGGTCCCATGTCCGGCTTCGACAACGCCAAGGTCGATGCCGCGTTCTTCGCAGGCACTGCGATCAAATCCAACTTCCTGGTCAACCTCGGCTACGGCGATCCCAGTGGCCTGTTCCCGCGCCTGCCGCGGCTGAGTTTCGACGAGGCCGCGCGCATCGAGTGAGCGCGCGCTTTCCGCTTTCGTGTCCCACCGCAGGCCCGCGCCTGCCGCAGTTTCGTCCCATCACCCCTCCAAGGAGTTCCACCATGACCAAGACCCGCAAACTGCTGCTCCCGCTCGCCATGGCCCTGGCCGTCGTCGTCGCCCAGCCGGCCACCAGCGCCTTCGCCGCGCCGGCCGCCGCCGCTGCCGCCGCCAAGGGCGTCTCCGGCACCTACACGCTCGACCCGGCCCACACCGACGTGCTGGTGCAGTGGAGCCACTTCGGCTTCTCCAACCCGTCCGCGCACTTCGGCGACGTCGACGGCACCCTGGTCTACAACGCCCAGGACGTGAGCAAGTCCAGCGTCAACGTGACCCTGCCGCTGTCCGGCCTCAACAGCTTCACCGCCAAGTTCGACGAGCACCTGAAGAGCGCCGACTTCTTCGACGCCGCCAAGTTCCCGACCGCCACCTTCAAGAGCACCAAGGTGACCTCGGCCGGCGGCAACAAGCTGACCGTCGCTGGCGACCTGACCATCAAGGGCACGACCAAGCCGGTGGTGCTGGCGGTGACCCTCAACGGTGCCGGTCCGCACCCGATGAAGAAGGTGCCGGCGCTGGGCTTCGACGCCACCACCACGGTCAAGCGCAGCGACTTCGGCCTGGGCGCCTACGTGCCGAACGTCAGCGACGAAGTGAAGATCCGCATCACCACCGAAGCGCTGCAGGCAGCGGCCAAGTAAGGCCGCCTGTGGTCGCGGCAGCGGCGCTTCGCGCGCTGCCGCCTGTCGTAACGCAAACGCCCGCCACTCGGCGGGCGTTTGTATGTTCGGGATCTCGCTGTGTGCAGTGCAATGAAACTGCGCGCGAAAGACGCACCGTAGGGGCGGCTTCAGCCGCGATGGCCTTACCGCGATGGTTCTTGGCGAAGCCTCGCATGCGCCTGAAGCGCCAGGCACGTCCTTACCCTCACCCCAACCCCTCTCCCGGTGGGAGAGGGGCTGTTGCGCCGGGTTGCGGTGTGTTCGGTGCCTGCCGTCCTGCGCGTGCTTTTTGCTTTTTTCGACGCGGCTTTCAGTCTTCGGCCGCGTCCCCGCCCGCCTTCCAATACCCCGTCGCGCGGATCCACTCCTTGGGCACGCCCAGGTGGCCTTCGACGAACTTGCGCATCATCCGCGCGCGGGCCGATTCGCAGGCGATCCAGTAGAACGCGTCGCCGTCGGGCGGGTCGAAGTCGCGCAGCGCGCCTTCCAGCAACTGGCTGCTGCGTGCGTCCACGCCGTTGCGCTCCAGCCAGGTGATGCGCAGCGCGGCGTCGCACTCCAGCGCTTGCCGGTCGGCGTAGCCGGGAATCTCGATCAGCGCGTCCACCTCCGCGTTGGCCGGCAGGGTTTCCAGCCAGCGGCCGATCGCCGGCAGCGCGGTCTCGTCGCCGATCAGCACGTAGGCATCGAAATCGTCGGCGGCGACGAACGAGCCACGCGGCCCGCCGACGACCAGCGCATCGCCCGGGTCGGCCTGCGCCGCCCAGCGGCAGGCCGGGCCGTCGCCGTGCAACACGAAGTCCAGGGTCAGTTCCTGCGCGTCGGCATCGTAGTGGCGCGGGGTGTAGTCGCGGGCGGGAGAGGGCAGCGCGTCGGCCGGATACACCGGGCCGTGCTCGGTCATCGTCGGCAGCACGAACGCGCCTTCGGGGTTGGGGAAGAACAGCTTGACGTGGTCGTCCGGCCCGGCGCTGACGAAGCCGTCCAGTTCGGGGCCGCCGACGACGATGCGGCGCATGTGCGGGGTCAGCGGTTGCGTGCGCAGCACCTGCAGATGACGCAGGCGCAGCGGGTGGCGCAGCAGGCGGTGTTCGTGGGTCGCCATGGGAATCCTCGGAAGTGGGGGAGAGGGTTGGCGGGCGACGCGGATGCCGAAAGCGCTAATGTCCGCGTGCTGGCTGGAAGGGGAATCAGGGTGTGTTGCCATCCATGCCGTCGGCGGCGGCATGCAACAGCGCGGCGACGCGCTCGATCTCGTCCGGGTCCCAGCGCCCGTGCCGCGCCAGCAGGCCGTGCTTGATGCGGCGCATCGCCTCGCGCACCGGCGCCGGCACGTTGGCGCGCACCAGCGCACGCGCGCTGTGCTGGGTGCGCTGCAGCGCCGCGTCCACCTGCGCGCGCTCGGTGCGCACGAAGGCCTGGCCGGCCTCGGTGATGGCATAGCGTTTGCGCGTGGCGTCGGCATCGGCCTGTACCAGGCCCTGCGCTTCCAACTGCGCCAGGGTGGGGTAGACCGTGCCGGCGCTGGGCGTGTACAGGCCATGGAACAGCTCGGCGACCGCGCGGATCAACTCGTAGCCGTGGCGCGGCTGGGTCTCGATCATCGCCAGCAGCAACAGCCGCAGGTCGCCGTGGCCCAACGGACGGGGGCCGCGCGCGCCACGGCCGCGGCCGGCCCGGTCTTCATCGAACAGGCGGTGCGCGGGGTGCGGGCCGGGGACATGGGGTCGTGGCATTTCGATATGTCGAATCTGGTGCGGAAACGATATATCGAAGTAGTGTGGTCGGCAAGCGCCTGGCAGAGCGGGCGCTGGAGCGCGGTGGGATTGGTTCAGTCAGGACGGCAGCGCGCGTTTGCGTCCTGCGCGTGCATTCGGTGTGCTTGGGAGTTCTGCGGGGATGAGCTGTCCAAGTTGCATCGGCCAGCCGTGGCCCTTTTGAGAGTCAGGTGGTCATGCAGTCGCGAAAAGGGAAGCCGGAAGCCGACTGACACCCTCCCTCGTCGGGACTGAAGTCCCTCCCACAAGAGATGCCCAGTCCATCCCTGTGGAAGTGGCTTAGCCATGACGCGCTGTACGGCAACTCCGGTCGCGGCCTGGGCCGCTTGTGTCGACAGAGGGTCTTGCGGCGCGCTCGCCGGGTGCACTGTGGGAGGGACTTCAGTCCCGACGCATTGCGCCATCGGAACGCGCGCCGCTTCGCGCATCGCGGCCGCATGCCAGTCGACGTGCGTCAAAAGAGAGCCTTGCAGCGGGCTCGCCGGGTGCACTGTGGGAGGGACTTCAGTCCCGACGCGTTGCGCCATCGGCAAGCACCCGCCGCTGCATCTCGTCCAGGTACTCGTCCAGTTCCTGCACCGAGGTAAAGATCTCGTTCAACGGCACCGCCTTGACCACGTCGAACACCTTGCGGATCTGCGGTTGCGGGTTCACCACCAGCACCCGGCCGTCGCGCGCGGCCAGCACCTTGCGCGCCTTGAAGATCGAGCGGATGCCCGCGCTGCTGATGTAGTCCAGATGCGACAGGTCCAGCACCAGGGTGGTGATCGGCGTGGCCAGCAGCGGCGCCAGCGCCTCGTCCAGGGCCTGGTAGGTATGCGTGTCCAGGCGCCCGCTCAGGGTGAGGCGTTGGCGCTTGTCCTGCGCCGGATCGATCTGCAGGCTCAACGTGGTCATGCGGGCGACTCCTGAAGGGGTGGATCGGCGGGCTGCAGCAGGACGATGCGCACGACGTTGCGGCCGCCGTCGTGGCGATACTCGAGGCGATCGGCCAGTTGCTGCACCAGGTGCAGGCCGAGGCCACCGATCGGGCGTTCGGCGATGTCCGCGTCCAGGTCCGGCACCGGCGCGTCGCGCGGGTCGAAGGCCGGGCCGCTGTCGTGGAACTCCAGCACCAGCGCGTCGTGCAGCAGATGCAGGATCACGTCCACCGGCAGCGGCTCACGGCGCAGGTGGCCGTGTTCGAGGGTATTGCACGCCAGTTCCTCGACGATCAGCCGGGTGCGGCTGACTTGCTCGCCGCTCACGCCGTGGCGCCGCAGCGCCGCCTCCACGCTGTCGCTCAATTTCGCCAGTGCGTCGATTGCCGGTTCCATCTGCCATCGCAGCATCATCGCGTCGCCTCCCGTGCCGGATCCTGGCGCAGCCGGATCGCCAGGAGCGTAATGTCGTCGGACTGCGGTGCCGGTGCGGTGAACGCCTGCACGTCGGCCAGCACCGCGGCGCACTGCGCCTGCGCGTCGGCGCCCGGCTGCAGCGCCGCCAGCAGCCGCGCCTCGCCGTAGGGCCGCTCCTGCGCGTCCATCGCCTCGGTGATGCCGTCGGTGTAGCTGAGCAGGGTGGCGCCGGCGGCCAGGCGCCCATGCACCACCGGATAGCGCGATTGCGGCTCCAGCCCCAGCGGCGGGCCCGATTCCAGCGGCAGCAGGTGCGCACTGCCATCGGCGCCGAGCAGCAACGGCGGCTCGTGGCCGGCGCTGGACAGCCAGTAGTCGCCGCTGTGCACGTCGATCAGCCCGCACAGCACGGTGGCGAACATGCACGGCTCGTTGCCTTCCACCAACCGTTGCGAGGCCGCGATCAGGATCGCGTCCGGGCGCGTGTGCCGGCGCGCGGCGATCTCCAGCACGGTCATCGCCCGCGCCATGAACAGCGCCGCCGGTACGCCCTTGTCCGACACATCGCCGACCACGAACCACAGCAGCCCCGGCTCGGTCTCGAAGAACTGGTAGAAATCTCCGCCCACCATCTCCGCCGGTTCCAGCAGCGCATGGGTTTCCAGATGCTTGTGGGCGCTGTCGAAGGTGCGCCCGCCCGGCAGCATCGCCTGCTGGATGTCGCGCGCGATCGACAGCTCGCTCTGCATGCGCTGCCGCGCCTGCGCCAGCGTGGCGATCTCGTCCAGTTGGCGCTTGATCGAGCCGCGCGCGCTGTCGAAGGCGCGCGCCATCACCCCCACTTCGTCCGCGCGCTGCACATGCCGCAGCGGGTAGTCGAACGCGCCCTGGCTGAAGTGCAGCGCCGAGTCGGTCAGGTCCTCGATCGGCCGCACCAGCCGCACCGTGTAGCGGTGCAGCAGCCACAACCAAACCGCCAGCGCGGCGGCTCCGGCCAGCGCGCCCCACAGCACGATGCGGTCCAGCCCGGCCAGGATGTAGTCCTCCGACACGCTCAGCGCGAAGGTCCAGCCGGTGTCGCCCACCGCCGCGCTCTGGGTGAGGTAGCGGGTGCCGTCCGGCGCGGTGTGCTCGAAGCGCACCGCGGTGTGGGTGTCGGCCGCCTGTGCCAGCGGCGACAGGTCCGGCCGCGCCCGCGCCACGTGCGCCTCCAGGGTGCGGCGGAAGCGCAGCGCCGGGTCCGGATGCAGCACGAACAGCCCGTCCGGCGACAGCAGCATCGGCTGCAGCCCGCTGTTGGCCGGCAATTCGGCGACGATGGCCTGCAGCCGCTGCAGCGGCACGTCCACGCTCACCATGCCGATCGCCGGCGCCTGCGGCCCGTCGCCGGGCAGGCGCAGCGGCAGGTTGTAGGTGGTCAGGAACGCGCCGCCGGTGCTGGCGTCGCTGTACGGCTCGGACCACCACGGCGCCGGCGCGATGAGCGTGCGCCGGTACCAGGGCATGCTGCGCGCATCGAAGCCCAGCGCCTCCGCCGGCTGTTCCAGTACCCCGGTGGCGGTGCGCCGCAGGTGCCAGGCGAAACCGCGGTCGTCGCCCTTCAGCGCGCCCGGCTCGATCACCAGCAAGGCCCCGGCGATGTCCGGGTCGCCCTGCAGCGTGGCCTGCAGCAGGTTGCGCAGGTTGAACGGTTGCCGGCCCAGCCCCGCTGCGGCGGCGGCCAGGGTGCGCCCGCTCACCTGCACCGAGCCCAGCGTGGCGTCCAGGCTGCGCGCGGTCTGCTGGGTCAGCCCGGCCACCTCCTCGCGCGCGTTGCGCACCATCACTTCGCGCGCGCCCAGGTAGAACAGCAGGGCCAGGCCCAGCAGCAGCGCCACCTGCAGCAGGCTGCCCCACAACAGCAGCCGCGTGCGCAGGCTGTGCCGCCAGGCGACCGCGGAAGGCTCCTGCGCTGACGAGGCGACGGCGATGGCGGCGCTCCACGGGGGCCTGGAGCCCGATCATAAGCGCAGCCGCGGCCGCCCGGCGCGGCTGCGTCGGTGGCTGTCCCGCGGGGTGTCCCGGGCCAATGTGACAGTCCGTTCCATACGCTGGCGTACGAGGTCCTTGGAAGCGGTTGCGCTACACTTGCAGGCTTCGAGAAAACACATGCCATCGCGCGCGTGCGTGCGACCTACGGGAGCGTTATGAACTGGTTGAACGAGGTGCTGCAGAACGATCCGAATCCCACTGAGACCCAGGAGTGGATCGAATCGCTCAAGGCCGTCATCGATGTCGCAGGCCCCGAGCGCGCGCATCAGCTGCTGGAGGACATGGTCGAGCTGACCCGTCGTTCCGGCGCCTACCTGCCGTTCTCGCCGACCACCGAGTACGTCAACACCATCGCCCCCGCCAACGAGGCCAAGAGCCCGGGCGACGCGGCCATCGAGTGGAAGATCCGCTCGATCATCCGCTGGAACGCCATGGCCACCGTGGTCCGCGCCAACCGCAAGCCGGGCGACCTGGGCGGCCACATCGCCTCCTTCGCCTCCAGCGCCACCCTGTACGACGTGGGCTTCAACCACTTCTGGCGCGCGCCTTCGGACAAGCACCCCGGCGACCTGCTGTACATCCAGGGCCACAGCTCTCCCGGCATCTACGCCCGCGCCTTCCTGGAAGGCCGCATCAGCGAAGACCAGCTCAACAACTTCCGCATGGAAGTGGACGGGCAGGGCATCTCCTCCTATCCGCACCCGTGGCTGATGCCGGACTTCTGGCAGACCCCCACCGTGTCGATGGGCCTGGGCCCGCTCAGCGCCATCTACCAGGCGCAGTTCATGAAGTACCTCGAGCACCGTGGCCTGATCGAGAAGTCCGACCGCAAGGTGTGGTGCTTCATCGGCGACGGCGAGAGCGACGAACCCGAGACCCTGGGCGCCATCGCCCTGGCCGGCCGCGAAGGCCTGGACAACCTCATCTTCGTGGTCAACTGCAACCTGCAGCGCCTGGACGGCCCGGTGCGCGGCAACGGCAAGATCATCCAGGAGCTGGAAGGCGTGTTCCGCGGCGGCGGCTGGAACGTCATCAAGCTGCTGTGGGGCGGCTACTGGGACGCCCTGCTGGCCAAGGACACCAACGGCGTCCTCAAGAAGCTGATGATGGAAACCGTGGACGGCGAGTACCAGAACTGCAAGGCCTTCGGCGGCGCCTATACCCGCGCCAACTTCTTCGGCAAGTACCCGGAGACCGCGGCCATGGTCGCCGGCCTGTCCGACGACGACATCTGGCGCCTGAACCGCGGCGGCCACGATCCGCACAAGGTCTACGCCGCCTACCACCAGGCGGTGAACACCAAGGGCATGCCCACCGTGATCCTGGCCAAGACCGTCAAGGGCTACGGCATGGGCTCGGCCGGCGAAGCGCTGAACCCCACCCACCAGACCAAGAAGCTGGACGACGACGCCGTGCGCGCGTTCCGCGACCGCTTCAACATCCCGCTCAGCGACAAGCAGCTGGCCGACGCCGAGCAGGTGCCGTTCTACCACCCCGGCCCGGACTCGCCGGAAGTGCAGTACCTGAAGGAGCGCCGTGCCGCGATGGGCGGCTACCTGCCGCAGCGCCGCCGCAAGGCCGACCTGTCCATCCCCGCCCCGGGCCTGGACAAGTTCGAGCGCCTGCTCAAGGACAGCGGCGAGCGCACCTACTCCACCACCATGGCCTTCGTGCAGAGCCTCAACATCGCCCTGCGCGACAAGGAACTGGGCCCGCGCATCGTGCCGATCGTGGCCGACGAAGCGCGTACCTTCGGCATGGAAGGCATGTTCCGGCAGATCGGCATCTATGCCCCGTTCGGCCAGAAGTACAAGCCGGTGGACGCCGACCAGCTGATGTTCTACCGCGAAGACCAGTCCGGCCAGGTGCTGCAGCAGGGCATCAGCGAGCCGGGCGCCATCTCCTCGTGGATGGCCGCCGGCACCAGCTACTCGGTCAGCAACGTGCCGATGCTGCCGTTCTACATCTACTACTCCATGTTCGGCTTCCAGCGCGTGGGCGACATCGCCTGGCAGGCGGCGGACATGCGCACCCGCGGCTTCCTGCTCGGCGGCACCGCCGGCCGCACCACGCTCAACGGCGAAGGCCTGCAGCACGAAGACGGCTTCAGCCAGGTCATCGCCGGCTCCATCCCCAACGTGCGCAGCTACGATCCCACCTTCGGCTACGAAGTCACCGTGGTCATGCAGTACGGCATCCAGCGGATGATGCAGGAGCAGGTGGACGAGTATTACTACATCACCCTGATGAACGAGAACTACGCCCACCCGGAAATGCCGGCGGGCGCGGAAGACGGCATCATCAAGGGCATGTACCTGCTCAAGGACGCCGGCAAGCCCAAGAAGGGCGAACTGCGCGTGCAGCTGCTCGGCTCGGGCACCATCCTGCGCGAAGCCATCGCCGCGGCGGAACTGCTGGACAAGGACTTCGGCGTCACCGCCGACATCTGGTCCTGCCCCAGCTTCAACGAACTGCGCCGCGACGGTTTCGACGCCGAGCGCTGGAACCGCCTGCACCCGGAAGGCGAACAGCGCAAGCCGTTCGTCACCCAGCTGCTGGAAGGCCGCCAGGGCCCGGCCATCGCCGCCACGGATTACGTGCGCGCCTTCGCCGACCAGATCCGCGCCTTCGTGCCGATGCACTACACCGTGCTGGGCACCGATGGCTTCGGCCGCTCGGATACGCGTGCCAACCTGCGCCGGTTCTTCGAGGTCGATCGGTACTACATCGCGCATGCCGCCATTGCGGCGTTGGCGAAGGATGGGAAAATGACCGGCAAGGATGTGGCCAGGGCGATCAAGCAGTACAAGATTGATCCTGAGAAGGCTAATCCGGTTGGGGTTTGAACGGTTCACGATCTTAGCTCTAAAGAAAGGCGGCCCTGGGTCGCCTTTTTTAATGCTGCGTCGCTGCAATCCAGAAGTTGGTATTCGCATCTGAAAATCTATACGGGAGTCTGGAAATAATATGCATATAATTTTGGCGAATCACGTCAACGAGCTCCGTGATGACTTCGGCTATCAAGGTCTGGATGAGTCAAAACTTTTCGAGGCGTTTTGCAACTACTGCGTAGTTTCTAAACACTTTCTGGGTAGATTTGATCCAATTGATGTGACCACGGACGAGGATGATGCAGCCATCGATGGTATAGCCATTGTGATTGATGGGGATCTGATCACGACGATAGAAGATGCTGATGAAGTGTTCAAAACACACAAGACAAATTTGTTGGTCGACATCGTCTTTTTGCAAGCGAAAAGTGGGGAGGCATTTCACAAGGCGGATATCGCCAACTTTAAGATGGGTCTGGAAGATTTTCTGAGCCTCGATCCGAAGCTGCCAAATGGCAAGCTAAATGAAGAATCTATCGAAATAATCAAGATAGTTCTTGCAAACCTAAAAAAAGTCAGAAATAGGAGGCCAAATGTGCACGTCTACTATTGCACTTCTGGCACCTACAAGGCTGAGCGAGAAATCAAGGCCGCATTTGAGCTGATCGAGAATTACATTCGAGACACAGAGCTGTTTTTTAATGTATCCGTTACGCCGGCTGGTCGGGGCGAATTGCTGAAATTCTTCGCCGATCTGAGCGACAAGAATGAAGCAAAACTTACTCTCATTGACTACTTTGGTATGCCAGCCATGCCTGGAATACCTCAGTCGTATGTTGGGGTTGTCTCCGCTAGTAAATATGTGAAGTCGTTGCTGTGTGATTCCGATGGGGAGCTCAAGCAGTCAGTATTTGAGGAAAATGTGAGGTCCTTCCTCGGGTCAGATAATGATGTAAATGGGGCAATCCAGCGGACCTTGCAAAGCGATGAGAAACGCAAGCTATTCTCTGTCTTGAATAACGGTATAACCGTGGTTGCGCCTGAGTTGACGCTGACCCCAAATACAAGGGAGATTCATCTTACGAATTACCAGGTTATTAATGGGTGTCAGACGAGTAGTACCCTTCACGCTAACTTGGATAAGCTTACGGATGGGGTGAATGTTGTAATAAAATTCATCGAGTCCCCCGACAATGAGTCATCTGGCGACATAATTGCAGCGACAAATAGTCAGTCGGATATTCCGAAAGAGGCATTTTATGGCTTGCGGGGCAAGGCCAAGCTCGTTCAGAAGTATTTCGATGCGCGAAACCAGCGGGTCCCCGCAGAGGGTAAAATATACTTCGAGAGAAGACAGGGGGAGTTCAGAGGAGTGGGGTTGCAGGTGTCCAGGGTTTTCGACGTCAAGGAAGTGGCGCGTTGTTATGCGGCGATGTTTCTTAACCAGCCTCATAACTCTGCGCGTTACGTTCGAGCAATATTTTCAGCCAGTGGGGATAACTTGTTTCGTGAGGATGATCATGAGTCATATTACTACTGTTCGACTCTCGCTCTTTACAAGTATCAGACACTTATCAATGGCAGGAAAAACGGTGCGCAGAATTATCTGAAGTTGAGATGGCACGTTATTCAGGCTTTCAAATGGTTTGCTCACGGAAAGGTTGTTGTTCCTGAGCCAAACTCGAAGAAAGCGGATGCGTACGCCACGAAGATGATAGACGTTCTTCAGTCTGACGATCGTGCATATATCCCCATCTTTGAGAAATGTCAGAAAGCGATCGACAACGTCGGCTTTCCAACTACAGACTCGCTGAAGCGCGGCAGATTCTCTCAGGATTTGGCGGACTACATCCGTCAAGAACTTGGGGGATAGGAAGACAAGGGTCGGAGTTACTCTGACCCTAGTTTTTGGGTCCAAGGCTACCGGGATTTAGGAGTCTATAAGTTAGCCCACCCTGCGATGTGGGCGGCGAGCCTTACGGCGAAGGCGCGTAGCCCGGTGGATTGAGATAAGTCTCGGTAGCTACCGTCCAGGCGTGCAGCCCTAGGGGAGGCAATTATCGTTGCCTGCGAGTAGAGGCCTTCCCGCATCAATCGTCGGCAGAGTACCTCGTATCTAGTTAAATAAGAGGCGCCCTGGAACTCAAATGAAACGGGAAAATGAGGGGATCTATCTCGCACGGGACGATTGGATTTTTCGCAGTCTTCGACAAGAATCAACCAGCCAGTGAAGGGTGGATGCTGATCACCAAGGGCCCCTTCCCGTATGGCGGTGGCCAGGTCGTGGGCTGTGCCGATAGCCTCCTCAGCACGATTATTAAAGTTGTTGCCGAAGGAGGGGCCGACATGACTCTTTAATTCGATTGCAGCAACGAGTTTTTTATTGCTAAAAACTAGCACGTCCCATAGCTTGGTCGGTCGATAGAAACCAGGCAACGTAAGGTTAGGGCGACCGGATACCCATATGTCCGCGTCAGGCAGCCCATTCTTGCGGACTAATCCCTCGATCATCGCTAGAAAGCCATCCATGTTGCGGCCGCCTAAAACGCCAGCACGCTCGCCGCCCTGACTGCGCTCCTCGTCGTTTTCGAGCGCACTACTGCGCCCTGTCCAAAACTGTGCGACGCCTAAACGCGTCAAGCGGTCGTAGTCGGATAAGTCCAATGTCATGTGTGCTCCTAATAGATCGACGCGATGATTGTGCGCTCTCTTTCACTCAGTTCAAAGAGATTGAAAGTGGCTTGGCTAGCCTCTTTTAAATTGGCTGATGTGGCGGCTTTCCGAAGTGCTTTCCGAATGTGCGGAGCGACATCTGCCCAGTGTGGAATACGAATACGTCGCAGATACTGAGCTTGAAAGCGCAAAGAGCCGCCGCGCATTTTAGTGGAGTAAGTGGCTACGAAAAGTTGGGCCAATCCCGACATCAGTACAGCTTGGAGTGCCCGGAGGTCCCACTCTGCGGCTGTAATGAAGTAAAGGTTGTGGTGCGGGTATAGCCGCCCGTCTTCGTAAACAAAGTGCGCACTGCCTTTAATGTCGGGTACCAGTAGCTTCGGTGCGCTTGCTAAGGCTGGATAAATACGATCTATAGTGCGGAACCAACGCTCGGGGTTGCGCTTTGCGACGTTCCGGGCCTTGATTTTAGGCGCGTGATTGCCGAGATAGGCCGCGAACCGCGGATAGCGCGCAAGGTCAACGAGCTTGCCATCGTCTTCGAATGGGTTGAGTACGCCCATGCCCTGCCATTTAACTGTGCCGTCCCATATGTCTTGCGTTCGCACTAGCGGAAGTTTGCGAGATGGTTCCACGTCCAGTTTGTCGAAGTCCGCGATGTAAACACTGTCGTTGCCAGTTGCGACACCAATGCCGACTTTGCAACCAACTTCTTCAAGAGTTGGGAAGTCCCGTTCCAAGCGACGTACCAGCGCGAGCTGGTCAGGTTGATGCAGAATCCATGGTTCAGAGCCATTCGTCACATCCGCCATCTCAGAGACGCCGCTATCCCCGGGAGGCCTACGAGATGTCATGGCTTTTGCCAAGGCAGTGAGCGTTGAAGCCTCAATCTCAGGTCGATATGCAATGCGTGTTGGACGGGCTTTTGCCTCAGGTCTAGCGTTCTCAAGTACAGTGATCGCTGGATAAGTCATGACGTCGGTCAGAAAGGCTGACTTTCCGACAAGATCTATGAAATGAGTGAGCGCAAAACGCTCTGAAATCATCGCCCGAAGGGCGGCGCCATACTTATTCTTTGTCCAACGATCTGTGCAAATGAAACCCAGCCGTCCGCCAGGGCTTAAGGCATCAAGGCAGCGTTCGAAGAAGGGTATATAGAGATCAGCCCTGTCGTACAGTGTATGGAAGCGTGCTCGATACTTTGAGAGCAGTGCTGAAGGGATCAGTTCCTGTCGTACATAAGGAGGATTTCCCACTACGAAGTCGAACTTATCCGGCAGCGGTGCCAGAAGGAAGTCAGCACATACAAGCCAGTGGCGGGCCAGCGCTTGAGCCGCAGGCTTCTTGATCCCAAGCCTCATGAGTTCAGCGACAACAACCTTTCTGGCAGTGTCTAAGCTAGCCCCATGTACTTCGAAAGCGAGGATCGCGGGTGACAAAGTCTCTACAGCACTAGATAGATCTCCGCCATGAGCGCGAAAGGAACGGACCAAGCGCCCAATCACTGGCAGAAGAAAGTCCGCGTGCCCAGCCGCTGGCTCCAAGAGCTTCGCGGATGCAAGTGCTTGATCTTCGGTGTACCCCACGAGGTCCAAAATGAAGTCAACCACTTCACGCCGAGTGAAGATGGCACCACGCTCCTCGACGTACGCGGAGGCAGGACGGTGTGCATGGTCGTTCAGTTCGTCGAGTGCCGGGTGGGGTAGCCCGGCTTGATCAAGGTTCACGCGGAAAGCTCTCAAAAAGTCAGAAACGAAGGTAAACAGTACCGGTTCGCACAAGCTGCGACTAGCGGTAGTTCGGCCTCAAGTGGCTGTGTATAAGAGAACAAGGTTCAGTTTGAAGGCTGGTTTTTCTGCCGTTGACACCGCGCACTACGGATGGCAGCCTTGGTGGCAAGGAGCGTCGAAACTCCTCACGTAGCGGTACCCACCTCCGACAAACCGGTGGGTTTTTTGTGTCCGATCTTCGGGCGCAAGCCGACGCGATGCCTGCGTCGGGAGGGCGGCTAATACAACACCCTTTGGGGAAATACGCCCGCCGTCTACGTGCGGTTTCGAACCTCCCGACTTCCCGTCCGCCATGCGTGGCGGCCGGACCCCTTCATGGAACGAGGAGGCAACGATGGCGCACGACCGTTTGGACGACGAAGACATGCCCGGCTATTTCCTGCCGGAGGACAGCCAGTTCCGCCTGGCGAAGCTGCGCGACCACGTGCGCTTCCTGGTCCGGCTGGCGCAGCCACGCACGCAGGCCGAGGAGCGCGCCGCCGAACCCAAGGTGCGCATGGGCGAACTGGCGCTCTGTCTGGAACTGCTGGCCGAGCAAGTGGACCTGGTGCTGGGCGCGCTGTCCTATCCCGCCCAGCGGCCCGACACGACGCGCGGCGCCTGGTCTGATGCCGCTATCCAAGCAGCAACGGACGCTGGCAGCGGCACGTTCTGGATCACGCAGGAGCAGATCGACAGGCTCACGCAACTGGCCGAGACCGTCTCCGCCAATGCCCGGATAGTGGCGGCCGGCGATGCGGCCGAGCGTGCGGGGCAGGCTTTGCCGGAAGTGGGCAGCACGCTCTGCGCCGCAGCGAACGACGTGCGTGAACTGCTGCTGCAGATCGCACAACAGCCGCTGCGCGAACCGGCGTCCAACCGCGTACGAGAAGAGCGGGCTGTCTATGCGCTGGACTCTGAGGCGCCGCCTGGAGAAAGCGGGTGGCTGCATTGATCCTAGCTCGGTTGAGGCAAGAACATTCAGCAAATTAAGGCGCTTGGTGACCTGTGGAACGTCCCGGGCCTAGTTGCTATCTTCCGCACATACGAGCCGCAACCCACGTCCAAGGAGTGACCGATGGCTGAGCAAGAGCGATCAAGCCCGAGTTTTCCAGTGGCCGCGCTAGTGATGGTGATGACGTTGATCACCTCGTGTGCTACCACCGCTTCCGCGAGCAAATCTCCGTCGTTCTCTGGGGAGTGGGCGTATGCCAAGAAATGCGACTTGGGCCACTATCTGAGCCTGCATCTGCAGCAACATGGCGATCGCGTGACGGGAGATTGGAGCGAGGGGACCAACGTTCGCGGCAATGATGGGCAGTTGCAGGGAGAGGTGCGTGGAGACACGTTGTATGTCCGCTACTGCAGCGACGACGGAGGAAAGAGCTACTCCGCCTGCCCGGCGTTCTCCGAGCGAGAGGATCAGTTCAAGCTGGAAAATGGACAACTCATTCGATATGAGAAGTATGGTTCCAGCTATCGTCGCACTGTCGCGCTTTATCCGGATGTCGCAGGTAAAGACGTGCCTTATGACAAGGATTGTTCGGATCCGGAGGACGCACAATGAGTACGCTCACAGACAAGGAGTTGCGTGCAACCCTGTACTTCGCTGTGGGTGTCACCTCCGAGAGTCGATACGATGCATATCGACTGTTTGTCGCAGGCGACAAGGCCTCAACGCCAACGCTCGAACCAGCGGACAGCAGTGGTTACTCGATCGGTACCATCCAGACGGACCTGGGGCAGCACTACCAGCCCAATGATCCTAACGGCGAGAACGTTCCGAGGGACCTGATCAATGCATACCAGGACTGGGCGAGGGCGCATCAGCCGCAGTCGGTGTTGACCGACGATCAGGCGGCAAGAGCGATCGCGGATCTTGGCCGTGATGGAGATGCGATCAGAAACGACCATGGACGCCCGCTGGATGCGGATGTCAAATCGCGGTTGGATACGTTCTTGGCCTCGGATGCCGGTATCACGTGGGTGCACGACCGCGATGTCGCTCAGATCGATAAGTTGATGGATCGCGCCATCGCGCCGCTGCAGCGAAGCAACCTGTATCAGAACGCGTCACTCGACGACCAAGTGAAACTGGCGGCCATGGTTGGCAAGGCATACAACCAAAACGAAGTACGTGCCGCAACAATGATTCGTAAGCTTGAGGGGAACCAGTATGACTCTGTGGCAGACGTCAGTGCTGCCATTGACGGTTTTCTCCCCAAGCGCTCAGGTCAGAAAGACTATTTTGAGCTGGGCCGTGACGACGCCTTGAGGGGTGCGGCGGTCGTCAACTTGCTGCGCAACGCGAATCGAGAAAGCCCACTCTCGACTGCGTGGGCAAGTGTCCTGGCGGATCCACTCGTCAATCCAACCGCCCTCAATGCAGATAGGGCGCATCAGAACTTGCCGCACGAGTACCCCGTCATCAAGAACTTGTTCATCCATGACGATCGCGCAGGGCAGTTCATCGGTGCCCTGGATAGAGGCGGGGCGCATCAGTATGGCCCTACCGACCGCGCGCATCCGGAGCGCTTCAATGGGCCAGGCTTCTATGCCGCAGGCAATGATCTGGTCAACTGGAACAAGCATGGACAGGGCCATGCGTTCTTGAACGGTGAGTGGAGTTCTGTCGCGCGCGAGAATCTGACACGCGCCCGAAACCACGATGGCACCACCGATCTCAACCTGCAGCAGGGAGGCCAGACGCAACGGCTGCTGCATGTGGATCCTCATGCACCCGAACTCCGGCCTGCTCCGCAACAGCATGGTGGCCGGACCGGCCCCGACAATCCTGCGCACCCTGATCACGCAATGCTCCTGCAAATCAGAGACGGAGTGCAGCGGCTCGGGAGTCAGGCTGGCGTGCCATTCGATGAGAACAGTGAGCGTGTGTGCAGGAGCCTTCTCGCAGCCTGCAAGGACAACGGAGATCAGTATCCGAATGTTTCCAGTGCATCGCTCTCCGGCAATGCACTGACAAGGGTGGATCATGTTGTCGCCGGGCCTGAACGCCTTATCGCTGTTCAAGGAGAATTGAACGATCCTGCCCACCTGCGCGCGCATGTGCCAGTGCAGCAGGCGATGCAGACTCCGGTCGAGCAGTCAGATGCCAAGCTGATGGCGGCGAACCAGGTCATTGCTCAGGAGCAAGCGATGACACAGCAGCGCGAGGTGTCCAGAAATCAAGGCCAAACCCTCGGTTGATCTGATGAAGGAGGCGTCGCTCGTAACGGATAGTGCGCAGGCCTGCTCCTCCAGGGTCGAACAGTCCATCACGATGCGCTAGCATCCCCCGCACACGATGGCGCGCGGCGCCGTCTCTTCAGGGGGACATCGATGAAACATTCCATGCTGGCCACCGCCGTGGCGGCCTTTTTGTGCGGCTGTACCGTGGTCTCGCCCGATCCGGGGCAGCAGGCGGTGCTGGTGGACAAGCCGCTGCTGTTCGGCAAGGGCGGCATCCGCCTGGACGACGTGCGCGATCCCGGCCGCACCTACACGTGGATGACGACGTCGGCGGTGTACGTGGACACCACGCCGCAGACGGTGCAGGTGGCCTTCGACGACTTCTCGTCCAGCGACAACATCCTGTTGGACTTCTCCACGCAGATCCAATACCGCATCACCGCGCCGGCGCGGCTGCTGTCCGGCTTCGGCCAGGACTGGTTCAAGAACAACGTCGCCAGCCAGTACGCGGCGATCGTGCGCGACCAGGTCAAGCGCTACGACATGACGCGGATGATGAGCGACCCGGACACGGCACGGAAGATCGATGACTCGGTCACCGAGAACGTGCGCGCCCTGGTCAAGGAGCAGGGCCTGCCGATTCAGATCCAGAACATCACCCTCGGCCGCGCCCGTCCCAATCCCGACGTGCTGCAGCAGATGAACCTCACCGCGGCGCAGCAGCAGCGGGTCAAGACCCTGGTGGAAGCCACCACCGCCGAGCGCCAGCGCGAGCAGGAGCAGGTGGCGAAGGCCGATGCGGACAACGCCTACCGCAACCGCATGGGCCTGACCCCGGAGCAGTACCTGGCCAGCCAGATCGCCGAGATCAACGCCGAGGCCTGTGCCAAGGCGCAGGCCTGCTACATGGTGCCGTCGGGGACGTCGGTGATCGCCAAGTAGCCCGACGCGTACAGGCGGGTTCGAGTGGCCCGCCGTTTGCGGACATGGGTTGTGCCATGCGCGTCGCCGATGCGGCGCGCCGGCAGCGGTTGTCGCCGTGCCGCGGGTCTGCCACTGTGACAGCCCTGTCCTGCGAGGAGAACCGCAGATGGAGCCCGCACAATCCTTAATGTCGCAGCGCCCGCCGGCGACCCGCCTGTTCGCCCTGCTGGCACGCGACGCCCGCACCGGCGTGATCTTCCGCCGCGGGCCGAGCAAGCAGGTGCAGTTGATCCACTGGGATCTGCGCGACGACACGTTCGTGCACGGCCAGTGGTTCAAGGGCCGCATCTACGAGCGACGCTGCGATCTGTCGCCGTCGGGGCGGCTGCTGGTGTACATCGCCTCCAAGCAGCGCGGCGACTTCGGCACCTGGACCGCGCTGTCGCGGCCGCCGTTCTTCACTGCGCTGGCGCTGTGGCCGAAGGGCGACTGCTGGGGCGGCGGCGGGATGTTCGAGGACGAGCGGACCTTGTTGTTGAACCACCGGCCACGCGAGGGGCGGGATCCTTTTCCGATGCCGACCGGCTTCCAGTTGCCGCACCATCTGCAGGTGCGGCCGTTCGGCACGCATTCGGGCGGCGGCGAGGACGAGCCGATCGACGGCGTGTTGCGCGAACGCGATGGCTGGCAGTTGCGCGATGACGGCGAGGGCGAACGTGGCGGGCTGCGCAGCGGCGCATTGTTCCGCTTCAGCCGCCCGCGCGTGCGCGAGAAGCTCGGCGCCAATGGCCGCCGCCTGCAGTCGCTGCTGCATGCGGTCGGCCAGGAAAACCATGCCTGGTATGGCCAGGATCACCGGGTGCTGGATCGCGACGGCGCCGTGCTGGTCGACCTGCCGGGCAGCGACTGGGCCGACTGGGATGGCGGCGACCTGGTGTTCGCGCGCGAGGGCAGGCTCTATCGTCTGCGCAAGAGCGACTTCCGCGAAGTGGCGCAGCGGGGTGCCCAGGTATTCCGGTTGCTGCACGATTTCAGCGGCGCACGCTTCGCGCCATTGGCGCCGACGGCGGATGCGCTGAAGTACTGACCGGCTTTTGTGCGGTGCCTTATGTAAACCTCTGGGAACACGTGCCGGTAAATGGCGTTGCTTTAGAAGACCTTTAGCGGCGGCCGGCGTGCACCTGTAGGAGCGGCTTCAGCCGCGACAACGCCATCCGTGGAGATGCAGCATCCGCCCGACC
The DNA here is from genome assembly GCF_034105325.1 of Xanthomonas sp. LF02-5. Lineage (NCBI taxonomy): Bacteria > Pseudomonadati > Pseudomonadota > Gammaproteobacteria > Lysobacterales > Lysobacteraceae > Xanthomonas > Xanthomonas sp. LF02-5. The sequence continues at coordinate 79,534 of NZ_JAXGGF010000006.1, read as the reverse complement.
GGCGGCGTGCGCGCCGCGCCTCACTGCCGCGGAACACCCAGCAGAAACTTCAAGCCATGGGTGAGCCCGCGCGGCGCAACGCTCAGGTGATCCTCGTCGTCCAGCACGTCCAACTGCAGGCGCAGCGACGGATAGTGCCGTCCGCGCAAGGTCTGCACCATCTGCTGCGCGTCGGTCACCATGTCGTAGCGCTTGCCGTAGCGGCGCTGTTCGTACTCGCCGACATACATGTAGACCTGTGCCGGCAGATCGCGGTGACTGGAGGCGAAGCGCGCTTCCTCGGCGCGCATGGCATGTTCGCCGAACCAGTCCGATGGACTGCCCAGGATGTAGCCGGAAAACAGCTCGGGTGTGCTCAGCAGGATCTGCGTACCGAGCAGGCCGCCGTAGGAATGGCCAAGGAACAGGCGCCGCGCTTCATCGGTGCGATAGTGCTGCGCAACGAAAGGGAGCACTTGGTCGCGCAAGTACGCAATGTAGGTGCTGGAACCCCCGTGAGTGGCACCGGCGGCCGCAACATCGCCGTCCTCGGTGGTGGGCGTGTAGTCGCGGCGCCGGCTCGGCATCGGCTCATCGCCGAGTGCATATGACAAGCCGACCAGGATGAAGTCCTCGATAGCCGGACCTTCGCCGTTCAGGCGCCGCGCGATCTGCCGCGCCACAGGAAACGCGTAGTCGGCATCGGTGGCGTACAGCACCGGGTAGCGCCGCTCGGGGTGATCCACATAGCCGGCAGGCAACGCCACGAACACCTGGTAGGTGCGGCCGGACAAGCGATCGGGGACATCCCACACTTCGGTCCCGGCCAGTTCGTACGGCGCACCGCTGCCGCGCTGACCACCGAGCTGCGCCGCTACCGTGCGTGCGGGAGGTGGCACCGGTTGCGTGGTGGCCTCCTTCGTTGCCGACGCTGCCGCAGGCGCCTGCGCCGTGTTCGTGCACCCGGCGAGCAGAAGGCACGTCCAGACCAGCCAAAGCGCTTTCCTCATTCCGTCGTTTCCGTTTGTTCGGGTCCGCGCGCCAGTCGGCGCATCTGCATGGTGCCATGGCGGCGCGAGTGCCTGCGCCTCGCGTGTTCTGCATCGCGCGCGCACCCGCGCCGCGGCGCCCGCGGTCTATGTCGATTGGACGTGCGAAAAGGAGATTCTGGCGCTGGCGGCTTCCCTCTGCATGAAAGGTCGATTAGGTTGCCTGCACTTGGGGGGAGTCGCATGCGTATCGCGTTGGTCATCGTCGTTGCCGTGGCATCGCTCTGGTTGCTTGCTGCAGGACGTACTACGGCGCAGGCCGGGCGGCAAGCCCCGGTCAGGGTCGCCTCGGTCTCGATCCAATACACGTACATGGGGTGGGGGTACGTCGATGAACGTTTCCAATTGGTTCCGGCGCGCAACGGCATGGGGTTTGTCATGCGCTGGACGGATCAGGATGGGGCGAGGCACGCCGAGCAGGTGGTCGCTACGGACAAGGTGATGGCGCTGTTCGCGGCGGCACGCGCGCCTCGCATCGACCGTGCTACCGGGCTGGACGTGTTGCAGCAGCGGGCGATGGCGCCAGCGACCATCGCCAGAATCCGCAATGCGCTGTTTGTCGATCGGAATTGCCCACCCCTACAACAGCGCCAACTGCGTGCCGCGCAAGTGAATGGAGATGGCGTGAGAGACGCGCTCGAGCGGCTCTATGGCGAAACTATTCCATGGACCGACGATAGCCCGTCCATGACGGTCCGCATCGTGCCCGAACGTGGGGCGCCACTGGTGTTCCATTCGCAGTCGCAGAAGCCGTTCATGCTGGCGTGGATCCGCGGCATGCCCGGTGGCCGAAAAGATGAGGAGATGGATGGCCCAAAGGCGACCTGGTCGCTGCAGCTCACCGATGCGCTTGTGGAGATCCTGCCGGCCCTGTCGCCTGCACGAAAGCGCTTGGCGCGCGAGCAACTGGTGAGGGTATTGGCTCGGAACCTGGAGCGCCGCTCTCCTTTATCCTGCTCGCAGGATCGTGGCAACGCGCACGCAGGGAGTTGAATCTTCGGTGCCTGGCTCTTGCAGGTGAGTCGGCCAGGCAGGGCGCGCAACCGGCTGACAGGTGCTCCTTGGTGTCGTACGCATGTGTGCGTATAGACTGGCAACTCCATACTGGGGGCGTCCGATGAGAGTACTTCGCTGCCTGTTGCTGCCGGCCCTGCTGTGCTTCGCCGCATTCGCCCAGGCCCAGGACGACACGCGCCGCATCGCGGTAACCATCGACGACCTGCCGTGGCAGCGCATCGAGCAGACGCCGCCGGCCCAGTTGCCGGCGCTGCATGCGCAGTTGATGGCCTCGCTGCGGCAGGCGCAGGTGCCCATCATCGGCTTCGTCAACGAGGACAAGCTGGAGCAGGATGGACAGGTGCAGCCGCAACGCGTGGCGATGCTGCGCGACTGGCTGGATGCCGGCTATGCGCTGGGCAACCACACCTACGGCCACGTGAACCTGCATCAGGTCGGCGTGCCGGCGTACGAAGACGCGATCGTGCGTGGCGAGCGCACGTTGCGGCCGTTGCTGGCCGAGCGTGGCCAGTCGTTGCAGTGGTTCCGTCATCCGTATCTGGCCACCGGCCGCAGCGTCGCCGACCGTGAGGCGGTCAACGGCTTCCTGGCCGCGCATGGCTACCGCATCGCGCCGGTTACGGTGGACAGCGGCGAGTGGGTATGGGCATTCGCCTACGCGCATGTGCTGGACGAGCCGGCAGGCCCGGCGCGCGACGCCATGCTGCTGCGCCTGCGCAAGGGCTACGTGCCATACATGCTCAACAAGCTGGATTTCTTCGAGCGCGAATCGCAGGCCCTGTTCGGCCGCCGCATCCCACAGGTCTGGCTGATGCACGCCAACGCGCTCAACGCTGCCGCATTCCCGGATCTGATCGCGGCCACGCGCCGTCGCGGCTACGCCTTCATCGGCCTGGAGGAGGCATTGCGCGATCCCGCCTACACCCACGCCGAGGGGTACACCGGTCCTGGCGGGATCAGCTGGCTGCACCGCTGGGCGATGGCCGAGGACAAGCCCAAGGACTTCTATGCCGGCGAACCTGTGGTGCCCCGTTGGGTGTTCGCGCTGGCTGGGGTGGATTCCGAGTAGCATGCGGACGCGCCGCCTGCAGGGATCTTGGCTGGCGCCTGCGCTTGCCGATCCGGCCGTCGGGCAGGTCCTTGTCCCCCAGGTGGGCTGGACCTGGGGCGAGCGGCTAAACTTCTTGCCGTAGACGGGGATAGTACGTTCAAGGGCAAGCCTCGCCTACGACGCGTGCCTGGCAGCGTCATCCAGCAACGGGAGAACGAAGTGAGCGTGCAGATCGACAGGAATGATGCGCTGGCGCTGGCGCTGAGCGCCATGCAGGGCGCGCGCGACGACGAGGCCATGACCTTGCTGAGGGCGCTGGCGGCGGCCGAGCCCGATTTCGCCGAGGCGCACTACCTGCTTGCCGCCCAGTACGCGCAGTTGGGCGACATGGCCGCGGCCGAGGCCGGCTTTCGTCATGTGTTGCGCTTGTCGCCACAGCAGTCGATGGCGCGGTTCCAGCTCGGCCAGTTGCTGGCGCTGGCTGGCCGGCCGGCGGAGACCATCGAGGTGTTGGCGCCGCTGGCGCAAGCGGGGGAAGGCGCCTTGGCGGCGTATGCCGCGGCAATCAGTTGCTGGGCGGCGGCAGACATCGAGGGGGCCATTGCGCTGTTGCGTCAGGGTCTGGCCGAGCCGCAGCAGTTCGACGCGCTCAAGCAGGACATGGTGCAGTTGCATGGGCGCCTGACCGCCATCGCGGCCGGCACTGCGGAAGGCATTGCGACCGAGGAGGCCTCGCCCGTGCATGGCGCCTCGCTGTATCTGTCCAACTATCGGCGTTACAACTGAGTTCCATGGCGATCGACCGGCTCTCTCCGACCGCAGCGCTGATCGCCGCCATCCGTGGCGAAGCCATCAAGCGTGGTGGTGTGGGCAAGCCGGGCGCCGCGAGCAAGGCGCACACGGCGGCGGCAGAGCAGCAAGGCCGAGGCGAGCGCCCGTCGGTGGCCCAACTCCGCGGCCAGCTGTCGGAGTTGGTCGCCTCGGTCGCGGCCGAGGATCCGGCCGCCGTCAAACGGGTGCGCCCTGCCCTGATCCGGACCGTGCTGCTGTGGCAGTTCGGCCCACAGTTGCGCGAGCGCCCGCAATGGCAACAACTGATGGAGCGGATCGAGCAGGAGCTCGATCGACGCGACCCGTCCATGCAGTCGCTCAGCGCCTTGGTGCGCGACCTGCAGAAGGGATCGGGTCAACCGTAGGCACCAGGCGCCTGCTGGCACGACAGCGTCCGGCCCAGTCATTGGAAAGCGCGCGCCCCGGTCTATCGCGTGCTAAGGCGGGCGTGCTTGCATGTCCCATACGCGCTTCCCCTTTTAAATCATTGGCTTGAGTCGAAGCCTGAGGGCCGCCAACGTTGCCCCGGCAGATGCCGGGCGGGCCGCTAAACTTATTTTCGCTTCCTGGGATTGATAGAGGAGTAGGGGCAAGAAGCGCCCCCTTCCGATCAACCAAGGAGCGATTCACATGGTGGCTGTCTTCACGGGAAATGGCCTGGGACTGTTCGACAGCTCGCTGTCCAAGCTGGGCGCCGCGAACGGCGGGGCGGCGGGCCTGGGGCGTGGACAGGATCGGCAGTTCATCAATGTGGCCAACGGCAACCTGGTGCTGCAGGGGCGCGACGAGTTCCTGAATTTCCGGGGCCTGCCCATCTCGATGGTGCGCACCTACAACAGCTTCGGCCAGGTGTCGGACACGGGCAACGACGGCTGGGTGACCGGCTTCGAGCGGCGCGTGGAACTCGTCGGGACGCTGGGCGCCAGCGACAGCAAGGTGCGGCTGCAGATGGGCGATGGACAGTCCGTCGAGTTCCTCTACGATGCCGACAGCCAGACCTACCAGACCACGGCGGGCAGCGGCGCCAAGGACACCATCGCCTGGGACGCCAGCGCCAAGACCTGGACGTACACCGAAGGCAGCACGCGCCAGCAGGAGGTGTACGCGGACCACGCCGACGGTCAACTGCGCGGGCGTCTGCTGAAGATCGTGTCCTCGACCACCGACGCGGCGGCTCCGGCGGAGTTCGACCTCGTCTACGACAGCGCCGGGCATGTGACCGAAGTGCGGGCCGCCAACGGCACGCAGACCGGCGACGCCATGCTCTTCGCCTACGATGCGCAAGGCCGGCTGACCGGCCTGTCCACGCGCGAGAGCGGCGTGGTCCTGACCCAGGCAGCGTACGAATACGATGCATTGGGCCGGTTGACCGCGGTGGTCGCCGATCTGACACCGGGCGATGCCACGGACAATACGTGGGATGCGACCAACCTCGCCAGCAACGATGGCCTGCGCTTCCGCACCGAATACACCTACGCGGGCGACAGCCTGCGCATCGCCAGCGTGCGCCAGAGCGATGGATTCCTGGTCAGCTACGATTACTACGCCGACGGCAAGGTCAAGAGCGTCGTCTATGGCGCAGGCGACCAGGCGCAGAAGACCAGCTTCTCCTACGACGCCTCCACGCTGACCACGCAGGTGACCGACGGCAATGGCCAGTCCTGGAGCTATCAGTACGACAGCGCCGGCCGCCTGGTGCAGCAGGCAGGCCCGGCGGTCGATGGGCTGCGCGATCTGACCACCTACAGCTACGACGCGGCGGGCAACCTACTGCAGAGCAAGCAGACGCGTGGCGGCGAAGTGCTGGCGCGGGTGGACAATCTCTACGACGACCGCGGCAACCGCCTGTGGCAGTGGGATGGCGAGGGGCGTGGCACGCTGCGGGTCTACAGCGCCACCAACCAGGTATTGAGCGAAACCACCTACACCCATGCCGATGTCGGCAGGACAGGGGTGCAAGAGAACTTCGTCAATACCAAGAACACCTATATCTATGACGAGCGCGACCGCGTCCGCTTCATCGTTACCTCCTACGGTGGCGTGACCGAGATCCAGTACGCCACCTCCGGCAACGGCATCGGGCAGAAAAGTGCGGTCATCACCTATAACGGCGGAAACGGCTTCGCTCAGTACACCGGTTCGCTGGCGTCGCCGACCGTGGCGGATCTGGCTCAGTGGGTGCAGGACCACAAGGCGATCGGCAATGCGACCACCTACGCCTACGACGCGCGCGGGCAGTTGGTGCAGACGTTGCAGTACCAAAATGTAGATACCTCGGGAAGTGCCGTACTTGATCCCTTCACCAGGATCACGCGCTACACCTACGACGCCCAAGGGTTGCTTCGTCAGCAGGTGGTCGTGCACAGCTCAAATATGACTGCCGATCCGGAGACACCAATCGGCGCGGCCGCCGAGATCACCGACTACGTCTATGACGGCATGGGACGCCTGTTGAGTACGCTGCGGCGTGGTTCTGCTGCGACCGCTGATTTGGCCAAGAGCGATCCCGCGGCTTATGACGCGATGACGTTGCAGACGACGTACTTCTATGCCGACTCGGCGCATCAGACCCGGGTCACCTCCGATGCGGGCCTGGTTACCACCACGACCCGTGATGATCAGGGGCAGGTGATCTCGAGCAGTGAAGCGGGGCTGAGTAATGGCGTTGTGGAAACGCACGTCACCCAGAACTTCTTCGATGCGCTAGGACGGCTGCGAGCGACACAAGACCCCACCGGCGCAAGGCAATACTTTTTCTACGATGCCAAGGGGCGCTTGGCGGCGACGGTGGACGCGACCGGCGCTGTCACCGTCAACGGTTACGACGGTGCAGACCAGCGCACCTCGTCCACTGCCTATGCCAACCGGGTAGACACTTCTCAATGGCTGAGCGACGGCAAGGTGGTGCCGCAACACCTGGACCAAATCGGGATCGTTGCGGACGCTGAAAGCGACCGCACCACACACTCCAGCTACGATGACAGCGGCCTGCTGATCAACCAAATCGACGGGGATGGCAAGGTGCTGAGCTATCAGTACGATGGCAAACGCAACCTGATCAGGATGACCCAGGGCGCAGGCGATGATGCGCGGGTGACGCGCTATTTTTACGATGCACTCGGGAATCTGGAAGGAACCCTTGATGCGGAGGGCTATCTTGTCCGACGCATCAACACCTACTATGGCCAGACGATCCATGAGATCCGACATGCCACCAAGGTCGATCCTGCGCTGCGCGAAAAGGAGTTGATGAGCGAACTGGTCCCGCAATCTTCTTCTGCGGACCAGAAGACCACGTATTTCTATGCGGGTCGTGACATTTTGGTTGGTGTCATGGATAGCGAAGGGTACGTAAAGCGGATCACCGAGGCGCCTTACTCCAATTCGGTGTACACGCAGATATCCAGGGTTCCAATCGATGAGATATACCGGGAGTCAAGTTTTTCCGATACATGGGCTGCTGTCCTCGATTCTCCTGTCCCGACCAATAGAAAAATCACTCTTTTTAAAGAATATCGTAATCAACTGGGTCAGCTGACTTCAGTTGAAAGAAATAATACGAATCAACTTCCTAGGCGAGTCAAAGAGAATTATATTTACGATGACGCTGGTCGTCTAAAATCGATTGGGTTCCAGGACAATGTTGGCGAGTCTAGGCTATGGTTGAAGCAATACGATGCGTTCGGGAATGTGATCGTCGAACTTGACGCACGTGGCGCATCCTGGCTGCAGACTGACTCGAGTCCAGAGTCGATGCAGATGGTCATCGACTACCTTGGAACGACGAACAAGTACGATGCCGCCGGCCGGCTGATCGAAACCACCGCCCCGGGCGGTGCCAAGACCTGGTATTTCCGCGATGCCAACGGGCGCCTGCGCTATACGGTGAGTGGTATCGCCGATGCCGCGGGCGTGGCGAATGCGCAGGGCGAAGTCGTCGAACTGCGCTACGACGCGTTCGGCGATGTCAGCGAGAAGATCGCCTATGGGCAGCGGGTGACCCTGCAGACCCCGGGAAGCCGCGATAGCGCCTCGCAGGCGCTCGGCGTACTGAGCTACGTCGCCTCCCGGGACGTCAAGCAGACCTGGTCCTACAGCAAGGCCGGCAAGGTGTTGGCGCAGGTCGACGCGCTGGGTACGCTCACGCGCTACCAGTACAACCAGTTCGGCGAGCTGGTGGATACCCAGAAGGCCTCTGGTACGGCGCTGGAGACCACGACCCACACGACTTACGACAAGCGTGGGTTGCTGACCAGCCAGGTCGAAGATGCCGGCACCGGCAAGTTGAACCTCACCAAGGCCTTCCAGTACGACGCCTTCGGCCGCGTGGTCGCCGAGGTCGATCCGCGCGGGAACACGGCGTCCCACCGTTACGACCGCCTGGGACGCGAAGTTGCGACCACGCGCGTCGTCAACGGGGTCGGTGCGACCACCACCATCGCCTATGACGGTTTGTCGCGCATTACCCGTCAGACGGATCCGATGGGAAACGTCACCACCTACGTGTACGACGACACCATCAATTCGGTCAAGGCGACATCGGCCGAAGGGCGCGTCACCGAGACGCGTCGCGATTCCCAGGGGCGTATCGTCAGCATCACAGGCGTGGACAACCACTCCTACACCTATGACCAGGACGGGCGTGTCATCTCGGACAACGATCCCAAGCTCGGGGAGATCACCTATACCTACGATGGCCGCGGTCGGCTCATGCAGCAGCAAGGGCGCGGCAAGACCGTCGCCTACACCTATGACGACCTGGGCCGCTTGACGAAGACGACGATCGATCCCGCCGACGCATCCGGCGGTTCGGACCATCTGGCGCTGACCACCTCCTACAGCTACGACGCGCTGGGCAGGAACGTCAGGACCGTCGATGCCTCCGGTCGCGTGACGGCGATGCAGTACGACGCCGCCGGCAATCTCCTGGAGACGATCCAGGATCCGGACGGGCTGGCGCTGCGGACCACCTACACCTGGGATGCCTTGGGGCGTCAGCTGTCGGTGACGCAGGGTGCGGGCACGTCAGACGCGCGGACCACGGCCTACGCCTACGACGCGGCCGGACGCCGGGTCAGCGAGACCGTCGCGCCCGGAAGCCTCGACCTGGTGACCACCTACAGCTACGACAGCAATGGCAATGTCGTCGCCAAGACCGATCCGGCGGGCCATGTTCAGCGCTTCGTCTACGATGAAGCGAACCGTGTGGTATTCGCCGTGGATGCCGCCGGTGGCGTCGTCCGCAATTACTACGATGCCGCCGGGCGCGTGGTCGCGTCGCGGCGGTATGCGCAGGCGATCGATCTATCGGACGCTACGCTCGCTGTCAGCTTCGCCTATGTCGATGGCAAGGTGCAGCGCAACGATGCCAGGGATATCCAGACGTTCAATGTCTTCGGCAAAGACGGCTATCTGAACTACACGGTCGATGGCGTGGGTGCCGTTCGCTCCTTCAAATACGACACGGCTGGTCGCCTGTTCAAAACGCGTGATCTGGCGACTGCTATTTCTCTGTCCGACGACTTGCGAACGAAACTGCAGTCTGGCGTGGCCGATGCATCGGCCCTCGGACTGGCCGAGAACGATGCCAAGGACAAGATCACCTGGAGCGTCTACGACGGCAATGGCCGTTTGGCCTATACGTTTGACGGTACGGGGGCGTTCTCGCAGTACCTCTATGACACTGCGGGTAGGGTGAAGGCGTTCCGCCAGTTCGATAACAGATTCTCCCCAGACAAGGCGCTGGATGGATCGACTGAAAGCGGAGCGCAATACGCAAGCTATAGGGATTTCTTCGATTCCGGTAAAGCAGATGTCGCAACGCTGGACAAGTTCGTCGACTGGCAGCGGTATCTCTGGGAGGGGCGCTTCAAGGAGTCGACCTATCACTACGATGGCGCTGGCCGAATTAAGTATGAGGTCGACAAGGTTGGTGCCGGTTCCGATGGTGGTGGTGGTGCAGTTGAGTATGTTTACGACGGCGTCGGCAACGTCGTTGACAAAATCGAGTATGGGAAGATCCTGGCTAGCTGGGGAATGCCTACATTTGCGGAGTGGGACAATGGGCAGATATCCAGCAGCATCACTGGAAGCAACTGGAATGATCTGCCCGCCTCGCCGGACCGGCACACCTACGCGTTGTTCGACGCGGCAGGGCGCAAGGTCTATACGATCGATGCAGGCGGTCGCATCGACCAATCCATCTACAACAGCGCTGGCGACGTCGTAGAGATCCGTACGTTCTCCAAGAAGAACGACGCAGCACCAGGAACCCTGGAAGCGCTGTCCACGGCGCTGCAGGGCGTCGACTTCGTCACGAACAAGATCCAATACGATGCCGCAGGCAGGGCCGTCGCCAAGACCGACGGACTCAATCACTCCGAACTGCTGACCTACGACGGTGCCGGCTTGGTGACGCGCCGGCAGGACCGCAACGGCAACGTCTGGACCTACCAGTACGATGCGGCGGGTCGACGCATCGCCGAAATCGCGCCACCCACGGATGTGGCGTCTGTCTCGAAGGACGGTAGCGTGTCCACGGTCCGTCGCACGATCGTCACGCGTACGGTCTATGACGCGCAGGGCAATGTCATTGCCCGCTACGAGGATGCCGACAGTGGCTCGCCGCGCATCACGCGCTACGAGTACGACAACCGCGGGCATCAGATCCGGACCATCTTCCCCGATGCCGGCGTCCTGCAGGCCGACGGCACGATCGCGCCATCCGGCATCCATCCGACCGTAGAAGTGACCTACGATGCCATGGGGCGCGCGGTCATGCAGAAGGATGTACGCGGTAACTACACCTACAAGGCCTACGACGAGCGCGGGCTGCTCGTCTACGATGTCGATCAGAATGGGGGCGTGACCGCCTACGGCTATGACGCCCTGGGCAATCAGGTCACTCTCACACGCTTTGCAAACACGATCGCGCTGCCCGTCGGGCAGGTGGCCCGCAGCTTCGATATCGCCAGCCGCATCACTGTTTCGGCCGACCTGGATCGCACGGTCTACACCGAGTACAACATGGGAGGGCACAAGGCCAATGTCTTTATGCTTCCTGCTGGGGGGCGCCCGCCGATCGCAGATAACGGGCTGTTCAATTATGACTCTACGATTGCCGTTGAGCGAACTATCTACAAGTACGACGTCTTCGGCAATGTAGTGAAGCAGTCCGTGCTGCTGAGGCAGGATATGGATGCCTACGATGAGGAGCTCGGACGCGGCATTTGGGCGACCAGCTACAACTATTACGACGGAGACAACCGCAAGATCGCGTCGGTCGACGCGGAGCGCTACCTCACCACCTACGCCTATTCGGCAAAAGGCGAGCTGATCGAGCAGGTCGAGTACACGCAGCCGGTCCAGGACGAAATATCGCTGGCACAGCCCCCAGCGCCGGCCACGCCGGCAGAAGGGATGACGGTTTGGAACCGGCGTACCACCTGGAGCTACGACGCGGCTGGCCGCAAGATCAGCGAGTCGGTCGATCGCTACCTGCCTCAGGGCTCGCCAGCGGACATCGGCGCGACGCAGGCGCCGTCTTCTCTTAGTACCTTCGCCTACGATGCCGAGGGGCACCTGCAGCAGTCCACCGTGAACGGCGCGACGGTCAACATGACCTACGATGCCTTCGGCAAGGTGACGTCGACCAAGGAAGGCGTCCGCGCTGTCGTGGCGACCGGAGCCGGCTCAGTACTGGCGAGCGGCAATTTCGCCGATCTCGACGATGTCGCGCTGTATCAGTCCGCGTCGCCGTACACGCGGATGTGGTACGACGCCTTCGGCAACATGGTGCAGTCGCGCGCGTATGCGCTTGGCTTGCGCACTGGCGAGACCACGCCGCAGGAATCCAACGCCGATGCCGTGAGCAGCTTCGGCTACGACCGGCAAGGGCGTAACGTTTGGGAGCGCACCGCCTCCGGTGCAGTGAAGACACGCACGTTCGATGCCGCGGACCATGTCCTGTCGGAAACCTATCGCCTGGACGGCAACGACGGTCGCTGGGCCGACATCGCCACGTCCTTTACCTATGATGCGGTGGGCCGCCAGCTGACCACGCAGACGGCACGCCAGAACTTCGTTGGCGGAGCGGCTGTCGGCGTGCAGATCGATGCCAGTGAGCAGGTCCAGTACAACTCCTTCGGCGAGATCGCACACAAGCGCTCGGCGATTGGCGCGTCGAACCAGGCCGCTGACTATGCCGAGCACTACACCTACGATGCCTATGGGCGCCTGCTGAGCTCCAATGCCGGCGATGGTGTGATGCGGACCTACGCGTACGATGCGGCCGGTAGGCAGATCAGCGAGCAACATGCAGTCACGCCCGCTTCCGGCGCCGCAGCCATCGTGGTTACGACCGTCAACACCTTCGACAATCTCGGGCGCATGATTCGCCAGGATCGGCCGGGACTTGAAGCAGGTACCACCGTCAGCACTGGCCAGAGTTACGATCGCTCGGGCAATGTTGTGTCCAGCACGGATGCACGCGGCGCAACGACCTACTACGATTACAACGAGCTCAATCAGGTCGTCTTCGAGGCCCGCCCTGGGGTTAAGGTCGTCAGCGCCAGCGGCGAAGAGACCATGCGGTGGCCGCAGACATCCTGGTACTACGACGCCTCCGGCCGCCTCATCGCCACTCGCGATGCCAATGGCAATCTGCGCCGCTATGAGTACGAGAACGGCCTGCTCAAGCGGCAGATCGATGGCACCGGCAGCGTCATCAAGTTCGCCTACGATGCACTGGGGCGGCAGATCCTGGCGCAGGATCCGATGGGGCGCATCACCCGGCGCGACTACAACGGCGCCGGGCAGGTCGTTGCGTTCAGCGACACTACGGCCGGCGGTACCAGCCACACGTGGGCGCCGCTGGAACGCTACACCCTGGACCAGAACGGCAACCGGCTCACGGTGACCGACGCCCAGGGCAAGACCGTTACCAACGACTACGACAGCAAGGGGCGCCTGCTGCGGACACGGTCCGCCGAGGGCGTGGCCATGGCCTATGCGTACGACGTTCACGGCAACAAGATCCGCGAGACCAATGCCCTGGCCGACTACAGCCTTGCCGGCGGCAGCGGCGGTTCGGCATTGATCACCGACCGCGACGGCGAGCAGGTGCGGCTCAACGAGCAGACCTGGGATTACGACGACTTCAACCGGTTGGTCGACCACAACGATCTGAGTGGCTACGACTACAACTATGTCTACGACCCGGTGAGCGGGCAGTTGCTGTCGCAGTCGGTCGACAATGGGCAAGGCCAGGCCACGCAAACCGCCACCACGCAAAGCGCCAGTGGTTCCGACGGGCAGGACGACGAGCCATCCGCCCCGCCGACCACGGTCAGCAGCCAGGGCACGCGCAACTACAAGTACGCGGCCAATGGCCTGCTGCTGGAAGTGTCCGAGCAGACCTCGTCGGGCACGATCAACCGGACCCGCTACGACTACGACGAAAACGGCAACCGGACTCTGGAAGAGACCCAGGCCACCGACGCCAGCGGTCGCACGCTGCACCTGCGCACCATCATCACCTACGATGCGCACAACCGCATCGAGGGCATCGTGCAGGACGACATGGCCGATGGCCGGCGGATGCTGGATACGCGTTACAGCTACGACGCAGTCGGCAACCGCCGCCGCATCGAGGTGGGCAGTTTCTACAATCCCGCGGGCGAGCAGCCGCTCAACGCCAGCTTCGAGGACGGCGATCGCAACTGGATCCTGGGCGAGAGTTGGAGCATCCGCCAGGTCACCGATGGCGGCCAGGCCCACACCGGCACCTGGGGTGCGCGCTTCGACGGCACCAGGAACGGGCCGCAGAGCATCACCAACAAGAAGCGCATCGCGGTCCTGCCCGGGCAGACCGCGACGGCCAGCGTGCAGGTGCAACAGGGCGGCTCGTCCGCCGGCGACGCCGCCGCGCGCGTGCTGATCATCTGGTACGACGGCGACGGCAACATGCTGCCCGGCGGCGAGGACAAGTCGTGGTCGGGCGGCAACCTGGTCGACAGCGGCTCCAACGGCGAATGGAAGAAGTCGTCGGTGACGGTGAAGGTGCCGCCTGGCGCGGCGTACATGGGCATCGGGGCGAGCGCCAAGAAGAATCCGGGCGCTGCGCTGAACGTGGACGACTTCACCTGGGGCCTGACGTCCGATAGCACCGCCAGCACGCTGCCCACCCAGACCTACTGGTACGACTACGACGCCGAGAACCGGGTGACGGTGAGCAATGGCGCGCTGGTGAACGGGCAGATCGTCGCGTCGACCGAGGACGTGAGCTTCGCCCAGAACTACGATGCCGCCGGCAACGTGGCCACGCGCAGCTTCTACGACAACGGCACGCTCAAGCGCCAGCAGATGATCTACGACGCGCGCGGGCACCTGACCCAGGTGCTGCAGCAGATGCCGGACAACGTCTGGCGGGTGTTGGAGACCAGCAGCTACGACGGCAACGGGCGGGTGCTGGAACGGCGTACGTACGACGACACCGGCGCGCCCAAGCACATCGACGTCAGCCAGTACGACGGCGATGGCCGCCTGATCGCGCAGCAGGCCTACGGCCGTCCGCTCAACGACTCGGGCAATGGCTCGGCTCCGGCCGACGGCTACGAAGGCCTGACCCTGCTGAGCACGGTGACCTACCAGCAGCAGGGCGACGACAGCATCGGCTATGACACGGCCGGCCGGCTGCGCGGCTACCGCTACACGCTGCTGCACAACGAGAAGGGCAGCGGCGTGTCCTCCGACGAGGGCTACACCCACACCTACCGCAACAGCTACCTGGGGCGCGACAGCTATCTGCAGCAGGTGGTCAACGGCAGCAGCAGCAACAGCAAGTTCAAGACCAGCAACAGCACCAGCAGCTACGACGACTGGGGCCGGTTGCTGGCGGTGCGCGAGCAGACCCCGGGCAGCAAGATCGACGACCGGGTGCGCTACTTCGGGCTGGACCAGGACGGCAACATCCTGCGCCGCACCGAGGGCACCATCAAGAACGGCGTGTTCACCCAGGACGACGCGGCGGTGCTGCGCACGCAGGTCTACGCCTACGTCAACGGGCAGAACGTGGCGTCCGGGCGCTACGACGGCAAGGTGGACGTGCTGGGCCGGACCACGGCCTACGACGTCAACGAGACCGGCACGACCAAGGCCACGGTGCAGGCGGGCGATACCTTGCGCAGCCTGGCGCAGCGCCTGTATGGCAATGCCAACCTGTGGTACGTGCTGGCCGACGCCAATGCGCTGGAAGACGACAGCGGGCTGGTGGCCGGTGCGACGCTGACCGTACCGGATGTGACCAGCGCGGCCAACGACGCGCACACCTTCAAGCCGTTCAATACCAGCGAGGCGGTGGGCTCGACCAGCCCGGCGCTGCCGTACATCCAACCGCCGAGCCGCCACGGCTGCGGCTCGCTAGCCACGATCATCATGGTCGCCGTGGCGGTGGTGGTGACGGTGTATACGGCCGGTGCGGCGGGGGCGGCGTTGGGTAGCCTGGCGTCGGCAGGTGGCACGACTGCGGCAACGGCTGCAGGCGTTGGAACTGTGGGGGGCATGACGGCAGGCGCCACGCTGACCACAGGCATCGGTGTATTGGGCGGCACCTACGGCACCACGGCCGCGATCGTCGGCGGCGCAGCAGGTGCGTTTGCCGGCAGCGTGGCGAGCCAGGGCGTAGGCAGCGCGATGGGCGCGACTAGTTTCAGCTGGCGCGATGTGGCGGCCAGCACGGTGGCAGGCGCGGTGACGGCCGGGTTTGGCGCGGCGACCAGCGGAGCTGCGGCGCTGTCCAACCCGGTGGTACAGGCGATGGCGACCGGAGCAGTGGGCAACCTCAGCACTTATGCAGCCAACCAACTGGTCGGCAACGATGTCGGGTTCAGCTGGCGCAGCGTGGCGGCCAGCGTCGTCAGCGCGGGCATCACCGCCAAGCTGGCGCCGAGTCTGACCGGCTTCCTCGACCCGACCAGTTCGGCGGCACAGTTCCAGGCCGGCCTGATCCGCGGCATTGCCGGCGGCATCGTGAGCGCGCATGTACGCAAGGAACTGATCGGCGGCGATGTCGACTACCAGAACGTCCTGGCCGATGCGTTCGGCAATGTGTTGGGCGAGGCGTTGTCCGGGGAGTACGCGCAGCGGGCCGCGGAAGCAGGCAGCGTGTTGGGGACAAGAACCGCCTATGTTGGAGCCGGCACAGACGATCGCAACCTGTTCGCCGGTGGCGGTGGTGGCCCGGGTTCACCGTATCCCGAAGATCTTCGGGCGCGCATCACCGGCGACGGCGATGCCGGAACGCGGATTGAGCCGGATACTGGTATTGAAGCCATGGCTCAGGACATCCGTGCGCGAGAGTCCAGAGGCGAGGATATGTCTAAAGCATGGGAGTTGCTTGATGAATACCAGCAGCGGACCTATGCAGGTAATGCCACAACTGTTGCGACCACGAACGACAACATCACAACCCTAGAAACCGTACAGGTGCGCCCAGACTTTGCTGACACAGCAGAATTGTGGCGCCAGCAAGCAGCCTCTTACGACGCAGTTAGCTCGTTCATCTCGCAGGTCGCGCAAGGTAGCCATGGCGGCGTTCCCGACTACGCAGGTGCAGCGACGGCATGGGTCAAAGCACCGACGCAGTACGAGTTAGACTACTTCCGTCAGCATGGCACTGCGATGCCGGCCATGAGCGATTCCGGGCCGGCGATGCGTGAGGCCGCTCGGCAGGCGCAGGGCTGGGCCGCTATCGATGCAAGTCGTCAGAACCCCAGCTCTGCCATCGCGATGGTGACTGCACGTAGATTGGGCGCCGATCAGGATCAAGCAAACGAAGCGGCCCTGAGAACGGCGGATTACACGCAGCCGATCTGGGATCTTGCTGGTGTGGCGATGGTGCAGTTGAACACTGGCAGGCAGCGGGCCACTACACGGTCTGCATCGGTTAGAGTAAGACCGGCTGCGCCTACTAGGACTTTCAATAACCGATTCCCTGAGGATGTTCCTAGAGCGCCGAATGTCATTCCAAATGAAATGCTTCCCAAGATTAGCCAGAGAAATTTGGCTTATGTCGTAAAGGAAGATGGGACCCTTATCGTAGGAAGGAACAACCAATTTCAAGGCCATATTGATTTGGCAGGTGGTGATCCTGTGTTGGCGGCGGGCGAATTAAGTATTCATGCTGGGCGGCTGAAGTACATAGATAACAATTCCGGTCATTATAGACCTTCAGGAATTGATGCTCAGCGTGCTGCTGAGGATGCCTTCCGTAGAATTGGTTTCGACGTCGAAGGAAAATATATTGAGAGATCGTTCAATGACTAGCACCTCTTCTTCCGTTGTAGAAAAGTTTTTCGAACTTGCTTTGGAGGCTGAGCGTATTGATTCTGAATGTATGGAAGAGCCTCTGGAGCCGGCCTTTGACGCAGTCTTGTCATTTGTGATTGCGCATCCGGAGTGTAGAGATGAATTTGCAGGTGCTTTTATGCGGTTGGCTCGTGATCCAAGCTTAGGCCCGCCGGAATTGATCCAGTATTGCATGCATGCTCTGAGATGGGATGATATAAAGATCAGTCTTTCTTCTTGGCTGCAATCCGAAAAAAGTGAAAGAGTTCGACATGTTTTGCGCAAAATCATAATGTCGTTTGACGATGATTGGTATGATGCAGATCTATATGCTAGATTTCAGCGTGATCAGCCTCGGGCGGATGTTGATTAGTTTTTATTATTTCATAACCAAGGTAAAGCCAGGGCGCTGCCCTGGCAGAACAAAGCGGTGCTCCAATATGCCTCAACCCATATTAATGGGAAAAGGTGCGTGGGTATTGGAAAGTATTGCGCTTAGTCGAATGCTGCTGGGTATGGATGATCGGTTGCGATATAACTGGTCGCTGTGCAGCCACGTAAACGCCGCTGCACAATGAGAACGGCCGCGATGTTTCTTACGACGAGCACTCCATCCGCGGTCTACCTGAGAGCGATGGCTATCTGCGGCAGCGAAAAGTGGCAACAGCAAGTTCAACACAGGCAACAGCGCCAGATTAACTGGGTGGGTACGGCCAAAGAGGGGGGGAGACGCCGATAGCATCAACGCGCCACGCCAAGACCCTGAGCCACCCGCGTCAAGTACTGCACACCCTGACACTTTGCACCCTCTGAGCAAAAGCTCGACCATAGCTGATGGCGAGTGCGGATCCGCCATACCAGCGTGGCCGTTAGTCAAGATTTCCTTCACATTTGCTTGACAGCTATCCCGGTAAGGGCTGTAAAGTTGCGGCGTGGTCAGGGGGACACGCCGAAGACCTCATCGATGGCACGCACCGTCCGTAAGGGCGTTACGCGTGATGGCATCAATGTGCTTGCGGGTCTTGGCGTTTCGGGAATTGCCAGTTGTCGCGACGTCCATGGGGCGGGCGCAGCTGTTTGTCGCATGGATGTAGCAAATGTCGTCGATCGATCGACTTGGCGCGTTTCTGGCACAGGACCCCGCCAATCCACTGCTCGCGTGCCAGCTGTGCGATGCGCTGATCGCGGCCGGGCAGGTAGCGGCTGCGGATCGGGTGCTGGCGCAGCTGCCGGACATCAGCCGGGACGATCCCGGCGTCGCGTTTCGCCGCGCACGGGTCGATCTGCTGAGCGGGCGCTATGCGTCCGCCGAAGCGACCCTGCGGACGCTGATGCAGCACACGCCTGCGCCCGCCATCGCGCATGACATCGCCTTTGCGCAGCTCTGCCAGCGCGATCTTGCCGGTGCGACCGCCACCTTGGCCGAGGCGAGACAGCATCACGCGCCCTCGGCCGATTTCGCGGTGCTGGCCGCGCGCGTTGCGTTGATGCAGCACGACGAGGCCGCTGCCGATGCTGCGCTGGACGAAGCGTTGCAGCTCGATTCCGGCCATGCCACGGCATTGGGCCTGCGCGCGTTGGCGCACCTGGACGCAGACCGTCCGCAGCAGGCATGGGACACCGCGGTGGCATGCCTGGCTACGCACCCTGATCAACACGAGGCACTGCTGACGACCGGCAGTGTGCGTCTCTACCGTCAGGATGCCGACCGAGCGTCTGCCGACTTCGAACGGGCGCTTGCACGATTCCCGCATTCCGGCCGGGCGCTGTCCGGACTGGGCCAGGCCTGCATGCTGCGTGGCGATCTGGACCGCGCCCGCGCGTTGCTGGAGGCTGCCGCGCAGGCCATGCCGGATCACATCGGGACCTGGCATGCATTGGGCTGGCTGCAGCTGTTGCGCGGAGAGCGCCAACAGGCCGAGCGCAGCTACCGCCAGGCGCATGCGCTGGACCGCAACTTCGCCGAATCCCACGGTGGTCTGGCAGTGGTGGCCTTGTTGGAAGGGCGCGCCGAGGGCGAGGCCGCGATGCGAATCGCGCTGCGGCTGGATCCGCGCAGCATCAGCGGTCGCTATGCGCGGACGCTGTGGCTGCAGGACCGCGGCGACGCGGCGACCGCGGCGGCCGAGTTCGCTGCCTTGGTCGCCGAAGGTGCGCTGGCGGGCGCGATCGAGGTAACAGATGCCGATCCGGCGCAAATGGCCATGCGCCTGCGCGCCCGTCTGTCGGCGCCGCGCCACGCTGGCTGAGAGAGACGGATGGACGCCGATACCGCCATGCAACTGCTGGCCGAGACGATGCTCGCGGCGGCCAAGGTGTCCGCGCCGATCCTGCTGGTGACGCTGGTGGTGGGGCTGTTGATCTCGATCCTGCAGGTGGTGACGCAGGTGCAGGAGATGACCCTCACCTTCATCCCGAAGCTGATCGCCGTCGGCGTGGTGGTCGTGATGTTGGGAAGCTGGATGATCCTGACCTCGGTCGAGCTGGCCAAGCGCATGTTCGACATCGCAGCGAGCATGTGAGCATGGATGCGATCGCCGCCCTGGCCGTGTTGTTCGGATTCGCCTCGCTGCGCTATCTGCCGCTGACGGTGCTCCCCGGGTTGTCTCCGCTGTCCTGGGCGCCGCTGCTGGTGCGGATCGTGGTGATGCTGGCATTCGCGTGGCTGACGGTGTTGTCGTTGCCCGATGGACAGGTGTTGCCGTCGCTGCATCAACCCTTGCTGCTCCTGCTCGCGGCGCTGGGCGAGTTGTTGCTGGGGGGCGTCTTCGGCTTGGCGTTCCTGCTTCCCAATGCCGCCCTGCACAAGAGCGGGTGGTTGCTGGACATGCAGGCCGGCCTCAGTGCTGGTGCCCTGCTCAATCCCGGATCGGGCGATACCCAGGAATCCTTGCTGGGTCATGCCCTGATGCTCGCGGCGACCGTGCTGTTCTTCGCACTCAATCTGCATCTGGTGTTGTTCAAGGCGGTGGCGTCGAGCGTGCAGCTGATCCCACTGGGACGCGCGGCCCGGCCGCTGAACCCGGATGCGCTGCTGGCCATGCTGGGGAGCAGCTTCGTGGGCGGGCTGGCCGTCGTGGCGCCGGTAGTGCTCGGCCTGTTTTGCGTTGATGTGGCGGTGGGGTATGCCTCCAGGTCGATGCCGCAGGCCAACATCTATTTCCTGGCGCTGCCGCTCAAGGTCGCGGTGGCGATGGGCCTGCTGGCGTTGACCCTGGCGTACGCGCCGGCGTTGATCGGGCGGTTGTTCGCACAGGCCATCGATGCGGTACCGCCCGTGCTGGGAGCGCCGTGATGGCCGGCGACCAGGACAAGACCGAGCAGCCGACCCAGCATCGCCTGGAGGAAGCGCGCAACAAGGGCGAGGTGGCGAAAAGCAGCGACATGGTCGGCATGGTAGGGCTGATCGCCTTTGCGCTGACCCTGATGCTGACCGTGCGTTCGATCGCGGCTGCGCTGACGCAGGCAACCGAGCGCACCCTGCTGTTGGCCGGTACCCGCCCGATCATCGGGTCGGGACTGTTCCGTTGGCTGGAGGGAACCTACTTCGGCCTGCTGCAGGCGGTCATGCCGATGGTGCTGGCCCTGCTGGTGGTCGGCGTGGTCGCCAACCTCGTGCAGACCGGGCCGATCCTCACGGCCTTCCCACTGAAGCCCAGCGCCCAGCGGCTGAATCCGGCGACGGCGTTGAAGCGGCTGTTCTCGATGCGCAGCCTGTGGGAACTGGGCAAGCTCGTGGTGAAGTTGCTGCTGCTGGCGTTGATCGCCTATGCGGCGGTGAAGTCGGCGGCTGGCTTCGTCGGCCGTATCGCATTGAGTCCGGTCGCCGACCTGCCGCAGCGGCTGAAGGACGGCTTCTGGACGACCTCGCTCTATCTGTTGTCGGCGCTGCTGGTGGTGGCGTTCGCCGATCTGATGTTCGTGCGCAAGGACCATGGCAAGCGCATGCGGATGAGCCGCCGCGAAGTCCGCGACGATGCCAAGCGCCGCGACGGCGACCCGGAGGTCAAGTCGCGGCAGCGCCGGCAGATCCGCGAGCTGTTGAAGAAGGTGCGCGCGCTGCCGCGTGCGGCTGATGCCGACGTGATCCTGACCAATCCCACCCATTACGCCGTCGCGGTCAAGTACCTTCCGCGCAGCATGCGTGCGCCGGTGGTACTGGCCAAGGGCCGCGGCTTCATGGCGGCGCGTGTCCGCGGGGTCGGCGCGCGGGCAGGCGTGCCGGTCATCCGCGTTCCGGCGCTGGCGCGCGCGCTGTACCGCACCTGCGACATCGATACGCCGGTCCCCGAGGATCTCTACGGGCAGTTGGCGCCGATCTATCGGCAGCTGTACGCGCAAGGGCTGGGGACGGCGGCATGAAGGAGCTGCTGGCACCGCTGCTGCAGGACAAGCGCGACCTGGCCCTGGTGGGCCTAGTCGTGGGCGTGCTCATGGTGCTGTTCGTGCCGGTACCCTCGGTGGTGCTGGACCTGCTGTTGATCATCAACATCAGCCTGGCGCTGCTGATCCTGTTGGTGACCTTCTTTACCGAGTCGCCGCTCAACTTCTCCACGTTCCCGACCTTGTTGCTGCTGGCGACCATGTTCCGCCTGGCGCTGAATGTGTCGGCGACGCGCCTGATCCTCGATGGCGCCGATGCGGGCCGCGTCATCGCCGCGATCGGTTCGTTCGTGATCCGCGGCAACTATGTCGTCGGCATCGTCGTGTTCCTGATCCTGGTGGTCGTGCAGTACGTCGTGGTCACCACAGGCGCGCAGCGAGTCGCCGAGGTGGCAGCGCGCTTCACCCTGGACAGCATGCCCGGCAAGCAGATGAGCATCGACGCCGACATGAACATGGGGCTCATCGACGAGCACGAGGCGCGTCGCCGCCGCAAACAGATCGAGAAGGAAGCCAATTTCTACGGCGCGATGGACGGCGCGACCAAGTTCGTGAAAGGCGACGCCATCGCCGGCATCGTCATCGTGCTGATCAATATCGTCGGCGGCCTGGCGATCGGCATTGCGCAGATGGGGATGCCCTGGACGGAGGCGGTGCAGCGTTTCACCCTGCTGACCGTCGGCGACGGCATCGTCACGCAGATTCCCTCGCTTGTCATCGCGGTGGCGACCGGCATCATCATCACCCGCGCCGCTGCCGACGCGCGGCTGGGCGCTGAGATCCCGCGTCAGGTTCTGTCCAACCCGAAGGCCTTGCTTGTGGTCGGGGCGGCGTTGCTGCTGGTCCTCCTGCTGCCGGGCTTTCCCAAGTGGCCGGTGCTTCTGGTGCTGGCCGGCATCGCGGTACTGATAAGGTTCAGCCGCAACAAGGAACCCACGGCGGCGACCGAACCCGAAGAAGAAGCGGCCCCTGCCACGCATGATGATCTGCAGCAGGCGATGCGGGTCGAGCCGGTCGAGATCAGGCTGGGCGGTGCGGTGCATGACATGCTGTTGGGACCGGCCGGCGACTTCGCCGAGCGCATCGCCAATCTGCGCAAGCAGGTGGCGATGGACCTCGGGTTCGTGTTGCCGAAGGTGCAGACGAGCCTGCGCCCGGAGCTGGATGCCGGCGGTTACGAGTTCCATCTCGAAGGCAACCGGGTAGCGCATGGCGTCCTGTATCCGGAGCGGGTGCTGGCGATCAATCCCGGCGGCATCAAGACCAAGCTGGACGGGCTGGAAACGCGCGACCCGGCCTATGGTCTTCCTGCCCTTTGGATCCAGCCCGAACAGCGGCAGAGCGCGCGCGCCGCAGGCTACACGCTGGTGGAGCCGGACACCGTGCTGATCACCCATCTCAACGAGTTGGTGAAGACGCATAGTCCGGAGCTGCTCAGCCGCACCGAAACCGAGCGCCTGATGGCGCGGATGGGCGAACGCGGCACGGCGATGCTCAACGAACTGGTGCCCGCCGTACTCACCTACTCGGATATCCAGAAGACCCTGCAGATGCTGCTGCGCGAGCAGGTCAGCATTCGCAACCTCGAAGCGATCATCGAAGTGCTGCTCGATTGCGGCCGCACCATGAAAGCACCGGCCGAACTGGCTGAGCGCGTGCGCGAGCGACTGGGTGCGACCATCTGCCAGCGCTACGTGGATCCGCGTGGCGAACTGAATGTACTGACCCTGGAGCCGGGCATCGAGCGGGCCTTGATGGGCAACCAGCGGGCGACGGAGGGGCGTGCTTCTCTGTTCAACGACATGGCGGAGCTGGACGGCTTCGTGCGCCAGCTCTCGCGTTCGGCCGAAGCGATGATGGGACGGAGCCTGCAGCCGGTGCTGCTGTGCCCGTCGCCGCTGCGGCGTCCGTTGCGCGCCTTGATCCAGCGCTCATTGCCGCACGTGGCGGTGCTCGGACTGAACGAAATTCCCTCCACCACCATGGTCCGCTCGTTCGCGGCCGTGGGGACTTCCTTGCAGGCCGCCGCATGAGCGACGCGATCAATGCCATCAGCCGCAGCCTGAATGCGGATGTCGAAGGCCTCAATGCCATCAGTCGCAACGTGGCCAACATCAACACGCCCGGCTACCAGTCGGTTCGCGGCGTTCCGGATTTCGCTACCGTTTCCGGGGTGCGCGGTGCGCTGCAACTGAGCGACGGGCCATTGAAGGAGACCCAGCGCGGCCTCGATCTGGCCTTGCGCGGCAATGGCTTCTTCGTGGTGCAGGACGGAGAGCAGCGGGTGCTGACGCGGTCGGGCTCGTTCGTGCGTTCGGCGGACGGCATGCTGGTGACGCGCGACGGCATGCCGGTGCTCACCGACAGCGGCCCGTTGACGTTGCCGCAGGGCGACATCCGCGTGGAGCGCGACGGCGCGGTCTGGAGCGGTGACCAGTCGCTCGGCCGCCTGCTGCTCGTGGACGTCGCCGATGCCGGCCGGCTGGTGCCCGCGGCCGGTGGCTACCGTTACGACGGGGCGTTGCAGGACTGGAACGGCAGCGTCGAGCAGGGTGCGGTCGAGCAGTCGAACGTCGATGCCGCGGAGCAGACATTGCAGCTGATCGAACTGACGCGCCATGCCGAATCCGTGCAACGCGTCATCTCTCTCTACGACAAGGTGCTCGACGTGGGCATCAACCGCGTCGGCGACAACTAACAGGGCACTCTCATGATCGATGCGCTTTATATCTCCTCCAGTGGTCTGCGCAGCCAGCAGCAGCAGATCGACGTCATTTCCAACAATGTCGCCAACATGCAGACGCCTGGCTTCAAGCGCGGGCGGGTGAACTTCGCCGAAATCGCGAATGTGCCGATGGCCGGCGACAGCATCGACCAGGCGGCCATGTTGCATGGCGGCGGGACGCGGGTCATGTCCACGACCATGGAGTTTGGCGCGGGCGCGATGCAGCCCACCCGCAACACCCTGGACGTGGCCATCGACGGAAGCGGCTTCTTCGAACTCGAGAATGCCAATGGCGAACGTTTCTACACCCGCTCCGGCCAATTCCGGCTGGACGCACAAGGCTATCTGACGGCGGTCAACGGCATGCGGCTGGCGCCCGGCATCCAGGTCCCCAGCGGCGCGTCCGATCTGCTGATCTCCAGCGCGGGCGAGGTGAGTGCAACGCTGGAGGGAGCCCAGGAGCGCAGCGTGCTGGGTACCATCGATCTGGTGACCTTCGCCTCCACCGAAGGCTTGAGCGCCTACGGCGACAACGTGTTCCAGGCCAGCAGCCGTTCCGGGGAGCCGATCGTCGCCACGGCCGGCGTGGACGGCGCCGGCAAGCTGCAGCAGGGCTACCTGGAGTCCGCGAACGTCGACATGATCGACGAAATGACCGGGCTGGTGCTGGCGCAACGCGCGTACCAGTTGAACGCACGCGTGCTGCAGGCATCCGACCAGGTGCTGGAAACCATCAACAACCTGCGCCGATGATGATCCGTTTCGCGTTCCTGCTGTTGGCGGCGTGCCCGATGTGGGCGATCGCTGCGACGACGACCCTGGCGCCGGAGCGCCTGGTCGCGTGCGCCAGCGCCTATCTGCAAGGGTTGCCGTCGTCGGTGGCCGGGCAGTTGGAACTGGAACCGACCCCGCCTGCCGAATCGCATCTCGACGCCGATCCTGCCGCCGTCACTCTTGAGGCCGGCACGATCGCAGGCGCGTGGCCGCGGGCTCGGGTCGGCGTTCCGGTGCGGATCCTGGTCGAAGGTAAGACGCAGCAGACCAGGATGGTGTGGTTCTCGGCGAAATGGTGGGCGCAGGTGCCGGTCTATGCGGACCGCTACGCCAAGGGCACCGACTATGCATCGCTGACAACCCGATCCGCTCGCGTGAATGTCGCAGGTCTGACCGAGCGTGGCCCGGCCGTGACAGACGAGGCACTCGTGGCCCAGTTGCGTCTGCGCCGCGAAGTGCGCGCGGGCGACGTGCTGCTGGCATCGGATTTCCAGCAGCCGCGCACGGTGGAGCAGCGCGAGCGCGTGATGTTGCGGCTGACCCAGGGGGCGGTGGTGGTGCGCATGCCAGCACTGGCTATCGATGGCGGACAAACCGGCGAATTGATCGCCGTGGTGCCGGAGGGGGCGCACGCCTCCGTCAAGGCGCGCGTCGTGGCGCGAGGGGAGGTGGCGATTGAACGCTGATCGTGTGTGGTCCCGGGCATTGCCGCTGCTGCTGGCGTTCGGTATGGCGCATGCCGCCATCGCCCAGGAAAGCCTGATCAATCCCGATACCTACCGCGGCATCGCGTCGGACCGGCGTGCCTACCGGGTGGGTGACATCCTGACGGTCAATGTGCTGGAAGCCGCGCGTGCGCGCTCCAGCGCCGCGACCGATGCCGGATCGGACGTGCGGGTGAGCGGTACGGCGGGCAACAACGCCTATCGTGGCGCATTCGATGCGAGCCTGGCCGGCGGCACCAAGGGCAGCGGCGAAACCTCCCGCGTCGGCGAACTGCGGACCCAGCTGTCGGTGCGCGTCACCGCGGTGCTTCCCGATGGGTCGCTGGCGGTCGAGGGCGAGCAGTCGCTGACCATCAACAAGGAAGATCAGCACATCGTGCTGAGCGGTATCGTGCGACCCGACGATATCCTTTCGGACAATACGGTCTGGTCGCATCGCCTGGCCAACGCGCATGTGCAGTTCGACGGAAAGGGCGCGGTGGCGGAATCGCAGCGGCAGAGCATGGTGTATCGGGTGTTGAAATGGCTGAGGGTGCTATGAAATTCCTGCATCCGCTCGTGTTGCTTGTCGGTCTTTTCGCCGGTGCCGCCTCGGCGACCGAAAGCCATGAGGTCAAAGTCAAGGACGTGGCGCGTATCGCCGGGGTGCGAGAAAATCCGCTGACCGGCTATGGGCTGGTGTTCGGACTGTCCGGCTCCGGGGACTCGCCGCGCAACCGCGCGACGGTGCAGTCGGTCGCCAATACCCTGCGCAACTTCGGGGTGGCGGTCGAACTGAACGATCTATCCAGCCGCAATGTGGCGGCGGTGCTGGTGACGGCGAAATTGCCGGCATTCGCGGAGCCTGGCCAGCCGCTGGATGTGCAGGTGTCCTCTGCAGGGGATGCGCGCAGCCTGACCGGCGGCACGCTCATGCTGGCGCCGCTGTCGGGCCCGGACGGCAAGGTCTATGCGATCGCGCAGGGCGCGATTTCCGTCGGCGGCTACCAGTTCGAGGCTGTCACCGCTTCGGTGCAGAAGAACCATCCGACCGTGGGCTGGATTCCCTCGGGCGCGACCGTCGAACGCGCGGCGCCGCTGGACGTGGCCGGTCAGCCCGGCACGCTCAGCGTGCTGCTGGAAGAAGCCGATTTCACTACCGCCAACCACATCGCCGAAGCGATCACGCGCACGGTGCCGGGAGCGACCGCCACGGCGGAACACGCGGGCAAGGTGGTCGTCCGCTTCCGTGATGACGGCAATCGCGTCGCGCGGATCGCGCAGGTCGAGAACGTCCGCGTGGCGCGGGAGCGCCCGGCACGCGTGGTCATCAACGAGCGCACCGGCACCGTCGTGGCGGGAGGCGATATCCGGGTGGGGCAGGTCAGCATCTCGCATGGCGACCTGCGCGTGGAAATCGCGACGCACTACAGCGTCTCCCAGCCGGACGGCCTGCTGGTCCGCCCGAGTCCGGGCATTCGCAGCGTGCTGGTGCCCGAAAGCGAGATCAAGACAGAGGAGGGCGTCGCGCCGGTGGTGAAGATCGCCGAAGGTGCCACGGTTGCCGAACTGATCTCGGCGCTACGGGCGGTGAAGCTCTCCACCCGCGACGTGATCGCGGTACTTCAGTCCATCAAGTCGGCGGGCGCGCTCGACGGCGAACTGGTCATTCAATAGGACATGTCATGGCGCACGATCTGACCGTCGATGCCGTACGTACGGCATTGGGTGTGAGCAAACTGAAAGCGGAAGTCGCAGGCTGGAACATCGTCAATGCGTCCTCCGCCAACGCGACCCGCTTCGTCGTCGACGATACCGAGGCTAGCCGCCTGCTGGAAGCCGCGGCAGGTGCAACGCCGCAAGACGTTGCCGGGATGCTGCACGACCCGGCCAAGGGGCCCCTGGCCGTGGTGAACGAGCGCAACGATCTGCCGCAGGCCTCGCTGGACGAACTCGTCGCCGACTCCGTGTCGGCGGGCCTCAACTACCAGGCGCTGACCGAATCGCTGAGCCGGCATTTCGGTCTGATGCGCCTGGCAATCACCGGAAGGAGCTGAGATGGGCATCGATGCAATCCTGGAAGCAAGCCGTGCAGGCATGCAGAACGAACGGCTGCGGATGGATGAGGCGGGCCGTCACATTGCAGTGGCCAACCGCGCCCTCGACCCGAACCAACTGACCAAGGCCGGACCATCGTTCGCAACGCTGGTGGGACAGGACGAGGGTGTGTCCGCGGCACGCGAGCTCGGGACGCGGACGGTGTTGGATCCGAAGCATCCGATGGCCGACGCGAAGGGCATGGTGCATTACCCCGCGGTGGACATGGTCGGCGAAATGACCACGCTGATGACCGCCAGCCGCGGCTACGAGGCTAATGTCCGGTCGTTCAACGTGTTGCGCAGCATGGTACTGCGCGCACTGGAAATCGGAGGCAAATGACCATGTCGGCGATAGAAGCGGTGACATCGCTGCTGGCCCATGCCGGACCGGAAGCGTCCGTGGCGACATCGGCGCTGCAGCCTGCCGATTTCGGCCGCATCGTCGAGCAAGGCATGGCCAAGGTCGATCAGGCGCTGGGCGCAGCGGATCAGAACGTGCGCGAGTTGGCCGCCGGCCACGACATCGCGCCGCACGACCTGATGATCTCCCTGGAAGAGGCGCGCATGCACCTGATGTTGTTCTCGGAGGTGCGCAATCGACTGGTGGAAGGCTATCAAGAGCTTTCCAGGATGCAGCTGTAAGGACCCAGACACGTGGCGCTTCTGACCAATACCTATTCCGCCCTGAGCCCGACCCGCCGCCGAGGCCTGCTGCTTGGCGCGCTGGCGATCGTGCTGGTCACCGCCGGCGCGCTGTGGTGGGTGCTGTCCTCTCGCCAGGCGCTGTTGTTCGGGGACCTGAAGGAATCCGATGCCGCGGAGGTCTCTGCGGCCCTGGACGAGTGGAAGGTGCCGCATAGCTACACCGATGACGGCAACGGCATCCTGGTCGAGCAGTCCCAGGTGCATCCGTTGCGGATGCGCCTGGTATCGGCCGGCATTCCCAAGGGCGGACATGTCGGTTTCGAGCTGTTCGATCACAGCGAGTTGGGTGTGACCGAGTTCGCCCAGCGCATCAGCTATCAACGCGCGCTGCAGGGCGAGATCGAACGAACGATCGCGACCATTCCCGGTGTTCAGAACGTACGCGTGCATCTGTCGATCCGCCGCCCGGGCATGTTCCTGGCCGAGGATGGCGAGTCCAAGGCATCCGTTGCCGTTGCGCTTGCACCCGGCGCACGGCTGGATGCGCGGCAGGTGGCTGGCATCCGCAACCTGGTCGCCGCGGCGGTGGATGGCCTGAAGGCAGATTCGGTCATCGTCGTTGGTCCCTCCGGGTTGCAGCTCAGCGGCGGGGAGGCCGAAGGTGCAGATGCTGCCGGCGAGCGTGGCGGCGCCGCACGTACGCTCGCTGCACAATACGAGAGCGACATTCGCAAGCTGCTGGCCAACGCGCCCGGCGGCGAGAACGCTGCCGTCTCCGTCAACGTCCAGATGAACTTCGACAAGGTGCGCAAGACCAGCGAACGGGTGGTCGATGCGCCAGGCCAAGGGGCTGGCGCCGTCGTACGCCGGAGCGCAAGTTCGGACAAGGCGGCGGAGGGTGCCGGCAGTGGGCTGCTCAGCGAGCAGGTCGAGTATGCGCACGGAACAGACAAGGAAGAGGTGACGAAGGCGACGGGCAGGATCGAGCGCATCTCCGTCGCAGTCGTGTTGGCTGCGCCAGTCGACGCCGTGCAGCAACAACATCTGCAGCGCCTGGTCGCGGCGGCGGTCGGCGTCGATCCTACGCGCGGCGATGTCGTGGAAATCGGAGTGCTGCCTACACCTGCGCGGAGGTCCGCATCCGGAACCGCGCCTGTGCCTGTATCCCGGTCTGCCGTGCGGTCGTCGCCGCTGCAGGCGGGGGGCATTCCGATATTGGTTGCTGTCCTGATCGGCTCGGCCGGCCTCCTTGTCGGCCTCCTTGCGGGTTGGCTGATGGCCCGCCGTACCCGTTACCTGAGTCCCCGCGAGAGCGAGGCTGCCGCGACGCAGATCCGCGCCTGGCTGGCGGTGGCGCCGAAATGATCGCATCTGACCGGGTCAAAATGGCCGCATTGCTGGCGAGTGTGATGCAGCCGCGCACCAGGCGCGCATTGATCGCGTCGTTGCCGTTGGACGTGGCTGGGCGCATCGAGGCGGAAGCTGCGGTCGTACGCAAGCGGCGGTGGGATATTGGATCGTTGGTCGCGACGATCTGTGGCGGGCAAGCGCGCCAAGCGCCTGATCGCCGTGGTGAGATGGATCTGGATCGATTGGTGACGCTGTCGCGGACGCTGGACAGCGGTTCGTACAGCCGCCTGGTTGTCGCGCTCGGCATGGATGCGTCGGATTTCCTGTTCTCGTTGATCGACGCGCGCTTTGCGGAGCGGGTGCGCCGTGACATGCGCGAATGCCCCACCCTGGCGCCAGCGGTTCGCGAAGCGGTCGTAGCCGCAGCGCATCATCGCCTGGCAGAAGGAGCGCCGCAATGAAGCGCTCGACCTGGCAGGAAGGGGTGCATCAACCCTGGCACGCCGTACGTGCAGCAGCAATGGATGCGCCGCCGAGTCCGTCCGCGGAGGCATTGCTGCAGGAGGCGTTCGCCGCGGCGAGCGATCGCGGCTATCGGGAAGGCTGGGCTGCCGCACAGCAGGATGCCGCCGACGAAATTCAGCGCGAGATCGCCGCTGCCACCGAACAGCTGCGTGCCAGCGCTGACGAAGAGCGTGAACGGCTGACCCAGACGCGGCATCAGTTGGAGGCGCTCTTCGCCGGCCTGACACAGGCCATCGACGCGCAGGCCAATAGCGCGCAGGAAGTTGCGGTGGAAGTCAGCTATGCGGCGGTCGCGAAGGTGCTGGGCCAGCAGTACGCCAACCGAACTCTCATGCAGGCGATTTGTCAGCAGGCGGTACAGACCACAAAGCATCGTGTCGCTGCAGTTCGCCTCGCTCCACAAGACGCGGCGCTGGATCTGGCTGGCCTGTCGGTAGATGTGATTGCCGATTCGATGTTGTCAGCCGGGCAGTGCGTGATCGAGACGGCCGCGGGGCACTACCAGCTCGGGCTCGACGTCCGTCTGGAGGCGTTGAAGGTGGCGTTGCTTGCCGGCTTCGCCGCCCATGTGGCGGAGCGGGGCGCATCGTGAGCCTGTTGGCGCACCTGTTGGCGGAGGTCGAGCGGCAGCCCTACGTGCTGCGTCGCGGGCGGGTCTCAGCTTTCAATGGCCTGGTGATCGAGGCCGACGGTCCCGACGCCGGAGTTGGCGAGGTGTGCGAAATCGTCAGCGGCCGCCTCCATGAGCACGTGCGCGCGCAGGTGGTCGGGCTGAAAAACGGACGCACGCTGTTGCTGCCCTACGATGGCGTGGTGGGTCTGTCGGTGGGCGACGAAGTTCGCGCGACGGGCCGCACGCTTGATGTGCCGGTGGGTGTGGAGATGCTTGGGCGCGTGGTGGATGCCTTTTGTCAGCCCCTGGACGGGCTGGGCGCAATCCGTGAAGACGTGCGCTATCCATTGCACGCCGCTGCGCCGAATCCTCTGCACAGGCAGGAGATCGACCATGTCCTGGAAACCGGTGTGCGCGTGGTCGATGCGCTGCTGACCCTGGGCCGGGGGCAACGCATCGGCATCTTTGCCGGAAGCGGTGTCGGCAAGAGCTCCTTGCTCGGCATGTTGGCGCGTAATGTGCAGGCCGACGTCGTCGTCTTGGCACTGATCGGCGAGCGTGGTCGCGAGGTTGGTGACTTCGTGCGGCAATCGCTGGGCGCAGAGGGACTCAAGCGCAGCGTGGTGGTTGCGGCCACCGCCGATCAGCCGGCGTTGGTACGCACCCATGCCGTCCATGCCGCGCACGCGATCGCCGAGTTCTTCCGCGATCAGGGCAAGTCGGTGTTGCTCGTCGTGGATTCGATCACGCGCTTTGCGATGGCGCAGCGGGAAATCGGACTTGCGGTCGGTGAGCCTCCGACGTTCCGCGGCTATACGCCGTCGGTTTTTTCCTGGCTGCCCAAGATCGCCGAACGCTGCGGCAACCACGGCCGCGGCTCGATCACCGCGATCTACAGCGTGCTGGTGGAAGGCGACGACTTCAACGAGCCGGTGACCGACCATATGCGCGCGATCCTTGATGGGCACATCGTGCTGGACCGCGAGCTGGCCGCGCGTGGGCACTACCCCGCCATCAACGTGCTCGGCAGCGTCAGTCGCCTGATCGGTCGACTGGCGTCCGAGGACGAACTCTCTCTGGCTGCCCAGGTCCGGCGCTCGCTTGCTCTCTATGAAGCGTCGCGCGACATGATCGAGCTCGGGGCGCACCAGCGCGGGGTCAATGCCGAGCTCGATCAAGCCGTGGATGTCTGGGCCATGCTCGAGCGCGTGCTGCGGCAGCCGGCACAGACGGTATCGTCGCGTCCGGAGGCTCTTGAGCATTTCGCTGCTGCGCTGCGTCCCGCATCCTCGC
The DNA here is from genome assembly GCF_034105325.1 of Xanthomonas sp. LF02-5. Taxonomy (NCBI): domain Bacteria; kingdom Pseudomonadati; phylum Pseudomonadota; class Gammaproteobacteria; order Lysobacterales; family Lysobacteraceae; genus Xanthomonas; species Xanthomonas sp. LF02-5. The sequence goes on along the minus strand of NZ_JAXGGF010000006.1, from coordinate 47,152 downwards.
GCGCGGAGGCCGGTCATGCAAGATAGACGGTTGCGGTCCTTGCAATCGCTCGCCAGGCTGCAGGCGCTGGGCAAGCGGAAGCAGGCGGACGCCTTGCGTTTGGCTGCTGCGAACGAGCATGGTGCGCGCTTGCGAAAAGTCGATGCAGAGAACTCCATCGCGTCCATCGCCGAGTGGAAGCGGAAGACTGACGCAGCGGGCGCATTGCACTTGGCTTTGTATGCGGAGGCCATCGTGGCCGAATCGCTTGCCCAGTCACATTGCGACGCGGCAGCGGAGGCGTTGCTGGCTGCGCAATCGGAGATGACGCTTGGTCAGCAGAAGTACCAGCGTGCGGCAGCTGCGCATGAAGCCGTGCAGCGTCGCGTCGATGCCGCACGGCGAAGTGCGTTGCTTGCGCGCGAGCGGGCCGCGCACGAGGAAAGCGTTGCCCTCTGGTTGAGCGCAAGAGGGATCGCATGAGCGTCCACGACGTACTGCCTGCCGCCCGCACGCCGCAGGACGCGGAACGGACGCCTGCGCGGGCGCGCGCGCATGGCGACCAGGACCGGAAGGATTTTCGCGATTGGGTGGAAAAGGATGTCCATCTGCCGGATCCCAAGCTGGTCCATCCGCAAGTGGAGGAAACGCTGAAGGCGCCCGCGGCATATGCCCCATTTCGTGCAGTCGCCGACCACGCGGTGGAAATCAGTGTGCTCTACGAATGGCAGGCCAATCCTGGTTACGCATTGTCCCAGTTGTCTCGGCTGCGGGGACTTGCCCCGATGCCTGTGTCACTGCAGGCAGCACAACAGATTGCCGCGCGGGCTGAATTGACACCATTCCGCACGCCAGAATCATTGCCCGCAGCGGCCGGCGCGCTGCGGGAAGCGGCTGCGCTTTCGGCAGCCGTGGTTGGAGCGTGCCCGGTGCGTGCCGCGCATCCGGCAGACGCTTCACCGGTTTCCGCGTCGGCTGATCGTGCGGCCGTGGCCTCGGCAACCGAACGCTGGAGCGATCGCTCCGTCAAGCGCGTGCTGGATACCGAGGGGACGATGACGATTTGGGTACGCGACTACCGCATGAGCGGCAGCGATACCGGCGTCCTTGTCGATGCCTTGCTGTCCGACACCGCGAACAGCGCGGCCCAACGGATCATGTTCAATGGCGCCGAAATCTGGCGCCGCCCCACGACGCGATAGGGAGACGGCAATGGCAATTGATGCAATCGGTGGCGTTGTCAACAATGGCAGCGCCAGTGCGCAGACCAGCAAGACCATCGACCAGGAGGGCTTCATCAAGCTGTTCCTGTCGCAGTTGCAGTTCCAGGATCCGCTGGAGCCCGTCGACAACCGCGAATTCCTGGCGCAGCTGGCGCAGTTCAGCAACCTGGAGCAATCGCGCCAGCTGAGCCTGAACATGGAAAGCATGCTGACCATGACGTCCTCCAGTCAGGCCTTGAGCTTGTTGAATCATGCGGTGGAAGTCTCCAAGGCGGACGGCACCACGGCGACGGGGTCGATCAAGGCCGTGCAATTCACTGCATCTGGTCCGGAGTTGACCGTCCAGACGACCGGCGCTGTCCTGACCGGCATCCGCCTGCCACAAATCTCCCTCGTGCGACCCTAAGGAGCCGTCATGTTTCAGGCGTTGTACAACAGCCTTTCCGGTCTCTTCAGTTTTTCCAAGAGCCTGGACACCGTGAGCAACAATGTTGCCAACATGAACACTCCTGGCTTTCGCGGCAGCGATGCATTTCTGGAAAACCTGAGCGGCGAGCACGGGACGCGTATCGCCGGTCAGGGGTTGCGTACCACGGCAGGCGATCTCAGGCAGACCGGCAATGCGACCGATGTCGCCGTGGAGGGCGCGGGCTACTTCGTCCTGCGCGATAGTGCTGGTGCGCTGCATTACACGCGTGCCGGACAGTTCGCTTTCGATGACCGTGGCATCCTGATCGACGGCATCAGCAAATTCGAGGTCATGGCAATCGACACGGATGGGCGCTTGTCCCCGGTGACGCTAGAAGGGCACCGGACGCTGGCCGCCAAGCCGACGACTGGCGTGACACTGAGCGGCAATTTGTCGCCTACCTCCAGCGGCAGCGAAGTCAAGAACATCTCGGTCTACGATGCCGCCGGCGCCACGCACACGCTAAAGGCAGCGTTTGCCGTTGCCAACGGCGGCACGGGAACGAACACGGGCAGTTCGCGCCGATTTACCGTCACCATCACCGATGAATCCGGTGCGCAGGTCGGCAGTGGCGAACTGCGATTCAGCACCGCCGGCTCGCTTGAGGCCGGATATGGCACCGTGGACGCCACGCTCGCGCTGCCGGGTGGGAACCAGAAGATCACCTTCAACTTCGGGACGCCTGGCACCTTCCAGGGCACCACCAGTCTTTCGGGATTGACCGATAACGTCAGCGCCACGGTCGACGATGGCAGACCGGTGCTGGGCATCACGGCACTGGCTTTTGACGAGAAGGGAGTGCTGCAGATCACCTACAGCTCGACCGAGAAGCAGCAGGGTCAGCAGCTGGCACTTGCGGCCTTCAAGAGCGAGAGCACGCTTAAGCTTTCCAGTGGACGGCTGCTGTCCGACGCGGAAAGTCAGCGCAGCGAGCTGGGTCGTGCGGGCACCAGCGTCTTCGGCAAGATTCAGGGTGGCAGCCTGGAGATGTCGAACATCGATCTGACCCGCGAATTCGCCGACATGCTGATCATCCAGCGTGGCTACCAGGCGAGTTCCAGGGTGATGACGGTCAGCAACGAGATGATCGAGCAGCTCTACAACAGTACACGCGGCGGCTGATGGAAACGTACCGTATTGGTTGGCAAGCGGCTGCTACGCTTGCCGAATTGAATGGAGCGCTGGCGGAGCGATTGACCCGCTGGCAGACCGCGTGGCTTCCGCAGACAGTTTCGTCCTGTGCAATCGTACCATGTGCCGGAGATGCGGCCGCGATGCGTGACCGCTCGCTGCATTGGTTGTCGCTCGGTGCTGCCGGGTCGCGGCGGTTCGTGTTGGGCTTGCAAAGGCCCGCATTAAGCGTCCTCGGCGCCGCGGTGCTGCAGTTGCCGCATCAGGCAGCGCCCATGCTGGCGGTGGACGTCGCCCTGTCGGCGCTGTCCGCGCTGACGGGCGAACTCGGTGCGCTGCCAGGCGAGGTCGTGCAGGACGCCGACGGAATCCCACCATGGCAGGACATCGGCAGGGCGGGTGGATTGGCCGGTACGGTAGCCGGACTTCCGGTACCGCTATGGTTCTGGGCGGACCGCGCATGGTGCGATGCGAATGCCAAGGCGCGTGCAGTGTCCGCACATCGTCCTGGCTTGAGCCCGCGCGCCTCGTTGCTGGGCGCGCAGCGCGTGACGGTGCGTGCCGAATTGGATCTCGGCGAGATCGCGCTGGGCGAAGTCAACGGCCTACGCGTGGGTGAGGTGCTTGTGGGTGATGCCTCGCTTGAAGCCGCTGTGAGGCTGGTGACCGATGGCCGGATGCTTGCGCAGGGTGTGCTGCGCGACGAGCACGGAACCCGTTCCGTGTCCATTGTCTAGACGTGGGAAATTTCGAGATGGTTGCTGAGAGTAATCCGGTCGCGCGCGACTATGAGATGTTCGGCCACGTGAAAGTCACCTTGGTGGCCGAGGTCGGGAAGGCGGAAATGACGATCGACGAGGTGCTGTCGCTGAAGACCGACAACATCGTTGCGCTGAATGAGCCGAGCGAGGCGATCGTGACCCTGCTTCTCAACGGAAAGGCGTTGGCGCGCGGAGAATTGCTGGCCGTCGGCGATACCTTGGGCGTGCGCATCGTCGAGATCCTATGAGCCTCGCCGTCACATTCGCTGCGATTCCCTATCGCCGCACAGGTGTCGTCGCCATGTCCGATGTGGGTCAGGTGATCCTGTGTACGTTGCTGTTGCTTGCCATCGCCGTGGTGGCACTGGTCGCTCTCAAGCGCAAGGGATGGCTGGGACGATGGTTGGGCGAGTCCGCGACAGCGGATCAGGCGCCTGCCATCAGGCGCATCGCACAGACGCGCCTGAGCCGCGGCACGGTGGTCCACCTTATCGAGGTGACTGGGCGTCGCCTGGTCGTGGTCGAGTCGAAGTCGCATATCCGCATGCTGCCCTCGGACGCCGTGGAATCGCATGATCCGAATCTCTAATCCATCGATCGCCAACGTGGGTGCAGTGGCGCTGGGCATCGGCCTGCTGCTGCTCGGGTTCCAGGCGCATGCCGACACGCTCGGCGATGCGCTCAAGAGCACCGGATCTCCCGAGTTCACCTCGACACTGCGCATCGCGGTGCTGATGACGGTGCTTTCGTTCATCCCGGTGATCGTGATCGGAATGACGTCGTTCACCCGGATCATCGTGGTCCTGGCATTGTTGCGGCATGCGTTGGGGATTCCGCAAACGCCTCCGAACAGCGTTCTGATCGCCCTGGCGATGCTGTTGACGTTGTTTTCCATGGGGCCGGTCCTGGACCGGATGAACACCCAGGCGATCACTCCCTACCTTCAGGACCGGATCGGCGCAGAAGAAGCGGTGTCGCGGGCTACGCCGGTTCTGCGGGATTTCATGATCAGGCAGACGCGCGAATCGGATCTTCTTGCGGTCACGGAGATGGCGCGCGTCGCACCACCGAAGAAGGTGGAGGACATTCGCTTCACCCATTTGGCTGCCGCCTTCATGCTCAGCGAGCTTAAGACGGCATTCCAGATGGGGTTCGTTATTTTCTTGCCGTTCTTAATGATCGATCTGGTGGTCTCGGCGGTGCTGATGGCCCTGGGCATGATCATGCTGCCGCCTTCGACGGTCAGCTTGCCGCTCAAGATCCTGCTGTTCATTCTGATCGATGGGTGGGTGCTGGTGTCGAAGACCCTGCTGGGCAGCCTGTGGACGTAGCTCCGCATGGATTCCCTGGAGATTGAAGTCGAGCTGTGGAGGCGGTTCAAGGTCGACAACGATCTCGTCGCGCGCGATTACCTGCTCACCGAATACTCGCCATGGGTCGCCTCCGTGGTGATGACGGTCTTGCGCAGAGCCGGCAGCCGCGATCTGGACTGGTCCGATCACATGCAGAACGGGCATTTGGGTTTGCTCGAGGCGATGAATCGCTACCAGCCACAGAAAGGCGTTCCGTTCCAGCTGTATGCCAAAGCTAGAGTGCGCGGCGCTGTCTTCAACGGCATCCGCGCGAGCGCCAAGTCACAGCGCTACCCGAAGGATCTGGTGCTGCTCGAGGTTGCAGATCGCGACGAAGAGGACGCCTTTTCCGAGTTCATTTCCGCAGTCGTCGGGATCGCACTCGATGAGATGGTCGAACAGGCAGCCGATGCCCGCTGCGAAGGCGAGTCGTTGCAGCAGGCGCAGAATGGAAAACTCATCAAGAACGTGCTGCTCGGCATGCCGGATAATATTCGGGCGATCTTCGTTTCGCACTATTACCTGCATCAGCCTTTCGTCAGGATTGCGGAGGATCTGTGCTTGAGCAAAGGCCGGATATCGCAGCTGCATTCGAAAGGTCTCGGGATGTTCAAGTCTTACCTTGCCGATCACGGATACGCGAAGAGCGATTTCATCTAGCGGATGCCATGAAAGCTCGAGATGCCATAAAAGCGGCCGAGTGGGGTGGCGTTGCCGCTGTTCGGCGAGCCGGGTGGCCTTCACTGCGCACGCACGCGCAACAGGATCACGATGGCGCCTCTCCGCTCATCCTGACGCCCATGCCCTCGTCCAAGACGCCTCCGTGGAAGAAGCCGAATCCGCGCGGCCAGCGCAGCCAGCCGCTGTCGCCGTCGCAGAAGGAAGCGGCGAAACAGCGCGCCGAGGAGAACGGTCGCACCTATCCGAACCTGGTCGACAACATGTGGGCGGCGCGCCTGCCGCGCGATGCATCGGGAGCCGACGCGGCGAAGTCGAAGTAGTGTGGATCGGCGTGCGCGTTCGGCGCTGCCTCGCCGGCAGCTGTTCGACCTTGTCTGACGCTGGAGGCGCGGGCGGCTGTAGGGTACGCAGCACCGCCTTCTCGATGCTGGCGGCCAAGCCGACGCTGTGTCCGGCCAGGTTGGCCACGCGGTAGCGGGCAGCGACCCAGTACTTGCTTGGCCTGCCGAGCGACAGGCCGTAGTCCTGCTGTAGCCAGCGCAGCAGACCGGAGGTGACCAGGCGCAGTGCGTCGTCGCTGGAACCGCCCCTGGCCCAGCACCGCGACCTGCTCGGGCGATTCCACGCGTGGCATCGCGATCGGATGGCGCTTCACCGGTTCGACGCCGAACTCGAGGTCCAGCGAGGTTTCCAGCGCCCAATTGGTGGTCTCGTCATCGCCCTGGGTCGCATGGCCATCGCCCAAGTACAAGTAATGCACCGGGCTGCTGCACCGGCAGGTACACCGTGCTGCCCGCCACCACCGCGTTGAAGTCCATGTTGCGCCGCCGACGGATGAACGCGGGCGCACTGGTGCACAGCGCATGCCCTTGGCGCCGCCCCGGTCATGCCCATACCGTGCCGTGCCGGCACTGGGCCGGTCATCGCATCCAGGTACGGGTATGACTCCGCAAGAACAGCAGCTTCTCGAAGACTTCCTGGCGCGCCTGCGCAGCGCCGGCGGGGTGGCCAAAGATCCGCAGGCCGACGCGCTGATCCACGCGCGCCTGGCCGATCAACCCGATGCCGCGTATCTGCTGGTGCAGCGCACCTTGCTGCTGGAGCACGCGCTGGAAGCCGCCAAGGCGCAGATCGCGCAGTTGCAGCAGGCGGCCACGCCCCCGCCGCCGCCGGCCAGCTTCCTGGGCCAGGGCTTCAATGCGGCGCCGCCGCCGTTGCCCCCGGCGCCCGCCGCCGCAGGCGTCGCGGGGGCCGGTGCGCCCGGCTGGCGCGAGCGCTGGTTCGGTGGTGGGGCTGCGGCCGCGGAGCCGACGCCGGCACCGGCCGCTACGCGTGGCCCCAGCTTCCTGAGCACCGCGGCCACCACCGCGGCCGGCGTGGCCGGCGGCATGTTCCTGTTCGAGGGCGTGGAAAGCCTGCTGGGCGGCCACCACGGCGGCGGCCTGTTCGGCGGCGGCGCGCCGCAGGAGACGGTGGTCGAGAACATCACCAACAACTACTACGACGACACGCCGCAGCAGGACATGGGCCAGGACTTCCAGGACGACGGCGACTTCGGCAACGACAACTGGACGTGATGTCCGGCGCGCTTGCGTTACCGCGCTGATCGATTGATCGAGCGAGCGTCAGCCGGCGCTCGCGACCGGTCGCTTGGAGGCATCGAAGCGATCGGTCGGCGCGAGTATCTATTCGTCAATCTATTCACGGATGGCGCTCTGGATTGGCGCATGGATGCAAAAAGACCCAGAAAAACAGGCGAGACCTCGCCGTGCGCCATTCGATTATCTATTCATGCATCTATTCGATCGCAGGTATGCGCGACGCCCGACATATGCGTTGGCGCCGCTCGGTGTCGTGTTCCGGGGTGGATGCGGCCTGGTGCATTGACTGGTGACTGTTCGCGCCGTAGTTGCCACGCAATGGCCGGTATGGCCGCGTTCTGGGAGCGAGTCATCGAGGACGTGCATGTGTCCGCGGCATTCCACAGCATTGCGCGGGGCGCGCTGGCGAAGTTGATCCGCGCCCTGCCGCGGATCGGTTGAGCGCTTTCGCACCGCGTTAAACGACCCGACACACGGCGCTCACGCGGGCAGGACATGGAGCGGGAGAAGCTGCCGTGACTCCCCACCACGAGGTCCTGCCCATGGCTGCCACAAGCACACGTGTCCGTCTGCATGTCGAAGATACCGGCGGTGCCGGTCGTCCGGTGATCCTGATCCATGGCTGGCCGCTGTCGGCCGAGGCGTGGAAGGACCAGGTCGGGCCGCTGCAGCAGGCGGGCTACCGGGTCATCGCCTACGACCGCCGCGGCTTCGGCCGTTCGGAGAAGCCGGCCGACGGCTACGAGTACGACACCCTGGCCGACGACCTGGCCGGCATCATCGAGGACAAGCAGCTGCGCGACGCGGTGCTGGTCGGCTTCTCGATGGGCGGTGGCGAGGTGGCGCGCTACGTGGCGCGGCATGGCACCGGGAAGCTCGCCGGCGTGGTGTTCGCCTCCGCGGTGCCGCCGTACATGCTCAAGACCGAGGACAACCCGGAAGGGCCGCTGAGCAAGGAACAGGCGCAGGAGATGGAGCAGGGGCTGAAGGCCTCGCGCGAGACCTTCTTCGACGACTTCACCCGCGGCTTCTTCAGCGCCCACGGCACGCTGAAGGTCAGCGAGGCGCAGCGCCAGGAAGCGATCGCGCTGTGCCTGCAGAGCGACCAGACCGCGGCGCTGGGCTGCATGCAGGCGTTCGGCACCACCGATTTCCGCGAGGACATCAAGAAGGTCGACGTGCCGACCCTGGTGCTGCACGGCGATGCCGACGCCACGGTGCCGTACGAGGGCTCGGGCCAGCGCACCCATCGCGCCATCGCCGGCAGCGACGTGGTGTTGCTGAGGGATGCGCCGCATGGCTGCAACACCAGTCATGCCGAGGAGTTCAATCAGGCGCTGCTGGGGTTCCTGGCCAAGCTGGGCTGATCGCTGGCGCGTGTCTCGGTGCCGACGCTCACGGCGTGGCACCGCGACGACGCGACTAGGCAGCAGGTAGAAACCAACCCGCGACAGCGCTTGGCTGCCGCGGGTCGATCCGGCCGACTCAAGCCATCGCGCAGATCACTCGCCGACCAGCGTCGCCACGCTCTGCGGGTCGACATAGACCACGGTCTGGCCCGAGGCGACGCTGTACTTGCCGCCGTAGCCGACGTTGAGGCTGGACGAGGTGCTGTACTTGGTGAACGCGGTGGCGCTGCCGGCGGGCACGCGCACGGTGATCTGCCGATGCTGGGTGCCGGTGTTGACCGCCACCAGGACCAGTTTGCCGCTCGGGGTCTTGTAAGCGCTGACGGCGACGTCGTTATACGGCGCGGCGGTGGCGCCGATGCGCACGGACCCCGGACGCACGAAGCGTGCGTATTGCGACATCACGTAGCCGCGCTTGCTCACCGTGCCGTTCTCGGCAATCAGCCCGTAGCTGCGGCGGATGTACCACCAGATGTAGCCGCTGTAGTTGGCCAGCATGCTGTTGTGCAGTTCGCTGCCCACGCCGAGCGCGGACGGCCAGGCGTTGCCGTCGGTGTTGTCGGTGTAGTGCTCGGTCATCCACAGCTGCTTGCCCTTGCTGCGCGCCAGCGGGTAGTCCTTGGGCTGCACGCCATACAGGTGCCCGCCGACGATGGACAGGTACTGGGCGGCGCTGCTGTTGAGCACCGGGTCGGTCAGCGCGGGGTTGAAGCCCAGCGACTCGGCGGCGAGCAGCTTGAACTTGCCGAACTTCGCGCCCTGCGCGCTGATGAAGTTGAGGAAGTCGGTGCCGTTCCAGTCGCCCGACTCGTAGTCCGGATGCCAGTCTGGCTCGTTCTGCAGCGACAGGGCGTAGATCGGCGCGCCTTTGCTGTCCATGTAGGCGGTGGAATCCAGCAGGTGCTTGGCGTACGCGTCGTAGTACTGCGGCAGCAGCTTGCCGCCGTTGTTAAGGCTGTTGTTGGACTTCATGTAGGCCGGCGCCGACCACGGCGTGGCCAGCAGCACTGCGCCGTGCGCGCGGGCCCGCACCGCCGACGGCACCTGCTGGCTCCAGCCGGAGCTGGACGGATCGATGCGCATGCGCATGATCGACAGGCCGATCTGCCCGGTGTCGCTGCCGAACGCCAGGTCGACCTGGGCCGGGGTGAGGTCGGCGACCCAGCCGGCGCCGTTCATGCCGCCGAAGCCCTGGATGGTCTGGTGGACCTCGCTCGGGGTCACGGTGACGGTCTGTGCCAGGGCGGTGCCGGCTGAGAACAACGTGGCGGCTGCGGCGAGCAAGGTGCCGAGCAAACGAGGGGTCTTCATGGCTTGTCCAGCAGTGGGGGAGGCGTGACGCTAGCCAGCGCAGATGACCATTTCAATGTCGCGGTCGTCCAAAGCGGGCAAGTGAGACCGGAGGCGCAAGGCGAGCGCAACCGTGTCCTCAGTCCGCATGGCGCGGATGCCGCGCTGGATGGCGCGATGCAGCGTGGGTGCTTGCGTTGCTGTGCAGCGAGGAGACGCATGCGGATTGTGCGCAGTTGCGCGCGCAAACGCCGCAAGATGCACAAGTGCGCGCATGGCAAAACTGCGCACAATGCAGGCGCTGGCACAGCGCAGGGGGCGTGCTGGCGTTTCCTCTTGCGAAGGTGTTGCGCATGCCATTGTTCCGTGTTCCGCAACGCTGCGGCGTTGCCCTGTTCGCTGCGATGCTGTCGATCCTGCTCTGCCTGCCGATGCTGGCGCAGGCGCAGGCCACCCGTTATCGCGACGTCGCGCCGCTGTTGCTGGGCGTGGCCTGGTATCCGGAGCAGTGGCCGGAGGCGCAATGGGAGCGCGACCTGGCGCTGATGCAGGCGGCGCACGTGCGCGTGGTGCGGATCGGCGAGTTCGCCTGGAGCCGGATGGAGCCGCGCGAGGGGCAGTACGACTTCGACTGGATGGACCGCGCCATCGCCGCGGCCGCGCGGCACGGCATGGTGGTGGTGCTGGGCACGCCGACCGCGGCGCCACCGGCCTGGTTGACCCAGACCTATCCGGACACCTTGCGGGTCAGCCAGGACGGCGTGCGCGACGAGCACGGCAACCGCCAGCAGTTCTCCTTCGCCAGTACACGCTACCGGCGCTTCGCGCATGCCATCGCCGAGCAGATGGCGCAGCGCTACGGGCACAACCCGCACGTGGTCGGCTGGCAACTGGACAACGAGTACGCGCAGTCCTCGTTCGATCCCGAGGCCAAGGCGCAGTTCCACGCCTGGCTGCAGCGCAAGTACGGCAGCATCGACGCGCTCAACCAGCGTTGGGCCACCGCCTACTGGAGCCAGACCTACAACGACTTCGCGCAGATCCCGGTGCGCGAGGACGAGGAAAATCCGGCGCTGTTGCTGGAGTGGAAGCGCTTCGTCAGCGACACCTGGGCCGACTATTCGCGCAACCAGATCGACGCGATCCGCCCGCATGCCGATCCGCGCCAGTTCATCACCACCAACACCATGGGCTGGTTCGCTGGTTTCGACGCCTACACCGTGCACGACGTGCTCGACATCGCCGCCTGGGACGACTACGTCGCCGGCGAGCGCTACGACTGGGTCGACAACGCCGCCCGCCACGATCTGACCCGCGGCTACAAGCAGCGCAACTACTGGGTGATGGAAACCCAGCCGGGCTTCGTCAACTGGCGCGCGACCAACGTGGCGCTGCGCAAGGGCCAGGTGCGGGCGATGGCGTGGCAGGCAGTGGCGCATGGCGCCGATGCGGTCTCGTACTGGCAGTGGCGCGCCGCGCCCAACGGGCAGGAGGAATACCACGGCACCCTGGTCGGCGCCGACGGCACGCCGGTGCCGGTCTACGCGGAGATCCAGCAGGTCGGCGCGGAGTTCGCCAAGGCCGGTCCGGCCCTGGCCGGCACCACGCCGCAGGCGCAGGTGGCGCTGATCAACGACTTCGACAGCCGCTGGGCGATCGGCTTCCAGAAGCATGCGGCCGACTTCGATCCGGTCGTGCAGATGAAGAGCTTTTACCGGCCGCTGCGGCAGCAGGCGCAGGTGGTCGACGTGATCTCGGCGATGGCGCCACTGGAGCGCTACAAGCTGGTGGTGGCGCCGGCGCTGAACGTGCTGACCGAGGCGCAGGCGCAGCGGCTGAAGGCCTATGTCGAACACGGCGGGCATCTGGTGCTGGGGCCGCGCAGCGGCATGAAGAACATCGACAACGGCCTGCATCCGCAGCGCCAGCCGGGTCCGCTGGCGGCGTTGCTCGGTGGACGCGTGGAGCAGTTCTATGCGCTGGACAAGCCGATCTCGCTGGTCGGTGCGGGCGCCGACGGCAGCGCCAAAATCTGGGCCGAACAGTTGCAGGCCACTGCCGCCGACACCACCGTGCCGCTGCGCTACGGCGCGGCCAACGGCTGGCTGGATGGCGCACCGGCGCTGCTGACCCGGCGCGTCGGCAAGGGCCGCATCAGCTATGTCGGTGGCTGGTTCGACGACGCCACGCTGGATCGCCTCACCGGTGACTGGTTGCGCGACGCCGGGGTGCAGGGGCCGCTGGCCGACGTGCCGGAAGATGTGGAAGTGGGTGTGCGCAGCGATGGCGCGCGGCGCATCGTGGTGTTGATCAACCATGGCGCCACCGCGCACACCGTGCGGCTGCCGGCGTCGATGCGCGCGCTGCTGGGGCCGACGCCGAGCGGCGACACAGTGCAGCTGGCGCCCGACGACGTGGCGGTGCTGGAACAGCGTCGCTGAGGACTGTCGCGGTGCGCTACGGCGCATTGCCGGCCACGCGATGACGGATCGGTGCGGTGGGTGCAGCTGTGCCGCGCTTGCCGTGGCCGCGTCGCGTCCGTGCGCCACGCGCAAGGACACGCTCTACAATGCAGGTGCCAGCGGGCGTCGCCGCCGCCATCGCGTCGCGGCCTCGTTTCCTCACTGGAGTTGCGTGTGTCCTTGTCTTCTTCCCGTCCGTTGTCGCCGGTGGGCCGGCTGTTCGCCGCTGCCGCCGTGTTCGAAGGCCTGACCTGGGCCGGCCTGTTGCTCGGCATGCTGCTCAAGTACGGCACCCAGACCACCGAGCTGGGCGTGTGGCTGTTCGGCCGTCTGCATGGGGCTGCATTCCTGCTGTACGTGGTCGCCAGCCTGCTCGCCGCGCTGCGGTTGCGCTGGCCCTGGTGGGCGTGGGCGCTGAGCCTGCTGGCGGCGCTGCCGCCGCTGGTCACGGTGCCGCTGGAACTGTGGTTCCGCCGGATCGGCCTGCTCGGCGCGCCAGGGCAGCGTGCCGTGGAATAGTGCAGGCGCTGCGGCGCAGGCGAGACATCTTGACCTGTGCGATGCGCTGCATCGGTAGTGCGTTGTGACTGCATTCTCCGGCAGCGCTCTAGAATGCTGTCCCCAGTGCAGGCGAGGAGGCCATGGGCAAACGCAAACGACGACCGCCCCTGCCAATGCCGACACCCACGCGCCTGCAACGGCTGGTCGCGCGTCTGGAACGGCCGGTGTTGATGCTGATGGCCGCGGTCATGGTGGCGTGCGCCGCGATGAAGCTGTACCTGCTGGCGAAAGCGCTGCAGAGCGGCGTGTACATCGGTGTACCGAGAGCCGGGCCGAAGCGGATCTATCTGCTGGCGACCGATCCAGGCCACTATTGGTTCTCGATCGCGTGGGACGGCGTGCTCTGCCTCGTGTTGCTTGCGCTGGCCATCGCCACGGGCTGGGCGCTGATGGCGTTGCGCAAGCCGAAGTAGCGCGCTGCCATCGGCGTGTCGCGGCGATCACTTGGCCAGGCAACGCTGCCAGCGCTCGGCCACGCGCTGCGCGAACCAGGCGGTGGTGAGCTTGCGGGTGATCTTCGGGCTTTCCAGGGCGATGCCCGGCAGTACCGCGCGTGGCAGCGGCTTGCCGGCATCGCGGTCGGCCAGGGCGAACACCTGGCGATACAGCGCGCTGTCGGCGAAATCCGCCTCGCTGCCGCGCTGCAGTGCGCGGCGGATGGTGCGCGCGTCCATGCCCAGTTGCGTGCCCAGGCTGCGTGCGGCGCGCTCGGTGGCGCCGGGGGCGTCGAGCTCGGCGCCGGGCGTCAGCAGATCGCCGTCCAGTGCCAGGGCAATGCCGCTGGCCCGCGCCAGCGCGGCCTGGAATGCGGCATTGCGGCTGGCGTACCAGCCGGCATTGAAGTCGGCGAAGCGGTACAGCATCGCCGCCGCGTTCGGGTAGCCGAGCAGGTGGCGGGTGCCGAACCAGATGCCGCCTCGGCGAGTGAACACCGCGTGGCGCACGCCGTCGCTCAGCGGATACGGATAGCCGTCGGTGTGCGCCTGTGCGAAGGCGATGCTCACCTGCATCGGCCCGGCGGTGTGCACCGGGTTGAGGTCGCCGAACAGGCGCTGGCCCAGCGGCACACTGCCGGCGATGTCCTCGAAGATGCTGCTGAGATCCTGCTCGGTGCGCGCGGCGGCCAGACGCTCGGCATAGCTGCGCCCATCGGGCCCGCGCAGTTTGAGCGCCGCATCCAGCGCGAACGCCGGCACATGCACCGCCGCCGCGCGCCGTTGCAGTTCCGCCCGCGCGATCTCGCCCAGCCCCGGCACCGGCGGATTGGTCTGGTAGGTCGATTCCTGTTCGATCACCGCCAGGACCGCACAGATGTTCTCGGCATTGGTGCCCAGACTCTGCGAGGCCAGGGCTACGTAGACGTCGTCGGCCCAGCCGCGGCGATCGGGTACCGTGGCCGGGATACGCCGGGCGATGTCGGCCTTGACCTCGCTGGGCGTGCGCTCGGGCATGCGTGGCGCCTGCGTGGCGCAGGCGCCGAGCAAGGCGGCGCTGCACACGGCGAGCAGGCGGACGAAGACGGCGGTGGACATCGGCGCGGCGGCTCCAACGGGATAGCGTCGCTGCATCCTACAGGTGCGCTGTCGGCACCGCGCCTACGTCGTCGGCGTCGACGCTGTGCGGTCGGAGGTCGCCGCCGCTTGCGTGTCCGCGTCGAGCACATGGATGCCGAAGCCGCTGCGGCCGGGTGCGAACTCATCTCGCAGGGTCAGCGCCGGAATCGCGTAGTCGCCTGCATTCTGCTTGCGGAACGCGATCGGCGCGGTACTGAACAGCGTGTCCAGCCGTTCGCCCAGCGCCGCGCTGGTCTGTGCGAAACGCGCCGCATCCATGCGTCCGCTGCGGTACACCACGAACGGCGGCAGCACCTCGAAGCCGGGGTAATGCAGGATGCCGTGCTGGATCGGGAACAGCAGGTCGTCGATCGGCCCATTGGTACCGCGCGGCGCGTAGTGCGATTCCCAGCCGCCGGCGGTGACGATCAGCATCGCGCGCTTGCCGGCCAGCGTGCCTTCGCCGTAGCGGTCGCCCCAGTGCGTGTCGGAGTGTTCGCCGACGCCGTAGGCGAAGCCGCAGGCATACACCCGGTCCACCCAGCCCTTGAGGATGGCCGGCATCGAGAACCACCACAGCGGGAACTGCAGCAGCAGCGCATCGGCCCAGCGCAGCTTGTCCTGCTCGGTGGCGATGTCCGCGCACTGACGGCCGCTGGCGAAGGCGCGCTGCGAGTCGCGCGAGGGATCGAAGCGCGCGTCTGCCGCGCCATCCAGGCTGTCCTGCGCGTCGACGGTGGTTTTCCAGTCCATTGCATACAGGTCCGACACCTGCACGCGATGGCCGGCGGCCTGCAGGCGTTGGACCGCGACCTGCTTGAGGGCGCCATTGAGCGAGGCGGGTTCGGGATGGGCATAGACCAGCAGCACGTTCATGCGGGTTCTCGGTGAGGGAAGGCCTCCACGCTAGGCCGCGCTTCGCTATAGTGGAAATGAATTGCCTTGATAGTCGCTATTGCCATGGTTGATCTGCGCCGCCTGGATCTCAATCTGCTGCTGACCCTGGACACGCTGCTCGACACGCACAACGTGACCCGCGCGGCGGCGCGGCTGCATCTGTCGCAGCCGTCGGTCAGCGTGCACCTGGCCAAGCTGCGCGAGGCGCTGGGCGATCCGTTGCTGCTGCCGGGGCCGCGCGGCATGCGCCCCACCGCACGCGCCGAAGCGCTGCGCGCCCCGTTGCGCGAGGCCCTGCAGGCGCTGCAGCAGGCGGTGGCGCCGGATGCGCCGTTCGATCCGGCGCGCGCGCAGACGCTGTGGCGGGTGGCGGCCAGCGACTACGGTGCTTCCACCGTGCTGCTGCCGGCGATCGACGCCTTGCGCCGGGTGGCGCCGGGTACAACGTTGGCGGTGCTGCAGTTGGCGCCGCCGACGATCGCGCAGCAGGCCGAACAGGGCCAGATCGACATGGCCCTGCACACCGTCGCCGACGCGCCGCCGGGCCTGCGCCGGCGCACGCTGTTCGCCGAACACTACGTGCTGGTCGGTCGGGCCGGCCATCCGCGGTTGCGACGTCGACCGAGCCTGGCGCAGTTCTGCGCGCTCGAGCATGTCATCGTCTCGCCCGACGGCGGCGGCTTCAGCGGCGCTACCGATGCGGCGTTGCGGACGCGCGGCCTGCAGCGCCGGGTGGTGCTGTCGGTGCCGCACTTCCAGTTCGTCGTTGCCGCGCTACAGCGCAGCGACCTGGTGGCGATGCTGCCCGAGCGCCTGGTGCGCGACCAGCCCGGTCTACGGGTGTGCGCGCCACCGCTGGAGCTGCCCGGCTACGAAATGGCCATGCTCTGGCACGAGCGCGTTCACCGCGATCCGGCGCATCGCTGGTTGCGCGAGCACATTCTCGCGTCGATCTGACGCGGCGGAGGCGATCGCCTCAGCGGCGCGTGCCCAGTACCCCGTCCAGGGCCAGCTGCGTGGTGAAGCCGGCCTTCTCCAGGCGTTTGGCCACCTCGCGCGGCACGTCGCGGCCGCTGGTGAGCTTGTTCGGACTGCCGGTGTAGTGGAACAGCCGGCCGCCGCGGCGCAGCACCCGTGCGAGTTGGTCGTAGAAGGTTTGCGCGTAGAGTTCGCCGGCGATGCCGAAGCGCGGCGGGTCGTGCAGGATCGCGTCCATCGATGCGTCGGCGATGCCGCCGATGGCGGCGCCGACATCGCCATGGGTCAGCTGCAGGCGGCCGTCGCTGGCGGCCGGATCCGGCGACCACGGATTGAGCGTGCGCAGCCACAGCACGTCGGCGTTCTTCTCGAACGAGTGCAACTGCGCCACGCCGGCTTCCAGTGCGCACGCGGCGAAATAGCCCAGGCCGCCGCAGGTATCCAGCACCTGCTTGCCGCGCGGTTCCACCAGCGCCACCTTGCGCCGCGCGTCCTCGAACGGCGACAGCTGCGCGCTGGGCAGCATCTTGATGCCGTCGATCTCGAAGGTCGGCGCGCCCCACTCGGTCGGCACCAGCTTGATCAACGCACCGCCGAAGCGCGACACCGCGGCGAACTCGTCGCCGTCCCAGTAGTACAGCGTGCGGTCCTTGAGCTTGCCCGGATAGGGATAGTCGTGTCCCTGCCACTGCCAGCGTTCGGTGCCAAGCAGGGCCTGGCTCCGACTGCGCTCCAGGTCGAGCGAGCCGGACCAGGTGGTGGCGCCGGCATCGCGCGCGGCGAGCAGCGCGACGGCGAGCGGACGGGTGAGCAGGGGGCCGGAATAGCGGGTCACGGGGGGATCTGCCGGCGCCACGGCGCGGCACGGGGCTCGGATGCGGGAGCGCATCGTAACCGATGGCTCCATGCACCCGCATCGCCGGCGCGCATTGCCGCGTGCCTGTTCCCGAAGGAAAGTACGTGCCGCGTGGCGGCAAGCTGCAGCGATCGAAAGTTCGTCATTTTCATTGCCAGCGCGGCGGCAGCGCCACGACAAAAGAGGGATACTGACCATCCCCCCCACGTACGCCGTCGCAGCGCCGCTGCCGGCCAGGATCGTCCATGCTCAAGGGTGTGCTGCTCGGTTTCGCCTGTTACGCCGCCTATTCGATCAGCGACGCCTTTGTGAAGGGGCTGGAGGGGTCGCTGCCGGCCTACGAGGTGGTGTTCTTCGGGGCGCTGCTGATGCTCGCCGCGCTGCCGTTCCTGAAGAAACCGGGCGATCGCTGGCGCGAAGTGGTGGTGGCGCAGCGGCCCAGCATCTGGCTGCTGCGCGCGTTCACCGGCGCAGCCGGCAATCTGTCCGCGGTCACCGCCTTCACCCTGTTGCCGATGGCCGAGGCGTTCGCGCTGATCTTTCTGATGCCGATCTTCGTCACCGTGCTGTCGGTGCTGCTGCTCAAGGAGGAGGTGCGCTGGCGGCGCTGGTTGGCGGTGATCGTCGGCTTCATCGGGGTGCTGGTGGTGCTGCGGCCGGGCTTCCGGCACCTTGGCCAGGGCCATGTCGCGGCGATCGTCTGCGGCCTGGTGGGCGCGGTGTCGGTGATCAGCCTGCGCATGGCCGGGCCCGGCGAGAAGCGCCTGACCCTGTACGGCGCCGGCGTGCTCGGACCGCTGCTGATGGGCGGCCTGTTGATGCTGCCGACCTTCGTCTGGCCCACCTGGCAGCAATGGATCCTGCTGGCCGGCTACGGCCTGCTCGCCGGCCTGGCCGCGATCTTCATGATGTACGCCTCGCGGTCGGCGCCGATCAGCGCGGTGGCGCCGACCCAGTACAGCCAGATGCTGTGGGCGATCGGCTTCGGCTACTGGCTGTTCCACGATCACCTGGACTGGCCGATGGCGGTGGGCATCGCGCTGATCCTGGGCGCCGGGCTGTTCACCCTGGTGCGCGAGGAGAAGGTCACGCGGTGGTGGCGGCGCACCAAGCTGGTGTGAGCGCGGCCGCCTGAGCCGATCTCGGTCGCCGCACCGGCGCCGATCAGGAAATCGCCGATACGGCCGCGCACGCAGCGCGGCGATGCTGCCCGTTCACGGACGAGGCAATGCAGGCGCCGTGGCCGCGAGGATGCTGCGGTCGCCGCGCCATCGGACTTTCCTTATCAAGATCGGAGAACGGCATGACGAACAATGCGATGGGGCAGTTGCTCGACGCCGCCGCCCATACGGGCGCGGCGGGTGTGCGGGTGGTGGCAGGCGTGGTCGGCGCGGACGGTGCGGTTCGCAACGGCGCGGGGTACGCGGTGGCGCACGTCAGCACCGGGCATTACCTGGTGAGCTTCCAGCCGCCGTTCCAGGCGCTGGATGGCGTCTCGGTCACCCAGATCTATCCGGGCGACGGCAGTACCTGCGACAACGCGGTGATCATCCGCCTGGACGCGGGCCAGGTGCTGCTGAAGACCGGCGACGGCGGCGGCAACCAGTCCGACCGCGATTTCAGCTTCGTCGCGATCGGGCAGGGCGGCGCGCTGGCCTGAGCGACGGCACCCGCGGCGGCGCGGACGGCATGCGGCGCCGTCCGTGCCGCCGCGGGCGCCACCCGGCGCACGCGCGGCTGGCGCGCGCTGCCGCCATCTTCTATGTTTGCAGGCTAATCCCTCGCGATGGCCTGCGCCCATGACCGATCCGTCCGCCCAGCCCGACCACCTGCAGCGCAGCCTGTCCAACCGCCACCTGCAGTTGATCGCGATCGGCGGAGCGATCGGCACCGGCCTGTTCATGGGCTCGGGCAAGACCATCAGCCTGGCTGGGCCGTCGATCCTGTTCGTGTACCTGATCATCGGCGTGATGCTGTTCTTCGTGATGCGCGCGATGGGCGAGCTGCTGCTGTCGAACCTGGAGTACAAGTCGTTCATCGACTTCTCCACCGACCTGCTGGGGCCCTGGGCCGGGTTCTTCTGCGGCTGGACCTACTGGTTCTGCTGGATCATCACCGCCATCGCCGACGTGATCGCGATCGCCGCCTACGCGCAGTTCTGGTTCCCGACGCTGGCGCCGTGGATCCCGGCGATGCTGTGCGTGCTGTTGCTGCTGGGGCTGAACCTGGTGACGGTGAAGCTGTTCGGCGAGATGGAATTCTGGTTCGCGCTGATCAAGATCGTGGCGATCTGCGCGCTGATCCTCACCGGCGCCGGGCTGGTCGCCTGGGGCTTCCAGTCGCCGTCCGGGCACGTGGCCTCGCTGGCCAACCTGTGGAACGACGGCGGCATGTTCCCGATGGGGCTGGGCGGGTTCTTCGCCGGCTTCCAGATCGCGGTGTTCGCCTTCGTGGGCATTGAACTGGTCGGCACCACCGCCGCCGAGACCGCCGACCCGCGCCGCAACCTGCCCAAGGCGATCAACTCGATTCCGGTGCGCATCCTGGTGTTCTACGTGCTGGCGCTGGTGGCGATCATGGCGGTGACGCCGTGGCGCGAGGTGGTGCCGGGCAAGAGCCCGTTCGTGGAGCTGTTCGTGCTGGCCGGCGTGCCGGCCGCGGCCAGCCTGATCAACTTCGTGGTGCTGACCTCGGCCACGTCCTCGGCCAACAGCGGCATCTTCTCCACCAGCCGCATGCTCTACGGCCTGGCCGAGGAGCGCCACGCGCCGCGCGGCTTCGCCCGGCTCTCGCGCGCGGCGGTGCCGGCGCGCGGGCTGCTGTTCTCCTGCGCCTGCCTGCTCGGCGGCACCGTGCTGATGTACCTGATTCCGAACCTGGTCACCGCCTTCACCCTGGTCACCACGCTGGCCGCGGTGCTGTTCATGTTCGTCTGGTCGCTGATCCTGTGCGCCTACATCGCCTACCGGCGCAAGCGCCCGCAACTGCACGCGGCCTCCGCGTTCAAGATGCCCGGCGGGGTGGTCATGTGCTATGTGTGCCTGGCGTTCTTCGCCTTCGTGCTGGCGCTGCTGACTCTGCAGGCCGACACCCGCCAGGCGCTGTTCGCCAGCCCGGTATGGTTCCTGCTGCTGGGCGTGGGCTATGCGTTGAAGCGCCGCAGCGCCTGAACCGGTGCGCGCGGCGGGCGTTGACGCTCCGCGCGCGCTGACGGATGCTCGCGGCCTTTCCTGCGCGAGCCAGTCCCGATGATCACCATCCACCGCCTCGGCGGCACCTCCGACACGCCGGTGTGCTGGGTGGACCTGTGCCGGCCGAGCGAGGCGGAGCTGGCCGAGGTCGACGAGAAGGTCGGTTTCGCGGTGCCGACGCGCGCGGCCATCGGCGAGATCGAGTTCAGCAGCCGGGTGCGGGTGGAAGGCGATGTGCTGTTCCTCAACGTGCCGCGCTTCCAGGACGAGGACGGTCCGACCGCGCCGCTCGGTTTCGCGGTGTCGCCGCGGGTGCTGGTGACCCAGCGCGAGCAGCCGATGGCCTCGCTGGATGCGGTGGCCGCGCAGCTGCAGCACAGCCCCTGCCGCAGCAGCGACGACCTGCTGCTGCGCCTGCTCGACGAACTGGTCGGGCGCCTGGCCGACCGCCTGGAAGCGCTGGAGGCGCAGATCACCGAGACCACGCGGGTGGCGTTCGACCGGCCGCATGCGCGGCACAAGTCGCGGCACCTGGAGCGGATGCTGCACGACGTCGGCGACATGGGCCGGCGCCTGGGCGGCATGCACAACGCCGGCCACGGCCTGCTGCGCCTGGCCACCTATCTGGACGATGCCGCGCCGGACTGGTTCGGCGAGGACGCGGCCAAGCGCATCGGCCTGCTGCACAAGGACCTGGTCACGCTGAGCGAGTTCGAGCAGCAGTTGAACGACCGCATCGAGTTCCTGCTCGACAGCGTGCTGGGCATGATCAACGTCGACCAGAACAACGTGATGAAGGTGATGGCGGTGGCCTCGGTGGTGGGCATCCCGCCGACGGTGCTGGTCGGCATCTGGGGCATGAACTTCGCGCACATGCCCGAGCTGAAATGGCACGACGCCTACTACTGGGCGCTGGGCGTGATCGCGCTGAGCATGCTGTTGCCGCTGGCCTGGTTCCGCCGGCGCGGCTGGGTCTGAGCCAGCCGCGCGCGGCGCCGGCCGCGCAGGTCACGCCGCCAGGCTGTCGGCCTCGGCGGCGTCTTCCGCGGTGTCGCTTTCCTCGCCGCTGACGTGCTGTACCGCGGCGATGTCCCACGACACCGTGTCCGGATCGATCAGGGCGTGGATCGCCGCGCCCTGCAGTTCGCGCATCAGCCGTCGTGCCGAGGCGGTGCCGTGCGCGACGCTGTCCCACAGCACCATGTCGACCACGCTGCCGTCGCGGCGGCGGGCGATGCGCCGCGAGCGGAAGCCGGGCTGGCGCTGCAGCCAGGCATCGACCTCGGCATTGGCGCGCAGGAAGGTGCGCCAGGTGCAGTCCAGCAGGCGGAACGTGGCGATTTCCAGGGCTTCGGTATGGGGATGCATCGGTCTCTCCTGCGGTCTGCATCGCCCGCATGGCACGCTGGCGGCGACGCGGCAGCGCGACGAGGGGCATGGGGGAAGGGACAGGGCCGAACGGCCGGAACAGGCGGGCGGGGGCGGGCGTTCCGGGACGGCGCCGGTGCGGGAACCGGCCGACACAGGATGCTGGCCCGCGCCGCGGGCGCGTTAGCGCGATCCAACGGAATTCTTGTACGATCCTGCAAGCCGCGTCGCGCCGTGGTCCGTGCCGGCGCAGCATCGTGCAAGCTTGCCTTCCTCCTCCGCACGCTACGGCGCCCTTGCCGATGACCGCGCTCGCTCACCGTTACCAGGAAATGGCCGCCCTGGTTGCCCGATTGGCCGTCCCCGATGGCGACCACGACACCGCCATCGACGGCTTCTTCTGTTCCTACCGCTCCGCGCCGTCGCCGAAGACGCATACCGCGCAATGGCCGGTCTTCGCGCTGGTGCTGCAGGGCGAGAAATGCCTGACCCTGGGCAACGAGGAGTACCACTACGGCGTGGGCACCTTTCTGCTGGTGACGCTGGATCTGCCGGTGGTCTCGCGCATCACCCAGGCCAGCCCGGAACAGCCGCTGCTGGGCGTGGGCATGTCGATCCGGCCGGACCGGCTGCGCGAACTGCTCGAGCGCATTCCGTTGCCGCCGCAGGTGGGCGCCGAGCGCCCGCGCGGGGTCTCGGTCAACACCGCCTGCCCGGACCTGCTGGACGCGACGCTGCGCATGCTGCGGTTGCTGGAACGCCCGGCCGACATCGCGGCGATGGCGCCGCTGATCGAGCAGGAGATCCTGTATCGCCTGCTGGTCGGGCCGTGCGGGCCGAATCTGCTGCGCATCGCCCAGGAGGACAGCCCCAGCAACCGCATCGCCAAGGCCATCGCCTGGCTGCGCCAGCACTACGCCGAACCGCTGCGGATCGAGGATCTGGCGCGCCAGGTCAACATGAGCGTGTCCTCGCTGCACCACCATTTCAGCGCGGTCGCGGCAATGACGCCGCTGCAGTACCAGAAGCAATTGCGCCTGCGCGAGGCGCGGCGGCTGATGGTGGTCGAACGCATGGACGTGGGCGCGGCCGGCTACCGCGTCGGCTACCAGAGCCCGTCGCAGTTCAGTCGCGAATACAGCCGGCTGTACGGGCGGTCGCCGCGCAGCGACCTGGCCGAGCAGCTGGGCCTGGCCGGCTGAGCGGTACCGGCACTGCGCGGGTCCTCTTGCGCATTTGACGTGCTGCTTGATCGACCAAGGGCCTCTCTCATCACTCCGAGGCACGTCCCGTAGGGGCGGCGTCAGCCGCGACGCGCGTTACCGGGAAAGCTTCGTCCCGACCGAAGTCGCTCCCACAGGGGCTTGCGGCGAGCCCGCCGGGTGCACTGTGGGAGGGACTTCAGTCCCGACGCATTGCGCCATCGGAACGCACACCACATCGCGCGTCGCGGCTGCATGACAGCTGACTCCTACAGAGCAAGCCGCATCCGGCTTGTGTGTCGCCGGATCGAGCGATTCGAGGTGCTGCAGGCAGCGCGTCGGTGTGCTTCGGCGCCCGTGCAGGACCGCTGCGGTCCTGCACGGGCGGCACGCACTACTGCAATTGCTTGAGCCGCGCGACGATCTCCTGCGCGTGGCGCTCGATCAGGCCTTCGGAGGTGCCCCAGGCGGTGCTGTTGGTCGATTCCACGTCGAACTGCGCGGCGGTCTTGCCGTTGGCATCGGCGACGGTGACGCGGCTCTTGATCTTGTCGCGCCCGGCCATGATGCCGGCCCAGAAGCGCGCACCGTTGCTGCGCATGTAGTAGTGATCGATGACGATGGTCATCTTGCGTGCATTGGCCTGGCCCTGCGTGCCGTGCAGGTGCGCCGCGTCCAGTTGCGTGTCGAGCTGGCGGCGGAACATGGCCAGGCTCTCGGCGTCGGTGTCGTCGTTGCCGGTGAGTTGATACCAGTAGGTTTCGGCGGTGGTCGCCTTGTAGCTCTGGTGCACCACGCTGTTGGTCGCGCAGCCGGTGGCCAGCAACATCACGCTCACCAGCGCGAGCGTTTTCCATTGCAGTTTCATGCTCTCTCCTTGTTGAATCCCCATGCCGGGGCGAACGCCGCCGGCCGCGGCAGCATAGCGGCTGCGCGCGGGCAGGCGGGAGGCCTAGCGCGTTGTCTCCGGATCGCCCAGCCACGCGGCCACGATCCGCGCATAGGCGCCGCTGGCCTTGCTCAGGTGCAGCCACTGGTCGACGTAGGCCTTCCAGACCATGTCGTCGCGCGGCAGCAGGAACGCTTTCTCGCTGTACTGCAGCGGCCGCTCCGGCGCCACCGCGCACAGGCCGGGTACCTGGCGCTGCTGGAAGCGCGCTTCGGAGGCATCGGTGATCATGACGTCGGCGCGGCCCTCGCGCAGGTCGCGGAAGATGGTGGGGTTGTCGTCGGACAGGATCAGTTGCGCATGCGGCAGTTCGCGGCGGGCGAACGCCTCGTTGGTGCCGCCGCGCGGTTCGATCACCCGCACTTCGGGCCGGTCGATCTGGGCGATGGTGCGGTAGCGCGTGCGGTCGGCGCAGCGCACCAGCGGGATCTTGCCGTCGACCTCCAGCACGGCACTGAACCAGGCCTGGCGCTGCCGCGGCAGCGATACCGAGATGCCGCCGACGGCGATGTCGCAGCGGTCGGCGCGCAGGTCCGGCAGCAGGGTCGGCCAGCGCGTGGGCACCCATTGCAGCTTGACTTCCAGGCTCTCGGCCAGCGATTGCGCCAGGGCGATGTCGATGCCGTCGTAGGTGCCGTCGCGGCGCAGGCGGCTGTAGGGCGCGTAGTCGCCGGTGGTGCACACGCGCAGCACGCCATCGCGAAGGACGCTGTCCAGGTGCGAGGGCGCGGCGTGTGCGGGCAGCGCCAGCGCGGCGCCGAGCAGGCCGGCGGCCAGGCGTCGGATCATGCGGTTCTCCTGCAGCAGGGTGGGCGTCGGTGCCCGTTGGCTGTACGCCGGCTGTCGCGCCGACGGTGCGCGTCACCTTAGCCGTTTTGCGCATGCGCCGACGCAATCCCTGACGCGACAAGGCCTTGCGTGCACCGGGCGGGCGCCGGTGACGCCATGTTGCCGCTTGCCGCGCGCGGCGGCACGCGCCGGCAACGGAACTCGCGGCACGCTGTACCGGTCCGTCCCCCACATTCGTCCTCGCCGCTTGCCCATGGATCCTCGACCGTCGTGACCCCCCTTCCTGCGCAAGACCGATGGCTGCAGCTGTGGGCGGCACTGGCGACGGCGATGATTCTGGCCTTGCTGGGACGCCTGCTGTGGGGCACGCCGTCGGTCCCGCCGCGTGCCGTGGCCGAGGATGCGCTGCGCCTGGTGTTCCTGCCGCGGCAGCCCGCGCAGCGCGTTCCGGACCCGCCGCGGGTGTCCGCGCGCGCGCCGGCCGTGGACGCGCGCATGCCGGCCGGGGCACGGCCGCCGCGCGGCGCCGCCGCGCCGCCGTCTTCGCCCTCGCAGACGCCGAGCGCGCCCGCCGCGGCCGCGACCGGCATGGCGGCGACGCTCTATACCGGCGATGGCCATCCGCGCCTGCCGGACGGGGTGGCGGTGGACCCGTTCGCGCAGGCGCAGGGCACGCCGCCGGGGACGCTCAATCCGCGCGACGTGGCCAAGTCCAGGCGCCTGCTCGAACGGCCCAACCCGATCGACTACCGGTCGACCCGTTTCGACAAGGACTGGGCCAGCGACGGCACCCTCGGCGACGTCGCTGTGCAGGGCATCGACCGGGCGATCAAGCAGCTGTTGCCCAAGAACACCCATCAGTCGGCGGTGGCGCGGCCGCCGCCGGACGTGCGGTTCAATCCGGCGCTGCACGAGCGCGCCAGCGACCTCGGCAGCGAGGCCACCGGCGATGCCTACAAGGCCGCGCCGATCGCCTTCGAAAAGGCGCCCGGGTTGGATGGCGAAGCCAGTCGGCGGATTCGCCAGGCCCTGGCCGACCTGCAGCAACGCCGCGGCGCCTGCCCGGCGGCGCAGCGCGCGCGCCTGCTGGCGCCGGTGCAGCAGCACCTGGATGCGCTGCTGCAGGTGGAAACCGCCATGGCCAAGGGCGCCGACCCGATCCGCGCGCAGCAACTGCTGCCGCGCGAGGCCGACAGCGCCTACGACCTGGCGCGGCGCGCGCTGTGGTACGCCGATCAGAAGCTGGCGGCGTGTGCGCCGTAGGCGGGCGTGCAGGTCGGAGGACGCATGCAATGGTCGTCGCTGCTTGAAGCGCGAAGAGCGGAGGCCGCGAGCGATTCGACCTTGGCAGCAGTCGGGACTGAAGTCCCTCCCACAGTGCGCCCAGGCCGTGTGCTGCACGTTCTTGTAGGAACGGCTTCAGGCGCGACGAGCGAAGGCGGTGCGCTATCCGGCCGCTGAAGCAATCGGGACCAACGACCCGCCCACGATGTTCCAGCCAGCGTACCGCATGCCCCTGTGGCAGGGACTTCAGTCCCGACGCGTGGAGTCTGGTGCCATCGTGGTGTGCAGGAGCCTGGTCGCGGCTGAAGCAGCTCCTACTGAGACCCGTGTCGGAAACAGCGCCGGGCGACAGGCCGTCACCTGCGTCCACGCGCGCTGCGCGATGATGCGCGCCCGCCCCATCCGAGCGTGTCGCCGATGCCGCTTGCCCGTGCCGTGCTGTGCCTGCTGCTGTGCTGTGGCGTCGTCGCCGACGCGGCAGCACGCACGGTGTACCGCTGCGTGCGCGACGGCACGGTCAGCCTGGCTACCGCGCCGGAACCGGGTTCGCGCTGCACCCCCAGGGAACTGGACGATGCGGCGATCGCCACGCCCAATCTGTGGGGCAACCTCGGCGTGTTCAGCGGCACCCTGTACGAGCGCGAGCAGGACGGGCAACTGGTCTACTCCACGCGCAATCTGCCGGGCTCGCGGCCGTATCTGCGCTTCACTGCGGTCACGCCGCCGGGAGAGGTGGCGCATCCCGGACTGGGCAAGCTCGGGGCGCCGCAACTGCAGGCGCATGCCAAACAGTTCCGCGCCGCGGCGCGCGCCACCGGGGTCGACGAGCCGTGGCTGCGCGCGATCGCGCATGCCGAGAGCGGCTTCGACGCCGCCGCGGTCTCGCCCAAGGGCGCGCAGGGGGTGATGCAACTGTTGCCCGAGGTCGCCAGGGAGTACGGCGTGCGCGATCCGTTCGCGGCCGACCAGTCCATCGACGGCGGCGCCCGCTACATGCGCGCGTTGCTGCGCCGCTACGCCGGCGATCGGGTGCTGGCCGCGGCGGCCTACAACGCCGGCATCGGCGCGGTGGCGCGCTACGGCGGCGTGCCGCCGTACGCGGAGACCCGCGCGTACATCGACAAGGTGATGGCGCTGTACCAGCGCTACCGCCTCGCGATGGGGATGGCCGTGGAGACGCCCGCGCAATAGCGGCGGCGCCCATCGCCGGCGTCGACGGGGGGCAGGCGGACGCGGCGTGGCCGCGGTGCCGCCCGCGGCGGCTCAGAGCGCGACGGCCTCCGCCTCGGCTTCGGTCGTCGCTTGCGCGTGCGGCGCTGTCGGCGCCGCCGCCGGCGCCGCGTACAGATCCAGCAGCAACAGGGTCACGCCATTGGTCCAGCCGAAGCCGTCCTGCAGCGCGTACTCGCCGCCGCCGCCGCCCTTGGCCTGCGCGTCCACGCCGTACTTCTCCACCAGCTTGTGCTGCTGCGCGAACAGCGCCTGCACCCGCGCCAGGAAGCGGCTGCCGATGCGCTGCGCCAGCGCGTCCTGGCCGTAGCGGCGCAGGCCGTCCACGGCGATCCACTGCAGCGGCGCCCAGCCGTTGGGTTCGTCCCACTGCTGGCCGGTGTGCAGGCGCGTGGTCGCCACGCCGCCGGGGCGCAGCAACTGCGCCTGCACGGTGTCGGCGCTGCGCTTGGCCCGTGCCGGCGAGGCGACCCCGACGAACAGCGGGTAAAGCGCCGCGGCGGTGACCTGGTCGCGCAGCCGGCGCTGCTGCCAGTCGTAGTCGGCGTAGTAGCCGGCATCGCTCCACAGGTGCTTGTCGATCGCGGTCTTGCGCGCGCTGGCCAGGGCCGCGTAGTCGGTATCGCAGCCGGCCGCGCCGGGGTTCTTGGCGCAGGCCAGGGCCAGGGTGCTCTCCAGGTGGTAGAGCAGGCTGTTCAGGTCGACCGGGACGATGGCGGTGGTACGGATGCTGGCCAGGGTCTTGCGGTCGCCGAGCCAGCGGCTGGAATAGTCCCAGCCGCTCTCGGCGCCGGCGCGCAGGTCGCGGTAGACCTCGGCGGCGGGGCGGTCCTTGGCCTCGGCGGCGGTGCGCACGTCGTGTAGCCAGGCTTCCGGGCGCGGCGTGTCGCGGGCGTCCCAATAGCGGTTGAGCAGGCTGCCGTCGGCCAGCCGCACCACGTGCGCATGCGCGCTGCCCGGGGCCAGGGTCTGCGCGCCTTCCATCCAGTACGCGTATTCCTTCTGCAACTGCGGCAGGTAGCGCGCGTAGGCGGCATCGCCCTCCACCTTGGCCTGCAACTGCACCATGTGCGAGAAGAACGGCGGCTGCGAGCGGCTAAGGTAGTAGGTGCGGTTGCCGTTGGGGATGTGCCCGTAGGTGTCGATCAGGTAGGCGAAGTTGTCCAGCATCTGCCGGCTGCGTTCGTGCTCGCCGCTCTCCACCAGGCCGAGCATGGTGAAGTAGGAATCCCAGTAGTAGACCTCGCGGAAGCGCCCGCCCGGCACCACGTAGGGGTGCGGCAGCGACAGCAGGCTGCTGTAGGGCGGCACGTCGACCTGGCGGCGCACCAGCAGTGGCCACAGCGCGTCGATGTGCTCGCGCAGGCCGGTGTCCTGACGGATCGCCTCGGTCTGCACCGGGCCGGATTCCTCGAAGTTGGCGGCGACGAAACGGCGCAGGTCGAAGCCCGGCTGCTGGCGCTGCGCCAGATAGTCGGCGTTGATCAGCGCCGGGTCGCGCAGCGGCAACGCGTCGACGAAGTGCTTCTGGTCGTCGAACAACTCCTGCTGCTGCACCGCCTGGAACAGTTCCGGGTAGGCCAGGTCGGGCGTCTGCGGCGGCGGTGCCGGCGCGGTCAGCGTGGTCGCGGGCGCGGCCTCCGCCATGGCGGTGTCGGCGGTGCCCAGCAACAGGCCGAGCGACAGGCTCAGCAGCGGGGTGCAACAGGGAGGAGCGGCATGGCTCATGTCGGGTCCAGAGCAGGATGCGTGCGGCATGGTAAACGACCGAAGCGGAGACGGGGGCGCGCGGCCGGATCCGGTGCGTGGCCCACCCGATCCTGCCCTGGCGGCCGCGCGCCGCCCGGCTCGTACCGGTGAGGGACCGCAACGCCTGGGGGCATGCAAGAACGGGGCCGCTGTCGGGCTTGGTTCCCAGTCGGCGGGGCAGATTGGGGACTGCCCGCCTTGGGGCCGACTCGGCGCCCACCCGTGTCAGGGCGGGGGAGCTGCCGTCCAGCGCGCGGCGGCACGCAGCGCGCAGGTCAGGGCGTCTGCGGCCGCTTGCGGTCCTTCTCGGCGCTGAGCGCGGCTTCGGCGCGCAGGAACACCTGCCCGATCGGCTCGTCCGCCCGCGTGGCCTGGGCGTCGCCGACCAGCACGGTCAGCCCGAGCGCCTGCTGCCGCGCGGCGATCTCGCGCAGGCCGCGCAGCTTCTGCTCGGCGTCGGCGCCGTGCAGCATGACGATGAATTCCGCGCTGTCGGTCGCCCGGTCCACACTGTCGGCGGCGCCGTCGTCCTGCACGTAGCTGGCCAGGGTGCGGTCGAGTTGCTGCAGGCTGCTGCCCAGCAGGCGTTCGCTCTGCCGCTCGGCCAGCGCGGCCAGTTCCTGCACTTCCAGGATCACCACACGGTAGCGGCCGCCGGTGCCGGAGTCCGTGTTGTCGCCAACCGGGTGCGCTTGCAGGAGCGCCTCGCGTTGACGCTGCAGCGCATCCCGGCGCGCGTCGAGCAGGCGCATGGCCGTGCGCGCCAGCGCGCGCAGGCCGTCGCGCTGTGTGTCCTTGAGTTCGCGCGGCGTGGTGTCCAGCACGCACACGGTGCCCAAGGCGATGCCCTCGTCGGTCACCAGCGGCATGCCGGCATAGAAGCGCGCGCCGATGTCGCCGCGGACCACGGAGATGTCGGCGAACCGCGGGTCGTCGGCGAGGTCGGGCACTTCCATCAGTTGCTTGGGCTCACGGATCGCGTGGTCGCACACCGCCTGGCTGCGCTCGGTCTGCGGCACCTCCAGGCCCATCCGTGCCTTGAACCATTGCCGGTCGCGATCCACCAGCGACAGCAGCGCGATCGGGGTGTCGCACAGGGCGGCGGCGATCTGCACGATGTCCTGGTAGGCGTCCTCGGGCAGGCTGTCGACGATGTGGTAGCTGTCGAGGACACGCTGGCGCTGGGCTTCATCGGTCATGGGCGGCGTCGTGTCTGGCGCGGATCGCGAGGCGCAGCACCATACCGCAGGGCGTGGCGACGTCGCGTGGACAAGCGCACAAGCGTGACGTGGTGCACGCCAAGTGCCCGATTGCCGTACGTTGGCGATCAGCCCGCAGCGCCGACGCCGAGCGCGCGCAGCTGCGTCTGCAGCGTGGCGGCGTTGTCGAGGGCGTGGCCGAGCGCGGTGTTGTCGAAGATCACCCAGGCTTCGCCCGTGCGTGGCGTGGCGGCGACGACGCGCTCGGCCAGGCCACGCAGCGTGTCGTCGGCGTAGGCGCTGTAGTAGAGGCGCGGCGCGCCGTGCCAGCGCCAGTAGGCCGGCGCCGCCCCTGCTGGCTGCGCGGCGGCGGCAGTCAGGGCCGGGTCGGCGGCCACGCGCGCGATGCGGTGGCGCTGCCACAGCGCTTCGGCGCGCGCGCTGAACCAGCTGACGTGGCGCGGTTCGCAGGCGATGCCGCCGTGCCAGCGGCGCCGCAGCATGGCGAAGAAGGTGGCGGCGGTGCGTGCATCGAAGGCCAGGCTCGGCGGCAGCTGCACCAGCAGGCAGCCGAGCCTGTCGCCGAGATGGCCGACCTCGTCGAGGAAGGTCTGCAGCAGCGGCCCGACGCGGGACAGGCGCGCGTCGTGGGTGATGGTGCGTGGCAGTTTGGCCGAAAAGCGGAACCCCGCCGGCACGCTGTCGGCCCAGCGCTGGTAGGTGCTGGCGCGGTGGGCGCGGTAGAACGTGGAGTTGATCTCGACCGCGTCGAAGCGGGTGGCATAGCGCGCCAACTGGCTTGCGCCGTCACCGACCAGGGCGCGTTGCGTGCTGGCGATCGACCAGCCGGCGCAGCCGACGCGGATGCGGGGAGCGACGACGCAGCGGGGAGAAGCGGTCGGCATCGGCGGTGGCAGGCCAGGACAGGGCCTTGCGGATACCAAGCGTTGCGGCCAGGCGCCGTGAAGGACAGGCACGGCGCGCCGCCTTGGCGACCCATCCGCGACCCACGCATGCGAGGGAAGATCGATGCCTGCAGGCTGCGCCGGAGCGCAGCCTGCGCGTTCACTGTCGTCGCATGTCGCATGTCGCATGTCGCGATGGCGATGGCGATGGCGATGGCGATGCGTTGCGTTGCGTTGGCGCCGGCGCCCATGCTGGCGCCGGCGCGTGGCGCATGGCGGGGCAGCCCCGCCATGCGTGTGCGGCGTTACGGCTTGGCCTTCGCCTTGACCGGCTGGCCGTCGCTGTCCAGCACCTGCACCTCGCCCAGCTTCAGCGCACGCACCGGCGCTTCGATCTGCTTGAGGTCGCCGACGATCACCCAGGTCATCGCCTGCGGCGCCACGATCTCCTTGATCGCCGCTTCCGCCGCCGGCTGGTCGACCGCTTCCAGGCGCGTCTTCAGCGTCTGCACGTAGTCGTCCGGGCGGCCGTACTGGACGATGCCTTCCATCGCGCCGAGCACCGCACCGGTGGTCTCGAAGCTGCCCGGCAGGGCGCGCACGCGCTGTTCCTTGATCTTGGCGATCTCGGCGGCGGTCAGCGGCTTGTCGCCGACCACGGCCTTGGCTTCCTTGAGGATCTCGGCGGCCGATTCGGCGGTCTTGTCGGTCTGCACCGGGGCGAAGAACAGGAACGGGCGCTGGCCGATCGCGTCGATCATGAAGCTGTTGGCGCCGTAGGCCCAGCGCTTGTCCTCGCGCAGGTTCATGTTCAGTCGCGAGGTGAAGGTGCCGCCGAAGGCGCCGTTGGCCACGCCGATCGCCAGGTTGTTCGGCGCCTTGGTCGAGGGCGCCAGCAGGCCGGCCAGGATCAGCGACTGCGGGGCGTCGTCGCGGTTGATCAGGAACACGCGCGGCTTGGGCTGCGCGGCCACCTGCGGCAGGCTCTTGGTCGGGCGCTTGCCGGCCGGGGCCTGCCAGTCGCCGAACGCGGCATCCAGCTGCGGGATGATCTTGGCCAGGGTGGTGTCGCCGGCGACCAGGATGCGCACGTTGTCCGGACGCAGCCAGTTGTTCTGGAACGCGCTCAGATCGCCCGCGGTCAGGCTCTTGATCGCCGCCTCGGTGCCGGTGCCGGTGAGCGGCACGCCGTACGGATGGGTGGGGCCGTACAGCAGCGGCGGCAGGGTGCGCAGCGCCAGGCCCTGCGGCTGGGTCTTCTCCTGCGCGATCGAGGCCAGCCACTGGCCGCGGATGCGCTCGATGTCGTCGGCCTTGAACGCCGGGTTGCGCACGATGTCGGCGAACAGCTCCAGCGACGGCGCCAACTGGTCGTTGAGTGCGTTGAGCGAGGCGTCGCAGCTGTCCAGTTCGCAGGACACGCTGGTCATCGCGCCCAGGCGCTGGCGGCGCTGCGCCACGTCCACCGAATCCAGGTTGCGGGTGCTCTCGTTCATCAGCGCCGCGGTGAAGTTGGCGGTGCCGAGCTTGCTGCCGCGGTCGGTCGCGTAACCGGCATCGAACAGCATCTGGATCTGCGTGACCGGGATGGTGTGGCGCTCGGCCAGCACCACCTCGATGCCGTTCTTGAGCTTGCCGCGCTGCAGCTGCGGGAAGCTCAGGCTCGGGAACTGGCTGGTCTCCGGCACGCCGGCCGCGCGGTCCACCTGCGACTTGCCGACGCTGTAGTTGCCCTTGGCCGGCACCTTCGGCGCGGGCTTGCCCGGGGCCGCCGGCAGCGGCTTGACCGCCTTGTCCTCGGCCGCCGGATCGAAGCCTTCCGGCGCCGGCAGCACGGTCAGCAGGTAGTCGCCCTTGCCGAACCAGGTGTCGGCGGCCTTGCGCACGCTGGCGACGGTGGCGTCCTGTGCGCGCTGCAGGTCCTTCTTGTAGGCGCCCGGATCGTTGCGGTAGACCTGGCCCTCGGCCAGCACCGTGGCCTTGCCGCCGAAGCCGCCGACCTTCTCCAGGCCGCGCACGAAGCCGGCGCGGTAGCCGACCTGCGCGCGCTGCAGTTCGTCGGCGGTGGGGCCTTCGGCCAGGAACTTCTGCAGTTCGTCGGCGATGGCGGCCTCGACCTTGGCCGGGTCCACGCCTTCCTTCACGTCGGCGGTGATCTGCAGCTGGCTGGCCAGCGCGAACGACTGCAGGCCGGCGGAGACGTCGTCGGCCAGCTTGTCGCGGTAGACCAGGCGCTGGTACAGGCGGCTGGTCTTGCCGCCGCCGAGCACGGTGGTGGCCAGGTCCAGCAGCACCGCGTCGTCGGTGCCCAGTTGCGGCGCCACCCAGGTTCGGTAGATGCGCGGCTGCGCGACGTGGTCGTGCTGCACGCCGCGGGTCTGCTTGGCCAGCGGGGTGATCCACGGCTGCTGGCGCGGCACCGGGCGGCCGGCGGGGATGTCGCCGAAGTACTGCTCGGCCTTGGCCTTGGCCTGCGCCACGGTGATGTCGCCGGCCAGCACCAGGGTGGTGTTGGCGGCGCCGTAGTTGTCGTGGAACCACTGTTTGACGTCGTCCAGCGAGGCCGCGTCGAGGTCGGCCATCGAGCCGATGGTGTCGTGCTGGTACGGATGGTTGGCCGGGAAGATGTTGGCCAGGATGTTCTCGTCGACGCGGCCGTAGGGGCGGTTCTGGCCCTGGCGCTTCTCGTTCTGGACCACGCCGCGCTGGGTGTCCAGTTCCTTCTGGCCGATCGCGCCGAGCAGGTGGCCCATGCGGTCCGATTCCATCCACAGCGCGGTGTCCAGCGCGGTGGTCGGCACGGTCTCGAAGTAGTTGGTGCGGTCGAACCAGGTGGTGCCGTTCATGTCGGTGGCGCCGACCTTCTCGAACGGCTGGAAGTAGGTGCCCTTGTGGTTCTCCGAGCCGGAGAACATCAGGTGCTCGAACAGGTGCGCGAAGCCGGTCTTGCCGGCCGGCTCGTCGCCCGAGCCGATGTGGTACCAGATGCTCACCGCCACCACCGGCGCCTTGTGGTCCTCGTGCACCACCACGGTCAGGCCGTTGGGCAGGGTGAAGCGGGTGTAGGCGATCTCCGGCGCGGTCGCCTGGCCCGGCGTGGCCGCGGCCAGGGCCGACGGCGCGGCCACCAGGGCGGCGCCGGTGCCGAGGGTGAGGATGCTGGAGATCAACAGCGACAAGGGACGGAGCATGGGCCGGGCCTGAGTGTGGACAGTGCGCCAGCATAGAGGGCCGGCGGCGGCCGCGGGAACGTGACTGATGGCACACCGCGCGGCGCCGCGTGGGCGGCCCGCCTCGCGCACGGCCCGCGCGGGAGAAGGGCCGTGCGGGTGGCGTCAGGGACGCAGCGGCGCGCTCAGCGTGCGGCGCAGAAGCCGAACTCGGCAGTGGCGCCGGGGGCCAGGGTCTTGTTCCAGTCCACGCCGCTGGCGCTGAGCGTGGTGCCCGACTGCGTCCAACTGGCGTTCCACAGGTTGTTGACGGTGCCGCTGATCGACAGGGTGACGCTCCAGTCGCCGCTGCTGCCGCCGGTGTTGGTCACCTGCACGCGGTTGCAGTAGCCGGCGTTCCAGTCGCTGTCGACCAGCACCTTGGTGCTGAAGCTGCTGCCGGACGGCGGCGGCGTGGGCGTGGTGCCGCCGCCATTGCCACCACCGTTGCCACCGCCACCGTTGCCACCACCGCCACCGCCCGTGCTGCTGCCGTCACTGTCCCACAGCTTCTTCAGCAGGGTCACCTTGTCGGTGCGCACCGTGCTCCAGTCGTCGTTGAGGATGCCGCCGGTGTCGCCGCTGTTCGGGTTCCACGACCAGTAGAAGCCGCTGTGGATGCCCTTGCCGATCAGGTAGTCGACCAGCGCGTTCTGCCACTGCATGTCCAGCGGATTGCCCTGGCCGTACTTGCCGCCGAACTCGCCCAGCAGCAGCGCGTGGCCGGCCTGGGCGAACTGGCCGAAGTGTTGCTCCCAGATCGCCGGCATGTTGGCCGGGAAGTTGGACGCGCTGAAGTACGGCTGCATGTAGACGTCCGGTCCGTACACGTGCGGGGCGAGCAGCAGGCGGTTGGCCGGGATGGCCAGCGGGGTGCAGGCCAGCGGTTCCAGGTTCTCGCCCCAGAAGTGCGCGGTGTCGCTGGAGCAGGTGGACGTGTTGGAAATGCCTTCGACCACGATCAGCCAGTTCGGCGCCGCGTTCAGCACCACCGC
Source organism: Xanthomonas sp. LF02-5 (assembly GCF_034105325.1). NCBI lineage: Bacteria > Pseudomonadati > Pseudomonadota > Gammaproteobacteria > Lysobacterales > Lysobacteraceae > Xanthomonas > Xanthomonas sp. LF02-5. Next base: position 11,879 of record NZ_JAXGGF010000006.1, on the reverse strand, counting down.
CGACGCGCGTTCGGCGGCCTTGTTCCAGTCGGTGGCGGCATTGCCGCTGCCCCAGGTGGCGGCGCCGTGCGGCTCGTTCTTCAGATCCAGGCCGATCACCCCCGGCACCGACGCGTAGCGCTTGGCGACGAAGCTCAGATCATTCAGCCATTGCTGCTCGCTGTAGCTGCCGGTGTACCAGAGTTCGGAGATCGCGTTGCAGTCCGGGGTGTGGTGGTCGAGCAGCACGTACATGCCGCGGCTGCTGAGTTCGTTGATCACCTTGTCGAGCAGCTGCAGCGAGTTCAGGCCCTGCAGGTCCGGATTGCGGCTGTAGTCGATGCTGCCGGGCGAGACCGCCTGCAGCGTCTGCGGGCAGAACGGCAGGCGCACGGCGTTGAAGCCCAGGCCCTGCATCTGCGTGATCATGTCCTTCCAGTTGCGCGCCCACAGGCCGTGCACGGTGTGCTGCGAGGTCTCGAAACCGAACCAGTTGACGCCGCGCAATTGCACGGCGTTGCCGGCGTCGTCCACCACCTTGCCCTGGTTGATGGCATAGCTCCAGGCCGAGCCGCTGGCGACCACGAGCGCCGCGGCCAGCAGGCAGCGGGTAATGCGGGAATGCAGGGATCGGTTCATCGCGATGCTCCGAGGGTGGCCGGTGCGGAGTGCGCCGGCCAAGGGGGCGGATACTTGGCGGCGATGATCGGCAGTGTTCGCCATGGCGGCCGTGACTACCGTTGCAGAAGACGGGCTTGTCCACGGATTGCGCGCAGGTGCTGTGGTGATGTCCACGGCCGCGCCGTCGCGTGGTGAAAACGCCAACGGCAGCGTCGTGGGACGCTGCCGTTGAGGTTGCGCCCCGCGCGCTGCGCGGGGCGATGGCGCCGTCTTCAGCGGGCGGCGCAGAACCCGAACTCGGCGGTGGCGCCGGGGGCCAGGGTCTTGTTCCAGTCCACGCCGCTGGCGCTGAGGGTGGTGCCCGACTGCTTCCAGGTGGCGTTCCACAGGTTGTTGACGGTGCCGCTGATGGACAGGGTGACCGCCCAGTTGCCGGTGGCGCTGCCGCTGTTGGTCACCTGCACGCGTTCGCAGTAGCCGGCGTTCCAGTCGCTGTCGACGATGACCTTGGTGCTGAAGCTGGCGCTGCCCGGGGCCGGGGTCGGCGTGGGGGTCGGCGTCGGGGTCGGGGTCGGCTCCGGGGTGGGCGTGGGCGTCGGAGTGGGTGTCGGCGTGGTGCCGCTGGTGTCGCCCCACAGCCGCTTGAGCCCGGTCATCTTCTCGGTGCGCACGGTGGTCCAGTCGTCGTCGAGCACGCCGCCGGTGTCGCGGCTGTTCGGGTTCCAGGCCCAGTAGAAGCCGCTGCGGATGTTCTTCTTGATCAGGTAGTCGATCAGCGCCTTCTGCAGGATCGGGTCCTGCGCCTGGTTGCGGCCTTCGTTGCCGCCGAACTCACCGATCATCATGGTGTAACCGAGCTGGGTCAGCTGGCCGAACTGGCGCTCCCAGATCGCCGGCATGTTGGCCGGGAAGCTGCTGTCGCCGAAGTAGGGCTGCCAGTTCACGTCCGGGCCATACACGTGCGGCGACAGCAGCAGGCGGTTGGCCGGCACGTTGAGCTTGGTGCAGGTCAGCGGTTCCAGGTTGCCGCCCCACCAGTAGCCGTAGCTGCTGGAGCAGGTCGGGTTGTCGGTGATGCCCTCGACCACGATCAGCCACTTCGGCGCCACCTTCAGCACCGCCGCCGAGGCGCGCTCGACCGCCTTGTTCCAGTCGGTCTTGAGGTTGCCGGTGCCCCAGGTGTTGCGGCCGTTCGGCTCGTTCTTCAGGTCGATGCCGATCACGCCCGGCACCGACGCGTAGCGCTTGGCCACGAACGTCAGATCGCTGAGCCACTGCTGCTCGCTGTAGGAGTCGGTGTACCAGAGCTCGGAGATGCCCTGGCAATCGGGCGAGTGGTGGTCCAGCAGCACGTACATGCCGCGGCTGCTCAACTCGTTGACCACCTTGTCCAGCACCTGCAGCGAATTCAGGCCCTGCAGGTCCGGGTTGCGGCCGTAGTCGATGCTGGTCGGCGCGACGCCGCGCAGGGTCTGCGGGCAGAACGGCAGGCGCACGGCGTTGAAGCCCAGGCCCTGCATCTGCGTGATCATGTCCTTCCAGTTGCGCGCCCACAGGCCATGCACGGTGTGCGCGCTGCCTTCGAAGCCGAACCAGTTGACGCCACGCAGCTGCACCGCGTTGCCGCGGTCGTCCACCACCGTGCCTTTGCTGACGGCGTAACTCCAGGCCGAACCGCTGGCGGCCAGCAGCGCGGCGGCCAGCACGCAACGGGTGATGCGGGTGAGAGGGGACATCGACATCTCTGCAGGTCTCCGGAAGCGGGCCGGCCCCGCAGTCGGAGCGGCCCAGGTGAGGGTAGGGGCAACGGACGCCGCGCCCGGCTCGGGTGGAAGCCGGGAGGGGCACGCGGATCGGCGTGGCCACCGGATCGGCGCGGCCCCGTGATGCGCGAGCGCGGCATTAGAGCATGTTCAGGTTCGTATTTGAGCGGTTTATCACAATAAATTTTTGCGACAGCGCACGTCTGGCGGGTGCCCGGCCCTCGCCGGTCCCGCGGCCGCCTCGCTACACTCGTCCGCTCATGCCTGCCGAGAGGGATCTTCGTGCAACGTCCAAACCTGTCCTTCGCGGTGCAGTGGCCGCATTGGCGCCCCGATTCCGCCATCCGCGCGCGCCGCGGCGCCGGCGCAGTGCGGCGCGCGTGAGTCGGGATCCGCTACCGCCGTCCGCAGCGCCGGCGCCTGCCCCGGCGGTTGCCGCCGGGGCCGCGGCGGCACGGATGGGCGAAGCTGCGGCGGTCGCCCCGGCGGACACCGCGGCCGCTGCGCGCGCACAGCCCGATGGCGTGCCCCCGGGCAATGGGGCGCCGCGCTGGCTGGTCCGCAGCGGCGTGGTGCTGGCGTTCGCGATCGTCGGGCCGCTCCTGGGCACGCTGGTCGTCGGTCTGCCGTTGGCGTTTTCCTGGACGTGGGGGCAGCCCGGCGGCTTCGGCGATGCGCTGCCGCTTCTCCTGCTCATGGCGTTGGTGTCCTGCATCTTCGGCGCGTTGCCGGGGCTGTTGACCGGCCTGTTCGCCGCCTATGCCTGGCCCCGCCTGCGTGGCTGGCGCGCGCATCTGCTGGTGGGGGTGATCGGTGCCGCCATGTCGGCCGTCTGCGTCGGTGCGCTCATCGCCTGGATCAACAGCCATCGCGACGCGTTCCGCGAGCCCGGCAGCTGGCTGGGATCTTGCGTGCTTGCCGGGGGCGTCGGCGCCATGCTGCTCTCGCTGGCGCTGGATCGGCTGCGCGGACGCTGAGCGCTGCCGCGGCCCGGCCGGTGCTGGCCTGCGGCCGCAGGGCGCCAGCCGGTCCGCGGGCTCCAGCCACGGAAGTCCCGGGCGAGCGTCCATTTCCCCGCGCGTCCCTGCCGCACGCGCAGCCGCAGGCGGCGTGCGCGCGGATGATGGTGCGTCCCAGGACATCAGTGCTCGAAGGACCGCGCGCCCGAAGGACCCCGGCCCCTGCCGATCGCCTGGCCGCGCCGCTACACTCAAGGTTCTTTGTGTCTGCCGAGGGAACTCCGTGAAACGACCGATCGTGAGCCTGCTGGCGCTTGCGCTGTCCGGCGCCAGCCTGGCGGCACCGCCGCCCGCACCGACCTTCGACACCAAGCGCTTGTCCGCCGACGTCAAGACACTGGCCTCCGATGCCTACGAGGGCCGCGCCCCGGGCTCGGCGGGCGAGGAGAAGACCGTGGCCTATCTGAGCGCGCAGTTCCAGGCGGCCGGCCTGCAGCCCGGCGGCGACCTGCGCGACGGCAAGCGCCTGTGGACCCAGGCGGTGCCGCTGCGCCGCGCCGACATCGTCGGTACGCCGCAGCTGGCCATCGCCAGCGGCGACCAGCGCCAGGCCCTGACCCAGGGCCAGCAGATCGCCGTGCGCGCCGCGCTCGACGGCAGCAGCCAGGTGACCCTGGACGGCGCGCCGCTGGTGTTCGTCGGCTACGGCGTCAAGGCGCCCGAGCGCGGCTGGGACGACTTCAAGGGCGTGGACCTGAAGGGCAAGATCGCGGTGGTGCTGATCAACGACCCCGATTTCGAGACCGGCAAGGGCGCGTTCGACGGCAAGGGCATGACCTACTACGGCCGCTGGACCTACAAGTTCGAGGAAGGCGCGCGGCAGGGCGCGGCCGGCGTGCTGATCGTGCACGAGACCGCACCGGCGTCCTACGGCTGGGCCACCGTCGCCAACTCCAATACCAACAGCATGTTCGACGTGGTCCGCGACGATCCCAAGTCGGTGCACCCGGAGCTGGAGGGCTGGATCCAGCGCGACCTGGCGGTGGACCTGTTCAAGCGCGCCGGGCTGGATTTCGATGCGCTGAAGAAGCAGGCGCAATCGCGCGACTTCAAGCCGGTGGAGCTGAAGGGCGAGCGCCTGTACGCCGACTACGCGGTGAAGTCGGAGGTGATCACCTCGCACAACGTGGTCGCGCGCCTGCCCGGCAAGACCCGGCCGGACGACACCCTCATCTACACCGCGCACTGGGATCACCTGGGCGTGGGCGCGCCCGACGCCAAGGGCGATCGCATCTTCAACGGCGCGCTGGACAACGCCAGCGGCGTCGCCGCGCTGCTGGAACTGGCCCGCGCCTTCGCCAAGGGCCCGGCGCCGCAGCGCTCGGTGGTGTTCATGGCGGTCACCGCCGAGGAAAAGGGCCTGCTCGGCTCGGAGTACTACGCCTCCAAGCCGCTGTATCCGCTGGCGCGCACGGTGGCGGTGATCAACATGGACGGCATGAGCCCGTTCGGGCCCTCGCGCGATTTCGGCATCTACGGCACCGCCAAGCTGGAACTGCTCGACGACCTCAAGCGCGTGGCCAAGGGCTGGGACCTGCGCTACACGCCCGATCCGAAGCCGGAAGCCGGCTACTTCTTCCGCTCGGATCACTTCTCCTTCGCCAAGCGCGGCGTGCCGGCGCTGTCCTTCGCCGCCGGCCAGGACTGGGTGGACGGCGGCGTGGCGGCCGGCAAGGCCGCCTCGGACGACTACACCGCCAAGCGCTACCACCAGCCCGGCGACGAATGGCAGCCGAACTGGACCTTCGCCGGCGCCGCGCGCGACATGCAGGTGCTGTACACGCTGGGCGAGGAACTGGCCAATTCGACGCAGTGGCCGAATTGGAGCCGCGACTCCGAGTTCCGCGCCACCCGCGACGCCAGCGCCGCACAGCGCCAAGCCGCGCCCGCCAAGTGAGTCACGCCCCAGTGCCGCCTGCGCCGCAGGCGGCTGCGGATCCGCCGCCGGGCGCGCGCGCGGAAGGCGCCGATCCGATGGGCGCCGACGCGGGGAGCGATCCGCTGCCGCGCTGGCTGGTCTACCTCGGCGTGGCCATGGCGTTCCCATTGGTAGGGCCGCCGCTGGGGACTGCGGCGGTCTTGCTGCCGATGATGGCGGTCGCGTGGCTCTGGGGCGGCGCTCACCTCGGTGACATCGGCGGCGGGCTGCTGATGCTGCTGGGGATCGCGCTGTATTCCTACCTGTTCGGCGTCTTGCCGGCCTTGCTGACCGGCCTGGTCGCAGTACGCGCCTGGCCGCATCTGCGCGGCTGGCGCGCGCATCTGCGCATCGGTCTGGTCGGCGCCGGGTTCTCGGCAGCGTGCATCGGCTCGGCGATCGCGCTGTTCGGCGATCACGCCGAGATCGGTGCGCTGGCCGCCGCGGCAGGGCTGTGCGCGCTGGCCGGCTTCAGCGGCGCCACGTTGCTGTCGCGCGCGCTGCAAACTTTGCGCGGCGGCTGAGCGCCGCCGCGGCTCAGCCGCCGCTGGCCTGCTGCAGCGACGGCGTGCGCCAGCCGGCGCGCACGCCCCAGAAGTAGAAGCCCAGCGCGACCACGCCGACCACCACCAGGTCCGGCCCGTAGGACAGGTAACCGTGGCCGCCGAAGGTGGTGCTGCCGGCCCACGATAGCAGGGCGATGGTCGGCAGATAGGCGATCAGCCAGCTGGCGCCGCGCAGGTGCCGGCGGAAATCCTTCCAGCCGTCGCGCTGCTGGTAGTAGGCGTACACCGGCAGGGCCACCAACATCAGCAGGATGATCTCGCCGGTCAGCGGCCAGCGCGCCCAGTACAGCAGTTCGGTGGCCAGCACGAAGGCGGCGGCGGCCAGCACCGGCAGGCCGGCGATGCGCAGCGGGCGGTGCATCTCCGGCGCGTGCTTGCGCAGCGCCATCGCGCTGATCGGGCCGGTCAGATAGGAAATGATCGTCGCCACCGAGATCACCGCCGCCAGCGTGCCCCAGCCGCGGAAGAAGAACAGGAACAGGTAGGACACCAGCAGGTTGAAGAACATCGCCGGGCGCGGCACGCCCCAGGTCGGATGGATCCGGCCCAGCACCTTGGGCATGGTGCCATTGCGCTCCATGCCGTAGATCATCCGCGCGGTGGTGGCGGTGTAGGTGATGCCGGTGCCGCTGGGGCTGACGAAGGCGTCCACGTACAGCAGCATCGCCAGCCAGTGCAGGTTGACGATGATCGCCAGCTGCGCGAACGGCGAGCGGAAGTCGATGCCGTGCCAGCCGGCCTTGGCCAGCAGGTCCGGCGGCACCGCGCCCAGATAGGCGACCTGCAGCAGCACGTAGACCACCGTGGCCAGCGCGATCGAGCCGAGCACGGCGAACGGGATGCTGCGCCCGGGATTGCGCGCCTCGCCGGCCAGGTTCACCGGGCTCTGGAAGCCGTTGAAGCTGAACACGATGCCGGCGGTGGCCACCGCGGTGAGCACCGCGGCGAAGTCGATGGTGTGGCTGCCGCCGTGCAGGCCGACGCTGAAGTTCTCGCTGTGGAAGCCGCTGGCGATCAACGCCACGCCGGTCAGCGCCGGCACCACCAGCTTGAACACGGTGATCAGGCTGTTGGAGCGCGCGAACAGCTTGACGCTCCAGAAGTTCAGCAGGAAATACACCAGCACCAGCACCGCGGCGATGCACAGGCCGGGCACCGACAGCTCGCCGGCGCCGCCGGGCTGCTGCACGTACAGATCCTGCGCCCACTGCCAGGGCCAGGAGGCCATGTACTGCACCGAGGCCTCGGCCTCCACCGGGATCACCGACACGATCGCGATCCAGTTGGCCCAGCCGGCGATGAAGCCAACCAGCGAACCGTGCGAATAGTGACTGTAGCGGACCATGCCGCCGGACTCGGGGAACATCGCGCCGAGTTCGGCATAGGCCAGGGCGATGGTGGTGACGATCGCCGCGCCCAGCACCCAGGCCCAGATCGCACCGGGGCCGGCCAGCCCGGCGGCGCGCCAGGCGCCGAACAGCCAACCGGAACCGATGATCGAACCGAGGCCGGTCAGCATCAGGGCGAACGGGCCGACATCGCGGCGCAGGGCGGTTTGGGTCATGGCGGGTCCGGCGGCGGCGGGAAGCGGGGGATGATCGCATAAAGCCGGGAATGGGGATTGGGGAATGGGGAATCGGAAAAGCGGCATGTCGTTGGCTGAACGTTCCCGGCTTGCGCTCAACGATTCTCCATTCTCCAATCCCGATTCCCGGCTTACGCAAGCTTTACGCCCCACGCCCTCCATCGGCATGGAACGCTTACGCGGCGCGCGCGCAGACTGCGCCACGTCCTTTCCGTTGGATGTGTTCCATGTCGATTCTGCTGATCCAGGGCCCGCATCGCGATGCGTCGGCCATCGCCGCGGCGCAGTGTCTGGCCGCTTCCCATGCCGCGCAGGTGGTGCCGGTGGCCTGTGCCGATGCCGCGCAGATCGTGGCGCGGCTGCGGCAGGGCGCGTGCGACGACACCGAGCTGGTGCTGCTGGATTCCGGCGAGTTGCCGGCATCAGAGCTGGCCGACCATGGCGCGCAGTTGTGCGCGGCGCTGGATGCGCTGGGCCATCCGTACATCGAGGTGCACGATGCCAGCGCGCAGGCGCTGGAACCGCTGCTGCATCCGCGGCACATGCCGTTGCTGACGGTGATCGCCAACGGTGCGCTCGCCGACAGCTACGCGATCGCCCTGGGCGTGGCGCAGCGCCGGCTCGGCGCGCGCGCGGCGCTGGCCAACTGAGGGCGCCGCCATGTCGATCCTGTTGCTCCGTGGCCCGGACTGCGTGGCCGGCCATCGCGGCCGCCCGGCCCGCATCGCCCCACCGGTGATGCGGCAATTGCTGGCCCATGCCGGCCGCGCCGGCAAGACCCTGGCAGTACGCGGCTGTGCCAGCGAGCGCGAACTGCTGCAGGCGCTGGCCCAGGCCGATCAGGCCGGGGTGGAGATGCTGCTGCTGGATCCGGGCGCGTGCTCGGACAGCGCCATCACCGCCGACGCGGTCGCGCACCTGCGCCGGCCCTACGTGGAAGTGCACGACGATGCCAGCGATCGCCGCGAAGCCTGCCTGTGTGCGGCGTCGGGGCAGCGCCTGGGCCAGGTCGGCGGCTACTGCGCGCAGGGCTACGCACTGGCGCTGTCGATCGCGCTCGAACATCTTGGCTGCAACGGCTACGAAGGCGATGTCCACGTCGGCACCTGAGCGCGCGCGCCACTATCTGGCCGACTACGAGGCCTACAGCTTCGGCCAGCGCGTGGCCTGGGGCACCCTGGCGCACACCTGGGCCGAGCCCGCGCCGCTGGATCCGGAGCGGCTGCTGTGCCGCCTGCGCGCGCAGGCGGCGCAACGTCATGGCGTGGACAGCGCGGAGATCCGCATCCGCAGCGTGAGCCGGCTGTAGGGCGCGCTGTCGCCTGGAATGGCGCCGCCGCCTCGGCGTGCGGCTGGGCTGCGGTTTCGTCCTGCCAAGGCCCGGTCCCATCCTCGCCAGCGGCGGTTTCGTCGCACGCCGCTGGCGCCGTGCGACGCCGCGGCTATCCTCGCCGGAACTTCCCAGTCCCCGGCCGCCATGCTCGCCAGCCTGTTCTTCCTCGTTCGCCTGTTGTGCGCCTGGGCAGTGGCGGTGGTTGTCGCCGCCTTCGTCTGGGCCGGCTTGTTCTACGGCATGAATTCCGGGCCGGGCTGGCTGTTCGGCCTGATGGCGATGCTGCTGATGCTGTCGGCGCTGATCGCCGGCATCACCCACCTGCGCAAGGTCTGGCTGATCGCCGGGCGCCTGGACTGGGGCACCCTGGCCAGCCGCCAGCGGCGCCAGATCGAGATCCCGCTGGACACCCATGAGGCGTTCGCACTGCTGGATGCGGCGGTGCGCGAGCTGCCGCGGGTGGAGGAGGTGGAAAGCACGCTGGACAGCCTGCAGGTGCGCGCCAAGGTGCGCCGCATCGATCCCTACAACGGCCGCCCGCCGTCGCGCTGGAACCTGGCCGCGCGCTTCGCGGTCAAGCGCAACCAGGTGGTGGCGACGGTGACCCCGGGCACCGGCACCAGCAGCCTGACCCTGCTGCTGGAGCCGGATGCCAGCGCCTGGATCGACCTGTTCGCGGTCGACGAGGGCAGCAACTACGAGAACGCCGAAGCCCTGGGTCGTGCGCTGGCGCGGCGCGTGGCCGAGCTGCGCCGCGACGAGCAGGCCGCCGCCACACAGGCCGCCACCGAGCAGGAGCTGACCGTGGCGCGGCTGAACCTGCTGCACGCGCAGGTCGAGCCGCATTTTCTCTACAACACGCTGGCCAGCGCACAGGTGCTGGCGCGGACCGATCCGCCGCGCGCCGACCTGATGCTGGGCTATCTGATCCAGTACCTGCGGCGTTCGCTGCCCAGCACCGAGGACGCGATGAGCTCGCTCGGCGACGAACTCGAGCGGACCCAGGCCTACCTGGAAATCCTGCGCATCCGTATGGGCGCGCGCCTGCAACTGCAGGTGCAGGTGCCGGAGACGATGAAGACGCTGCCGCTGCCGTCGATGATGCTGCAGACGCTGGTGGAGAACGCGATCAAGCACGGTCTGGAACCCAAGCCCGGCGGCGGCACCATCTGGATCCTTGCGCGCGCGGTCGACGACCACGTCACCCTGACCGTGGCCGACGACGGCCTGGGCTTCAACACCCAGTCCAGCGGCACCGGCATCGGTCTGAAGAATCTGCGCGAGCGCTTGCGCCTCACCTATGCCGGCGCGGCGAGCTTCGCCATCGTCTCCAACTTCCCCAGCGGCGTGGCCGCCACCATCACCCTGCCGTGGCCGGCGGGGACGACGCCGCCACCGCCGCCACCGGTGGCGATGCACACGGGAGCGCACCATGACTGACGCGATCGTCGCCGAGGACGAAACCCTGTTGCGCGATGCGCTGGTCGCGCTGCTGGGCGAGGTGTGGCCGGAGTTGCGCATCGTCGCCGAGTGCGAGGACGGCGCCAGCGCGCTGGAACGGCTGGCCGAGCTGCGCCCGCAGGTGGCGTTCCTGGACATCCGCATGCCCGGGCTGAGCGGCATCGAGGTGGCGCGTGCGCTGGGCGAACTGAGCCCGCACACGCAGGTGGTGTTCGTCACTGCCTACGACCAGTACGCCATCGACGCGTTCGAGCATGGCGCGGTGGACTACCTGCTCAAGCCGATCGTGCGCGAGCGCCTGCAGGCCACGGTGCAGCGGCTGCAGGCACGGGCGGCGCAGGGGCCGGATCCGGCGGTGCTCGACGCGCTGCTGCAGCGTCTGCAGCAGCGCCCGGCCGCGCCGTCGGCGCCGCCACCGCTGGCCTGGGTCACCGCCAGCAGCGGCCGCGAGACGCGGCTGATCCTGCTCGACGACGTGCTGTATTTCCAGGCCGACAGCAAGTACACCACGGTGCTCACCCGGGATGGCGAGGCGGTGCTGCGCACCTCCTTGCGCGAGCTGCTGGACGTGCTCGATCCGGCGGCGTTCCGGCAGATTCACCGCTCCACCATCGTCAACCTCAAGGCGGTGGCCTCGGTGGTGCGCGACGACACCGGCAAGGGCCGGCTGAAGCTGCGCCACCGCGACGAGGTCCTGACCGTCAGCCAGCCGTACATGAGCCTGTTCCGCGGCATGTAGCCGCGCATTACCCCCGCTTCGCACTGGAACAAGGAATCTCCGCCATGCGTCTGCTCTCCGTGCTGTGGTCGTGCCTGCTCGGCCTGTTCGGCTGCCAGGGACATGCCGATCTCGACCTGTCCATGGGCGCCCGCCGCGAGACCGTGGTGCAGGCCAGCGAACGCGGCGTGCCGCTGCTCTTCAGCCGCACCACGTATCGCGGTGGCCTGGCCACGTTCCGTTGCATCGACAGCCGCAGCGGGCGCTGCCACTACCGGGTCTACGCCGCCTGCACGGCATCGCCGCAGGCCAGCGGCGGCGATGGCGCTGCCTGCAATCCGCGCGTGCTGCAGGCCTTCGATCTGGCGATCGGTCAGCGCCGCGAGATCGCCGGGCTGCCACGCGACTTCCGCCAGTGCGTGGTGTCGGATGCACCGGCGTCGGCCTGCGGGCGCGAGTGAGAGGCGATAGCGAACGGCTGGTCGATACGATCTTTCGAGACATCCAGCGATGTCACGATGGCCGCGGCTGTTGTGGGAGGGACTTCAGTCCCGACGCGTCTGCAATGGAGCTGCCGGATGGCGTCTTGCGTCGCGACCGAAGTCGCCCCCACGCGGGCATTACCGCGGAGCTGTCGGACGTCGCGCGTCGCGGCTGAAGCCGTTGAGAGGCACTGCCGCAGAGCCGTCGGACGACGTCATGCGTCGCGGCTGAAGCCGTTCTTGCGCGATGCCTCGTTGCGGTCCGAAGATCGGCACCGTCGGAGCGGCTTCAGCCGCGACCCGGATGCGAGGTCGACCGACGCATCTCGTCGCCGTATCCGCCTTGCATCCGACTGTCGCAATCGGATCGCTGCCGTTGTGGGAGGGACTTCAGTCCCGACGCCTCTGCAACGGAGCCGCCGGATAGCCTCTCG
>NZ_JAXGGF010000005.1:0-429508 GCF_034105325.1 Xanthomonas sp. LF02-5 | reverse complement strand
GCTAGCCGCCGGTCGCAGCGTTGATCCACTGCCGCAGCAGGTCGCGGTGCGCAGGGGAAATGGTCAGGAAGCGGAAGCCGGCCCAGGCCTGGCCCGGTGCGTGCGAGGGTTCGCTCCACAACAGGTGCGCGCCGATATCGATCTGCACGTCGCGGTCGGCGTGCGGTATCGCGAAGCGCAACTGGTACAGCGCGTCCTCGTGCAGCTGTGCCGAGGCGAGCAGCAGCATGCCGTGTTCGGAGACGTTGCCGAGGCGGCCGACCACGGCGTCTTCCATCAGGTCCAGCACCGGCACCATGTCCGGAACCTGGAGGCGCGGCGATCGGCGAGCGTCTGCGCTCATGCGCCCTCCATGGCGTCGTCGGCGGCTGGAACGCCGGCCAGGGTGCGCAGCGCGCGCACCGCGGCCTGCCAGGCGCGGTCGATCAGGCGGGCGCGGTCCTCGCTGACGATGCGCGCCTGTGCCTGCGCCAGCAGCCGCGCCAATCCGTCGAGCGTGTGTTCGGCGGCCTTCTGCCCGCGCTGGTTGACGAACAACGCACGCTCGGTGATCGGGCTGTACCAGGACAGGCGTTGCCGCTTCAGGTCGCCTTGTTGGTTGACGACGAATTCGAACCAGGTGCCGAACGGCAGCGTGCGCAACCGCGCATACGCGGCCTGTTCGGCCTCGTTGCGCGGCGGCAGCGAGGGGCGCTCGCCGTCCTCGCCCTGCTCGCCGAGGCGGGTGCGCGCCTTCAGCCGCACGCTGAGTTCGGTGCGCGAGGTGGTGGCGTCGGTGCCGCCGGGCGTGGACAGGCGACGAGCGATGGCCTCGGCTTCCTGCTGGTGGTAGCCCACCTGCAGCAGCGCCTGGCCCACGCGCTCGGCCAGGGCGGCATCGGAGGCGCCCTCGCTGCGGCAGGTGACCTCGGCGATGCGCTCGGCCAGGCCGATGCGCTCGCGCCAGGTCTCCGAGTCCTCGCCCTGACGCAGCAGGGTCAGCACCAGCACGTCGGACCAGGCCTGCTGCAGCAGGGTCTGCACGAAACCCGGCGGTTGCCGGGCGCTGCACAGCGCCTCCAGGGTGGCGGTCGCGGTCTGCTTGGCCAGCTCCAGCCGTTCCTTGCCGCGCGCGGCCTCGACGTGCCGGCGCTCGGCGATCTCGGCCTTGTGCGCCAGGCTGCGCTGCTGCGCCTGGATCTCCTGGTGGGCCTGCTCGAAGACGGTCTCGTCGCCTTCGTACTCCTCGATCACGCGGTCCACGGCCTGGTTGAGCTTGAGCAGCAGCGTCGGATCGCTGTCCTCTTCGCCCAGCCAGGTGGCGCCGGATTCGGCGACGGCATTGAGCAGTTCCCGCGCCGGGTGCCGGCTGCGCGCGAAGAACGCCGGATCCTGCAGCGCGGCGCGCACCAGCGGCACCTGCAGGCGTTCCAGCAGCGCCGCGGCCGGCGCGTCGGGGCGTACCTCGCGCTCGATCTCGCCGTACAGCAGGCCGAGCAGGTCGAAGGTGTCGGCCTGCTGCGCTGCCAGAGTCGCCTGCGCGCCGTGGGTGGCGCGCAGCGCCTGCAACAAGGCGGTCTGCACGTCGCGCAGGTGGCGGCGTCCGCGCAGCCCGCCCAGGGTGCTGTGGGCCGGCGGCTGCGCCTGCAGTTCGCCCAAGGCCTCCAGCAGGCTGGCGGTCGGCACCGGGGCCGCACCGGCGGCGCTCGCCGGCCGCGCCGGGAGCGCGGCGGCACCGGCGGTCTCAGTCGTGGGCGCCGCCGCGGCGGGCACGGCCTTGGCGCGCGCCGCGGTCAGCAACTGGCGCAGGGTGGCCAGGTCCGGGCCGCTGGCGGCCGATTCCGCGGCGCCGGCCGCCGCGCCCGCTGGCGGCAGCGGTGCCGTCGCGGCAGGCCCCGGCGGCACGCCCATGGCGGGTGCGGCTTGACCAGGAGCGCTGGCGTTCCCGCGGGGGGCGCTGCCGGCAGGGGGCGGCGCCGCGGCGCCGGGCATGCGCGCCGCGCGCCGCGTGCCCGGGTCGACATTGGTGCTGCGCGCCACGTAGGGCAGATAGATCAGGCCGGGCAGCACCCCAGCGTGGGTCAGCAGGACATTGGCCCGTTCCACCATCTCGCCGTAGCGCGCCAGCACCTGCTGTTCGAAGGCGCGATACAGCGCCAATTGCGTGTCCAGGCCAAGGCCCAACGCTTCGCCGGCGGTGCGCAGCAGCCGGCACAGCGCGTGCGGTCCCAGCGGCAGTTGCTCGATCTCGAAGGCGGGCCGCGCCGCCAGCACGCCGAAGCGCTGGCCGAGCAACTGCAGCGGGATATTGCAGCGGATCGCCTCGCGGCGGGCGATCTCGTGCAGCACGATGTCGCGGTCGATATCCACGTCGGCGACCAGGGTCAGCATCTGCGCGGCACCTGCCTTGGCTACTCGCGGCGCAGCGGCCGTCGCCAAGGGGCTGCGGATCCTGGCAAGCCCGGCTTCCAGCTGCGCCTGGTAGAACGGCGCCAGGCGCCCGCGCTGCGTGCGCACGCGTTGCGCCTCCTGGAACAGGTCCTGTTGCACCTGGCCATTGCGGGCGCGCCCGGCCTGCTCGAGCAAGTCCTGCTCCAGCTCGTCCAGGGTCGCCTGCAGCGGCAGCTCCAGGGCCTGCCACAGCAGGCTGTTCAAGGCCTGCAGGATGTCGCGCACGCGCGCCGGCAGGGCGGCGCTGGCAAGCGTCGCTGGCGGGGCCGACATGGTCGCAGACAGGGGCATCCTGTGATCGCCGTTATACTTTTCTGCGCGGTATGTAGCACGATCCGCCGCCGCAACCAAGGCGGGCGGCGCGGCTCAGGGCAGGAACAGGGCGATCACGTCGTTGGTGAACCGCCGTCCCAGCTCGGTCGGGACCGCGTGGCCGGCGTCCACCCGCAGCCAGTCGCGGGCCTGTGCGGTGGCCAGGGCCGGGGCGATCGCCTGCAGCGGCAGGCCGGTGCGCGCGCTGAAGTCGCGCAGCGCGAAGCCGTCGTTGAGGCGCAGGGCGTTGAGCATGTACTCGAACGGGCGCCGCTCAGGCGCGATCCACTCGTCGCCGCCGATCGCCGCCGGCGTCCCCGCCGCGTCCAGGAACGCCTGTGGATGCTTGTGCTTCCAGCGGCGCAGGATGTTCTGTTCGGCGCCGGAGCTGATCTTGCCGTGCGCGCCGGCACCGATGCCGAGATAGTCGCCGAAGGTCCAGTAGTTGAGGTTGTGCGCGCAGCGGTAACCGGCGCGGGCGTAAGCGCTGACTTCGTACTGTGCGAAGCCGGCCTCGGCCAGCAGCGCCTGGCAGCGCTCCTGCATGTCCCAGGCGTCGTCGTCTTCGGGGATGCCCTGCGGCGGTCGCGCGGCGAACACGGTGTTCGGTTCCAGTGTGAGCTGGTAGTGGCTCAGGTGGGTCGGCTGCAGCGCCAGCGCCTGCGCGATGTCGCGCTCGGCCTCGGCCAGGGTCTGCTGCGGCAGCGCGTACATCAGGTCCAGGTTGACATTGGCATAGCCGGCGTCCTGCGCCAGCTTCACCGCACGCTCGGCCTCGGCGCCGTCGTGGATGCGGCCCAGCCGCTGCAGGGCCGCGTCGTCGAAGCTCTGGATGCCGAAGCTCAGGCGATTCACCCCGGCCGCCAGGTAGCGGTCGAAGCGGCCATGCTCGGCGGTGCCGGGGTTGGTCTCCAGGGTGATCTCCAGGCCCGGCGCGAAGCGCAGCCGGGCGCTGGCCGCCTGCAGGAAGCGATCGATCGCCTCGGGCGGAAACAGGCTGGGCGTGCCGCCGCCGAAGAACACGCTGTTGACCACGCGGCCCCAGACCAGCGGCAGGTCCTGGTCCAGGTCGCGGATCAGCGCATCCACATAGGCGTCGAACGGCAGCGCGCCCTTGGCCGCATGCGAATTGAAATCGCAGTACGGGCATTTGCGCACGCACCAGGGCAGGTGCACGTAGAGCGACAGCGGTGGCGGCACCAGCGTCGGGGTGTCGGCGTGCGCGGACGGATCCGGGCAGGCGGTGCCGGGCGGATGCTGGCAATGGTCGTGGGCGTGCGGCATGGCGGGCGGGAATCTGGAAACGGAGATGCGGGCGGTGCGGGCGCCGGAGGGTTCAGGGCTTGGCGCAGCGGCGCAGGGCAGTCTGCGCGCGCCGCGGTGTCCTGACTGGCCCGGTGCCTGCGCGCGGTGCGGTCACTCGGCGGGATGCGCCGCAAGATGGTCCGCCAGGCGCTGCTTGAGCTGTTGCAGGGCGAGGGCGCGGTGGCTGATGCGGTTCTTCAGCGCCAGCGGCATCTCGGCGGCGGTCTGGCCGTGGTCCGGATCCAGGAACACCGGGTCGTAGCCATGCCCGCCGGTGCCGGCACGCGCATGCGCGATGCGGCCGCGCCAGCGCCCTTCCACCAGCAGCGGTTGCGGATCCTCGGCATGCCGCAGCAGCACCAGCACGCAGTAGAAATGCGCGCCGCGCTGCGCGTCGGGGACATCGCGCAGCGCGTCCAGCAGCTTGTCGATGTTGGCCTGCGCATTGCCGTGCTCGCCGGCGTAGCGCGCCGAATACAGGCCCGGCGCGCCGTGCAGCGCATCCACGCAGATGCCGGAGTCGTCGGCCAGCGCCGGCAACCCAGTCACGCGCGCGGCGTGGCGCGCCTTGAGCAGCGCGTTCTCGACAAAGGTCAGGCCGGTCTCGTCGGCATCGCTGACGCCGAGCGTGGATTGCGCGATCAGTTCGACCCCGACGTCGTCGAGCAGGGCATGCAGTTCTTCGAGTTTGCCGGCGTTGCTGCTGGCCAGGACCAGTTTCATGCGATGGGCTCCAGCAGATCCCAGGTGTTGCCGTACAGATCGCGGAACACCGCGACCGTGGCGTAGGGTTCGTGGCGAGGGGCTTCCAGGAATTCCACACCGGCGGCCAGCATCGCCGCATGGTCGCGCTGGAAGTCGTCGGTGTGCAGGAAGAAGCCGACGCGGCCCCCGGTCTGGTCGCCGATGCGGCTGTGCTGCGCGTCGTCGCTGGCGCGCGCCAGCAGCAGCGCCGCGCCGCGCGCATCGCCGGGCCCGACCACGACCCAGCGCTTGTGGCCCTGGTCCACGTCCTCCAGCACCTGGAAGCCCAGCTTGCCGGTGTACCAGGCGATGGCCTCGTCGTAGTCGGCCACCACCAGGGTGACCAGGGCCAGGCGCCGGTTCATTGCGCCAGGGCGGCGCGCTGTGCCGCCAGCAGGTCGCCGATGCCGCGCTCGGCCAGGCCGAGCAGCGCGTCCAGTTCGTCGCGGCGGAAGGCGTGGCCCTCGGCGGTGCCCTGCAGCTCGATGAAGCCGCCGCCATCGTTCATCACCACGTTCATGTCGGTGTCGCAGTCGCTGTCCTCGGCGTAGTCCAGGTCCAGCACCGGCACGCCGCGGTACACGCCGACCGAGACCGCGGCGACCGCGCCCAGCACTACCGGCTTCTTCAGGTCGCCGCGCTTCTGCAGCCAGTTCACCGCATCCACCAGGGCCACGTAGGCGCCGGTGATGGCGGCGGTGCGGGTACCGCCGTCGGCCTGCAGCACGTCGCAGTCCAGGGTGATGGTGCGCTCGCCCAGCGCCGTGCGGTCGACGCAGGCGCGCAGCGCGCGGCCGATCAGACGCTGGATCTCCAGCGTGCGTCCGCCCTGCTTGCCGCGCGCGGCTTCGCGATCGGAACGCGAGTGGGTGGCGCGCGGCAGCATGCCGTATTCGGCGGTGACCCAGCCTTCGCCCTTGCCGCGCAAGAAGCCCGGCACGCGGTTCTCGACGCTGGCGTTGCACAGCACGCGGGTGTCGCCGAAGCTGACCAGGACCGAGCCTTCGGCGTGGCGGGTGAAGGCGCGTTCGATGCGGACCGGGCGCAACTGATCGGCCGTGCGGCCGCTGGGACGGGAGAAGGACATGCAGGGGTTCCGGGAAGGGCGGGGCCGTGCGCGGCCTGTGACCGCGTCGGTGAGGCAGGAAAGGGCGCTAGGTTAACATTCGCCCCCTGTCCGCACCGGAACACCGCATGATCCGCAGCATGACCGCCTATGCCGGCGCCGAGCGCATCACTCCCTGGGGCACGCTGGGATGCGAGCTGCGCTCGGTCAACCACCGTTTCCTGGAAGTCGGCGTCCGCCTGCCGGAAGAACTGCGCGCGCTGGAGCCGCAACTGCGCGAACGCGTCGCCGCGCGGATCAGCCGCGGCAAGCTCGACCTGATGCTGCGCCTGCGCGCGCCGGAGGCAGCGCAGACCCTGGCGGTGAACGAGGCCCTGGTCGAGCAGCTGGGTGTGCTTGCGCAACGGCTGGGAGTGCGTTTCCCGCAGATGCAGGTGCAGTTCGTCGACCTGCTGCAGCTGCCCGGCGTGCTGCAGGGGCAGACGGCCGATCCGGCGGCGCTGCAGGCGCAGGCGCTGGAACTGCTGGACGAGGTGTTGGCCGAGTTCGTCGCCGCGCGCGAGCGCGAGGGCGGCAAGCTGGCCGCGGCCATCGTCGAGCGCGTCGATGCGGTGGAACGCATCGCCGGCGAGGTGCGCACGCTGATCCCCGCCATCCGCGACGGCCAGCGCGCCAAGCTGGCGGCGCGCCTGGCCGATCTGCCGCATCCGGTCGATCCCGGCCGCGCCGAGCAGGAACTGGTGCTGTGGCTGCAGAAGCTCGATGTGGACGAGGAACTGGACCGGCTCGGCAGCCATATCAAGGAACTGCGCCGCGTCCTGCGCCAGCCGGAACCGGCCGGCCGGCGCCTGGACTTCCTGCTGCAGGAGTTCAACCGCGAGGCCAACACCCTGGGCTCGAAGTCGGTGGACAGCCGCACCTCCAACGCCGCGGTGGAACTGAAGGTGCTGATCGACCAGATCCGCGAGCAGGTGCAGAACCTGGAATAGCCGGGATGGCGGGAGTCGAGATTGGGGATTGGGAAGGCGGATTCCGAGTGCCGGGCGGGTCACGTCCATACCGGGTAGCATATCGACCCCGTGGGTATCGGCCCGCGGCCCCGTTCGCGAATCCCGACTCCCCAATCCCGAATCCCTGACCCTATGCGCGGCACTCTCTACATCGTGGCGGCCCCGTCCGGCGCCGGCAAGAGCAGCATCGTCAACGCCACTCTGGCGCGCGACCCGCAGATCGCGCTGTCGATCTCGTTCACCTCGCGCGCGCCGCGGCCGGGCGAACGCCACGCGGAGCACTACCATTTCGTCTCCGCCGACGAGTTCCAGCGGATGATCGATGCCGGCGACTTCTTCGAGTACGCCCGCGTGCACGGCGACTGGAAGGGCACCGCGCGGCAGTCGGTGGAGCCGCAGCTGGCCGCCGGCCACGACGTGCTGCTGGAGATCGACTGGCAGGGCGCGCGCCAGGTGCGGGCCAAGGTGCCGGACGCGGTCAGCGTGTTCATCCTGCCGCCGTCGCGCGAGGCCCTGGAGCAGCGCATGCGCAAGCGCGGCCAGGACAGCGAGGCGGTGATCGCGCAGCGGCTGGCCGCCGCGCGCGAGGAGATGTCGCACTACGCCGACTTCGACTACGTGATCGTCAACGAGCATTTCGACACCGCGGTGGACGAGATGTGCGCGATCTTCGTCGCCAGCCGCCTGCGCCGGCCGCAGCAGCAGCAGCGCCATGCCGCGCTGATCGATACCCTCCTGCAGGAACAGCCAACTGGCTGATTCCAAAGGGAACTGAATGGGGTGGGGTTGATCTCGGGCGGTTGTCGCCCTACAATCCCCGCCCTTTCCCTCATTCGAACGCGTGGCCGCCGCCGGCCCGCCGGGAGCCCGCATGGCCCGCATCACCGTAGAAGATTGCCTGGAAGTCGTTAACAACCGTTTCGAACTGGTCATGATGGCGTCCAAGCGCGCCCGCCAGCTCGCCAACGGCGTGCAGGCCACCCTCGACAACACCGAGTCGGCCGACAAGCCGACCGTGCTGGCGCTGCGCGAGATCGCCGCGCGCAAGATCGACAACGCGCTGATCGACGAGGTCGAGAAGGCCGAGCGCGAGCGCGCCGAGCGTGAAGCCCTGGAATGGGCCGCGGCCGAAGTGGTGGCCGACGAGGACATGTCCAAGAACGACGACTGATCGCGTCCCGCGTCGCGATCGTCCTGCGAACAGCCCGCATCCGCGGGCTGTTTCGTTTTGCGGGTTTGCCGTCCACGCGCCGCTGGCATAGTCTTTCCGCATGAACCCAGGCCCTTCTGCCCAGGTCGCCCACGCCGCGCCATCGTCGGCCGACGAGGCGGTCCCCGACTACGTCCTGCAGCTCGAACGCAGCGCCAGCTATCTGCCGCCCGAGCAGATCCCGCTGCTGCGCCGCGCCTGGGAGGTCGGTGCGGCCGCGCACGCGGGGCAGACCCGCAAGTCCGGCGAGCCCTACATCACCCATCCGGTGGCGGTGGCCGGGGTGCTGGCCGAACTGGGCCTGGACGTGGAGGCACTGATCGCGGCGATCCTGCACGACACCATCGAAGACACGCCGCTGACCCGCGCCGAGCTGGCCGCCGAGTTCGGCGAGGCGGTGGCGGAACTGGTCGACGGCGTCACCAAGCTGGACAAGCTCAAGTTCCGCGACCGCCAGGAAGCGGCCGCCGAAAGTTTCCGCAAGATGCTGCTGGCGATGTCGCGCGACCTGCGCGTGATCATGATCAAGCTCGCCGACCGCCTGCACAACATGCGCACGCTGGGCGCACAGAGCGCCGAGGCGCGCAGCCGCATCGCCCGCGAGACCCTGGAGATCTACGCGCCGATCGCCCAGCGCCTGGGCATGAGCCTGATGAAGTCCGAGCTGCAGAACCTCGGCTTCCGTGCGCTGCATCCGTGGCGGCACGCGATCATCGAAAAACACATCCGCAGCCAGCCGGTGGTGCGCCGCGAGTCGATGGCGCAGGTGGAAGTGCAGTTGTCGCAGCGTCTGGCCAAGGAAGGGCTGGAGCACCGGCTGGTGAGCCGGATCAAGACGCCGTGGAGCATCTACAACAAGATGCGCGACGAGAACAAATCCTTCGACCAGGTGATGGATGTGTTCGGCTTCCGCCTGGTGGTGCGCGGCGTGCCCGACTGCTACCACGCCCTCGGCGCGGTGCATGCCACCTTCAAGCCGCTGGATGCGCGCTTCCGCGACTTCATCGCCATACCCAAGGCCAACGGCTACCAGTCGCTGCATACGGTGCTGTTCGGGCCCTACGGCTCGCCGATCGAGGTGCAGATCCGCACCGAGGAAATGGACCTGATCGCCGAACGCGGCGTCGCCGCGCACTGGACCTACAAGTTCGGCGGCGATTCGCCCAACAGCGCGCAGAGTCGCGCGCATGCGTGGATCGTCGAGCTGATCGAATCGCAGCGCGCCGCCGGCTCGTCGCTGGAGTTCCTGGACAACGTCAAGGTCGACCTGTTTCCGGACGAGGTCTACCTGTTCACGCCCAAGGGCAAGATCCTGGCGCTGCCGCGCAATTCCACCGCGCTGGACTTCGCCTATGCGGTGCACACCGACGTCGGCAACCGCGCGGTGGCCTCGCGCGTGGACAAGAAGCTGGTGCCGCTGCGCACCAAGCTGGTCAGTGGACAGACGGTGGAAGTGATCACTGCGCGCTCGGCCACGCCCAAGCCGCAGTGGCTGGAGTTCGTGGTCAGCAGCAAGGCGCGCACCGCGATCCGCCACCAGCTCAAGCAGCTCGAACACGAGGACGCGGTGCAGCTCGGTCATCGCATGCTCGATCGCGCACTGGAGGCGATGGACAGCTCGCTGGAGCGGCTGCCCAAGGGGCGCCTGGATTCGTTCCTCAGCGAGCACCGCTACCCGCGCCTGGAGGCGCTGCTGGCCGACGTGGCGTTGGGCAACTGGATGCCCAACCAGGCCGCGCAGGCGCTGATGGCGTATGCCGAACTGCGCGGCGGCGGGCATTCCAAGCACTCGCAGGAAAAGATCCTGATCAACGGCACCGAGCGCGGCGTGGTCAGCTTCGCCAACTGCTGCCAGCCGATTCCCGGCGACGAGATCATGGGCTACCACACCGCCGGCAAGGGCATCGTGGTGCATCGCCTGGACTGTCCGAACCTGGCCGAACTGCGCAAGTCGCCCGAGCGCTGGGTGCCGATCGGCTGGGATACCAGCGTCATCGGCGACTACGACACCGCGCTGGTGGTGGACGTGGAGAACCGCACCGGCGTGCTGGCGCAGCTGGCCGCGGCGATCGCGCAGAGCCAGTCCAACATCGAGCGCGTCGACTACCTGGACCGCGACTTCAACGCCGCGGTGCTGCGCTTCAACATCCAGGTGCGCGACCGTAACCACCTGGCCGAAGTGATGCGCCGGCTGCGGCGCTTGAATGCGGTGCAGAGCGTGCGCCGCCAGTAGGCGGTGCCGGGCGGAATGGGTCGGGAGTTCTTGTGGGAGGGACTTCAGTCCCGACGCGTGATGGTGTCGGGCGGCTTTCTGCTTCACTCGTCGCGGCTGAAGCCGCTCCCACAAGGAATGGACTGGGGCTTCGTGCCAGTGCACGTGATCGGGCATCGTCCGCGCCGCCTGCCAACGCGGCTGCATGACGGTCGACGCCTGCGAAAGAACGCTTGGTCGCGATCCTGTCTCGGTCATGCTCCCCAATCCCCAATCCCCAATCCCCAACCACGCACGCCAGCTAAACTAGGCGGACATTCTTCCAACGGAGTCGCCATGTCCCGCCAGATCATCCATACCGACCGTGCACCGGCCGCGATCGGCCCGTATTCGCAAGCCGTGCGCGCCGGCAACACTGTGTACTTCTCCGGGCAGATCCCGCTGGATCCGGCCACCGGCGAGATCGTCGCCGGCGACATCGCCGCGCAGGCGCGCCGCGCGTTCGACAACCTGCAGGCGGTGGCCGAGGCGGCCGGCGGCTCGCTGGATCGCATCGTGCGCCTGGGGCTGTACCTCACCGACCTGGCGCAGTTCGCGCAGGTCAATGCGGTGATGCAGGACTACTTCCAGGCGCCGTTCCCCGCGCGTTCCACCATCGAAGTCTCGGCGCTGCCCAAGGGCGCGGGCTTCGAAGTGGACGCGGTGATGGTGCTGGACTGATCTCCCGCCGTGCCGCGCGTGCAGGTTCCGGCGCCGGCGCTGTCGGCGGCAGGCGAGGTGCCGCTGACCACGCTGCCCGGCGTCGGTCCCAAGCTGGCGGAGAAATTCGCCGCGCGCGGTCTGTCCACCCTGCAGGACCTGTGGCTGCACCTGCCGCTGCGCTATGAGGACCGCACCCGCCTGACCACGGTGGCGGCGCTGCAGCCGGGCGTGCCGGCGCAGGTCGAGGGGCGGGTGCAGGCGGTGGACCGCGGCTTCCGCTACCGGCCGATGCTGCGCGTGGCAGTGGCCGATGAGTCGCGCGGCACCCTGGTGCTGCGCTTCTTCCAGTTCCGTGCCGCGCAGGCGGCGCAGTTCGCGGTCGGCGCGCGCTTGCGCGCCTTCGGCACGCCCAAGCCGGGCCAGCACGGGCTGGAGTTCGTGCATCCCAGCTACCAGATCCTCGGCGAGGGCGACGATGCGGCGCTGGGCGATCGCCTGGATCCGGTGTACCCGGCGGTGGAGGGCGTCGGTCCGGCGACCGTGCGCCGGCTGATCGGCCAGGCGCTGGACCGGCTGCCGGAGGAGGCGGCACTGGAACTGCTGCCGGCGTCGCTGCTGAGCGAACTTGGCCTGCCGTCGCTGCGCAGTGCGTTGCTGGTCGCGCACCGGCCGCCGCCGCAGGCCGACCTGGCCGCGCTCGCCGCCGGCCTGCATCCGGCGCAGCAGCGCCTGGCGCTGGAGGAACTGCTCGCGCATCACCTGAGCCTGCGCCGCCAGCGCATCGCCATGCAGTGCCAGCCGGCGCCGTCGCTGCGCGGCCGCGGGCTGCTGGCCAAGCGCCTGCAGCAGTCGCTGCCGTTCCAACTGACCGGTGCGCAGCAACGCGTGTTCGCGCAGATCCGCGCCGACCTGGAGCGGCCGGCGCCGATGCTGCGGCTGGTGCAGGGCGACGTCGGCAGCGGCAAGACCGTGGTCGCCGCGCTGGCAGCGATGCTGGCAGTGGACAAGCGCAAGCAGGCGGCGCTGGCGGCGCCCACCGAACTGCTCGCCGAACAGCATCTGGCCAACCTGCGCGGTTGGCTGGAGCCGCTGGGCGTGCGCGTGGCCTGGCTGGCCGGCAAGGTCACCGGCAAGGCGCGCAGCGCGACCCTGGCGCAGATCGCCTCGGGCGAGGCGCAGGTGGTGGTCGGCACGCACGCGCTGATGCAGGAGGCGGTGCGCTTCCACGACCTGGCCCTGGCCATCGTCGACGAGCAGCACCGCTTCGGCGTGCACCAGCGCCTGGCGCTGCGCGACAAGGGCGCTTCCGGCGCAGGCGTGCCGCATCAGCTGGTGATGACCGCCACGCCGATCCCGCGCACCCTGGCGATGGCCGCCTATGCCGATCTGGACGTCTCCTCGATCGACGAACTGCCGCCGGGGCGCACGCCGGTGCAGACCATCGTGCTCAACGCCGAGCGTCGTCCCGAGCTGGTGCAGCGCATCCGCGTGGCCTGCGCCGAAGGCCGCCAGGCCTACTGGGTCTGCACCCTGATCGAAGAGGCCGAGGACAACGAGAAGTCCGCGCAGGGCGGCGGTGCTGGCAACCGGCTCGAGGCCAGCGCCGCGCAGGCCACCTTCGAAGCGTTGTCGGCGCAGTTGCCGGAACTGCGCGTGGGCCTGGTCCACGGACGCATGAAGCCGGCGGAGAAGCAGGCGGCGATGCGCGCGTTCAAGCAGGGCGAGATCGACCTGCTGGTCGCCACCACCGTCATCGAGGTCGGCGTGGACGTGCCCAACGCCTCGCTGATGATCATCGAGAACGCCGAACGCCTGGGCCTGGCGCAGCTGCACCAGTTGCGCGGGCGGGTCGGGCGCGGCGCGGCGGCGTCGAGCTGCGTGCTCATGTACCAGGCGCCGCTGTCGGCGATGGCGCGGCAGCGTCTGGAAACCATGCGCCAGACCAACGACGGCTTCGTCATCGCCGAGAAGGATCTGGAACTGCGCGGTCCCGGCGAACTGCTCGGCACCCGCCAGACCGGCCTGGCCGCGTTCCGCGTGGCCGACCTGGCCCGCGACGCCGGCCTGCTGCCGCGCGTGCACGCCCTGGCCGACCGGCTGCTGGAGGAAGCGCCGGTCCTGGCAGACCGCATCGTCGCGCGCTGGGTCGGTGGGGCGGTGCGGTTCGCCGGGGCGTGAGGGGCGGGGATTCGGCATTGGGGATGACCAGCCATTCGGCTGTTGAAAGCGGGGATTCGTAAAAAGCGGCCGCCCCTACGACAAACAGCGGTGGCGTTGCTTTTGCGAATCCCTGCTTTCAACAGCCGAATGGCTGGTCATCCCGACTCCCCAATCCCGTCTTCTTCCCATGCCTGCGCCGCAGTGCCAGACTCGGCGGCCGAATGGACGAGCGAAGCGACGCATGAGCGACAAGATTCCCCTGTTGATCGATACCGACCCCGGCGTGGACGACGCGCTGGCGCTGCTGATGGCGTTCGCCGATCCGCGCCACGAGGTGGTCGGGCTGACCATCGCCGCCGGTAACGTCGGCCTGCGCCACACCGTGCGCAACGCGCTGAAACTGTGCGAAGTGGCCGGGCGCGAGGATGTGCCGGTGTTCGCCGGCTGCGCCGATCCGCTGCTGCACCCGTCGGTGGACGCCGGGCACGTGCATGGCCAGGACGGTTTCGGTGACGTCGACCTGCCGCCGGCTGCGCGCGGCGCCGAGGCCGAGCATGCCGCGCTGGCGATCCTGCGCCTGTCGCACCAGTACGCCGGGCGCCTGCTGCTGGTCGCACTGGGGCCGCTGACCAATATCGCGCTGGCGCTGAAGCTGGACCCGACCCTGCCGCAGCGCGTCGGCCGCTTCCTGGTGATGGGCGGGGCGATCACCTGCCACGGCAACATCACCCCGGCCGCCGAGTTCAACATCGCCTTCGACCCGGAAGCCGCGCACATCGTGTTCAAGGCGTTCCCGCACATCGAAGTGGCGGATTGGGAGGCGACCGTGGCGCACGGCCTGCCGCACCGCGAGGTCGAGCAGTGGCTGGCGGTGGATGCGCCCAAGGCGCGCTTCTACGAGCTGATCTCGCGCAAGACCCGGCTGTGGTCGGAAGACGCACGCGGCGAGCACTGGTATGCCGCCGACGCGCTGGCGATGGCCTGGGCGCTGCAGCCCGACGGCGCCGAGGAGGTGCAGTCGCGGCCGATGCAGATCGAGCTGTCCGGGGTGCACACCCGCGGCGCCACCCTGGTCGACTGGAACCGCCAGCTGGGCCTGCCGGACAACGCAACCATGCTCATCCGCTACGACCACGCCCGCTTTCTGGGCCTGGCCCGCGCGGCGGTCGGCGCCGGCTGAGCCTGGCGGTCCCGCCCGGTTCCGGGCGGGACCCCCGTGGTAGGACAGCCCGCGAGCCGTCGCCTCACTTGCCATCACGTAAACGTTGCGTGCAGGACGGCAGGGCTGTTATAGTTTCCCTCTTGTCCAGCAGCCACCTACGGTGCGAGCCCATGAAGGCCGACATCCATCCCCAGTACCGCGACGTCGTGTTCCACGATGTCACCTCCGATTTCAAGATCCTGACCCGTTCGACCATGTCCTCCAAAGAGACGGTCAAGTGGGAGGACGGCGAAGAGTATCCGTTGATCAAGGTCGAAATCTCCTCGGCTTCGCACCCGTTCTACACGGGCAAGCACAAGGTCATCGACACCAGCGGCCGCATCGACAAGTTCCAGAAGCGCTACGCGCGCTGATCGGAACCGTCGAACGGATGTAAAGCGACGGCCGCTTGCGCGGCCGTTTTGCTATCCGCCACATCCTGTCTTCCCGGCGTTGACGCGCCGGTGTCATCCTTCCGTGAAAGTGCGGCGAGGATGCAACGCTGTGTCGCTTTCCTGCCGCCATCGTGCAACGCGGGTGGTGAGCGACGACGCAAATGCTGCTGTGCGATAATGGCGCGATCCGTGGCGATTGCCGTGGACTTCCTTCACGCGTCTGTTCGCAACGTAATCGGACAGGCGCCTTCCATCGAGGAGCGCACACTGTGTCCGATCTTGATCAGGTCACGTTGAACGCCGGCGACAAGTCGGTCGTTCTTCCGGTACTCAAGCCCACCCTGGGCAACGATTGCGTCGACATCTCCAAGTTGACCAAGGAGACCGGTCTCTTCACCTACGACTCGGGCTTCACCGCGACCGCCAGCTGCAAGTCGGCGATCACCTACATCGACGGCGACAACGGCGTGCTGCTGTATCGCGGCTACCCGATCGAGCAGTTGGCCGAGAAGTCCAACTTCCTCGAAGTGGCCTACCTGCTGATGAACGGCGAGCTGCCCACCGCCGACGAATTCAAGAAGTTCGACCACGAAGTGACGCATCACACGATGATGCACGAGTCGCTGAAGAACTTCCTCGGCGGCTTCCGCCACGACGCGCACCCGATGGCGATGCTGGCCGGTAGCGTGGCCTCGCTGTCGGCGTTCTACCACGACACCCTCGACCTCAACGATCCGGAGCAGCGCCGCCTGGCCGCGATCCGTCTGATCGCCAAGGTGCCGACCATCGCCGCCGCCGCCTACCGCTACTCCATCGGTTGGCCGATCCGTTACCCGCGCAACAACCTCGGCTACGTCGAGCGCTTCCTGCACATGATGTTCGAGGTGCCGAGCGAGCAACTGCAGATGAATCCGGTCGTGGCCAAGGCCCTGGACCTGCTGTTCATCCTGCACGCCGACCACGAGCAGAACGCCTCGACCTCGACCGTGCGTCTGGTCGGTTCCACCGGCGCCAACCCGTACGCCTCGGTCGCCGCCGGCATCACCGCGCTGTGGGGCCCGGCGCACGGCGGCGCCAACGAAGCCGTGCTGAAGATGCTGGAAGAGATCGGCACCGCCGACAACGTCGAGAGCGCCGTGGCCAAGGCCAAGGACAAGAACTCGAGCTTCCGCCTGATGGGCTTCGGTCACCGCGTGTACAAGAACTTCGACCCGCGCGCGAAGATCATCCGCGAGATGACCCACAAGGTGCTGGGCGAGCTGGGCGTCAACGACCCGCTGCTGGAAGTGGCGCTGAAGCTGGAAGAGGCCGCGCTGAAGGACGACTACTTCGTGCAGCGCAAGCTGTACCCGAACGTCGACTTCTACTCGGGCATCATCTACAAGGCGCTGAACATCCCGGTGGAGATGTTCACCGTGATGTTCGCCATTGCCCGTACCGCCGGCTGGGTCTCGCATTGGCTGGAGCAGCAGGTCGACCCGGAAATGAAGATCGGCCGTCCGCGCCAGATCTACACCGGCTACGACAAGCGCGACTACACCAGCGCCGACAAGCGCTGATCGATCGCCGTCAAGGCTGTCCCGAACGCCCCGCCTCGCGGGGCGTTCTTCGTTTGTGGCGGGGCCGAAGCGGGGAGGCAGATTGGCAGCAGCCTGTCGTGCCCACTGCGGGCCGCGACACGGGGCGCCAGCCAGCTGCGTGGCGCACGCGGCATCCTGACGCGGCGGTCCGCTCAGCCCGACTGGTAGTCGGCGATGTCCTGCTCGGTCAGCAGTTGCCGCAGTTGCGGCATCGAGGCGCGCCGCATCGGCTTTTCGTCCACCTGCGACAGCGGCGCCTGGCGCAGCGCGTCGTAGGGCAGCACGGTCAGGTCGAAGGTCAGCTCCTCGGCGGTGAACAGCCACACCGGGAAGTCCTCGCTGCGCTCGCGGTCCAGGCGCAGGCGGCGGCTGCGCAGTTCGGCCGGGATCCGGTGTTCTTCGAGAAAACGTGCCACCGCCTCGGTGTCGTCGCTGTGCAGGTGCAACTGCACCGGACTGTTGGCGTCGGCGGTACCGTCGTGCACCGGTCCGGCCAGGCGTGGCGCGAAGGCGTGCAGGAAGTCCATCGCGCGCAGCGCCGCCTCGCGGCGCCGGCGCAATTCGCCGGCATGGTCGGGGCCGGCGAATAGCCGCTGGTATTCGCGCAGGGCGTCCTCGATCTCGCTGTTGCGTGGCAGCGAGGCGTCGTCGTGGATGCCGAGCCGGTCGGCGGCCTTGAGCTTGGCCTGGTGGAAATCGCGGATGCCGCCTTCGGCCATCAGCCGGGCGGCTTCATGCGCCAGCCGGCGGCGGCGTTCGTGCGTGCGGGTCCGGGCGTGTTGCCGAGCGTGGTGCATGGTGCGCCTCCCCTCAAAGCCTGCCCCGACTGTACCGCAGCCTTGCGAAATTCGGGTGTAGCCGGCGCCGCTGCCTGAGGCGGCGTCCGCCGGGCGAGGCGCGCCCGGCGGGAACTGCCCCGGCGAGCGCCGGGGCGGGGGAACGCGACGCGATCAGAAGATGTCGAATGCCGCGTCGTCGGTCTTCTGGTCCTGCAGGCTTTCGTCGAACTGCTGGATGCGGTCCATGTCCTCGGTCTTGACCCATTCCGTGGCGCCGTTGAGGCTGACCTGGACCATACCGCCCGGCGGATCGTTGCGGGCGATCGGCTGATCCTTCAGCGCGACCCGCATGTAGTCGATCCAGATCGGCAGCGCCGCCTTGCCGCCGTATTCGCGGTAGCCGAGCGAGCGGTAGTCGTCGCGACCGACCCACACGGTGGTCACGTACGGGCCGCCGAAGCCGGAGAACCAGGCGTCGCGATGGTCGTTGGTCGAGCCGGTCTTGCCGCCCACGTCCTCGCGGCCGAGCACCTTGGCGGCGGTGCCGGTGCCGCGCTGGACCACGTCGCGCATCATCGACACCAATTGATAGGCGGTGCGCTCGTCGATCGCGCGCGGCGCCACCTTGGCCTCGGGGTCGGCGGGCTTCTCGGCGGCAGCCGCCGTGGCTGCGGGCTCTGCCGGCTTGGCCGCCGGCGGCGGCGTGGCCGCGCCGAAGTTGAAGCCGTCCACCACCTGGCTGACCGGCGCGGCGTTGCCGCCGACGCTGCCGCAGCTGCGGCAGGCGGTCAGCGGATGTTCCTGGAACAGGACATTGCCGTCGCGGTCGGTGACCTTGTCGATGATCCAGGTGTTGACCAGCGAGCCGCCGTTGGCGAACACGGTATAACCGCGCGCCACCGACAGCGGGGTCAGCGAGGCGGTGCCCAGCGACATCGACAGGTTCGGCGGCAGCTCGGCTTCCTGGAAGCCGAACTGGCTGATGTACTTGCGCGCGAAGTCCACGCCGATGGCGTCCAGCAGGCGCACCGAGACCAGGTTGCGCGACTGCACCAGCGCCTCGCGCAGGCGCATCGGGCCGCGGAAGCCGCCGCCGTCGTTCTGCGGCGACCAGGTCTTGCCGCGGCGGTCGCGGAACACCACCGGTGCGTCGAGCACGATCGAGGCCGGGTTGAAGCCCTTCTCGAACGAGGCCGCGTACAGGAACGGCTTGAAGCTGGAGCCTGGCTGGCGGCGCGCCTGGGTGGCGCGGTTGAACTTGTTGCCGGCGTAGCTGAAGCCGCCGACCATGGCGCGCAGCGCGCCGTTGTTGGCGTCCAGCGACACCAGCGCGGCCTGGCCGCGCGGGATCTGGGTGATCTCCCATTCGCCCGGCTTGTCGCCTTCCTGGATGCGCACCAGGTCGCCGCGCTTGAGCAGGGTGGCGGGGCTGCGCCCGGTCCAGCGGCTGGCGGCCACCGGCAGCACCAGCTCGGTCTTGTTGGCGAGCACCACGGTGGCGCTGCCGTCGCTGCCGGTGCCGGCGACGATGCTGGGCAGCATCCCGCCTTGCGCGTAGATGCCGCTCAGATGGCTGGCCAGCGCCGCCGCATCGGCAGTGGCGGGGACGTCGAAGTGCTTCTCGACGCCATGCCAGCCATGGCGACGATCGTAGACGACCAGGCCCTGGCGCACCGCATGGTTGGCGGCAGCCTGCAGGGTCGCATCGATGCTGGTGTAGACGTGGTAGCCCTTGTCCAGCACGTCGCCGCCGAAGCGCGCGATCATTTCCTGGCGCACCAGCTCGGCCACGTACGGGGCCTCGACCTCGACCGGGCGCTCGTGCGGCGCGGCGTGCATCGGCACCGCCTTGGCCGCCTCAGCCTCGGCCGGGGTGATGAAGCCCAGCGCGGCCATGCGGCTGAGCACATAGTTGTCGCGGCGCTGCTTGGCGCGCTCGGGGTTGCTGATCGGGTTGCCGCTGGAGGGGAACTTGGGGATGCCGGCCAGCGAGGCCATCTCGTCCAGGCTCAGCTCGTTGAGCTTCTTGCCGTAGTAGTACTCGGCGGCGGCGGCGACGCCGTAGGCGCGGTTGCCGAAGAAGCTCTTGTTGAGATACAGCTCGAAGATCTCGTCCTTGGTCAGCTCGGCCTCGATCTTGCGCGCCAGCAGGATCTCCGCCAGCTTGCGGGTATAGCTGTATTCCGAGCTCAGGAAGAACTGGCGGGCCACCTGCTGGGTGATGGTGGAGCCGCCCGGCACGCGCTTGTCGTTGGTGGTGGCCAGCAGCCACACCGCGCGCGCGATGCCCTTGTAGTCGACCCCGCCATGCTCATAGAACCGGGCGTCCTCGGTGGCCAGGAAGGCCTGCTTCAGCCGCTCCGGCACGTCCTTCATGGTAATGGGGTAGCGCCGGGTCTCGCCGAACAGCGCCATCAGCTTGCCGTCGCTGGAGTAGACGTACATCGGCTCCTGCAGTTCGACCTTGCGCAGGGTCTGCACGTCCGGGAGCTTGGAGGAGACGACGTAGTACAGCCCGCCTGCCACGGCGGCGCCGACCAGGCCAAGGAGGACGAACAAGACCAGCGCCCAGCGCAGCCAACGACGAAAACGGGGCATCGCGAGAGATTCCGATTGCAGATTTCTTGGGCGCAGAGTATAGAGTACGCCGGGGAACGGCTGGGGCCGGTTCCGGGGATGCGACGGGTTTGCTGCCGCAGGTCATGCCGTGACACGGATCGCGACATGCAACCGGGCGGTTGCCAATTGCAAAAAATTTGTTATTAATGCGCTGGCGCAACATTGGCGTCCAAGTGCCCGCCGGCAGGGGAAAATCCGTGGGGCTTATCCCAAAGAGTCAGCAGCCGCTGATCGGCATCGACATCAGCTCGACCGCGGTCAAGCTGCTGCAGCTTTCGCGTAACGGCAACCGGTTCCGGGTCGAGCATTACGCCGTCGAACCCTTGCCGCCCAATGCCGTGGTCGAGAAGAACATCGTCGAGGTCGAGGCGGTGGGCGAGGCGATCCGCCGCGCCGTGACCCGGTCCGGTACCCGCGCCAAGCATGCCGCGGCCGCCGTGGCCGGTTCGGCGGTGATCACCAAGGTGATCCCGATGCCGGCCGAGCTGGACGAGAGCGAGCTGGAAGCCCAGGTCGAGCTGGAAGCGGTGAACTACATCCCGTACCCGATCGACGAAGTGAACCTGGATTTCGAGGTGCTGGGCGTCATCCCCAACAACCCCGAGATGGTGCAGGTACTGCTGGCCGCCTCGCGCTCGGAGAACGTGGAACTGCGCCAGTCGGCCCTGGAGCTGGGCGGGCTGGTGGCCAAGGTGATGGACGTGGAGGCCTTCGCGGTCGAGAACGCCTTCGCGCTGGTGGCCAGCGAGCTGCCGGTGGCCGCCGACGGCATCGTCGCCCTGGTTGACATCGGCGCCACCATGACCACCCTCAATGTCCTGCGTGGCGGGCGCAGCCTGTACAGCCGCGAGCAGGTGTTCGGCGGCAAGCAGCTGACCGACGAAGTGATGCGCCGCTACGGCCTGACCTACGAGGAAGCCGGCATGGCCAAGCGCCAGGGCGGGCTGCCGGAAAGCTACGAGGTCGAGGTGCTGGAGCCGTTCAAGGAAGCCACGGTGCAGCAGATCAGCCGCCTGCTGCAGTTCTTCTATGCCGGCAGCGAATTCAACCGCGTCGACCATATCGTCCTGGCCGGCGGCTGCGCCGCCCTGGCCGGATTGCCGGAGATGGTGGAGGAGCAACTGGGCGTGGCCACGGTGGTCGCCAACCCGTTGGCGCAGATGACCCTGGGGCCGAAGGTGCAGGCGCATGCGCTGGCCCAGGACGCGCCGGCGCTGATGATCGCCACCGGCCTGGCGCTGAGGAGCTTCGACTGATGGCGAAGATCAATCTGCTGCCCTGGCGGGCGGAACGGCGCAAGCAGCGCGAACGCGAGTTCTATTCGATGCTTGGCCTGGCCGCGTTCGCCGGGGTGCTGCTGGCGGGGCTGATCTGGTTCTACTACGACCTGCAGATCAGCGGCCAGAACGAGCGCAACGCGTATCTGCAGGCCGAGATCGAGAAGGTCCAGGCGCAGAACAAGGAAATCGACACCCTCGACGAGAAGAAGCGCCGCCTGCTGGCGCGCAAGCAGGTGATCGAGGAACTGCAGGCCAAGCGCTCGCAGATGGTGCACCTGTTCGACTCGCTGGTGCGGACCATTCCCGACGGCGTGGTGCTGACCTCGGTGAAGCAGGAAGGCGACATGCTGACCCTGGAGGGCCGCTCGCAGTCCAACGCGCGGGTCAGTACCTACATGCGCAACCTCGAGGGCTCGGGCTGGATGACCAATCCGGAGCTGACGGTGATCGAGGCCAAGGCCCAGGAGAAGGAAGCCAAGGGACCGATCGTCGATACCAAGGCGCTGCCGTACGTGTTCACGCTGCGGGTCAAGCTGCCGGTGCCGGGTGAGAGCACTGATCCGGCCGCCGCCGGGACGACACCTGCGGGTTCCGCTGCGCCCGGAACACCTGGCGCAGCCCCCGCGGGCGGCGCGCCTGGCACGCCGCCGGCGCAGGCTCCGGGCGCTCCTGCGCCTGCACCTGCCGCGGGCAGCCCTGCCGCACCGGCGCCGGCCACCGCGCCGGCACCCGCCGCCACGCCAGCGAAACAGGGACCGGCGTCATGAGCAAGAAATTCAACATCAAAGAGCTGGATTTCAACAACATCGGCAATTGGCCGCAGCAGGCCAAGATCGTGTTCTGCGTGCTGGTGACCCTGTTCATCCTGACCCTGTCCTGGTTCCTGCTGATCAGCAGCAAGAGCGACGAGTTGCAGGCGCTGGAGCAGAAGGAAACCGAACTGCGCGCCTCCTTCGAGAAGGAGCAGAGCCGTGCGGTCAACCTGCAGCCGCTGAAACAGCAACTGGTGCAGATGGAGCAGGTGCTGCAGCAGATGCTGCGGCAGCTGCCGAGCAAGACCGAGATGCCTGACCTGATCATCGACATCTCGCAGACCGCGCTGTCCAGCGGCCTGACCAACGAGTTGTTCCAGCCGGGCCCGGAGTCGCCGAAGGAGTTCTACGCGGAGAAGCCGATCGCCCTGCGCATGGTCGGCAGCTACCACCAGTTCGGCGCCTTCGTCAGTGGCGTGGCCTCGCTGCCGCGGGTGGTGATCCTGACCATGCACGACATCAACCTGAAGCCGCGCGACAAGAGCAACGGCATCACCGCGCGCGGCGAGCTGGAGCTGTCCGGTACGGTCAAGACCTATCGCTACCTGGACGACAAGGAAATGGCCGACCAGGAACAGGCCGCGGCGGCCGCGAAGAAGGCCGGCAATCAAGGCGGTGGCGCATGAGCCGGCAACATGGGGTGGTCAGGATTCTCGTTGCGGGCGCGCTGGCGCTGGTGCTTGGCGCTTGCGGCCGCACCATCACCAGCACGCCGGGCGATGCGCCGAATCTGGAGAACTGGGTGAAGGAAGTGCGCGCGCGACCGGCGCAGCCGCTGGAGCCGTTGCCGGTGATGCAGCAGTTCGAAACCTTCGAGTATGCGGCGCAGGGCCTGCGCGATCCGTTCAGCGATGCCTGGGCCAGTCCCGACGGCAGCAGCGGCCTGCGCCCGGACCCGAACCGCCGCAAGGAACCGCTGGAACAGTTCCCGCTGGACAGCCTCAACATGGTCGGCACGCTGGGCAGCGGCGCGGGCCAGGTGGCGCTGGTGATGGCGCCGGACAAGGTGACCTATCGCGTGCGTCCGGGCGTGTACATGGGGCAGAGCGATGGCCGCGTGACCGGGGTGCACGAGGATCGCATCGATTTGATTGAACTGGTGCCGGATGGCGCCGGCGGCTGGCTGGAACGTCCCGCCTCCGTCGCGCTGGACGATCAATGATTGATTATGGGGATAGCACGATGACTTTTTCCAAAGCCCTGAGCCTGCGCCCCATCCGGCGCCACGCGACGATGCGGCTATGCGCGTTGGGGTTGGCGGCGATGCTCGGGAATGCGGTCGTCGCCAGCGCGGCGCCGCCCGCCGCGTCTGTTGCCGCGTCTCCCGCACCTGCGGCGGCGCCGGCCAAGCTCACGGTGTCGAAGATCGACTTCAAGCGCGGCGACGGCGGTGCGGGGCGGCTGATCCTGTCCTTCAACGGCACCGGCGCCAGCCCGGACCTGCGCACCCAGGGCAACAGCGTGGTGGTCGATGTCGGCAACGCCACGCTGCCGCCGGAGTTGCAGCGTCCGCTCAACGTCACCGACTTCGCCACGCCGGTGCAGCGCATCGATGCCAAGTCCTATGCGGGCGGCGCCGAGCTGGTGCTGAACACCAATGGCGCGTTCGAATCGCTGGCCTACCAGTCCGGCAACGAGTACGTGGTCGAGATCACCCCGCGCGCCGCCGCGCCGGCGGTGGGCGCGGTCACCGCGACCACGGTCAGCCAGGCCGCTGCGCAGGTGGCGGCCCGCGGCTACAGCGGCAAGCCGGTGACCTTCAACTTCCAGGACGTGCCGGTGCGCACGGTGCTGCAGTTGATCGCCGAGGAGTCCAATCTCAATATCGTCGCCTCCGACACCGTGCAGGGCAGCGTCACCCTGCGCTTGGTCAATGTGCCCTGGGACCAGGCGCTGGACATCGTGTTGCGCGCCAAGGGCCTGGACAAGCGCCGCGACGGCAAGGTGATCTGGGTCGCACCGCAGCAGGAACTGGCCAAGTTCGAGCAGGACAAGGAAGACGCGCGCATCGCGATCGAGAACCGCGAGGACCTGATCACCGACTACGTGCAGATCAACTATCACAGCGCCACGGCGATCTTCAAGGCGCTGACCGAGGCCAAGGGCATCGGCGGCAGCGGTGGTGGTGGCGGCGGAAGTGGTGGTGGCAGCGGCAACAGCCAGAACGACAATGGCTTCCTGTCGCCGCGCGGGCGCCTCGTCGCCGACGAGCGCACCAACACGCTGATGATCAGCGACATCCCGAAGAAGGTCGCGCAGATGCGCGAGCTGATCAACGTGATCGACCGCCCGGTCGACCAGGTGCTGATCGAGGGCCGCATCGTCATCGCCACCGATACCTTCGCACGCGATCTGGGTGCCAAGTTCGGTGTCGGCGCGACGCGCACCTATGGGGACAATGTCGCTACGGTCGGAAGCAACGCGGCTGGCGGCGGCGTCAATACGCGTGGTCTCAACGTCGATCTGAGCGGTCCGACCTTCACCAGCGCGCAGACCCTGCCCAGTCTTGCCTACACCCTGCTCGGCAAGAACTTCAATCTGGATCTGCAGCTGTCGGCATTGCAGGAAGAAGGGCGGGGCGAAGTCATTTCCAATCCGCGCATCGTGACCTCCAACCAGCGCGAGGCGGTGATCAAGCAAGGCAAGGAGATCGGCTACGTCACCATCACCGGCGGCACCGCTGGCGCTGCCCCCACGCCGAACGTGCAGTTCAAGGAAGTGTTGCTGGAGCTGAAGGTGACCCCGACCATCACCGACGACAATCGTGTGTTCTTGAACATGAGCGTCAAGAAGGACGAAGTCGAGCGTTTCGTGGTCCTGCAGGGCTACGGCACCATTCCCGAGATCAACCGCCGCGAGATCAACACCGCGGTGCTGGTCGACGATGGGCAGACGGTGGTCATCGGCGGTGTCTACGAGTTCAACGACCGCAGCAGCATCTCCAAGGTGCCGTTCCTGGGCGACGTGCCGTTCCTGGGCAACCTGTTCAAGAAGCGTGGCCGCAACAAGACCAAGGCCGAATTGCTGATCTTCGTGACCCCGAAGGTGATGCACGTGGCCAAGCGCGCGCCAGCCTGAGCTGCCTCAAGCAGGTTGGATTCTTCGACGGGAGAGGCGCAAGCCTCTCCCGTCGGCGTTTGCGCCCATCGATGAGGAAATCCTGAATTCGCAGCACGCGGCGTCCGCCGTGCGCGGAACCATTTTCACCGGCGATCGGTCAGACTGCGCAAATGAACACTCCATCCCCGACCCTCGATTCCCCGCCGGCCGCGCCCGAGCAGCAGCGCCTGCACGCCGCGTTCGTCGCCCTGCGCGACGGCCTGTCCCAGACCATCGTCGGCCAGTCGGCGCTGGTGGAGCGCCTGCTGATCGCGCTGCTTGCCGATGGCCATCTGCTGGTCGAAGGCGCGCCCGGCCTGGCCAAGACCACCGCGATCCGCGCCCTGGCCTCGCGTCTGGAAGCGGATTTCGCCCGCGTCCAGTTCACCCCCGACCTGCTCCCGGCCGACCTCACCGGTACCGAGGTGTGGCGCCCGCAGGAGAGTCGCTTCGAGTTCCTGCCCGGGCCGATCTTCCATCCGATCCTGCTCGCCGACGAAATCAACCGTGCGCCGGCCAAGGTGCAATCGGCCCTGCTCGAGGCGATGGGCGAGCGCCAGGTCACCGTCGGCCGGCACACCTATGCGCTGCCGAAGCTGTTCCTGGTGATGGCGACACAGAACCCGATCGAGCAGGAGGGCACCTTCCCGCTGCCGGAGGCGCAGCTGGACCGCTTCCTCATGCATGTGCGGATCGGCTACCCGGAAGCGGCCGCGGAGGCGGAGATCCTGCGGCTGGCGCGCGAGCGCGCCCGCGAGCCGCTGGAGGCCGGCGAGGCGCCGCCGCCGCGTATGCCGCTGGAAGACGTATTCGCGGCACGCCGTGCGGTGCTGGCGCTGCACATGGCACCGCCGCTGGAGCGCTACCTGATCGAACTGGTGCTGGCCTCGCGCGATGCAAGCGGCTACGACGCCGCGTTGGCGCGGCGCATCGCCTGGGGCGCGAGTCCGCGCGGTTCGATCGCATTGGAGCGGTGCGCCCGCGCCCGCGCCTGGCTGGCCGGACGCGATTTCGTCACGCCCGACGACGTGCGCGCGGTCGCCGCCGATGTACTGCGCCACCGCGTGCTGCCCAGCTACGAAGCGACCGCCGAAGGCTGGGATGGCGATCGTCTGGTCGCGGCGCTGCTGGACAAGGTACCGCCGCCGTGAGCGGACGCCGCCAAGTACGGCTGTTCCCCGCCGCCCGCCTCCGCGCGGAGTAACGACGATGGCACCGCAGCCGACCGCGCCGGGCACGCCGCACGCTGCCGCGCCGGCCGAGGCGGGGATCCGTCCCAGCCTGGCCGAGCTGGTGGCCCTGCGCGCCGCGGTCGCACGCATGCCGCCGCCGCGCCGAGGCCGCCATGGCCTCAGTGGCGCCGCCCCGTCGCCGATGCGCGGGCGCGGCATGGAGTACGCCGAGTCGCGCGAGTACGTGGCCGGCGACGACGTGCGGCACATCGACTGGCGGCTCACCGCGCGCAGCGGCCGCACCCACACCAAATTGTTCCAGGCCGAGCGCGAACGGCTCAGTCTGATCGTCGCCGACACCGCGCCGTCGCTGTACTTCGGCACGCGCGTGCGCTTCAAATCGGTGCAGGCGGCGCGTGCCGGGGCGGTGGCAGCGTGGGCGGCGCAGCGCCAGGGCGATCGCCTGGCCGCCTTGCGCGGCAGCCGCAGCGAAGCGCCGGTGCCGCCCGCCGCCGGGCCGCGCGGCGTGCTGCGCGTGCTCGATGCACTGGCGCGCTGGTATGCGCAGCCGCCGCAGGACGATGCCGGCCTGAGCATGGCGCTGGATCACGCGGCCAAGCTGCTGCGCCCGGGATCGCGCCTGACCGTGCTGGCCGATCCGGCCAGTGCGCAGGCCGTGCCCGCAGCGCGCTGGGCCGGGCTGGCGCTGCACAACGAAGTGGAGTTGCTGCTGCTCGCCGATCCGCTGGAAGTACATCCGCCACGTGCCGCCCTGCCGTTCTGGGCAAGCGGCCGCCGCGTGGAGGTGGATCTGCTGGCGAGCACCGCGCAACAGCGCTGGCGTGCGCAATTCGTGCAGCCGTTGGAAACCCTGGCGGCGGAACTGCCGGGCCGCGGCGTGCAGGTGCGGGTGTTGCTGAGCGACGCACCCAGCGAGTCGTGGTTGCTGCCGGTGCAACGGGGGGCGTCGGCATGAGCCCGCAGCAATTGCCCCTGCGCGATGTGCATCTGCCGCCGGCACCGGCCTGGTGGCCGCCCGCACCGGGCTGGTGGATGCTGGCGGCGGTGCTGCTGCTGGCGCTCGGCGTTGCACTGTTGGTATGGATGCGCCGGCGCCGGCGCGAGCAGCGCTGGCAGCGTCAGTTCGATGCGGCGACGCGCACGGGCGAACCGCCGGCGCAGGTGGCCGCGGTCTCGGAGCTGCTGCGGCGCGCGGCGCAACGCCGCGATCCGGCCGCTGCGGCGCTGCAGGGCGAAGAGTGGTTGCGGTTCCTTGATGGCGGCGACAAACACCAGGCGTTCTCCGCCGGCCCCGGCCGCGTGTTGCTCGACGGTGGCTACCGCCCCAGCCTCGACCCGGCGCAGGTGCAGACATTGCTGCCGCTGGCGCGGCGCCGCTTCCTGGCGCTGATGGCGGCGGCCCGGCGTGGAGGACGGCGATGAGCCTGGTGTCGTCGTCGTGGCAGAGCCTCAGCGACCTGCTGGCCGGCTTCGCCTGGCCGTGGATGTGGCTGGCGATGCCGCTGCCCCTGCTGGCCAATCTGCTGCTGCCGGCACGGCGCGGCAATGCGCCGGCCTTGCGCGTGCCCTATGGCGAGCGCCTGCAGGCCGTGGCCGCCGCGCCGGCACGCGGCGGGCTGTGGCGCGCCAGCGTGTGGCTTGCCTGGTTGGCCTGGTTCTGCCTGTGCGCGGCGGCGGCGCGGCCGCTGCAACTGGGCGAACCCATCGCCCCACCGCAGCAGGCGCGGCAACTGATGCTGGCGGTGGATCTGTCCGGCAGCATGAGCGAGCCCGACATGACCCTGGGCGGGAGCGTGGTTGATCGTCTGACCGCGGCCAAGGCGGTGCTGGCCGACTTCCTCGATCGCCGCGACGGCGACCGCATCGGCCTGCTGGTGTTCGGCCAGCAGGCGTATGCGCTGACTCCGTTGACTGCGGATCTGGCCACGGTGCGCGACCAGTTGCGCGACAGCGTGGTCGGCCTGGCCGGGCGCGAGACCGCGCTGGGCGATGCGATCGCGTTGGCGGTCAAGCGCCTGCGCGAACAGAAGCAGGGCGAGCGGGTGCTGATCGTGCTCACCGATGGCGTCAACACCGCCGGCGTGCTCGATCCGCTGAAAGCCGCCGAACTGGCCAAGGCCGAACACGTGCGCGTGTACACCATCGCCTTCGGTGGCGATGGCGGTATGTCGCTGTTCGGTCTGCCGATTCCAGGCAGCGGCGGCGACGACCAGGTCGACGAGGACACGCTGCGCAAGATCGCGCAGGACACCGGCGGGCGCTTCTTCCGCGCCCGCGACACCGCCGAGCTGGCCTCGATCTATGCCGAACTGGACCGGCTCGAGCCGGTACGTTCGGCCGGTCCGGCGGTGCGGCCGCGGATCGAGCGCTACGCCTGGCCACTGGCCGCGGCGCTGGCGCTGGCGTTGCTGTCCTTCATCTGGCCCTGGAGGCGGCAATGACCCGCGCGATGGAGTTCCTCCAGGCATTGCACCTGTTGCGCCCCGAATGGCTGTGGGCGCTGCTGTTGCTGCCGTTGCTCGGCTGGAGATGGTGGCGCCGGCGGCGGCGCCATGACATCTGGCGGCGCACGGTGGACCCGCATCTGTTGCCGCATCTGCTCGCGCGTGGCGATGCCAAGGGCAGTGCTGGCCTGTTGCTGGGCGCGCTGGGCTATGCGCTGGCGGTGCTGGCGCTGGCCGGACCGAGCTGGCGCCAGGAACAGCAGCCGCTGTGGCAGGCGCGCACGCCGTTGGTGATCGCGCTGGATCTGTCCGCGCAGATCGACGCGCGCGACCTGCCGCCGTCGCGGCTGCTGCAGGCGCGGGCCAAGCTGGCGCGGCTGCTGCACGAGCGCGCCGGCGGCGAAGTGGCGCTGGTGGCCTACGCTGGCGAGCCGTACACGGTGGCGCCGCTGACCGACGATGCGGCGAACGTGGGCCTGTTCCTCGACGCGCTGTCGCCGCAGGTGATGCCGGTGGCGGGGCAGCGCACCGACCTGGCGATCGATTGGGCGGCGCAGTTGCTGCGCCAGGCCGGCTTCTCCCGCGGCGACATCCTGGTGCTCAGCGACCAGGCCGACGCGCAGGCGCAGCAGGCCGCGGCGCGCGCGGCCAGGCAGGGCTATCACGTGTCCGCGCTTGGGCTGGGCACGGCGCAGGGCGCGGCCTACCGCGACGACCAGGGTCGGCTGTCGCACGCGCAATTGGATGCGGGCGCGCTGCGCGCGCTGGCGGAAGCGGGCGCGGGCCGCTACGCGGCGTTGACGCCAGACGATACGGATCTGCGCGCGCTGGGCGTGCTGCGGCCGCAGGAAGCGGACGCCACGGCGGCCGACGAAAGCCATGGCCGCGTGTGGCTCGATCAAGGCTATTGGTTGCTGCCGCCGCTGATGCTGCTGGCCTTGCTCGCGTTCCGCCGTCGCGGTGGCGCCGCGGTGCTGCTGCTGGTGTTGGCGCCGCTGGCGATGCCGCTACCGGTGCATGCGCAGGCTCAGGCGCCAGCGCCAGCGCCGGCACCGGCACCTGGTCCTGTCGCAGGCGGGTGGTGGGAACGTGCCGACCAGGTCCGCCAGCAACGGCTCGATGCAGGCGTGCAGGCCTACCGCAAGGGCGATTTCGCCGCCGCGCAACAGCAGTTCGAAGGCATCGACAGCGACGCCGGCTGGTACAACCTCGGCAATGCGCTGGCACGGCAGGGCCGTTACGACGAGGCGATCGACGCCTACGACAAGGCGCTGAAACTGCATCCGCAGATGGCCGATGCGATCGCCAACCGCGCCGCGGTGGAGGCCGCGCGCAAGCGCCAGTCGTCGCAGGACTCCAAGTCCGGCCAGCAGGGCAAGGACGGCCAGCAGCAGAAGAGCGGGCAGTCGCAGAATGGCCAGCAACAGAACGGTCAACAGCAAAACGGTCAACAGCAGGCGGGTCAGCAGCAGAACGGCGCCCAGCAGAACCCGCAGCAGAAGAACCAGCAGCAAAACGGCCAGCAGCGCGACGGCCAGCAGGGACGCAATGGCGCCAAGGACGCGCGGCAGGCGCCGCCGAAGCCGGGCGATGCACAGGCGCAACAGCAGGCCGATGCGGCGCAGCGCCAGCAGATGCGGCAGGCGATGGCACAGCAGGGTGGCACCGACAAACAGGCCGCCGAGCGCGCCGCTGCCGCCGCGAACGAGACGCCGCAGCAACGCGAGCAGCGTCAGGCGGTAGAGGCGTGGCTACGGCGGGTGCCGGACGATCCGGGTAATCTGCTGCGCGCCAAATTCAGGCTGGAACACGAACGCAGGCAGCGGGAACAAGAGCCATGATCCACTTCAAGCGACTCGGCCAGGGGGCCCGCGCCTGCGCGGTGCTGATGGTGTTGGCCGCGCTGCTGCTGGCGCTGCCGGCGGCTGCCGCCACGCGCGCGTGGCTGGATCGCGACAACGTCGGCGCCGGCGAGGGCGTGACCCTCAACATCGAGACCGACCAGGCGGCGGCCACGCCGGACTACGCGCCGCTGCGCGCGGATTTCGCGCTCAGCAACGAGGTCAAGAGCCGGCAGATGCAGATCGTCAACGGCACGGTCTCGTCGAAGTCCTTGTTCGGGGTGATGCTGACGCCGCGCAGCACCGGCACGCTGGAGATTCCGTCGCTGCAGGTCGGCAACGAACGCACCGCGCCCTTGCGGCTGGAGGTGGCCGCGGCCAGTGCCGCCGCGCCGGCCACCGCCAATGCCGACGTGCCCGCGCAGGTGGGCAACGCCGACGTCTTCGTGCAGACCGTCGTCGACGACGCGCGGCCCTACGTGCAGCAAAGCGTGGGCGTGGTGGTGCGGCTGTATCTCGGCGTGCCGCTGAGCTCGGGCGAGCTGGACCTGGACGCGCCGGCCGGCGCGTCGCTGCAGCGCGTCGGCGACGACATCCAGAACCGCCGTCAGATCGACGGGCGCATGTACACGGTGGTCGAGCGGCACTACCTGCTGGTGCCCGAGCGCAGCGGCTCGCTGCTGTTGCCGGGCGCGCGTTTCAGCGGCCGCGGCCCCACCGGCTTCTTCGATGACTACTTCGGCCGCGGCGGCGAACTCAATGCGCGCGGTACCGCGCAGACCCTGCAGGTGCGCGCGCAGCCGGCCAATGCGCCGCAGCCGTGGCTGCCGCTGCACGAACTGCGCCTGCGCTACACCGCCACGCCGCAGCGTGCCAAGGCCGGCGAGGCTGCCGACATCGTGGTCGAGGCCACGGCAAGCGGCGCGACCCAGGCGCAGTTTCCCGAATTGCCCACGCCCAGTGTCGATGGCGCGCAGGTGTTCGCCGAGCCGCCGCAGGTGCAGGAACGCTTCGTCGATGGCGGGCCGCAGGTGACCGTCACCCGCCGTTACTCGATCGTGCCGCAGGCGGCCGGCCCGTTGCTGGTGCGTGGCCTGCGCATGCCCTGGTGGGACGTCGGCGCCGGCGCCGCGCGCGAGGCCAGCCTGCCGGACCTGACCCTGCAGGTGCAGCCCGGGCAGGGCGTGCCCGCGCCGGCCCCCGCCCCGGTCACCCCCGCGGCGCCGACGCTGAGCGTGGTTCCCGCTGACACTGCGGTGGCGCCGACGCATACCCTGCGGGGATGGCTCGCCTCGTCGCCGCTGTGGATGGCGCTGGCCGCGGGCTTTGCGGTGCTGTGGCTGGCGACCCTGGTCTGGGCCTGGCGCCGCTTGCGCCGTGCACGCGGCGTCGCAGCGCTGCCGGGCTCGGCGGCCAACGCTGCGCCGGGTGCGACATCGGCACCCGCGACGGCGCGCGCCGCATTGCCGGAATTGCGCAAGGCCCTGGACAGCGGCGGTCTGGACGAGGTTGCCGCGATCCTGTGCGCGCAGGCCGGCGTCGCCGACCTGGATACGGTGGTGCAGCGTCTGGACGATCCGGCGCAGCGCGACGCGGTGCTGCGCATGCAGCACGCACGCTGGGGCGGTGGCGGCGATGTGACCGGGGCGCGCGCCGCGATGCGCGCGGCGTTCGCGGCGGGGCCGCGCTGGCGCGTCGCCACGCGCGGGGCGGCGGAAGACGATCTGCCGCCGTTGTACCCGACCCGCAAGGCTTGAGCGGGGGCGTGCAGCCAGGCTCGATCTTGCGATCGCGGGATCGTGACTCGCCAGTCTTGGGTAGCGCCATCCGACGTTGCAGGTGAGACGCGGCAAGCCGATGCGCTCATCGCGCAGCCTGTGCCATCGTGTGATGGTCGATGTCTGCTCATGGTTTGTTAAGCTGAGCGCTCCTTTTCGCAAGGCGTACTCATGACCGACACCCCCGTGAAGGCCGAAACCGGCATGCCGTTGCATTGGAAAATGGCGATCGGCTTCGTCCTGGGGCTGGTGCTGGGGCTGGCGGTGCACATGAGCGTGGGCGGCGATGCGGCCTGGGTGCAGGCGCTGACCAAGTACCTCACCACGCCGTTCTCCAAGCTGTTCCTCAATCTGATCTTCATGCTGATCGTGCCGCTGCTGTTCTCGGCGCTGGTGATGGGCATTTCGGAGATGGGCGACATCCGC
Organism: Xanthomonas sp. LF02-5; assembly: GCF_034105325.1. Classification (NCBI taxonomy): domain Bacteria; kingdom Pseudomonadati; phylum Pseudomonadota; class Gammaproteobacteria; order Lysobacterales; family Lysobacteraceae; genus Xanthomonas; species Xanthomonas sp. LF02-5. The sequence goes on along the minus strand of NZ_JAXGGF010000005.1, from coordinate 396,910 downwards.
GCGCTCGGCCGGATCGGCTGGAAGACGCTGGGCTACACGGTGGTGCTGTCGGGTGTGGCGGTGCTGCTGGGTCTGGTGCTGGTGAACGTGCTCAAGCCGGGCATCGGCGTGGATCGCGAGCTGGCGCAGCAACTGCTGCAGCAGAACGTGGAGCGCACCGCGCAGATCGTCGACCAGAGCAAGCACCAGCCGCACGGCATGGACATGCTGCTGTCGATCGTGCCCGACAACGTGGTCGCTGCCGCGTCCAGCAACGGCGCGATCCTGTCGCTGATGTTCTTCGCGGTGATGTTCGGCGTGGGCATGGTGCTCAGCGAAGACGCCAAGGTGGCGACGCTGCGGCGCGGCATCGAAGGTGTGTTCGAGATCTCGATGACCCTGATCGGGCTGGTGATCCGCCTGGCGCCGTATGCGGTCGCCTGCTTCATGTTCAACCTGGCGGCGCTGTTCGGCTTCGAGCTGCTGGTGCGGCTGGGTGCCTACGTGGGCGTGGTGGTGCTGGCGCTGGGCCTGCACATGGTGGTGAGCTACGGCGTGGCGGTGCGCCTGGCCGGGCGCTCGCCGCTGTGGTTCTTCCGCGCCACCCGCGAGGCGACGGTGATGGCGTTTTCCACCGCGTCCAGCAACGCCACGCTGCCGACCGCGCTGCGCGTGGCCGACCAGATGGGGCTGCCGCACAAGGTCTCGCGTTTCGTGCTCACCGTCGGCGCCACCGCCAACCAGAACGGCACCGCGCTGTTCGAGGGCGTGACGGTGATCTTCCTGGCGCAGTTCTTCGGCGTGGAGCTGAGCATCGCGCAGCAGTGCATGGTGATGCTGGTCTGTATTCTCGGCGGCATCGGCACCGCCGGCGTGCCGTCCGGCTCGTTGCCGGTGGTGGCGCTGATCTGCGCGATGGTCGGGGTGGACCCGGTCGGCATCGGCATGATCCTGGGCGTCAACCATTTCCTGGACATGTGCCGTACCGCGCTGAACGTGACCGGCGACCTGGCCCTGACCACGATGGTGGCCAAGGGGGAGGATGGCGGGGATTCGGGAGTCGGGATTCGGGATTGATGAAGGCGGCAGCGTCGCGGCCTGAACCGGCCGCGCGTGAGAGCGGCCTCAGCCGCGATGGGCCTTGCGGTGAACGCCTGTCGCAGCTGAAGCCGCTCCTGCGCCATCTCAGGCGCCCAGCCGGTGACGCTACCAATCCCCAATCCCCGCCTGTGGGACAATAGTGGGCCCGACGCCACGCGCCCGCTTCCGACAGATCCCTCATGACGACGCCCACCCGCCGCGAACTCGCCAACGCGATCCGTTTCCTTGCCGCCGATGCGGTCGAGGCCGCCAATTCCGGCCATCCCGGCATGCCGATGGGCATGGCCGACATCGCCGAAGTGCTGTGGAACGACTTCCTCAGCCACAATCCGAACAACCCGCACTGGTTCAACCGCGACCGCTTCGTGCTGTCCAACGGCCACGGCTCGATGCTGCAGTACGCGCTGCTGCACCTGTCCGGCTACGACCTGCCGATCGAGGAACTCAAGCGCTTCCGCCAGCTTCACAGCAAGACCGCCGGCCACCCGGAGCGCAGCGAGACCCCCGGGGTGGAGACCACCACCGGTCCGCTCGGCCAAGGCTTCGCCAACGCGGTCGGTTTCGCGCTGGCCGAGAAGTTGCTGGCGCGGCGCTACAACCGCCCCGAGCACCAGATCGTCGACCACCGTACCTGGGTGTTCATGGGCGACGGCTGCATGATGGAGGGCGTGTCCCACGAGGCCGCGTCGCTGGCCGGCACCTGGGGCCTGGGCAAGCTGGTGGCGTTCTGGGACAACAACCATATCTCCATCGACGGCAACACCGCCGGCTGGTTCAGCGACAACACCCCGGCGCGGTTCGAGGCCTACGGCTGGCACGTGATCCGCGATGTCGACGGCCAGGATGCCGATGCGGTCAAGGCCGCGATCGAGGCGGCGATCGCCGAGAGCGAGAAGCCGACCCTGATCTGCTGCCGCACCACCATCGGCTTCGGTGCGCCGACCAAGGCCGGCAAGGAATCCTCGCACGGCGCCGCGCTGGGCAAGGAAGAGCTGGAGGGCGCGCGCAAGGCGCTGAACTGGCCGTACGCACCGTTCGAGATCCCGCAGGCGATCTACGACGGCTGGCGCGCCGGTGGTGCCGGCACGCTGCGCCAGGCCGAGTGGGAGCAGGCCTTCGACAAGTACGCCAAGCAGTACCCGGCCGAAGCCGCGGAACTGACCCGCCGTTCGCACGGCGAGCTGCCGGAAGACTTCCTCGCCCAGGCCGACGCCTACATCGCCAAGCAGGCCGCCGAAGGCCAGACCATCGCCTCGCGCAAGGCCTCGCAGATGGCGATCGAGGCGTTCGCGCCGCTGCTGCCGGAGCTGGTCGGCGGGTCGGCCGACCTGGCGCATTCCAACCTGACCCTGTGGAAGGCCAGCAAGTCGGTCGCCACGGATGATCCGAACGCCAACTACGTGTACTACGGCGTGCGCGAGTTCGGCATGACCGCCATCGCCAACGGCCTGGCGCTGCACGGCGGCTTCATTCCGTTCGACGCCACCTTCCTGGTGTTCAGCGACTATGCGCGCAACGGCGTGCGCATGAGCGCGCTGATCCCGGCGCATGCGATCCACGTCTACACCCACGACTCGATCGGCCTGGGCGAGGACGGCCCGACCCACCAGCCGGTGGAGCATCTGGCGTCGCTGCGCTACATCCCCAACAACGACGTGTGGCGCCCCTGCGACACGGTGGAGTCGGCGGTGAGCTGGAAGGCCGCGATCACCCGCAAGGACGGCCCGAGCTGCCTGGTGTTCAGCCGCCAGAACCTGCCGTTCCAGGCTCGCACTGAGGCGCAGATCAAGCTGATCGAGCGCGGCGGTTACGTGCTGGCCGATGCCGAGGGCGGCACGCCCGACGTGATCCTGATCGGCACCGGTTCGGAGGTGGGCCTGGCGGTGGAAGCCAAGCAGGCGCTGGATGCCGCGGGCCTGAAGACCCGCGTGGTGTCGATGCCCTGCACCGACGTGTTCGATCGCCAGGACGCCGCCTACCGCGAGTCGGTGCTGCCGTCGGCGGTGCGCAAGCGCGTGGCGGTGGAAGCCGGGGTCACCGCCTTCTGGCGCGCCTACGTGGGCCTGGACGGCGCCGTGGTCGGCATCGACAGCTTCGGCGCCTCGGCGCCGGCGAACGTGCTGTACAAGCACTTCCAGATCACCGCCGAGCATGTGGTGGCGGCGGCGAAGGCGCTGTAAGCCGAGAGCCACGATAGGGGACGAAAAAGGCCGGCGTATGCCGGCCTTTTTCTTGCCTGGATGGCGTGTGCCGTATGAGAGAGCGCGCATCTCGGAGGAGCGGCTTCAGCCGCGACCGAGGTTCCGTGTAACGCCCTACGCGGCTGATCCCCGAAAAGGGGACAAGAGCCGCTCCTACACGACGGTGTCGGTATCACGTGCATTGGCGATGCGATCAACCGCGCTTGCGCGGCTTGCTGCGGGATGTCGTCGGTTTGCCTGCGGCGCTGCCGGGGTGCTGCGGCTTCGCCAGTGCGCCGCCGTCGTGCAGTTGCTGCAGCCAGGATAGTGCATCGACGTAGGACAGGAAGTGCTGCAGGTAGCCGGGCGAGAGCGTGCGCATCAGCGCCAATGCGCGATGCACCAGCACGCCGGAGTTGAGCGGGCCGGCGTCGGCGGGGGCCGGTTGCAGCGACTGCCGCAATTGGCTGCGGCTGCGCAGTTCTGTCCACAGCCGGCGCGCGTCTTCGACCGCGGGCAGTTGCGGTGCGGTGAGTCGCGCCGCTGCGGTCGCTGCGGTGGGCAAGGGCGATGGTGCGGGGAGTTCTGTGTCGATGGCATCGGTCGCCGTGGGGGCTTCGTCGTTGGCCTCCAGGTTGGCGCCTTGGTCGTTGCCGGCGCGGATCGCAACCGCCGCGGCGCGGGACTGCGCCAGCAAGGCACCGAGCGGGCCTGGTTGCATCGCGCGCACCGCGGCGTCGGCCTCGGCATCGCCAGCACCTTGCGGCGCCGCGGCCAGCGCCGCGGCGTACGCGTCGAGCAACGCGGACAGCTTCTGCTCCAGCAGTTCCCGCGCCTTGCCCTGCTGCGCCTCGGTGCGGCGCGCCAGCGCTTCGAGGAAGCGGAAGCGCAGCGGGTCCAGCCGCTCGGCATGCTCAGCACGCCAGGCGGCGAGGCGATCGGTGGCGGCGATCCGATCAGGGCGCATGCGGTGTCGCGGCGCTCTTGCGCATGCGCGGCAGCGGCGCCATCTCCACGCGGCGGTTGCTGGCGCGTCCGGCCTCGTCCACGTTCGGCGCCACCGGCTGCTGCGCGCCGAAGGCGGCGGCGAAGACTGCATCGGCCGGTACGCCGGCCTCGATCAGCGCGCGGGTCACGGTCAATGCGCGCTCGGCCGACAGTTCCCAGTTGTCGGCGAACTGGCGATTGCTCTCGCGCACCTGGCGATCGTCGGTGAAGCCGCTGACCATCAGGATCTCGTCGCGCGCCTTGAGGTAGCCGGCTAGCGGCGCGGCCAGGCTCTTCAGCAGGTCGCGGCCTTCCGGCTGCAACTGGTCGGAGTTCAGCGCGAACAGCACGTTGCCGCGGATACCGATGCGGCCGTCGACCAAGGTCACCCGGCCGGCTGCCAGCGGTGCGGCCAGCGCCTGTTCCAGGGTCTTGCGCTGCTGCGCTTCACGCTGGCGCTGGCGCATCTCCGCATCCAGCTTGTTCGACAGCTGCAGTTGCACGCCGATCACGCCGATCAGGATCAGCACGAAGGCGCCGAGCAGTACCGACATCAGGTCGCCGAACACCGCCCAGACCGGGGCGCCGTTGTCGGCGTCCAGTTCCAGTTCGTCGCTCATGCCGCGTCGGCCTGGTCGGGCGCCTGGCGCGCGGCGAGCTGACGCAATTCCTCGGTGATCTGCTGCTGCGAGAGCATGCTCAGGTCGATCACCTCACGCGCCTGCGCCACGTAGTAGGCCAGTTGCTCGTCGCTGCGCGTCAGCGACTTGTCCAGCGCCTGCTCGATGCCCTGCAGGCGTTCCAGCAGGGCCATGTTGGATTCGCCGAAGGCCTGCACCGCGCCGGAGAACGCGTCGCCCAGGCTGACCACCTCGGTGACGCCGGCGACGACCTGCGCGGCAGCGTCGTCGAGCTTGCCGGTCTGGGCGTCGATCTGCTCGGTGAAGCGGCTGCCGACGCGCTCCAGCAGATCGGCCGACGTCGCGACCAGGGCGTCCACCGCGCTGCGCTGTTCGGTGGACGCGTGGTTGACCGCCTCCAGCAGGGTCTGCAGCGTGGCCAGCAGGCGGTTGCGCTCGTCGAGCATGGCGGTGTCGCGGACCATGCTGTCGGACAGCTTCTGGCGCAGTTCCGCGACCACGTCGGCCGCGGCCTTCGGCGCTTCCGAGGCCACCTGCACCAGCCGCTCGATCTCGGCGATGGTGTCGCGCGCCTGTGCCTGGCCCTGCTCGGACATCGCCGCCGCGGTTTCCTGCAGGGTGCTGCAGATCTCCTGCTGGCGCTGTGCGATGCGCTCGCCATGGTGCTCCCACTGTCCGCCGAGGGTCGCGGCCATGCTGGCGAAGCTGTCGGTCCAGGCACGCAGACGCGCCTGGTCGCGCGCTTCCAGTGCCTCCTGCAGGTCGGCATGGGCCTGCTGCAGCGTCTCGGCGAGGGCGGCGGCGCGCTGTTCCAGGCTGGCTGCGGCGGTATCCAACGCTTGCGCGTTGCGCGTGGCCAGGGCCTCGTTGACCTCGCGTTGCTGCGCCAGCGCCGCGCTCCATGCCTGTTGCACGGCCTCGACGGTGGCGTCCAGGCGGGTCGCCACGGTCTCCAGCGCCTGCGTCGTGTGCGTGGCGAGGGTGTCGTTGATCGCGCGCTGCTGTGCCATCGCAGCGTCCCAGCCCTGCTGTGCGGCCTCGGCGGTGGCGTCCAGCCGCGTCGCCACGGTGTCCAGTGCCTGCGCGTTGCGTGCGACCAGGGCCGCGTTGGCCTCGCGCTGCTGTTCCAGCGCCGTGCTCCAGGCTTGCTGGGCAGCTTCCGCGGTGGCATCCAGGCGGCTGGCCACCGTGTCCAGCGCCTGCGCCTGGCGCGCAGCGAGGCCGTCGTTCGCCTCGCGTTGTTGCGCCATCGCCTCGCTCCAGGCCTGCCTGGCGTCGTCGCTGGCGGCCTGCAGGCGTGCCGCGGTCGCCTCCACCAGGCTGGTGGCGCGCTGTTCCAGGCCGTCGCCGGCGCGTTGCAGCGCACTGCCTAGTTCCTGCAGCAGTGCGCCGTTGACGCGTTGCTGTTCGGCCAGCGCGCTGTCCCAGCGCTGCGTGGCCTGATCGGCGGCCTGGGCGAAGCCGCTGGCCAGGCCGTCCAGTTGCCGCTGCACTGCCTGGCCGACGCTGTCCTGCAGCGCGGCGGTCTCGCGTGCCACGCCGTCGAGCGTGCGTTGCACCACCGGCTCCAGCGCATCGCCGAACGCCCGCGCATGCGCGGCCACGCCGGCCTGCAGGGCGTGTTCGACCGCCCCGGCCAGGCGCGTGTAGGCGGCCTCGGTGCGGCTGTGGAAGGCGTCCTGGCTGCTGGCCAGGCGTTCGCCGCTGACCGCGCTGTGCTGTTCCAGCGCCGCCATCATCGTCTGCATGCGCTCGATCAGGCCGGGCATCAGCGTGGCCTGGGTCTGCAGCAGCTTGAAGGCCTCGTTGCGCTGGTAGGCCAACGAATGCGTGCGCAGCGCGGTCGCCGCGTGCAGGTCCAGGTGCTGCACCGCCTGCAGGCGCTCGCGCCGGCACAGCGCGGCGAGCAGGCCGAGCATCGCCGAGGCCGCGACGCCGGCGATGGAGGTGCCGAAGGCGAAGCCCAGGCCCTTCAGCGGCGCCGCCAGCGAGGCGCGGATGGCATTCAGATCGGTGGCGCTGTCCAGTGCCAGGCCGGTGCCGCGCAGGGTGGCCATCATGCCCAGGAAGGTGCCGAGCATGCCCAGCAGCACCAGCAGGCCGACCAGGTACGGGGTCAGCGCCGGCACCGGCAGGGCCGCGCGTTCGCCTTCGATGCGCAGGCGCACCGCGTTGCGCAGGCTCGGGTGCAGCCGTTGCAGCCAGCCGCCCAGGTCGTCGCGCGCGGCCTCGGCGTCGCTCAGCGCGGTGTGCAGGGTCGCCGTGGCCTGGCGGTAGCGGTACAGCTCGGCGATGCCGGCCAGGTAGCACAGGCCGATCAACGCGGCGAAGCTGGCGCCCAGCGGGTTGGAGCCGAGATAGCCGACGCCGATCCAGCAGACCACGGCGAGGCCGGCAAGGAACAGGACGGAATGGAGCAGGGTCTTGGGCATGAGGATCGGATCAACGGCTGCGAAGCGCGGCGAGCAGCGCTTCGATGGGATGGAAACGGACGTCCAGTTCGGCGCGCAGGACGCTGTGCAGGTCCTGGCGGAACAGGTCCAGCCAGGCCGCGTCGGACGGCGCCGGCGGAACGTCGGTGAGGGATGGATCGGGGGCGGGCGCGGCGGCCGCGCGCAGGCGCTGGAAATGCGCTTCCAGCAGGTTGGGCACCGTCGCCAGCAGGGTCTGCTCGCGCGGGCTCAGGGTCAGTTCCATCACCGCATCGACCTCGGCCAGCCGCGCCATCTCCGGCGAGAGCGGGACCAGGGCATCGCGCAGCAGGCCGCGCAGGCGCCCGGTCGCGGTCAGCATCGCGCGCTGCAGCGCCTGGTAGCGCTGGCGGAACGGCGCGTAGTCGATCGGTGCGTCGGGGTCGTGCTGGCGCTTGCCCACGGGCTTGCCGGTTTCCTTGGCGATGTCCAGGGCGATGCTCTCTTCCAGTGCAGCGCGCACGCGGCCGCATTCGGCCTCCAGGGCCGACGGTTCCGGCGCCCCGGGGGCATCTTCGGCAGGCTCGGGCAGTTTGCCGTCCAGCGCCCGCGACACCGCCACCGCGCGGTTCCAGTCGATCCATTGGCCGAGCCGGTCGGCCAGCGCGGGGCTGGACGCGGGCATCGGCGCATCGCTCAGGCGCGCCAGCAGGCGAATGAAGGCCGGGCCCGGGACGGGCGCCCGTGGAGGGGCTTTCGCCATGTGAGTGGTCAAAAACCCGCAATTTTACACGCGAATGACATCGGCTGCCCGGAGGCGGCCGATGCCGAACCGCGAGGAGACGCCAGCGACCTCAGCGCGCCTGGCGTTCGGTGCGAATGCGTTGCCTCATTTGCATTGCGGCTTGTTCATCTTGATGTCTTTCAGATCGGCAGCCGTATACAGCGCCGCGGGGCGGTTCGGGTCGTTCTGCATGTTCTGGTAGAGATTGGCCAGCGCCTGCAGATGGCCGTCTTCGCCGCTGCCGAAACGCTGCTGTTCCGAAGCCTTGGCGCCGTACAGGCCATTGCACAGCAGGGCTTTCCTGAAGATCTTCAGTACTTCAACGCGCGCATAGTAGGTCTGCAGGCGCTGTGCGGCGTCTTGCGGCTGGTGATTGATCTTCGCGTAGTTGCTGTTGCAACGCGGACCGAGGTCCATCGGATAGGCAGCGGCGATGCCCGCGCAACTGGCGACGGTGGCGGGCGGAGCGGCCAGCGCAGCAAAGGGCAGCAGTGTCGACAGCACGAGCAGAAGAGCGCGGAACGATGGGCGCATGTTCATCGAAGGGAATCCTTGGTCGCAATGGGATGGATGGTCGGCTTGCGCGCCATGCAGACATGGTCGTCGCGCAGCCACTGTCGCTGCGTGCCGATATGTGCGGGATCGGGAAATGTCCCTAGATGCCCGGGCCTTCAGCCCGAGGAAGCGCGATGCAGCTTGCGGAGGATTGCCGCACCCCTCGATGCTTCGGCGCCAGGAGTGGCCTCTGAGGGCGGGTCGCGGCGCTGGTGCATCCTGCCCAATGCCTTGCGTGCAGTCTGCACGCAAGGCACTCGCCGCAGCGGCGGAGGCAGGGCCGCGTCAGTAGGTATAGCTCAGCGTGAGCATGTACACGCGCCCGGTTTCCACGTAGGCGCCATCGGCACCGGGGTCGTAGGCCATGTAGCGGGTGGACTTGCCCTGGGTCTCGTAGAAGGTGGCCGAATTCAGCAGGTTCTTCGCGGCGATGCCGACGTCGATGCCGTGCGGCAGGTGGTAGGTGGCGGTGAAGTCCAGCGACTTGACCGGCTGCAGGTAGTAGTTGAGCCGGTCGCTGGTCAGGCCGAGCAGTTGCAGGCCGGTGTAGTTGTAGCTCAGGTCGGCGCGCAGACGGCTGTCGTCGTAGAACAGGTCCAGGTTGTAGATGCGCTCGGGCGCACGCGGCAGCCAGGTCTTTTCGGGCTGGTCGGCGCGCTTGCTGTCGGCGGAACTGTGTTGCAGGGTCAGGTTGGCGGCGATGCCGAAGTTGCCCCAGAACCCTGGCAAATCCTGCAGGCGCTTGCTGCCGGCCAGTTCCAGGCCGTACAGCGTCGCGGTGCCGCCGTTCTGCGGCATGGTCACCGGCACGCCGTCCTCGAAGGTGGTACCGGTCGGGACCAGGCCGCCGAGCGTGTTGTCGTTGCTGGTCGCCGACTGCGAGGTGTAGATGAAGCCGGTGATGCGCTTGTAGTAGGTCGAGGCGCTGAGCACGCCGCCGTTGCGGTCGTAAAACTCCGCGGACAGGTCGGCGTTGTCGGCCTTGCTCGGCTGCAGGTCGGGGTTGGGTTTGGAGATGCCGATGACCTTCTGGGTGGGGTCGACCGTGTACACGGTCTCGCCGGAGATCAGCCCGAACGCCGGGCGGCTGAAGCTGCGCCGCAGCGAGGCGCGGTAGACGGTCAGCTCGTCCGGACGATAGTTGAGGCTGATGCCCGGCAATACTTCGCCATAGCTGCGGCCGCTGCCGACGAAGCGGCCGTTGATGCCGTCGCCGTTCGATTGCCAGGCATCGGCGGAGTAGCGGGTCAGTTCGTAGCGCACGCCGGGCAGGAGGGTCACCGCGCCGACATGCAGCGTGGCCATCGCGTAGCCGGCGTAGATCGCCTCGGTACTGGAGGTGGTGTTGGCGTTGTAGTCGTTGGCGGTATAGATGCCGGCGCCATTGGGATCGTTGACGTACTTGTACGGCACCGCCTGCGCACGCACCCAGTCGCGGTCGAGGATCTTGAACGGGCCGGCGTAGTGGCCATCGAAGGCGGCGTAGGTGAGGCGGCCGGGCAGGGCGCTCAGCGGCGGGCCGCCGGCGTTGGGGAACACGTAGTTGCTGCCGCCGAAGTAGGGGCCGTTGTAGACGAAATTGCCGTCCTTGTGGAAGAACGGGTGATCGTAGGAGCCGCGGTCGGCGTGGTCGAGCGACAGGCCGGTCTTGACCTCGTCGAGCACGTCGCCGTCCACGCGGTAGCTGATGTCGGCATGCGCGCTGGCGCGGTTGTCGTGGCTGCCGGCATCGTGGCCCTGGGTCTTCCAGAACAGCGCCGAATCCAGGCTGTAGAAGAAGTTCTTCAGGGCCGGCGAACTCGGGCCGATGCTCGGATAGGTCGGGTCGCTCAGGTCGAACGCGAAGCTGCCCGGGGTGAAGCCGTACAGGCTCGCGGCGACGTAGTCCGGGCGGCTGCGCGTGCCGCGTCCGAAGGAACTGCCGTAATCGAAGCGCAGACGATCCAGCGTGGTCTGCCCGCCCAACTGCAGCGTGGCCAGGGTTTCCTTGATGTCGTGGGTGTTGAAGTAGCCGCCACGCACCGCGGTCGGCTGGTTGTTGACGGTTTCCAGGCGTGCGCTGGATTGGTCCTGCTGGCCGGTGACGTTGTAGCTGCCGTAGATGGCGCGCGCGAAAAGGGTGGTGTGCTCGCCCTGCCAGTCGAAGGCGAGGTTGCCGCCGTAGCGCTCGATCTGGCTGGTGTAGACGCTGTACTTGTAGCGGGCGCTGAGCAGCGGGCCGACATCGCGCAGATCCACTGCCTTGGCCTGCGCCGGATCCGCCGGGAAGTACGCGCTGTTGGGCGCCGGCGCCTGCGCCATGTTGTTGTTCTTGCCGTAGTAGGCCGAGGCATAGACGCCGAACGCGTGGTCGTCGCCGAAATTCCAGGCCAGCTCCTGTTGCAGCGTGCCGCCGGTGTGCTTGCCGCCGAGGTCGGAAGCGAGCGCGTTGAACTGGCCTTGCGCGGTGGTCTTGCCGTAGAAGTCGCCGTCGAAGTCGAACGCGCTGGGCGTGCGCATGTCGATCGCGCCGCCGATCGCGTCGCCCGGTAGGTCCGGGGTCGGCGACTTGGAGACCTTGACCGACTGGATGCCGAACGGCGCGAGCATGTTCAGCGAGATCGCGCGCGTGGACGAATCGGTCTCGGGCATGCCGAAGCCGTTGAGGCGGTAGCTGTTGTAGCTGGCATCCAGGCCGCGGATGCTGACGTAGGCGTTCTCGCCGGTGGTGGCCTGGCCCAGATGCATGTCGCTGTAGGCGGACAGCCCGGGCAGGTGCGCGACCACGTCGGCGATGCCGGCGGAGGGAATCGCGTCGATCTGCTGCTTGCTCATCACGCTGTTGACGCCGTTGGACAGGCGCTGTTCGTCCAGCGAACCCGGAGCGGTGGCCTGCGCGGCCTGGACGTTGACCGAGTCCAGGGTGGTGGTGCGTGCGCTGGCGTCAGCGGGATCGTCGGCGTCGCTGGCATGGGCGGCCGGCGAGAGCGCAAGCGCGAGGGCGATGGCACAGCACAGGGGGCGGGGGCGATGGATCGGGAGCATGGGGGTGGCTCGTTGGGGGAAACAGCGGTTGCGATCCGAAGTCCGGACACGCCGATGCCGGCGCGCGGATCGCCCAGGCCTTCCATTGCGTACGTGTGGGGCGTGGCCGCGACGTCGCGCGGCCAATGGCGTTCAGTGGCGCAGGTCGACGCCGTGGCAGTCGGCCTGCGGACGCTGCGGACGCTGCGGATTGCAGCGGGCGACGGCGTCGTCGGGGAAGCGCACCACGTAGCCGGAGGCGGCCGGTTCGTGATCGGGAAAGTCGGTGCTGAGCAGTTGCGCGCCGCTGGCGAGCATGGCGTCGCGTCGCGCAGTGTCGTTGCGCAGGGCTTCCTTGAGGTCCGCGTCGGTGCGGGTGCGCACCAGGTAGCCGGCCTTCACCAGCGTCGCGATCTCGTCGGCGCTGCCGTCGTTGCGCTCGACGAAGGCGGCGTCGTCGGCGCCGGGATCGGCATTGGTGAAGCACACGCGGCCGCGCAAGGACGGATGGCCGGCCAGGTAGGCCGGGCCGATCGAACGCTGGTCGAGCAGGAACACCACCTTGCCGCGCGCCGCGGAGAGCGCGGGCCAGCCCTGCGCGAGCACGGCGGCGTTGAGCGTGGCCGCGCTGCCGCGTACCTGGTCGGGGCTGATGTAGTCGTTCGCGGCGAACACCGAGCGCAGTTCGGCGTCCAGCGCGTCCAGCGCCTTGCCGTCGAACGGCTCCGGCTGCACCGTGGGGAAGGCCGCCGGCACGGTGGATTGCTTGGTTTCCAGCAGGATGAAGATCGGCAGATGCCCGGGGTGCCGTTGCGACCACGCCCGCACCTCACGCAGGCAGGCCAGCAGCGGCTGGCAGGTGCTGCGCTGGTCGAGGTCCTGGATGTGCATGACCTTGAAGCCCGGCCGCTGCATCACGCCCGGCGCGGCGATCGGCGGAGCCGGCGGCAGCCCGGCCTTGGCGAGCTGGTCGATCATCGCCGGGTGCGCGTAGCGTCCGCCCTTGGCGTCGGCGTAGATGTCTAGTTCGATCTGGCGCACGCCGTCGTCCAGTTGCTGCGTCAACGGCGGATGCCGGTAGTCCAGCACCGCGAACGTCGCTGGATCCAGGCGTTTCCACAGCGCCGCTTCGCTGGGCGCGAAGCCGGCGTGGTAGCTGTTGTGGCTGCCGATGTACTGCAGGTCGCCAAGCCTGGGTGCGGCGCACAGCGCAGATGGCAACAGCGCCAACACTGCCAGCAGGGCGCGCAGCGCAGCTGGCGCACTGCGGAGCTTCGACGACATCGGGACAGAACGTTGGGGGAACATCGTGGCCACGTTTGGTAACGATATCTCGACAGCATCCCGAGTGGAGTTGACGCGGGTGTTGCCAAATCGTGTCATGGCCGGCGGCGTGCCATGATCGTGCGCGATGTCCCATGCGTGCATGATCGTCGTCACGTTGTCGCGGCTGGTTTGGACAAGCACCGCCGGCGACGCGGTTTTGCTGCAACTCAGCGCGAAGTGTTGTCGTTATTGCGAGAGCGGCTCAGCCGCGACGGGTGTTTCCGATCGCGCGCGTTGCGGCTGTCGGCCCAGGGCACGTCGAGCCGCTTCTATACGTAAACCCTGCGTCGCCGGGTGGCTCCCTGCCGTTGCCGCGCGTGCGTCATTGCGGCGTGCGCGTGCGCTGCAGGGCGAATGCCAGCAACGTCGCGTCCAGCCGTTCGCCGAGGCTGCGCGGCGCGTCCAGCCCCATGCGCTGCATGCAGGCGGCATCCGCCGCGGGACGCGCCAGCACCGCGCTGGCCACCGTCTTCAGCTTGGCGCCGGTGCTGGCGGAGTGCTGCTGCAGCCAGGACAGGGCGCGCAGCAGGCGCTGCTCGACCTCGGTGAAATCGCTGCCCAGCGGATAGTCGGGCAGGGTGCCGTCGCGGCGGAACGGCGCCAGCGCGTCGCGCACGCGCGCAGCGTGATTGCGTTGCCAGTGCGTGGATGTTGCGAAGTCGGCGGCCAGCTTGCCGTTGGCCTTCGCCGTCTCCAGCAAGGCGGGTTGGGCCTGCACGTCGGCGATCCCGACCATCGCCGCGATGCAGTCCTCGTCGGTCAGGCCGCGCAGGTCGGCGATGCCGTACTCGTTGACGTAGAGGTCGCGCAGGTGCCGCGGAATGGTGGTGTGGCCGTAGTTCCAGCGTACGTTCGACTGCGTTGCGCCGGCATCGCTGCGGACGGCGCGGAACATCAGCACGCTGCGCGCGTCGTCCAGCGCGTGCGCCATGGACACGAAGTTGTACTGGCCGCCGACGCCGGACACCACGCGGCCATCGTCCAATGCATCGGACACCGCCGCGCCGAGCGCGGTGGCCATCATGCACGAGTTGAAGAAGCGCGCCTCGCGCCGCTGTACCCGGCGCAATGCCTCGTCGCCGTAGAGCTGGTTGATCTCGCTGATGCGGCGCATGCCGATCGCCGCGCGCGCCTGCGGATCCATGTCGCGCAGCCAGGCGTAGAACTCCGGCGAGCCCAGGTAGAACGCGCCCTGCAGGTATTCGCCCTCGCGCTCCAGGCGCCGCAGGTCCTGCGCATCGGCAGTGCCGTCGGCCACGCGCCGCAGCAGCGGCGCGTCGTCGAGCACCTTGCGCCGGATCACCCCGCACTGGACCAACTGCCTGAAGCCCTCGTTGAGCATCTCGCTGCAGCCGAACAGGCCGACCGCGAACGGCTCCAGGCCGCCGCATTCGCGTACCGCCGGATGCCGCTCCAGTTCCGGATCCAGCGCCGCCAGCACCTGCCGGTAGCGCGCGTTGTCGGTATGCCGCAGCACCAGCGCGTGGCACAGCGCATCGGCCAGGGTGCCGATGCCGATCTGCAGGGTGCCGCCGTCGCGCACCAGCGTGCTGGCGTACAGGCCGATGGCGTAATCGGCATCGGCGACCGGCTGCCGTGGCAGCCCGAACAGGCGCGGAGACGGCCCCGGCGGCGTCACCACCACGTCGAAGAAGCTCGGCTCCACCGCCGCGCAGCCGCCGATCCACGGCAACTGCGGATCGACTTCGGCCACCAGCAGCGGCCGCGGCAGGCCGCGCCGCTGCACTGCGGCCAGGGTGTCCTGGGTGATGTCGTTGTTGCACGAGAACGACAGCCGGGTGCCGTCGGGTTCGCGCGCCACCTTCTGCACGATCAGGTTCGGCGCACGCTGCGCCACCGCATCGGCGGCATGCGTGTAGTTGAGGCTGGTGTAGCTGCGCTGCGCCTGGGTCGAGCGCAGCAACGCGCCGGACTGCATGTAGAACTCTTCGACCTGGATGTGTGCCGGCAGCGCATCGCGCTGCATCGCCTGCACGTAGCGCAGGCGCGGGAAGTCCTCGCCGAAGTGGCGCTGCACGAACGGCCGCGCGAAACGGCCCTGCAGCCCGCCGCCGGGCGCCGGCGGATTGAGCGACAGCGCGGTGTAGATCTGCAGCGGCCGCGTCGGATCGTGTTCGATGCGCTCGTACAGCGCGTTGAGCAGGCGATGCGGTTTGCCCAGGCCCAGCGGTGCGCCCACGCGCAGCGGGCCGGTGATGCGCTGCAGGATCAGGTCGGCAGCGGCGTCGAGGTCGTCGAGGTGATCGGTCATCGGCATAGCTTAGAGGGTGTGCCGGCGATTGCGTCGATCGTGATGCGCGACCGATACGCGCGGTGCCGCGGCGTACGCGATTGGCGGCGACGACCTCCGGGCGTGGGGGCATGCCGATCGCCAGGGCATCGGTCGTTGCGCAAAAAACGCTTGACATGCGTTTTGTTTACGCGCGTAATCATTGAAAATTTACGGGCGTAAACGAAATGTCGATCAGCGATGCGGAAGCCGTGGTCATGGAGGTGCTGTGGGAGCGGCACCCGCTCAGCGCCGAGGAGGTGTTCGCCGCCTTGTCCGGGCATGGCGGCTGGGCCGAACCCACGGTCAAGACCCTGCTCAACCGCTTGCTCAACAAGGGCGCGATCCGCGCCGACAAACAAGGCCGCCGCTATCTGTACACGCCCCTGCTGCAGCGCGCGCAGTGGGTGCAGCAACAGAGCGAAGGCCTGCTCGACCGCCTGTTCGGCGGCCGTATCGCGCCGTTGGTGGCGCACTTCAGCGAACGCGGCAAGCTCAGCGATGCCGATATCGCCGAACTCAAACGACTGATCCAGGAGCTGGACGATGAGCATTGACGGGATCGTGAAGGACCTCGGGAGTACCGCGCTGGTCGTCAGCGTGGCCATCGCGGCGGTGCTGGCATTGCGCGTGCCGATGCGGCGCGCGTTCGGCGCCGGCATCGCCTACGCGCTATGGATCGCGGTGCCATTGGCGCTGCTGGCGGCACTGTTGCCCAGCGGCTGGCGTCCAGCGTTGCCGGCGGGCTTGGCGCTGGACATGCCGGCGGTGCTGGTCGGCGTGACACGGGCGCAGATGTCGGCAGGCGACGGCGTGTCGGCGAGCGGGCATGCCACGGTCTGGTTGCTGTCGTTGTGGCTGGCGGGTGCGCTGGCCTCGGCGGCCGTATTGTGGCGGCAGCAGCGCCGCTACCGGCGCAGCCTGGGTCGCTTGCAGCCTGGCGAGGATGGCGTGCTGGTCGCCGAGCATGCGCTGCATGGGCCGCTGGTGCTGGGTGCGTGGCGGCCGCAAGTGGTGGTGCCGATGGACTTCGCCGCGCGCTATCCGCCGCCGCAGGCGCAACTGGTGCTGGCGCACGAACGCATGCATATCGCCCGCGGCGACACCCGCAGCAATCTGCTGCTCGCCGTGCTGCGCTGCGTGTACTGGTTCAATCCGCTGCTGCACTGGGCCGCCACGCGTTTCCGGCTGGATCAGGAACTGGCCTGCGATGCCGCAGTGCTGGTTCGCCATCCCGGCACGCGCCGGCACTACGCCGAGGCGATGCTGCAGACCCAGTTGGACGCGTTGGCCTTGCCGGTGGGCTGCCATTGGCAGGCGGGCAGCGTCCTGTGCCAGCGCATTGCCTTGCTGCGGCGCCCGGCGGTGCGTGGTTGGCGGCGTCGTCTGGGCCTCGCGGCGGTGACGCTGGCCGCGTTGAGCGGGAGTGCGATGGCACTGGCGTTGCCAACTGGAACAGATGCCACGGGCGTGGCACGCGATCTTGCCGCGAGCGAGGTGGATGGCACGTCGGCACGATCGGTGCAGCAGGCGTCGGTGGTCGCCGCGCGGACCGGAGCGCAGCCTGCCACGGTGATCGACATGCCGCCCCCGAAATACCCGGATGAAGCGGTGCGTGCCGGCGTCTCCGGCAAGCTGGTCCTGCTGGTCGACGTGGATGCGCACGGGGCGCCGAGCGACGTGCGCGTGCTGGATCATGGCAGCGGTAGCGCAGTCTTGGATGCTGCCGCGGTTACCGCCGCCTGGAAGTGGCGCTTCTCGCCGGCGACTGCGCACGGACGCGCTGTGGCCAGCCGCGTGAAGATCCCGGTCGCGTTCGACGTGGAAATGTATCCCGAGGAGGCGCCGGCTGGCGTCGCCGATGCTGCGAACTACCGCTGGTATCGCCTGGGCGAGGATGCCGGCGACACTTTGGCGAGCTTGTGCGACAAGGTGTTCTCCGGCAAGGGCGGCGCCGCGCCGCTGTGCGGCATGGCGCGGACCGTGCGATGAGTGCGCACTTGCGGGCTGGCATGCTGCTGGCACTGGTCCTTTCCGGCTGCGCCAGCCACGTGCCGAAAGAGGCGCCGCAACCGACCCAGCGCATCGACTCGGTGGATCAGCGCATGTTGGAAACAGGATTCGGCGCGGCGCCCGGTGCGGCGGCGGTGCAGTCGTATCGGATGCAGCCGCAGGAAGTGTTCCGCATGCCGCAACCGCTGCAGGCGCCGACGCCGCAGTTGCCGACCGAGTCGCCGCGCCACACGCTGGCCCCGACCACGGTCTGCGTGCGGGTGATCCTGTCCGCGCAAGGCATTGTGGAGCGCAGCGCCCTGTTGAACGATCGCCCGGACTGCAGTGCGGGCGCGCAGCCGGAGATGGCCGATCTGCTGCAGGCGGTGCAGGACGCGGTCGCGCAGTGGCGCTTCGTGCCGGCGGCGATCTGCACCTATGCCGATCCGGCGCAGCGGCCGGCGCAGGACGGGCGCTGCGACGACGCGCAGTCGGTGCAGGAGGTGCCTGTGACGCTGGCCTACGCATTCACCTTCGAGGTCCGACAGGGCAAGGCCAGCGTGCAGTCGGGGCGCGTCGGCGGCGCGCGCTGAGCGCCGCGATCGCCGCGTGCGGTCTGCCTTGCCCGTTGCCGGGAACTACAGCATCTCCGGCTTGAACAGGCGCCGCCGCGAGATCTCCGCGCCTGACTGCATGAAGCGGCCGTCGCCCCGGTAGTGCAGGGTGCGCGGCCGCTTGGGCGAGGCGGCGACGTGCGCCTTGACCACCTCCCATACGAACAGGCCATGTTTGCCGATCTGGCTGCCGTCGTGCAGGCGGCATTCGAAGCTGGCGTAGCACTCGGCGATCAGCGGCGCCGCCACGTGCGTGGCGGGCACCGCGGTGAGGCCGAAGTGCGCGAACTTGTCCAGGTCCGCACCACTGGTATTGCCGATGCCGACCACGGTGTCGACCAGGTCGGCGGTGGGAAGGTTGATCACGCATTGCTTGCTGCGCCGGATCAGGTCGAAGCTGTGGTTGGCGCTGGAAATGCAGCAGGCGAGCAGCGAGGGCGAGAACTCCAGCACCATGTGCCAGCCCAGGGTCATCACGTCGCGCTGCTGCTTCCAGGCCGAACTGACCAGCACCACCGGGCCCGGCTCGAGGAAGCGGCGCACGTCCTGCGTGGGGAAGTCGAGCTTGCGGTAGCGGCGCATGCGCAGTCTGCCGTGGCGGGGCCTTCAGTCTCGCCGGCCCGGGTGAACGCGACGTCTGCGTCAGTCCAGCCGATGCACCGCGTCGGCGATGCGCGCTACTTCCTCGGCCTGGTGGCTGACGTAGAGCATCGGCAGGCGCACGTCGTCGCGCACGCGCTGCAGGTAGGGGATCAGTTCGCTGCGGCGGTCGGCGTCCAGCGCCGACAGCGGTTCGTCGAACAGCAGCAGCGACGGCTGCGACAGCAGTGCGCGGCCGATCGCCACGCGTTGCGCTTCGCCGCCGGAGAGCGTGTCGGGGCGCCGCTCCAGCAGCGCGCCGATGCCGAGCAACTCGACCACCGCGTCCAGTGCAAAGCGTGCCGGCTGGCCGCGGCCGTGGCGGCCGTAGCCGAGGTTGCGGCGCACGTCCATGTGCGGGAACAGGCGCGCGTCCTGGAACACGTAGCCGATGCCACGGCGATGCGCCGGCAGGTCGATGCCGGCAGCGCTGTCGTACAGCACCCGGCCATCGATGGCGATGCGCCCGCCGCGCGGCGGCAGCACCCCGGCGATGGCGTTGAGCAGGCTGGTCTTGCCGGCGCCGGACGGACCGACCAGGGCGACCACGCGCGCCCGTTCCTCGATGCGCACGTGGCGGGCGAAACGCCCACGCTGCAGGTGCAGGTCGATGCTCAGCATCGGTGTCGGCTCCGGGCGGTTGCGCGGCTCATGCGTCCACCTCGGTGCCGCGCTGGCGTCGCACCAGCCACTCGGAAGCCAGCAGCGCGCCCAGCGAGATCGCCAGCGCCACCGCCGCCAGCCGCCAGATGCCGGCTTCGGCGCCGGGCACCTGCAGCAGGCTGTAGATCGCCGAGGCCAGGGTCTGGGTCTGTCCGGGGATGTTGGAGACGAAGGTGATGGTGGCGCCGAACTCGCCCAGCGCCTTGGCGAAGCCGAGCACGCCGCCGGCGACCACGCCCGGCCATGCCAGCGGCAGGGTGATGGTGAAGAACACCCGCCATGGGCCTGCGCCGAGCGTGGCGGCGGCCGCTTCGAGGCGGCGGTCGGTGGATTCCAGGGCCAGGCGGATCGCCCGCACCATCAGCGGGAAGCCCATCACCGCGCTGGCCAGCGCCGCGCCGGTCCAGCGGAACGCGAACTGCACGCCTAGGTGCTCGAACAGCCAGCCGCCGATCGGCCCCTGCAGGCCAAACAGCTGCAGCAGCGCGTAGCCGGTGACGATCGGCGGCATCACCAGCGGCAGGTGCAGCAACGCGTCCAGCAACGATTTGCCGAAGAAGCGGCGCCGCGCCAGCAGCCAGCCGCAGGCCACCGCGAGCGGCAGGCTGGCCAGCGCCGCGACCAGCGCGACCTTGACGCTCAGCACGATCGCGGTCAGTTCCTGCGCAGTGAAGTCGAACAACGCCAGGCCTCAACGGGCGAGCGAGAAACCGTGGCGACGGAAGATCGCCTGCGCCGGCGGCGTGCCCAGCCAACGCACGAAATCGGCAGCGCTCTTCGCCTGCGCGCTAGCCCGCAGCGGCGCCACCGGATACACGATCGGCGCGTGGCTGTCGGCCGGAAAGGTCGCCACCACCCGCACCTTGGGCTCGGCCTGGGCGTCGGACCCGTAGACGATGCCCAGCGGCGCTTCGCCGCGCGCCACCAGCATCAGCGCGCTGCGCACGCTCTCGCTCTCGGCCAGGCGCGGCTGCACGCTGTCCCACTGACCCAGCGCCTGCAGTGCGGCGCGCGCGTACTTGCCGGCCGGCACACTGGCGGTCTGGCCGACCGCCAGGCGCCCCTGCGCGCCGAGCGCGGCGAGCAGCGCGCCGGGTTTGCGCAGGTCGACCTGGGCCTTGCTGGCGGCCGGCGCCACCAGCACCAGGGTGTTGCCGAGCAGGTCGCGGCGTAGTGCCGGATCGATCAACTTGCGCTGCTGCAGGTAGTCCATCCACTCCTGGTCGGCGGACACGAACACGTCCGCCGGCGCGCCCTGTTCCACCTGCCGGGCCAGCGTGGAGCTGGCGGCGTAGGACACCTGCACGGGGGTGCCGCTGGCGCGCTGGTAGGTGCTGGCGGCCTCGTCCAGCGATTCCTTGAGGCTGGCGGCGGCGAACACGGTCAGCGGCGTCTGCGCCGAGACCGGCGCGATCGCGGTGGCGACGATCAAGGTGCACAGGCACAGCAGGCGGCGCAGCGGTCGGGTCATGGGTCACTCCAGCGGGGGCAGGTAGGCGATGCGGCAGGGCGCGGCGGCGCACGCGTACGGTCGCGCAGCGCTGTCGCAACTCCGCATCCTAGCGCGCCGGCGGCGCGCTGCCTGCTCACGCCGCCGGCGGCGCCAGGTCGTCGGTGCGGCCGGCCTGGATGTTGGCGCGCACCGACGGCTGCATCAGCCGCGGCTCGGCCAGCGTCGCATCGCGCGCCTGGCGCAAGGCCACGAAGGCCGCTTCGTCGATGCCATCGCGCACATGGATGTTGCTGCGGCGCTGTTCGCCGATGCTGGTCTGGCAGGCCACCGCGCGGCCGCCTGCGCCGTAGTCGTGGCACACGAACACGCGCGTCGCCTCCGGCAGCGCGTACAGCCGCTGGATCGAACGGTACAGCGTGGCCGCGTCGCCGCCGGGGAAATCGCAGCGTGCGGTGCCGCTGTCGGGCATGAACAGCGAATCGCCCGGGAACAGCGCATCGCCGATCAGGTAGGCGACGCTGTCGCCGGTGTGGCCGGGCACGGCGATCACCTGCGCCTGCACATCACCGACCGCGAAGCGCTCGCCATCGGCGAACAGGTGATCGAAGCCGCAACGCGCCTGCGCGTCCGCGTCCAGGCCGAACTGTGGCGCGAAACGGGCGCGCACCTCGCGGATGCCGTCGCCGATCGCCAGCGTCGCCTGCGGCCATCGCTGCTTGAACCACTGCGCGGCGGAGACATGATCGGCGTGGGCGTGGGTCTCGAGAATCCAGCGCAGGTGCAGTCCGCGCGCGTCCAGGCACGCGGCCAACGCCTGCGCCGGTGCGTGGTCCAGTGCGCCGGTCTGCGGGTCGTAGCCCACCACCGGGTCGATCACCGCGGCGTCGTTGCCATCCTCGACCACGTAGCTCCAGGTGCCGGAACCGGCATGGTGGAAGGCGTGGACGTGCGGATGCTGGCTCATCGATCGCTCCGGGTGGCGGCAGGTGGCGCGGCGCTGCAGTAGATGCCGTGCAGCACCTCGAGGATGCGCTGCACCGGGCCGGGCACCAGCGAATAATAGATGGTCTGACCCTCGCGGCGGGTCTGCACCAGTCCATCCTCGCGCAGCAGCGCCAGGTGTTGCGACAGCGCCGACTGGCTGAGCTCCACACGTGCGTTGAGCTCGCCGACCGATTGCTCGTGGTCCACCAGCAGGCACAGCAGCAGCAGCCGCTTCTCGTTGCCGAGCGCTTTCAGCAAACGCGCCGCCTCGCTGGCGTGCGCGCGCATCGCGGCAGGGTCCAGGGCGGTTGCGGCGCGGCGCGGCATGGGCTCAGAAATCGACCGGGCCACCGGCCGCGGTCCAGCCCAGGAAGCCGCCGGTCAGCGAGCGCACCGCGGTGTAGCCTAGGTGCTGCAGGCTCAGTGCCGCCAGGGTGGAGCGGCCGCCGCTGGCGCAGTACAGCAGGATCGGCTGGTCGCGTCGGGCCAGCGCCGGATCGGCGTCGAGGCGGAATTCGAGGATGCCGCGCGGGATGTTGATGGCGTTGGGCAAATGGCCCATGGCGAACTCGCCGGGTTCGCGCACGTCGATGATCCACTCGCCGGGCAGCGGCGTGGCGGCGGCATCGGGGTGGACAGGGGTTTCGTGGATCTGCGCGCGCGCGCGGTCGACCAGGACTTGGGCGGAGGAGGCGGGCATTGGGGGTGCTCGGCGGGAAAGTGCGCCCATCATATCAGTTGACTCTAATATAAGAAAATTCTAATTTATCTCGCGGCCAGCCTCGGGCGGCCGCGCCCGATCTGCCGCGGTGGGGTGCCCACCGACGGCGCGGATGCGCCCTTTCCTCTGGAGTTCGATCATGCGTGTGCTTCGTTGGCCGATCCGCTGTGCCTGGCGTGCCGGACGGCTGCGCGGGACGCTTGCTGCACCTGCCGCTACGGCGGCCCGCGGCAACGGTCGTGCGCCCCTGGCGGGCGCGTTCGCGGCGCTGGCGATGCTGGCGCTCGCCGGCTGTCGGCATGACGCCGCCACGGTCGCGCCGCCGCCGTTGCCGGCGCTGGCGACCGTGCCGGTGGAGCCCGCGGCGATGGCATCGCGCTCCTGGGACGGCGTCGTGACCGCGGTGGAGTACGCCGATCTCAGCGCGCAGACCGGCGGGCGCGTGCGCAGCGTCGCGGTGGACGTGGGCGATCGGGTCGCCGCCGGCCAGGTGCTGCTGCAACTCAGCGCGGTGGAACAGCGCGCCGGCGTGACCAGCGCGCAGGCGCAAGTGCATGCCGCCACGGCCAGCGCCGACGAGGCCGAGGCCAGCTATCGCCGCTATGCGTCCCTGGCCGGGGCGCAATACGTGTCGCGCGCGCAATTGGACCAGGCCCGCGCCACCCGCGATGCGGCCAATGCCGCACGCGCTGCCGCCGCCGCGCAACTGGCGCAGGCGCAGCAGCCGGCCGACTACACCGTGGTGCGTGCGCCGTTCGCGGGCGTCATCAGTGCGCGCCAGGTGCAGCCGGGCGAGGCGGTGGCGGCCGGGCAGGCCTTGCTGTCGCTGTACGTGCCCGGCGCGCAGCGCATCGAGGTGCAGGTGCCGCAGTCGGATGCGGAAGCGGTCCGCAACGCGCCGCGCGCGCAGGTGCGATTGGACGATGGACGCCTCCTGCAGATTCCGCAGGTGACGGTGTTCCCCACCGCCGATCCGCGCAGCCACAGCGTGACGGTGCGGGTACCGTTGCCGGCGCTGCAACCGGCCCCGGCACCCGGTACCACGGCCAAGGTCGAGGTGCCGCTGGCTGCAGGCGATGCCGCGGAGGCGGCGCCGTTGCGCATTCCGCTGTCGGCGCTGCTGCAGCGGGGCGAACTCAGTGCGGCCTATGTGCTGGCCGACGGTCGGCTCAGCCTGCGGCAGCTGCGGATCGGTCAGCGCGATGCGCAGCGGGTGGAAGTGCTTGCCGGGCTGCGCGCGGGCGAGCGCGTGGCGCGCGATCCGGTCGCTGCCGGGCAGGCGCTGGCCGCGCAGCGGCGCGCGCTGGCGGAGCGTTGAGGTGGCCGCCGGTTTCGGGATGTCCGGTCGCCTGGCGGCGTTCTTCCAGGCCAATCCGCTGACGCCGGTGCTGGCCCTGCTCGGCCTGCTGCTCGGCCTGGCGGCGGTGGCGATCACCCCGCGCGAGGAAGAACCGCAGATCGACGTGACCATGGCCAACGTGTTCGTGTCGCTGCCGGGCGCCGATGCGCGCGAGGTCGAACAGCTGCTGAGCACGCCGCTGGAACAGAAGCTCGACGAGATCGAGGGCATCAAGCACGTGTACTCGGTGAGCCGCCCCGGGCAGGCGGTGTTGACCGTCGAATTCCAGGTCGGGGTGCCGCGGCAGACCGCGCTGGTGCGCCTGTACAACCAGGTGTATTCCAATCTGGACGTGCTGCCGACGCAGATGGGCGCCAGCGCGCCGCTGGTCAAGCCCAAGGGCATCGACGACGTGCCGGTGATGAGCGTGACCCTGTGGAGCGACGATCCGCAGCGCAGCGCCGCCGACCTAGGCGCGATCGCGCGCACCCTGGAGACCGACCTAAAGCGCCTGCCGGGAACGCGCGACATCTACAGCATCGGCGCGCCGCCGCGGGTGGTCACGGTGACGCTGGATCCGGCGCGGCTGGCCGCCTACGACCTCACCGTGGCCGACCTCGGCCAGGCGCTGCAGGGGGCGAACGTGGTGCGCCCGCTCGGCGACCGCATCGGCGGCGGCCGTGCGGTGCCGCTCAGTGCCGGGCGGTTCCTGGCCGATGCCGACGCCGTGCGCGAGCTCGTGATCGGCGTGCACGACGGCCGGCCGTTGCAGTTGCGCGATGTGGCACGGATCCAGGCCGGTGCCGACCTGCCCACGGCCTACGTGTGGTACGGCACGCCGCCCACGCGCGGCGGCCCGGCGCAGGGGCGCGCGCCGGCGGTGACCCTGGCCATCGCCAAGAAGCCGGGCAGCGACGCCTCGGCGCTCACCCGCGCGGTGAGCGCGCGCCTGCGGGCCTTGCGCGGCGAACTGCTGCCGCAGGGCGTGCATGCCGAGGTCACCCGCGACTACGGCGCCAGCGCGGCGGCCAAGGCCGCCAAGCTGATCCACAAGCTGGTGTTCGCCACCGCCTCGGTGGTGCTGCTGGTGCTGTTCGCGCTGGGCTGGCGCGAGGCCATCGTAGTCGGCAGCGCAGTGGTGCTGACCCTGGCGCTGACGCTGTTCGCCTCGTGGGCGATGGGCTTCACCCTCAATCGCGTGTCGCTGTTCGCGCTGATCTTCTCCATCGGCATCCTGGTCGACGATGCCATCGTGGTGGTGGAGAACATCCACCGCCATCTGCGCGCCGGCGGCAAGACCTTGCGCGAGGCGATTCCGCCGGCGGTGGACGAAGTCGGCGGCCCGACCATCCTCGCCACCTTCACCGTGATCGCGGCGCTGATGCCGATGGCATTCGTCAGCGGCCTGATGGGGCCGTACATGCGGCCGATCCCGATCAACGCCTCGGTCGGCATGCTGCTGTCGCTGGCGATCGCGCTGGTGGTGACGCCGTGGCTGGCGCTGAAGCTGCTGAAGCGGCACGTGCCGGCACGTGCCGGGCAGACGGTGACGGGGGGCGATGCGCCGCCGCGCCTGCAGCGCCTGTTCGCGCGCTTGCTGCACCCGTTCCTGGATCCGGGCCGCGGCGCGCGCCGGCGCGGCTGGCTGTTCGCCGGCATCGCGGCGCTGCTGCTGGCCGCGGTCGGCCTGGTCGGGCTGCAGTGGGTGGTGCTGAAGATGCTGCCGTTCGACGACAAATCGGAACTGCAGATCGTGGTCGACCTGCCCGAAGGCAGCACCCTGCAGGACACCGATGCGTTGCTGGTGGAGTTGGCCGGGGTGCTCGACCGCACGCCCGAGGTGCACGACTACCAGGGCTATGCCGGTACCTCGGCGCCGGTCAACTTCAATGGCCTGGTGCGGCAGTACTTCCTGCGCAGCGGCAACAACGTCGGCGACCTGCAGGTGAATCTGATCGACAAGCGCCAGCGCACGCGCCACAGCCATGCCATCGCCCGCGCGCTGCGGCCGCCGCTGGCGGCGATCGCACGCCGGCATGGCGCGTCGCTGAAGGTGGTGGAGCTGCCGCCGGGGCCGCCGGTGCTGTCACCGTTGGTGGCCGAGGTGTACGGGCCGGACTATCCGCGCAGCCGCCAGCTCGCCCTGGCGCTGGAGCGGCGCTTCCTGCGCACGCCGAACGTGGTCGATGTCGACACCAGCGTGGAGAGTGCCGCTACCCGCGAAACGCTGGTGGTCGACCGCGTGCGCGCCGCGCGCCTGGGCGTGAGCCAGGCGGCCATCGCCGATGCCCTGGCCACGGCGGTGCAGGGTCTGGACGTCACCTGGCTGCACGATGGCACGTCCAAGGTGGCACAGCCGGTGCGGTTGCGCCTGCCGGGCGCCGCGCAGGCCGCCAGCGCACGCCTGCTGGCGCTGCGCGTGCGCGGCGGCGATGGGCAACTGGTGCCGCTGTCGGAACTGGTCACGGTGCAGCGCCTGCCCTGGGACGACAGCATCGCGCATAAGGACCTGCGGCCGGTGGTGTACGTCACCGGCGACGAAGCCGGACGCCTGGACAGCCCGCTGTACGGCATGTTCGACCTGGTCGGGCAACTGCGCAGCCACCGGCTCGATGGGCAGACGCTGCAGCAGCATTTCATCGCGCCGCCGGTCGACACCGCCGACTTCGCGGTGAAATGGGACGGCGAATGGCAGATCACCTACGAGACCTTCCGCGACATGGGCATCGCCTACGCGGTGGGCCTGTTGCTGATCTATCTGCTGGTGGTGGCGCAGTTCCGCAGCTATCTGCTGCCGCTGGTGATCATGGCGCCGATTCCGCTGACGGTGATCGGGGTGATGCCGGGCCATGCCCTGCTCGGCGCGCAGTTCACCGCGACCAGCATGATCGGCATGATCGCCCTGGCCGGCATCATCGTGCGCAATTCGATCCTGCTGGTGGACTTCATCCGTCATGCCCTGGCGCAGGGGCGCAGCGCCGAGCAGGCGGTGATCGAGGCCTGTGCGGTGCGCGCACCGCCGATCGTGCTGACCGGCCTGGCGGCGATGCTCGGTGCGCTGTTCATCCTCGACGATCCGATCTTCAACGGGCTGGCGGTGGCGTTGCTGTTCGGCATCCTGGTCAGCACGGCGCTGACCCTGCTGGTCATCCCGTTGCTGTACTACCCGCTGGCACGGCGCGAAGCGGCGGCGTGAGCACGACACTGCGTCCACACGCCGTTACCGGTGCCGGCGTAGAGTCGGAAATCCTTTTCTGCGAAGTGGAGTTTCCACGATGCCCATCGGCGATCCGATCCGCGTCACCCTGGAGCAGGACACGGACTTCGCGTTCCGCATTCGCTTCGACGAAACCGCGCTGGAGCCCTGGCTGAGCGACGAAACCGCGCCACTGGGCCAGGAGCGCGGCCCCAATCCCACGCGCATCCTGCTGGCCGGCATCGCCAATTGCCTGGCGGCCAGCCTGCTGTTCGCGATGCGCAAATACAAGAACGATCCGGCCGGCGTGGTCGCGCACATCACCGCCACGCCGATGCGCAATCCGGAAGGGTTCTGGCGCATTCCGCAGGCCTCGGTGGAACTGCAGCTGCCCGGCGCCAACCAGGACTACGCGCAGCTGGAACGGATCCTGGCCCAGTTCGAGCGGTTCTGCGTGGTCACCCAGAGCGTGCGCCAGGGCATCGACGTGCAGGTCACGGTCAAGGATGCGCAAGGCACCGTGCTGCTGGGCGACAAGAGCATCGAGGCCGGCGCGTGACCGCGCCGCTGCATGTCGCCTGCCCACGCTGCGCCGCGCTCAACCGGGTGCCGGAGGCGAAACTGGCGGACGCGCCGCAATGCGGACGCTGCCATCGCGGCTTGTTCGACGCCACACCGGTCACGCTGACCGCCGAGACGTTTGCCGCGCACGCCGAACGCAGCGAGCTGCCGTTGCTGGTGGACGTCTGGGCGCCATGGTGCGGCCCATGCCGGACCATGGCCCCGCACTTCGCGGCCGCGGCCGCGCAGCTCGAGCCGCGGCTGCGCCTGGGCAAGCTGGACAGCGACGCGCAGCCGGCGTTGGCCGGGCGCTTCGGCATCCGCAGCATCCCGACGCTGCTACTGCTGCGGCAAGGTCGTGAGCTCGGCCGACACAGCGGCGCCATCGGCACCGCCGAGATCGTGCGCTGGGCGCGCGCGCAGTTGAATTCTGCGTAACGCTCTCGTCGGAGCGGCTTCAGCCGCGATGGGCTTGCCTGGGAAAGTCCATCGCGGCCGAAGCCGCTCCTGCACGGTGCGCCGGGCTTACTTGCCCAGCGCCGCGTTCAAGGTTGCCGCCAGGTCGGCACCGGCCTGGCGCAACTGCGCTTCGGCGACCGGGCGCCAGGTCGTCACGTAATCGGCCGGCAGCGTGGCACCGGGCGGATAGAAGCCCGGACGCAGCATGATCCTGCAGGAGGCCTCGGCCCACGCCGCGGCCGGTGGCGGCAGCGCGCTGCCCGCCGGCGAGGGCGCCGGCAACGGCTGCTTTTCCAGCTCGGCCAGGTAGGCCTGCTCGTCCAGCCCGCGGCTGCGCAGCAGGCCGCTGTCCCACAGCGAATGCAGATTGCTGCCCTTGCCCTCGAACTGGATCTGCACGGTGTTGGCACCCTTGTCGCGGGCGTAGCCGGCATGCAGCGGCTGCTGCACGTCGCCGGCGAAATGCACCACGAACTTCAGCGCCTGCGCGCGCGCGGCCTGCGGCTGGCTGCGGTCGGCGAGGATCGCGGCCTGGCGGCGCAGTGCCTCGACCGCGCAGTTGCCGTCCGGACAGTCGCGGGTCTGCTCGTAGTGGCAGTCGTTCTCGGCCAGGTTGACGTAGTGCCAGCGCGCGCTGCGCTTGCCCAGGTCGGGATCGTGTTCGCGGAGCTGGTCGGCCCAGTTGGCGACGCCGGCCAGGGTCGGGTCGGGTTCGCCCTGCAGCAGAGTGCGGACCTGCGCGCGGGCTTGCGGGGTGAGCTGGGTGTCGGCGAGATCGGCGACCAGGCGGTGACCCAGCGGGCCCCAGGCGAAGGCGGCGGACGGTGCGGCGGCGAGGGCCGCGGCGAGCGCGGTGCAAACGAAGGGAGAGATTTTCATGCGCCGATTCTAGCCGGCGCCGACGACGCGGCCATGACGCGCGTCAGGTCTGTTGCGTTGCCGCTCAGCACGGCGGACGCCGGTGCCAGACGGCGTCGCCGACCGCGCCGAGCCGCGTCCGAGGACACGACCCGGCTGCAGGCTCAGAAATACATCAGGTACGCGACGCCGTAGGTGACCGGATCGAGCTTGGCCTTGCCGAGCGTGCTGCCGTCCACTTTCACGTCGCTGCGCATGCCGGTCCAGCGCGCATCCACGCGGATCGCGCTGCGTTCGCCGACCGCGAAATCCACGCCGGCATGCAGCGCCGGACCAATGGTGTCCTTGAACTTCACGTCGTTGGACGAAAACGCGCCCTTGCCGTCGCTGCCGAGGAAGGCGGTGTAGTTGAGGCCGGCGCCGACGAACGGGGAGATGTCGCCGTTGCCGTTGAAGTGGTACTGCAGCGAGATGGTGGGCGAGAGCATCCAGGCGCTCCCGATGTCGCCGCCGCGGTCCACGCCGATCTTCTGCTGGCCGACCAGGCCCTGGATCTCCACGCCGAGGTTGCCGCGGAAGAAGTATTCGTAACTGAACGACACGGCCGGCGCGACGTCGGCGTCGAAGCGCTGGTCGCTGCCGCGCAGCGTGCCGTTGGACGACCCCGGCACCATGCCGTGCAGACCATAGCTGGTGGTGAAGTGGCCGGCCGACTGCGCCGCGGCGGGCAGGGCGATGCTGGCGAGGGCGGCGACGGCAAAGCGACGGAACAGGCGTGGCGGCATGGGAGACCCCGGTGGACGACGAGTGGGCGGATGCGAACCCCGTGTCGGCCCGGCGGGCACCGATCCACATCCGTGTGGCGCGTAGTCTGCCAGAGAAGCGCCGCGGACGCGCTGCGCACCGGCGAGGCCGCATATGCGGCCTCGCGGCGTCGATCCGGTACGGCCATGCTCCGGAATGGCGCCGCTGCGGCGAGCGGCGCCGATCCTGTTGCCGCCGGCGCCGCAGGTCGCAGCGGCGCCGGCGCCCGTCTCAGAACTTCATCACGTAGGCCAGGCCATACACCAGCGGATCGATGTGCGCGGTGCCCAGGTCGCTGCCGTTGACCTTGACCTTGCTGTCGATGTCGATCCAGCGCATGTCCACGCGCAGCGCCGACTTGTCGGTGAGCGCGATGTCCACGCCGGCATGTGCGGCCAGGCCCCAGGAGTCGTCCAGCTTGAGCTTGCTGCCGGCCAGCGCGCCGGTGGTCTTCTCGCTGAAGAAGGTGGTGTAGTTGAGGCCGGCGCCGACGAACGGCGAGACCTTGCCGGCGCTGTTGAAGTGGTACTGCAGCGACACCACCGGCGGCAGGTGCTTGGTGCTGCCGACCTTGCCCACGCCCTTGACGCTGATGTCGTGCTCGAACGGCAGCGCGGCCAGCACTTCCACGCCCAGGTTCTGGTGCACGAAGTACTCGAAGGTCACCGTCGGCCGGATGTTGCTGTCGATGCGCAGCGGCAGGGTGCCGCCGGCGAGCGTGCCGTTGTCGGACTTCGGGTTGACCTGGTGGGCGCCGATGCCGATGGTCCAGTCGCCTTGCGACTGCGCCAGCGCCGGCAGGGCGCACAGGGTCAGGGCGGCGGCCAGGCCGGCGAGCAGGAGGGGGGAGGTGGTGCGCATGGTGGAGTCTCGGTTGGGTGTGGGCGCAGTGTCCGGCGCGCCGCCCCATGCCGCCTTGATCCTGATCAAACCGGCGTGTCCGGCGTGGCGCGGCCGGCCTGCTAGAATGGGATTTCCCCTTCCATCCGCCGCGCCAGGCGCGGCCGCAGGAGCTACTGAAATGGCAATTAAGGTCGGCATCAACGGTTTCGGTCGCATCGGGCGCAACGTGCTGCGCTCGGCGGTGCAGAATTTCGGCAGCGACATCGAGATCGTCGCCATCAACGACCTGCTCGAGCCGGATTATCTGGCTTACATGCTGCAGTACGACTCCGTGCACGGCCGCTTCGAGGGCGAGGTGTCGGTCGACGGCGGGCACCTGCTGGTCAACGGCAAGAAGATCCGCCTGACCCAGGAACGCGATCCGGCCGCGCTGAAGTGGGGCGAGGTCGGCGTGGACGTGGTGATCGAGTCCACCGGCCTGTTCCTGACCAATGAAACCGCGCAGAAGCATCTGGACGCCGGCGCCAAGAAGGTGATCCTGTCGGCGCCGTCGAAGGACGACACGCCGATGTTCGTGTACGGCGTCAACGACAGCACCTACGCCGGCCAAGCCATCGTCTCCAACGCCAGCTGCACCACCAACTGCCTGGCGCCGCTGGCCAAGGTGATCAACGACAAGTGGGGCATCAAGCGCGGCCTGATGACCACCGTGCACGCGGCCACCGCCACCCAGAAGACCGTGGACGGGCCGAGCAACAAGGATTGGCGCGGCGGCCGCGGCATCCTGGAGAACATCATTCCGTCCAGCACCGGTGCGGCCAAGGCGGTCGGCGTGGTGATCCCGGAGTTGAACAAGAAGCTCACCGGCATGAGCTTCCGCGTGCCGACCTCGGACGTGTCTGTGGTCGACCTGACCGTGGAACTGGAGAAGCCGGCCACCTACGCCGAGATCTGTGCCGAGGTGAAGGCGCAGAGCGAAGGCGCGCTGAAGGGCATCCTCGGCTACACCGAAGACAAGGTGGTGGCTACCGATTTCCGCGGCGACGCGCGTACCTCGATCTTCGATGCCGATGCCGGCATCGCCCTGGACGGCACCTTCGTCAAGCTGGTGTCCTGGTACGACAACGAGTGGGGCTACTCCAACAAGTGCCTGGAAATGGTCAAGGTGGTGGCGAAGTAAGCCGCCTGGCGTCGTCCACAAAGAAAGCGCCTTGCGGCGCTTTTTTTGTGGGCGATGACGTGCCCGGATGGAATGGCGCAGGTCCTATGCCTGCCTGTTTCAGGGGACATGACAAGCTCCAGGTGTCGCACGCCGGCTTGCCGGACGGATCGTGCAAGTGCTTCCTGTCCCGGGTCGATGTTCGTGCGGTCGCGGCGGCACTGTTCAGGCTGGGGATCCGGATGGACTCAAGACCTGCCTGGCTTGAAGCCAATTCGATGCACTGCTATTGCCGGCATTGCTTCGCGAAAAGCTTCGGATAGTTCATTCTGGGATCGATGCTTTTCAGGGGAATGGGCGTGGTGTTTTCGATTTCCTTTCCATCGAGGCCGATAAGCCTTGCGTGACATTCCTTGTCGATCACCACAAGGCAGGTCTTGCCGAAGATGGATTTGTCTTTGACGAGCGTTGCGGATAGGTTGAAAAAAAGCCACGGACATTCGAATTCCGTCACGATCCTGCTGCCGTCCTCGTTGAGGATCGTCAGGCACGGCGGCTGATGATCGCGTACGGGCAGCGCAAGGCACAGAATTTTCTTGTCGATGTACTTCGGGTGTCTGGTCGAGGACTTGCCGAAATACGAGGGTTTCTGTCCTGCAATGTAATAAAAGTCCCCGTAGTTATTGCCTTTCCTGTCGATCAGTACATCGCATGCCTCATAGCGGTTGAAATACCAGTGCGAAGATATAAAAATGGGTTTATCCAGAATTCTGTGAGTGATTCCCATGCCTCGTTGTGAGAGGTCGAAACAGGTGTCTCCGCCGCCATGTCCCCAGGCCGTTTCAAAATCTACCAGCGGTTCTCCCTCGGCGGTATATAGCTGGAATACTTTGCGTGTGTAGTGATCGATGGGGTTTTCGTCGTCGCGAATCCAGATCGAAAAAAAGTGCTCCGCGCCGCGCACGCGATGAACAGAAAATGGTTCTTCCCGGTAAGGGCCTTCCCATAGTTCCCGGCGTTCGTTTCTAAGCGTGTCGTAGAGCTGGATGCTGACCTGGGACAAGGGATTGTCCTTGTCCTTGGCCACTTGCAGCAACAGTCGTTGCGGCGTTATGGGGACTGCATACAGGATGAGCTCGTCTTCAAGTAAGCGGACAAGGTTGCCGTTCCGAAAGGAGAAAATCGAGTTGGTAATGAATTTCCCTGAAAAATGGATTTCTATCCAGTAATCGATCTGACGGTTGAAATCCTTTTCCCACTTGTCCCAGTTGTAGGGGAAGTGGCTTCCATTCAAGTCGGCGAACGTCTTTTCGGGCGATTGGTAGACGATGTCTCCATTTCTTTCGATCAGGTATGTCTTGTTTTCTTCGCCGGCTGCGTAATACAGGCCAAGCTTTTCCAGCCAGAAGAAATAGAGGTCCGGGTACTTGTCCTGTAGCGTAAGGCAATCCATATCTGCTCGTTTTTTGAGTTGCAAATGGAGGGATGTTGGACGGTCATTGGCTGCGCATCGGCCTTGCGTGGCCAGTTTTCCGCCGTTTTCGTTGCGTCTTTATTGCTTTCCTCGACTTTCGCATGCAAGCCGGGGTGGTCGCTTGCCGCATCCATGATGATTGCATTGGTCCCAACGCGAGATCCACTCTTCATGGCCGGAGTGGTTCTGCGAGAGCCGATGGAGTCCTTGCGCCGTGTTTCAGGCCCACCAGCGCATGTCGTCACTGTGCTCGTGGGGTCGACACTGACCAGGGCCGGTTCGCTGAGGTGCGTGCGGCGACCTTGTCCAGGTGCTGGAGTGGTCTCGGCCATGCGACTGGCGGGATGCGTCTGTTCCCGTGCAGCGCTCGGCCCGTTCTGGCGCTGTCGCGTACACAGGTCGAGGCCACAACGCAAAAGGAGCGCTCACGCGCTCCTTTTGCGTTGTAGCGAGCCGCTGGCCCTGCCGCGGCGCGTCGGGTGCCGCAGGCTGGCTCGGCCTCGCGATTACAGCGCGTCGCGCGATTGGTTGCTTTCGGTCTGCTGGTAATCGGTGACCACGCCCTTGGCGTCGAATTCCACTTCCAGGTTATACGACTTGACGTTGCGTGCACCGACGCCGTGGTCCTGTGCCTCGTTGATCGCCTGGCCGGTGTAGAAACCCGGCAGCATGCGCTTGAGCACCGTCGTCGCGGTACCACGCACTTTTTCGCCGTGCGACTCGCCCGGGCTGTAGGTCCAGGACTTTTCGTAACCGCCTTCCTTTCCGGACGTCCTGTAGACGTGCTTTGGCTCGCCATAGATGGCGCGTACCTCTTCCTTGGTGGTCTTGCCGATGACGATGTTCTTCTTGACCGCATCGGCGGTGTAGAGATCCGGATTGTCGACCTTTTC
Organism: Xanthomonas sp. LF02-5; assembly: GCF_034105325.1. Lineage (NCBI taxonomy): Bacteria > Pseudomonadati > Pseudomonadota > Gammaproteobacteria > Lysobacterales > Lysobacteraceae > Xanthomonas > Xanthomonas sp. LF02-5. The sequence goes on along the minus strand of NZ_JAXGGF010000005.1, from coordinate 363,001 downwards.
GGCCAGGGCGGGAGCGGCGAAAGACCCGGCCAGCAGGGCCGAGATCAGCAGGGTGCGAAAGGGTTTCATGGTCATGTCCGTTTACCTGGGAAGTGGCGTCTGCAATCCAGAGTGCACCGGTCGCGTCGAGGCGATGCGTCGGGGCGGCATCAACGCGGCGCGACGAGCTTAGGCATGGCGAAATGACGCCGTCAATACAGTACGCACGGGCGTTCAGGCAGAGACGACGCCCTGCCGATGAGGTCGTCGCAGTCGTCGGCACACGGTCTGCGGGTGCCGCACAGGCGGCTGTGCTGATACCGCGCGCGGCAGCCTGTGATCCGCTGCCGCTTTTGCGGTGGGCGCCACTGCGTGCGGCTACAGTGCCTGCAGGATCAGCGAGTGCCAGCCGGTGCGGTACGTTTCGTAGCCGGGAGAGGCGGCGTGCGCGATGCAGTGCGGCCGGCCGTCGAGATCGATCAGCACGGCGCCGCGCGGCTGCTTGAACAAGGCGTCGCGGCCGTCGAAGTCGATCCGGTCCTGCAGCATGCGCCCGGCCGAGTCGGCCAGCACCCGGCCCTGCGCATCGACGATGCAGACGCGGCTGCGGCCCCATTCGGATTCGGACAGCGGCGTGCGCTGCACGATCGTCTGCGCCAGCGCGTCCCAGCGGAACACGATGCCCAGCACACCCAGCACGCGGCCATCGACGCGACCGCCGTCGCGCACCGTGCATGCGTACACCAGCACGCGCTCGCCGTCGGCCAGCGCACTGGCATGCACGTCCTGAAAGCCGAATTCCTCGCCGCTGCGCGTGCGCATCGCGTGTTCGAACCATGGCTGCGCGGAGACGTCGCTGCCGACCGAGCCGAACTGCCGCGGCCGGCCGTTGGCGCGGATGCGGCCATCGCTTCCGGCCAGGATCAGGTCGAAGTAGACCGTGTACGAATCCAGGATCTGGCCCATGCGCCGCGAGGCGTAGGCCAGCGCCTCGGCATCGCTGTCGGCACGCGCCGCGGCGACCACCGCCGCGTCGGTGGCCCACCAGCGCACGTCGCAACTGCGCTCGTAGAGGTTGCGGTCGATCAGGTCGATGTTGCTCAGGGCCAGCTCGCTGAGCCGCGTGCGACGCACGTCGTCCTGCAGGCGGTCCAGTGTCTGCCGCATCTCCGCGCTGGTGCGCGCGGCGACCTTGTCCAGGTCCTGGGTGGCCTCGGCCACGCGTCGCGACAGCCCGTCCATTTCCTGCGCGATCACGCTGAAGCCGCGTCCGGCGGCGCCGATCCGCGCCGACTCGATGCGCGCGTTCATGGAGATCATGTGGGTGGTGCGGTTGATCGCGTCGATCCCCTGCAGCGAGCGGCGCAACTGGCCGAGCAACTGGTCGGACAAGCCGATGGCGGCGCGAATATGGTCATCGATCCCCGCGTCGGCGGGGTGGACGGGTAGGTTCATTCATGCTGCCGGTGGGGTGGGAGAAAACAGCAGACGGACGACGCGATAAGGGGTGTAGCGGCCGCCGGTGCACTGGGCTTGAGGGTGGTGTGAAGACCGTTTGTCGGAACGTCGGGCCTTGCGCTGACTGGGCTGCGGCCTCGTCCGTGGGCCGATGTCGGCGCCGAACTCGTCTACCATCTGCGCCAGGTCCGGCGCCGCCGGGCTCCCGGTTCGCGCCACGGGCGCCGCGCCACCGCTTTTGGAGATGTGAGACGAATGGACAAGTTGGTCGTGCTGGTGGTGTTTGCGGCGCTGGTGGTGCTGGCGTTGCCACTGCTGTCGATCGTGGCGTTGGTCGGGCAGTCGCGCCTGCGCCAGCGGCTCGCCGCACTGGAGGCGCAGGTGGCGCGGATGGCCGCCGCCACGCCTGCCGCCGCAACGGATCGCGCCGATTCCGCGGCCGCTGTCGCAGAGGGCCAGGCCGCCGTCGCCGAACCTGAGCCCGAGGCGGAGGGCATGCCGTTCGTCGTAGGCCTCGACCTTCCGCGTCCAGACCCGTTCGCCGAGCGCGCCGCGGCGCCGCCGCCGCTGCCGCCGCCCTTGCCGGTGCCTCCCAGGGGCGAGGATTTCGCGACGCTGGCCGCCGCGGTCGAACTCGCCGAGCAGCAGCAAGCCCAGGCGCGCACCGCCGCGACGGCCCAGCCCGCTGCGCCGCGTGGGCCGGATCCGATCGAACGGCTGTTGGGCGGGATCAAACGCTGGTTCACCGAGGGCAATGTCCCGGTCAAGATCGGCATGCTGGTGCTGCTGGCCGGCGTCGCCGCGCTGCTGAAGTACGCCGGCGACCAGGGCTGGCTGCGCATGCCGATCGAGCTGCGCTACGCCGGCATCGCCGCCGCGTCGCTGGCCGGCCTGGCCTTCGGCTGGCGCCAGCGCACGCGCAAGCGCAGCTTTGCGCTGGCGCTGCAGGGCGGGGCGATCGGTGTGCTGCTGCTGACCGTGTTCGCCGCCTTCAAGCTGTCCGGGCTGATCCCCGCCGGCGCGGCGCTGGCGCTGAGCATTGCCCTGGTCGCGGGCATGTGCGTGCTGGCGGTGGCGCAGGAATCGCGCACGCTGGCGGTGCTGGGCACGCTGGCCGGCTTCTTCGCGCCACTGTGGCTGTCCACCGGCAGCGGCAACCATGTGGCGCTGTTCTCCTACTACGCGCTGCTCAATGCCGCGGTGTTCGCGATCGCCTGGTACCGGCCGTGGCGGGTGCTGAACCTGCTCGGGTTCGGCTTCACCTTCGGCATCGGCACGCTGTGGGGCGTGTTGCAGTACCGGCCCGAGAAGTTCGCCAGCACCGAGCCGTTCCTGCTGCTGTTCTTCGCCTTCTACCTGCTGATCCCGATCCTGTACGCGCGGCGCCAGGCAGCGCGCAGCACGCTGATCGACGGCAGCCTGGTGTTCGGCACGCCGCTGATCGCGTTTTCGCTGCAGGCGGGGCTACTGCGCGGCGACGGCCTGCCGTTGGCCCTGTGTGCGCTGGGACTGGCTGCGATCTATGCCCTGCTGGCGGCGGCGCTGATCCGGCGCGCGAGCTTCGCGGTGCTGGGGCAGGCGTATGCGGTGCTGGCGGTGGGGTTCGCCACGTTGGCGGTGCCGCTGGCGCTGTCCGCGCGCGCGACCGCCAGCGTGTTCGCACTGGAGGGTGCGGCGTTGGCGTGGCTGGGCCTGCGCCAGCGGCGCTGGCTGCCGCAGTTCAGCGGCGCCGGCCTGCAACTGGCGGCGTCGTTCGGTTTCCTGGTGGGCGTGGAGAACATCGCCCAGGACACCCAGGCGGTGGCCAACGCCACCTTCATGAGCGGGCTGCTGCTGGCGCTGGCCGGCTTCGCCAGCGCCTGGTGCTACCGCCGTGGGCGGGCCGCCGTGCCGGCGCTGGGCTACTACGTGTGGGGGCTGTTCTGGTGGTGCGGGATCGGCGTCACCGAGATCGTGCGATTCGTCGACGCCGACGCGCGTGCCGACGTGCTGCTCGCCTGGGTCGCGGTCAGCGGCTGGCTCGCCGCCGAGGCGCAGCGGCGCTGGCCGGCACTGGCGCTGGCCGCGACCACGCTGGGTGGCCTGGCCCTGGCCTTGCCGCTGGCGGTCTGGCAGGCCGATGTGCACGGGCAGCCGTTCGCCGGGCATGGCGCCTGGGCCTGGGCGCTGTTCGCGGTGCTCGGCGTGCGCAGCCTGCTGTGCCTGCGCGACAGCGGTGGCGGCGTCGCGCGTGCGGCGCAGTTCGTGTGGTGGCTGGTGTGGCCCAGCGTGGTCGGGCTGCTGTGCACCTGGATCGCGCTGCACAGCGAGCTCGCCGCCGGCTGGCGCTGGATGCTGTTGCTGGCGCCCTGGTTGCTGGCGACGGCGCTGTCGCTGTGGCGCTGGAACTGGCTGGCGGCTCCGCTGGGTGCGGCATTCGCGCCGTGCCGCAGCGCGCTGCAGAGCACCTACTTCGGCCTGCTGGCGGTGGCCTGGCTGTACAGCCTGGGCCTGCCCGGCAGCAGCGCGCCGCTGCCCTGGGTGCCGGTGCTCAATCCGCTGGAACTGACCCAACTGGCGCTGCTGGTCCTGGGCGTGCGCTGGACCCGCACCGCGGAGCTGCCGGCGCTGCTGCGGCCCTGGCGCACCCAGCTGTTGGCCGGTGCCGGCTTCCTGTGGATCACCAGCGTCACCCTGCATGCGGTGCATTACTGGGCGGCGGTGCCGTGGCCCGGCGTGCTCGGCAATGGCGTGGCGCAGACCAGCCTGACCGTGGTCTGGAGCGTGCTGGGCGTGCTTGGCTGGGTGCTGGGCTCGCGGCGCGGCCAGCGCGGCCTGTGGCTGGCCGGCGCGGTATTGATGGCGGTGGTGCTGGGCAAGCTGCTGCTGGTGGACCGCGGCAACCTCGGCAACGTCGCCGGCATCGCCTCGTTCATCGCGTACGGGTTGTTGTGTACGGTGGTCGGCTATCTGGCGCCGGCGCCGCCGCGCGCTGCCGAACCGGCCGAGGAGGCCACCCCATGATCCGACGTGCGCTGTTTCCGTTGTTGCTGGCCGGGTTGCCGCTGTGCGCGTTCGCCGCCAGCCAGCGCGACGACTACGCCCAGCAGTGGCCGCTGACCCTGCAGGACGCCGATGCCGGCGCCTATCGCGTGCAGCTCGACGATGCGGTCTACCGCAGCGCGCAGCGCGCCTCGCTGGGCGACGTGGAGGTGTTCAACGCGGCGGGCGACCCGCTGCCGGCGGCCCTGTTCGCCGCCGAACAGGCCGAGACGGCGCCGCGCCGGCAGCCGTTGCCGTGGTTTCCGCTGCCGGCGGCGCCCGACGGGCGGACCCCGGATCTGGAGCTGATCGCCGAGCGCGACAGCGACGGCAGTGTGCGCCGCATCCAGACCCGCGTGGCCGGCGCTGGCACCGACGCGGGCGCTGCCGGCTGGCTGGTCGATGCCAGTGCGCTGCATGCGCCGCTGCGCGCACTGTCGCTGCAATGGGCCGCCGCTGCGCAGCCACAGCAGGCGCGCTACCGCGTCGAGGGCAGCGACGATCTGCGCGACTGGGAGGTGCTGGTGGCCGATGCGACCCTGGTCGACCTCAGCAACCAGGGGCACCGGCTGCAGCAACTACGCATCCCCATCGGCCGGGAAGTGCGCTATCTGCGCCTGCTGCCGCTGGCCGGTGCCGGCGCGCCGCCGCTGACCGGGGTGGAGGCCGAACTGGCACCGACGCCGGTCGTCGCCGACTGGCATTGGCAACAACTGGACGCGGCGAGCACCGATCCCGCGCAGCACGGCTATGCCTTCGTGTCGCCGGGGCGCTACCCGGTGACGCGCGTCGACATCGCCTTGCCCGGCAACAACGCCATCGAATGGCGCGTGCAGAGCCGCGACAGCGCCGAGGCGCCGTGGCAGGACCGCGCCGGTCCATGGCTGGCCTACCAAGTGGGCGGCGGCAGCCGCTCGCCGCCGCAGGCGCTGACCGCGCCGGTGCGCGACCGCTACTGGCGATTGCTGGCGGCGCAGGACCCGGGCCGGCAGCGGCCGGCGCTGCGCCTGGGCTACCAGCCGGAGACGCTGGTGTTCCTGGCGCAGGGGGCGCCGCCTTATGCGCTGGCCGCCGGCAGTGCGCGCACCCAGCGTGCACAGGCGCCGCTGGCCGCGGCGTTGCAGGCCTTGCACACCCAGCGTGGGCCGCAATGGGCGCCGGCCACTGCCAGCCTCGGCGCGGCGCAGCCACTGGCCGGTGCCGCGGCGCTGCAGGTGCCACCGCCGCCGCGCGACTGGAAGACCTGGCTGCTGTGGGCGCTGCTGGTCGGCGGTGCGCTGCTGGTGGTCGGTTTCGCGCTCAGCCTGCTGCGCAAACCCGGCGCCGGCGAGGGCACGGGCTGATCGATCCCGCGGCGACGGCGCGCACGCCGCGCCGCGCGTGCGGGGCAGCGCACCGTCCCCCACCGATTTGCCGCTGTGCGGCCGACGCCGGACAATGGCGGTTTCGCCGCTGCGCGGCGATCGGCCGAACGGCGTGCACCCGACGTTCCGATGCCGACGCCGATACTGCACCGATGGCGCGGTTTTCCCTTTGCAACCCCACGAAAGCGAGCAATCACATGTCCATCCTGCGAATGACCGATCTCGACCTGTCCGGCAAGCGCGTGCTGATCCGGCAAGATCTGAATGTGCCGATCGACAATGGCCTGATCACCTCCGAGCAGCGCATCCTGGCCTCGGTGCCGACGCTCAAGCACGCGCTGGAACAGGGCGCGGCGGTGATGGTGACCTCGCATCTGGGCCGGCCCAAGGAAGGCGTGTGGACCCAGGAGGATTCGCTGGAGCCGGTGGCCATCCGCCTGGCTGCGCTGCTCGGCGTCGACGTGCCGCTGATCCGCGACTGGGTCGATGGCGTGGACGTGCAGCCCGGGCAGATCGTGCTGCTGGAGAACTGCCGCATGAACGTCGGCGAGGGCAAGGACGACGAGGCCCTGGCGAAGAAGTACGCGGCGCTGTGCGACGTGTTCGTGATGGACGCGTTCGGTACCGCGCACCGTGCGCAGGCGTCCACCCATGGCGTGATCAGGTTCGCCCCGGTCGCCGCCGGCGGTCCGCTGCTGATGGCGGAGCTGGATGCGCTGGCCAAGGCGCTGGAGCAACCGGCCAAGCCGCTGCTGGCCATCGTCGCCGGCAGCAAGGTCTCGACCAAGTTGGAACTGCTGTCCAACCTGGTGGACAAGGTCGATCAGTTGATCGTCGGCGGCGGCATCGCCAACACCTTCATCGCCGCGGCCGGGCATGCGGTCGGCAAGTCGCTGTGCGAGCCGGACCTGCTCGACACCGCGCGCAAGATCGTGGCCGACGCCAACGCGCGCGGTGCGGCGATCCCGCTGCCCAGCGACGTGGTAGTGGCCAAGCAGTTCATGCCCGACGCCGAGGCCACGGTGAAGGCGGTCACCGACGTCGCCGACGACGACCTGATCCTGGACATCGGCCCGCAGACCGCCGCGCACTACGCCGAGCTGATCGCCAAGGCCGGCACCGTGGTCTGGAACGGCCCGGTCGGCGTGTTCGAGTTCGACGCCTTCGGCAAGGGCACCGAGACCCTGGCGCGGGCGATCGCCGCCTCGTCGGCGTTCTCCATCGCCGGCGGCGGCGACACCCTGGCCGCGGTCGACAAGTACGGCATCGCCGAGCAGGTCAGCTACATCTCCACCGGCGGCGGCGCGTTCCTGGAGTTCCTGGAGGGCAAGACCCTGCCGGCGGTGGCCGCGCTGCAGGCGCGCGGCGCGTGAGCGCCGCCGACGTCCTGTTCTTCGACCTGGACGGCACGCTGGTCGATTCGGAGGTCGGCATCGTCGGCAGCCTGCGCCATGCCTTCGCCGAACTGGGCCAGCCGCTGCCGACCCCGGCGCAGTTGCGCGCCTGGATCGGCCCGCCGCTGCGCGACAGCTTCCAGCAGCACTTCGGCGGCGATGCGGCGTTGGTGGAGCAGGCCTTGACGCTGTACCGCAGCCGCTACGACAGCCACGGCTGGCGCGAGCACACGGTGTTCCCGGACATCGGCGCGGCGGTGGAGGCGGTGGCCATGGCAGGCCATCGCCTCGCGGTGGTGACCTCGAAGAACGAACGCTTCGCGCGGCGCATCGTCGAGCAGTTGCCGTTCGGCGCTCGCTTCGAGGAGATCGTCGGTGCCAGCGACGACGGCGCGCGCCGGGCCAAGCCGGACCTGATCGCGGAGGCGCTGCGGCGGCTTTCTGTCGTGCCGGCGCAGTGCCGCATGATCGGCGACCGGCGCATGGACATCGACGGCGCGCGCCATCACGGCATGCGCAGCATCGGCGTGCTGTGGGGCTTCGGCGATGCCGAGGAGCTGCGCCAGGCCGGTGCCGATGTGCTTGCGCAGTCGCCGGCGCAGTTGCCGGCGCTCGTCGCGGCCTGAATGGGCGCGTGCGCCGGTGCGTCCGGCGCACAGGGCGCTGGCTGCGCATGCTGCGTCGCCTGGTGTGAGCCTGCCCGCGCGGTGTCTGCGGGCCGGCGGCTGTTGGCGTGGCATGACCACATACTGTCCCGCATTGTCCGTTCGCTATGCCGTACCGCGCGTGCGTCTATGCCGAAATGCCATGCTGTGTGATGGGCGCGTGTGCTAGCTTTGAGCGCTTTTTCCAAGGATGCCATCATGATCGAACGCCAGCGCCGCACCAAGATTCTCGCCACCCTCGGTCCGGCCACCGACCCGCCCGGCGTGCTCGAGGATCTGTTCCGCGCCGGCGTCAACGTGGTGCGGTTGAACTTCAGCCACGGCGATCCGTCCGGCCAGGCCAAGCGCGCCGCCGAAGTGCGCGCCGCCGCGGCCCGCGTCGGCGCCGAGATCGGCATCCTCGCCGACCTGCCCGGTCCGAAGATCCGCATCGAGCGCTTTGCCCAGGGCAAGGTCTCGCTCAAGCTCGGCGACCGCTTCGACCTCATCGCCGACCCCAATGCCGCGCCGGGCGACGCCAGCCAGGTCGGCGTCAGCTACCTGGGCCTGCCGCAGGACGTGGCGCCGGGCGACGTCCTGCTGCTGGACGATGGCCTGATGCAGTTGAAGGTGGTCGAGGTGCAGGGCGAGCGCATCGTCACCAGCGTGCTCAACGATGGCGTGCTGTCCGATCGCAAGGGGCTCAACAAGCAGGGTGGCGGCCTGTCGCTGGGCGCACTGACCGAGCGCGACAAGGAACTGATCGGCATCGTCGCCAAGATCGGCGTGGACTTCATCGCGGTGTCGTTCTGCCGCAACGCCGAGGACATGAACGAGGCGCGGCGCATCGCCCGCGCGCACGGCTGCGACGCGGCGCTGGTGTCCAAGATCGAGCGCACCGAGGCGATCGAGAACCTGAGCGAGATCGTCGAGGCCTCGGACGTGGTGATGGTCGCGCGCGGCGACCTGGGCGTGGAAATCGGCGACGCCGAGCTGCCGGGCCTGCAGAAGAAGATCATCAAGGAATCGCTGGCGCAGAACAAAGTGGTGATCACCGCCACGCAGATGCTGCAGTCGATGGTGGAAAGCCCGATCCCGACCCGCGCCGAAGTGCTGGACGTGGCCAACTCGGTGATCGACGGCACCGACGCGGTGATGCTGTCGGCCGAGAGCGCCGCCGGCGCCTATCCGATCCGCGCGGTCGAGGCGATGGCGCGCATCTGCCTGGGCGCCGAGCGCCAGTTCGAGACCGAGACCGACTTCGGCATGGCCCCGCGCAACCTCGAGCGCGCCGACCAGGCCATCGCCATGGCCACGATGTTCCTGTCCCAGCATGTGGGCGTGCGCGCGATCGTGGCGATGACCGAATCCGGCGGCACGCCGCGCTACCTGTCGCGCTTCCGCGCCAAGGCGCCGATCTTCGCGGTGACCCGCCACGACGGCGCGCGCCGGCACATGGCGATGATGCGCGACGTGTTTCCGATCAACTTCGACAGCCGCGGCCTGACCCCGCGCGAGGCCGCGCGCGGCGCGATCCGCGTGCTGGTCGAAGCCGGCCTGCTGGCGCCGGGCGACCGCGTGGTGTTCACCAGCGGCGAGCACATGGAAACCCACGGCGCGACCAACACCCTGCGCCTGCTGGAGGTCGGCCCGGACGGCCGTGCCAGCGGCCTGGGCGAACTCTGAAGGACGCGGCGCGGCGGCTCCGGCCGCCGCGCCGTCGGCAATACCTGTTCGATCGCGCATGGAACGGCGCGGCGCCCTCCCGTTCCCTGATCGTGCGACACCCCCATGACGTCCCCAAGCGCGCACGCCGAACTCGGGCTGGACCTGCCCGAGCGCCCCGGCACGCATTGCCTTGAACACCTGATCCAGGCCTCGGCCACGCGCGAGCTGGTGGTCACCGAGGATATCCGCGACCGCCGCGGCATCCTGCTCGTCGCCAAGGGCCAGCGCATCAACGCCGGCCTGCGCGAGCGCCTGATCGCGCGGCGCCTGCTGCGTCCGCTGGAATCCTCGCTGGCCTTCTGCGAGGAACTGCGCCCGAGCGAAGTGCAGTTGGCCGCGCAGCGCGAACTGGACGAACACCCGCACCTGCGGCAATTGCTGGGCGAGCAGGCGCAGCCGGTGATGGCCATGCTGGCCCGCGCCCGCACGCTGGGCGCGCCGGGCACCTTGCTGACCACCCTCGGCCAGACCCGGCCGGCCGCGTTCTCGCACGCGGTGCGGGTGGCGATGCTGGTGTCCTGGCTGGCGGCGCTGCTGTCGCGCTCGGATGCGGCGATGCGCGAGGCCGCGGAAGTCGGCCTGCTGCACGATCTCGGCGAGATGTACGTGGATCCGGTGGTGCTGGAGATTCCGGAGGCGCAGCAGGACTTCGCGCAGTGGCGCATGCGCTGCGTGCACCCGGTGATCAGCGCCGCGCTGCTGGGCGAATCCGGCGTGTACTCGGCGCAGCAGGCCGCGGCTGCACGCGAGCACCACGAACGCATCGACGGCTCCGGCTATCCGGTCGGCGCGTCGGCGCTGTCGCCGTTGGGCCGGTTGATCTCCTGTGCCGAAGCGCTGGATGGGTTGTTCGAACGCGAGCAGGGCCATGCGCAGGCGCTGGCGCGGATGCGCATCGCGCTGCGCGTGGTGCCCGGACAGTTCCCGCGCGACGTGGTCGACCTGCTGACCGAGCGCCTGCGCGACTGCGCGCTGGAACAGGCGCCGGCGCACGATCCGCAGCACCTGCGCGAGGTGGTGGCCGCCCTGCTCGACGGCCTGGAACGGGCGCGCGACGAGGCGTTGCGGCTGCAGCGCGGCGGCGACCTGCGCGAGGACGAGCGCGCGGCCTTGCAGCATCTGCTGCTGTTGATCGTGGGCTACATCATGGCCATCCACGATTCCGGCGCCGGCAAGATGGTCGAGCAACTGCCGTGGCTGATCGCCGCGCCGGAAGCGGCCGAGGAAGTCGATCGCGTCTGCTGCGAACTGCGCTGGCAGCTGCCGGGGCTGCGCCGCCACGCCGCGTTGCTGGCGCACCGCCGCGCGCGCAGTGCCGACGACTGGCAGCCCTTGCTCGATGCGCTCGACATCGCCTTGCCGACAGCGCAGGGCGCGCCTGCGCCGGTGCCGGCCCTGGACACTGCGCCGCTGCAGACCGCGCAGGCCGAAGAAGAAGCGCAGTGTGACGCAATGACGGATGCACTTGGCTGACGTGCCGGGAACATGCACGGTCTACGCCTGTAACCGCTTGCAATTCCCGCGGTAACGGAATGCATGCAGGCCGGCCCGGTATAATGGGCGTTCCCCCGCTGCAGCCATCAGGAACCGTATGAGCATCGAACAGCTTGCCGAAACCGCACAGGCAATGGTCGCCCCGGGCAAGGGCATCATCGCGATCGACGAATCCACCAGCACCATCGCCAAGCGCTTCGCCGGCGTGGGCATCGAGAATGTCGAAGAGAATCGCCGTGCCTACCGCGAGCTGCTGCTGACCACGCCCAAGCTGAGCGACCACATCTCCGGCGCGATCCTGTACGACGAGACGATCCGCCAGAAGACCAAGGACGGCGTGCCGTTCGCCAAGTACATGGCCGAGCACGGCATCATCCCCGGCATCAAGGTCGACAAGGGCACGCATCCGCTGGCCGGCATGCCGGGCGAACTGATCACCGAAGGCCTGGACGGTCTGCGCGCGCGCCTGGAGGAGTACTACAAGCTCGGCGCGCGCTTCGCCAAGTGGCGTGCGGTCATCACCATCGGCGAGGACATCCCGTCGGGCGTGTGCATCGAGACCAATGCGCATGCGCTGGCCCGTTATGCCGCGCTGTGTCAGGAGCAGGGCCTGGTGCCGATGGTGGAGCCGGAAGTGCTGATGGACGGCGACCACGACATCGAGACCTGCTACGAGGTCACCGAAGCCACGTTGCGTTCGCTGTTCGGCGCGCTGTACGAGCAGAACGTGGTCCTGGAAGGCACCATCCTCAAGGCCTCGATGGTCATTGCCGGCAAGGACTGCGACGAGCAGGCCAGTGTCGAGGAAGTGGCCGAGTCCACCGTGATGTGCCTCAAGAGCACTGTGCCGGCGATCCTGCCGGGCATCGTGTTCCTGTCCGGCGGTCAGACCGACGAGCAGTCCACCGCGCACCTCAACGCGATGAACCAGCTCGGCAACCTGCCGTGGCCGCTGAGCTTCTCCTACGGCCGCGCCATGCAGCAGGCCGCGCTGAAGCTGTGGGCGCAGGACATGAAGGGCAATTTCGCCAAGGCGCAGCAGGTGGTGTACGAGCGCGCCAAGGAAAACGGCCTGGCCGCGCTGGGCAAGTGGCAGGGCTGATCGGCCCCGACATCGCCTTAGAGGAGAGAAAAACGCCGGCATCGCCGGCGTTTTTCGTTTCGGGGCCATCGTGTTGCGGGAGCCGGCAGCGGAGCTTGCGCACTGGTGGCCAGGCCGCAGGGCGCTTCGGCGAGGCACGCCGACGCGCTCAGGGTGCGATCGCCGCCGGTGCGTGGAAGCGATAGCCGCTGTTGCGCAAGGTCTTTACCGGCAGCGGGCGTCCGCTGATCTCCTCCACGCGGCGCCGCAGGCGGTACATCTGCGTGTCCAGCCGCCGCCGGTCGTACTCGAGGAAGTTCACCCCCAGCGCGTCGGCGATCTCGCGGTGGCCCACGCTCTCGCCGGCATGGCGCATCAGGCAGGCCAGCACCAGCAGATCCTGGCGCGACAGCGGCACCGGCGGCGCGTTGGGAACGTTCAGGCGTGCGGCAGCCAGTTCCAGGACCCAGCGCGCCGCCGGTGGCGGCAGGGCCAGGCGCCGGCCCAGCGACGCCAGGGTGGCGGCGAGTTCGTCCAGATCGACGCCCTTGCCCAGGTAGTGGTCCACGCCGAGTTCCAGTCCCGCGATGCGGTCGCTGGCGGTGTTGCGTGCACTGAACACCACGATGCCCAGCCGATGGCCGGCACGCCGCAGTTCACTGACCAGTTCCAGGCCGCTGCCGTCGGGAAGACCGACGTCGATCACGGCCATGGTGTGGCGCGCCGGATCGAATCGTTGCCGGAAGCCGGCGATGCTGTCCACGCAGACGGCGATATAGCCCAGATCCTGCAGGAACTCGCCGAGTTCCTCGCACAGCACCGGCTCGTCCTCGAGCAGGATCACTTCGGACATGGAGTCGCGTCCTCGCGCAGTGTGGTTTGCTGTAACGTCATCGGCTGGCAACGGTGCGGTATGGCGAATGATGGCGCAATGGTGGCGCTGGCTGGTGGGCGCATGGCTCGTGGTGGGCGTGGCCGTGGCCGCCGACGCGGCGCCATCCCCGGTCGCGGCGCTGCCGTTGACCAGCGCGCACCAGGATGCGAGCGGGTATCTGCAGCGCCTGGACGATCCGCACGGCCGACTGGACGTGGTGCAGGCCGCCGCCGCGACCGGCTGGACCCGGCTGCCCGACGGCCTCAACGCGGGATTCGCCGACGGTGCGGTGTGGCTGCGCCTGCCTGTTCATGTCCAGAGTGTACCGCCCGGCGGCTGGATGGTGCGATTGAGCAATGCCTTGCTCGACGACGTGCAGGCCTACGTGCGGCCCGAGGGCGGCGCATGGCGCGCGCTGGGGGACAGCGGCGAACGCGTGCCGCGGCGCGATTGGCCGGTGGATTACCGCAGCCCGGTCTTCCAGTTCGCGCCAACGCATGCGGGCGATTACGAGGTGCTGCTGCGGTTGCGCAGCAAGAACGCGTTGGTCACCCGTCTGGACGTCTGGCAACGCCTGCCCTTCGATAACCACTCGCGGCGCGAGGGGCTGCAGTTCGGCCTGTATTTCGGCTTCTACCTGTTGCTGCTGTGCCTGCACGTGTTGTTCTGGCTCGCCACGCGCGCGCGCATGAGTGGCCTGTTCGTGGCCTATCTCGGCGGCTGCGTGTTCAACGAAGCGATGTCCATCGGCCTGGTGCAGCAGGTCACCGGCATGCCAATGGCGTGGAGCGACACGCTGTTGGGCATCAGCATCGCCTGCAGTCTGCCGGTGGGATTCCAGGTCGCCAGCCGGCAACTGAACCTGCGCGCCTTTCATCCGCGGCTGGTGCGCTGGGGCACACGTCTGCTGTGGGCGGTCGCGTTGGGTTGCGCCGTGTTCGTGCTCGCCGGCCACTACGCCTGGGGCATGCAGCCGGTGCAGTCGCTGGGTCTGCTGGAGATCCTGCTGCTGGCGGGGCTGGGGCTGCACCTGCTGTGGCGCCGCTATCGGCCGGCGCTGTTCTTCGTGCTCGCGTTCTTTCCGTTCTATCTGGGGGTGATGCTGGGCTTCCTGCGCAACCTCGGATTCGTCCCGGTCAATGCGTGGACCCAGTACGCCACCACGTTCGGCACCATGCTGCACATGACGCTGCTGAGCGTGTTCCTCATCGGCCGTTACGAGCGGCAGCGCCGATTGCGCGAACGACGGCATGCCGAGGCCGCGGTGGCACTCGCGCGCAGGCACGGTCTGGCGCTGGAGCGTGACGTGGCCTTGCGCACCGCAGAGCTGCGCAACGAAATCGGCAGGCGGCAGGCGCTGGAGAACGACCTGCGCGGCTTGCTGCAGACCGAGCGCAAGGTCATGCAGGAGCAACGCGATTTCGTGGCGATGGTGTCGCACGAGTTCCGCACGCCGCTGGCCGTCATCATGACCTCGGCGCAACAGCTGGCGCGCAAGCTGGATGCGCCGCCGGAACGCAATCGCGTGCGCTGCGGCAACATCCGCGACGCGGCGCAACGGCTGCTGGCGCTGGTGGACGAGTATCTCGCCGACGACCGCATGGGCGAGGCGGCTTCGGAACTGCGGCTGCAGCCGTGCGCCCTGCGCGTGCTGCTCGACGACCTGTGCGGTGACTTCCAGCCGCAGCGCGTGGTCTGCGAGGTTCTCACCGACGACGATGGTCTGCTCACCGACACCGGACTGCTGCGTGTGGCCGTGCGCAACCTGCTCGCCAATGCCGACCGCCATTGCCCGGCGGGCATGGCCATCCGCGTGCGCGTCCGCGGCAGTGCCGGAGGGCTGCGGCTGGAGGTCGCCAATCCGGGCGAACGCATCGCGCCTGCCGAACGCGAGCGGCTGTTCCAGAAGTACTACCGCGGCGAAAGCGCGCGGCATGCGCCGGGCGCGGGGCTCGGTCTGTACCTGGTGCGGCGCATCGCCGAGCGTCTTGGGGGATGGGTAGGCCTGGCCAGGCAGGCACCCGACGAGTCGGTCTGCTTCGTATTGCTGCTGCCGCGCCGCCCGGATGCACAGCTCGCAGTGTCGCGCGTGCCGCCGGCGACGGATGCCTGATCGCAGGCGGCCGTGCGTATCCCGACGCACGCTCTGCGCCAACAGCAAAAACAATCGGGCGCGGCGGCGACCGATCGCCGCGCGTTCGTGCAGAGAGCCCGGTGCCGATTCGTGTGCCGGCGAGGGCCGTGACGAAAGCGGTGCCATGACCCGACGACACCGCCGCGCGGTGTCGTCAGGTCATTCCCGGCTACTGCCGGATGATGCAGCTGTCCGCGGAGGCGTTGGACGCGCCCGGGCTGCAGGCGACCGCCGGGGCGCGGATGCCGCCGTCGACGATCAGGATCGAGTCGGTGGCGGCCGTCACGGTGCCGCTGCTGCCGCCATGTGCCGCGGCCGCCAGTTGCCTGGCCGTCTCGTCGGCCTTTTGCGGACTGGTCTCTGTCGTGCTGCCGGCATCGCTGGTCACCGTGGCGGCGGCGACCGAGGTGTTGATCGCCTGCACGGTGGTGGTCGGCAACTGGACAGCGCCGCCGCCATCGCCGTTGCCGGCGACCACGTTCAACAGGCCATCGACGTAGCTGATGGTGTAGTTGGACAGCCCTGCGCCGGTGGCGCCGGAGGCGGTGATGGCGTAGTTGCCGACCGCAGCGCCGCTGCCGGCACCGGCACTGTTCAGGGCGACGCCGGAGACGGTGTCGCGGTTGAGCAGGCCGGAGACACGGTAGCCGGTGAGGGTGGCGGTGCTGCCGGCGGTCTTGCTGGCATCGCTGGCGACGATGCGCAAGGTGGCCGGATCGACGCGCAGGCTGCCGTCGACGTAGTTGACGACGTAGTTGGACAGCCCTGCGCCGGCCGCGCCGGAGGCGGTGATGGCGTAGTTGCCGACCGCGGCGCCGGCACCGGCGCCGGCGCTGCCCAGGGCGACGCCGGAGACGGTGTCGCCGTTGAGCAGGCCCGAAACGCTGTAGCCGCTGAGGTTGACGGTGCCGCCATAGGTCTTGTTGGCGTCGTTGGCGACGATGCGCAGGGTGGCCGGATCGACGCGCAGGCTGCCGTCGACATAGGTCACGACGTAGTTGGACAGCCCGGCGCCGGTCGCGCCGGAGGCGGTGATGGCGTAGTTGCCGACCGCGGCGCCGGCACCGGCGCCGGCGCTGCCCAGGGCGACGCCGGAGACGGTGTCGCCGTTGAGCAGGCCCGAAACGCTGTAGCCGCTGAGGTTGACGGTGCCGCCGTAGGTCTTGTTGGCGTCGTTGGCGACGATGCGCAGCGTCGCCGGATCGACGCGCAGGCTGCCGTCGACGTAGTTGACGACATAGTTGGACAACCCTGCGCCGGTCGCGCCGGAGGCGGTGACGGCATAGTTGCCCACTGCGGCGCCGCTACCGGCGCCCGCGCTGCTCAGCGCGACCCCGGAGACGCTGTCGCTGCCGATCAGGCCGGAAACGCGGTAGCCGCTGAGGTTGAGGGTGCTGCCGTAGGTCTTGGAGCCCGAGGTCGCCGTCACCGTCAGCGTCGCCGGGGTGATGGCGATGCCGCCGGAGACCACGTAGCCGATGTCGTAGCCCTGCTGCGAGGACGCCAGGCCACCGATCTGCAGCATGCCGTTGCCGGTGGTGTAGCTGCCGACGCCATTGCCTGCGGTCGCGTAGCGCAGCGACGATCCGAACAGCAGGCTCGGGTCGAAGGCGCCGCCGGCCGTGTAGGACGAGATCGTGCCGCTGACACCGTTGCCGTCGTAGGTCTTGTCGAGCCCGGAGAGGCTGGTGCTGATCGTCAACGGGGTCAGGAAGCTGCGCAGCAGCGGCGTGCCCATGTGTTCGTACAGGCGCCAGGTCTGGCCGGTGCCGCCGCGGTTGTCGATCGCCCAGCCGGCATCGGTGAAGGTGGACAGCGTGTTCAACGCGCTCCAGGACCTGCCGCCGCTGATCGCATCGATGCTGCCGGTGTTGCTGCCCGCCAAGCGCAGGCCGGCGTTGATCGGATTACCGCCGATGTCGGTGGGGAAGAAGCTGGCGTTGATCGTGCCACTGTTGGTGCCGACCAGGCCGCCGACGGCGTTGCTGCCGCCTATGTCGCCGATGGCGTAGCTGGCGTTGATGATGCCGCCATCGTTATAGCCGACCAGACCGCCGAGATACTCGGTGCCGATCACGCCACGGCCGCCGGCATAGGCCGCGTTGATGGTGCCGGTCAGGTTGTAACCGACCAGGCCGCCCGCATACT
Source organism: Xanthomonas sp. LF02-5 (assembly GCF_034105325.1). Lineage (NCBI taxonomy): Bacteria > Pseudomonadati > Pseudomonadota > Gammaproteobacteria > Lysobacterales > Lysobacteraceae > Xanthomonas > Xanthomonas sp. LF02-5. The sequence goes on along the minus strand of NZ_JAXGGF010000005.1, from coordinate 345,682 downwards.
CGGTGGCGGCGATGAAACCAGTGGCATAGACACGGGCCAGGCTGCCTCGAGAGTTGTACCCGACCAGCCCGCCGATGTACGACGTGCCGGAAACATCGCCGACGGCGTAAGCGTCGCTGAGGCTTGTGCTGAAGAGGTTACCGACCAGTCCGCCGACATAGTTGACTCCCGATGCGCCACCGGTCGCGTGCGCGTTCGTGATGGTCCCCCTGTTCGCCACTCCGATCAGCCCGCCGACGTAGTTCGAGCCGGAGACGCTCCCGCTGGCCTGCACATTGGTGAGGGTAGCGGTGGACGCCTGGCCTAGCAGACCGCCCGCATGCGTGGTGGTCGCGGTGACGTTGCCGCTGGCCGAGGCGTTCTGGATCTGGCTCTGATTGGCGTTGCCGATCAGCCCGCCGACATGGTCGCCGCTGGCGGTGCTGGTGCTGGTCGCGCTGCCGCTGGCCTGCACGTTGCTGTAGTTGCCCTGGTAGTCGTTGCCGACCAGGCCGCCGACACTGCTGCCGCCGGAGACCGTGCTCGACGAGGACGACGCGTTGATCGTGCCGCCAGCGTTGCTGCCGATCAGTCCGCCGACGTAGTTGCCGCTGTAGGGGCCGCCGCTGCCGACCACGCTGCCGCTGGTCTGCGCGCCGGTGATCGTCCCGGCGTTGTTGTAGCCGGTGAGGCCGCCGATGAAGTTGCCGGTGCCGCTCATGGTGCCGGTGACGCGGATGCCGCTGAGCGTGCCGGCATTGAAGCCGGCGACGCCGCCCACGTAGGCAGTGCCGGTGACGGTGGCGCCGGTCAGGGCGAGGTTGACGATCCGGCTGGCAGCGCCGGTGTTGCCGAACAGGCCGACGTAGGACGTGCCGCCGCGGGCGATGGTCAGCCCGGAGATCGCGCGGTTCGCGCCGTCGAGGCTGCCGGTGAAGGCGTTGTTGCTGTCGCCGACCGGGCTGAAGCCGGCGCTGCTCCACATGCCGCTGGCGTTGCTGCCGGCGGTCTGGCTGGCATCGATGTCGGCCGACAGGCTGTAGTTGGCCGCCAGGTTGTACGCCATCAACTGCAACTGGTGTGCGTTGCCGATGGTGGTGCTGTACTCGCTGGCCAGGAACGGGCGCGTCTGCCCCTCGATCATGATCCAGGCCGGACTGCCGACGCCATCGCTGGCGACGTAGACGTTGCTGGTGCCGGCGAGCAACGCCCAGGTGCCGAGATTGCCGTACGTGGCGTGGTTGTAGCGGTTGCCGCTGCCGAAGCTGGTCAGATTGGTGACGCTGCCGCCGCCCCCGCCGCTGATGGCATTGGCCTGGCCGGTGCTGTCGACGTCCCACGACGCATTGCTGACGCTGCCCGAATTGGCGCCGATCAGTCCGCCCACGTTGTTGTTGGTGGTGCTGATGACGGCACCCGTGGCGTAGCTGTTGCTGACGCTGCTGGAGCTGACGCTGGCACCGCCCGCGTTATTGACGCCCACGAGCCCGCCCACCGAGGCCGTTGCGGTGACGCTGCCGGTGGCGTAGGTGTTGGCGATGGTGCTCTGGTAGTTCATGCCGACCAGCCCGCCGACCATGGAACTGCTGCCGGTCACGCTGCCGGTGGCGTAGCTGTTCTTGATGGAGCCGGCGTTCTGGTTGGTTCCGACCAGGCCGCCGACGGAACTGGTGCCGCTCACGGTGCTGGTGGAATACGTGTTAGTCAGGCTGCCGCCGTCGTTGTAGCCGACCAGGCCGCCGGTGTTGCTGGAGCTGCCGGTCACGCTGCCGGTGCTGTGGGAATTGCGGATCGTGGCGCCGACGTTGTTGCCCGCCACGCCGCCGACGGCGCTCTGCCCGTTGACGCTGCCGACGAACGCGCTGTTGTCGATCAAGCCCAGGTTGTAGCCGGCCAATCCGCCGACGCCGCCGGAGCTCCCGGTCACACTGCCGTCGACGGTGACGTTCTTGATCGCGCCCTGGCCGTAGCCGACCAGGCCACCGACGTAATAGCCGCCGGAGATGGAGACGTTGCCCAGGTGCACATCGCGGATGAGGCTGTTGCTGCTGGTGGTGCCGAACAGGCCGACGTAGCCGCTGGCGCCGGAGATGGTCAGGTTGTTGATGCTGTGGCCCAGGCCGGCCAGCTTGCTCTGGAAGGAGGACACCAGGGCGCTGCTGCGGGTGACGCCGGCCAGGTCGATGTCCTGGGCCAACGCATAGGCGCCGGGGCTGTTGAAATAGGTAGCCGCGTCGGCCAGCGAGTGGATCAGCGTGTACGCCTGCCCGTTGATCGCCAGGCTGGCGTGCGCGCCGCCGAGCGAGACGGGGGTGTTGACGTAGTAGTCGCCCGTGCCGCCGACGGTGCCGTTGTCGGTGTAGCCGCCGTAGTTCAGCACCAGGCCGGCCGTGTTGCCGGTGGCGGTGACGGCGGCATTGAGATAGATGCTGTGGTAGGCGTCCAGGGTCAGCGTGGAGTTGCCGCTCCAGCCGATCGCCGCATTGACGTTGATGTCGCCGCTGCCGTTGCTCACGGTGCCCGGGCCGCTGGCGTTGGTGCTGGAGGTGAGCAGGGTGACGTTGGTGCCGCCGTTCAACGCGCCGCTGATGGTGCTGGCGGCCGCGCTGTCCACGGTCAGGTCTTCCGGGTCGACCAGCCAGGTGCCGGCGCTGCCGGGGCCGGCGCCCTTGGCGCCGACGGCGATGCCGGAGAAGTCGACGGTGTGGCCGCTGGTTTCGAGCAGGCCGCCGCTGCCGCTGCCGGCCGCGTTGGCGCGCAGCGCGCCATGCACCGCGGTGTGGCCATCGGACCAGACCACGATGGAGCCGCCGTTGCCCTGGCCGGTCGCGCTGGCATCGAGCAGCGCGCCGTCGGCGACCGTGGCCGCACTGGCGTGTTGCAACTGTTCGCCGCCCTGGTAGCCGCCGCCGATGCGCACGCTGCCGCCGGCCGCGGTGCCGCTGGCGTCGATGCGGCCAGCGACGTTCACCGCGCCATCGGACAGCACCTGCACGCTGCCGCCGTGGGTGCCGGAGACATCGATGCGGCCGCTGCTGGCCACGTCGCCGCCGCTGCCGACCAGGCGCACGCTGCCGCCGGAGGTGTCGATGCCGGTGGCTTCGAGCGCGCCGGTGTTGTTGACCAGCAACTGCGACAGCCCGGTGCTGCCTGCCTGCAGCAGGATCTGCCCGCCATTGGCGCGCAGCGTGCCGCTGTTCTCCACCGCCGCCGCCGCGCCGTCCATCGACTGGCTGGCCGCCGCGACCATCTGCATGCCGATCGCGCCGGCCGCGTCCATGGTCACCTTGACCTGATCGGCGGAGAGCAGGCGGATGGCGCCGCCGTCGGCGCTGATGCTGCCGCGGTTGGCGACATGGTTGCCGACGAGATTGACCGAGCCGCCGTTGCCGGCGCGGATGCTGCCCTGGTTGACCACGCTGGCGGCGCCATGGTCGCCCCGCCCGAGCAGGTAGCCGTTGTCGTCGTCGCCGGCCAGGCCCAGCGAACTGGCGACCAGGCCGCCGACGTTCACCTGCGCGTGGTTGCCGAACAGGATGCCGGCGGAGTTGATCAGGAACACATTGCCGTTGGCGCGCAGGCTGCCGTCGATGACGCTGGCGCCGCGGCTGGCATCGATCAGGTTGAGCGCCACCGCCGAGCTGGACGGCTGCACGAACACCACGCTGGCGTCCTTGCCGACGTTGAAGCTGTTCCAGTTCAGCACCGCCTTGGCCGCGTTCTGGTCGATCTGCAGGGTGCCGCCGTTCTGCGACACGGTGGCGCCGGTGGCGCTGGACAGCGACGGCACGCCGCTGGCGTGAGCCGGCGCGGCCAGCGCACAGGCCAGGGCGAAGGGCAGCAGCGGCGCGGCCAGGCGCGCCGCGCCGTTGCCGGTGGCGCCGGCGTGGCCGGTGGCGACTTCGGAGGCGACCTGGAGCACGCCGAGGTGGCGGTTGAAGACGAGGCGGTAGATGCGGTTCATGGAGATCCCCAGGTCAGAAGGTCAGGCCGAAGCGGGCCCAGTAGCGCACATCCTTGCCGTCGCCCGGCTTGGTGGTGCCGGTGGGCTTGGCCGCGGCCAGATCGAACGAGAGTCCGTGCCAGTCGGGCAGCCGGAAGCTGAGGCCGACGCCGGCGCCCTCGAAGGTGGTGACGCTGTCGTACACCGCGCGGTTGGCGCCGTTCGGGTAGACCCGGCCGTAGTCGTAGAACACGCTGGCGGTCAGCAGCTGACCCCAGGCGCGGCCGCCGAACGGCGAGGCGGCGCTGGCGAAGCCTGGTGCGTCCACCTGGTACTCCAGGCCGGAGTCGAAGCCGCGGTCGCCGAGCGCGGCGCCGAGCGGGAAGGCGCGCACGCTGGTCGGTCCGCCCAGCGAGAACTGTTCCAGCGGGGTCAGGGTGTCGTCGCTGTACTGGCCGTTGACGCGCAGCTGCAGCCGCTGCGTGGCGGTCAGCCCCTGCAGCCGGGTGTAGCTCAGGCGCGCGACGGTGAAGTGGCGGTCGTGGCGGGCGTACAGGTAATCGGTCTGCGGCGAATCGTCGTCGAGCGCGCCGCGCACGCTGAGCTGCAGCAGGTCGATGCCGTGGAGCCGGCGGTCGTCGTGGCGCACGCTGGTGCCGAGTTCGGCCACGTCGAATTTCTGCTTGGACAGCAGCACGCCCAGGCCCTGCAGGCGCGAGCTTTCCTTGACCAGGTGCAGCCAGCTCTGCACGCGCCAGGCATCGGAATTGACGAACTTCCAGTCCAGGCCCAGCGCGCTCTGCTGGGTCGGGCCCTGGATGTCGAGCGCGGCGAACGCGCCGTTGTCGAGGTTGACCACGCTGCGCGTGTAGGACGCGCTGGCGCTGAGGCCGTCGACGCCGGCGATCGGCACCTGGTAGGCGAGGCTGCCCTGCCAGGTATTGGCCGGATCCAGCGCATAGGCATAGCTGGCCGACAGGTGGTCGCCCAGACCGAGCGGGTTGTTCCAGTCCACGCCGAGCTGCGCGCGGTAGCGGCCGATGCTCGGGGTGCCGTAGTTGCTGGCGCCGACGCTGACCTGCAGCGGGCGCTCCTCGCTGGCCTGGATCACCACGTCGGTCTCGCCGGGGTTGGCGCCGGGCTTGAGCACGGAGGTGGCGGACACGCCCGGCAGGTCGCGGGTGTACAGCAGCGCCGACTGCAGATCCTGCTGGCGCAGGATCTGGCCCTGAAGGGCCAGGGCAGGGCTGGCGATCAGGCGGTCGTCGTAGCGGCGCGTGCCCTCGACGGTGATCTTGCCGACCCGGCCCTCGACCACGCGGATCTCGACCACCTGGTCCGGCCCCAGGGTCTGCACCGGCAGATATGCCCGGGCGACCAGGAAGCCGGCCTGGCGGTAGGCCTGGGTCAGCGTGTCGGCGATCTGCTGCAGTTGCGCGAAGCTGAGCTGGGCCGGCAGCGTGCCGCCGCCGAGTGCGCGCAGGCGCGCGTCGGCCAGCGCCTGCAGGCGCGCCGGATCGATCTGCTCGCGCGGATGGTCGCCGACCCCGGTGACGCGGATCGCCTGTACCGCGATCGGGGCCGCGGCGTCGGTGGTGCTGGTGCTGGTGCCGGTGGCCGGGGCGGCCTCCTGGGCCAGTGCCGTCGCACAGGTCAGCGTCAAGGCCAGGCCGGCGGCCCACGGAAGCACGAACAGGGCATTCGCCAGCGTACTCGGACGCGGACGGCAAGAAATCGTCATGATGTTAAGGTGGCGTTAGGGTTGAGGCTCGCGCAATGTAGCCTTCCCACCGCCGATCAATCTGAGCGAATCTGAGCGCGCGATCACTCTTTGCACGGTCCCCCGACACGGTGTCGGGATAATCCCCACAGCACGCTGTGCCAGCGCCGGGCGCTGGGCGGCCGCCATCTCAGTGAATCAGGGCGTGCCTGCGCCCGGGTGGAACGCAGGCCCTGTGGTGATTCGCGGGTAGTCGCCGGATCTCTGAGAGCGTCCGGGTCGACCGCTCAGGCTGCAGTGGCGCACTGCGCGTCGCGCAACGCCTGCCGGTACGCCTTGGCGGTGGCGTCGTTGTAGGCCACCAGGATGATCCGCTTGGGCACCGCATGCGCGCGCTGCCAGGCGTCGGTCTCGGCCACCGCGATACGCGCGGCCTGGTGCAGCGGGTAGCCGTAGACGCCGCAGCTGATCGCCGGGAACGCCACCGAGTGCAGGCCCATCTGTTCGGCCATGCGCAGGGCGCGCCAGTAGCAGTTGGCCAACAGGGCCGGTTCGTTGTGGGCGCCGTCGCGCCACACCGGACCGACGGTATGCAGCACATGCCGCGCCTTGAGCTGGTGGCCCGCGGTGGCGCGCACCTCGCCGACCGGGCAGCGTACGCCCGGCTTGAGTTCCGGCAGGCGCCGGCATTCTTCCAGCAATTCCGGGCCGGCGGCACGGTGGATGGCGCCGTCCACGCCGCCACCACCGAGCAGGGACTCGTTGGCGGCGTTGACGATCGCGTCCACGTCGAGCTGGGTGATGTCGCCTTGCCAGATTTCGATCTTCATGCGCCGATCTTTAGGGGAGCCGAATGATGGATGCGTGAGGGTGTCGCCACCCGCCGCCGCGCGCTGCCACGGCCGCTTAACCGGCCAGCGGCAAGACTGACGCGCCCCCATCTCAGCACTTGCGACATGAACCCGAACCCGCCGCCGCCACAGGTCGCCGATGCCCTCGCGCAGGGCCAGATCATCAAGGCGATCAAGCTGCTGCGCGCGCACAGCGGCATGGACCTGCGCAGTGCGAAGGAACAGGTCGATGCCTGGCTGCTGGCCGGCGCGGCGCGCACGGTGACGGAGATGCTCGACCGCCACGCCTCCGGTGCGGCAGCGGGGGCGACGTCGGCGACCGGGGCGCAGGCGCCGGTGGCGGCCGAGGAACGGCGCCTGCCGCCGGCGGCGGAACTGGCGCTGCGCCGCGGCGAGCGGCGCACGGCCGCCAAGCTGGTGTTCGAGCACTATCCGGACATGTCGCTGCGCGAGGCGCTGGAGATGGTACAGCGGCATCTGCGCTCGGCGCCGACGCTGGGGGCTGCCTCGACCGTGGCCGCCGGCGACCGCGGCGGGGCCTGGCGTTGGGTGCTGCTGGTGCTGTTGCTGGCTGCGGCGGCGGCCTGGTGGCTGGCGCGCTGAGGCATGCCGACGCGGCCAGTGGCTACAGCCAGCGCGCGACCTGCGCGCAGTAGCGCGCATAGGCACTGCCGAAGCGTTCGCGCAGGCGCGCTTCCTCGTAGGGGATGACCACCCGCTGCAAGGCCAGCAGCGGCAAGGGCAGCAACAGCGCCGACCACGGCCAGCCGATCTGCACGCTCAGGCCGAGGTAACTCAGGGTCAGGCTGACGTACATCGGGTTGCGGGTCAGCCGGTAGGGCCCGTGGCAGACCAGGTGCGAGGGCGCGCGCTCGGGCAGCAGGGTGGTGCGGTCGCGTGCGAACAGCACGAAGCACCAGCACGCCAGCAGCAGGCCGGCGAGCGCGACGGCACCGCCGCCCAGTTGCAGCCAGGCCAGTGCAGCGCCCTGCGGCAACGGCAACGGCAGCGCGTGCTGCAGGCTGGCGCCGAGCAGCAGCGCCAGCAGGAAATGCGCCGGCGAGGTCGTGCGCACCAGCAACGGCACGCGCGCCTGCGCGCGTGCGGGCGGTGGATCGGTGCGGTCGGTTCGGTCGTGCATGCAGTCCTTCCCTGGTTCGGTTGCGGCCGCGCAAGTTTACGCGGCTGCCCACGGCGTCCGCGCGCGCGCGCGTCACGAATGGGCACGGGCGCGACCCGGCAGTGCCTCGTCGTGCGTGGCAGTGCGCGCAAACCCGATTACCCTAGCGCCCGTGCGGCACGTCGCAGACGCTTGCGTTCGACGTGTCGCGTCGTTCCGCGTCGATCGCACCCGACGCGCCGGTCGTTCCCCTTCCGCCACCATTGTCCCGCCTCATGCCAATCGCTTCCGCCAGCAGCACCGCCGCCCCGCGCCGCCGGGTCATCCTCGAAGACGACATCGACGGCTTCACTCCTGCGCAGCTGTTGCTGCTGCAATCGCCCGAGGTGGAGGTGCTGGGCATCTCGGTGGTCAGCGGCAACATCTGGCGCGACGAAGCGCTGGCGCATACCCGGCGCCTGCTCGAGATCGCCGGGCGTGGCGAAGTGCCGGTGCTGCCCGGCCCGGTGTTCCCGCTGCTCAACAGCGAGGTGGCCACCGAACGCTGGGAAGCGCTGTACGGCAAGTTGCTGTGGAAGGGCGCCTGGACCCGGCAGTGGGTCGAGCACGACACCGTGCAGAGCGCGCCGCGCTACCACGCCCACGACGTGGTCCCGGACCTGCCGCTGGGCAATCCCACCGTGGTGCAGGCGGCCAGCGAGCCGGCGGCGCTGTTCATGATCCGCAAGGTGCGCGAGTTCCCCGGCGAGGTCAGCATCGTCGCCACCGGGCCGTTGACCAATCTGGCCTTGGCGCAGCGGCTCGATCCCGACTTCGCCACGCTGGCCAAGGAGTTGGTCTACATGGGCGGCAGCCTCAATCCGCGGCAGCGCCGCGACAGCGTGTCGGCGGCGCAGTTCGCGCGCGAGTTCGTCAATTCGCCGCGGCGCGAATTCAACATCCGCTGGGACCCGGAAGCGGCCAGCATCGTGATGCGCGCGCCGTGGCGGCGCATGGTGATGGTGCCGGTGGATCCGTCCACCGCCACCGAACTGACCCCGCAGCTGCTGGCGCGGATGGGCGCCGCCGACACGCCGATCGGCCATGCGCTGCGCCGGCGCGAGCCTGGCTTCCCGATGTGGGACGAACTGGCCACCGCGGTGTGGCTGCGCCCGGAGCTGGCCACCGTCAGCGAGACGCTGTACGTGGACACCAACACCGAGTTCGGCGCCGGCTATGGCGACATCCTGTCGTGGGCGCCGGGCTATCAGCCGGGCCTGGGCGAGCAGGCGCAACAGGTGGTGCGCGAGGTCGACGTGGAAGCGATCGAACAGTTGCTGATCGAGCGCCTGACCGCGCCGCAGCCGCCGGCGCTGGGCGCGCCGCTGCCGGTCTGAGGCATGGCGCACGCGGATTTGCAGTCCGGTGCACGCCACGTCGTCCTGCCGCTCGCGTGCGGGGCAGGCGGGACGCCGGCCTGCGGTGTGCCGGCATGAGCGCATCCGTGCCCGACGACCGCCTCGCGCAGGCGAAGGCCTTGGTCATGGCAGCGTTCCGGGAGCCGCAGCGTGCCGATGCGCTGCTGGCCGAGGCCGAGGCACTTGTGCGCGCCGCGGCCAGAGCGGCACCCGCCGATCCACGCCCGCTCACCTGTCTGGGCGCGGTGCTGTGCGATCGCGGGCACTACCGGCGGGCAGCGGCGGCACTGCGCCGCGCCGTGCGCCTGCAGTCCGACGATCGCAGTACCTACTTCAATCTGGGCGTGGCCTTGCTCAACGTGGGCCAGCAGGCCGAAGCCATGGCCGCGTTCCGGCACGCGGCCAGCCTGCGCGCCGCGCCGATATCGTGGACGGCGTACTTCGATCCGCACGCACAGTAGCGATGCCGCGCCGATGCGGCAGCGCCAGGGCGCATGCCTGCCGCTGCGCGTTTACGGCAGGCCGGCCAGCCAGTCGTCGTCGCTGCCTTCGTTGATGTCGGCGAACAGCGGCGTGGAGAAGTAGCGTTCGCCGGTATCCGGCAGCATCGCCAGGATCACCGCGCCGGGCGCCGCGGTCTCGGCCACGCGCAGCGCGGTGGCCACCGTGCCGCCGCCGGAGATGCCGGTGAAGATGCCTTCCTCGGCGGCGAGGCGGCGCGACACCGTGATGGCGTCGGTGTCTTCGACGCTCAGCACCTCGTCGTAGACCTCGCGATTGAGCACCTCGGGCACGAAATCCGGCGTCCAGCCCTGGATCTTGTGCGGCTTCCACTCCTGGCCCTGCAGCAGGGCCGCGCCGGCCGGTTCGGTGGCGGTGATGTGCACTTCCGGACGCGCGAGCCGCAGCACTTCGCCGACGCCGGTGAGGGTGCCGCCAGTGCCCCAGCCGCTGACGAAATGGTCGAGCCGGCGGCCGGCGAAGTCGCGCAGGATCTCCGCGGCGGTGGTGCTGCGGTGGTAGGCCGGATTGGCCGGGTTGGCGAACTGCCGGGCCAGGAACCAGCCGTGCTGCCTGGCCAGTTCCTCGGCCTTGCGCACCATGCCGCTGCCGCGCTCGGCGGCGGGGGTCAGGATCACCTTGGCGCCGTAGGCGCGCATCAGCTTGCGGCGCTCGATCGAGAAGGTTTCCACCATCGTCGCCACGAACTTGTAGCCGCGTGCGGCGGCGACCATCGCCAGCGCCACGCCGGTATTGCCGGAGGTCGCTTCGACGATGGTGTCGCCGGGCTTGAGCAGGCCGCGCGCCTCGGCGTCGAGCACGATCGCCAAGGCCAGGCGGTCCTTGACCGAGCCGCCGGGATTGAACGCCTCGACCTTGACGTACAGGTCCACGTGCGCCGGCGCCAGCCGCTGCAGCTTGACGATCGGGGTGTGGCCGATGGTGTCGAGGATGTTGTCGTAGATGGCCATGGGCAAGGTCTCCGGGAATGGGGGGCGGGTCAGGCGGCGTGGGCCAGGGTAGGCGCCGCCTGCTTCGGGGAAGGTGAGGGCAGCGCGTGCAGCGGTGCGGCGCCGAACCAGTGCAGGGTGTCGGCCAGCGCGGCCACCTCGCCGAGGATCAGCAGCGCCGGCGCACGCACCGCATGCGCGCGGGCGGTATCGGGCAGGTCGGCGAGGGTGCCGCGCACCACCCGCTGCTCGGCACGCGAGCCGTTCTCCACCAGCGCAAACGGCGTGCCGGCGGCGCGGCCGGCGGCGAGCAGGCGCGTGCGCACCGTGTCCAGGCCGGCCACGCCCATGTACACCGCCAGGGTCTGCCGTTCCTGTGCCAGTGCGGTCCAGTCCAGGGTGTCCAGCGAGGCCTTGCAGTGCGCGGTGACCAGGCGCAGCGATTGCGCGTGGTCGCGATGGGTCAGCGGGATGCCGGCATAGGCGGCGCAGGCCAGCGCGGCGGTGATGCCGGGCACCACCGCGTAGTCCACGCCGTGCGCGCGCAGGTATTCCAGTTCCTCGCCACCGCGGCCGAACACGAACGGGTCGCCGCCCTTCAGCCGCACCACCCGGCGTCCGCGCTGCGCGTGTTCCAGCAGCAAGGCATGGATCTGCTCCTGCGCCACGCTATGGCCATCGGCCGACTTGCCGACGGCGATGCGTTGGGTACCCGCCGGTATGAGTTGCAGGATCGCGGCGCTGACCAGGCGGTCGTGCAGGACCACGTCGGCCTGGCGCAGGGCGTGCAGCGCGTGGCCGGTGAGCAGGCCGGGATCGCCGGGCCCGGCGCCGACCAGGGTCACGCTGCCTGGGCGCAGCGGCAGCGCCTGCTGTACGGCGGTCTCGGCGGCAGCGGCATTGGCCGCGGACGCCGGCTCGGCCGGCACGGCTTGCGCCAGCACCCGCCGTGCGGCCGCGGCCTGCAGCGCCTGGCGGTTGGCCATGGCGTCCTCGCTCGCGGCGATCAGATACCAGACGCTGTCCAGCCAGGCGCTGTCGAAGGCGCCTGGCAGCCAGACCAGCCGTCCCTGCGCGGCCAGCGCATGCAAGCCCGGGGTCAGGGTCGGCGCGGCCACCCGTGGCAGGGCGCCGGCGGCGAGCAGTGCCTGCACCTGGCGCTCGGCGGCCGCGCCGCCGCCGATCACCAGCACGGCCCGGTCGCGCAGGTCCGGATACAGGGCAATCGGGGCTGGACTCACAAGGACGGCTCGCGACGCAGGGCAGGAGGGAGCGACGACCGTAGCGCCGGCTCATAGCCCCAGGAAATGACTTCATGCCCAAGGCAGATAGCTTTCCGTTATAAGGTGAAAGGCCGAATTCCACTACAGTCGAGCGTCCCGCCTGGCGGCGCCTCGCCCTCGTCCCGATGACGCTGACCCAACTCCGCTACCTCGTCGCCATTGCCGATGCCGATCTGAACATCACCCTGGCGGCGGCGCGCGTGCACGCCACCCAGCCCGGGCTGTCCAAGCAGCTCAAGCAACTGGAGGACGAACTGGGATTCCTGTTGTTCGTGCGCAAGGGCCGCAGCCTGGAAACGGTGACCCCGGCCGGGCGCGAGGTGATCGAGCGCGCGCGCGCTGTGCTGGCCGAGGCCAACAACATCCGCACCTACGCGGCCAACCAGCGCCGCGAGAGCCAGGGCCAGCTGACCCTCACCACCACCCACACCCAGGCGCGCTTCGTGCTGCCGCCGGCGGTGGCGCAGATCAAACAGGCCTATCCGCAGGTCAGCGTGCATCTGCAGCAGGCCGCCGAGAGCGCGGCGCTGGACCTGCTCAGCCAGGGCGACGCCGACATCGCCATCGTCAGCACTGCCGGTAGCGCGCCGGCGGCGGGCATCGCCGTGCCGCTGTACCGCTGGCGGCGGCTGGTGCTGGTGCCGCGCGGGCATGCGTTGGACGTGCCCAGGCGGGTGCCGGACATGGCCGCGTTGGCGGCGCAGCCGCTGATCAGCTACGAATCCTCGACCCGCGCCGGCTCCTCGCTGCAGCGCGCCTTCGGCCGGCTCGGACTGGAGCCGCGGATCGCGCTGACCGCGCTCGACGCGGACCTGATCAAGACTTATGTGCGCACCGGTCTCGGTGTGGGGTTGCTGGCGGAGATGGCGGTGAGCGCCAACGACACCGATCTGCGCGCGTGGCCGGCGCCGCCGGAGATTCCCGACTGCATCGCCTGGGCGGTACTACCGCGCGACCGCGTGCTGCGCGACTACGCGCTGGAGCTGGTGCACGTGCTGGCGCCGCAGATCGACACCCGCGACCTGCGTCGGGTGATGGAAGGCAACCAGCAGCCGGATTGGCCGGCGCCGCCGAGCTGGGAAGATCTGACTCAGACCATTACCAGTTGAAGCCGGGAATGTTGAAGCCGGGAATGGGGAATCGGGATTGGGGAATCGGGATTGGGGAATCGGGATTGGGGAATCGCGACAGCGGCGTCCTTTGATCGATACGTCGATTGGCTTCGGACAGACGTCTGGCAAAAGAAGTAAGGGCAACGGCGTCGCGGCCTTCACTGGAATGAAGACCCCGCACTGGCGTGGTTGCCTGCCGTGCGCGTTGCCGCGGCCGCAGTCGCCCCCTATCATGCGGCCCGCGCTGCCGCCCGGCAGACCGCGACCCTGGACGTGCCGGCGGCTGTCGGCACCGCGCCGCCGCTGTGCGGCCGTCGCCCAGGGCGCGTCGACTTTCCCAACGCAAGGACGCCCGATGCATCCTGTTCTCCAGCACAACCTGTTCTTCGTCAAGGAACAGGTCGGCATGTTCAAGGCCGCCAACAACTACGACGTGTTCGATCCGCACAGCAACCGCAAGCTGCTGGAATGCCGCGAGCCGAACCTGGGCGTGTTCACCAAGATCTTCCGGTTCACCGACTACAAGCGCATGACCCCGTTCCAGGTGGAAGTGCGTACTCCGGATGGACAGAAGGTGCTGACGGTCAAGCGCGGCTTCTCGCTGTTCCTGTCCAAGGTCGAGGTGCTGGACGAGCGCGATCGGCTGGTCGGTTCCTTCAGCCAGAAGTTCTTCTCCATCGGCGGCAAGTTCGACGTGCTCGATGCCCAGGGCGCGCCGGTGTGCACCCTGCGCGGCAAGTGGACCAGCTGGGATTTCCGTTTCGTGCAGGGCGAGCGCGAACTGGCGCAGGTCTCGAAGAAGTGGGCCGGGCTGGGCAAGGAACTGTTCACTAGCGCCGACAACTACATGCTGTCGATCGCCGAGAGCCTGCCGGCCGAGGATCCGCGGCGGATCCTGATCATGGCGGCGGTGCTGTGCATCGATATGGTGTTGAAGGAGTGACTTTGAAGCCGGGATTGGGGAATCGGGAGTGGGGAATCGCGGTGAAGCCGGGAATGGGGAATCGGGAGTGGGGAATCGCAAAAGCGGGATTCCCGCGGCGGCGGCTCCCCGGCCCCTCACACTGAGCGGCCGTGGCCATTGTGGGAGGGACTTCAGTCCCGACTGCAGGCTGCCGGAAGACCTTGGTACCTCACTGTTCCCTGCCAAGCCTTAGCGACTCAACGCTGCGCGGCTGCGCTTGACATCTTCCTTCTCCCCCCGGGAGAAGGTGCCCCGAAGGGGCGGATGAGGGTACGGTCGCCAGTGCCAGTACCCGCGCGCAGCGCAGCGCAGTTCAGGCGTCTCACACTGAGCGGCCGTGGCCATTGTGGGAGGGACTTCAGTCCCGACTGCAGGCTGCCGGAAGACCTTGGTACCTCACTGGTCCCTGCCGAACCTTAGCTGCTCAACGCTGCGCGGCTGCGCTTGACATCTTCCTTCTCCCCCCGGGAGAAGGTGCCCCGAAGGGGCGGATGAGGGTACTGGCGCCAGCACAAGTACACCTGCGCCAGCGTGGCTCGGGCGTCAGGCGTCCGTGCTCGCCGCCGGCAGCAGCACAGTGAAGCGGCTACCGTGGCCCGGCTGGCTGCGCACTTCCACCGTGCAGCCCAGGGTCTCGGCGGCGCGGCGCACGATCCACAGGCCCAGGCCGAGGCCGTCGCTGCGCGGGTCGGCCTGGCGGAAGGCCTGGAACAAGGTGCGCAGGCCCTCTTCGTCCATGCCGATGCCGCGGTCGATGATCTCCACCGCCACCTGGTCGCCGCGGCGCCGGCAGCCGATCAGCACCTTGCCCTGCGCGGTGTACTTGACCGCGTTACCGAGCAGGTTGCCGAGCAACGTGGACAGCAAGGCCGCGCTGCTGCGCACGCGCAAGGACGTCGGCACGCTGCGCAGCTGCACGTCCTTGGCCGCGGCCTGCGGCTGCCAGGTGGCCAGGATCGGTGCCAGCACGTCGGCCAGGGCCAGGGTCTGCAGCGCCGGCAGGCGCAGCTCGCCGGCGGCGGCGTTGGTGGCGAGCTGGTCGAGCCCGCTGGCGACCTGGTTCAAGGCGGTACGTGCGGTCTCCAGCGCACCATCCTGCGCCGCGTCCTGCTGGCGCTGCAGCTTGCTCAGCGCGTACGACGCGGTGCGCAGCGGGGTCTTCAGGTCGTGGCCGGCGATGGCCATCAGGCGACTGCGGTAATGGTTGGATTCCTGTGCCAGATGCAGCGCCTTGCGCAGTTCCAGTTGGCCCATCGCCTGCCGCGCCAGCGCGCGCAGCGCTTCGATCTGCTCGTAGCTGAGCTGGCGCGGGCGCCGGTCCAGCACGCAGACGGTGCCCAGGGCCAGGCCGTCGGAGGTCTTCAGCAGCGCGCCGGCATAGAAGTGCAGGCGCATCTCGCCGGTGACCAGCGGATTGCAGGCGAAGCGCGGATCCTCGCGGGTATCCGGCACCAGCAGCAGGTCGTCCTCGAGCAGGGCGTGCGCGCACAGCGAGGTCGCCAGCGGCGTTTCGCGCGTGCCCAGCCCGATCTCGCTCTTGAACCACTGGCGCTCGCTGTCGATCAGGTTGACCACCGCGATCGGCGCCTGGCAGATCAGCCCGGCCAGCCGGGTGATGTCGTCGAACGCCGGCTCGCGCGGGGTGTCCAGGATCGCGTAGCTGTGCAAGGCGTCCAGCCGCAGCGCTTCGTTGCGGGGCTTGGCCGCGCAATAGACCGGGTCGGCGGCGGGTTCGACGGGAGACATGCGGCGCGACTCGGGCGGAAAGGCACGCAGTCTATGGTACCTGTCACGGTTTTTGCCGACGCGGCGTTCACACGGTGCTCGCGTGCGCTGCACCTGCGCTTAGCGAATCGGCTGCGCCGGCGGTGTCGCCTGGTCAGCCCACCCAGCGGCCCTCCGCGTCGACCAGCGGCGTCCCGTCCTCCTTGGCAAAGGCGCCGCGCTGCGGCGACGGCAGGATCTCCAGCACGGTCTCCGAGGGCCGGCACAGGCGCGTGCCCAGCGGGCTGACCACGATCGGCCGGTTGAGCAGGATCGGGTGCTGCAGCATGGCCTCCAGCAGCGCGGCATCGTCCAGCGTCGGGTCGTCCAGCCCCAGCTCGGCATAGGGCGTGCCCTTCTGCCGCATCAGGTCGCGCAGCGGCAGCCCGCTGGCCGCCGCCAGCGTCTGCAGGGTGGCGCGGTCGGGCGGGGTCTTCAGGTATTCGATCACGGTCGGCTCGACGCCGCTGTTGCGGATCAGCCCGAGCACATTGCGCGAAGTGCCGCAGGCGGGGTTGTGGTAGATCGTGATGGTGGGCATGGGCGGCTCGCTGAGTGGGACGGAACAAGGGCGGCCGTGCCGAAATCCTGCACGCGGCCGCGGCCGATGGTGCCGCAATCGGGGCGCCATGCAAGCGCCGGGCACGGCGGTGCGCGGCGCCCGCGATGGTCGCCGCCGCGTCGGAAACGCCGGCCCGTCGTCGATCTGCAGAGAGCGCATGGTCCGGCCAGGCAGCGGATGGACCACCTTGCCGGGCGCCTGGGCGGCGGAAGGACGATGGCGATGCGGCCGTGCTCCGGGGGCGGTAGCGGCCGCTGGGGCTTCGGTCTACCGACCGAGGACGCTGCCGGTCCGGCACCGCCACGACGTGCATGCGTCACTTCGCCGCACACGGCATCGCACGCGTTTCAATGGCCGTCGCACCCTCTAGAATGCGCCGATGGTCCGTCTCCGCCAGCTGCCGTCGTGTTGGGCCGCGCTCGCCGCGCTGGCGCTCGGCCTGCTGCTGCTGGTGCCGCCGATCAGCCAGTGGCGGCAGGCGCAGGCCGAGGCGGCGGCGTTGCAGGACCAGGCGCTGTGCACCAGTAGCGGCCTGCGTCTGGCGGCGCTGGCGGGAGCCGTCTCGGCGGCGCATGGCGGCCACCACGACGATGCCGGCCCGGCGCACGCGCCAGCCTGCGATTACTGCCTGCTCGCCGCGCGGCTGCTGCCGTGGGTAGTGCTGTTGCTGGCGTTGCTGCCCTGGCGCTGTCCGCCGGCCCCGGGCGCGGTGCTGCGCAGCCATGTCGTCACGTTCACCGCGCGCCGCGCACACCCGCCGCGCGGGCCACCGCTGTTCTCCTGATCCACGGGTTGCCGTTCCCGTGCCGCGGCATCGCTGCGGCACGCCCTCGTGCCGATGGAGTTTTCGCCATGTTCCGTTTTCCTGCCATGCCACCGGTGGTGGCGTGCTGTTGTGTGTGTCTCGCCGCGCCCGCCCATGCCGCCGACGCGCCGCCCGGCGCCGCCGGCGATTCCGTGCTGACCCTGGGCAAGGTCCAGGCCACCTCGCCGCTCGCCGCCGGTTCCAGTGCGCGCAGCGTGTTCAGTTCCGTCGACATCCTCGGCGGCGATCTGCTGCAGGACCAGCATGTGGACTACAGCTGGGAGTTGCTGATGCGCGCGCCCGGCGTGCAGGTGACCCAGTTCAAGATGGGCACCGACGCCGGGCGCTTCTCCTTCCGCGGCTTCAACGGCGAAGGCCGGATCAATGCGGTCAAGTTGCTGATCGACGGAGTGCCCAGCAACGACAATGCCGGCGCCATGCCGTACCTGGATGCGGTGTTCCCGCTGGACATCGCCGCGATCGAGATCGTGCGCGGTACCAACGACCCGCGCTACGGCCTGAACGCGATCGCCGGCAGCGTCGACGTGCTGACCCGCAGCGGCGGCAACGACGGCCGCGCCAGCGTCACCGTCGGCAGCTTCGGCACCCGCGAGGTGCAGGCGACGCAGGGCATCGAGCGCGGCGCCTGGAGCCAGAACTATTTCGCCGCCTGGCGCGACAGCGACGGCTACCGCGACCATGCCGACGCGCGCAAGCATGCGTTCGCCGGCAAGTGGTTCTACACCGATCCGGACGGGCGCTGGCGTGCCGGACTCAGCGCGCGCGACTACCGCAACACGGCGCTGGAGGCGGGGTATCTGGACTACGCCACCGCGCAGCGCGCGCCACGCAGTTCGCCCGACTACGCGCGCGACGACCGCAGCCAGCGCCACACCACGCAGGTGTCGCTGCACCTGGATGCGCGTCTGGCCGAGACCGTGCAGGGCAGCGCCAAGGCGTACTGGAACCGCTACGACAACCAGCGCTGGGTGCGCTTCACCGCGGCCGGCGCGCAGCAGGAACGCGACACCGACGAGCGCCAGCGCGGCATGCTGGCCAGGTTCAGCTGGCGCCCGGCGCTGGCGCGTGCCGACGCCTTTGCGCTGGAGGGTGGGGTCGACGCGCAGTGGCAGGACAATATCTCGCAGCGCTACCGCACCGTGGCGCGCGTGCGCACCGCGCCGCTGCGCGACTGGGACTTCGATCTGCATACCGAAGGCGCCTACGTGCAGGCGGTGCTGCGCCCGACCGAACGCCTGCAACTGGTGCCGGGCTATCGGGTGGATCGCGTCGGCGGGCAGTTCCGCGACCTCGCCAGCGGCGCGCGCTATCCGGCCTACGCCTACGGCACGATCCGCCAACCCAAGTTCAGCGCGGTGTACGCGCTGACCGCGCAGGCCAGCCTGTACGCCAACATCGGCCGCACGTTCCAGATCGGCAGCGGCAACGTCGCCTACCGTACCCAGGCGCGCAACCTGGCACCGTCCTACAACGATGGCTGGGAGACCGGCCTGAAGTTCGCCGGTGCGCAGCAGCGCTGGGACGCACGCGTGGCTTACTGGGAGCAGCGTGCGTCCGACGAAGTGGCCACGATCCTGGGCGTGAACGGCAGCGTCGGCACCGGCGAGGTCGGCAACGTCGGCAAGACCCTGCGCCGCGGCTGGGATGCGCAACTGAACCTGCGTCCGGACGAGCGCTGGACGCTGTGGCTGGCGTATTCGCGGCAGCGCGCGGTCATCGTCACCCCCGACCCGAGCGCGCCGGCCACACGCGGCAAGGAAATCGAGAACGTGCCGCACTACCTGTCCAACGCCGGCATCGACTGGCAGGTCACGCCGCGGCTGACACTGTTGGCCTGGGGAAACGCACAGGGCGATTACTACGTGGAGCGCAGCAACACCCTCGGCCGCTACGGCGGCTACGCGCTGGCCAATCTCGGTGCGACTTGGCGCTGGCGTGCGCAGCGCGAGGTCTCGCTGCAACTGAAGAACCTGACCGATCGGCACTACGTCTACGCCTGGTACGACAGCGGGTCCTCCGGCTACTCGCCCGGCGACGGCCGCGCGCTGTACGCCACGCTGAGCTGGGGCTGGTGATGGCGACGCACTCTCCCGCGTCCGCTGTGGCGCCGGCACGCTTCTACCGCGCCGTGTGGCGCTGGCATTTCTATGCCGGCCTGCTGGTACTGCCGCTGCTGGTCTGGCTGGCGCTGACCGGTGCCGCCTTCGTCTATCAGCAGCCGATCGACGGCTACTTCCACCGCGCGCTGAAGACCGTGCCGGTAGCCGCCCACGCGCAGGCACTGGCGCCGCAGCGGCTGCTGGACGCGGCGCTGGCCGCGCAACCCGGCCAGGCACTGCGCTACACCACGCCGCCGCGGCGCGATGCCTCGGCGGAAGTGACCATCGCCACCGCCGATGGCCGCCGCGAGGTCGTGTACGTGGACCCGTACCGGGCGCGGGTGCTGGGGCAGTTGCCCGAGCACGGCACCGTGGCCTGGACCATCCGCCGCCTGCACAGCCTCGACTACGTCGGCTGGTTCGCCAACGCGCTGATCGAGGTGGCCGCCGGCTGGGCGATCCTGCTGGTGTTCACCGGCGTGTACCTGTGGTGGCCGCGCGGGCGCCGCGGCGGCGTGACCACGGTGCGCGGGCGGCCGGCGCAGCGCGTGTTCTGGCGTGACCTGCATGCGCTCACCGGCAGCGTGGTCGGCGTGCTGCTGCTGTTCCTGGCGCTGACCGGGATGCCGTGGTCGTGGTTCTGGGGCGCGCAGGTCAACCGCCTGGCCAATGGTCATCACTACGGCTACCCGTCCGGGCTGCGGGTGGACCTGCCGATGTCGACGCAGCGGCTGAGCGACAGCGAGGTGCCGGCGTGGTCGCTACGCCAGGCGCGCCTGCCGCAGTCGTCGCCGCCGGCCGCGGACCCGCACGCGGCGCACGGCGCGCATGGCGGACACGAGGAGCATGGCGAACATGGCGGCATGGCCGACATGCCGGACGCCATGCCGGCGGCGGGCGCGATCGGCCTGGATGCGGCGGTGGCGCGGTTCCAGGCGCGCGGCATCGCACCGGGCTACAGCGTGGCGCTGCCGCGCGGCGTGCGCGGGGTCTATACCGCCTCGGTGTATCCGCCGGAACTGGCACAGCAACGGGTGATCCATCTGGACCAGTACAGCGGCCAGGTGCTGCTGGATATGCGCTATGCAGACTACGGCCCGCTGGCCAAAACGCTGGAGTGGGGCATCAACGTGCATCTGGGCCAGGAGTACGGTGCGCTCAACCAGATCGTGCTGATCGTGGCCTGCCTGGGCATCGTGCTGCTGTGCGTGAGCGCGGCGGTGATGTGGTGGAAGCGGCGCCCGCAGGGCGGGCTCGGGGTGCCGCCGCTGCCCGCGGACCGGCGCACGCTGCGCGGCGTGGTTGCGCTGCTGGTGCTGGGCGGGATGCTGTTTCCGCTGGTGGGTGTGTCCTTGCTGCTGATGCTGGCGCTGGACTGGGTGCTGGTGCTGCGGCGGGAGCCGGTGGTGGGGGCTTAGCGGGTCGATTTCGGAATGTGCTTTGATGCTGCCGCGATAAGCCGATCCATCGGCGCATCCGACTTGTTGCAGTCGGGACTGAAGTCCCTCCCACAAGGCGCAGCCAGTGCTGTCGGCACCCGCAGGAGATAGGGATTCTGAGCCGTAGAAGCGGCTTCAGCCGCGACCGGGCGTTCCCATGAAACCCGGTCGCGGCTGAAGCCGCTCCTAAGGAAAAGACGCGGTGTGGCCGGTAACGCCTGTCGCAGTTGACGCCGCGCCTACAAAAAGCCCGAACATGTGCTGGCGCGTCTCACAGATCCTCGTGGATCCCGCATTCGCGCTTGAGGCCGAAGAAGCGGGTGTCTTCCTCGCGCATGCCCGGTTCCCAGCGGCGGGTGGTGTGGAAATCGCCGATGGAGACGTAGCCCTGTTCCCACAGCGGGTGATAGGGCAGGTCGTGCTGCTGCATGTATTGCCACAGGTCGCGATCGCTCCAGTCGGCGATCGGATTGATCTTGTAGCGATCGCCGCGCTTCTGCACGAACGGGGTCTGCGCGCGGCTGTCGGACTGGCTGCGGCGCAGGCCGGTGAACCAGGTGCCGACCCTCAGTTCGTCCAAGGCGCGACGCATCGGCTCGACCTTGCGCAGATTGTTGTACTGCTCGATGCCGACCATGCCCTGTTCCCACAGGCGGCCGTGGCGCGCTTCCATCCAGGCGCGGCTGACCAGCGGGCGGTAGATCTTGAGATTGAGCTTGAGCCGCTCGGTCAGCGCGTCGGCGAAGCGGTAGGTCTCGGCGAACAGGTAGCCGGTGTCGATCAGGATCACCGGGATGTCCGGGCGCTGCCGGGTCAGCAGGTGCAGGGTGGCGGCCGATTGCGCGCCGAAGCTGGACGACAGCGCCGCTTCGGCCGGGCCGTGCTGCAGCGCCCAGGCCACGCGCTCGGGCGCGGACAGCGTCGCCAGCAGCGCATTGGCGGCATCGAGATCCAGGGCCGGCACCGGTGCGTTGGCGGAGGCGTCTTGGGAGGCGGCGGGCAGAGCGCTCATGCGTGCAGTTCCGACGGAATCAGGTGACGGTGGGTGGGATAGGCGGGCAACTCGACCACGCCGGTGCGGTGCAGGAAATCGCCGAAGCGCTCGTCCTCATGCCGCTCGTTGGCATAGCGCGCGAACAGCGGTTCCAGCGCGGCGAGGATCTCCGGCTCGGCGATGTTCTCGCGGTACAGGGTGTTGAGGCGCTGCCCGCGGTGGTCGCCGCCGAGCATCAGGTTGTAGCGGCCCGGCGCCTTGCCGACCAGGGCGATCTCGGCCAGGTAGGGCCGCGAGCAGCCGTTCGGGCAGCCGGAGAGGCGCAGCAGGATCGGCGCGTCCTGCAGGCCGTGGCGCGCCAGCAATGGCTGCAGCTGCGCGGCGAACGCCGGCAGGTAGCGCTCGGCCTCGGCCATCGCCAGGCCGCAGGTGGGCAGCGCCACGCAGGCCATGGCCGCGCGCGCCAGCGCGGTGGGTGCGCGGTTGCCGGCGTCCAGCGCATGCGCGCGCACCAGCGCGTCGATCGCCTCGCGTTGCGCCGCGGGGATGCCGGCGATCACCAGGTTCTGGTTCGAGGTCATGCGGAAGTGCGCGCCGTCGCCGGCGTCGCGCAGCTGCGTGGCGATCGCGCGCAGGCCGCTGAGGTGCTGCGCGCCGTCGGCATGGTCGGCGATGCGCCCGGCCGGCAGCGACAGGGTCAGGTGCCAGCGGCCGTCCTCGCCGGTCTGCCAGCCGGCGCGGTCGCCGTTGTGCTCGAAGGCGAAGTCGCGCGTGGGCTGCAGGCGCACGCCGGCACGGCGCTCGATCTCCGCCAGCACCGTGTCCAGGCCGTGGTCGTCGATGGTGTACTTGAAGCGCGCGCGCTTGCGCACGGTGCGGTTGCCCAGGTCGCGCTGGGTGGTCACCACCGCGGTAGCGACATCGAGCAGGTGCGCGCGGTCGATGAAGCCGACCACGTTGGCCACGCGCGGGTAGGTCTCCGCATCGCCGTGGCTGGCGCCCATGCCGCCGCCGAGACTGACGTTGTAGCCGGCCAGCGTGCCGTCGGCGTCGAGCACGCCGATGAAGCCCAGGTCGTTGGCGAACACGTCGACGTCGTTGATCGGCGGCAGCGCGAAGCCGATCTTGAACTTGCGCGGCAGGTAGGCGTTGCCGTAGATCGGCTCCTCCTCCTGGCCGCTGCCGGCGACCTGCTCCTCGTCCAGCCAGATCTCGTAGTAGGCGCGGGTATTGGGCAGCAGGTGTTCGGACACGCGCGCGGCGTCGGTGTAGAGCGTGGCGTGCGCCTGCGAGGCGAGCGGATTGGCGGCGACCTGCACGTTGCGATTGACGTCGCCGCAGGCGGCCAGGGTGTCGATCAGCGCGGCGTTGATCGCCTGCATGGTCGCCTTCAGTTCGCGCTTGATCACCCCGTGGAACTGGAACGCCTGGCGCGTGGTGACGCGCAGCGAGTGGTTGCCGTAGGTGGTGGCGATGGCGTCGAGCTTGAGCCACTGCGCCGGATCGACCACCCCGCCCGGGGTGCGCGTGCGGATCATGAACTGGTAGGCCGGCTCCAGCTTCTGCCGGCGCCGCTCCTCGCGCAGGTCGCGGTCGTCCTGCTGGTAGCTGCCGTGATACTTGATCAGGGTCTGATCGTCCTCGCGCAGCGCCCCGGTGACCGGATCGGCCAGGCTCTGTAGCAGCGACCCGCGCAAGCGCTGGCTGTGGTGCTTGATGTCTTCGACGGAGTGGGACATTGGGCAGGGAATCGAGAATAGGGAATAGGGAATTGCAAGAGCGGGTGCGTCGGATTACGGAAAGCCCGTCGAGGCCGGCTGTTGCCCATTCCCCATTCCCGTTTCCCGATTCCCCGCCTCAATAGACATCACGCGCATACCGCCCCTCCCGCTGCAGTTGGCTGAGGTAGGCGGCGGCGTCCTCGGGGCTGTGGGCGCCGTGTTCGGCGACGAGCTCCAGCAGGGTGGCGTGCACGTCCTTGCCCATGGCGATGGCGCCGCATACGTACAGGTGCGCACCGTTCTGCAGCCAGTCGTAGACCGCGCGGCCGTGTTCGCGCAGGCGCTGCTGCACGTAGACCTTGGAAGGAGCGGTGTTCCCGCGCAGCGGTTGCACGTCGCGCGAGAACGCCAGGTCCAGCCGGTGCAGTTCGCCGCTACGCAGCGCCTGTTGCCATTCGGCCTGGTAGAGGAAGTCGCGGTTGAAGTGGCGGGCGCCGAAGAACAGCCAGTTGCGGCCGCTGGCGCCGCTTTCGGCGCGCTCCTGCACGAAGCCGCGGAACGGCGCCACGCCGGTGCCGGGGCCGATCATCAGGATGTCGCGGCTGGCGTCGGCCGGCACCCGGAAGCGTTCGTTGGGTTCGATGTACACCGGCGCGCTCTCGCCTTCGGCCAGGGCGGCCAGGTAGCCGCTGGCGGCACCGCCGTGGGCATGGCCGTGCGCGTCGTAGGCCAGCACGTCGACGGTGAGGTGGGCTTCGTCGCCGACCCGCTTGCGGCTGGAGGCGATCGAGTACAGGCGCGGGACCATCGGCCGCAGCGCCTGCAGCAGCGCGGCGTGGTCCCAATCCGCCGGCCAGCGACGCAGCACGTCGATCACTTGGTGATCGGCGAGCAGCGCCGCCAGGCCGGCGGTCTGGGTGGGGTCGAGCAGCTCGGTCAGCGCGGTCGCGCCGGCGCGTTCGGCAACCGCGCTGAGCAACGGGCGCGAGGCCCGGGTCAGTTCGCGGTGGCCGCTGAGCCACTCGTGCAGGGACAGTGTCTGCCCATCGGCGGTGAGTTCGACGTGACCGTCCAGTCGCGTCGCGGTCAACACCGCCTCGACCAGTGCAGGCGGGTTGCGATGGCGCACGCCCAGGGCATCGCCGGGTTCGTAGTGCAGGCCGCTGCCGGCCAGCGACAGCTCCAGGTGGCGTACGTCCTTGTCGGCCGGGCCGTGCGCGGCGTAGCGCGGTCCCTTGAAGTCGCGGCCGCTGATCGGCTGGTTGGCCAGCACTTCGGCGGCGAACGGCTGGGTGCGGCTCCACGGCGCGGCCACAGCGCCGCGCAGCGGGGTCACCGTGGCCGACGGCGCCGCGGGCGTGTGGCGACCCAGCACGTCGCGTGCCTGCGCCAGCGCCTGCACGCGCCATGGCGCCGCTACCGTCTCGATCTCCAGGTCGGCCTCGCCCAGCGGCAGCAGGCGCTGCGCGCCGAGTTCGGCCAGGCGCGCGTCCAGGCGCCGGGCGATGCCGCAGAAATCGGCGTAGCTGGAATCGCCCAGGCCGAGCACGGCGTACTGCAGCTGCGGCAGCTTTGGCGCGCGCCGGCTCTGCAGGAACTCGACGAAGCCGATCGCATCGTCCGGCGGGTCGCCCTCGCCCTGGGTGCTGATGACCACGTACAGCAGGCGTTCGTTGCCCAGTTCGCGGGTGGGATAGACGTCGGCGCGCAGCAGGCGCACCGCCAGCCCGGCGGCTTCGGCCTCGGCGGCGACCTGTTCGGCGGCGCGGCGCGCGTTGCCGGTCTGGCTGCCGTAGACGATGCTCAACTGCGGCGCGGGCGAGGGTGACGCGGCGGCACCGGCGACCACGGCCAGCGCCGGCGTTGTCGGCCCCTGCGCCTGGGCCAGGCCGGCGGCGTAGCCGGACAGCCACCACAGGCCGGCCGCGTCCAGGCCCTCCACGGTCCGCGCCAGCAGTGCCTTGCGCTCCTCGGGCAAGGGGCTGGGCGGCAACGCGGGCGAGGCGGCGGTCATGGCCGGTCCGGGTGTTGGGAAGGGATGACCGATGTTAGGGAAGCGTTGCGCGGTGCAGAAAGGAACAGGGGTTATCGGCTCATGCCCGGGGCTTATTTCTGCCGGGCGGCCGGCGCGACGCACACTGCCGCCCCGACTGCCACGACCGCTGCTACGCTTCGGTCCGGTCTCCCACTGCCTGCCGCCGCCGTCTCGATGAGTGCGTTCCCCCTGTCCCACCTCGACCGCCTAGAGGCCGAGAGCATCCACATCCTGCGCGAGGTCGCTGCCGAGTTCCGCAACCCGGTGCTGCTTTATTCGGTGGGCAAGGACAGCTCGGTTCTGCTGCACCTGCTGCTCAAGGCGTTCGCGCCAGCGCCGCCGCCGATCCCGCTGCTGCACGTGGACACGCGCTGGAAGTTCCGCGAGATGATCGCCTTCCGCGACCGCCGCGCCGCCGAGACCGGCGTGGAGCTGCGCGTGCACATCAATCCCGACGGCGTCGCCCAGGACGTCGGCCCGTTCAGCCACGGCGCCAGCGTGCACACCGACGTGATGAAGACCCAGGCGCTCAAGCAGGCGCTGGACCTGTGGAAGTTCGATGCCGCCATCGGCGGCGCGCGCCGCGACGAGGAGAAGGCGCGCGCCAAGGAGCGCGTGTTCTCGTTCCGCAACGCGCACCACCGCTGGGACCCCAAGCAGCAGCGTCCGGAGTTGTGGAATCTGTACAACCCGCGCATCCATCCCGGCGAGAGCGTGCGCGTGTTCCCGCTGTCCAACTGGACCGAGCTGGACATCTGGCTATACATCTACCGCGAAGCGATTCCGGTGGTACCGCTGTACTTCGCCGCCGAGCGTCCGGTGGTGGAACGCGACGGCGCGCTGATCATGGTCGACGACGCACGCCTGCCGTTGCGTCCCGGCGAAACCCCGCAACTGCGCCGCGTGCGCTTCCGCACCCTCGGCTGCTACCCGTTGACCGGCGCGATCGAGTCGCAGGCCGACACCCTGGAGAAGATCATCGCCGAGATGCTGCAGGCCACCACCTCCGAACGCCAGGGCCGGATCATCGACCAGGACCCGGGCGCCTCGATGGAGCAGAAGAAGGTGGAGGGGTATTTCTGATGGGTTGGGAATCGGGAGCAGGGAATCGGGAATCGCAAGTGCAAAAGCAAGCATCGCCGCCATCTGGCGCGTCGCAGGAGACCGCTGTTTCCATTCCCCATTCCCCATTCCCTATTCCCGTAGGCGGCGACGCAGTCGCCGCCTACCTGCAGCAACACGAACACAAGCCGCTGCTGCGCTTCATCACCTGCGGCAGCGTCGACGACGGCAAGAGCACGCTGATCGGTCGCTTGCTGTACGACAGCAAGCGGCTGTTCGACGACCAACTGGCTGCGCTCGGTGTCGACAGCAAGCGCCACGGCACCCGCGGCGGAGCCATCGACTATGCGCTGCTGCTGGATGGCCTGGCCGCCGAGCGCGAGCAGGGCATCACCATCGACGTTGCCTACCGCTATTTCGATACCGACCGGCGCAAGTTCATCGTCGCCGACTGCCCCGGGCATGCGCAGTACACCCGCAACATGGCCACCGGCGCCTCCACCGCCGATGTGGCGGTGGTGCTGGTCGATGCGTCCAAGGGCGTGCTGACCCAGACCCGCCGGCACAGCTACATCGTCGCGCTGCTGGGCATCCGTCACGTGGTGCTGGCGGTCAACAAGATGGACCTGGTCGAGTTCGCGCAGGCGACGTTCGACGCGATCGCCGCCGAGTACCGCGCGCTCGCCACGCAGTTGGGCATCGCCGACGTGCAGTGCATTCCGCTGTCGGCGCTGGAGGGCGACAACCTGTCGCAGCGTTCGGCGCGCATGCCCTGGTATGCCGGCCCGGCACTGCTCGAACATCTGGAAGGCGTGCAACTGGACGCGCGCGGCGGCGACGGCGGCCTGCGCCTGCCGGTGCAGTGGGTCAACCGGCCGCACGCGCAGTTCCGCGGCTTCGCGGGCACCGTGGCGGCCGGCGCGGTGCAGCCTGGCGATGCGGTGGTGGTGTTGCCGTCGGCGCGGCGCGCGCAGGTCGCGCAGGTGCTGATCGGCGCCGAGCCGGTTCCGCGCGCGGTCGCCGGGCAGGCAGTGACCCTGACCCTGACCGAGGAGATCGACGTCAGCCGTGGCGATGTGATCGCCGCTGCCGGCGATCCGCCGGAGGTGGCCGACCAGTTCGCCGCGCACGTGCTGTGGATGGACGATGCCGCGCTGCTGCCCGGTCGCCCGTACTGGCTGAAGATCGGTGCGCGCACCGTGGCCGCCAGCGTCACCGAGATCAAGCACCGCATCGACGTCAACACGCAGGAGCGGCTGGCGGCCAAGCGCCTGGAACTCAACGAGGTCGGTTACTGCAACCTGGCGCTGGACCAGCCG
The DNA here is from genome assembly GCF_034105325.1 of Xanthomonas sp. LF02-5. NCBI lineage: Bacteria > Pseudomonadati > Pseudomonadota > Gammaproteobacteria > Lysobacterales > Lysobacteraceae > Xanthomonas > Xanthomonas sp. LF02-5. The sequence goes on along the minus strand of NZ_JAXGGF010000005.1, from coordinate 318,041 downwards.
ATCGCCTTCGCCCCGTACGCTCAGGACCGCGCGCTCGGCGGCTTCATCCTGATCGACCGCCACAGCAACGCCACCGTCGCCGCCGGGACCCTGGATTTCGCGCTGCGCCGCGCCGGCAACGTGCATTGGCAGCACCTGGACGTGGACAAGGCCGCGCGCGCGCGGATCAAGGGACAGACACCGAAGGTGCTGTGGTTCACCGGCCTGTCCGGCGCCGGCAAGTCGACCATCGCCAACCTGGTCGACAAGCGCCTGCACGCACTGGGCTACCACACCTTCATTCTCGATGGCGACAACGTGCGCCATGGCCTGAACCGCGATCTGGGCTTCACCGACGAGGATCGCGTGGAAAACATCCGCCGCGTCGCCGAGGTGGCCAGGCTGATGACCGACGCCGGCCTGATCGTGCTGGTCAGCTTCATCTCGCCGTTCCGCGCCGAGCGGCAACTGGCGCGCGAGCGCTTCGGCGAGGGCGAGTTCCTCGAAGTGTTCGTCGACGTGCCGCTGCCGGTGGCCGAGGCGCGCGACGTCAAGGGCCTGTACGCCAAGGCGCGCGCCGGCCTGATTCCCAACTTCACCGGCATCGACTCCCCGTACGAGGCGCCGGAGCGGCCGGAACTGCACCTGCACGCCGATGGCGACAACGTCGAAGCGCTGGCCGCGCAGGTGCTGGCGGCGCTGGGGTTGCAGGACTGAGGCGGGGGCGGGGCGTTGCGAGGGTCGATCGCCTTCCCGATGCCGCCGCACTGTAGGAGCCAACTGTCATGCAGTCGCGCCGAAGAGCGCCCGCCAGGCACCCGACCTCGAGGCGTCGGGACTGAAGTCCCTCCCACAGTGCACCCAGCCAACGTGTCGCAAGTCTCGGCGTGAGCTGTTCCGTCACACGCGAATAGTGCTCGCTGTTGCGGAAATCAGCGTTGTTGTGTGTCCATCAGGATCAGCAGGCAATAAGCGCCACCACGCGCAGCGCATTTGTTGGCGGACACGGCAATGACTCAGGCGTGCGCAGCAGTCGCAGTTGCTTCGGTCTTTGCTGTTGGCCTTTGTTGTTGATGTTGCTCTGGTTTTTGATTGACCGGATTCCCTTCCGCAGTGGCGGCCATCGCAGGGGAAAACCCCGCAGGGGTGGCGCACATGGACGTGCCCCGTTCGCGGCAGGGGCGGGATGCCTCTTCCGCGAATCCCCGGGATGGACGCGGACCCGGAGCGCGTCAGCGCGGAGGGCGCAAGGCAGGGTGTGCTTTACCACAGCCGAAGGCTGATCAAAGTGACTCGCCGCAAGGCGAAAGCCCTGGCTGTTGCTTGAGATGTAGGGGCCGGACGTGAAGAGCCTCCACAATGCCCGCGGCCTAAATCACGGGTGGTCATCACGTGACAGCCGCGGCCGCGCATGCTTAAGTCGTCGCCCTCCTCATCGGCGAAGGCCCGTCCATGCCAGCTCTGTCCCGTCGCATGCTGTTCTCCGTCCTCGCGCTGTGCTGCGGCGCGGCCTGCGCGCAGGCGCCCGACGCGGTGCCGAGCGGGCGCCTGCCGAATTGGGCGGTGCCGGAGCACTATGCGCTGGACTTGAAGATCGATCCGGAGCGCACCGACTTCGACGGCACCGCCACCGTCCGCGTGCGCCTGGAGCGCGCCTCCGATCATCTGTGGCTGCACGGCAAGGAGCTACGGGTGAGCAAGGCCACGCTGCGCACCGCCGATGGTGCGTCGTTCCCGGTGCGCTACACCCAGGCCGACGCGCAGGCCGGCGTGGCCCGCATCGCCTTCGGGCGCACGCTGCAGCCGCAGGAACTGATCCTGACCATCGTCTACAGCGCGCCGTTCAACCAGCAGTTGCAGGGCCTCTACCAGGTCAAGGCGCAGGGGCATGCCTATGCCTTGACGCAGATGGAGCCGATCAGCGCGCGCTACGCTTTCCCCGGCTTCGACGAGCCGGCGCTGAAGACGCCGTTCGCGCTGCGCCTGACCGTGCCCGAGGGCGAGCAGGCGCTGGCCAATACCCGCGCCGAGTCCACCGAGCCGGCGGGCAAGGGCTGGAAGACCGTGCGCTTCGCCGAGACCGTGCCGCTGCCGACCTACCTGGTGGCTTACGCGGTGGGGCCGTGGGACGTGGTCGACGGGCCGGCATTGCCGGCCACGCCGCAGCGCCCGCAGTCCACCCCCTTGCGCGGCGTCGCTGCACAAGGACAGGGCCCGCGCATCCGGCGCGCGCTGCAGCAGACGCCGGAGATCATCACCGCGCTTGAGGACTACTACGACTTCGGCTATCCGTTCGACAAGCTGGACCTGGTGGCCGCGCCGGATTTCTCCGCCGGCGCGATGGAGAACCCCGGCTTCGTCACCTTCCGCGACTGGCTATTGCTGCTGGACGACCATTCGCCGCGGCACAACGTCGAGGGCTCGTTCAACGTCACCGCGCACGAGCTGGCGCACCAATGGACCGGCGACACGGTGACCATGGCCTGGTGGGACGACCTGTGGCTCAACGAGGCCTTCGCCACCTGGATGCAGCAGAAGATCACCATGCGCCTGCGGCCGCAGTACCGCGCCGACCTGGACCGCATCAGTGCCGCGCATGACGCGATGAACAACGACAGCCTGGTCAGCGCGCGCAAGATCCGCCAGCCGATCACCGGCAACGGCGACATCGAGACCGCCTTCGACAGCATCACCTACCGCAAGGGCGCCGCGGTGCTGGGCATGTTCGAGCAGTTCGTCGGCGAGGATACCTTCCGCAGCGGCATGCGCAGCTACATTCGCGCGCACCGCTTCGGCAACGCCACTGCCGACGACCTGGTCGATGCCATCGCCGCCGCGGCCGGCAAGGATGAGGAGTTCAAGGCCGCGTTCCGCAGCTTCCTCGACCAGCCCGGCGTGCCCTATCTGCAAGCGCAGCTGCAGCCCGAGGCGGGCGGCGCGGTGCTGCAACTGCACCAGCAGCGCTTCCTGCCGCTGGGCTCGCGCGGCAACGCCGCACAGACCTGGGGCGTGCCGGTGTGCGTCAAGTACGGCACGCGCCAGGGCGTGCGCCGCGCCTGCCAGATGCTGTCTTCCGGCGACGGCCGCCTCGCGCTCGCTGGTGCCGATGCCGACAGCTGGGTGATGCCGAATGCCGGCGGCACCGGCTACTACCGCTTCGCCCTGCCCAAGCCGCAGCTGGCCGCGCTCGGTCGCCATCTCGATGCGCTCGACGATGCCGAGAAGCTGGCCTATGCCGATGCCATCGACAGCGCGTTCCGCACCGGCGAGGCCGATACCGCGGACGTGATCGCGGCGATGCAGCAACTGGCGCCGGCCAAGGCTACGGCGGTGGCCACCGCGATGAACGACCGCATCGCCTGGATCTGGCGGGTGCTGGCGCGTGACGAGGCGCAGCGCGCCATGCTGCGCCAGGCCACCGACGCCGCGTTCGGCGCACGCCTGCGGGCGCTGGGCGATCGGCGCCGCGCCGGCGACAGCGATGACGACGTGGCGCTGCGCTCCACCCTGGCCGAACTGCTCGGGGTGACCATGGGCGTGCCGGCGGTGCGGCAGGCGCTGCTGGCCCAGGGCGATGCGGTGCTGGCCGGCAAGGGCGGTGCGCTGGATTTCGCCGCCGCCAACCCGGATCTGCTTGGCGCAGCGCTGACGGTGGCGGTGCAGGCGCGTGGCGCGCCCGCGGTGGACGCATTGATCGCCGCCCTGCGCGGTCACGGCGAACCGGCCCAGCGCAATGCGATGATCGAAGCGCTCGGCGCCGTGCAGGATCCGAAGCAGTTGCAGAAGGTGCGCGATTTCGCCCTGACCGATGCGATCAAGGTCGGCGAGATGAACAGCCTGCTGATGGGCGCGCATGCCGAGCCGGCCACGCACGCCTCGATGTGGCCCTGGTACACCGCGCACTTCGATCGCATCGTGGCGCGCTCCGGTTCCTTCGACGGCGGTCGCTTGCCGGCGCTGGCGGCCAGCGGTGGCTGCGATGCCGCCGAAGCGGACCGGCTGGAGGCGTTCTTCACGCCGCGCCTGAAGGCACTCAGCGGCGCTGACCGCGGCCTTGCGCAGACCGCCGAGACGATTCGCCTGTGCAGTGCGCTGCAGGCGCGACAGCGCGCCGCTTTTTCGCCGCACTGATTGCAGTTGCCAGGTTCCTGCGCCGCCCGCATGCTATGCGGCGCGCACTCGCGTGGCAGGCGCAGGGATGGCGGATTGGGTGGCGGACGACGCTGCCGGGCAACGTTCAGGGGGGAACGCATGGATCCGAAGCTGCATGACGTGTTGGCCAGAACCAATGTGGCCGAACTGGTCCAACCGGCGTGCGCCGAACAGGTGACGCATCAGCCGGTGCAGCCGGAGCCAGCGCCGCCGCCGCCGCCCAGATACGCCACCTCCGATCCGTTCCAGTACCACCTGGCCAGCACAGAGGTCGTCGGCAAATTAGCCGAGGGGCGTACGTCGCCGGCGCTGCGCTTTTTCGGCTGGTTGGTGTTCGGGCTGCCAATGGCCTCGTTCGGATTGATGATGCTGCACGCGATCTGGTATGACGCGTCGGCGCATTCCCTGTATGTGCCGCACACCCTGGGGCAGGCGGTGCGCATGCTGCTTGGGACTGCATCGGCGCTTGCCTTCGTGGTGGCCTATCCGTACTTCACCCGGCGTCGTACCGGCAAGACTGATTGAGCGGCCCAAGCCGCGCCACGCGTGCGCTGCGTCTCATCGCGCAGCGCATGCGTTGGCCGGCAAGGGTCGTCGGTCATGGTCGCGACGTGTCAACGCCCGTCACGCCAGGCCGTTAGACTGGGTCGAACTCCACGCGTCCGGGATCTCCATGCCGCACCGACCACGCGCCGGCGTCCGCCTGGTGTGCCTCCTGTTGTCCTCGCTCGCGCTCGCCGGTTGCGGCAAGGCCCCGGCGCCGGCCGCAGCCAGTGCCGCGATTCCGGTGACGCTGCAGACGGTGCAGCCCCGTGAGTGGAACGACAGCCTGGCCGCGCTGGGCACGGTCAAGGCCCGCGAGTCGGTGACGCTGACCGCCAAGGTCAGCGAGATCGTCGAGCGCGTGCATTTCGAGAGTGGCCAGGAAGTGGCGGCCGGCGCGCCGCTGGTGACGCTGCGCGGGCAGGGCCAGCAGGCGGCGTTGCGCGAGGCGGAGGCCACCTACACCGAGGCCGAGCAACTGTATCGGCGGCAGAGCGAACTGGTCGGGCGGCAACTGGTGTCGCGCGCGCAACTGGACACGCAACGCGCGCTGCGCGATGCCGCGCAGGCGCGGGTGCTGCAGATGCGCGCGGAGATCGGCGACCGCAGCGTGCGCGCGCCGTTCGCCGGCGTGCTCGGCCTGCGCCAGGTCAGCCCCGGCGCGCTGCTGACGCCCGACGCGACCATCGCCACGCTCGACGACGTGGCCCAGGTCTACGTGGATTTCCAGGTGCCGGAGGCGGCGCTGTCCACGGTGAAGCCTGGCGACGTGGTCGGCGGCCGCAGTGTGGCCTACCCGGGGCGCGCGTTCGAAGGCAATGTCGCCACGGTGGATGCGCGCGTGGACAGCGCCACCCGCGCGGTCACCGTGCGCGCGGCTTTCGACAATGCCGACCGCGCGCTGCGCCCGGGCATGCTGATGGACGTGCGCCTGTATCGGCCCGCCCGGCAGGCGCTGGTGATCCCGGAGATCGCGGTGGTGCAGGTGGGGCGCGACGCTTTCGTCTATCGCGTCGGCGTCGACGCCACCGTGGCGCGCACCGACGTGCGCACCGGCGCGCGCCGCGACGGCCTGGTCGAGATCGTCGACGGCCTGCAGCCCGGCCAGCGCATCGTGGTCGAGGGCACCGGTAAGCTGCGTCCGGGCGTGGCCGTGGTCGATGCCGCCGCCGGCATGAACGGCGGCGGCGCGCGCAGCGGCAGCGCCGCGGCGGACCTGGCGCGATGAAGCTGTCCGACGTCTCCATCACCCGGCCGGTGTTCGCCGCGGTGATGAGCCTGTTGCTGGTGGTGCTGGGGGTGATGGCGTACAGCCGGCTGACCCTGCGCGAGTTGCCGGCGATCGATCCGCCGATCGTGTCGGTGGAGGTGCGTTACCCCGGCGCCTCGGCGGCGGTGGTGGAGAGCCGCATCACCCAGGTGCTGGAGGACGCGCTGGCCGGCATCGAAGGCATCGAGACGATCCAGGCGCGCAGTTCCAACGGCGTGGCCGACATCAGCATCGAGTTCCGCGCCACCCGCGACATCGAGGCCGCCGCCAACGACGTGCGCGACGCGGTCAGCCGCGTGCTCGACCGCCTGCCCGACGAGGCCGACGCGCCGGAGATCGCCAAGGTCGAGGCCGATGCCGACGCCATCCTGTGGCTCAACATGAGCTCCAGCACGATGGATGCGCTGCAGCTGTCCGACTACGCCGAACGCTACGTGGTGGATCGCCTGTCCAGCATCGACGGCGTGGCCCAGGTGCGCCTGGGCGGGCGCCAGCGCTATGCGATGCGGATCTGGCTGGACCGCGACCAGTTGGCCGCGCGCGACCTCACCGTGGCCGACGTGGAGAACGCGTTGGCTCGCGAGAACGTCGAACTGCCGGCCGGCCGCCTGGAGTCGGCCGACCGCGACTTCACCCTGCGCGTGGAGCGCAGCTACCGCGCGCCGGCGGATTTCGCCACGATCCCGCTCGGCAAGGGCCGCGACGGCTACGTGGTGCGGCTGGGCGACGTGGCCAAGGTGGAACTGGCCTCGGCCGAGCGCCGCGCCTACTTCCGCAGCAACGGCGTGCCCAACGTCGGCCTGGGCATCGTCAAGACCTCCACCGCCAACAGCCTGGATGTGGCCCGCGCCGCGCGCGCGGCCGCGCAGCAGATCCAGCAGACCCTGCCCAAGGGCACGCAGATCTTCGTCGCCTTCGATTCCACCGTGTTCATCGATGCCTCGGTGGAACGCGTCTACCACACCCTGATCGAGGCGGTGTTGCTGGTGCTGGTGGTGATCTGGCTGTTCCTGGGCAGCGTGCGCGCGGCGCTGATCCCGGCGGTGACGGTGCCGGTGTGCCTGGTGGCCGCGTTCATCGCGCTGTATGCGTTCGGCTTCTCGATCAACCTGCTGACCCTGCTCGCCCTGGTGCTGTGCATCGGCCTGGTGGTGGACGATGCGATCGTGGTGGTGGAGAACATCCAGCGTCGCGTCGACCTGGGCGAACCGGCGCTGGTGGCGGCGCGGCGCGGCACCGCGCAGGTCGCCTTCGCGGTGATCGCCACCACCGCGGTGCTGGTGGCGGTGTTCCTGCCGGTCGGTTTCCTCGAAGGCAACACCGGGCGCCTGTTCCGCGAATTGGCGGTGGCGCTGGCCGCGGCGGTGGCGATTTCCGCCTTCGTCGCGCTGACCCTGACCCCGATGATGTCGTCCAAGCTGCTCAAGGCGCACGCGCGCGAGCAGCCCAACCGCGTGCATGGCTGGGTCGAGGCGCGGCTGCAGGGGCTGAGCGCGCGCTACCGGCGCGTGCTCGAGCGCCACGTCGGCCGCGCCTGGGTGTTCGGCGCGCTGCTGCTGGCGGCGCTGGCGGCCAGCGCGCTGCTGGCGCGGGTGATTCCCTCGGAGCTGGCGCCGGCCGAGGACCGCGGCTCGTTCCAGGTGATGATCGATGCGCCGGAAGGCGCCGGCTTCGACTACACGGTGGGGCAGATGCACCAGGTCGAGACCATCCTCGACCGCCACCGCGGCGACGGCCAGCCGATCGCACGCGCCAATCCGCGCGTGCCCGGCAGTTTCGGCGCCAGCGAGGAGATGCACACCGGTCGGGTCAGCGTGTTCCTGCGCGACTGGAGCGAGCGCGACGTGGCCACCGCCGACGTCGCCGCGACGCTGCAGGAGGAACTGCGCGCCTTGCCCGGCGTGCGTGCGCGCACCCAGGTCGGCGGCGGCCTGGTCAACAGCCGCGGGCAACCGTTCCAGATCGTGCTCGGCGGCCCCGACTACGCCGAGATCGCGCAGTGGCGCGACCGCCTGCTCGCGCGCATCGCCGACAACCCCGGGCTGGTCGGGGCGGACTCGGACTACAAGGAAACCCGGCCGCAGATGCGCGTGGAGATCGACCGTCAGCGGGCAGCCGACCTCGGCGTGCCGGTGACCGAGATCGGCCGCGCGCTGGAGACGCTGATGGGCGCGCGCCAGGTCACCACCTTCGTCGACAACGGCGAGGAGTACGACGTGATGCTGCAGGCCAGTCGCGACGGCCGCGCCGATCCGGCCGACCTGGCGGCGATCCGGGTACGCGCCGACAGCGGCCAGCTGATCCCGCTGTCCAACCTGGTGACCCTGCGCGAAGTCGCCGAGCCGGGCAACCTGCACCGCTTCAATCGCCTGCGTGCCATCACCATCAACGCCGGCCTGGCCCCGGGCTATCCGCTCGGCGAGGCGATCGCCTGGGCGCAGCAGGTGGCGCGCGAGGAACTGCCCGATTACGCGCAGCTCGACTGGAAGGGCGAATCGCGCGAGTACCAGAAGGCCGGCGGCGCGGTGCTGCTGACCTTCGCCCTGGCCTTGCTGATCGTGTACCTGGTGCTGGCGGCGCAGTTCGAGAGCTTCATCCACCCGCTGGTGATCATGCTGACCGTACCGCTGGGCGTGCTCGGCGCGCTGATCGGCCTGGCGATCAGCGGCGGTACGCTCAACCTGTTCAGTCAGATCGGCATCGTGATGCTGGTCGGGCTGGCGGCCAAGAACGGCATCCTGATCGTGGAGTTCGCCAACCAGTTGCGCGATGCCGGGCGCAGCGTGCGCGACGCGATTGTAGAGGCCTCGGCGGTGCGCCTGCGGCCGATCCTGATGACCTCGCTGGCCACCGTGGTCGGCGCGATCCCGCTGGTGGTCGCCGGCGGCCCCGGATCGGCCAGCCGCGCCACCATCGGTATCGTGGTGATCTTCGGCGTATCGGTGTCCACGCTGCTGTCGCTGTTCGTGGTGCCGGCGTTCTATGCCCTGCTGGCGCCGTACACGCGCTCGCCGGACGCGGTGCAGCAGCGCCTGCAGCAACTGGAAGTGCAGACGCCGTCGGTCGGCGGCCACGCCTGAGCCGGGCCGCTCAGGCAGCCGCGCTCAGGCCGGATCGACGCGCGACGGCGCCAGCGGCTGCGGCGCGCAGCGCGGCTGCTGCAGCAGGTGTACGAACTGCGCGGCGATCACCGCGCCACCGAAATGGCGCTGCACGAAGTCGCGCCCGGCCTGGCCCATGCGCTGGCGCCGTTCGCCGTCGCACAGGCGCAGGATCGCATCGCGCCAGCCGTCCACGTCGCCGGGCGTGAGCAGTTCGCCGCTGACCCCGGGGTCCAGCGTCTCCGCGGTGCCGCCGACGTGGCTGGCCAGCACCGGCACGCCGCTGGCCTGCGCCTCCACCGAGACCCGGCCGAAGGTTTCCGGCGCCAGCGACGGGAACGCCAGCATCGACATCGCGTTGTAGTAGGGCGTGGTGTCGTTGACCCAGCCGACGAAACGGTGGCGCTGGCCGTGCGGCTGGGCCGCGGCCTGCGCCTGCAACTGCGCCGCGTCCGGGCCGTCGCCCAGCCACAGGCAGTGCAGCCGCGGCTCCTCCGCCATCGCCGCCCCAGCGGCTTCCAGCAGCGGGAAGATGCCCTTGCCGGCATGCATGCGCCCGCTGTAGCCAAGCACGATCGCATCCTCGGGCAGGCCCTGGGCGGCGCGGATGGCGCGGCCGCGCTCCGGATCCGGGCGCAGCCGTTCCATGGTCACCGGGTTGTACAGCACCTGCACCAGCGCCTCCGGCACGCCGCGCTCCAGGTAGGCCTGGCGCGCGTAGTGCGACACCGCGAAGAAGCGCGCCGCCAGGCGCGGGATCGCATAGCCGGACAGCGCACTCATCGCCGGCGTGCGGTGGCGGAACAGCGTGACCGGGATGCCCAGCACGCGTCCGGCCAGCAGCAGCGGCCAGTATTCCTTGCCGAAGTTGCCCACCAGCCAGTCCGGCCGGCTGCGCCGCGCCACGCGCAGCAGCGGCCGGTAGCCGTCCGGGTCCAGCACGTTGCGGAAGTGCCCGACGTGCACGGTGATGCCGCTGCGGCGCAATTCGTCGGCGATCAGGCCGCCCTCGCAGGCGATGACCTCGACCTGATGACCGACGCCGGCCAGCGCCTGCGCCAGCGCCACGAAATGGGTGGCCGCGCCGGTGTTTTCGGGATTGGTGCCGACGAACAGGAATTTCATCCGCGCCGGTCCTCGTAGGCGGTGAAGGCGCGCAGCGCGAACTGCGGCAGCAGGTGATGACGCGCGACCTGGATGCGCGGATAGCGCATCGGGTCCGAGCCGGCCGGGGCGCGGCCGCGGCGGGTGCTGGTGGCGGCGGTGTAGCCGGCCTCGCGCACCACGTCGGCGACGCGGTCGTCGACGTCGCCGTAGGGATAGCAGAACTGCGGCACCGCCTCGCCGAGCAGGTCCTCCAGTTCGCGCTTGCAGCCGCCGATCTCCTCGCGCAGCGCCGCATCGCTGCAGCCGGTCAGGTGCGGGTGCGAGCGGGTATGCGCGCCGATCTCCATGCCGCCGGCGCGCCACTGGCGCAGCTCGGCGAGGTTCATCAGCGGCTTCTCGATGCCCAGCTTCTGCGCATCCCACACGTTGTGGCGGCCGATGCAGCCGCTGACCATGTACACCGTGGCGGTGAAACCCAGCCGCTGCAGCACCGGCAGCGCCGCGTGCAGGTTGTCCAGATAGCCGTCGTCCAGGGTGACCACCGCGACCTTGCCCTGGCGCTCGCCACGCAGATAGGGCATGGCGTCGGACATGGACACGCCGCGGTAGCCCAGCCGCTGCAGCAGGCGCATCTGCCGGGCGAAGCGGCCCGGGCTGACGTACAGGCTGCGGTACACCTGCAGGTGCCGCGGCGCCTCGGCCACGTTGTGGTACATGAAGATCGGAATGCGGGCCGTGGCGGCGGTGTCGGAAGGCATCGGGGAACGGCTCTTTGGACGGAAGGGCGAGGTGCGGCGCGGGAGTCTACCGGGCCTGGCTTTCGCTGGTCTGTCGGGTAAAACCCTCAGCCGTAGACGATCGCGCCGCCGTGCAGGCCGCGGCCGGCAGCTATGCTGCGCTTCCCTTGCCGCAGGAGCCGCCGATGTCCGAGACCGCCGCTGTCGACCCCTGGCGCGGCCTGCAACTGCATCTGGAGGGCATCGTGCTGCGGCGTTGGCGTACCTGCGACCTGGATGCGCTGGTCCGCCACGCCGACGACGCCCAGGTGGCGCGCGGGCTCAGCCGGCGCTTTCCGCATCCCTACACGCGCGCCGACGGCGAGGCCTTCCTGGGCGGGCAGGTGATCGACCTGAACGACCCGGTGCTGGCGATCGAGATCGGCGGCGAGGCCTGTGGCGGGATCGGCCTGCATGCAGCGGCGCAGCCGGCGCCGGAGCGGGCCGAGCTCGGCTACTGGCTCGGCCGCGCGCACTGGGGCCAGGGCCGGATGACCCGCATCGTCGCCGCCTACCTGGACTGGGCGGTGCCGGCGTTGCGCCTGCAGCGGATCGAGGCGTTGACGCTACCAGACAACCATGGCTCGGCGCGCGTGCTGCAGAAGAACGGCTTCGTTGAGATCGGCACGCGCCGCGAACTGTCGTTGCGCGATGGACAGCCGCGCGATTTGCGCCTGTTCGCGCGGACCCGGGCGGCGGCCTGAGTCGCGCGTCGCCCGTGCGAGCGACGCGCGCGGGCCACGGCTTCAGTAGGAAATGGTGGCCGAGGTCGCGGTGGTGTCCACCGCGTAGTTGCATTGCACGTCCAGGCCCGAGCTGTCGCTGTACGACACCCACGCCGGCGACGCCACCTTCTGCATGCGGTAGTCGTAGACGCCGATCGCATCGAAGGTGATGCTCCCGTCCGGCGGATACTGGTCGCAGCTGTCCACCGCATAGACTTCCAGCGCGCCGCCCACCACCAGGTGCGTCCGGGAGTTGATGTCGTAGGTGGTGCTGAGCCGCACGCTCTGGCCGGTGGTGACGTTGCGCGTGTCCACGTTCCAGTTCGTGCAGGGCAGGCCGTTGTTGCAGGTGGCGTAGGTGTCGCCGACGATCCGGTCGCCGGCCCTGGCCGCGATGAAGTCGCTGTGCCACACCATGCCGTCCTGGCAGCAGTTCCAGCTGCTCAGGTCCCAGCTGTCGTTGTAGCCGCGGTAGCCGAGTACCGGCTGCAGGATCGTGGGATCGTCGCTCTGCATCCCCGGGAAGAAGTACACCGTCTGCTGCGCCACGTTGGTCGGGTTCTGCGGCACCGTCCAGCTGGCCACGATGCGCCCCATCTTGTTGCCGGTCACGTCGATGGCCGACTGCACCCAGTCGTGGGTGATCGGCGGCGGCACCGCGCCGTGCGCGCGTGCTGCCCGCAGCGCCGCGCCAGCGCGGATCGGCTGGCCGTCCAGGCCACGTCCGTCGGGGTGGACGCGGGTGCCGTTGGGGGTGAAGTTGTCCTGGGTGCAGGCCTGCGCCTGTTCGCGCGCGCCATCGGCATGCTGCAGGGCGCCGTCGGCGAGCACGCGGTCGCTGCGATGGACCTGGCGCACGCAGGCCGGCGCGAAGTAGCCGAACGGCGTCTGGATGTAGCCGTCGGGGACGTTGGTGGGCTTGTGCGCGGCGGGCAGGGCGCCGACCCGCGCCAGGCGGGCGTCGGGCGCGGCGGTCTGGGCCAGTGCGCTGGCGCTCAGGCCGAGCAGGGGCAGCATCAGCAGCAGGGCGGCGTGCACGCAGCGGCGTGCGGACGAGGAAAACGGACGGATGTCGGAGTGCATGGGAATCGCCTTGTCGTGAGAATGCGGAGTGCGTTCTCGGGAGCCCGCGGGACACGGCGCTGCGCGATGCGGCGGCGCAGGCCATCGCAGGTATCCCGTCTGCGAAGCGAATGGCACGGTGATGGTGGGTCGATGGCGCCTGCGTGGTGGCGGAAGAAGCGGCGACAATGGACCCGATGCGCACGTCAGGCTTGTCGGATTTGCGCATGCGCTGCCGCGAATTCCGCACGGTGGAAGGCGGGAGCGAACCACTTCACGGTGCGGCCGGAATGCGGGTTGCGCTTTGCGGTGCATGACGTAGACAAGTCTCGGGGCCGCGCTGCGTCATGCCGGGGCAGCCAGTGGGGCGCGGATGAGCGAAAATCCCCGCAGCGCGCCGTCCCGGGCGCGCGCCCCGTGCGTTTTTCAGGAGAGTCCCATGCGTCATGCCCTTCGTTCCCGCTGTGCCGCGTCGGCGCGGTGCGCCTGCGCCGCGGGCGTGCGCCGATGACCTCGCCCTGGGGCAACCGCCCGCGCGGTGGGAATCCTCCCTCTCCCCCCGGGAGAGGGGCCGGGGGCGAGGGTGCGGCGGCGACCAACCGCAACGAACTGCGCCTCTACGGCCTCAACGCGGTGCGCGCGGTGTACGCGCGGCGGCCGGAGGCGATCCGCAAGCTGTACCTGAGCGAGGCGCGGATCCCGGCATTGCAGCCGCTGCTGAAGTGGTGCGTGGCCAACCGGGTCGGCTACCGCGTGGTGGACGAGGCCGATCTGCACAAGCTCGCCGCCAGCAGTCACCACGAGGGCGTGGTGGCCGACGTGCTGCGCGTCGCGCCGCTGGCCCTGGCCGACTGGCTGCAGGCGCTGGCGCCGGGTCCGGCGCTGGCGCTGTGGTTGGATGGCGTGGGCAATCCGCACAATTTCGGCGCGATCCTGCGCTCGGCGGCGCACTTCGGCGTGGGCGCGATCCTGTTGCCGGAGCAGGCCGCACTGGCGCTGTCCGGTGCCGCCGCGCGCGTGGCCGAGGGCGGCGCCGAGGCGGTGCCGCTGGTGCGGCTGCCGCCCACGATGCAGGCGCAGACGCAATTGCGCGGCGCGGGCTTCGCCCTCGCGGCGACGCTGGTGGACGGCGGCGACGATCTGTTCGCCACTGCCTTGCCGCAGCGCCTGGTCTACGTGATGGGCGCCGAGAGCGACGGGATGGACCGCGACTTCGCGCAGGCCTGCGATCTGCGCCTGTCCATCCCCGGCAGCGGCGCGGTGGAAAGCCTCAACGTCGCCGCCGCCACCGCGGTGTTGCTGGGCACCTGGCGCAGCCGGCATCCGCACGGGCGTGCGGCGCGCTGAGCACGGCGTCACGCGCTGAGATGCGGCTGCATTTGGCTACGCAATAGTGTGCGCGCCGGCCGGTTTCGGGTTTGCGAGGGGCCTGCCGGCGGCGTAGCGTGCAGGCGCGCCTCGCCGATGCGATCGCGCCACGCGCGCTGGCGTCGGCGAAACCGCGCAGTCCCCCGCCCGAAAGGGCCATCGTCACTCCTGCGGAGATGTCGCTCATGAAGCTGCTGTTCTCCATCAAGCACCTGCTGTCGTCGAAGAAGCCGCTGAAGTCGTACGCCTGGTACATCTGGTACTGAGCGCCGTGTGCGATGCCGCGCGGCATGCCGTGCGGCCGGTGCCCGGCGGATGCACTGCGCCGGGCGTCGTTCCTCCAGGAGACTGGCGATGTCCGCCACCATGGTCGACCGCGATGCGCGCGCCACGGTCTTCGCGCCGCGTCTGCAGGCGTTGCTGCGCGCGCATGTGGGGCAGGACGCGTTCCGCCTGGATGCCGACACGGTCGGTGTCGCCGGCGCCGCGCTGAGCGACCGCCTGCTCGCGGCCCGGCCCGCCACCGAACACGAACGGCCGACCTTCAAGCCGTTGCACGGCCGCTCGATCGCGCGCAGCGAAGCGGCGAAACTGATGCAGGCGATCGGCCGCGACGTGCGCGAGGCGCTGAAGCGTCCGCCGCCGCCCACGCTCGATCTGTCCGGCCCATGGCCGCACATCGGCCATGTCTATCTGCGCGACCTGCTGCTCGGCGGCGACCCGTGGCGGCTGCGCCTGCTGATGGACCGCACCCTGGAACTGACGCCGCGCCTGACCTGGGCGGTGATCGCCGCCGGCGCGCTCGCAGCGCTGGCGCCGGGCGCGGAGGCCTCGGCGTTGGCCACGCTGCTGTCCGCGGCCGATGGCTACCGCGCGCGCCGCGATGCGATGGGCCTGTACCGGCGCACCGCCGCGCCGGTGTGCTTCACCATTTCCACGCTGGTCGCCAACGCGCTGTGGCTGGGGTCGCCGTTCGACGCGCGCGTCTGCAACCGCAACATCCTCTACGAAACCCTGCGCCTGCTGCCGCCGTCCTGGAACATCCTGCGCAATGCCTCGCCCGAGTACGGTGCGCTGGATCCGCGTATCGGCGCCGCCGACGACGTGCTGGTGCTGCCCTTGCTCAGCCATCGCGATCCGGCGCTGTGGGAGGAGCCGGAGGCGTTCCGGCCCGAGCGCTGGGACGGCGTGGATCCTGATGCGTTGCCCGGCTACCTGCCGTTCGGCCATGCCTCCGAGCGCTGCTGGGGCCGGCACATGGTCATGCCGCTGGCGGAGCGGCTACTGGACCTGCTGCGCGGTCAGGACCTGGTCGCGGACCCGCAGCAGCGTCGCGCCACTGTGCCGTTGACCGGGCTGCTCGGTGTGGCCCAGGTCGACGTGATCCGGCACACGCGCGCGAGGCGTCGCCTGCCGCACGCGGTGACGGCGCTCAGCGCGGTGCGGGCGGCGCGGTGGACCCGCGCGTGACCAGGGTGTAGTCCAGCACCTGATGGGTACCGCGGCTGGGCAGTCCGTCGCGGCGTTGGCGAATTTCGCCGAGCAGCAGCGTCACCGCGGCCCTGCCCATCGCCGCGACCGGCTGGTGGATGGTGGTCAGCTCCGGCCAGATCGTGGTGGCCACCGGCGTGTCGTCGAAACCGGCGATCGACAGATCTTCGGGCACGCGCAGGCGCAGTCCGTGCGCGATCGCCAGCGCTGCCGCGGCCATGTCGTCGTTGCTGCACAGGATCGCGCTGGGACGCGGGGCGACCTGCAGCAACGCAGTGGCCGCGAGCAGGCCGGAGCGGTAGGTGAACAGGCCTTCGGCCACGCGCTCCGGCGCCACCTTCAGCCCGGCCCCGGCCATGGTGTCGAAGAACGCGCGGCTGCGCAGCGCGCTGGGCGTGTGCCCGGGATCGCCGCTGACGAAGCCGATGTCGCGGTGGCCCAGGTCGAGCAGGTGCCGGGTGAGCGCGCACGCCGCCTGGTAGTCGTCGATGCGCACCGAGCTGACCCCGGGCATCGGTGCGCCCGTGGCGACCGCCACCAGCGGAATGCCGCGCGCATCCAGTTCGGCGATGGTCTGCCGCGCATCGCACAGCGGCGGCGGCAGGATCAGGCCATCGGCACCGGCCGCGAGCAGGCGTTCGGTGGCGGCGCGCTGGCTGTCGCTGTCGTCGCTTTTTTCCACCAGCACCTGGCAGCCTTCCAGGCTGCTCTGCTCGAGCATGCCGAGCATGAACTGGTTGAGGTAGGCCGCGCTGGGATTGCTGTAGAGAACGCCGATGCGCGCCAGTCCTGCGGTGCGCAGCGAGCGGCCGGCGAGGTTGGGGCGGTAGCCGAGCGCCTTGATCGACGCTTCGACGCGCTCGCGCATGGTAGCGCTCACGCGCGGGTGGCGATTGATCACGCGCGAAGCAGTCATCGGCGACACGCCCGCATGGCGGGCTACATCCAGCAACGTCACCGCTGAGCCCGCGCGACGTTGCCGTATGCCCATCAAAGGTCCTGGCGCTGCTGCGGAGGGGAAGCCCCTGCGCGCGTCCTGCGCAGGTCCGGTTTACTTTACTCCCTGGGCGGTTCCACTGTCTTGGCCTGGCTGCCGAAACCGCCGTCGGCCTGCGCCGCCAGATATGCGAACACCGCATACGCGGCGAGGTTCTGCGCCAGCGCCTTCGGGTCGATCTTGTCCAGGGTGTCGTCGGCGGTGTGATGCAGATCGAAGTAATCGCTGCCGTCCTGCGCCAGCCAGGCCCAGGCGCCGCCCTTGGCGGCGAGCGGCCCGACGTCCGGGCCGGGGCCGCCGGCGTCCGGCGCATAGGCGATGCCGAGCGGTGCCAGCGCCTCGGCGATCTGCCGGGTCGCCGCGCGCGAGCCGGCGGCATCGCCGGAGCCGGTGTTGAAGGCATAGATGCGGCCGGCGCCGAAGTCGCTCTCGGCGGCGATCTGGTGCCGCGCCACGTCCTTGGCATGCGCCTGCGCATAGGCCTTGCCGCCGTACAGACCCTGCTCCTCGTTGGCGAAGGCGACCACGCGGATGCTGCGCTTGGGCGCCTGCTTGAGCTGGCCGATCAGATGCCCGGCAGCCATGCTGATCGCCACGCCGGCGCCGTCGTCGATCGCGCCGGTGCCCAGGTCCCAGGAATCCAGGTGCCCGCCGATCAGCACCACCTCGTTGGGCAGCGTGCGCCCGGTGATCTGCCCGATCACGTTGTAGGAAGTCGCGGTGCCGTCCCAGCCGCAGTCCAGCGCCAGGCGCAGGCGCACCGGGCCGCGCGCGAGCAGGCGCGCCAGCTGGTCGGCATCGGGCACCGACAGCGCCGCCGCCGGCACCGGCGTCAGTCCTTCGTCGAAGCGGGTGATGCCGGTATGCGGCACGCGGTGCGAATCGGTGCCGGCCGAGCGCATCACGAAACCGATCGCGCCCTTGCGGATCGCTTCCGACGGCCCCTTGCTGCGCACCGCGCCGCCGTTGCCGTAGTCCTTGCCATCGCGGGTGCGCAGCATCTGGTAATCGACGAAGGCGATCTTGCCGCGCAGCGCATCGGCCGGCGCCGCCTGCAACGCGGCCAGGTCGGCGAAGCGCACCACCTCGGCCTCGACCGTGCCGCCTGGGCTGCCGCCCAGCGCGGTGACGGTGAGCGGTTGCGCATGCGCGCCGAGCACCTGCGCGTGTTCGCTGCGCCGCTCCCATTTCGGGAACGTCACCGGCTCGGTCCACACCTTGTCGAAGCCGAGTGCCTTGAATGTCGCCGTGGCCCAGGCCACCGCGCGTGCGTCGGCCTCGCTGCCCGCCATTCGCGGGCCGATCTCGGTGGTCAGCGACTCGACCACCTTCCAGCCGGTGTCGTCGGCCAGTGCCCGCTCGCGCAAGGCCGCCGCGTCGCGGAGTGCCGCCTCCGGGATGCGCGTGGCCTCGGCGGCAACCGCAGGAGAGGACAGACTCAGCACAGCAGCGATGACGACGGCAAGACGACGCATGGAAAACTCCGCGGACACAGGAACCGCGAGCTTAGCAGTGCCTCACCGCCGTGCACGACGCGGCCTCCATGGCGGAAGCCGCGTGTGCCGTCGCGCTTACTCCGGGCGCGGCTCGTGCTTGAGCGAATCGCGGATCTCGCGCAGCAGCAGCACTTCCTCGGTCGGGGCCTTCGGCGCCGGCGGTTCCTTGCGGGCGATGCGGTTGATCGCCTTGACCAGCATGAAGATGGCGAAGGCCACGATCACGAACTGGATGATGGTGTTGAGGAAATCGCCGATGCCGATCACCACGGCCGGTACCGGCTTGCCGGCGGCGTCCACCGTCGCCGCCTTCAGCGTCCATGCCCAGCGCGAAAAATCCACGCCGCCCACGAGCAATCCGATCGGCGGCATGATGATCTTCTCGACCAGCGCGGTGACGATCTTGCCGAACGCGGCGCCGAGCACCACGCCGACCGCCAGGTCCAACACGTTGCCGCGCATGGCGAATTCCTTGAATTCGCGGATCATGCTCATCGGGACTCCTCTCTTGTCAGTGCGGGCCTGTCGCCGCGGCGCTAGCCTAGCGCAGTCGCCGTGGTGGTCGAATCACAGGCGCGCGTATGTCGCGCGACAGGCGCGTCCTCAGCCGATAATGCGGCCGTGCCGCTCGGCCACGTTCTCCAGGCGCGCGCTGAAGCGGTCGCCCGGGCGCAGCGCGGCCACGCCGGCCGGCGTGCCCATGAACACCAGGTCGCCGGCGCGCAACGCGAACAGCTTGGACAGCTCGTGCAGGATCTCCGGCACGTTCCAGATCATCTGCTCCAGCAGCGACTGCTGGCGCACCTCGCCGTTGACTTCCAGCGAGAGGTTCAAGGCCTCCAGCGCCCCGACCTCGCCGGCCGGGATCAGCTCGCTGATCGGCGCGGAGGCGTCGAAGCCCTTGGCGATGTCCCACGGCAGGCCCTTGGCCTTGGCCGCGGCCTGCAGGTCGCGACGGGTCAGGTCCAGGCCCACGCCATAGGCCACGATCAGCGCCTCGGCGCCGTCCACCGGCAGCACGCCGACGGGCGCGTCCTGGCCCAATGCCACCACCAGTTCCACCTCGTGGTGCAGGTCCTGGGTCGCGGACGGGTAGGGGACGGCCTCGTCGCCGATCACCAGCGCATCGGCCGGTTTCATGAAGAAGGTCGGCTGGCCGCGCTCGGCCTTCGAGGCCGGCGCGCTGGCGCCCATCTCACGCGCGTGGTCGGCGAAGTTGCGACCCACGCAGTAGATGCGATGCACCGGAAACAGGCCCTGCCCACGCACGGGAACGCGCGGAGCCTCGGCAGCGGCGAACAGATCTTTCATGAGCATGCATCCAACGAGAGGGGATGCCGCAGTTTAGCGGGTTGGGTTCAACCCGATTCCAACAGGGAAGCGGATGTCGCTCTCACGATTCCCCAATCCCGATTCCCCATTCCCAGCTCTAAAGCGGCAAGGCCGGCTTGCGCACCACCCGATACTCGCCATCGACCACATGGCGGCGCGCGGTGGCCGGGCGCTTGCCGCGCTGGCTCAGCAGCTTCATCGCGATGCCGCCCAGGATCATCGCCGCGCCCACGAACACGCTGACGAACACCAGCCCGGCCAGGATCGCCAGGCCGAGCAGGCCCACGGCCAGCTTGACCAGCGGATGGCGCGGCTTGCGCGGCGCGAAGACGTGCCGGAATTGGTCGAAATTGAAGAGGCGAGCGCGCATGGCAGAACTCTGTTTCAGTTTGAACCGAAGGCGCGCAGTATCGACGCTGTTTTATGTGACGGAGTGAAAACTTCGTTAAGCGAAAAATTAACACTTTGCGGTCAGGGGCTTGCATGTGCTCGCCGGGTGAAGGGTGTGCGGCGTCACGGGTTCCGATCGCCCATGCCAGAATGACCACCCCTTGCTGCCCGCGCTGCGTTCCATGACCGAATCATCTGCCGTGCTGGCGCCGCTGCACGCCCTCGTTTCCGGCGAGCTGGCCGAGGCCGAGACGCTGATCGGCGGCGAGTCCGAATCGCTGCTGCTGTACCGCGAGGGCGACCGCGTGCGCGCGTGGTTGAACGTGTGTCCGCATGCTGGACGCCGCCTGGACTGGGCGCCGGGCCAGTTCCTGAAAAGCCGCGAGGGCCACGTGGTGTGCGCCGCGCATGGCGCCGCGTTCGAACTGCAGGGCGGCGAGTGCGTGTCCGGCCCCTGCCGCGGCCAGAGCCTGCATGCGGTGCCGGTGGACGTGCGCGACGGGCAGGTGGTGCTGGTTTAGCGCGCAGCGCAGGTGCTTGCGACGAGCCGCGCTACAGCGCGTGCCACCAGCCCATCGACATCAGGTTGACCATCAGCACCACCACCAGGGTGTAGACCAGCGACAGTGGGCCGCCGACGCGCCACAGTTCGCGCGGCTGGTAGTTGGCCGGGCCGGTGATCATCGAGATCACCGGATTGGACGCGGTCATCAGGTTATTGGACGCCGACAGCGCCACGATCAGCGCGAACGCGGTGGGATTGCCGCCGGCCGCCAGCGCCAGGTTGACCGCGATCGGCACCATCACGATGGTCGCGCCGACATGGCTGATCACCAGCGAGAACGCGGTGGTCAGCAGGCCCAGGGCGATCTCCAGCGCCCACACCGGCATGCCCTCGGGTAGTCGCGCAATGGTATGCCCGGCAACCCAGGCCGCCGCGCCGCTGCTGTCCATCGCCCAGCCCAGCGGGATCAGCCCGGCCATCAGGAACACGGTCTTCCAGTTGATCGCCGCGTAGGCCTCGTCCATGCGCAGCACGCCGGTCAGCAGCATGCCGGCCACACCGGTCATCAGGGTCAGCGCCACCGGCAGCCTGGAGGTCAGCGCGATCAGGATGGTCAGGGCGAAGATCGTCATTGCGATCTTGAACTTGTGCGGGCGGTGCTCGCCCTTGGGGTAGTCGGTGACCACCACGAAATCGCGGCTTTCCGAGGCCTGCGCCAGGTCCTGCCAGATGCTGTGGAACACCAGCATGTCGCCGGCGCGCAGCGGCACCTTGCGCACGTCCTCGCGGATCACCTGCTTGTCGCGGTTGATCGCCAGCAGGCTGATCCCGGCCTGCTTGCGCAGGCGCAGCTCGGCCGCGCTCTTGCCGATGAAGCGCGAGGTCGGCGGGATCACCGCCTCGGAGATGCCGGCGCGGCTGGGGTTGAACAGGTCGCCGAGGTTGCGCAGGCGCGAGGACAGGCGCAGGAACTGGTTCTGCGCGAAATCGGCCACCTGCTGGCGCGCGCCCATCACCCCGAGCACGCTGCCGACCCAGATGCGCATGTCCGCCGGCGGCGCCAGGCGGGTGTCGTTGCCGGTCTTCAGGGCCAGCAGCAGCGGCGCGTTGTGCACCGTCTCGGCCTCGCCCAGGGTCATGCCGACCAGCGGGCTGTCGGCACTGACGATCAGCTCGAACACGTCGCCTTCGATGCCGTAGGTGCGGGCGAAATAGCTCTCGGTGCGCGCCGGGGTGACGCCGTCGTTGATCAGTCGCTCTTCTTCGGCCAGCGCCTTGTCGCCACGCACGCGGAAATAGATCAGCGAGGCCGCCAGCAGCGCCACGCCGATCGGCAGCGGCGCGAACATGCGCAGCGGCTCGATGGTGGCCATGCCCGAGGGCAGGTTGTTGTTGGCCGACTGCAGCAGGTCGTTGAGCAGGATCAGCGGCGAGTTGCCGACCATGGTCAGCGCGCCGCCCATCACGATGGCCGCGGCGATCGGCAGCAGCAGCCGCTGCAGGGTCAGCCCGGTGCGCCCGGCCAGGCGCGAGGCCACCGGCAGGTACAGCGCCATCACCGAGGGGTTCTGCATGAACGAGGAGTTGAGCCCGGCGATGGCGGTGGTCAGCAGCATCAGCCGCTCCTCCACCCCGCGTGCGCGGCGCAGCAGCCACGACGCCAGCCGGTTCAGCGCGCCGGTGCGCTCCAGCCCGGCGCCGAGGATGGTGGTGGCGATGATGCTCATCACCGCGTTACCGGAGAAGCCGCTGAACAGCTCCTCCGGCGCGATCAGACCGGTCACCCCGAGCACCACCAGCACCACCAGCGCCACCACGTCGGCGCGGATCCGCTCGAACACGAACATCGCCATGGTGAAGCCGACCAGCCCGAGCACGAGCTTCATATCGGTGGTCAGCGTCAGCGCGGTGTCCATGCGAGGCCGGGAATGGGGAATCGGGAATGGAGAATGGCAGAAGCGGCCGGTCGTCGCAGGTCGTCGCTATCGGGGGGCGGCAGACGAGGGCTCTTCCGATTCCCCATTCCCCGTTCCCGATTCCCGGTCGTACAGCAAATCCCACACCCCATGCCCCAGATTCTGGCCACGGGTCTCGAAGTGGGTCTGCGGGCGCCAGTCCGGGCGCGGGACGTGGCCGCGCGGGCCGGCGCGGTTGACCAGGCCGGGGGTGGCGTCGAGCACGTCCCACATCTGTTCGGCGTAATCGGCCCAGTCGGTGGCGCAGTGCAGGCGGCCGCCGTCGCGCAGCTTGCGCACCAGCAGCGCGGCGAAGGCCGGCTGCAGCAGGCGCCGCTTGTTGTGGCGCTTCTTGTGCCAGGGGTCGGGGAAGTAAATGCGCACTTCGTCCAGGCTGCCGTCGGCGATCTCGTGCTGCAGCACCTCCACCGCATCGTGGTGGTACAGGCGCACGTGATCGGCGCCGTCCTCGGCCAAGGCGTTGAGTAGGCGGCCCACGCCCGGCGCGTGCACCTCGATGCCGATGTAGTCGCGGCTGGGGTCGTGCTGCGCGGCATGGCGCAGCGCGGCGCCGTTGCCGAAGCCGATCTCCAGCACCTTGGGCGCGGTGCGGCCGAAAGTGGCGTCCAGATCGCGCGGCTGGCCGCTGTAGTCCAGGCCGAAGCGCGGCCACAGCGCGTCGAATGCGCGCTGCTGCGCCGGCGTGAAGCGCCCCTGGCGCAGCACGAAGCTGCGCACCTGGCGATGGCCTTCCTCGACGGTGAAGGGTTTCGGCGGGGTCTTGGCGCCGGCGCTGGAGAACGGATCGGTCATGCCTGCGGCCTCACCCGATCAATCCGTCGACCGGCGAGGAGGCGCTGGCGTAGCGCTTGCGCGGGATGCGCCCGGCCAGGAACGCCTCGCGGCCGGCCTCCACCGCCTTGCGCATGGCGCTGGCCATCAGCACGGGGTTGCGCGCGCCGGCGATGGCGGTGTTCATCAGCACGCCGTCGCAGCCCAGCTCCATCGCGATCGCCGCGTCCGAGGCGGTGCCGACGCCGGCGTCGACGATGATCGGCACCTTGGCGTTGTCGATGATCTCCAGCAGGTTGTAGCGGTTCTGGATGCCCAGGCCGGAGCCGATCGGTGCGGCCAGCGGCATCACCGCCACGCAGCCGATCTCTTCCAGGCGCTTGGCCAGGATCGGGTCGTCGCTGGTATAGACCATCACCTCGAAGCCGTCGGCGACCAGGATTTCCGCGGCCTTGAGGGTCTGCACCACGTCCGGGAACAGGGTGCGCTGGTCGCCCAGCACTTCCAGCTTGGTCAGGTTGTGGCCGTCGAGCAGTTCGCGCGCCAGCCGGCAGGTGCGCACCGCGTCCTCGGCGGTGTAGCAGCCGGCGGTGTTGGGCAGGATGGTGTACTGCTCCGGCGGCAGCACGTCGAGCAGGTTGGGCTCGCCCGGATTCTGGCCGATGTTGCTGCGGCGGATCGCCACGGTGACGATCTGCGCGGCGGCGGCCTCGGTGGCCAGGCGGGTCTGTTCGAGATCGGCGAACTTGCCGGTGCCGGTGAGCAGGCGCGAACGGTAGGGTTTGCCGGCGATCACCAGCGCATCGTGGGGGGCGGGAGCGTTCATCGGCGGATTATCGCCCATCGCACCGGCCCTGCCGAGCCCGCGCACGGCGGTGAGATTCAGCCGCCGCCCAGCGCGTGCACGATCTCGACCCGGTCGCCGGCGTGCAGTTCGTGCTCGGCATGCGCGCCGCGCGGCACGATCTCGCCGTTGACCTCGACCGCCACGCGCCGCTGGCCCAGCCCTTCGGCCTGCAGCAGCGCGGCCACGGTGGTGGCCGGCGCCAGCGTGCATTGTCTGCCGTTCAATTCGATGTTCATGCCATCATTGTGCAATGCGCGCCGTGGGCGTGCGAGTCGCAATCTTGCGGCAGTGCAACGTGAGCGTGTCCGGCAGAGGTGGAATGATGTCGGCCATGCGGCTACGTATGGTGCGGCCGCTCCCCCGTTTCGCTGCATTTCTCGTGTTCCATTTCTGCCCGGGAGGGCTTCCATGACTTCGTCCATCCGTCCGCTCCGTTCGCTGCTCGCCGCCGCGATCGTGCTCGCCGCCGCGCCTGCGTTCGCGCAGTCCACCTACAGCCGCACCGTGTTCTTCGGCGACAGCCTGACCGACGCGGGCTACTACCGTCCGCTGCTGCCGGCCTCGGTGCGTGCGGTGACCGGCCAGTTCACCACCAACCCCGACTTCGTCTGGGCGCAGTACGTGGCCGAGTATTACGGCACCAACGCCGCCGCCAACGGCAACGGCCAGATCGGCGACGACTATGCCGCCGGCAATGCCCGTGTCGGCGTGGCAAACCCGAGCGCGCTGGGCGTGGCGCCGTCGCTTGCGACCCAGGCCAGCAACTACCTGGCTGCCAACGGCGGCAAGGCCGACCCGAACGCGCTGTATTCGGTGTGGGGCGGTGCCAACGACCTGTTCGCCATCGCCGGCGGTGCGCCGGTGCAGGCCACCATCGGCAATGCCGTGACCGCCGAAGTGGGCATCGTCGCCAGCCTGCAGAACGCCGGTGCGCGCTATGTCATGGTCAACAACCTGCCGGACGTCGGCATCACCCCGCGCTTCCGTGCCGGCGGCGCCGCGGCGATGGCGCAGGGCACCGCGCTCGCCACCGCCTACAACACCGCGCTGTTCTCCGGCCTCAAGAGCGCCGGGCTGCGGGTGATCCCGGTCGATACCTTCCACCTGCTGCAGGAAGTGGTGGCCAACCCGGGCGCCTACGGCTTCACCAACGTCACCGGCACCGCCTGCCAGCCGCAGATCACCGCGCAGTCGCTGACCTGCAACCCGACCAGCTACGTAAGCGCCGATGCCGCCGACACCTATGTGTTCGCCGACGGCGTGCACCCGACCGGCCGCACCCACGAACTGCTGGCGCAGTACGCGCTGTCGATCCTGGAAGGCCCGCGCACCCAGCAGATCCTGACGCACTCGGCGCAGATGGTCGGCCGCTCGCGCGCCGACCAGGTCGCCTGGCACGTCGACGGCCGCCCGGAAGCGGATGGCGTGCGCTGGTGGGGCAACCTGCGCGGCGACATGCAGCGCTACCAGCACGGCGACCTGTACGACGGCATGGCCCCGGCCGGTCTGTTCGGCGTGGACTGGTCGCGTGGCGAGTGGGTGTTCGGCGGCTTCGGCGGCTTCGGTCGCACCGATGCCGACTTCGGCAACCGCGGCGGCGACTACACCCAGGACGACAGCACCCTCGGCGGCTTCGCCGGCTGGTACGGCGAGCATGCCTGGGTCAACGCCCAGGTCAGCTACACCTGGCTGAGCTACGACGTCACCCGCAAGGTCAACCTCGGCCCGGCCACCATCGAGCACAAGGGCTCGCCGGACGGCAGCAACCTGACCGCGGCGCTGCAGGGCGGCTACGAGTTCGGCGAAGGAAGCTTCAAGCACGGCCCGGTGGCCGCGGCGATCTGGCAGAAGGTCAAGCTCGACGGCTACACCGAGAGCAACCCGAACTCCAGCGCGCTGGGCTACAGCGACCGCGACGTCGAGTCGATGGTCGGCCGCATCGGCTGGAAGGCCAGCATCGATGCCGGCACGGTGAAGCCGTACCTGCAGGCCACCTACGACCACGAGTTCAAGAAGAACCAGGAAGCCACCGCGTGGCTGCAGACCATGTCCGACCTGGGCGAGTACGCGGTGCCGGGAATCAACTTCGACCGCAACTACGCGTCGGTGGTGCTGGGCGCGCGGACCAAGCTGTGGGGCTTCGAGAGCAACGTCGGCCTCGCCACCACCACCGGCCAGTCGCGCGCACACGACACCTCGCTGTTCGTGAACTTCGGCGGCAGCTTCTAAGCACTGCCCGACGTTGCCTGCCTTGCCCGGCTGTGTGCCGGGCAGGGTAGGGCAGATGGGGTGACGTAAACCAATGGGATTGGATGCCAGTTGTGGGAGGGGCTTCAGCCCCGACGCCTCGGAATGCGAGCCGTCGGGACTGAAGCCCCTTTCGCATTTGCCGGGCCATCATCGCCGGCCGCTTCGGGAACATGGCGCGCTGCAGCCGCATCGCGCCGATTTCTTGCGCAACCCCCGGCCCAGCGCATAGACTGCACCGGCAACGCGGGCGTAGCTCAATGGTAGAGCTGTAGCTTCCCAAGCTACTGACGTGGGTTCGATTCCCATCGCCCGCTCCACGTTCCAACTTAGTCTGCAAGTGATTGACTGGGTTGAAGATTCAGGCCGATTGATGATTCCGAGCGATGCCCTCCGAGGTATCAATCGAGGTATCAATCTTGCCCAAGCCTCTTATCATTTTGCGCTCGGCTGGCCTGTGTGCGCGCTTCTTTGTTCCCGCTGATCTGAAGCCCATGGTCGGCGCACGCTACGTCTTTTCGACCAAGGCGAGTATTTTGGAACCATCCAAGTTACTGGCTTGATTTTCTATAGGTCGGGCTTGGCGGACTATCGCGTGGGTTGAGAAGTGGAGCGCGCTTTGAGGGGCATGAAAGACGTATCGCTTTGGTGCGTCTTGACCACATTCGGAAATCGGTTGTCTCCGGCAAGACAAGAGTGAACTTCATTTTGCAAATTTCAAGCGAGAATATGAATCTGGCCTCAATAGACGAGATTTTCGTCGGTCGGGGGTTTTCAAGTATCCAGGGCGAGATGTCTCTGGCGACCGCAGTTTTTGGGTCTGATAGCTATCAAAAGTTTATCAAAAATCAGTCCTTTCCAGAATTCTTTGTTGCCGCTAAGGAGCGTGAGAGTGAGCTTGGCGTCCGACTCGCGGAGTGGAATGCCACCTCTCGAGAAGAGGTTAGTAAGGCCATTGAGCTTATCTTGGATGATCCTATTCTCGATTTCTTGCGAAAGCGTGATTTGTTCGTGCGGTTCTTTCCTGAGCAACTCGGACAGATGCTCTCTGTGCATCTGCCGGCATATCAAGAAAGCGTCGAGCAGGAGGTTGAAAATCTCTGCATCGTCACGCGTGGAGCGGTCATCGATTTGAAGGGAGGCGAAGCGATTGTTGCGCGGAAGCAAATATTCAATGAGGTGGCGAGAGACGCCTTTGCGAAAATTGGGCTATCTGTTGCCGGCGAGAAGGATGGGCTGCTTCACTTTTCTGGGGTGGGAAACGACGGTGCCAAGTTTTCGGCGCAGATGGAGCCTTCATCCCTCACTAGAATATACTTGACGTATATGTGGCCGACCATTCGATACTGGCCTTTGATGTATTTTAGCTTGGTCGTTAAGAAGAGAGTAAAGGGCGAGAAGAAAGCGGCGATCATGATGCCGCCCGGCGTCCAGTCATTGGCAGCGCTGCGCTTGGGCAAATACGAAGACAGTCACTCGCTAGAAATTGCTGTGCGCGCCTTGGCGCTCTGGATCGAACTGGGATTTTTCGGTGGCCCAGCCAAAAAGAACTGTTGAAATGATCAGAACTTTGAGCTTTTCCGGGTGTCTGGTTGCGCTCTGCTCAGAGCAGGCCTTCGCAGTCACATGCACGACAGTGCCTTCCAAGGCCGGAAACAAGCGCATTGGACTGCACTAGGCGCGAAGTCCGAGCGTGTGATGGGTTTCGTTGAGGCGATAGAGGGTGAAGTTATTTTCTTCGATCACGATTTCATTCACGCAGCACGGCTCCTGCTTGATGCGCCAATAGCGCCTCAGCGGAAGTCCTAGGCATTGCAGCAGAAGCACCCGATTGATGCTGTCGTGGCCGACGAGGACCACGGTCTGGCCGCTGTGATGGTGCAGGATGTGCTGTAGAACCCGCATGGCGCGAACCAGGACATCCGCCAGCGTTTCGCCCCCCGGAATCACAGCCAGGTCCGGCATCGCAAACCAGGTCCGTGCGATGTCGGGCCAGCGCGCAGCCACCTCTTCGTGCGTCAGTCCCTGCCACTGGCCGTAATGGATGTCGGACAGGTCGTCCAGGATCGTGGTCGGCACGCCGGTCGCTTGCGCGATCGCTGCACCGGTCCGCACGCACCGCGACAGCGGACTGGTGCAGATCGCGTGCGGTGTCCAGCTTTGCGCGACGCGCGTCGCCAAGGCTGCGGCCTGCAGTTCGCCAAGCTGCGATAGCGGCAGTTCCGCACGCCCGCGGAACCGCTCGGGTGCAATCCAGTCGACATGCCCATGGCGGGCGAGGATCAGGGTGGTCATGGCCCCTTTCTCTCATTGTCTTGTCGAACCAGCGCTGAGCGGTCGCGAGCCAGCCGAGACAGCCGCCGGCTCACTGTCAAACTCGCTTCATCGACCAGCGCTAGCCTGGCCGACGCCTGAGCGTTCGCTCGTTGCCGGTGTTGCTTCTCGTGGTCGATCACAGTCGTCGTCGTTTTCTCACCCGCACGTCCATGGCCCTCGGGGCCGGCGCGACCATGCCGCTGTTGCCGGGCGTCATCCGCAGTGCGCTGGCGGTGCCGCCGGCGCGGGTCACCGGCACGCTGCAGGACGTGCAGCATGTGGTGATCCTGATGCAGGAGAACCGCTCCTTCGATCATTACTTCGGCTGCCTGCGCGGGGTGCGCGGCTATGGCGATCCGCGGCCGCTGCGGCTGCCCAGCGGCAAGCCGGTCTGGTACCAGCCCGAGCGCAAGGGCAGCGATCGTTACGTGCTGCCGTTCCGGCTCAACAGCCAGACCAGCAGCGCGCAGTGGATGAAGGATCTCAACCACGACTGGAAGGGCTCGCACGAGACCTGGAAGCACCACGATGCCTGGATCGCGCAGAAGAGCGCGATGAGCATGGGCCACTTCCAGCGCGAGGACCTGCCGTTCTACTACGCGCTGGCCGACGCCTTCACCCTTTGCGACGGCTACCACGCCTCGCTGTTCGGCCCGACCAATCCCAATCGCATGTACATGTTCACCGGCACCAGCGGCCTGAGCGTCGGCAACGACGGCGAGCAGGCGGTGAACAACCGCGACGACGGCAACTGGACCGGGGACATGGCGCGCGACAATCCGCGCTTTCCCGGCTACACCTGGAGCACCTACTCCGAGCGCCTGCAGCAGGCCGGCATCAGTTGGCAGGTCTATCAGGAGTTCGACAACTACGGCGACAACAGCCATCCGTACTTCGCCAACTTTCGCAAGCTGGACCGCGCGTCGCCGTTGTACCGCCGCGGCCGCGCCATCGTGCCTGGCTCCACCGCCGACAACGCCAAGGCCTCGCGCGGCGAACACCTGGTGGCCGCGTTCGAGCGCGACGTGCGTGCCGGTACGCTGCCGCAGGTGTCGTGGATCGTCGCGCCGTACCTGCTCAGCGAGCATCCCGAGGCCACCCCGGCCTATGGCGAATCCTTGAGCGCGCGGCTGCTGGAGGTGCTGGCCGCTTCGCCGGAGGTCTGGTCGAAGACCGTGTTCCTGATCAACTACGACGAGAACGACGGTTTCTTCGACCACGTGCCGCCGGCGTTGCCGGCGATCCGGCCGGAGCTGGGCGCCAGCAACGTGGACCTACATGGCGAGGACTACCACGGCGTGCCGGTCGGGCTGGGGCCGCGGGTGCCGATGCTGGTGGTGTCGCCGTGGAGCCGCGGCGGCTGGGTGAACTCGCAGGTGTTCGACCACACCTCGGTGCTGCGCTTCCTGGAGCAGCGTTTCGGCGTGATGGAGCCGAACATCAATCCCTGGCGCCGCGCGGTTGCCGGCGATCTGACTTCCACGTTGGACTTCGTCGGCCACGATTCGGCGCCGGTGGCCTTGCCGGACACCCGCGACTACATCGCCCGCATCGATGCCACCGCGACGCTGCCGCCGCCACAGCGCCCTGCCCAGCAGGCGCTGCCGGTGCAGGAGCCCGGGCAGCGCCCGGCACGCGCGCTGCCCTACGATTTCGATGTGCGGCTGCAGGTGCAGGCAGACGCGCGCGTGTTGCGCATGCGCAACCGCGGCACGGCCGGCGTTGCGCTCAATGCCTATGCCGACGAGGGTGTGGCCGGGCCCTGGTTCTACACGCTGGCCGCCGGCAGCGAGCTGCAGGATGCGCGCCCCTGGCGCGGCGCTGCCGCCGATGCCGGCTACGCGCTGCGCGTGCATGGCCCCAACGGTTTCCTGCGCGAGTTCCATGGCGACGGGATCGGCGATGCCGGTCTGCAGGCCGAGGCCGACTACGATGCCGCCGCGCAATGCTTGCTGCTGACGCTGGTCAATGCCGGTGAGCAG
Source organism: Xanthomonas sp. LF02-5 (assembly GCF_034105325.1). Classification (NCBI taxonomy): domain Bacteria; kingdom Pseudomonadati; phylum Pseudomonadota; class Gammaproteobacteria; order Lysobacterales; family Lysobacteraceae; genus Xanthomonas; species Xanthomonas sp. LF02-5. The sequence continues at coordinate 287,608 of NZ_JAXGGF010000005.1, read as the reverse complement.
CCCTGCGCGTTGCGCGTGCGCGACGGGTATCGCGGCGATGGTGGCGAGCAGGCGATCACGCTCGCTGCCGGTGATCGCACCGTCCTGCGTCTGCCGCTGCAGGCACAGCACCACTGGTATGACCTGACCATCGACAGCGCGACTTTGCCGCAGTGGCGGCGGCGCCTGGCCGGACACATCGAGACCGGCCTGCCGAGCATGAGCGATCCGGCGATCGGCCGCGCGGTCGACGCGTAGTGGCTGCACTGGCGCTCTGATGCGTGGCCAGTTTCTGGCTGAGCACGGATGTTGCTGGAGCAGGACCTATAGGTAATGTGGCCGCTGCAGGAGCCGCTGTGATCCGGGTTCGCCAAGCGAGGCCGTCGGCGCTTTGACCTTGCTGCAGTCGGGACTGAAGTCCCTCCCACAAGGATGGGGACGGCCTTCGACGTCGCCGCCAGCAGCTGCGCATGACACCTGGCGATGCGCCGGCGCTGGCGGCAGATTCAGTCGCGATCCTTTCGAGCGCATGCGATTCTGAAACGATGGCCAATGCTGCATGGCCATCCCCGCGCCTGTATGTTCGCCCAAAACGCAAACGCCGCCGCTGCAAGAGCAGCGGCGGCGCGTGATGCCTTCCCTGGCAGTGTCGCGTCGGCTCAGAACTTGCCGCTGAAGGTGACGAAGAACTGGCGCGGCGCACCGGCCATCAGCGTCTGGTTGTAGCCGTTGGGGTCGGAGACGACGTAGCCGTTGGTGCCGACGGTGGCGAAGTAGCGCTTGTCGAACAGGTTGGTGACGTTCGCGCTCAGGCCCAGGTTCTGGAACATGCCGACCTGGCCGAAGTCGTAGCCGGCGCTGAGGTCGAAGCGCCAGTAGCTGGGCACCGACGAGTCGTTGAGGTAGCTGATGTAGCGGCGGCCGGTGTACTTGCCGTCCAGCGATGCGTGCCAGCCGGCGTTTTCGTAGGCCAGGCTGCTGGAGAACATCCACTCGGGGATGCCGACCACGCGCTTGCCGGAGGTCGCCACCACGCCGCCGTTGAGGTAGTCGTCCTGGTAGGTCGAGTCGTCGTAGGACAGCGAGTTCAGCCAGCGCAGCTGTTCGATCGGACGCCAGATCACCGCCAGGTCGGCGCCCTGGCTGCGCACCGAACCGACGTTGTTGAGCGTGGCCGAGCAGGTCTGGATCGCGCTGCACGGCGAGGTCACCAGCAGGCGGTCGTCGAAGATGGTGTGGTATAGCGCCAGCGACGCTTCCACGCCGGCGCTGCGCACGCGGTAACCCAGTTCGTAGGTCTGCGCGGTCTCCGGCTCCAGCGAGCCCTTGATCGCATTGAACGCGGCCTGCGATTCCTGGAACGGGGTGAAGCCGAAGCCGGCCATGTTCTTGTTGTAGGAGGCGTAGACCTCCTGGTGATCGTCGATCTTGTAGTTGATGCCGACCTGCGGCAGCAGGTCCGAATCGGCCTTGATCTCGCCGGCGGCATTGGACGCGGACGGCACCTGCGACTGCGCGGTGGTGTCGACGATCAGCTTCTTGGCGCCGAAGTTCAGGGTCAGGCGCTCGTCCATCAGGCGCAGCGTGTCCTGCGCGTAGACCATGGTCGTGTCGGTATCGTAGTGCTGGGCGAAGCCGCGCGCGAACAGGGTGCCGTTCTTGTTGAAGTAGTACAGATCGGTGAACGGGCCGTCGAGCAGGAAGTAGTTGCGCTCCTGCACGGTCTTGGCGTTCTGGTACCAGCCGCCGATCTCGATCTCGTTGCCGGCCACGGTGAAATTCAGCGAGCCGGTGACGCCATGGCGGTTGAGGCGGTAGTCGGTGGTGCGCATCGACAGCGGCACGCTGGGCGAGGACGCGACGTACGGCGTGGTCCACTGGCCTTCGCCGTTGTTGTCGTGGTAGTAGCCGGTCAGGTTCAGCGTGGCGCTGCCGCCGAGGTTGAACGTGCCGCTGAGCGCGGCCAGGTTGTCGCGGCGCAGGCCGGCGCCGGAGTAGTAGGACGCGTCGGCCTTGTCGTAGTCGGCCGGCAGGCCGTTGAGGCTGGCCGGGTAGCTGCCCTTGCCGTTGAGCGCGTTGGCGATCTGCACCGCGCTGTTCCAGTCCGGCATCAGGTAGTCCCAGTCCCAGCCGAGGACCCGCTGCGAGGTCAGCGACAGGTCCATGATGTCGTATTCCTTGCGGTGCGAGCTGTCCAGGTACAGGCTGACCCGGTTGCCGTCGCCCCACTGGTACAGCGCCTTGGCGTTGGCCTGGTTGTACTCGTTGTTGCCGTAGCCCTTCCACTTGTCCATTTCGCCGTGCACCAGCGAGGTGTACAGCGAGAAGCCGTGGATGTCGCCGGTGTCGCCGCGCAGGTAGGTGCGGCGGGTGCTGTCGGAGCCGAGGGTCTGGCTGAAGCGGAAGCCGGCGTCGGCATCCGGATCGGCGGAGTAGTAGCGCACGGTGCCGCCGAGGTTGCTGCTCGACGGCGTGCCCAGGCCGCCGGCGCCCTGCGCCAGCTCCACCGAGGCCACGTTCTCGGAAATGATCGCGCGGGTCACCTGCAGGCCATCGGTGACGCCGTAGCTCATGTTGCCCAGCGGCACGCCGTCCAGGGTGAAGCCGAGGCGGCTCTGGTCGAACCCGTGCAGGCTGATCGCGGTGGACCATTCGTAGGCGCCGAACGGGTCGGCCGACTGGAACTGCACGCCGGGCAGCTTGTCCAGGACCTTCAGCGCGCTGGTGCCGGGGGCGGCGATTCCGATGTCCTCACGGGTGATGCGCTGCACCTGGCGGGTGGTGCCGCTGGACACGACGGTGATCGCGTCGAGCATGGTGGCATCGTTGCCGCTCGCACTGGCCGCCGCATCGGCGGTTGCGGTGGCGGCGGCCGGCGCGGTCTCGGCCAGCGCGGCGAAGGCCGGCAGGGCGGACACGATGGCGAGCACCAGCGCGTGCGGGCGCAAGGATCTGGAAGTGGGGGTCATCGAAAGTCACCAATCAAGAGGGGGAGACGTTCCGGTCCTGCCGCGCGGGGCGCGGGCAGCCGGCACCGGGCCGGTACGCGGCCCGCCCGCCACGATGCAACGGTTTTGTGAACGTTTCGGGGCGGTCCGATGTCGGCTGTGGGACAGCACGCGGAACGTGGGTGATGGCGATCACCGCCGATCCCGGCCTTGCCGCGCGGGCGGCGGCGACGCGCGGCATCGCGGCGCCGGTGGCGCGACGTATGATGCCGGGCCTGCCACCTCCGCCGCCTTCGATGAAGCTCGCCATCCTGTCCCGCAATACCAAGCTGTACTCGACCCGGCGCCTGGTCGAGGCCGGCCGCGAACGCGGGCACACGGTGCGCGTGCTCGACCCGCTGCGCTGCTACATGCGCATCGCCGCCGGCGCTTTCACCATGCATTACAAGGGCAAGCCGATCACCGGCTACGACGCGGTGATCCCGCGCATCGGCAATTCGGTGACCCGCTACGGCACCGCGGTGCTGCGGCAACTGGAGATGATGGGCGTCTGCACGCCCAACCCGTCCGACGCGATCCTGCGCGCCCGCGACAAGCTGCGCGCGCACCAACTGCTGGCGGCCAAGGGCATCGACATGCCGATGACCGTGTTCGGCGACAACCCGGACGACACCGGCGATCTGCTGTCCATGCTCGGCCCGCCGCCGCACGTGGTGAAGTTGAACGAGGGCACCCAGGGCACCGGGGTGATCCTGACCGAGAAGGCCAGCGCCTCGCGCGGCGTGGTCGAGGCGCTGCGCGGGCTGTATGCCAATTTCCTGGTGCAGGAGTTCATCGGCGAGGCAGAGGGCGCCGACCTGCGCTGCTTCGTGGTCGGCAACCAGGTGGTGGCGGCGATGCGCCGCACCGCGCCGGAGGGCGACTTCCGCTCCAACCTGCATCTGGGCGGCACCGCCGAGAAGACCGCGGCCAGCCGTGGCGAGCAGGAGGTCGCGGTACGCTCGGCCAAGGCGCTGGGCCTGGGTGTGGCCGGCGTCGATCTGATTCGCTCCAAGCGCGGGCCGCTGGTGCTGGAGGTCAACTCCACCCCGGGCCTGGAAGGCATCGAGACGGTCTGCGGACTGGATATCGCCGGCAAGGTCATCGAGCACCTCGAAGCTTGCCTGAGACGAAAGAAATCAGGGGCTTAGTCGCATTACTGGCCGTGCGTTCTGGCTTAACACCGGTTTAATTCCGCCCTGCGTAAGCTTCTCCGGACCGCAGCTCTGCCCTCCTCAGCAGGAACGGTAATCGGGATAGAAAAACTTTCGGCCCAGGCAGCCTCGCTGCCTGGGTCTTTTTCTTGGGCAATCGCCCACCTGGCCGTTCTCGCGGCCCGCTTGCCGCGGCGTTTCAGCGGGGGCTACATTGCAGGGTGGGTCCAATCTGCGAGGGAAGGGGATGAAACGATCGATGGCCTTGGTGCTGGGCATGCTCCTGGCGTGCACGGCGATGGCGGCGCCAAAAGGTGAGGCGCCCATGAACGTGAAGAAAGCGTTCGCGCAGCAACTCAGTACAATCCGGCAGCAATTGAACGACGGCAAGACCTATTCCGAAATCAATGCTGACGATCGCAGCAAGGTCGAAGCTGCATTGACGCGGATGGCTGCGATACTCGACGCCCACCAGGACGTGGAGACCTTGAAGGAAGAGCAGAAGGTCGCATTGTTCAACGATCAGGAAACGGTGAATACGCTGCTGACGAAAGCGGCAGCGGACAGCCGGATGGTGTGCAGGCGCGAGGCCGTGACCGGCTCGTTGCGCACGACCACGCAATGCAGGACCGTGGCGGAACGCCGCCGCGACAACGAGGATGCGCAGGAACTGATGCGGCGCAATCCAACTGGCAAGTACGACTGACGGGGTAAATGTTGGTGCGAATTCTAGTGATCGAAGACAACAGCGACATCGCTGCCAATCTCGGCGACTACCTCGAGGATCGCGGTCATACCGTCGATTTCGCCGCCGATGGCGTCACCGGTCTGCACCTGGCGGTGGTGCACGAGTTCGATGCGATCGTGCTCGATCTCAATCTGCCCGGCATGGACGGCATCGAGGTCTGCCGCAAGCTGCGCAACGAAGCGCGCAAGCAGACGCCGGTACTGATGCTCACGGCGCGCGATTCGCTGGACAACAAGCTCGCCGGCTTCGATTCCGGCGCCGACGACTACCTGATCAAGCCGTTCGCGCTGCAGGAAGTGGAAGTGCGGCTCAACGCGCTGTCGCGCCGCGGCAAGGGCGTGCACACCCGGGTGCTGGAGACCGGCGATCTGGAATACAACCTGGATACGCTGGAAGTGCGTCGCCAGGGCAAGCTGCTGCAGCTCAATCCCACCGCGCTGAAGATCCTGCAGGCGCTGATGGAAGCCGCGCCGGCGGTGGTGACCCGGCAGGAACTGGAAACCCGCGTCTGGGGCGAGGAACTGCCCGATTCCGATTCCCTGCGCGTGCATATCCATGGCCTGCGCGCGGTGGTGGACAAGCCGTTCGACGTGCCGATGATCCAGACCCGCCACGGCATCGGCTACCGCATCGCCGCACCCGATGCCTGAAGCGCCTGCGTTGCCGCGTGTGGTGCGGCGGCGCGGACGCTACCGCCGCCGCCTCCGCAGCCGCATCATCCTCTCGTTCGTGCTGTTGGGCTTCGGCCTGACCGCACTGTTCGCGTTCGCCACCAACTGGGCGCGGGCACGCGTGGAGAACCAACTGGTCGAGGATGTGATGAACAGGAACCTGGAAGCGTCCTGGCGCAGCTACGTGGCCAGCGGTGGGCGCAACCTGGCGATTCCGGTCCAGCAGATGAAGGGCTTCGTCTATCGCCCCGACAAGCTTGATGGCCTGCGTCGCGATTTCCCGGAGTGGGAGCGTCTGAGCGACGGCATCCACATGATGTCGGGCACCGACGCGGACGGCAAACCGTTCGCCTACAAGGTCGGCGTGCGCAAGACCCCGGACGCCTGGTTCTTCATGGCCTACGACCTGACCCAGACCATGCAGGGCGAGGTGCAGCTCAAGCGCACCCTGATCCTGTCGGTGCTGGTGTTCAGCGCGTTGTCGCTGGTGATCGGTTGGTGGTCGGCGTCGCGGGTGATGCGGCCGGTGTCGGACCTGGCCGCACGCCTGCGCGCCTATCGCGGCAGCAGCGATCCCAAGCCGCTGGCGCCGCACTTCCCCGACGACGAGGTCGGCCAGCTGGCCGAGGCGCTGGACGACTATTCGGCGCGCCTGACCGAAGTGGTGCAGCGCGACCGCGAGTTCAATGCCGACGTCAGCCATGAACTGCGCACGCCGCTGGCGGTGATCCGCGGCGCCACCGAGCTGCTGCTGACCCGGCCCAATCTCGACGAGAAAGTGCTGCAGCGCCTGCAGCGCATCCAGCGCGCCGAACAGCAGTGCAGCGACTTGATCGGGTCGCTGCTGCTGCTGTCGCGCAACGAGCGCGGGCAGGGACACAGCAACGTCGCCAAGGTGGCCGAGCAGTTGATCGAGTCGCATCGCGCGCAACTGGGCGGCAAGCCGCTGCAGTTGCTGCTGGAAGGCGAGCGCAACCTCACCATCGATGCACCGGAAGCGGCGCTGTCGGTGGCGCTGGGCAATCTGATCGGCAATGCCGTCAAGTACACCCAGGAAGGGCAGGTGGTGGTGCGCGTGCTGAGCGACGCGGTGCAGGTGATCGATTCCGGCCCGGGTCTGAGCGAGGAGGACGCGGCCAAGCTGTTCCAGCGCGGCTACCGCGGCACCCACGCGGGCCATTCGCAGGGCGGCGGCATCGGCCTGTCGATCGTCAGTCGCCTCTGCGATCTCTATGGTTGGCAGGTCAACGTGCGTCCGGGCGCCACCAAGGGCGTGGTGGCGACACTGTGGTTCAAGCCTGCCTGAGGCTGGCGACGGCGCTTCGTCCATCGCGTAGGAGCGGCTTCAGCCGCGACCGGGCATTCCCCCGGTGAAGATGATCGCGGCTGATCCCAGCGGGAACAAGGGCGCCTACCTACAAGGACGCTGACGCCTTGGTCGCAGCCAGCGCACGGTACTGCTTGTCCAGCTTCTCCACCGCTTCCTGCAGTGCCGTCGCGGCGCCGTCGTTGACCACCACATCGTCGGCGATGGCCAGGCGCTCTGCGCGGGTGGCCTGGGCCGCCAGCATGCGCTGCGCCAGGTCGGCGGTGATGCCGTCGCGTTGCATCAGGCGGGCGTGCTGCAGCGCCTCGGGGGCGTCGATCACCAGGATCCGGTGGAGCCAGGGATAGACGGTGCGTGCACCGACCTCGGTCAACAAGGGGATGGCGGCGATCGCGTATGGTCCGGCGGCCGCGCGACACTGTTCCTGCAGCAACCGGCGAATGGCCGGATGGGTGATCGCTTCCAGGTCGCGGCGTGCCGTTGCGTCCTCGAAGATCCGCTGGCGCAAGGCGGCGCGGTCGAGTTGCCCATCGTCCTGCAGGATCTGCGGCCCGAACCGGGCCACGATCTGTGCCAGGGCCGGGTGGCCGGGCGCGACCACCGCACGCGCGGCGAGGTCGGCATCGGCGACGACGATGCCCTTGGCCTCGAAGCGGCGGCTCAGTTCGCTCTTGCCGGAGGCCACGCCTCCGGTCAGGCCGACGACGAAATCAGTCAAGCCTTGGGCTCCGTCAGCGCAGTCCCGACCAGCGCATGTAGGTCTCCACGATCTCCGTGCCCCAGAAGAAGGTGATCCAGCCGGCGATCGCCAGATAGGGGCCGAACGGGATCGGCGTGGCGCGGTCGCGGCCCTTGGCCGCCAGCCACAGCGAGCCGAGGATCGCACCGACCAGCGAGGAGATCAGGATGGTCGGCAGGATGCCCTTCAGGCCGCACCAGGCGCCGATCGCGGCCAGCAGCTTGAAATCGCCATGGCCCATGCCTTCCTTGCCGGTGATCTGCTTGAACAGCCACCACACCGACCACAGCGAGAAGTAGCCGACCGCGGCGCCGAGCAGAGCGGGTTTGGCCGGCATGTACAGGTTGTCCATGCTGCCGATCAGGCCGAGCCACATCAGCGGCAGGGTCAACTGGTCCGGCAGCAGGCGCGTGCGCAGGTCGATGCCGGACAATGCCACCAGGAAACAACTGAACACGATCGCGCCGAAGCCCTGCCAGCCGAAACCGAAGCGCCACACGCTGGCGACCACCAGCAGGCTGGTGAGCAGCTCCACCAGCGGGTACTGCGGCGAGATCGGCGCATGGCAGTAGCGGCACTTGCCGCGCAGCGCCAGCCAGCTGAACAGCGGGATGTTCTCGAACCAGGCCAGCTTGTGCTTGCAGTGCGGGCAGTGCGACGGCTCCACCACGATGCCGGGCGGCGGCGGATCGTAGATGTCCGGCAGCTCCAGGATCTCGCGCGAATCGCGCTTCCACTGCCATTCCATGCGCCTGGGCATGCGCAGGATGACCACGTTGAGGAAGCTGCCCACCAGCAGGCCGAGCCCGGCCGCGGCCGGGAAGCCGAGGCCGGGGTGTTGATCGAGAAATGCCATTAATGCTTATCCAACGACGGAGGCCAGCTTGAAGATCGGCAGGTACATGCCGATGACCATGCCGCCGACGATGGTGCCGATGAACACCATGATCAACGGTTCGATCAGGCTGCTCAAGGCATCGACCGCATTGTTCACTTCCTGCTCGAAGTACTCGGCGACCTTGAACAGCATCGCGTCCAGCGCACCGGCCTCTTCGCCGATCGCGGTCATCTGGATGACCATGTGCGGGAACAGGTTGGTTTGCTTCATCGCTATGTTGACCGGATAGCCAACCGCGACGTCGTCGCGCATGCGCAGTACAGCCGTCTCGTAGACGCTATTTCCGGTGGCGCCTGCGACGATATCCAGCGCTTCCACCAGCGGTACACCGGCGCGGAAGGTCACCGCCAAGGTGCGCGAGAAGCGCGCGACCGAGCTGTTGTGCATGATCTGGCCGATGATCGGCACCTTGAGCACCAGTCGGTCCATTCCGTGCTGCATCGCAGGCGAACGTTTGTAGGCGAAGATGAAGCCGCCAATGGTGCCGATCAGCAAGAGCAACACCATCCACCAGTAAGACACCATGAAGCGAGAGGCGGCAACGATCATCTGCGTGAAGGCCGGCAGTTCTGCGCCAAAGCCCTTGAACACGTCCTCGAACTGCGGAACGACCCAGACCAGCAGGATCGAGGTGACGATCAGGGCAACCGCCATCACCATGGCGGGGTAGAACAAGGCCTTCTTGATCTTGCCCTTCAGTGCTTCGATATTCTCTTTGTAGGTGGCAACCGTTTCCAGCACGGTCTCAAGCACGCCGGCCCCCTCGCCGGCCTTGACCAGATTGCGGTACAACTCGTCGAACTGCACCGGATGCTTGCTGATCGCCTCATACAGGGATGAGCCGCCCTCGATATCGGTGCGTATCTGGTCCACCATCTTCTTCATGCGCGGGTTCTTGTGTCCGCTGGCGATGATCTCCAGCGAACCGACGATCGGCACGCCCGACTTCATCATCGTCGCCATCTGGCGGCTGAAGAAGGCGATATCCTTTGGGCTGATCTTCTTGCCAGTGGCGCCAAACAACGGCTTGGGCTTGGGCTTGACCACCGAGGGGGTGATGCCCTGGCGACGCAGCTCTGCGCGCAACTGGTTGGCATTCTTGGCGACTTGCTCGCCCTTCATCTTGATGCCGCGCTTGTCGGTGCCCTCCCAAACGAAGGGCACCTGCTGACTGGTGCTGCGTGCGACCGGCTCTTTCTTGACTGCGCTGCGCGTTGCGGACATCAGGTCGTCTCCCCCATCCGGCCATCCCCGGGCGGACATGCCGAGCATGGTATCGGTTTCCTGGGCGTCTGGCACCCGAAGTGACCATCATCCAGCTAGATCGCGCCACATGGGGTGACGTGGAGCGTCACTTTCTGCCCTGCATAGGCGGATGGCCCATCCTGTCGCAAATTCCTGATTTGCCTTCATCTTGGCCCTCTGGCTGAGGCATGATGTGCGCCGGTAGGGAATTGGACATGCGCGGGAAGTTGGCACGCAGTCTGCTTCGCTTACCCGTACGTGGCACTCAGCCGCGGCGCTCGGGGAGTAAGATCCGCGGGCGAGTGCCCACCACTTACATTCCATCTCTAGGGGTTTGTTATGAAGAAGCAACAGGGCTTTACCCTGATCGAACTGATGATCGTGGTCGCGATCATCGCGATCCTTGCTGCCATCGCGCTGCCGGCGTACCAGAATTACGTGGCCAAGTCGCAGGTGGCCGCTGGTCTCGCTGAAATCACTCCCGGCAAGACGCAGTTCGAAGTCATGGTCAACGACGGTAAGGTTACTACCATTACTCCTGCCGCTATTGGCCTGAAGGATTCCAGCCGCTGCACCGTTTCGACCAATCCCGTTGAGGCTGGTTCTATCACTTGCACGCTCATTAACTCCAGCCCCAAGGTGAATGGCGCGACCATCGTTTGGACGCGTGCTGCTGATGGCACCTGGGCATGCAGCACCACTGTTTCTGACAAGCCAAAGTGGGCTCCGGCAACCTGCCAGAACTAAGTTCAGCATCAGCCAAAAAAGCCCCGCAATCGCGGGGCTTTTTTTTGGCGCGCAACTTGTACGCTAGCTGTGCAGGGGGTAAGTGCCCACAAGGGGCTTCACATTGGTCGAGGTAATGATCGTTTTGGCGATCACGGCTGTTTTGGCTGCCACGGCAATCCCCATCTATCAGAACTTTGTGGCCAAGTCGCAACTCACCACAGCGCTCGCGGAAATTGAGTCAGGTCGCTCAATGGTCGAAACTGCTCTGGCAGATGCTGCTGGCTCGACGCTGGTGACTGCTGCATATGTTGGACTGTCAACCACTACGGTGCGATGTGAGAACGTCCAAGTTTCCTTGAATTCAAATGGGCGGGCCGCACTGACTTGCGATGTGATTGGTGGAAGCGTAGTGAATGGGAGAACTCTCTCCCTTCAGCGCACAGCCGCCGATGTTTGGGAGTGCGACGCTTTCGCTTTTGACGCAAGATATCGCCCCAATGGTTGCGAATGAAGCTACTCTAGTTAAGCCTTTCTAAGGGTTTTTTGCGATGAATGTAGCGACTTCTGCAAACCTTGTCGGCATCACCGGGATCGCCCGCCGCCTCGTGCAGGATGGTGCGCTGGAGGAAGCTGCGGCGCGGACCGCCATGGCCCAGGCGGCCGAGGCCAAAGTGCCGCTGCCGCAGTGGTTCTCCGAGAAGAAGCTGGTCACCGCCGCGCAGCTGGCCGCCGCCAATGCGGTGGAGTTCGGCATGCCGTTGATGGATGTCTCGGTCTTCGATGCCAGCCAGAACGCGATGAAGCTGGTCAGCGAGGAGTTGCTGCAGAAGTACCAGGTGCTGCCGCTGTTCAAGCGCGGCGGCCGCCTGTTCGTCGGCATCAGCAACCCGACCCAGACCCGGGCGCTGGACGACATCAAGTTCCACACCAATCTGACGGTGGAGCCGATCCTGGTCGACGAGGACCAGATCCGCCGGACCCTGGAGCAGTGGCAGGCCAGCAACGATTCCCTCGGCAGCGCCTTGGGCGACGACGAGGGCATGGACAACCTCGATGTCGGCGGCGGCGACGAGGACATGGGCGGCGGTGGCGACACCGGCATCGACGCCAAGGGGGAGGACACCCCGGTCGTCAAGTTCGTGAACAAGGTGCTGGTGGATGCGATCCGCCGCGGCGCGTCCGACATCCACTTCGAGCCCTACGAGGACGACTACCGGGTGCGCCTGCGCATCGACGGCCTGCTCAAGAGCGTGGCCAAGGCGCCGGTCAAGCTCAACCAGCGCATCGCCGCGCGCCTGAAGGTGATGGCGCAGCTGGACATCGCCGAGAAGCGGGTCCCGCAGGACGGCCGCATCAAGCTCAATCTGTCCAAGAACAAGCAGATCGATTTCCGCGTCAGCACGCTGCCGACGCTTTTCGGCGAGAAGATCGTGCTGCGTATCCTCGATGGCAGCGCGGCCAAGCTGGGCATCGACAAGCTCGGCTACGAGCCGGAGCAGCAGAAGCTGTTCCTGGACGCGATCCACAAGCCGTACGGCATGGTCCTGGTCACCGGCCCCACCGGCTCGGGCAAGACGGTGTCGCTGTACACCGCGCTGGGCATCCTCAACGACGATACCCGCAACATCTCCACCGCCGAGGATCCGGTCGAAATCCGCCTGCCCGGGGTCAACCAGGTGCAGCAGAACAACAAGCGCGGCATGACCTTCGCGGCGGCGCTGCGCTCGTTCCTGCGCCAGGATCCGGACATCATCATGGTCGGCGAAATCCGCGACCTGGAGACCGCCGAGATCGCGATCAAGGCCGCGCAGACCGGTCACATGGTGCTGTCCACCCTGCATACCAACGACGCGCCGCAGACCATCGCGCGCCTGATGAACATGGGCATCGCGCCCTACAACATCACCAGTTCGGTGACCCTGGTCATCGCCCAGCGGCTGGCGCGGCGCCTGTGCAACAACTGCAAGCGCCCGGTCCAGTTGCCGGAAAAGGCCTTGCTGGCCGAAGGCTTCACCGAGGCGGAGATCGCCGCCGGCGTCCAGCTGTACGAGGCGGTCGGCTGCGACGAGTGCACCGAGGGCTACAAGGGCCGCACCGGCATCTACCAGGTGATGCCGATGAACGACGAGATCGCGGCGATCGTGCTGCAGGGCGGCAACGCCATGGACATCGCCAGCGCCGCGCAGAAGATCGGCGTCAAGGACCTGCGCCAGTCGGCCTTGCTCAAGGCCCGCAACGGCATCACCAGCCTGGCCGAGATCAATCGGGTGACGAAGGATTGAAGAGCCGGGAATGGGGAATCGGGAGTGGGGAATCGGAAAGGCGGCTTTCCCGTCCCTGTTGGTCTCCCGGTAGTCCAAGCCTTGTTCCCGGGCTTCTCGACGCTTGGCGCGCGCGGACAATGCCGGCTGCGCCCAACCGCATTACCCCACTCAATCGGGCGAAGGGCTAAGAGCAGCCAGGAGATCGGCTCTTCCCATTCCCCAATCCCGATTCCCCATTCCCGGCCCTCCTACTCCATCCCCAGCTTCTTCAGCTTGTAGCGCAGCGCCCGAAAGGTGATGCCCAGTTGCGCGGCGGTGCGGGTCTTGTTCCAGCGGTTCTCTTCCAGCGCTTTCTGGATCGCGGCGCGTTCGAGTTGCTCGATGTAGGACGGCAGGGCGGAGGAGCTGGGGTCGATGTCGACCACGCCGCGCGGCAGGGCCGGGGCGGCTTCGGCGGCGCTGCGGGCGTGGTTGCCGGGTTGCGGCAGGCGCAGGTCGGTGGCGCTGATCTGGTCGTCCTCGGCCATTGCCAGGGCGCGCTCGAGGATGTTTTCCAGTTCGCGCACGTTGCCGGGGAAGGCGTAGCTGCTCAGTGCGTCCAGGGCGGAGGGCGACAGCAGCGGGGTGGGGCGGCCGTGGCTCTTGGCCAGCCGCGCCAGGATCGCTGCGGCCAGTTGCGGCAGGTCGCCGCCGCGCTCGCGCAGCGGCGGCACGCGCAGTTCGATCACGTTGATGCGGTAGTACAGGTCGTGGCGGAAGCGGCCCTCGGCGACCAGGTCGGCCAGGTCCTTGTGCGTAGCCGAGAGGATGCGCACGTCCACCGGCACCTCGGTGGCGGCGCCGACCGGGCGGACCGATTTTTCCTGGATCGCGCGCAGCAGCTTGACCTGCATCGGCAGCGGCAGTTCGGCGACCTCGTCGAGGAACAGGGTGCCGCCGTGCGCGGCCTGGAACAGGCCGGCCTGGTCGGCGTGGGCGCCGGTGAAGCTGCCCTTCTTGTGGCCGAAGAACTCGCTTTCCATCAGTTCGGCCGGGATCGCGCCGCAGTTCACCGGGACGAAGGGGCCGGCGGAGCGGGCGCCCTGTTCGTGGATGGTGCGCGCGACCAGTTCCTTGCCCACGCCGGATTCGCCGAGGATGTAGACCGGCGCCTGGTTGCGCGCGACCTTGGCGATGGTGCTGCGCAGGGCGTCCATCGCCGCCGAGGCGCCGAGCAGCCGGCTGGCCTGCTCCGGGGCAGGCTGCGGCGGCGCGGCGCGGCTTTCGTTGTTGAGTTCCAGCGCATGCTTGACCAGGCCGCGCAGCACCTGGATGTCCACCGGCTTGCTGACGAAGTCGAACGCGCCGGCCTTCAGCGCTTCCACCGCCAGGTCCATGCTGCCGAAGGCGGTGATCATCGCCACCGGCGTGCGCGGGTAGTGCTTGGCGATCTCGCTGACCAGCTCGATGCCGTTGCCGTCGGGCAGGCGCATGTCGGTGATGCACAGATCGTAGGGATTGCTCGCCAGCAGTTCGCGCGCTTCGGCGAGGTTGGCGGCGGTGCTGATGCGCAGCCCCATCCGGCCCAGGGTCAGGACCAGCAACTCGCGGATGTCGCGCTCGTCATCGACGACCAGGGCGCTTCGGGTTTCGTTCATGTGCAGGGAAGATAGCGTAGGAACCGGGACATGCGCCAATTTACCGGCGCCGGTCGCGCGCTGGCGGAGCGATTCTCACCTCTCAGCCGCTGAGCATGGCGTGCGGGCCGGGCAGGGCGACGCGGAAGCAGGCGCCGCCGGCCGGCACCGGCACGTACTCCAGACGCGCCTGGTTGGCCCGGCACAGCTCGCGGGCGATGTACAGGCCCAGCCCGGTGCCGTGCTCGGAGGTGGTGAAGAACGGCCGGAACAGCTGCGCCGCCACCGCCTCGGGAATGCCAGGGCCACGGTCCATGACGTCGACGATGGCGTTGCGCTCCTGCAGCGCCACGCGCAGGCGCACCCGCGCCGGCTCCTCCATCACCCGCCCGTACTTGAGCGCGTTGTGCACCAGCGCGCTGAGGATCTGGTGCAGGTGTTTGGGATCGACCAGCGCGTGCACCGGCTGCGGGGCGAGGATCGCTTCGAGGCTGTCGGTCTCGATCGACAGGGTCTGCCGGTACTCCAGGACGAAGCGGCGCACGAACGCGCCCAGGTCCAGGTTCTCCGGATTGGAGCGCTCGCGCCGGGCCAGGCCGAGCACGCTCTCGACGATGCCGTTGGTGCGCTGGCACTGCTGGTGGATGATCTGCAGCAGGCGGCGGTCGGCATCGCCGATCGCCGGCGATTCCTCCAGCAGCTGCGAGGCATAGTTGATCGCGGCCAGCGGGTTGCGGATCTCGTGGGCCAGGCTGGCCGAGAAGCGGCCCAGCGCCGACAGCGTCAGCGATTCGGCGCGCCGCGACACCACCGTGGCGTCGTCGAGGAACACCAGGGTCAGGTCGCCTTCGGCCAGCAGCCGGGCGAAGCGCGGTTGCACCTCCGGCTGGTCCGGCGACAGCTGCAGCGGGCTTTCGTCCTGGTTCCAGCCGTTGCGCCAGCGCTGCAGGCGTCGGGCCAGTTCCGGCGCGGCGCTGGCCAGATCCAGCCGGCCGCTGCCGCTGTTGCCGTCGGTATCGCCGAGCAGGGTCGACGCGGCCTCGTTGGCCAGCGTCACCCGGTTCTGCGCGTCCACCACCACCACCCCGGTGCGCATGCGGCGGATGATCAGTTCGTTGATTTCGTAGAGATTGGCCACCTCGGCGCCACGGCGCTCGGCCAGGTGCTGGCTGGTGCGCGCACGCTGGCCGATGCGGTTGCAGATGTAGGCCACCGCCAGGTAGCTGGTGGCGAACATCGCCAGTTCGGCCAGGCTGCGGGTGTTGTCGGCGCCGTCCAGCACGCTCCAGACGTATTCGGCCAGCGTCGCCGCCGAGGCGGTCAGGGCGATGGCGATGCCGCCGCGCAGGCGCAGCAGCATTGCCGCGGCTGCGACGTTGAACAGCAGCATCATCGCGATGCCGGCGCTGGCCGCGGGCAGGGCATGCGCGGCCAGGGTCGCGGCGACGATGTCGGCCAAGGCGCTGAAACCGACGATCGGCGCCAGGTGCGCCTCGTTGCGCCCCCACATCAGCAACGCCAGCGCCACCGCCAGGTAGGCGGTGGACAAGGTGGCGGCCAGTTGCGGGTAGCGCGGTTCGCCCACCAGCACGCTGAGCGGGCTGAACACCAGGGCGGCGATCAGCCCGGCCACCAGCACCCGGTACAGCGCGAAGAAGTACAGCTCGCGGCGCGGAATGGACTCGATGCGATCGATGAGCGAGGCGCTGGTGGGCAAGCCGGACTCCGGGCGGACAGCGGACGGCGCGAGTATAGGGGCGGCGCCGTCTACGCGGAGGGCGACCGGGGCGGTGGCGACCTGCCTGGGCCGTCACCGCCCTCGACGGGGAAACCGCGATTGCCGTCGCCGGCGGCCCGGCGCCGGATCGGGGCAAGGGCCAAGGACGACGTCGCGGGGTGAGGGCAGCAAGGCGTGGGCGGCCGAGTGCCCGCTCCACCCGGTGGTGCCACCGCGGACCTCGCCGGAGGCCTCGGCCGGGCCAGGGCGCCGGCGCTTTTGCGCCGCCGCCCTCGGTCGGCGACAATAGGCGTCCCGTCCGTACCGCTCCCGGCCGCCACTCAGGGCCCGGATCGCTGCGGGACGGCCGTTCCTTTTCCCACGGTGACGCATGAATTTCCACGAATATCAGGCAAAACAACTGCTTGCCGAGTACGGCATCCCGGTCCCGGCCGGCAAGGTCGCGGCGACTCCGGAAGAAGCGGTTGAAGCCGCCAAGTCGCTTGGCGCTGGCCCTTGGATGGTCAAGGCGCAGATCCACGCAGGTGGCCGCGGCAAGGCCGGCGGCGTCAAGTTCTGCAAGACCACCGACGATGTGAAGGCCGTTGCCGAGAAGCTGCTCGGCACCAAGATGGCCACCTACCAGACCGCCGGCGTCGAGCTGCCGATCAACCTGGTGCTGGTGACCACCGCTGGTGAGATCGTCAAGGAGCTGTACCTGTCGGTGCTGGTCGACCGCGGCACCCGCACCATCAGCTACATCGCATCGAGCGAAGGCGGCATGGAGATCGAACAGGTCGCCGCCGAGACCCCGGACAAGATCCACACCCTCAACGTCGACTTCGTCGAGGGCGTGCAGGGTTACCACGGCCGCGACATCGGCTTCAAGATGGGCCTGACCGCCAAGCAGGCCGGCCAGTTCGCCAGCATCATGGTCAACCTGTACCGCATCTTCAACGAGAAGGATCTGGCGCTGGTGGAGATCAATCCGCTGGCCATCCTCGACGACGGCAACCTCTACGCGCTGGACGGCAAGTTCAACAGCGACGACAACGCCAACTTCCGCCACAAGGAACTGGTCGCCATGCGCGACAAGTCCCAGGAAGACGAGACCGAAGTGACCGCTTCGGAGCTGGACATCAACTACGTCACCATGGACGGCAACATCGGCTGCATGGTCAACGGTGCCGGTCTGGCCATGGCGACCATGGACGTGATCAAGCTCAACGGCGGCGAGCCGGCGAACTTCCTGGACGTGGGCGGCGGCGCCAACAAGCAGCGCGTGATCGAGGCGTTCAAGCTGATCCTGTCCTCGGACAAGGTCGAGGGCATCTTCGTCAACATCTTCGGCGGCATCGTCCGCTGCGACATGATTGCCGAGGGCATCATCGCGGCGGTCAAGGAAGTGGGCGTCAAGGTGCCGGTCGTGGTGCGCCTGGAAGGCACCAACGTGGAAGAAGGCAAGCAGCTGCTGCGCGACAGCGGCATGGCCATCATCCCGGCCGACAACATCAACGACGGCGCCAAGAAGGTCGTTGAAGCTGTCAAGAACGCTGCCTGATCCACGACACCAAGGAACTCCAATGTCTGTTTTGATCAACAAGAACACCAAGGTGATCGTGCAGGGCTTCACCGGCCAGCAGGGCACCTTCCACGCCACTCAGATGATCGAGTACGGCACCCAGGTCGTCGGCGGCGTCACGCCGGGCAAGGGCGGCACCACCCACATCGACCTGCCGGTGTTCAACACCGTGGCCGATGCCGTGCAGAGCACGGGCGCCGACGCTTCGGTGATCTACGTGCCGCCGCCGTTCGCGGCCGACGCGATCCTGGAAGCGGCCGCGGCCGGCATCAAGGTCATCGTCTGCATCACCGAAGGCATCCCGGTGCTGGACATGCTTCGCGTCAAGAACGTGCTGACCCGCTCGCATCCGGACACCGTGCTGATCGGGCCGAACTGCCCCGGCGTGATCACCCCAGGCGAGTGCAAGATCGGCATCATGCCGGGCCACATCCACAAGCCGGGCAAGATCGGCATCGTCTCGCGTTCGGGCACGCTGACCTATGAAGCGGTCAAGCAGACCACCGAAGTCGGTCTGGGCCAGTCCACCTGCATCGGCATCGGCGGCGACCCGATCAACGGCCTGAACTTCGTCGACTGCCTCAAGCTGTTCAACGAAGATCCGCAGACCGAAGGCATCATCATGGTCGGCGAAATCGGCGGCGACGCCGAGGAAGCCGGTGCCGAGTACATCGCCAAGCACGTCAAGAAGCCGGTCGTCGGCTTCATCGCCGGTGCTTCGGCCCCGGCCGGCAAGCGCATGGGCCACGCCGGTGCGATCGCCTCGGGCGGCAAGGGCACGGCCGAAGGCAAGTTCGCGGCGATGGAAGCCGCTGGCGTCAAGACCGTCCGTTCGCCGGGCGACCTGGGTGCGGCGATCGCCTCGCTGGTGAAGTAAGCCGTCAGCGCTGCGGCAGCGACCCGCCTTCGGGTTGTCGCTGTCGCCGCCGCTGTCCGGAAAGGCCTCGCGCAAGCGGGGCCTTTTTCGTTCCGGTTGGCCGGTGTGCGGCATCGTTGCGGCGTGCCCGGCGCGACGGGCCGGGTGCGGACGGCCACGCGATGCAGCCGACCAGCCCCTGCGCAATCAAGCGTTTGCGCCATCCCCAGGGGCGCCACTCGTCCCTGTCGACCCGCCATTGGTCCCCAGGCCTGGGGTTGCCGTCCCTGCTGCGCTGACAGGGCCCGGCACGACTTCGACACTGCCGCCACTTTCTTCGGCAGCGACAGGAGCGGATGCGTGATCAGGCGATGGCGGACAGCGGTATGCGGGGCGGGCATGGCGATGGGTATCGGCGGCATCTGCGCGGCGGCGCCAGGCGACTGGGCCAGTTATGCCGGCGCGCCCGGCGGCGGGCAGTACGCGCCGCTGACCCAGATCACCCCGGACAACATCGGCCGGCTGCGTATCGCTTGGTCGTTCCGCACCGGCGAACTCGGCGCGGGCCTGCCCGATCCGGAGCGGCGCCGCTTCGAGGCCAATCCGCTGGTGCTGGGTGGGCGCATGTATCTCACCACCGGGACCGGCATCGCCTTCGCCCTGGATGCGACCAGCGGCCGCGAACTGTGGTCGTTCGATGCCAAGGTCGCGCGCAACAAGCACTACAGCGACCCGGCCTCGCGCGGGGTGAGTTTCTGGCGCGACACACAGGCGACGGCGGGCGCGTGCCGCGAGCGCATCGTGTACGGCACTCTGGATGCGCGGCTGATCGCGCTGGATGCCGCCGACGGCAAGCCCTGCGCCGGATTCGGCAAGGACGGCACGATCGACCTGCATGCCGGCATCGACGTGCACGACAACGCCAGCGATCCCTGGGCCAACTACGCGGTGACCTCGCCGCCGGTGGTGGCCGGCGACGTGCTGGTGGTCGGCAGCTCGATCGGCGACAACCGCGGGCATGCGCTGGAGCAGGGCGTGGTGCGTGGCTACGACGCGCGCAGCGGCCGCGAACTGTGGCGCTGGGATCCGGTGCCGCGCGATCCGGCCAAAGCGGCTGCGGCCGGCTGGCAGCCGGAGCAGGCGGCCACGGTCGGCGGCGGCAATGCCTGGGCGCCGCTGTCGGTGGATGCGGCGCTGGGCCTGGTCTACGTACCGACCGGCTCGGCCAGCCCCGACTATTACGGCGGCGAGCGCCTGGGCGACAACCGCGACACCGACTCGCTGGTGGCGCTGGACCTGCGCAGCGGGCGCCGGGTGTGGGCGCAGCAGTTGGTGCATCACGATCTGTGGGACTACGACCTGGCCTCGCAGCCGGTGCTGACCACGGTGCAGACTGCGCAGGGACCGCGCGCGGCCGTCTTGCAGGCGACCAAGACCGGCTTCCTGTTCGCCTTCGACCGTCGCGACGGCACGCCGCTGTTCCCGATCAGCGAGGTGCCGGTACCGGCCTCCGACGTGCCGGGCGAACGCGCCTCGCCGACCCAGCCGATGCCCGAACCGGGGCTGCGCCTGGCGCGGCACACGCCGCTGACTGCCGCCGACGCCTGGGGGGCGACGCCCGGCGCGCGCCGCGAATGCGCAGCGCTGATCGCCGGGCTGCGCTCGGAAGGCCTGTTCACCCCGCCCAGCGTGCGCGGCACGATCGCGCTGCCGGGCTGGGCCGGCGGCGTGAACTGGGGCGGCATCGCGGTGGATCCGCAGCGCCAGCTGGCGATCATGCCGGTGTCGGACCTGCCGATGCAGGTGGCGCTGATCCCGCGCGACCAGTTCAGCAAGGCCGAGCATGCGCGCCATCCGGACCAGCAGTTCAACGACATGGAAGGCACGCCGTACTACATGCGCCGCGGCATGTTGAGCTCGTCCGGTGGCATTCCCTGCGTCAAGCCGCCGTGGGGGCGACTGGTGGCGGTGGATCTGCGCACGCGCAAGATCGCCTGGGAGCGCCCGCTCGGTACCCTGGAAGAGAAGCTGCCGTGGCTGCCGCTGGAGGTGGGCACGCCGCTGCTCGGCGGCGCGGTGACCACGGCCAGTGGTCTGACCTTCATTGCCGCGGCGGCCGATGCGCGCCTGCGCGCGCTCGACAGCGCCACCGGCAGGACCCTGTGGGAGGCCAAGCTGCCGGCCGGCGGCCAGGCCACGCCCTCGGTCTATGCGGTGGGGGGCAAGCAGTACGTGGTGATCGCGGCCGGCGGGCGCGAAGGCATGGGCACGATGGGCGACTACGTGGTCGCCTATACGCTCGACGGCACGGGCAAGGAGGTGGTGTTCCAGCACGGCGTCGGCGTGCGTATGGCGGTACTGGGCCTCGCTACGCTGAGTTTGTGTGCGGGAGTGGTGATGTTGCTGCGGCGCTGGCGCCGGCGGCGCCGTGCACGGGCTGGTGGTGGGGCACGCTGAAGCGGAGCGCGGTGGCTGGTCGGCGTTTCGGGGGTGATGCAGTCGGGACTGAAGTCCCTCCCACAGTGACGCCTCTGCACGTGCTGTCCCTGGAGTGAGCGCGGCTTCGGTGGCGACGCGCGGCGCATGCACCAGCGATTTCTATTGGTCGTGCATGTTGCTCGATTGTGGGAGCGACTTCAGTCGCGACGCGGGTGCCTGACTAAGCGGCTTTCTCGGGCGCGCGCAGCAGAGCGAGCGCCCTGCGGCAGCGCCGCGGCTGCCGCCATGTGCGCACCAAGCTGCGGCCTGCCCGGGCTACATGCCTACATTCCAACGTGGCGGCACGCGCATCATCGGCCGCAACCCGGCACAGCGCTACACTGCGCATGGCGCCGTGCGATGCAACGGCGCCGCGGCAGGTGCGATGCGCTCGTGTGGCGCCTGACGGTCTTCCATTCGTTCCTGCAAGGTTGCCTATGTCCGCTTCCCTCCGCCTCGCCATGGCCCAGTTCGATTTCCCGGTCGGCGCCGTGACCCAGAACACCGACCGGATCATTGCGTTGATCGAGGAGGCGCGCGACGAGTACGGCGCCGACGTGGTGCTGTTCCCGGAACTGGCGGTCAGCGGCTATCCGCCGGAAGACCTGCTATTGCGGCCGGGCTTCCTGGCCGACTGCGAGCGCGCGGTGCAGCGCATCGCCGCACAGGTGCACGGCATCGTCGCGGTGGTCGGCTGGCCGCAGAGCGCCGGCAGCGTGGTCTACAACGCCGCCAGCGTGCTGCGCGGCGGCCGCATCGAACGCACCTACCGCAAGCGCGAACTTCCCAATTACGCGGTGTTCGACGAGCGCCGCTATTTCGATGTCGACCCGGACGGCGAGAACTGCGTGTTCGAGGTCAAGGGCACGCCAGTCGGCCTGGTGATCTGCGAGGACCTGTGGTTCCCGGAGCCGCTGGCGGCGACCGTGCGGGCGGGCGCGGAACTGGTGCTGGTGCCCAACGCCTCGCCCTACGAGCGCGGCAAGCATGCGCAGCGCGATGCCTTGCTGGCCGAACGCAGCCGCGAGAGCGGCGCGGCGCTGGCCTATCTCAACGTGGTCGGCGGCCAGGACGCGCTGGTATTCGACGGCGCCTCGGTGGTGGCCGACGGCGACGGCACCGTGCATCCGGCCGCGGCCGCCTTCACCGACCAGTGGCTGGTGGTCGAGTACGACACCGCCGCACGCCGCTTCGCGCCGCTGCGCTGGACCGACGACGGCGACGAGAGCATGGATGCGCTGGCCTGGCGCGCGGTGGTACGCGGGCTGCAGGACTATTGCGCAAAGAATCGCTTTTCCAAGGTGTGGCTGGGCCTGTCCGGCGGCATCGATTCGGCGCTGGTGCTGGCGATGGCGGTGGACGCGCTGGGCGCGGACAACGTCACCGCGGTGCGCCTGCCGTCGCGCTACACCGCCGACCTGTCCAACGACCTGGCCGCGGATCAATGCCGCACCTTGGGCGTGAAGCTGGAGACGGTGGCGATCGAGCCGGCGTTCGAGGGCCTGCTGAGCGCGCTCGGCCCGCTGTTCGCCGGCACCGAGCCCGACGTCACCGAGGAGAACCTGCAGTCGCGCAGCCGCGGCGTGATCCTGATGGCGCTGGCCAACAAGTTCGGCGGCCTGCTGCTGACCACCGGCAACAAGAGCGAGTACGCGGTGGGCTACGCCACCATCTACGGCGACATGTGCGGCGGCTACGCGCCGCTGAAGGACCTGTACAAGACCGAGGTGTTCGGCCTGGCGAAGTGGCGCAACACGGTGGGCGGTGCGCCGGTGATCCCGCCGGCGGTGATCGCGCGGCCGCCCTCGGCGGAACTGCGCGCCAACCAGACCGACCAGGATTCGCTGCCGCCGTACGACGTGCTCGACGGCATCCTGTACCGCTACGTCGACCAGGAGGAATCGCGCGACGAGATCGTCGCCGCCGGCTATGCCGCCGAGGTGGTCGACCGGGTGGTGCGGCTGGTGCGCATCAGCGAATGGAAGCGCCACCAGGCCGCACCGGGACCGAAGGTGTCGCGCCGCGCGTTCGGGCGCGAGCGGCGCTATCCGATCAGCAACGGGTATCAGGCCTGAGGGAACTCGGAAAAGCCGGAACCCGGGACCTGGGACCCGCGATTTTTCCGCGAGTGCAAGGCGGTTGCGATTGCACTGTGGGAGGGACTTCAGTCCCGACGGGCGTTACCGGGAAAGCCTGTCGGGGCTGAAGCCCCTCCCACAAAAAATCGCTTGATAGCGATTTTGCCGCGGACACCATCATAGCGTCCCGCATCTTGCAGGATTACGGCTTTTCCGGGTCCCGGGCCCCGGGCCCTGGGTCCCCGCTCTGCAACAACCGCAACCCAAACGCATCGTCCTGCGCATTCCAGCCGTGGCTGACGCGCAGGCCGGCCTCGGCGGCCATCGCCGCAAAGCTCTGGTCGGTGTACTTGTG
Organism: Xanthomonas sp. LF02-5; assembly: GCF_034105325.1. Classification (NCBI taxonomy): domain Bacteria; kingdom Pseudomonadati; phylum Pseudomonadota; class Gammaproteobacteria; order Lysobacterales; family Lysobacteraceae; genus Xanthomonas; species Xanthomonas sp. LF02-5. Next base: position 264,185 of record NZ_JAXGGF010000005.1, on the reverse strand, counting down.
GCTGTACTCGACCTGCATCGCTTCGCCTTCGGCAAAATCGAAGCGGCGCCCGGCCACGGTCACCTGCTGCGCGCACTGGCTGACCAGGAAGGTCTCGATGCGCTCGCGCGCTTCCGAATAAACGGCATGATGGCGGAACTGCGCCAGGTCGAAGTCGCTGCCGATCTCGCGGTTGAGCCGGCGCAGCAGGTTCAGGGTGAATTCGGCCGTGACCCCGGCGGCGTCGTTGTAGGCCGCCTCCAGCAGTGCCGTGTCCTTCACCAGGTCGATGCCGACCAGGGCGCAGCCGTCCGCGCCCATGGTCTGGCGCATCGAGCGCAGCAGGGCAATGCCGTCCTCGCGGGTGAAGTTGCCCAGGGTCGAGCCGGGGAAGAACACCAGGGTGCGGCGCGCGCCGCGCTGCGGTGCCGGCAGCGCCACCGGCGCGGTGAAGTCGGCGCATACCGGCAACATCTGGATGTGCGGGAAGCGTTCGGCCAGCCGCGTGGTGCTGGACATCAGCATGTCGCGGGAAATCTCGATCGGCGTGTAGGCCACCGGCATGCGCAGGCCGTCCAGCAGCAACTGGGTCTTGCGGCCGCTGCCGCTGCCCAGTTCCACCACGTGCGCGCCGGTGCCCACCGCCTGCGCGATTGAGGGCATGCGCGCTTCCAGCAGGTCCAGCTCGGTGCGGGTCAGGTAGTACTCGGGCTGGCGGGTGATCGCCTCGAACAGGCGCGAGCCTTCGGCGTCGTAGAAATACTTGGACGGCAACTGCTTGGGGCTGCACGACAGACCGGCGATCGCATCGGCGGTGATGTCGTCCGGCTGCGGATGCAGGTCGGTCAGGGCGGCCTCGGTCAAAGCACGGGCGGTTGCGGCATTCATGCGGAATCCTTGGCCAGGCGCACGCCGGCGAACTGCCATCGCGCATCGGAGGGGAAGAAGTTGCGGTAGCTGGCGCGGATGTGGTCGCGCGGCGTGGCGCAGCTGCCGCCGCGCAACACCCACTGCGCGTTCATGAACTTGCCGTTGTATTCGCCCAGCGTGCCCGACCACGGGCGGAAGCCGGGGTAGGGCAGGTAGGCGCTGCCGGTCCATTCCCAGACATCGCCGAACAACTGCTGCAGGCCGGTATCGGCCGGCGCCGTCGACTGCGGATGCAGTGCATCGGTGTCGACGAAGTTGCCGACGATGGCGACACCGGCGGCAGCCTGTTCCCACTCCGCCTCGGTCGGCAGGCGCGCGCCGGCCCAGCGCGCGAAGGCATCGGCCTCGAACAGGCTGAGATGGCACACCGGCGCATGCGGATCGCGTTCGCGCCAGCCGCCTAGGGTGAATTCGCGCGCGCCGTCGGCATGCCAGTACAGCGGGCGCTGCCAATCCTCGGCGCACCGCCGCGCCCAGCCGTCGCTGAGCCATAGCCCGACCGTGGCATAGCCGCCGTCGGCGATGAACTCGGCGTACTCGGCATTGCTCACCGGGCGGCTGGCCAGCGCATGCGCCGGCACCAGCACGCGATGCCGCGGCGATTCGTTGTCGTAGGCGAAGCCGGCATGCGCAGGCCACGGTGCGGCACCGATCTCGCCGATCTGTTCGTCGCGCTGCAGCCAGCGCAGCGGGGACGCCGGCGCGTGCTGTGTCGCCAGATCGGCGCGATAGGCCGGGCCCAGTGGATTGCGCCAGAACGCATGCTTGATGTCGGTGAGCAGCAGTTCCTGGTGTTGTTGTTCGTGCTGCAGGCCCAGTTCCAGGATCTGCAGCGTCTGCGGCTCCAGCGTGCCGGCCTGCAACTGCGCCAGTACGCGGGTTTCGATCTCGCTGCGGTAGTCCCGCACCTGCGTCAGCGATGGCCGCGACAGCAGGCCGCGATGCGGCCGCGCATGCGCCGGACCGATGCTCTGGTAGTAGCTGTTGAACAGGTAGTCCCACTGCGGATCGTGGGGGCGGTACGCCGGATCGGCGCCGAGCACGAACCGCTCGAAGAACCAGGTGGTGTGCGCCAGATGCCATTTGGCCGGGCTGGCGTCGTCCATGCTCTGCACCATCGCGTCTTCTTCGCTCAATGGTGCGGCGAGATGACGGCTGCGTGCGCGCACGCGGCGCAGGCGGTCCGCCAGCGTCGCGACGGATGCGATGGGCGAGGGCGGTGACGCCGGAGAGATCGCTTGCATCGATGCAGTCTTAGCGCAGCGGCGTGAACGGACCGTCACGCGTCGCGGACCGTGGCGTTACCCTAGGCACATGTCTACGATCGCCTTGCGCCACGCAGCCGTTCTGGCGTCCACCGGACAATTGGTCGACCTCGATACCGCGGCGGAGGCGTTCGCGCTGCCGCCCGGCGTGCGCTACCTGGACACCGCCAGCAAGGGGCCGCGCCTGCACCGTGCACTGGTCGCGGGGCAGGCGGCGCTGGCCGAGTCGATCGCGCCGTGGACGTTGTCCTTCGATGCCTGGCGCGCGCAGATCGAAGACCTGCGCGCGCTGGCGGCAGCCACGGTGTTCTCGGGCGACAGCGAGGGCGTGGCGATGGTGCCGTCGGCCGCCTATGGCCTGGCCATCGCGGCGCGGCAGGTGCCGTTGGCGCCTGGCGATGCGGTCCTGCTGCTCGATGGCCAGTTTCCGTCCAATCTACTGGCGTGGCAGCAACGCTGCGCCGAGAGCGGTGCGCACCTCGCTGTGGTGCGGCGGGCGCCCGGACAGGACTGGACTGATGCGGTGCTGGCCACGCTCGACGCGCAGCCGTGCGTGCGTGTGGCGACATTGCCGAATGCGTATTGGCGCGACGGCGGTCTGCTGGATCTGGATCGGATCGCGCCGCGCGTGCATGCGGCCGGCGCGATGCTGGTGCTGGACCTGAGCCAGAGCGTAGGCGTGCTGCCGGTGCGGTTGGATGCCTGGCGGCCGGACTTCGTGGTCTCGATCGGACACAAATGGCTGCTCGGACCGATGGGGCTGGCATGGCTGTGGGCCTCGCCGCACTGGCGCGCGCACGGCGTGCCGTTCGAGCAGCACTGGCAGGCGCGCGACCCGGGGGCGGATTGGCAGTTCCCGGCCGAGGCGCCGCCCCCGTACCGCAGCGGCGCGCGTCGCTTCGATGCCGGCGGCGTCGCCGACCCGCTGCGCCTGGCGATGGCCAGTGCGGCGCTGCAGCAGGTGCAGCAGTGGCAGCCGGCGCGCATCGCGCAGCGGCTTGGCGCAATTGGTGCGGCATTCGACGCGGAGTTGCACGCGTTGGGCGCGGGCGACTGGACCGTGCCTGGGCATGCGCCGCACCTGTACGCGCTGCGCCCACCAGCATCGTCGATGCCGGCCTTGCTGCCATGGCTGCAGCACGCGCAAGTCATCTGCACCCATCGCCATGGCGCCCTGCGCATCGCGCCCTATCTGCAGTTGACGCCGGAGGCGATGCGTGGCCTGGCGCAAGAGATTGTGGCTGCGGCGCGTGCTTGAGCGCGCGTGCGTGCGATCGTTAGTCTGTCTTCGGTTTCGATGGGGAAAGCCACCGACTACCGGTCCGGATCATCGATCCTGTTGGGTGCATGGCTTCGTTGGTCGCGGCTGAAGGCGCTCCTACGAGAGAAGCGGCAGGTACGCCGTAGGCGCGGCTTAGCCGCGATCCGATGCCGCTGTGATGCGTTTAGCGCAGGTGCGGGTTGCCGAAGGCCGGCCACATCGCTGATGCCCGCGGTGCTGGCTTGACCTACCGCCGCGTCGCCAGGCGCAATCCACGCGGGGTCAGCACCCGTTCCAGCAGCTCGAACAGGCCCTGGACCAGCAGCGCCAGCAGCGCGGCCGGCACCGCGCCTTCCAGGATCAGGCCGAGGTCGTCCAGGCGGATGCCGGTGAGGATCGGCTGGCCGTAGCCGCCGGCGCCGATCAGCGCGCCCAGGGTCGCGGTGCCGACGTTGATCACCGCGGCGGTCTTGATGCCGGCGAGGAGGGTGCGCAGCGCCAGCGGCAGTTCGATCCGCCACAGCCGCGTGCCCGGCGGCAGGCCCAGCGCGGCGGCAGTCTCGCGCAGCTCGCGCGGGATGCCGGTGATGCCGGCATGCATGTTGCGCACGATCGGCAGCAGGCTGTACAGGAACAGCGCGGCGATCGCCGGTTTCGCGCCGATGCCGAACAGCGGGATCATGAACACGAACACCGCCAGCGACGGCAGCGTCTGCAGCACACCGGTCAGGGCCAGCACCGCCTGGCCGAGCCGTGGCCGATGCGCGGCCAGGATGCCCAGCGGCAGCGCCACCAGCAGGGCCAGGCCCAGCGACAGCCCGACCAGCGCCAGGTGCTCGCGGGTGCGTTGCAGCAGCCGTTGCAGGCGTCCGTCCTCGGCCGGCGCGGCGATGCCCAGCCAGTGTGCGGCGATGACGCTTTCGGCACGCTTGTCGAGCTTGGCCTCGGCGTTGAGCCGCTGCATGGTCGCCGCGTCGATGCGCCCGCCCAGCCCCTGCAGCGCCTGCACGAAGCGCGGCGCGCGCTGCGCGAGGTCGGCGCGGTACAGGAACACCGCGGCGTAGCGCGGGAAGTAATGCCTGTCGTCCTGCAGCACCAGCAGGTCGTGCGCGGGAATCTCGGCGTCGGTGCTGTACAGGTCGGTGAGGTCGATCGCGCCGCTGTCCAGCGCGCGGTAGGCGAGGTCGTGGTCCAGGCCGGTGGGCACCTGCGGCAGGCCGTAGGCGTCGCGCACGCCGGGCCAGCCGTCGGCGCGCGAGACGAATTCGTTGCTCAGTCCGAACTTCAGCGTCGGATGCGCGGCCAGGTCGGACAGGCGCGCGATGCCCAGCGCCTGCGCGCGTTGCCGGCGCATGCCTAACGCATAGGTGTTGTCGAAGCCCAGCGGCGCGCTCATCGCCAGGCCGCGCTGCGCCAGCGCCTTGCGCAGCGCGTCGTCGTCGGCGCCCGGCAGTTGCAGCAGTTCGGCGGCCAGCGTGCCGGTGTACTCGGCATAGGCGTCGATCGAACCCCGCTCCAACGCACGCCACAGGATGCGGGTGCCGCCGAGCTGGCGTCGATGTTCGACCTTGACCCCGGCCTGGCGCCCGGCGCCGGCGGCGATCTCGCCCAGCACCACCGCTTCGGTGAAGTTTTTCGAGCCGACCACGACCTTGGCATCGGCGGCGGCCGTCGGCAGGCTCAGCAAACTGGCTGCTGCACCGAAGGCGAGCAGCGCGACCGCGCGCCAGTGCGCGCCTCGCGAGGTCATCGCGCATCCTCCAGGGTGCGCTGCGCCTGCAGGAACTGGCTCACGAACGGATCGGCCGGCGCCTCCAGCAAAGTGCGTGCACTGCCTTCCTGCAGCACGCGGCCGCCGCGCATCAGGACCAGGGTATCGCCCAGGTAGGCGGCCTCGGCGACGTCGTGGGTCACCAGCACCGCGGTCTTGCCGAGCAGCGCGAACAGGTCGCGCATCTGCGTCTGAAGTTCGTGGCGCACGATCGGGTCGAGCGCGCCCAGCGGTTCGTCCAGCAGCAATACCGGCGGGTCCAGCAACAGGGCGCGGATCAATCCGACGCGCTGGCGCTGGCCACCGGACAACTCGGCTGGATAACGCGCCAGCAGCGCTTCCGGCAGGCGGCACAACGCAGCGAGCTCGTGCAAGCGCGCCTCGATGCGCGGCCGCGTCCAGCCCAGCGTGCGCGCCAGCAGGGCGGCGTTGTCGCGGGCGCTCAGGTGCGGGAACAGGCCGCCTTCCTGGATCACGTAGCCGATGCGCCGGCGCTGCGCCAACAGGGTGGCGCGACGCAGTGGCTCGCCCTGGAAGCGCACCTCGCCGCTATCCGGCCACTCCAGCCCCAGCAGCAGGCGCAGCACGCTGGACTTGCCGGCGCCGCTGGGACCGATCAACGCGGTGGTGCGGCCCGGGGCGATGCGAAGATCGACCTGGTCCAGCGCCAGCATGTCGCCGTAGCGGCGGGTGACCCGATGCAGTTCGAACATCGCCGCAGCATAGCCGCAGGCGGCGACCACGCCGTGCGAAGACGCCGCGGCCTCAGCGGGCGGCGTCGGTCAGCAGGTCCAGCGTCGGTTTCGGCCGGCCCAGGTCGTACATCAGGCCGAAATGCGCCTCCGCGCCCTGCTGGTCCGGCTGGTCGAGCAGTTCGTAGAGATTGATCTCGGCGACCACGTCGGCATAGTCGCTGCGCAACGTCTGCAGTAACTCCGCCACGCTGTCGTAGCAGGCGCCGTCGCCGGGATGGCCGCCATCGGTGTTGCCCGTGTAGATCTCGGCGCAGTTGAGCTCGTTGACGTACACCTTGGTGCCGTATTTCTGCGCGGCGGCGCGCAGCTGTCCGAGATACAGGTCCATCCAGTAGCCGCGTTCGCCGTGGAAGGCGTAGTAGTGGAAGCTGATCCGGTCGAAGTCGAAACCGGCGGCCTTGGCCTGATCGAGGAACCACAGCGAGCCGTTGCGGTCGCCGGGGCAGCGCGCGCTGGCCGAATGGTCGTCGCTGTTGCAGGCGGTGATGTTGATGGTGAATTGCAGGCCGGCGCCCAGTTCGTCGGAGGCCTGCTTCATGCCGCGGTACATCGTGGTCATCGCAGCGATCCGCGCCGGGGCGGCGGCACGGTCCAGGTCCTGCTCGTTGCCGATCTCCCAGACCTTGATGTCGTTGGCATAGCGGCGCGCCAGCGCGTAGCCGATCTCGCGCGACATCGGGTACACCATCGGTCGCAGCGCGATGTTGTACTGGCGCGAGAGCTGCACCAGCCGGTCGAGCACGGCGAAGTTGCGCGGGTCCACGTCGAACCGGTAGCTGCGCAGGTTGCGCTGATCGAGCAGGCGGAACACCGCCTCGCTCCGGCTGAGCGGGTAGGCCGGGCGGCCGTCGTGGCCGTTGACCCCGTACACGATGGCCGGTGCCGCGGTGGCAGGTGCGGCAGCGACGGCGAGGAGGGCAGCGAACAGGCGCAGCAGCGGGCGCAGCAGGGACAGAGACATGGCGTTCCCGGCGGAAGCGGCCCGGGGCGGGCACGGGACCAGCCTAGCAAGCCCGGCCACGGGCATCGGCGCCAATTCCCGGGACTGCGGTGCGGGTCGCACTCCGCCGGGATCGGCCTGGAGGCGCGCCATGCCGGGCGTCCAGTGACCGGGACTGGCGCTGCCTGGCGACGCGCGCAGCTGCCTCGCCTTGGGTGCCCGCTGGTGTCGTCATGGCCGCCTGCAGCCGCCGCGCGCAGGTGCCCGGGTGGACCGCGGGGGCCGATCGGCGCTGCCCGGAAACGCGACAGGGGCCTTGCGGCCCCTGTCGGTGTGCATCGTGTCGGCGCGGTGGATCAGCGCTGCATCTGCGAATTCGACTGTCCGGTGGCGGCGGACTTCTCGCCGGCGAACGGGTTGAGCTTGCGGATCATCCACGGGTACTTCGGCCAGTTGCCGGTCAGCCACGGGTGCTGCGGGTCGTTGAGTTCGAGCACGCGGCGCGCGTCGGCGGCCAGGGTCTTGTTGCCCAGGTGGGTGTAGGCATCGGCCAGCACCGCCACCGCATCGTTCTGGTAGGCGCTCTGCGGGTAGGTCTCGAGCAGGTAGGTGGCGCGCGAGGCGGCCGACACCCAGGCGTCGCGGCGCAGGTAGTACAGCGCGTTGTCCAGCTCGTGCTGGGCGAACACGTTGCGCAGGGCGATCATGCGCGCACGCGCGTCGGCGGCGTAGCGGCTGTTCGGGTAGCGCTCGGCGACGGTGTTGAAGTCGGCGTAGGCCTGCTGCGGGGTGGACAGGTCGCGGCGGCTGGGATCCAGCGACCACACCCGGCGCAGGAACACCGTGTCGCGGTTGGAGTTGGACAGCCCGCGCAGGTAGTACATGTAGGCGATGTTGCGCTGGGTCGGGTAGGTGCGGATGAAGCGGTCGATGGTCGACACCGCGTCGTCGTGCTTGCCGGCCTTGTACTGGGCGTAGGCGCTTTCGATCATCGCCTGCTCGGTGTAGTTGCCGTACGGGTACTGCGCGATCAGCCGCTTGAAGCTGCTCTCGGCGCCGGCCCAGTTGCCGCTCTCCATCTGCGCATGCGCCTTCTGGTAGAGCTGCTCCACCGGCATCCCTTCTTCGGGGTTCTTCTTCTGACGGTGGCAACCCGTCGCCACGACCAGCGTGACCAGCAGCAGGGCGATGAAGCGGACGTGCGCGGACAGCGGGACGGAGCGTCGGATCATGGGTTCGGGCGCGGCAGGGCAGGAATACGAAGGGGCGATGATAGCCTAGTGGCCTGTCCTGCGACTGACTATGGCCGCCGCGACCCCCTTTTTCCGACCCAAGCCGTGCCCCTGCCATGCCTCATACCCCCCCGGATCTGCCCGAGGACGCCGTCAGCGACGGCCCGCGCCAGGCGCGCGTCCCCGATCACGCCGCCGGCCGCCGCTTCGACGCGGTGCTGGCCGAACTGTTCCCCGAATACTCGCGCTCGCGCCTGGCCGAATGGATCAAATCCGGCGACGCCCTGCTCGACGGCGCCCCGGCGCGGCCGCGCGATGCGCTGCGCGGCGGCGAGATCGCCAGCCTGCATGCGGTGCTGGACACCCAGACCCACGCCCTGCCCGAGGACATCCCGCTGGAGGTGCTGTACGAGGACGACCAGGTCATCGTGCTGAACAAGCCGGCCGGGCTGGTGGTGCACCCGGGCGCCGGCAACCCCAGCGGCACCCTGGTCAATGCCTTGCTGTACCGCGACCCGGGGCTGTCGGCGCTGCCGCGCGCCGGCATCGTGCACCGCCTGGACAAGGACACCAGCGGCGCCATGGTGGTGGCGCGGACCCTGCAGGCGCATACCTCGCTGGTGGCGCAGCTGTCCGCGCGCGACGTGCACCGGCAGTATCTGGCGGTGGTGGTCGGGGCCCTGGTCTCCGGCGGCACCGCCAACGCGCCGATCGACCGCCATCCGCGCGACCGCCTGCGCATGGCGGTGCGCGAGGACGGCCGCGACGCCGTCACCCACTACCGGCTGCGCGAGCGCTTCCGCGCCCACACCGCCCTGGAATGCCGCCTGGAGACCGGCCGCACCCACCAGATCCGCGTGCACATGGCGCACCTGAAGCACCCCATCGTCGGCGACCCGCTGTACGGCGGCCCGCTGAAGCTGCCCAAGGGCGCCAGCGAGGAACTGATCGCCGAACTGCGCGGCTTCAAGCGCCAGGCGCTGCATGCCGAGACCCTGGAGTTCAAGCATCCGCTGAGCGGCGAGCCGGTCCGCGCCACCGCGGCGGTGCCGGCCGACCTGCAGCAGCTGATGGCCGCCCTGCGCGTGGATGCGCAGGCGGCCGCCGAGCGGGCGCGGCGCTGAGCATGGCCGGGAGCCCGGTTTCCCACGCCCTCGCGCGCGACTGTATTTCGTGCGGCGGCCGGCGGCGCCAGGCTGGTGGCATGTCGGCCGATGTCGGGCGAGGGCGCGGCCAATGAGCGACTTCGCCTTGTCGGCCGACTGGCCGGCACCGCCGCGGGTCCACGCCCTGACGACCCTGCGCACCGGCGCCGGCACCTCGCAGCCGCCGTTCGACCGTTTCAACCTCGGCAATCGCAGTGCTGCCGACGGCGACGACCCGGCCACGGTGCAGCGCAACCGCGACGAGTTGGCCGCGCGACTGGCGCTGCCGACGCCGCCGCACTGGCTGCGGCAGGTGCACGGCGTGCAGGTGCTGCGTTTCGACGGGCCGCCGCAGGGCGCCGGCATCGACGCCGAGCCGACCGCCGATGCCGCCGTCACCGCCGAACCGGGCGTGGTGCTGGCAATCCTGACCGCCGACTGCCTGCCGGTGGTGTTCGCCGCCCGCGACGGCAGCGAGGTCGGCGCCGCGCACGCCGGCTGGCAGGGGCTGGCCGGCGGCGTGCTGGAAGCCACCGTGGCCGCGCTGCGTACGCCGCCCACGCAACTGCAGGCCTGGCTGGGGCCGGCGGCCGGACCGCAGCACTACGAGATCGGCGCCGAGGTGCGCGAGGCGTTCCTGCGCCACGATCCGGCCGCCGCGGCCGCATTCGTGGACACCCGGCCCGGGCACTGGCGGGTGGACCTGTACGCACTGGCGCGGCAACGCCTGGTCGCGGCTGGCCTGGCCCCGGAGCAGATCCACGGTGGTGGGCTGTGCACCATCGCCGATGCGCAGCGCTTCTACTCCTATCGGCGCGACCGCCGCAGCGGGCGCATGGCGACCCTGGCGTGGATCGCGCCCTGACGCCGCCGCTGTTCGCGCAGGTGCTGGGGCCGGCGTTCGCGCAATTGCCGCCAGTGCTGCGCGCGCTGCACACGCCCTCGTCGCAGTCGCGCTATGTCGGTCAGGCCGTGGTCCAGCGTGGCCGCCACCCGCTGTTGCCGCTGTGCGCGTGGCTGGTGCGGTTGCCGCGCACCGGGCCGGCGACGCCGGTGGAAGTGGTGTTTCGCGCCGATGCCCACGGCGAGCGCTGGGAACGCCGCTTCGGCACGCATGCCATGCCCTCGCGGCTGTGGCTGCACCGCGGCCGCCTGCGCGAGCGGCTGGGTGCGGTGGTGTTCGAATTCGCCCTGCGGATCGACGGCGCCGGCATCGAATGGCGCGCGGCGCGGGCCTGGGCCTTCGGCGTGGTGCCGCTGCCGCGACGCTGGCTGGCCGGCGTGCACTGCCGCGAAGACCAGCGCGACGGGCGCTACGCGTTCTTGATCGCGGTGAGCCTGCCGTGGATCGGCCCGTTCATCCGCTACGAGGGCTGGCTTGCGCCGGCCTGAGCCGCCGGCGCCCGCGGCGTCGGAGGACATGGCCATCGTCGTGTTCGACGGGGTCTGCGCGCTGTGCAGCCGCTGGGTGCGGTTCCTGCTGCGCCATGACCGCCGCGGCCGCTACCGGTTTGCGGCGATGCAGTCGCCGCGCGGCAGCGCGCTGTTGCGCGAGCACGGCCTGGATCCAGCCGATCCGCTGTCGTTCCTGCTGCTGACACGGCACGGTGCCTTGACCGATTCGGACGCGGCGATCGCGGTGATCGCCGGGCTCGGCGGCGTGTGGCGCAGCGTCGCGTTGCTGCGCCTGCTGCCGCGCCGCTGGCGCGATGCCGGCTACCGGGTGCTGGCGCGCAACCGCCATCGCTGGTTCGGTACCACGGCGCAATGTTTCCTGCCGGAGCCGCAACAGCGTTCGCGCTTTCTGGAGTGAGCACGACACGCGCGGCGCGTCTGATCGGCTGTTTCCTCGCGCGAGCCCATCGCCGCGGGTTCACAAGTGCCTGCGGTGGCCGTTCTTGACGGACGGGCCACCCACGCGATCGGACCGGCAACGATGGAGATTCCTCTGCTGCTTCTGCTGGCAAGCCGCTGGCAGCGGCGTCCGTCAGCCTCCTTGGCAGATAGCACCGTGGTGCCCCCCGTTTCCACGCTCCCACACCCGCCCGAGAGGAGTTTCGCTATGCCCAGTCCTACGCCTGCGCGGCTGATCGATCCAAGCAATCGCGTGTTCGGCACGATCGATATCAAGAACTACAGATTCGTCGGCGAGCAGCTGCCCAGTACCTACTACATGAGCGGAACGGGCCCGTTCATCCGCTTGCGTCCATTGCATCGATCCGGTTTCGCCATCTACGAAAGGCCGACGCGCGTGGTGGGGCTCTATGCGGGCGACTGGGACCGGGACGACACCTTCGCGCAGAACATCCAGAATGTGGCGCTGTATCGCGAACTCGGCGCAAGCGCGGCCGACATCGCCGCCAGCATCGAACGCCTTAAACTGGTCGCGCGTCGCACCGACGAGATCATCCAGCAGAATACCGCCCAGCCGCTGGAGTTGAACGACGCCGTCGTCTTCGTCAACGAGGGCGCCTTGGCCGGAACAGTGTGGGGCGGCGACAAGCAAAAGACCGGCAACGTGTACAAGCCGTTGAAGGTGGTCGATGCGACCGGCCCCAGCAGGAAGGCCCATGCCGGTCATGCCTTCGCCACGCGCGAGGCGGTGGAGCGGTTCTATGCCGATTACTACCCGCACGTGCTGGGGCAATTGATGCTGCTCGGGCAGGCCCAGCAATCCTTCGTTTCGCAAGCGCCCAATGGCGATGACGTCGTGACGGTGATCAATACCGACACCGGGTACTTTCCTCAGAGCGAGTTTCCCACCCGCGCCAGCCAGTTGCAGTTCCTGCTCCAGCAATTCATGCGCTTTGCCTGATCCTGGGCGGGGCGGGCGGTCGTCGCGTGCGTCGCCTCAGTAGGTACGGCGCAGCAGTGGGGTGACATTGCTGCCGCCCGGCCGCCCTTGTCCCGTCTCGATCCGGAACACCGCGACCGCCGCAGCCAGGCCGCCGGCCTGCTCCTCCATGCTGCGCGCGGCGGCGGTGGCTTCCTCGACCAGGGCGGCGTTGCGTTGGGTCACCTCGTCCAGTTGCGCCACGGTGCGGTTGACCTGTTCGATGCCGCTGGACTGCTCGCCGCTGGCGGCGCTGATCTCGCCGATCAGGCCGGTCACCCGCTGCACCGAACCGACGATCTCGTGCATGGTGGCGCCGGCGCGGTTGACCAGCGCGGCGCCTTCGCCGACGGTGCGCGTGGACGCTTCGATCAGGTCCTTGATCTCCTTGGCCGCATCGGCCGAGCGCTGCGCCAGCGACCGAACCTCCGAGGCGACCACGGCGAACCCGCGGCCCTGTTCGCCGGCGCGTGCCGCTTCCACCGCGGCGTTGAGCGCCAGGATGTTGGTCTGGAAGGCGATGCCGTCGATCACGCCGATGATCTCGCCGATGCGCTGCGAGGACGTGCTGATCGCGCGCATCGTCGCCACCACCTCGTCCATCACCTGGCCGCCGGAACGGGCGACCTCGCCGGTGTTCTGCACCAGGCCGTTGGCCTGCTGCGCGTTGTCGGCGTTCTGCTTCACCGCCGAGGTCAACTCTTCCATCGAGCTGGCGGTCTCCTCCAGGCTCGCCGCCTGCTGTTCGGTGCGGTCGGACAGGTCGGTATTGCCTGCGGCGATCTCCGAGGCGGCGCGGCGGATCGTGTCGGCCGACTCCTGGATCCCGACGATGATTTCGGTGAGCTTGGCGACGGTGCGGTTGGTGTCCTCGCGCAAGCGCGCGAACACGCCCTGCGCCTGGCCGTCGACGCGGTGGGTGAGGTCGCCTTCGGCCAGCGCCGCCAGCGCTCCGGCCAGTTGCGCCAGGTTGCTCTCCACCCCATCGGAAATGCGGTTGACGCCCTCGGCCAGCGACTTGAGGACGCCGTCCATCGCCGCGGTCTCGATGCGCTGGCTGAAATCGCCGTGCGCGGCCGCCTCGATCACCGTGGCCAGCGCCTGTTCGGCGTTGACCTGCGCGGTCACCTCTTCCCATTGCGCGATGGTGCCCAGGCGGCGGCCGTCGGCATCGTCGATCGGGCTGTACACGAAATCGATCTGGCGGCCGAAGAACGGCGCGCGCACGCGCTTGGAGCCGGTCAGCGCGCGCATGCGATCGATCGCCGCCTGGCTGTCCGGATAGATGTCGCCGATGCTGCCGCCGACGAACTGTTCGGCGCGGAATTCGGGGCGGAAGCGCTGCACGTCCGGTTCGATGGTCTTCAACATCTGCAGCAGCTTGCGGTTGGCGAAATGCACGCGGCCATCGTCGTCGGCGATGCGCACCATGGTGTCGAGATCGTCCAGCGCCTGGATCACGAAACGGCCGTGGCGCAGTTCCGCCTCGGTCTGCGCCTGGCGCGCCGCCAGCGCCTGTTGTGCGTTCTGCAGCGCACGCAGCAGCGCCACCTCGGCCGTGTCCCCGAGCACCTCCACACGCTGCTCGAAGCGGCCTTCGCCCAGCGCCTGCAGCGCCTGCGTGGCCTGCTCCAGGGCGCGCGGTGCGCTGCGTCTGCCGAGCCAGACCAGTGCCGCGGCTGCGGCCACGGCGACCAGCAGCGCCGGCAGCAACCGCGGCAATGCCGATCCGTTGGCTCCCACCGTGCGGCCGACGTGCAACGCATAGCCGGCCAGCGCCAGCAGGACCAGGACATGGGACAGGGCAAGCAGCGCCGAACGCGGGCGCAGCCAGGAGGCGGTGGGGCGGAGAACGGCAGTTGGCGAGGGCATGGTCTGCACCGGCTGGGAAACAACGGGCAACGCCGCGAGGGCGGTGCGATCGCGTGGGGGTCGATCCAGTATCGGCATATCACCGCGCCGGCTTGATCGCCTTCACCTGCCGTTCGTCGGAAACTTTATATGGACTGAACGCCTACGGCGGAGCGCCGAAGGCGTGATGATGTGCTGCGGTGCAGCAGGCGATCGACTCAGGGCCGCGCCTGGGACGCGGCGCGGGCGGCCGCAAGCGCGGCGTGCATCGCGAAGCAGCGACCGCGCTGCGCTGGCCCCGGCAAGCAGATCAGCCGGCGCGGCGCGTGGCGGCTATGTTAGGCAAGGCAGGTAGTCGGGCCGCGACGGGACACGGAACACCGCGTCATGCCGCGCCATGGCGGATGGCGCATGGCATGCAAGGCAGGATCGCACGGTGCGCAGGCGCAGCGCGCCGCGTGGTGCAACGCGTGTGCCGCCGCTAGCGCACGCTCTCCAGCGCCTGCAGATAGCGCTGGCGCCATGCGTTGATGTCGTGCTTGCGCAGGTGGTCCATCATCGCCTGCCAGCGTTCGATGCGCTTGGCCTTGGGCAGCGACGCGCCGGTGGCGATGGCGTCGGCGACGCCGTCCAGGTCGTGCGGATTGACCAGCAGCGCTTCCTTCAGTTCGTCGGCGGCGCCGGCCAGCAGCGACAGCACCAGCACGCCGGGATTCTCCGGATCCTGCGCGGCCACGTACTCCTTGGCCACCAAGTTCATGCCGTCGCGCAGCGGCGTCACCAGGCCGACCTGTGCGGCGCGATAGAAGCCGGTCAGGGTGGCGTGGGTGAAGTTGCGGTTGACGTAGCGCAGCGGCGTCCAGTCCGGCTCGGCATGGCCGCCGTTGATGTGACCGGCGATCTGCTCGAGCTGGTTGCGCAACTGCTTGTACTCGGTGACGTCGCCGCGCGAGACCGGCGCGATCTGCAGGTAGGTGAGGCTGCCGCGCTGGTCGGCATGCCGTTCCAGGTAGCGCTCGAAGCCGAGGAAGCGTTCCGGCAGACCCTTGGAGTAGTCCAGCCGGTCCACGCCGATCGCCAGCTGGCGATCGCGCAGGCTGCTGCGCAGATCGCGCACCGCCGGCTTGGACATCGCCGCGCGCGCCTGCTGCGCGATCAGTTCGGTGTCGATGCCGATCGGGAACATGGCCGCGCGGAAGCGGCGCCCGCCCGGCGCCTCCAGCACGCCGTCCTTGATCACCTTGCCGCCGCCGAACAGGCGCACGTAGGCCTGGAAGCGGTCGACGTCGCGGCGGGTCTGGAAGCCGATCAGGTCGTAGGCGTAGAAGCCGGAGAACAGCCGTGCGTGGTCCGGCAGCGCCTGGATCAGGTCGGCAGAGGGGAACGGCACGTGCAGGAAGAAACCGATGCGGCAGCCGATGCCGCGCTCGCGCAGCAGCGAGGCCAGCGGAATCAGGTGATAGTCGTGGATCCATACCGTGTCGTCCTCGCGCAGCAGCGGCGCGAGCTTGTCGGCGAACATGGCGTTGACCCGGCGGTAGCCCTCGCGGGTGGCGCGGTCGTAGTCGACCAGGTCCAGGCGGAAGTGCAGCAGCGGCCACAGCGTGCGGTTGGCGAAGCCGTTGTAGTACGCGTCCAGGTCGGCGCGATTCAGGTCCATGGTGACGAAGCGGATATCGCCCTGGGTCTGTTCGTGCATCGCGCCGCTGTCGCCGCGCACGGTCTTGCCGCTCCAGCCGAACCACACGCCGCCGCGCTCCTTCAGCGCCGCCAGCAAGCCGACCGCGAGGCCGCCGGCGCGGTTCTCGCCGGGCAAGGCCACGCGGTTGGATACCACCACCAATCTGCTCATGACGCCTCCTGCCAACTGCGCGACAAGCGCATGGCGGCGATGATCAGGCCGACATGCGAATAGGTCTGCGGGAAATTGCCCCAGGCTTCGCCGTTGTCGAAGGCCAGATCCTCCGACAGCAGGCCCAGGTGATTGCGCCGGGCGAGGATGCGCTCGAACAGCTCGCGCGCCTCCTCCTTGCGGCCGATCGCGGCCAGGGCGTCGATGTACCAGAACGTGCAGATGGTGAAGCTGGTCTCCGGTTCGCCGAAATCGTCCGGCGCCACGTAGCGGTACAGCGCATCGCCATGCTTGAGATCGCGGCCGATCGCCTCGACCGTGGCGATGAAGCGCGCATCGTCCGGGGCGATGAAACCGATGTCGGCCAGCAACAGCAGCGAGGCGTCCAGCCGGTGGCCGTTGAAGGTGTCGGTGAAGTGGCCCAGCTCCGTGCTCCAGGCCTCGGCCAGCACGCGTGCGTGGATGCGCTCGGCGCGCTCGCGCCAATACGCCACGCGGTCTTCCAGGCCCAGCCGCGCGGCGATCTTGGCCAGGCGGTCGCAGGCGGCCCAGCACATTGCGCTCGTATAGGTGTGCACCTCGGCGCGGCCGCGGAATTCCCACAGGCCGGCGTCGGGCACGTCGTGCAGTTCGAACGCGCGCTCGCCCAGCGGCTCCAGGCGCAGGAAGGTGTGGGTGTCGCCGGGATCCTTCAGGCGCAGGTCGAAGAACAGCTGGGTGGAGGCCAGCACCACGCTGCCGTACACGTCGTGCTGCTTCTGGATCCAGGCCAGGTTGCCGCGCCGCACCGGGCCCATGCCGCGGTAGCCGGCCAGCGATTCGACCTCGTGTTCCTCCAGCGCCGCCTCGAAGCCGATGCCGTACAGCGGCTGCAGGCTGCCGTCGGTGGTGGCGATGTTGAAGATGTAGCCGAGGAACTGCTCCATGGTGCGGGTGGCGCCGAGCCGGTTCAGCGCGCGCACCACGAAGGCGGCGTCGCGCAGCCAGCAGTAGCGGTAGTCCCAGTTGCGCGGGGTGTCCGGCGCTTCCGGAATCGAGGTGGTCATCGCCGCGATGATCGCGCCGCTGTCCTCGTACTGGCACAGCTTCAGGGTGATCGCGCTGCGGATCACCGCCTCCTGCCAGTCCAGCGGCACCGACAGATAGCGCACCCACTCGCGCCAGTATTCCTCGGTGCGTTCCTGCGCTTCCTGGATGTAGCCGGTCAGCGAGCGGGTCAGCGATTCGTCCACGCCCAGCATCAGGTTGACCGGGTGGTTGAGCACGAACGGCAGTTCGTCGCGGATGAAGCGCACCGGCACGTCGGTGGTCAGGCGCAGGGTGAAGTCCGGCAGTAGCCAGCGCACGTGGTTGCTGCCCCAGGTGCTCTCCGGCTGGCGCGCGCCCCAGTCGGCCAGCGGCCTGGCCAGCACGCGGATGCGCGGGTTGCCGGCCAGCGGCCGCACCTGGCGGATGATGCTGACCGGGCGATAGAAGCGGCCATGGTTGCGCCAGCGCGGCGCGAAGTCGATCACCTCCACCGCGCCGCCGTGGGCGTCTCGCAGCACCGTGCGCAGGATCGCGGTGTTGGCCAGGTAGTGCTGGTCGCTGTCGACGAAGTCTTCCAGTTCGATGCTGAAATCGCCACCAGGATGCGCGCGCGGGGAGAGCAGGGCGCAGAACGCCGGGTCGCCGTCGAAGGCCGGCAGGCAGCTCCACACCACGCTGGCCCGTTTGTCGATCAGGGCGCCGAAGCTGCCGTTGCCGATGACGCCGAGGTCGAGATTGGGGGAACTCATGGAGCGGTCGGGTCCTTGTGCGGAAGCAGTGGGGGAAACGGCCACGGGGCGCGGACGGGCGGGCGTTGCGCTGGCCTCATCCGGCGTTATCGCGCAGCCAGGCGTGTACGCCGCGTGGATCGGGCAGCGCATAGGTGGCGACGCTGTCGGCGCGGGTGCCGACCAGCACGCTCCAGCCGCCGGCCTGGTTGGCCGCGGCGAAGCCGAATTCGTCGGTGAGATCGTCGCCGACGAACACCGGGCGGCGTCCGCGGAACGGCGGTTGCTGCAGCAGCGTGGTCAGCGCCACGCCCTTGTCGCTGCCTTCGGGTACGAACTCGACCACGTGGTCGCCGGGCTGCAGGCGGTAGCCGGGCAGGTCGGCGAGCTGTTCGCTGGCGAACGCCAGGACCGCCTCCGCGGCGCTCGGCGCGGCCCGCCAATGCAGGGCCACGCTGGCGCCCTTGTCTTCGACCAGCACGCCCGGATGCGCCTGGCGCAGATGCGCGGCGCGCGCATGCAGCGCATGGAGAAAGTCGGAGGTATCGGCGGGCATCGCCGCCTGCGCGTCGGCGTCGCTGCGCAGCTCGTGGCCGTGCAGGCCGGCGGCGGGCAACCGCAGTGGCGAGAACAAGGCATCCAGCTGCGTCAGCGGACGCCCGCTGACCAGTGCCACCGCGCCACCCAGGCGCTGGTGCAGGCGGCCGATCGCCTCACGCACCTCGGGCAGCAACTGCACCTGGTCGGGGCGTTCGGCAAAGGCGATGAGGGTGCCGTCCACGTCCAGGAACAATGCGCAGGCATCGTCCAGACGCGGCGGCGGCGGTCGGAGGGGGAGCGCGTCTGCCATCCCGCCATGATGGCGCAGCGGGCGTTAGCGTCAGGTGGATTGGGGGCCGGGAATCGGGAATGGGGAAACGGGAATGGGAAGAGCAAAAGCGGTGCCTGCGCGCGCTGCTGTTGCTTTTACCCATTCCCGATTCCCGTGTCCCCATTCCCAACACCTTCGTCAGAAGGTGTACCGCACCCGCCCATAGTAGTAAGCGCCATTGCTGCCGATCGGCGACAGCACGTCGTAGGGCAGGTTGCCGAAGTAGGCGATGTCCGGCTTGGAGCGGTCGGCGTAGGCGTCGGTGAGGTTCTGTCCGCCCACCGCCACGCTCCACTGCGGGGTGAGGTGGTATTCGACTTCGGCGTCGAGTTGCCACTTGGCGCTGTAGGTCTGCTCCGGGGCGAAGCCGCCGCCGAAGTCGAACACGCGGGTGGCGCTGCCGTAGCGGGTGACGCGGGTCTGCAGCGACCAGCGCGCGTCGCTCCAGTTCGCCGCCAGTTGCGCGCGGGTGCGCGGGGTCGCTTCGGTCAGGGTGTTGCGCTCTTCCACGCCGAACAGCACGTAGTCCGGATTCAGCGCCAGCAACTGCGCCGGCGTGGCCACCACGTTCTCCAGTTCGGTCTTGGCGTAGCTCCAGGTGCCGGTCAGCTGCAGTTGGCCCTGGCCCAGCGCCTGCCGCCAGTTGCTGACCAGTTCGGCACCGCGGGTGCGGGTGTCGGCGGCGTTGACGAAGAAGCTGGCGCTCTGCAGGCCGGTGATGCCGAAGCGCTGCGCGACGAAGTCGGTCAGGGCATCGCCGTCGATGCTTTCCGACAGCGCGATGCGCTTGTCGATATCGATCTGGAACAGGTCCAGCGACAGGTCGAAGTGGCTGCCGACGCGGCTGGTGAAGCCCAGGCTGTAGTTGCGCGACTTCTCCGGCTGCAGCGTGCGGGCGCCCAGCGCCTGCGCGATCGGGTTGTCGACCGAGAGCAGGCGGCCCTGCAGCAACTGTCCGTTGGCGTTGTAGCCGGTGGAGCTGGCCTCGTAGCCGATCTGGCTCAGCGACGGCGCGCGGAAGTTGTTGGAGATCGCGCCGCGCAGGGCGAATGCCTGGACGAACTCGTAGCGCGCGGCCAGCTTGCCGGTCAGTTCGCCGCCGAAGTCCTGGTAGTGCTCGTAGCGCGCGGCCAGGTCGGTGGAGAGCTTGTCGCCGAACTGGCTGGACACGCTGGCGTAGACGCTGGCGACGTTGCGCGACAGGTCGGCCGCATCCTGCGGGGTCAGGCCGCCGCCGGCCTGGGCGCCGGTGGGGCGGTCGGTGTAGGGGCCGGCGGCGTAGCTGGCCGGGTCGCCCGGACGGGTGCGGTAGTGCTCGCGGCGCAGTTCCACGCCGGTGCCCACGGTGTGGGTGGCGCCGGCGGCGTCGAAGCTGCGGCTCAGGTCGAGGTTGGCCACGCCTTGCGCGAACGCGTAGTCGCCGGTCTTGAAGCGGGTCGGGCTGCCCGGGCCCAGCGAGGCGTTGAGCGAGTGCTTGAGCCGGTAGGTGAAGTCATTGCGGCCGTAGTCGAGGCTGGCGTCGTAGGCCCATTCGCCCCATTGCCCGCGCGCGCCGAGCACCGCCTGCAGGTCGCGGTTCTCGCCCAGCGACACCGGGCGGTAGCCCTGCGGATACACCTGGGTCCAGTTGGCGGCGCCGTCGGGGTAGCGGAAGTAGTTGGCGCCCTGCGTGTCGCGCTGGTTATAGGTGCCGAAGGCATAGACCTCGCTGCCCTGGCCGAACGGCAGCTTGCCGTTGAGCCAGGCGTTGAGATCCTTGCTGGCGCCGTCGCCGAGTTCATAGTTGCGCTTGCCGGCCAGCGCCAGGTTGGCCGGGGTCTGTTCCTCGAACGGCGGGATCTGGTCGAAGCCGGCGCGGTTGGTGGCCTCGTGGTTCTTCAGCTCCAGGCCGACCTTGAAGAAGCCGCCGTCCTCGCCCAGGCGCGTGCCGACCTTGCCGCTGGCATAGCCGGTCTGACCGTCGGTGAGGGTGCGGTGGATCGGCTTGACGTCGGTGTGGTTGGCGCCGTAGCTGGCTTCCAGCGCGCCGCTGTCCGGGTCGTCGTCCAGGATCACGTTGATCACCCCGGCCACCGCGTCGGAGCCGTACTGCGCGCCGGCGCCGTCGCGCAGCACTTCGATGCGCTTGATCGCGCTGATCGGGATGGCGTTGAAGTCCACCGGGGTGGTGCCCTTGCCGATCTTGCTGTCGGTGTTGACCAGCGCCGAGGTGTGGCGGCGCTTGCCGTTGACCAGTACCAGCACCTGGTCGGGCGAGAGCCCGCGCAGCTGTGCGGCGCGCACGTGGTCGGCGCCGCCGGAGTTGGACTGGCGCGGGAAGTTGAAGGACGGCAGCAGCGCCTGCAGCGCACTGCCGAGTTCGCCATTGACCACGCCGGCCTTGCGGATGTCCTCGGCGCTGAGCACGTCCACCGGGGCGGTGGATTCGAGCACGGTGCGACCGCTGGCGCGGGTGCCGGTGACGATCACCGTATCGAGGTTGGTCGTGGTGGCCGGGGGGGCGTCCTGGGCGAGGGCGGGGGCCGCCAGGGCCAGGGCGATGGCCAGGCTCAGCGGCCTGACGAACGGGGACGACATGGGGTTCTCTCCTGAAACGATGACCATCGAGACCGGCCGCGCCGGCCATGGCGGCGACTGGGGTCGGCAAAGGTTGCTGCATCCATCCGGATGAAGCGATATATTAGCTCGACGTTAAGGCGATGTGCGAGCCGTGTGTTCGGTGCGCTCGGGCATGAGCTCATGCCCGGCGGTTATCCGGCCCGGTCCGTACCTGGCCTACGATCGTGTGTTGCCTGCCCCTTCCGACCGAGACCTTGCCGATGCTCTTGCGTGCCCCGTTGATCGCCGTCCTCCTGGCCCTGAGCGCCTGCGCCAGCGTCGCTCCGTCTGCGCCCACCGCGCCGAGCAAGGTCAGCGCGACCATGCAGGGCGATGCGGCGCGGCCGGCACAGGCCGGCGGCTGGGTGCGCAGCGAGCTGTACTTCGGTGTGGGCGAGGAGAGCGGCCCGGCCGACCGTCCGCAGGCCGAGCCGATCAGCGAGGCGCGCTGGCGCGCGTTCCTGGACAAGGAAGTGACGCCGCGCTTTCCCGACGGCCTGACCGTGTTCGATGCCTACGGCCAGTGGCTGTTCCGCGGCGCCAAGGAGCCGAACCGGCTCAACACCAAGGTGCTGGTGATCCTGCACGAGGACACCCCGCAGCGCCGCGCCGACATCGAGGCGATCCGGCTGGCGTGGAAGCAGGCCACCGGGCACCAGTCGGTGCTGTGGGCGCGGCAGGCGGTGGACGTGTCGTTTTGACCGCGGGGATTGGGGAGTGGGGATGACCAGCCGTTCGGCTGTGGAAAGCGGGGATTCGCAAAAGCGGACCGCTGCAGTGAGTGCGGGGCCGTTCGTGATTCGGCCTGGTGATCTTGACGATCCGGCGGTGCGTGGGTTGCTGGAGTACCACGTGCAGCAGATGCATGCGCAGTCGCCGCCGGAAAGCGTGTATGCGCTGGATGTTTCCGGTCTGCGGCGCACCGACGTGCGGGTGTGGAGCCTGTGGCGCGACGATGCGCTGGCCGCGGTCGGTGCGCTGCGGGTGCTTGGCGAGGGCGGTGGCGAACTGAAGTCGATGCGCACGCATCCGGCGTTCCTGCGCCAGGGCGCGGCCGCGGCGCTGCTCGACCATCTGATCGCGGTCGCCCGCGCCGAAGGCCTGCAGCGGCTGAGCCTGGAAACCGGCAGCGGCGCGGCGTTCGCGCCGGCGCTGGCGTTGTATCGCCGGCGCGGCTTCCGCAACGGGCCGGCGTTCGGCGATTACGTGCCGAGCGCGTTCAACCAGTTCCTGCATCTGCCGCTGTAGCGCCGCGGCGCGCCGTCGCCGGAAAACGGCATCCTGCGCGTGCACCGATCCGACGGTGCCGCTTGCCCTTACCATCCCTCGACCCCCAACGCCGCCACCTCCCGCATGTCCACTCCCGCTCCTGTCTCGCCGCGTCCGCGTTGGTTCGTCGCCGGCGACCTCAACGGCTTCTTCGGCCTGGTGGTCGACAACCTGTCGATCCTCGGCTTCATCACCCTGGCCCTGGTCGGCCTGTTCCAGTTCCCCGTCGAGGTCATCTACACCCGGATGATTCCCGGCACCGCCTTCGGCGTGCTGGTCGGCAACCTGCTCTACACCTGGATGGCGCGGCGGCTGGCCGCGCGCAGCGGGCGCAGCGACGTCACCGCGATGCCGCTGGGCCTGGATGCGCCGACCAGCATCGGCATGGCGCTGCTGGTGCTCGGCCCGGCCTTCGTGCGCTACAAGCAGCAGGGCCTGGACCCGCAGGCCGCGGCGCTGGCCACCTGGCACCTGGGCATGGCGTCACTGGTGGTGATGGGCGCGCTGAAGACCGTGCTGTCGTTCTTCGGCGATGCGGTCACCCGCGCCTTGCCGCGCGCCGCGCTGCTCGGCTCCATCGCCGGCATCGCCATCGTGTTGATGGGCTTCCTGCCGCTGCTGGAGACGCTGCGCACACCGCTGGTCGGGCTGGTGGTGTTGGGCCTGCTGCTGTACGTGCTGATCGCCAAGGGGCGGTTGCCGTGGCGCCTGCCGGGGGTGCCGCTGGCGCTGGCGTTGGGTACCGGCCTGTACTACTGGGCCAACGCCGCGGGGATCGGCATTCCCGGCCACCAGGCGCCGCCATGGAGCGCGCCGCAGCTGGTGTTGCCGTGGCCGAGCCTGGGGTTCGTCGCCGGCCTGGCCGACACGGTGCCGCTGCTGCCGTTGCTGCTGCCGTTCGGCCTGCTGATGGTGGTGGGCGGCATCAACGTCAGCGAAAGCGCACGTGCCGCCGGCGACGACTACCGCACCCGCGACATCCTGCTGGTCGAGGCCGGCGCGACCCTGATCGCCGGTGTCTGCGGCGGCGTCGCCCAGACCACGCCGTACATCGGCCAGCCGGCCTACAAGCACATGGGCGCGCGCAGCGGCTACACCTTGCTCACCGGCCTGTTCATCGGCCTGGGCGGCATGTTCGGGCTGGTCGCCGGCCTGGTGCAGTGGCTGCCGATGGCGGTGCTGGCGCCGATCATCGTCTACGTCGCCATCGACATCACCACCCAGGCCTTCCAGGCCACGCCCAAGCGCCACGCCGGGGCGATGGTGCTGGGCTTCCTGCCGTCGGTCGCGTACCTGCTGGCGATCAAGGCGCCGGGCTGGATCGCCCCGGAGCAGCTGGCGAAACTCACCACCACCCTGGACGGCCACGGCCTGCCCGAGCTGGCGGTGATCCTGACCCTGGGCAACGGCTTCATCATCACCGCGATGCTGTGGATCGCCGCAGTGGCGGCGATGGTGGACGGCCGCCTGCGCCGTGCCGCCGTGTTCCTGCTGGTGGCGGCCGGGCTGACCCTGTTCGGGCTGATCCACTCGGTGGACCCGCGCGGCGGCCTGTACCTGCCATGGACGCTGAGCGGCGTGCCCAAGCTGATCGCCTGGCAGTTCGTCGGCGGCTACCTGGTGCTGGCCGCGCTGCTCGGCCTGCTGTCGTTGCAGAAGCCGCGCGCGGTGCTGGTGGACTGACGGCGGCGCGACAAGCGGTGCCGGGATCGCAACGATGCACGAGAGGAGGATGGCATGAACGCTTGCCCTGGCCTGCGCATGCGTGCGCTGGCACTGCTGCTGGCACTGGGCTGGGTGCCCGAGGCCGGCGCGGTGTCGTTCGATTGCAGCAAGGCAACCACGGCGGTGGAGCGACTGTTGTGCACGGACAAGCGGTTGGACGCCACGGAGGAATGGCTGGCCCTGCGCTATGCGGCGCTGCGCGACGTGGTCCCCGCGGCGCAGCGGCCTGGCGTGCGCAACGCGCAGCGCGACTGGCTGGCGCAGCGCCAGAGCTGCCTGGCCGAGACCGATCCGGGGGCCTGCCTGAAACAGCGGATGGAGGCGCGGGTACGCGCGCTGGACGCCGAGTTCGCGCCGCAGGCGGCGCGCTTCGACCGCATCGTCGCCAGCATTCCCACCACGCCTGCCGCGGCGGCGGCGCAGCTGCGCGCCTACGATGGTGGTCTGGCCTCGGCCTGGCTGGTGTACCTGCATCGCTTCGTGCCGGCGGCCGGGGTGGCGGCGGCCGAAGCGCATGCCCGGTTCGCGTCCGCTAGCACCGCCCTGCGGCAGCAGGACGGGGTATCCGCCGGGCTGCTCGACACGTCCGAGCCGAGCAGCCGACAGGCCGGGGAAGCGCGCGACCTGACCCTGTTGCGGCTATGGATCGAACGCAGCGGCTATACGCCGGATGCGGCCACGCAGCCGAATCCGCGCCCCTACGTGCATTGTTTCGTGTTCGCCGCGCAGGGCGAGGCCGCCTACGACGCCATGGGCCCGCTGTATGGCTCCAGCCGCGATCTTTCCGCGCCGATCTGCCGGCCGTTGCCCGGCCTGTTCGATCAACCCGCATGGATGCGCTTGCAGCAGGCATTCGGCAGCCTGGTGGATCGCGTCTCCGACGACGCGGGCACCATGCGCTACGCGGATTTCGCCGCATGGCGGGTGCTGTCGCTGCAGGCCACGGTGTCGCCACTGCTATTGCTGAAACAACCCAAGGGCGCCGAGCCGCCCGGCGATCCGGCCGCCGCCATCGCCGCGTGGCACGACGCGAGCGTGTGGCCGCAGGCCGATCGCAAGGCGGCACTGGCGGCCTTGCAGCCGGCGCGCGCTGCCGCGGCGCAATGGATGATCGCGCACAAGGCAATGCCGGCGGCGCAGGCCGACCGCGTCGCGGCGGCGCTGGTCGCAGCCTGGGTCGGTGCGCGCATCGCCTTTGCCGCAGGCCCGCAGGGGTAATGGTCGCGTACGCGGCGCTGGTGGGGCGCTGGCGCCTCGCGCAAGGCGTGCATCTAGGCTGAACGCCGGCCGTCCCGCGCTGGAACCGGTGCGCATCGTGGCGGTCACACCTCCATTGTCCGATGGAGATGTGCATCCCATGCAGCCGCGTCACTCGTTCTGGCCGTGGATCCTGGTCGCCGTGCTGGTGGCCGCTGCCGCGGCCTGGTTGTTCCGCGACAACATCGCCGCGCTGTGGCCCGCCGCTGCGCCCTCACCTGCCGCGGTCGCGCCGCCGCCCGCCGCGGCCGCGCCGACAACGCCTGACACGCCTGCCGCGGCGGCAACGCCGCCGCCGATCCAGCACCCGATCGATGCCGCGGAAGCCGCCGACGCGGCGATTCCGGCGCTGGCCGCCAGCGACGATGCGGCCTGGTCTGCACTTAGCGCGCTGGCCGGCGGCGACGCACCGCTGGCGCTGCTGCTGCGCGACCACCTGATCCAGCGCCTGGTGACCATGGTCGACAACCTGACCCAGCGCCGCGTCACGGCCCGCTCCCTGGCGCTCAAGCAGGTGCCGGGCGAGTTGCAGGTGAGCACCGATGCCAGCGGCGCCAGCGTCATCGCCGACACCAATGCACAGCGCTATGCGCCCTACGTGGAGGCGTTCACCCGCGCCGATCCGGGCACGGCGGTGGCGGCCTATCGCCGCTTCTATCCGCTGTTCCAGCAGGCTTATGTGGAGTTGGGCTATCCACAGGGCTACTTCAACGATCGCTTGGTGCAGGTGATCGACCACCTGCTGCAGACCCCGACGCCGACCGCGCCGCTCGCGGTGGAGATGGATCCGGTGCGCGGCAAGTACCGCTTCGTGGATCCGGCGCTGGAATCGCTGTCGATCGGCCAGAAGGCGCTGTTGCGCATGGGCCCGACCCAGGCCGCCGCGGTCAAGGCGCAGTTGCGTGCGGTGCGCGAGGCGCTGACGCGGACCTGAGCCAGACGCGAGGCGCGTGCCGCGTCATGCGGGCTTTTTGTTTTTGGCAGGAGCGGCCCGAGGCCACCTCGAGCCACTCATGCGGGAAAGCGCCTATGGCCACGCCTGAAGCGCCCTTGTGGGAGGGACTTCAGTCCCGACGCGCTACACCATAGATCACCACGGCATGACGGCGGTTTTTCAACGGACGTGGCACGCCGATACCGGACGTCCAGCCTCGCTCAGCCATCCAACTCCGGGTAATGCCGGAAGATGCCGTTCTCGTTGAACGGCAGGCGCCGCGGCGAGGCCAGGTAGGCGGCGATGCCCGGGCGCTCGCACACGCGCTGCTGCAGCGCGCGCAGCCGTGGCAGCTTCGGCGAGAGTTTTTTCATCGCCTGCGGGAAGGCGTAGTCCAGCCCGCTCATCAGCTGGAACAGCGACAGGTCCACGTAGGAATGCTCGCGCAGCACGTGGCGCCCGCCGCCCTGGTCCAGCACCTGTTCGAAATAGCCCAGGAACTTCGGCAGCCGCTGCTTGCGCAGGTCTTCGGCGCGCCGCCGCGCTTCGGCTTGCTGGTCCTCGTAGTACAGCGCGCTGGCGATGGGGTGGTGGCTGTCGTGGACCTCGGCGACCAGGTCGGCAATGGTCAACTGCAATTGCAGGGCCTGCAGCCGCCGCGATTCGCTGTCCGGCACCAGGCCCAGCGGCGGGCCGAGGTAGTGCAGGATGTTGGCGACCTGGGCGATCACCAGCCGGCCGGCCTTGAGGAACGGCGGCGCGAACGGCCGCGCGCCGGCATGGGCGCCGTCGAGGAAGGGCTGCAGCGCCGCATCGCCCTGCTCGCGCGCTACGTCGCGATAGCCGGCGCCGGCATCCTCCAGCGCCAGCCGCACGAACTCGCCGCGGCCCTGGATGCCGGTCCAGTAGTAGAGCTCGTAGTGCATGGCGGGGCCTGTGCGTGGGGACGGGAGCGCCGAGGGTAGCCGCCGTTGCGGTAGCGGCGTGTGACTGCCCGGTGCCGGAGTGCGGCGGACGTCACGTCGCGTCGCCGCCGTCCCGCGAGGTGTATACAGACGTCGCGGACGGCCTTGAAACAGGGGTAAACAGCCGCATTTTGCTGGCATGCCGGCACGGCCGGCCCTTTCCTTCAGAGGACTTCCCGATGCGGATGGACAAGCTCACCTCGCGCTTCCAGCAGGCCCTGGCCGACGCGCAGTCGCTGGCCGTGGGCCGCGACCACACCATCATCGAGCCGGTGCACGTGTTCGTCGCGCTACTCGACCAGGCCGGCGGCAGCACCCGGCCGTTGCTGGCGCAGGCCGGCATCAACGTGCCGGTGCTGCGCGAGCGCCTGGGCGAGGCACTGGACAAGCTGCCCAAGGTCAGCGGCCAGCCCGGCAACGTGTCGATGGGCAACGACCTCAGTCGCCTGCTCAACCAGACCGACAAGCTGGCGCAGCAGCACAACGACCAGTTCATCGCCAGCGAGTGGTTCGTGCTGGCCGCGGCCGACGACAGCGGCCCGTTGGGCCTGGCGCTGCGCGCGGCCGGCGCCGACAAGAAGAAGCTCGAAGCCGCCATCGACAAGCTGCGCGGCGGCGAGACGGTGCAGTCGGAGAACGCCGAGGAGCAGCGCCAGGCGCTGGAGAAGTACACCATCGACCTCACCGCGCGCGCCGAGAGCGGCAAGCTCGATCCGGTGATCGGCCGCGACGAGGAAATCCGCCGCACCGTGCAGGTGCTGCAGCGGCGTACCAAGAACAACCCGGTGCTGATCGGCGAGCCCGGCGTCGGCAAGACCGCCATCGTCGAGGGCCTGGCCCAGCGCATCGTCAACGGCGAAGTGCCCGAAGGCCTGCGCGGCAAGCGCGTGCTGTCGCTGGACATGGGCGCGCTGATCGCCGGCGCCAAGTTCCGCGGCGAGTTCGAGGAGCGGCTCAAGGGCGTGCTCAACGATCTGTCCAAGAACGAGGGCCAGATCATCCTGTTCATCGACGAACTGCACACCATGGTCGGCGCCGGCAAGGCCGATGGCGCCATGGACGCGGGCAACATGCTCAAGCCGGCGCTGGCGCGCGGCGAACTGCACTGCATTGGCGCCACCACCCTCGACGAGTACCGCAAGTACATCGAGAAGGACGCAGCGCTGGAGCGGCGCTTCCAGAAGGTGTTCGTCGGCGAGCCGAGCGTGGAGGACACCATCGCCATCCTGCGCGGGCTCAAGGAGCGCTACGCGGTGCATCACGGCGTGGAGATCACCGACCCGGCGATCGTCGCCGCGGCCACCCTGTCCAACCGCTACATCACCGACCGCCAGCTGCCGGACAAGGCCATCGATCTGATGGACGAGGCGGCCAGCCGCATCCGCATGGAGATCGACTCCAAGCCGGAGGAACTGGACCGCCTGGAGCGGCGCCTGATCCAGCTCAAGATCCAGCGCGAGATGCTGAAGAAGGAGAAGGACGAGGCCTCGCGGCAGCGCCTGGCCGACCTGGAGAGCGACATCGACAAGCTCGAGCGCGAGTTCTCCGACCTGGACGAGGTGTGGAAGTCGGAGAAGGCGGCGCTGCAGGGCGCGACCAAGATCAAGGAGCAGATCGAGCAGGCGCGCGTGGAACTGGAGGCCGCGCAGCGGCGCCAGGACTACGCCAAGATGAGCGAGATCCAGTACGGCCTGCTGCCGAACCTGGAGAAGCAGCTGGCCGCGGCCAACGAAGCCGAACAGCACGACTTCAAGCTGGTGCAGGACCGCGTCACCGCCGAGGAAATCGCCGAGGTGGTGTCGCGCTGGACCGGCATCCCGGTCAACAAGATGCTCGAGGGCGAGCGCGACAAGCTGCTGCGCATGGAGGACGAACTGCACCAGCGCGTGGTCGGCCAGGAAGAAGCGATCAAGGTGGTGTCCGATGCGGTGCGCCGCTCGCGCGCCGGCCTGTCCGATCCGAACCGGCCCAGCGGCTCGTTCCTGTTCCTGGGCCCCACCGGCGTCGGCAAGACCGAGCTGTGCAAGGCGCTGGCCGAGTTCCTGTTCGACAGCAGCGACGCGATGATCCGCATCGACATGAGCGAGTTCATGGAGAAGCACTCGGTGGCGCGGCTGATCGGTGCGCCTCCGGGCTATGTTGGCTATGAGGAAGGCGGCTACCTGACGGAGGCGGTGCGGCGTCGGCCGTATTCGCTGATCCTGCTCGACGAAGTCGAGAAGGCGCACAGCGACGTGTTCAACATCCTGCTGCAGGTGCTCGACGACGGCCGCCTCACCGATGGCCAGGGGCGCACCGTGGACTTCCGCAACACCGTCATCGTGATGACCTCCAACCTGGGTTCGCATCAGATCCAGGAGCTGAGCGGCGACGGCAGCGCCGAGGCCTACACGCAGATGAAGGCGGCGGTGATGGGCGTGGTGCAGGCGCATTTCCGCCCGGAGTTCATCAACCGCCTGGACGACATCGTGGTGTTCCATCCGCTGGACAAGGCGCAGATCAAGTCGATCGCGCGCATCCAACTGCATGGTCTGGAGAAGCGCCTGGCCGAGCGCGGGCTGAAGATCGAGTTGGGCGACCGCGCGCTGGAGCTGCTCGGCAACGTCGGCTTCGACCCGGTGTACGGTGCGCGCCCGCTCAAGCGCGCGATCCAGGCGCAACTGGAGAACCCGCTGGCGCAGCAGATCCTGTCCGGCCAGTTCCTCAGCGGCGACACCATCAAGGTCGAGGCCGAGGGCGGCAAGCTGGTGTTCGAGAAGGCCTGATGGGGCCCGTCGCGCAGGCGCGTTCCGCTGTGTCGGCGGCGCGCGCCCTGCTGGTGGACATGGACGGCGTGCTGCGGCTGTGGCCCGACGACGACGCGACGCTGGAGCGCGCGCACGGCGTGCCGCCGGGCAGTCTGCGCGCGGTGGCGTTCGCGCCGGCGCTGCTGGAGCCAGCGATCCGTGGTGCCACCAGCGATGCGCAATGGCGCGCCGAGGTGGTCGCGCGTCTCGCCGCGCTGGCGCCCCAGGCCGACGTCGCGGCGCTGGTCGCTGCCTGGTCCGCGCCGACGGCAGCCCGCATCAACGCGTCGGTACTGGCGCTGCTGCGACAGGTGCGCCAGCGCCTGCCCGTGGTGTTGCTGAGCAACGCCACCTCGCGCCTGCCGCACGATCTGCGGGCGCTCGGCCTCGATGACGCGTTCGATGCCGTGGTGAATTCGAGCGAGGTCGGCGCGATCAAGCCGGAGCCGGCGATCTTCCTGCATGCGCTGGCCCAACTCGGGATGGCCGCGGACGAGGTGTTGTTCGTCGATGACACGGCGGTCCATGTCGAGGCGGCACGCGCCCTGGGCCTGCGTGCCGAGCGCTACGTCGGCATCGACGCGTTGCGTGCCTGGCTGTTCGCCCAGGGCGTGCTCGGCGACGACTGAGCCCGGCGGGCCGCCACGTTACCGGCCGCAGCGCTGACAACCCAGCGGCATGGCCTCATAACCGCAGGTTTGCATCTGCCGTCGTGCGCGGCGCTATCGTCTGCGCTCCCTCGTTGCCGAGACGCGCGCCATGTCCGACCCGAACTGGAAGCTGGAAACCATCGCCGTGCACGGCGGCTATCGTCCCGATCCCACCACCCGCGCGGTGGCGGTGCCGATCTATCAGACCGTGGCCTATGCCTTCGACGACACCCAGCACGGCGCCGACCTGTTCGACCTGAAAGTGCAGGGCAACATCTACAGCCGCATCATGAACCCCACCACCGACGTGCTGGAGCAGCGCATCGCCGCGCTGGAAGGCGGCATCGGCGCGCTGGCGGTGGCCTCCGGGCAGGCGGCGGTGACCTATGCCATCCAGACCATCGCCGAGGCCGGCGACAACATCGTTTCCTCCAGTGCGCTGTACGGCGGCACCTACAACCTGTTCGCGCATACGCTGCCGCTGTCCGGCATCCAGACCCGCTTCGCCGACTATCGCGATCCCGGTGCCTTCGCCGGACTGATCGACGAGCGCACCAAGGCCATCTTCGTCGAGTCGATCGGCAATCCGCGCGGCAACGTCACCGACCTGGAAGCGGTGGCCGCCATCGCCCACGCGCATGGCGTGCCGCTGATCGTCGACAACACCGTGCCCACGCCGTACCTGCTGCGGCCGTTCGACTTCGGCGCCGACATCGTGGTGCATTCGCTGACCAAGTACTTGGGCGGTCACGGCACCAGCCTGGGCGGGGCGATCGTCGATTCCGGGCGCTTCCCGTGGGCGGCGCACGCGCAGCGCTTCCGCCGCCTCAACGAGCCGGACGTGAGCTACCACGGCGTGGTCTACACCGAGGCGCTGGGCGAGGCCGCCTACATCGGCCGTGCGCGGGTGGTGCCGCTGCGCAACACCGGTGCGGCGCTGTCGCCGTTCAACGCGTTCCAGATCCTGCAGGGCATCGAGACGTTGCCGCTGCGCATGGACCGGATCAACCAGAACACGCTGGCGCTGGCGCGGCACCTGCAGGGCGAGGCCAAGGTGGAGTGGGTCAACTACGCCGGCCTACCGGACCATCCCGAGCACGCGCTGGCGCAAAAGTACCTGCGCGGCCACGGCTCCGGCGTGCTGACCTTCGGCCTGCGCGGCGGCCGCGCCGCCGGCGCGCGCTTCCTCGATGCGCTGCAACTGTTCACCCGCCTGGTCAACATCGGCGACGCCAAGTCGCTGGCCACGCATCCGGCGTCCACCACGCATCGCCAGCTCTCGCCCGAGGAATTGCAGCGCAGCGGCGTCAGCGAGGACACGGTGCGGCTGTCGGTGGGCATCGAGCACATCGACGACCTGCTCGCCGACCTGCAGCAGGCGCTGGCGCAGGCCTGAGCCACGCCGCGGGCTGCACGCGTGCTCAGCGGAAGAACTGGCTCGGCGGCTGCCCGAACTGGCGCTTGAACATGGCGGTGAACGCGCTGGGGCTGTCGTAGCCCAGCTCCACCGCCACGTCGATGATGCGGTCGCCGGCGGCCAGCCGTTCGAGCCCGCGCAGCAGGCGCAGTTGCTGGCGCCACTGGCCGAAGCGCATCTGCAGTTCGCGTTGGCACAGGCGCTGGATGGTCTTGACGTCCACACCCAGCGCCGCGGCCCAGGCGTGCAGCGTGGTGGGAGCGGCCGGGTCGGCGTCGAGCGCGGCGGCGATGCGCAGCAGGCGCGGATCGCGCGGCTGCGGCAGGTACAGCGGCAGCGCCGGCAGGGCATGCAGTTCGTCCAGGATCAGCCGCATCAGCCGCCCGTCGCGCGAGTCGGCGGCGTGGTCCCAGGGGATCTCCGCGGCGCTGCGGATCAGTGCTTCCAGCAGCGGCTCCACCGCCATCACCGTCGGCGTGTCTGGCATGCCGGCGATGGCGGCGGGGCGGATGTACAGGCTGCGCATGCGCAGGACGCCGATCCAGCGCACGCTGTGCTCGGTGCCGGCGGGGATCCACAGCGCGCGCGTGCTCGGCACCACCCAGTGGCCCTGGCCTGACCGCACCACCATCAGGCCGGACACCGCGTAGATCAACTGATGACGCGCATGCCGGTGCGGGGCGATGGCGCTGTCGGGCGGGTAGTCGACGGCCTTGCACACCACGTC
Organism: Xanthomonas sp. LF02-5; assembly: GCF_034105325.1. NCBI lineage: Bacteria > Pseudomonadati > Pseudomonadota > Gammaproteobacteria > Lysobacterales > Lysobacteraceae > Xanthomonas > Xanthomonas sp. LF02-5. Next base: position 231,415 of record NZ_JAXGGF010000005.1, on the reverse strand, counting down.
GGCGGGCGCGTCGTCCGCATTGCGGCCGGCGCGCGGCACCAGCATGTCCTTTTTGCGATGGTTACTGGGCATGTCGCGCAAGAAGGTCGGGGCAGGGCAGCCTACCATGCACGCACTCCCGGCAATGCCCGTCCCGCCATGTCCACGCTGCGCCCTGCCGCGCCCGTCGCTGCCTCTCCCGCCGCTCCCGTCGCCCCGCGCAAGGTCGCGTCCGGCGTTCTGGCTGCGATCACCTCCTCGCACCTGATCAACGACATGATGCAGTCGCTGATCCTGGCGCTGTATCCGGTGCTGAAGGGCCAGTTCCAGCTCAGCTTCGCCCAGGTCGGCCTGATCACCCTCACGTACCAGATCACCGCCTCGCTGTTCCAGCCGCTGATCGGGCTGCGCACCGATCGCCGGCCGGCGCCGTATTCGCTGCCGATCGGCATGAGTTCCACGCTGTGCGGGCTGTTGCTGCTGGCCTATGCGCCCAGCTTCGGCATGGTGTTGCTGGCGGCGGCCTTGGTCGGGATCGGCTCGGCGATCTTCCATCCCGAATCCTCGCGCATCGCGCGGTTGGCCTCGGGCGGCCGCCATGGTCTGGCCCAGTCGGTGTTCCAGGTCGGCGGCAATACCGGCACCGCGCTGGGGCCGCTGATCGCCGCAGCGGTGATCGTGCCCAACGGCCGCCACAGCGTGGCCTGGTTCGGCGGCGCGGCGTTGCTCGGCATCGCCTTGTTGTCCTACGTCGGGCGCTGGTACGCGCTGCACCTGCAGGCCGCGCGCGCGACGCCGCGGCCGGTCGCCGCGGTGCCGGCGCTGCCGCGCGCCACGGTGGTGCGCATCGTCGGCATCCTGCTGCTGCTGATCTTCTCCAAGTACTTCTACATCGCCGGGCTGAGCAGCTACTACACGTTCTACCTGATCCAGCGCTTCGGCATCTCGGTGCAGAGTGCGCAGCTGCACCTGTTCGCGTTCCTGTTGGCCTCGGCATTGGGCACGCTGATCGGCGGCCCGGTCGGCGACCGCATCGGCCGCAAGCCGGTGATCTGGGTGTCGATCCTGGGCGTGGCGCCGTTCGCGCTGGCGCTGCCGCATGTGGGCCTGCATGCGGCCACCGCGTTGACCGTGCTGATCGGCTTCGTGTTGTCCTCGGCGTTCTCGGCGATCCTGGTGTATGCGCAGGAAATGATGCCCGGACGCATCGGCACCATCTCCGGGCTGTTCTTCGGCTTCGCCTTCGGCATGGGCGGGCTGGGCGCGGCGGTGCTGGGGCTGCTCGCCGACCATCGCGGCATCGTCTTCGTGTACCAGGTGATGTCGTTCCTGCCGCTGCTGGGCATCTTCGCTGCGCTGCTGCCGAGCCGGCGACCCGACGCCGTCGCGACGCACTAGCACGACCGCGCGTGGCCGGCATCGGCCGGCGCGGACAGCTTGGCGAAAGCCAGCGGCCGCATGCTGTCGCGCCGGCCGTCGCGCCTCCATCGCCGTCTTCGCATGCCTGTCATCGCCCTGGTCTCGTCCGTTGCCCACGCCTGGTCCACGCTGGTCGACCTGGTCGCCAGCCATGCGGTGGCGCCGCTGCTGGCGGCGCTGCACCTGACCGGGCTCAGCGACGATCCGCACGACATCGCCGCCTCGTTGCTGGTGGCGGCCCTGCAGCTGTCCATCATCGGCGTGCTGTTCCGGCCGCTGGAGAGCCTGTGGCCGGCCGAGCGCTGGGAACATCGGCGGCTGGCGCGGATCGACTTCCACTACACCTGGCTGATGTTGATCGGGGTGTTCCCGCTGTTCTCGTTCCTGATCCTGACCCCGGTGGTCAACGCGCTGGGCGGCGCCGACCCCAACGCCGCGGCGGCGCCGGAGACCGGCCTGCGCCATGCCTGGCCGTGGCTGGACCGGCATCCGCTGGCGCTGTTCGCGCTGTACTACCTGGCCTACGACTTCACCTACTACTGGATGCACCGGGTGCAGCACTGGATGCCGTGGTGGTGGGCGATGCACAGCATGCACCACAGCCAGCGCCAGCTCAGCTGCTGGGCCAACGACCGCAGCAACTACCTGGACGGCATGCTGCAGTCGTTCGTGCTGGCCGCGGTGGGCATCGCCTTCGGCATCGAGGCCGACGAGTTCGCCTGGCTGATGCTGCTCGGCGAGCTGGTGCAGAACCTGTCGCATGCCAACACCCGGTTCGGCTTCGGTCCGGTGCTCGACAAGATCCTGGTCGATCCGCCGTTCCACCGCTTGCATCACATGCGCGTGGACCCGGAGCGGCCGGGGCTGCACAACTGCAACTTCGGCCAGGTGTTCGCGTTCTGGGACGTGCTGTTCGGCACGGCGCTGTACGGCGAGCCGGTGCGGCCGACCGGCGTGGGCGATCCGATGGTGGACCGCGACAACGAGCTGGGCCTGGTGGCGCTGCAGTGGGAAGGGCTCAAGCGCTTCTGGGGGGCGGTGCGACGCCGCTCGGGATGGACGCCGGGCGAAGTGGCGTTCGGCGAGGACTATGCGCCGATTCCGGTGGATCATGCTGGTTTGCCACTGCATGTCGAGCCGCCTGCGGCTGCGGCTTCTACGCCGGCGTCGAATGGTTGAAGGGCCGGGATTGGGGAGTCGGGATGACCAGCCGTTCGGCTGTGGAAAGCAGGGATTCGTAAGAGCGGTGGCGGTTGGTAATGCCGGTCCTTGCTGGCTTCGCTGGCTGTCGCACCCTCACCCCAACCCCTCTCCCGGTGGGAGAGGGGCTAGTCGCCTTACTGCTACTGCTTCTTCAGACAACCGCTCATGAAGGTCTTGCGGGCGTCGCCCTGCAGTTTCTGCGTCGCGGCTTGCGCGTTGCAGTCCTTCATCCGCTGCTGGGAGGCGTTGCCCGCGGCCGCGGCGGTGCCGCCGCTGAGGCAGGCCTTTTGCGCGCTCTTGTACTCATCGCCTTTCTTGCCCTTGTTCTGGGCCGAGCACTTGGCCATCAGGGTCTGTTGCGCGGTCTGCGGCTTGGTCGCGGCGGTGGCCAGCAGCGGGGCGGCGGTGAAACTCAGCAGCAAACAGGTAGCGGCGAAGCGGGCGGAACGGGTCATGGCGGCAGCTCCGGAGGATGTGCCGGCAGGGTGCGCCGGCACGGGTGACCGGATCATGACGCGGCGGTGGCCGGGTCGGCAATGCGGCGCTGCGGCATCGTGTCCGCGGCCTGCGCCGGGCCGTCGAGGAACAGCATCTGCGGCGGTGGATGCATCAGGAACTGCTGGTGCGAGATGTTCCAGGCGTAGGCGCCGGCCAGCGGGAACGCCAGGCAGTCGCCCGGCGCCAGCGCGGCCACCGGCTGGTCGCGGGCCAGCACGTCCTTGGGCGTGCACAACTGGCCGACCAGGGTCACTCGCGCATCGCGCAGCACCGGCGGCTGCGTGCCCCGCAGCACCAGGAACGGATGGTCGTGGCCCTGCGCGGCAGGCGTGCGGAAATGATGGGTGCCGCCGCGGCCGATCGCGAACTGCGCGCCATGGCTGCGCTTGATGTCCAGCACTTCCATCAGGTACCAGCCGCAGGCGGCGCTGACGTAGCGACCCGGCTCCAGGCGCAGGCGCAGGCCTTCGCCGTGCGTGCGCAGCAGCGTCGGCAGGCCCGCGCAGAACGCGGCCCAGTCGAACGAGGCCGCCGGATCGGCATAGTCCACGCCGAAGCCGCCGCCGGCATTCACCGTCAGGGGGCCCAGCGCGTAGGCCTGGCGCCAGCCCTGCACGGTCTGCAGGTAGTGCGCGATCAGCCGCAACTGCAGCTGCGCATCGCGCTGGTGCGACAGGAGGTGGAAGTGGAAGCCATCCAGGCGCAGCCCGCTCGCGCCGCGCAGCACCTGCATCGCGGCATCCAGGTCGTCCACGTCCAGGCCGAACGGCGAGGGCCGCCCGCCCATCACCAGGCGCGTGTCCTGCATGCCCGGCACCACGATGTTCAGGCGCAGGAACACCGACAACGGGCCTGTGCGCGACGCGGCGATGCGCGCCAGTCGCTGCAGCTCGCCCAGGCTTTCCACGTGCACGCTGCAGTCGGGCAGGCTGGCGGCCAGCTGCAGTTCGGTATCGAGCTTGCCGGGGCCGCCGAACAGCAGCCGGCGGCCCGGCTGGTGCGTGTGCAGCCATTGCAGTTCGCCGCCGGACGCCGCCTCGAAACCGTCCACCCACGGCGCCAGCGCGCGCAGCACGGGGGGCTCGGCGTTGGCCTTGGCCGCATAGAACAGCTCGCACTCGGCCGGCAGGTGTGCGCGCAGCATCGCCGCATGCGCCTGCAGCGCCGCCAGGTCGTAGACGTAGGCGCAGACCGGGCCGCCGGCCTGCGCGCGCAACTGCGCCAGCGCCGCGTGCAGGGGGGCGGGATCGATGCGCAGGCTCATGCCGCCGCCTGCCGCAGCGCGGCGCTGCCGATCGGGTTGGGCAGGAAGCTGTAGTCGGCATGGCGGTCGGCACGTTGCAGCAGGCGCAGGCGCAGGTTGTTCTTGGCCGGCAGCGGCGCGCCGTCGAGCAGGGCCTGCAGTGCCGGTTGCGTGCCGTGGCGCTGCTGCCAGCTGCGCGCGATGTCGCCGACGATCTGCCACAGCTGGCGTTCGCGGCGGTCGTGGCCGTCGGCGAGGTGGAAGATCGCTTCGGCCAGGTTGTTGACCAGCGCGCAGTAGGCGATGCGGTTCCAGCCGCGTTCGGCGCTGTAGTACAGCGACTGTCGCGCGGTCTCGGACATGCCCGGCAGGCGTGCGGCCGGCCAGCGCGACGGCAGCAGCTTGGTGCCTTCCAGGTCGCGGATCCACACCTGTGTCGGCAGGCCGTCCTCGCAGCCGATCACGGTGTTCTGCAGGTGTGGCTCCAGCACGATGCCGTAGCCGAACCAGGCGCTCCACACGCCATCCAGCAGCAGTTGCGCATAGGCGCGGAACCAGGCCGCGGTGGCCGCCTCCAGGCTGCTGCCGCTGCGCTGCGCCAGCGTCTGCGGTGCGGCGGCGCAAGCCGGCTGGCCGCGTGCGTCGTTGGTGAACAGCGCACCGGCCACCTGCGGGCGATAGCGCGCGCGCTGCGCCGCCGGGATCGCCTGCCGGTACAGCACGCCGAAGCTCTCGCCCAGCTCGCGGCAGGCCTGCGCATCGGCGTCCAGCGCGGAGAAGTCCAGATCGGTGGCGGCCGGCTCCAGCAGCACGTGGAAGCCAGGCACGCGCTGCGCCAGCGCCTGCCAGTCCGGCGCCAGCAGGCGGGTCAGCGCCACCGCGCTTTCCAGTTCGTACCAGGCGTTCTTGCGCACGCAGTTGGTCAGGCGCACGTGCACCGACAGCTTGAGGAAATGATCGAGCTCGGCGTGGTAGAGCGTGCGCACCGACGAGGTCGGGCGCAGCGCCAGGCCGCGTTCGCCCAGCGGCTCGATCCAGCCGCGCGCCTGCGCCTGGCGCAGCAGCGGATGCGCCAGCACGCGCTCGGCCTCCCACGGATGGCAGGGGTACAGGTCGGCGCCGCCGCCGGCCTGCGCCAGCGTCGCGCGCACGTCATCGCCCTGTGCGCGATACAGGCGCGGATCGATGCGGAACCAGAACAGCGGGAAGGCGCTGCGCGCTTCCGGCGCGCAGGCCAGCACCTGCTCCAGCGGCACGCCTTCGCGGCTCTTGGGCGTGGGATGGAAGGCGTGGCCCCACAGCATCGACTGCTCGGCATCGATCAGCGCCTCGCCGGTGGGCTGGGCGGCGTCGGCCTGGCGCAGCAACTGCGCGGTGATGGCGATGCTGTTGGCGCTCTGCGCCAGCAGTTCCAGGTTGGGCGCGTGCTCGCCTTCGCTGAGTTCCTGCAGCAGCAGGCGTACCAGCGCCTCTGCGTCCAGGCAGTGCCACGGACGGCCGTCGGCCTTCAGGTAGGGCGCCGAGGCGAAGCGGCAGCGGCCCAGGCGGTCGGCATGCGCCAGGCGCACGCACAGCGTGGCGCCGGAGGGCAGGCGCAGGCGCAGCCAGCGCTCGCCGGCGGCGGCGATGCCGGGCCGGTCCAGGCCGCGATAGTCGAAGTCGGCCAGGCCGCGATCGAGCGCGACTTCGCGCAGGTAGCAGTTGAGCCAGCAGGTGATCGCCTGCGCTTGCGCCAGGCTGTCGTACCACGGGTCATGCATCGGCAACGGGGACATGGACGGTTCTCCGAACGGACGTGAGCATCAGGGCCGGCAGCAGCGCCAGCAGGGCGGCCGCGGCGGCGGCGAGGAAGGGAACGGCCAGGCCATGGCCTTGCACCAGGGCACCGGCGAGGGCGCCGCCGGCGACGCCGGCGTACTTGCCGGCGGCATCGAAGCGGCCGAACAACTGGCCCGCGCCGCGCCCGCCGGCAACCTCGGCCAGGCTGCGGTTGAGGCCGCGCAGCGCCATCCACATGCCCAGACCGAACAGCAGCCGCGCGGCGATCAACCAGCCGGGCGCCGGCGGCGCCATCTGCAGCAGGCAGGCCAGTGCGAACAGCGCCAGCCCCGCCGGCAGCGGCGACATGCGGTGGTCGCGACCGCGCCAGCACGGCATCAGCACCAGGTAGACCAGGTGCGGCAAGCTGTAGAGCAGGCCGGCGACCGCGCTGCTGCCGATGCCGTGCGCCTGCGCATACGGCAGGAAGTAGGGAAAGGTCACCACCATCGCGAAACAGAACAGGAACTGCGTGGTCCACAGCGCCCAGCGCTGGCGGCGCTGCGCCGCATCCGCCTGCGGCATCGCGGGTGTGGATGCGACTGCCGCCGGCACGCGCGGCGGATCGGCCGGCAACCGCCAGCTCAGCGCGAAGGCCAGCAGCGGCAGCAGCGCCAGGTAGCGGTACAGCGACTGCGCCGGCCCCAGCGCGGTGGCCAGGCCGAGCAGCGCCGGTGCGGTGACCATCGCCAGCCGTGCCGAGAACTGGGTCCAGTCCAGCGCCCGCGCCAGCGAGCCACTCTGCGCCTGGCTGCTGAGATAGGCGTTGGTCGCGGCCAGCGAGCCGCCGCAGGCGCCTTGCACGACCAAGCCGGCGACCAGCCAGCCCAGGTTCGGCGCGAAGCCGGCCATGAGGAAGCCAAGCGCCAGGCCGAGTTGCGCGCGCAGCAGCGAGCGCTTGCGTCCATAGCGGTCGGCCAGCCGGCCCCAGGTGCTGGCGGTGAGCGCAGTGCACAGCGTCGGCAGCACGTACAGCACGCCGCTCCAGCCGATCGCCGCACCCGGCGCGAGCTGCTGCAGCACCTGCGGCAGGAACAGCGGCATGCCCAGCGCGGTGAAGGCGGCCAGATAATGCGCGGCCAGCACCGGGCCGAGGAGGCGCTTCATTGCGCCGCCCCGGCCGCGACCGCGCGCGCCGCCAGCGCAGCCTCGCGCAGCAGGTTGGGCGCGCTGTCGCCGTAGAACTTGTTGATGTCCGCCGCGCCGGTGATCTGCTTGCCGAGCAGGCTGCCGGCGCTGAGCAGGTACTTCACCGGCAGCGTGGGCGCGTCCAGCAGCGCCTGCGCCGGGGCGGTGTCGATGCCGTCCTCACGCAGCGCGCGCAGGGTGCCGTGCAGGCGCGCGCGCAGCAGTGCGTACAGCGGGGCGCGCAGTCCCGGCTGCCATTCCGCCAGCCCTTCCAGCACCGCCTGCAGATCCAGTTGCAGGATGATGGTGCAGAACATCCGCGCCAGCGCGGCGTCGTCCTGCACCACGATACGCGCGTCGCGCGGGGTGCCCAGCGCGGCCAGCGCCGGCCGTTGCGCGTACAGCCGCGGCAGCAGCACCCGCGCCGCGTCGTTGTCCTTCATCAGCAGCCGCGGCGCGCGGCCGGCGGCGTAGATCAGCACACTGTTCTGCTGGTTGGCCTCCAGCGCGATGCCGTAGCGCAGCCACAGCCGCAGGTGCACCTGGCACATCAGCGCCAGGTAGCTGTCCCACCAGGCGGTGAGGTCGCCGCCATGGAAGCGGTCGGCCAGGTGCGCGGCCAGCGGCCGGCCATCGGGCAGCGTCGCGCACAGGCCGGCCACCGGCACCAGAGTCGCCTCCGGCAACGCCGGATAGCGGCGCAGCAGATAGGACAGGTGGCGGGTCTCGCCGACATGGCCGGCATGCGCCTCGTCCACGTGCAGGTAGCATTCGCCCAGCGCCGGATCGTGCGCGGCCAGGTCGCACAGCACGCGTTCGAACCAGTGCCCGTCGTACAGCGTGGACGGTTTGATCAGGCGCAGGTTGAGCGCGCCGAGCGTGCGCATCGGCACCGGCAGCTTCAGATGATGATCGGGAAACGCCAGCGGAATCACCGTGCGCAGCGACAGCGACGGGCGCACCTGCAGCCACGGCTGCGGCGCGGCGATCGCGTCGTCCGGCAGGGCGAAGCCGTCCTCGCCCAGCCGCGCGAAGATCAGCGGGTGCAGCGGCCAGGCGACGTGGTCGGCGTCCAGCGTCGAATCCAGGCCGAGCATGCTCGGGCGCGGCCAGAACGCCGGCGGCGGCGTGGTCTGGGTGACCTGCGCGATTGGCAGCGCCAGCCAGCGCAGCGCGAAGCTGGGGCCGAACTCCGGTGCGTAGCGCGGCAGGTCGGCATCGTCCAGGCCAAGCTTGGCGCGTGCGCTGGGATAGAACGGATGGTCGCGGTGGCTGGCCAGTTGTTCGCAGCGGTAGGCGCGCTCGTGCGCGTCGGCGGCGTCCAGCGCGGTGGCCAGCAGTGGCCGTTGCTGCGCGTAGGCCTGCCGCGCCAGCGCGCGCTGGCGCACCGCGCACTCGGCTTCCTCGACATAGGCGCGGTGCAGCGCCTGGGTCTCCGCGTCGAGCCCGGCGCCCAGTCGCGCCAGCCACTGCGCCGTGCCGGATTCGCAGACACTGTGCTGCCCGGTGTGCAGGACCCAGCTGTCGCTGCAGGCGCTCACGGTCTGCAGGTAGCCGGCGCGGCGCAGCGGCAGCCACAGTTCGCCGTCGGGCAGGTGCGCGATGCGCCACCAGATGGCGTCTGTGGGCAGCGGCGCCTGCGCCCAGGCGGCGAGCACCGCCGGCGGCGGCGTGGCCGCGGCGCCGCGGCTGACGATGCCGCGCAGGTCTTCGCGCAGGCAGGCGTCGATCACGCGCAGGTCGATGTAGCGGCGGTCGGCGTCCTGGCTCATGCCGCCACTCCGGTGGTGGTGTCGATGCGCCAGTTCAGCGACGCCTCGGTGCTGGCCAGCGCCTGCTGCAGGTCCGACGCGGTGTCGGCGAGCACGTCCAGCACGCCCAGGTAATCCTTGTTGGAGTGGCTCAGCCGGATCGCGTCGCCGGGTTGCCGCAGGCGCCGGTAGCGCGCTTCCCAGTGCGCGTCGCTGCTGGCGTGGTCGGCACTGGCCACCGCCAGCCTGCCGTCGTGCTCGGCCACGTAGTAGCGCACCAGCGCCTGCGCGCGGCGCGCCTGCAGCGCAGGCAGCGGCCGGCCCAGGTGCAGGCCGAGCACACTGTCGAACCAGTGTCCGCCGAACAGGCGATCGAGCAGGAATTCGCGGCCGTCGCCGATGCTGCGGTAGTTGATCTCCACCAGCACCGGGCCGTCGGCGGTGAGGATGAACTCGCTGTGGCATACGCCGAAGCCGATGCCGAACGCCTGCAGTTGCGCCAGTGCCTGCTGCAGCACCGGGGTGTCGATGGCGCTGCGCCAGCGCGCCTCGCATTCGACGAAATGCGGTGGCGCCGACAGTTGCACGTCGAAGCCGCCGATCGGCTGCAGGGTGCGCCCGTCGCCGAGCGTTTCCAGGGTGAACAGCGGACCCTCCAGCACGCTCTCCAGCAGCACGCTGCGCTGCGGGTGGCGCTGCCAGAAATCATCGAGGTAGGCCTGCAGCGCCGCCGCGCCGGCGCAGTGGCGCACGTCCAGGCTGGCCACGCCTTCGCGCGGCTTGGCGATCAGCGGCCAGGGTGCCTGCGCCGGCGGCATCGCGCCCGGCGCCAGGCTGCAGAACCACGGCGCCGGCAGGCCGAGCGCGCGCAGCCGCTGGCGCATCGCCGCCTTGTTCTTGGCCGCGTAGCAGACCTGCCAATCCTTGCCCGGCACGCCGAGCGCGGCGGCGATCATGGCGGCGCTGGTCTGCAGGTGATCGCTGTTGCTGAATACCGCGCGCGGCGGCTGCGGCAGGCTGCCGAGCAGGTCGAGCACGCCCAGCGGATTGAACACGTCGCACTCCAGCACCTGCACCGGTGCGGCCGGCGGATGGCGGCGGAAGTGGTCGAGGTGCGCGTGGCGGTGGTCGGTCAGCAGCAGCACCGGCACGCCCAGGCGCTGCGCGGCGGGGAGGAAGCCATCGGTCACCGCCGGGTGGCAGACGTGGCTGAGGAGCAGCAGGGGAGCGTCGTGCGAGGTCATGTGCGGGTCTCGTCGGGCGCAGGCGCACGCACGCCGCCGGCGCGGCCGCGCGGAGGCGGACACGGGAGGCATGCGCCGCGGCTGCGGCAGGGTCGCGTGGTTGCCTGGCGCATCGCATCGGGCGCGCGCTGGGTAGGGGAAGGACGCGGCTGCGTCCGCTGCAGGTGCCCGCGTCTCCCGCGGGCGGCGGCGCGCCGTGCTGGCGCGCGGTGGTGCGACTGCCGGCGTCGTCGTCCGACGCCGGGGTGGATCAGAACGTGTACTCGAGGCCGACGGTGACGCTGCGGCCCGGCGCCGGCTGCCGGCCCCAGGGACTGGTGTCGATGCCGCGGTACCAGTACTTCCGATCGAACAGGTTGTTGACCGCCAGCGACGCGCTGAGCTTGCCGCTGGCGCCTTCGCTGAGCACCTGGCTCAGCTGCGCGTTCCACACCCAGTAGGCCGGCAGCTCGCCGACCGAGCCGATCGCGTTTTCCTGCACGGTGTTGGCCGCATCGCTGAAGGCGCGGCTGAAGTAATAGCTGGAAACGGCGACGGTGGTATGACCGGACTCGGGCCGGTACGACGCGCCGAGGGTGAGCTGGTTGCGCGAGGTGTAGGGCACGCGCAGGCCGTCGTACACGCCCGATTTCTGCCGTGCGTCCAGATAGGCGTAGCCGGCATTGAGGGTCAGCGCGCGCAGTTGCGCCGGGCTCCACTGCAGTTCCACTTCGCCGCCCTGGTGGCGGGTCTTGCCGAGGTTGCGGTAGGTGCGCGTGGTGTTGTCGAGCTGGATTTGCTGGTCGAAGTCGATCAGGTAGCCGCCGAACTGCACGCGGGTGCGCTCATTGGGCTGGTAGCGTGCGCCCGCTTCGTAGTTCCAGGCCAGTTCGGCGTCGAGGTTGTCGCCGAAGATGATCTGGGTGACCTGCGGCGCGCGCAGCGAGCGCTGCCCGTCGGCGTACAGGTACCACTGCGGGCTGGCCTGGAATCCCAGGGTCAGGCCGGGCAGCACGTCGTCGGTCTTGTTGCGCGTGCGCGCGCCGCTGGCCAGGTTGTAGTAGCGCGAATCGACCTGCTCGTAGCGCAGGCCGGGGGTGACGGTGACGCGGCCGTCGGCGAAGGCGATCGCGTCGCTGACGTAGGCGGCGGCGCCGCGGTCCTTGAAGCGCCAGTCGCGCACCAGGGTGTACAGGCCGTCCCTGAGGCGGGTGTTGCCGACCAGGAAGTCGATGTCCTCGTTGATCGCGCGCGCGCCCAGCGTCCACTGCTGGCGCACCGCGCCGTCGCCCATCGTCCAGCTCAGCCGCGGCTCGCTGCCGTAGACGCGGAAATCGCGCGGGGCGCTCTGCCGCAGTTGCGGCGGCAGGTCGGGGCGCCAGGTCTCGCTGGCCGCCGAGCGCATGCCGACGATGAAGTTGCGGCTGCTGCGCGCGCTGAAGTTGCTCCAGTCCAGGCGCAGGTCCTGGAACGGCCCCACATCGCCGAAGTCCTGCTGGTAGACCAGCGAGGCGCGCGTGGTGCGGCCGTTGAATGCGTCCAGCGGCCGCGTCGACTGGCGTGGATCGCGCAGGTAGTCGGCGGTGGACAAGGCGCCGGCCATGTCCATGTCGGCGACGTAGCGCTGCACGCTGGCCTTGAGCAGCTTGTCCGGTGCCAGCCACCATTCCGCGCGCAGGCGCAGGTTCTTGATGTCGGTGGCGCTGTGCTCGCGCCAGTAGTCGCCCTTGGTCCAGTTGGCGTCCAGTTGCAGGCCGAACGTGTCGCTGGCGTAGCCGCCGGTGCTGATCGCGGTGTCGCCCAGGTAATGCCCGGCGCCGCCGGCGGTGACCTTCTGGCCCAGCGTGGTGGTCCAGGTGGTGGGAATGTCCGGGCTGATCAGGTTGATCACGCCGCCGACGTTGTTGGGGCCGTACTGCACCGCCGCGCCGCCGCGCACGATGTCGATGCGGTCGACCTGGTTCAGGCCGACCGGGAACAACGACAGGCTGGTCTGCCCGTACGGCGCCAGCGCCAGCGGAATGCCGTCCTCGAGCACCTGCACGCGGCCGCTACGGCTCTCGTACAGGCCGCGCAGCATGATCTGCGGCAGCGCGCCGGTGCCGGTCTCGTCGAACACCTTGATGCCCGGCACCTTCTGCAGCGCGTCGTCCAGCGAGCGGTTGGCGCCGGTGCGCAGTTGCGTGTTGTCGATCACCTGGCGGCTGCCGGCGTAGTGCTGCACGTCCTCGACGGTGGAGCGGCCGAGCAGGCTGCCCTGCACCTGCACCGCGTCGAGCTGGCGGATCCGCGCCTGCGCGTCGGCGTCGGGCGGAGTGTCCTCGGCGCGCGCGCTGGAGGGGGCGAGCATGGCGGCGGCGAGGGCGACGGCCAGCAGCGAAGGGGAAAGCGAAGCGATCAAGACGACGACTCCAGAGGCACGAAAACGGTCAGGGGCTGCGCAGGTCGGCCGCGCGCTGGCGCAACGCGGCCTGCAGCAACGCGCGGTCTTCGCCGGCGAACAGCCACTGCAGGTCCGCCTGCGCCAGCCAGTGCGCGCGTTGCGCGGCGTCGCGGGGATTGGGGCAGAAAGGAACGCCGGCGGCGCGGCAGGCCGCGTCGATCGCCAGCAGCTGTTCCCAGACCTGCGGATGGGTGGGCTGCGGGCCGACGCCCAGGTCCAGCGCCAGGTCCAGCGCGCCTTCCATCACCAGCGACACGCCGGGCACCTGCAGGATCTGCGGCAGGGCGCGCACGCCGGCGGCGCTCTCGATCATCGGGATCACGCGCAGGCGCGCGCGGCTGCCGGCGATGTAGTCGGCCAGGGCCACGCTGCCGAAGCCGGTGACGCGGCCGCCGGTGATGCCGCGGCGGCCGTGCGGCGGGAAGTGCGCGGCGGCGACCGCGCGCTCGGCTTGCTCGGCGCTGTCCAGCCCGGCCAGGACCACGCCGCGGGCGCCGGCATCGAGCACCCGGCCGATCAGCTTGGCATCGACCTCGGGCACGCGCACCCACGGTTCGCAGCCGCCCAGCTCGCAGGCGCGGATGGCATGTTCCAGCTCGGCGGGCGAGCGCAGCACGTGTTCCAGATCGAGTACCGCGAAGTCGTAGCCGACATGCCCGAACATCTCGCACAGCAGGGCACTGGGCACGGAGTTGAGCAACCCGATCTTGCAGGCCATGGGGGAGGGCGCGCGGAACTGGGGAAGGGAGCGCAATCCTGCCGTAAACGAGAATGCTTATCAAGAAGATTCGCTGCAGGTCCTCACGGCCGCCGTAGACGCTTTCTGTGCGCTACCGCGCTTTTCGTTCTGCGACTCACCGTCCGAAGAGGAGCCGCTTTTGCGAATCCCCAATCCCGAATCCCCAATCCCTCATTCCTGCGGTCAAGGCCTCAGCGCGCCGCGGCGCGCATCCCCCGATACGGCGGCGTCGCCATCACCATTTCCGCCAGCGAATAGGCCAGCTCGCGCTCGGCCATCACCGTGCCGTCGGCGCCGTGGTCGAGCAGGTGCTTGACCTCGGCGTCGCTGTGCGCACGCGCCAGCAGGGTCAGTGCCGGGTTCAGCGCACGCAGCTTGGCCAGGGCTTCGCCGGCCTCCAGCGGCTGCGGGATCGCCAGGATCGCGATCTTGGCCTTGTCCGGGTGCGCCTCGGCCAGCACCCGGTCGGCGGCGGCGCTGCCGCGGATGCCGGGGATGCCGTCGGCGTGAGCGCGCTCGACGTGGTCGCGGTTGTCGTCGATCACCAGCACCGGCACGCCGCGCTCGCGCAGCACCGCCGCCAGCGCGCTGCCGACCCGGCCGTAGCCGATCACGATGGCGTGGTCGACCAGGTCCAGCGACGGGCCCGGCGGCAACTCCGGCTCCACCGTCACCGGCGCCTCCACCGCCTGCCGCGCCTGCCAGCGGTCCAGCCAGGTGAACAGCAGCGGGTTGGCGATGATCGACAGCAGCGCGCCGGCCAGGATCAGGTCGCGGCCGGTCTCGGGCAGGATCGCCAGGCTCACGCCCAGGCCGGCCAGGATGAAGGAGAACTCGCCGATCTGCGCCAGGCTGGTGGAAATGGTCAGGGCGATGCCGGTGGGGTGGCCGAACGCCCGCACGATTACGAAGGCGGCCAGCGACTTGCCGACGGTGATGGTCAGGAACGTGGCCAGCACCTGCCAGGGATGCTCGACCAGGATGTGCGGATCGAACAGCATGCCCACCGAGACGAAGAACAGCACCGCGAAGGCGTCGCGCAGCGGCAGCGAGTCGTTGGCGGCCTTGTGGCTGAGCTCGGATTCCTTCAGCAGCATGCCGGCGAAGAAGGCGCCCAGCGCGAACGACACGCCGAACAGGGTGGCCGAGCCGAACGCCACGCCCAGCGCGATCGCCAGCACCGACAGGGTGAACAGTTCGCGAGAGCCGGTCGCGGCGACTTTCTCCAGCGCCCACGGAATCGCGCGGCGGCCGACCACCAGCATCACCGCCACGAACGCGGCCATCTTCAGCAGGGTGACGCCGAGCGCGCCGAGGATCGCCCCGGTATCGGCGCCCTTGCCGCCGAGCGCGTCGGCCAGTGCCGGCAGCAGCACCAGCGCCAGCACCATCACCAGGTCCTCCACGATCAGCCAGCCGACCGCGATGCGCCCGCGCAGGGTTTCCAGCAGGCGCCGTTCCTCCATCGCCCGCAGCAGCACCACGGTACTGGCCACCGACAGCGCCAGGCCGAACACCAGGCCGTGCAGGGTCGGCCAGCCCATGCTCCAGGCCAGGCCCCAGCCGAGCAGGGTGGCGACCGCGATCTGCGCCAGCGCGCCGGGGATCGCGATCCACTTCACTTCCATCAGGTCTTCGAGGGAGAAGTGCAGCCCCACTCCGAACATCAGCAGCATCACCCCCAGTTCCGACAACTGATTGGCCAGCGCCTGATCGGCGACGAAGCCCGGCGTGAACGGACCCACGCAGATGCCGGCCACCAGGTAGCCGACCAGCGGCGAGAGTTTGAGGCGATGGGCCAGCGTGCCGAGGAGGAAGGCGAGCGCGAGCCCGACCGCGATGATGTCGATGAGACTGGTGTCGTGATGCATTCAGGATCGCAGAACAAGTAGGCCCCGAGTGTCGCCGATCGGGGCTTTTGTCGGCAAATCGATGTGGGGCGCCAAACGGCTGGCGGACTCCGGGCATCGTGATTGGGCCACAGGCCCATTACGTGGCGGGCTGCGCGTGCGGCGACAGGACGGGACGATCTCGGGCGGCGGCTGGGCGGCCGGCATCGGGAGCAGGCCGCCGCGAGACGCATGCCCCCGGCATCGCGCAGGTGGGGCACGGATGCGCTTGCCAGGGCCGGCGAGCCGCGCAACCGGCGCCCGGGGCAGTGCCGCATCCCGGCCCCGGCTCCCGCTCCCCGACACCTTGAGTGGGATGGAAGTCGCAGCGATCGGGTCCCCCACGCAACTCCCTGTCAGGAAAGGCATTACAGCGGATGATGGACGTTATCTGTCTACTGTTCCGGCCCATCCCGTGGTGTATGTTTGCGCCAATTAGGTGTCCTGCCAGGACCAGGGTGGCATGGCTAGATGGCTAGACTGAAGACATTCGCGAGCGGAATCCTCTTGAGCGCGGTGTACTGCGCGGCCTACCTGGCCGTGTGGCACTGCTCTCTGGATCAATGGTTCCTGCCGATCGGACTGCGCACCGCAGCACTGCTGTTTCTCCCGTATCGGCTTTGGCCCTACGTTTTTCTGGGAGACGCGGCGGCGCTGCTGAGCATGCGTGTGCCGATGATCGAGGAGGGCGGGGCAAATCCGGTCTGGGTGTACGGCAGCTCGTTCCTATTGATGCCGGCCTTCTCGCTGCTGCCTTGGGCGGTCCGGCGCAGCCTTCCTGATTTCCGGGTCGAGCAGAGCTGGCTGCCGCTGATCTGCCTGTGCGCGGCATTGTGGGCAGTGCTCGTCAACAAGGGAGTCAACTGGCTGCTGGGTGGGCCTGCCGCCTATATCAATCTGGAAAACACGCTGAAGTTCTGGATAGGTTTCTATCTGGGTATCGTCATGTTCGTCTTTCCCGCCCTGCTGTGGGTCAGGCGAGGAGAGGGAGATACAGGCGAGCGAAGGACGCTGCTGCACAGCGCAGGCGTCGCTGCGTTACTGATGGCCGTACTGTTCGCTGGGGCAATGCAGGCCGAGGGTGTGCTGCGCCAGTTTGTTCTGGTTCTGATGATCGCGCCGGCTGTGTGGCTGACGTTCAAGCATGCATGGCGAGGCGCTGCAATCGGTGTTGTGATGGCCAACTTTGCGGTGGCCATGTCACTGCCAAAGACCAACTATGCTGGTGCCTACGATGCGGACACATTGCAGGTGCAGTTGTTGGTGGCATTCGCGGTGACTGCGCTCGCTTCGTTAGGCGCCAGGCTCTCTGTCGCCTTCGACCAGGCGCAACGCTTCGGCTTTGCCGAAAGGCAGGCCCTGCAAGTCGCCCAGGCCAGCTACATGTCGGCCGAGCGCACGCTGCGTAACCGCGTGATCGAGTACACCGACATCCACGTGCACATCAACAAGCTGCGCCGCGACATCGCCAGCACGCTGAAAGAGCACGGTCACTACGCCGCGGCGATGGAAATGAACCGTACCGGAGTGATCCAGGCGCAGTTGCTGGACGATTACGTCGCGGCGCTGTATCCGCTGGATATCGAAACCCACGGCCTGTACGGCGCGCTGAATTCCATCGCCTTCGCCAACGCCTGCGATACCGAGGTCGAGGCGCGGCTGCACGGGGATTCGCGGCGGCTGTCCATCGGGCTGCAACTGGCGGCGTATCGCTGCGTGCTCAACGCCATGGAAATCCTGCCCGATGCGGGCCGGCACACGATCACCGCACGGGTCTGGACGGCACGCGGCAAACGCGGCGTGGTGGTGACCGTGGAAGCCGATGCGGCGATGCCGGGCAGCGATCGCAGGCAGCATAGCGCCGACGAGATGGACTGGGAGTTGGCAAGCCGGTTAAAGGCTCATGACGGCACCTGCCGGCGCCGTCATGAGCGGAAGATCAGTTTCCTGATCTCCGAGCCGCTGCAAAAGACCGTTATTTCTTGATGGTCACGGTCCAGACGTCGCCGTTGGCGCCGCTGGTCACCTGCACGGTGAAGTAGCGCGCATCGTAGACCACGGTGCCGCGGCTGCTGTCGAAGGTGTCGACGGTGCTCACCCGATCCACGTCCTTGCCCATCGGCGTCACCCAGGCGGTGTCGCCGACGCGGCCGACCGCACCGCGCACCTGACCGGTGCTGTCGTTGATCTGCAGGTAGGTCACGCCGTTACGCTCGAACTGATAGATGCGCACCGATGCGTTGGTGGACAGGTTGGTCGCCGCTGGTGCGCTCTCGCCGAAGCCGCGAATGGCGATCGGCGTACCGACACCGCCGCCCGGACAGCAGCTCTGTGCATAGGCATTGGACGCCAGCGCAGAGCAGAGCACGATGCCCGAGAGTGTCGCGAGTTTAGAAGTTTTCCACATAATCAGGTCCTTCCCCGGGTGGGGCTTTTTTGCCTGCCGTTCAGGCGATTCCACATTACGCGAATCGCAACAGGCCACTGTTGACAAATAATCAATCGATTCATACTTGTGATGTGGCTCACGCTTATTTTTGCGGAGGAATTCCCGCAAATACGCCGCATCGGCTTGCTCAGGTATGGCCCCAGGTCACGCGCGATTCGCGTCGACCATCCGGCATCGCCGGGGTGTCGGGCGTGGACCTTATTGCAGTTTCCATGCCACACATTGCGGGTATGTCCTCGCGGTGCAGCAGGGCATTTTATTGCTGGCGCTTCCGCGTTCGGCACAGCCAAGTGATGCCGAATGCCGCTGTCGATGGCGAGCGCGTTGCATCGTGGGGAAATCCATCGCGCCGTCGCCCGGCGTGTGTCGAATGCGATCACGAGTCGTGCCGTGTCTGAGATGGCCATCACCGACGTGACCGGATCGGTGCAGTTGCTCGGCGCGATGTGCCCGGATCGCGCGGCGAATGTTTGACGCCTCTGCGCGTCACTGTCGTGCAAACGCATGGTTCGAACGGATGACGGCGCGAGTGCGATGCGTTGCCAAACGGGACGAGGCTTATGGGCGCGCGCTTTGCCGACGCTTCGTCACCGCCGCGTTGATGCCCATCCGATTCCTGCGTCAGCGGTGTAGCGCCGCACGCCATCCAGACCGACCTGGCGGACATGCGGTCGCGGCGTTGTCTGCGATGAACGCGGTGGCGGCGGTGCCGGGACACCGCCGCTGCAATGCATCACCAGCTGTAGTTGACGTTGGCGTAGGCGAAGGCGCCGTTGAAGCCGAACGGCGAGGACGTGCTGTACGGCAGATAGGTGCGAGTGCCTGCGCCGGCGCGCGAGCGGTCGGGATACTCGTTGAGCACGTTGTCGCCGCCGACGGTCACGCGCCAGCGGCCCAGCGTGTACGCGGCCGACAGGTCCAGGGTCCATTTGGCCGCATAGGTCTGGTCGGCGGCCGGCGTGGTGCCGAAGTCGGTGAATTCGCCCCAGCGCGTGGCCGTGGCGGTGAAGGCCCAGGCGCCGGGCGACCATACGCTGCTCAGGAAGAACTTGTCGCGCGGCGAACCGCGGGTGATGCGCCCGATCTCGGCACGACCGATGCGCACCGCGGTCGGGTCGATCGCTTCCAGGACCGCAGGATTGCCGGCGATCTTCTCGATGTCGGTCTTGTTGTAGTTGTAGCCGGCGGTGAGATCGAGGCTGCTCGCGGGCAGCGTGAGCTTGTAGGTGCCAATCGCATCCACGCCCTGGGTCTTGGTGTCGATGGCGTTGGTGAAGTAGCGGCCGCCGCCGATGCCGGCGTAGCCGTTGCCCTGCAGGTAGTTGCGTACTGCCGTGGAGGTGAGATTCTCCGAGAGCACGATGCGGTCGTCGATGTCGATGCGGTAGGCATCGAGGGTGATGTACAGCGCGTCCACCGGCTGCAGCACCAGGCCCAGGCCGTAGTTCTTGGACTTCTCGGCCTTCAGCGGCTCGGCGCCGAGCGCGATCGCCGCCGGGTTGTCGGTGCGGAAGGTGCCGATCTCGAACGGCGTGGCGGCGATGCTGCCGTCGGGCTGGGCGACGTTGATGAAGTTGGTGGCGACCGACTGGAAATACTGCTGCTGCAGCGACGGTGCGCGGAAGCCGGTGGAGACGGTGGCGCGCAGCGCGACCTTCGGGCTGAAGGCGTAGCGCAGCGACAGCTTGCCGGTGGCGGTGTCGCCGAAGTCGCTGTAGTTCTCGTAGCGCCCGGCCAGGCCGGCGGAGAACTTGTCGGTGATGTCGCCTTCCAGGTCCAGATAGGCCGAGTAGCTGTTGCGATCGTAGTGGCCGGAATCGCTGGGCTTGAAGCCGGCGAACACTTGCGCGCCCGGCAACAGCGTGCCGTTGGCCGAGGGAATGCCGCCGTTGACGTAGGACGCCGGCGCGCCTGGCGATTCGTTGAACTTCTCGCCGCGCCACTCGGTGCCGAAGGCCAGGGTCACCGGGTAGGCCAGGCCGACCTCCAGCGATTTGCTGAAGTCGGCGTTGAGCACGTTCTGGGTGACCTGCAGCGCGCCCGCATAGAACTCGGTGGGACTGGCCAGGCCGAGGCTGTTGTTGAGGCTATGGCGCACGTCGAAGCTCAGATCGTTGCGGCCGTAGTTGTAGCTGAGGTCGATGGCCAGGCCGCCGGCGGTGCTGGACTTGACCCCGCCGACCCAGGACACGTCCTTGCTGACGTTGTAGATCTGCGGCAGGAAGCCGTCGGGGTAGATCTCCGGGCGGTTGCGGTTGTCGCCGGACCAGCGGAAGTAACCGTTGGACAGCACCTCGCGGCGGCTGAGCATCGCGTAGGAATAGAAGGTGATGTAGTCGGCCGGGCTGTACTGACCGTTGTAGGAGACTGCGCCCTGGTCCACGTCGGGGTCGCCGTAGCGCTGCTGCACCTGGCCCTGGTACGGCGTGGCGCGGTCGGTCTGGTCCTGGTGTCCGGCCTGCGCGGCGAAGTGCACTGTGCCGGTCTCGGCGAAGGTGAGCCCGGCATCGCCGGAGAGCTGGTACTGCTCGCCGTCGCCGGCGCTGTACTTGCCGTAGCGCCCGGCCAGGCTGCCGCCCGTGCCGCTGCCCTTGAGCACGATGTTGATGACGCCGGCGATGGCGTCGGAACCGTATTGCGCGGAGGCACCGTCGCGGAGCACTTCGATGCGTTCGACCGCGGCGATGGGAATGGTGTTGAGATCGGCCGGCGAGGAGCCGCGGCCCTGCGCGCCGTTGAGGTTGACCAGCGCGGTGGTGTGGTAGCGCTTGCCGTTGACCAGCACCAGCACCTGGTCCGGCGAGAGCCCGCGCAACTGCGCCGGGCGCACCGCATCGGAGCCATCGGTGATCGCCGGGCGTGGAAAGTTCAACGACGGCACCGCGCGCGACAGCGCGGTGGCCAGTTCGGTGGTGCCGGTGGACTGCAGCGTCTCCGGCGAGATGATGTCGATCGGCGAGGCCGATTCGGCGACGGTGCGATCGGCCACACGCGTACCGGTGACGATGACGGTGTCCAGCGTTTGCGCGTTGCCGGTGTTCTGCGCGTGGACCGAAACGGCGGACGTCGCCAGACACAGGGCGACGGCGTGGGCGAGCGGAGTGAGCGTGCGCGTCATGGGGGAGGCGGCTCCAGAAGTGGGGGGAGGCGCCGCTGCATGCGCACTCCCCTGTCCCCTGGCGGATGCGACGACGCGACCTAGGGATTACCGGTTGATGTCAGTGGAGTCAATATTCCGTTAAGCCTGATGCCGAGGTTGCAATTGCAACCACCGCTGCAGGCGTTGCGGCAGCGCCAATCCCGGGATTTTCCGGGCGTGTAGACAAAACGCTGGCCATGCGCACGGATGGTGCACGCGGCGGTGCCTGCGCGCGGGTGCTGCGGCGTTTTTCGCAGTGCGATGTGAGGGATGCTGGCTGCGCGGCACGAGGCGGAGCACGGTGTTGGGCGCGTCGCGGTTGCACGCGGGCAGCATCTCGCGAGCAATGCGTGTGGCGCTTGTGGGAGCGGCTTCAGCCGCGACGAGTGAAGCCCAACGCCAGCTGGCACCTTCATGCGTCGGGACTGAAGTCCCTCCCACAAGGACGCCCGATCCATGCGCCGGAGGAGCGGCTTCAGCCGTGCCCCATGGACAGCATCGTGCCGCGGCCGGAGCCGCTCCTGCAAGAAAGTTCAGGCCGGCGAAAACGTCGCAGGCTGGCGAATCTCCAATTCCCAATCCCCGCCCCAACAACAACGGCCCGGAAACCCGGGCCGTCGTCATGCCGTTCAACGCAGGCGCAATCGATGCCCGCGCGTGCGATCACCAGCGGTAATTGATCCGCCCGTACACGTAGGCGCCGTTGAAACCGTACGGCGAGTAGTTGCTGTACGGGAGCATGCCGTAGGTGGAGTTGATCAGGTTGGCGGTCTTGTCCGGGTACTGATCGAACACGTTGTCCGCGCCCAGCGTCAGCGTCCAGTTCGTGCTCGGCTTGAAGCTGGCCGAGGCGTCGACCACCCAGTCCGCGCCGTAGGTCTGGTCGCGGGCGGCGGTGGCCGAATTGCGCACGGTGAACTCGCCGTAGCGGGTGGCGGCCAGGCTCAGGTCCCACTTCGGCAGCTTCCAGGTGCCGCTGAGGATCAGCTTGTCCTTCGGGTAGCTTTCCTCCAGGCGGCCGATCTCGTCGCGGCCCAGCGTGGTCTGGGTCGAGCCGATCGCGGCCAGCGCCTGCGGCTGGGTCACCGCATGGGTGATGTCGGTCTTGCTGTAGCCGTAGCTGGCGGTGAGGTCCAGCGTGCTGGCCGCCAGCGGGATGCTGTAGGTGCCGACCACGTCGACGCCGCGGGTGCGGGTGTCGGCGGCGTTGCTGAAGTAGCGCACGCTGGTGACGTTGCTGTAGCCGAGCTGGCGCAGTTTGCCCAGCACCGCCGCATCGTTGAGGTTGGACGACAGCAGGATGCGGTCGTCGATCTCGATCTGGTAAGCGTCCACGGTCAGGTACAGGCGCTCGACCGGCTGCAGCACCAGGCCCAGGCTGTAGGACAGCGAGGTCTCGGCCTTCAGCGGCGCGGCGCCCAGCGCCTGGGCCACGGCGCTGTTCACCGGGAAGGTGCCGGATTCGAAGAAGCTGCCGTTGATGTAGCTGCTGGTCACCGCCTGGTACTGCTGCTGCGCCAGCGACGGCGCGCGGAAGCCGCTGGCGACGGTGCCGCGCAGCGCCACCTTGTCGGTGAACGCGTAGCGCGCCGACAGCTTGCCGGAGGTCTTGCTGCCGAAATCCGAGTAGTCCTCGTAGCGGCCGGTGAGGCCGGCGGAGAACTTGTCGGTGAGGTCGGCTTCCAGCCCCGCGTACACCGCGTAGTTGTGGCGGTCCGAATGCACCGCGTTGAGCGGCGCGAAGCCGGCGAAGCCCTGCGCGCCGCCGGTGGTGCCGGTGTACGAGGCCGGCTCGCCGGGCGACTGGTTCCACTTCTCCTGGCGGTACTCGGCGCCGAAGGACAGCGTCACCGGATAGGCCAGGCCCCACTCCAGCGGCTGGGTGAAGTCGGCGTTGACCGCGTTCTGGGTGTACTCCAGCGCGCCGTCGTAGAAGCGACGCGGGCTGTCGACGCCGAGGCTGTAGTTGATGCTGTTGGCGGTGTGGAAATCGACCTTGTTGTAGCCGTAGTTGTAGCTGACGTCCCAGGTGAAGCCGCCGGCGGTGCTGCCCTTCAGGCCGGCGACCAGCGAGCGGTCCTTGGAGTACTGCTCGATCTGCGGCACGTAGCCGTCGGGATAGACCTGCGCCAGCAGCGCGGTCTGGCCGTTGTGGTTGCGCGAGCGGTAGAACGCGAACGAGGTGATGTCGCGGTTGCTGGCGATCGCGGTGGCGTAGCCGGTAAGGTTGTCGTTGAAGCGGAACTCGCCGTTGGCCGAGACCGCGGTGGCGTCGACCTTGGGGTCGCCGTAGACGAAGGTGGTCTGGCCGATGCCGGGATAGTTGCCGGTGTTCGGCGCGGTGCCCTGGTAGGGACCGGCGCGGTTGGTGGCGTCCTGCTGGCTGATCTGCCCGGCCACGTGCAGGCTGCCGCGGCCGTCGCCGAAGCCGACCCCGGTATCGCCGGAGAGTTGCGACTTGGCGCCGTCGCCGGCCGAGTACTTGCCGTGCTCCACGGCCAGGCTGCCGCCTTCGCCGGCGCCCTTGAGCACGATGTTGACCACGCCGGCGATGGCGTCGGAGCCGTACTGCGCCGAGGCGCCGTCGCGCAGCACTTCCACCCGCTCGATCGCGGCGATCGGGATCGCGTTCAGATCCACCGCCGAGGAACCGCGGCCGATGGTGCCGTTGACGTTGATCATCGCCGAGGTGTGGCGACGCTTGCCGTTGACCAGCACCAGCACCTGGTCGGGCGAGAGCCCGCGCAACTGCGCCGGGCGGATGCCGCTGGTACCGTCGGTCAGCGCCGGGCGCGGGAAGTTCAGCGAGGGCAGCGCGCGCGACAGCGCGGTGGCCAGTTCCGAGGTGCCGGTGGCCTGCAGTGCCTCGGGGGTGATGATGTCGATCGGCGATTGCGACTCGGCGACGGTGCGGTCGCTGACGCGGGTGCCGGTGACGATCACCGTGTCCAGCGTGCTGGGCGTGCTCGGTGCGTCGGACGCGGTCTGGGCGAAGGAGGGGGCGGCGAGGGCGGCGAGCACGGCGCTCGCCAGCAGCGACAACGGACGGTTCATGAAAACTCCAGCAGGTGCCGAAACGGCAGGCGGGGCATGCGGCGACCGGCAGGGCCGGCAGGCCGCGTCCTCAGGGATGTCTAATTATTTTTTAACATGCGTGCTGCGTCGCAGGATGCAAGCGCATGTTCTTATTCCATTGCGTTCTAAGGGGCGGCAGAACGCCGCGCGCCGCCGTCCGCAATGGGGAGGCACGCACAACGTCCCGGTAGCGTCCGCGCCCACCGGGACAGCTGCGGCATAGGCCTGTCGGCCGCGCGAATCGCGCGTGGCGGACGTCGTCGCCCATCGCGGCGACGCCCGCCAGGGTCGCTCAGAAGCGGTAGCTCACTCGCCCGTACCAGTAGCGCCCGTTGAAGCCGAACGGCGACAGCGGCGAGTACTGCAGGCCGTTGGGGCGGTCGTCGTAGATGTTGTTCAGCGCGGTCCGGGTCGGGTACTGGTTGGTGACGTTGTCGGCGCCGACGGTGAAGGTCAGGTCGTGCCAGGCGTAGCTGGTGGACAGGTTGAGCAGCCAGCGCGCGGCGAAGCCCTGGTCCTGGCTGCCGTCGGCCTCGTCGCCGCGGCGGGTGATCGCGCCATAGCGGGTGGCGTCGCCATGCAGGGTCCAACCGGCCAGGCTCCAGTCGCCGCTGAGCACGTACTTGGTGCGCGGCGTGGCATCGGTCAGCAGGCCCTGGCTGGCGCGGCCGAAGTTCGGATCGGAGATCTCCAGGATCTCGATCTTGTTGTAGTTGGCGCTGAAACTGAGGTTGAGCGTGCCGGCGCGGTCGAGGTCGAGCAGGTAGTTGCTCACCCAGTCCACGCCGCGGGTGCGGGTGGTGGCGCCGTTGACGAAGAACTGTGCGGCGCTGACCTGGCCGATCGGAACGGCCAGCGAGATCTGGTCCGAATACAGGATCTGGTCCCAGATGCGGATCTGGTACAGGTCCAGGGTGGAATTGAAGCCGCCGCCGGGCTGCCAGACCGCGCCGATGCTGTAGTTGGTGGATTTCTCCGGCGCCAGCGGCTTGGCGCCGAGCGCGATCGCCACCGGGTCGGAGGTGCGGTAGGTGCCGATCTGGCTGAGGACGCCGTCCACCGGCAGGGTCACCACCGAGGCGTAGTTCTGTTGCGCCAGCGAGGGCGCGCGGAAGCCGTTGGAGATCGTGCCGCGCACGGCGAAGGCGTCGTTGAGCTGGTAGCGCGCCGACAGCTTGCCCGAGCGGGTGGTGCCGGCATCGCTGTAGTCCTCGTAGCGTGCGGCCACGCCGCCGGACAGGCGCTCGCTCAGGTCCGCTTCCAGGTCGGCGTACACCGCCTTGCTGTGGCGCTGGAACTGCCCCGCCACGGTCGGCGACAGGCCGGGGAACACTTGCGAACCGCCCGGATACGGTGCGCCGGTGTCCGGGTTGATGGCGTTCGGGTCGAAGTAGATCGAGGTGGGCGAGCCGGCCACCACGGCGTACTTGTCCTGCCGGTACTCGGCGCCGAAGGCGAGGTTGACCGGGTAGGCCAGGCCCCAGTCCAGGGACTTGCTGAAATCGGCGTTGAGCGCGTTCTGCTCGTTGCGGAAGCCGCCGGCGTTGAAGCGCGTCGGCGAGGCGCCGGTGCTCCAGTACAGGTTGGTGTTGATGGTGTTGCGCAGGTCGAAGGTGACGTCGTTCTTGCCGTAGTCGGCGGAGACGTCCCAGGTCCAGCCGCTGTCGGTGCTGCCCTTGACGCCGAGTACCGCGGCGCGGTCGTTGGACGGGTTGTAGATCTGCGGCAGGAAGCCGTTGGGGTAGACCGCCGGCACGTTGCGGTCGCTGTTGTCCCAGGCGCGGTAGTAGCCGTTGGACAGCACCTCGCGGCGGCTGACGTTGGCGTAGCCGTACAGGTCGACGTGCGGGGTGAGCGCGTAGCCGAAGTTGACCAGCCCCTGATAGGTCTTCAGCGCGGGGTCGCCGTAGCGCTCGTAGGGAACGCCGCTGGGGTTGGCGGCCCCGGCCAGGGTGGTGGCCTTGTCGGTGTTCTCGGCGCGGTTGGTGTTCATCGCGTTGAGGTAGTTCCACGACACCCGCACCCAGCCCGGCGCCTCGCCGCCCGGCGCGCCGCCGAAGGCCAGCCCGTAGGAGCCGTCGATGCCGTTCTGCGCGCCGTCGCCCTTGTCCATGATGCCGCCGCTGACGGAGACGCTGTTGCTGCCGGCCTTGGCGCCGTGCTTGAGCACGATGTTGATGACGCCGGCGATGGCGTCGGAACCGTATTGCGCGGAGGCGCCGTCGCGCAGCACTTCGATGCGCGCGATCGCCGACATCGGAATCGAATTGAGGTCGGCCGGCGCCGAGCCGCGCCCGACCGACGGGTTGTAGTTGACCAGCGAGGTGGTGTGGTAGCGCTTGCCGTCCAGCAGCACCAGCACCGCGTCCGGCGACAGGCCGCGCAGGGTCGCCGGGCGCAACGCGTCGTTGCCGTCGTTGATCGCCGGGCGCGGGAAGTTCAGCGACGGCAGCAGCTTGCCGAGCGCGCTGGCGAGGTCGCTGGCGCCGGTGGCCTGCAGCGCCTCGGGTGCGATGATGTCGATCGGCGATTGCGATTCGGCCACCGTGCGGTCGGCGATGCGGGTGCCGGTGACGATGATGTTGTCCAGCGTCGTCGGCGCCTGCTGGGACTGGGCGAGGCTGTTGCCGGAGGCGAGCACGAGCAGGACGGCACGGACGAGGGGGAGGCGGCGTTGCGTCATCGGGCGGAGACTCCTGGCTGGGGGATTGGCGCGGGTCTGGCGATTTCCGGTGGGGCGGGGTGGATGCTGCGGTGCAGCGTGTGCCATCGGATTGAAATCCGTTTTTCACATGGGCGCGTATACAAAAACGGACCTGGGTCGGGTTTTCGCGGCGGCCCGCGCGCCGCCTCGGACCGCGCTGCGTCGCCGCCCCGGGTGGGCCGGGACGGGCGAAGCGGCTACACTTCCGCCTCGCTAGCCGAGTGCCCTGCCTTGATTTCCCTACGTAATTTCGCCTTGCGCCGCGGCGAGCGGCTGTTGCTGTCCAATGTCGACCTCACCCTGCATGCCGGTTACCGGGTGGGCGTGGTCGGCCGCAACGGGGCCGGCAAGTCCAGCCTGTTCGCGGCGGTGAAGGGCGAACTGGAGGCCGACAAGGGCGACGTCGACCTGCCCGGCAAGGTGCGCATCGCCAGCGTCGCCCAGGAAACCCCGTCGCTGCCGGACCCGGCGCTGAGCTTCGTGCTCGGCGGCGACACCGCGGTGGCCGCGGTGCTGGCCGAAGAGGCCGAGGCGACCGCGCGCGAGGACTGGGAAGCGGTCGCCGCCGCCCACACCAAGATGGCCGAGATGGGCGCCTACGACGCCGATGCGCGCGCCGGCAAGCTGCTGCACGGCCTCGGCTTCCCGGCCGAGACCCATCACCGCGCGGTGTCCTCGTTCTCCGGCGGCTGGCGCGTGCGCCTGAACCTGGCGCGGGCGCTGATGATGCCCAGCGACCTGCTGCTGCTCGACGAACCGACCAACCACCTCGATCTGGACGCGGTGTACTGGCTGGAGCAGTGGCTGCTGAAATACCCGGGCACGCTGCTGCTGATCTCGCACGACCGCGAGTTCCTCGACAACGTCGCCACCCACACCCTGCATCTGCACAACGGCGGCGCCAAGCTGTACACCGGCGGCTACACCGATTTCGAGCGGCAGCGCGCCGAGCAGTTGCGCCAGCAGCAGATCGCGCACGAGAAGGAACAGGCCGAGCGCGCCCACCTGCAGAGCTTCATCGACCGCTTCAAGGCCAAGGCCTCCAAGGCGGCGCAGGCGCAAAGCCGGATGAAGCGCTTGGAGAAGCTGGCCGGCACCGAGGCGGTGCGCGCCGAGCGTGAGTTCCGCATCGAACTGGCGCCGCCGGCCAAGCTGCCGTTCTCGCTGATCCGGCTCAATCACGCCGAGGCCGGTTACGGCGCCGACGCGGTGATCCTGCACAACGTCGGCTTCGGCCTGGAGGCCGGTCAGCGCATCGGCCTGCTCGGCCCCAATGGCGCCGGCAAGACCACCCTGGTCAAGACCTTGGTCGGCGAACTGCCGCCGATCGCCGGCGAGCGCATGGCGCATCCGGACCTGCGTATCGGCTACTTCGCTCAGCACACGGTGGAGTCGCTGCACGAAGGCCAGTCGCCGATGGACCACATGCGCGAGATCGACAAGGACGCCAGCAACCAGGCGTTCCGCGATTTCCTCGGCAAGTGGAATTTCCCCGGCGACCGTGCGTTCGAGCCGGTCGACGGGTTCTCCGGTGGCGAGCGCGCGCGCCTGGCGCTGGCGCTGATCGCCTGGCAACAGCCCAATGTGCTGCTGCTCGACGAACCGACCAACCACCTCGACCTGGAGATGCGCGAGGCGCTGGCCGAGGCGCTGAGCGATTTCGAGGGCGCGATCGTGATGGTCTCGCACGACCGCCACCTGATCGGCCTGGTCTGCGACACCTTCTGGCGCGTGGCCGACGGCGTGGTCGAACCGTTCGACGGCGACCTCGACGCCTATGCCGCGTGGCTGCGCACCCGCCCGGCCGCGCAGGGCACCAAGCAGAAACTGGCCGAGGCCGCGCCGACCCCGCCGCCGCCGGTCAAGCCGCTGCCGGCGAAGAAGCCGCCGAACCCGCACAAGCTGGCCGCCGCGGAGAAGCGCGTGGGCGAACTGGAAGCGGCGCTGGCCGAGCTCGACCGGCAGCTCGCCGATCCCAAGCACTATGCCGATGCGGAAAAGATGGCGGTGCTGGGCCGCGAGCGCGAGGCCGCCGCGCGCGACCTGGCCCAGGCCGAGCAGACGTGGATGGAGTTGATCGACGGCGCCTGAGCCTCTGTGGATCTCGCCATTGCCGGTGTGTGCCGGTGTGTGCCGGCGAGCACGGACGATCCACGTCGAGCTGACGGTTTCTTCTCCCTGCGGGACCATGGCCCCCTTTTCGGGGGAAGGTGCCCCAAAGGGGCGGATGAGGTGCGGGTGCCGGGGGAGTTTAATGGCCGGCCGTGCATGACGCCGTACCCTCACCCCAACCCCTCTCCCGGTGGGAGAGGGGCTTCAATCGCTTCTTGACGCCGCTCCAGGCGAGGCCGGAACGTGAGCCGGCGTACCCGGTGTGGGAGAGGCTTCAGCCCCGACGCCGCATCGCCTCAGCCAACGGCAAGTCCCACCTGCATTGCCTGCGCCAGCGCCCAGGGCTGCGCGCGCGCCGGACATGCCGTGCAGGATGAGGACGATCGCATCCGCCGACGCGCGCGGCGCCGGCCCGTGCCGCTCAGGCGGCGGCGCTGGCCACGACCAGCAGACCGCCGGCGATCGCCGCCCAGT
Source organism: Xanthomonas sp. LF02-5 (assembly GCF_034105325.1). Taxonomy (NCBI): domain Bacteria; kingdom Pseudomonadati; phylum Pseudomonadota; class Gammaproteobacteria; order Lysobacterales; family Lysobacteraceae; genus Xanthomonas; species Xanthomonas sp. LF02-5. Next base: position 202,129 of record NZ_JAXGGF010000005.1, on the reverse strand, counting down.
CCAGCGGCGTGCGCGAGCGCAGGCTCTGCAGCGAGGGGCGGGCGGTCGGCGTCGGCCGCAGGCCGGCCTTGAGCGCCATCAGCGCCAGGCCAGCGGCGCTGAGCGCCCAATGCCATTCGCTGGCGCCGCCGCGCAGGAAGTAGGCCAGATGCAGCACACACAGGCAGCCCAGGACGGCTGCCAGCACGACGTCACGCGAGACCAGGCCCGGACGGGCGGTCAGGACAGCACGGTTCATCAGCATGTTTCCCCCGAAACGGTCAGCGCCATCCCCGGCGCACAGTGCGACTGCGACCAGGATCATATTTCGGGCCTGCCCGGCCGCCAAGCGGCAGTGCACAAATTCTTCACATTACTGTCAGGCCTTGCTGGTAGGCGAAGCAAAGTGCGTGCCGGCGTGTGCCCAAGCCCTCCTGGCGCCCAATGCGGCGGCAGCGGTGTCGCTCAGTCGGCCAGTGCGGCCTGCTCGGCCAGCAACCACTCGCGCAAGCGCCGGGCGGCGTCGCTTTCCGCGCGCGAGCGCAGCCGGGTCAGCCAGTAGCGGCCCAGGTCGATGCGGGTGCTGAACGGACAGACCAGTCGCCCGGCATCCAGGTCCTGGGCGAACAGCCGCAGCGGCAGCAAGGCCACGCCGTGGCCGGCCGCGGCGATGCTGGCCAGGGTCAGCGAGGCATCGCAGATCGGGCCGCCCGCCTGCACCTCGGGCGCGCCGGCGGCCTGCAGCCAGCGCGGCCATTCGTCCAGCCGGTAGGAACGCAGCAGGGTGGTCCTGGCGAGGTCGGCGGGCGTGCGCAACAGCGGCGCCAGCGCCGGCGCACACACCGGCGCGAACGGCGCGTCCAGGATCGGCGTGGCGTGCTGGCCCTGCCAGTCGCCATCGCCGAAACGGATCGCCAGGTCCAGGCCTTCGCCGGCCAGGTCGACCCGGTTGTTGTGGGTGTACACGCGCAGTTCGATGTCCGGGTGCGCGGCGTGGAAGGCGTCCAGCCGCGGCAGCAGCCAACCCACCGCGAAAGTGCCGACCACGCCCACGCTCAGCGTCTCGCGATAGCGACCGCCGGCGAAGCGCTGCAGCGTCCCGGCGATGCGGTCGAAGGCCTCGGTCAGCACCGGATGCAGGCGCAAGCCTTCGTCGGTCAGGGCGACGCCGCGCGGCAGGCGCTGGAACAGCACCACACCCAGGCGCGCCTCCAGTTGCTTGATCTGGTGGCTGAGCGCGGCCTGGGTCACGCACAGCTCGGCGGCGGCACGGGTCAGGTTCTGGTGCCGCGCCGCGGCCTCGAAGGCACGCAGGGCGTTCAACGGCAGATGCGGACGGATCATCGCCAGGTATCAATTCGGCTCATGGGTGCGATTGAATAACCTCGCTGGTGGGGGTGGGTCAATGCGGCCATCATCCTGGCTCCCGACGGAGGTGGACGATGCTGACGAGACGACGGTTCCTGCAGGGTGTGGGCATGGGCGCGAGCCTGCTGGTCGTGGCTGGTGCACAGGCAAAAAACGCGAAAAACCCGACGCCGACGCTACAACTGCGGCTGGCCGAGATCGAGCGTCGCAGTGGCGGTCGGCTCGGCGTGAGCCTGCTCGACGGCGGCGGCGCAACGCTCGGCGGACAGCGCCAGGACGAGCGCTTCCCGCTGTGCAGTACCTTCAAATTTCTATTGGCAGGGGCGGTGCTGCAGCGGGTCGACCGCGGCGAGCTGGCCTTGGAGCGGCGCGTGCCGGTGCGCAAGGCGGATCTGCTGGCGAATGCGCCGGTGTCCGAGCGCCATGTCGGCGCCACCCTCAGCGTGGTCGAACTGTGCCGCGCGGCGATGATCTACAGCGACAACACCGCGGCCAACCTGCTGCTGCCGCTGGTTGGCGACCCGCCCGGCGTGACCCGCTTTCTGCGTGCGCTGGGCGATACGCAGACCCAACTGGACCGCAACGAGCCGGGCATGAACGAATTCGTCGCCGGCGATCCGCGCGACACCACCACGCCGGCGGCGATGGCGGCGACGATGCGTGCCTTGTTGCTCGGCGACGTACTGCAGCCGGTGTCGCGACAGCGCCTGATTGCCTGGATGCGCGACAACCGTACCGGCAACGACTGCCTGCGCGCCGGCCTGCCGGCGGGCTGGCAGATCGGCGACAAGACCGGCAGCAACGGCACCGATACCCGCAACGACATCGCCATCGTCTGGGCGCCGGGACGGCCCACGCCGCTGCTGCTCACCGCCTATCTCAACGGCGCTACGGTCGACAGCGCCGCGCGCGATGCGACGCTGAAAGCGGTGGCGCAGGCGGTCGTGGCCTCGCTGCCCGCGCAGACGCTGCGTACTGGCTAGGCGCGTTGCGCGCTGTCGCGCCTGATGCAGGTCGATCTCCCGTAGGCGCGGCTTCGGCCGCGACAGGCTTTACCGCGAAGGTCCGTCGCGGCTGATCCCACGAGCGGGAACCGCAGCCATGCGTACGAGACGCTGCTCGCGATCATCGGCGACGCCACGTGTCGATGCCGCGCGCGATCGCCCGCGTTGTACCAACGGCCACGGCCACCGCGGCCGTGCTCACTGATCGTGCGGTCCCTTTCATTCCCCACCCTGTTCGGAGCGTCCCATGCGTCGATTCGTGTGCTGTTCGTTGGCCATTGCCCTCGGTCTGTCTGCCCACGCCGCGCAGGCGCGGGTCTGGGAACCCGCACCGGGCCACGTGCAGGTGCCGATCTGGCCTGGCGCGGTGCCGGATGCCTTGCCGCATCCGAAGCCGGAAACGGCTGGGCCCGGGGCCAGGATCGACAACGTCAGCCGGCCGACCATGACGGTGTACCCGGCGCAGGGCCACAACACCGGCGCCGCGGTGGTGGTGTTTCCCGGCGGCGGCTACCAGATGCTGGCGATGGACCTGGAGGGCACGGAGATCTGCGACTGGCTGGTCTCGCGCGGCATCACCTGCGTGCTGTTGAAGTACCGCGTGCCGAACTCCGGGCCGACCTGGGTCAACGACCGGCGCTACTACCCCAAGGTGCAGACCGCGCTGCAGGACGCGCAGCGCACGCTGGGCCTGGTGCGCCAGCAGGCCGCCACCTGGGGCGTGGACCCGCACAAGATCGGGGTGATGGGCTTTTCCGCCGGCGGCCACCTGGTCGCCGCGACCAGTACGCATTTCGCCAAGCGCACCTATCCGCTGGTGGATGCCGCCGACCGCGTGAGCTGCCGCCCGGACTTCGCCATCGCCGTGTATCCCGGCCATCTGTGGGTGCACGAGGACGAGGATGACGACACCCGCAATCCCACCGATCTGGCCTTGCGTCCGGACATCCGCGTCGTCGCCGACACCCCGCCGACCTTCCTGCTGCAGGCGCAGGACGACTATGTCGACGGCATCTCGCAGGTGCTGGCGTACTACGTCGCACTCAACCATGCCGACGTGCCGACGGAAATGCACATCTATGCCCAGGGCGGCCACGCCTTCGGCCTGCGCGCCAAGAACCTGCCGATCGCACAGTGGCCGCAGCTCGTGGAGACCTGGTTGCGGACGATCGGGGTGCTTAAGAGCCGGGATTAGGGATTCGGGATTCGGGATTCGGGATTGGCAAGAGCGTGTCAGCGCACGGATTGCGCTTTCACGAATCCCCAATCCCCAATCCCAAATCCCCAATCCCCAATCCCAAATCCCCAATCCCAAATCCCCAATCCCAAATCCCCAATCCCAAATCCCCAATCCCAAATCCCAAATCCCAAATCCCGGACGTTGTCACGAATCCCCAATCCCAAATCCGCCCACCTCAGACAGGTCCGGGGCCTTGATAGTTGGGTGGGCTCTCCTGATACAGCCGCGCCGGTCCGCCCATGGCCGGGTCGCTGATGCCGGGCTTGCCGGTTTCCAGGCGGCCGGCCAGGCGCTGACGCGCGTTGTCCTGGATCAGCCACAGGTCGTACCAGCCGCCGCTCGGCTTGGCATTCCAGCGCATGCGCTGCTCGGCGCCGGGCGCCAGCGTCACCCGTTGGCGCGGTTGTGCCTGGGCGTAGGCGGCCGGTTCCAGGGACACGCTGAGTGGGGCGGTCCCCGGGTTGCGCAGGACCAGGCACAGCGCCTGCGCGTCGGTCGGCTCCTGGACGATCTCGGCCTGCAGCAGCGGGGCGCTGAGGTCGCCACAGTAGTGGCGGTGGAAGCCGTTGGGGCCGAGCAGCCACAGGTCGTAGCTGCCGTCGTAGGTGGTCCAGGTGCCGTCCAGGGTCGCGCCGGCGCCGACCGTGTAGCGGCGCGGGAGTGCGGCCAGGTCGTAGCGGTCGTAGACGTGCAGCACCGTTGCCGCGCCGGTATTGGCCATGCGCAGTTGCACCTCGCCGCGCGCCTGCACGAACTCCAACTGCACCGTCGGCCGATACGGCAGGGCGCGCGAACGGCGCACGCCGAAGGCCTGTCGTGGCGCCTGCAGTTGCGCCGGCAGTGGCGGCAGCGCGTGGTCGCGCAATGCGGCGGCGCGCGCCGCTGCCTCGCGCACATCCGGCAGGTCGGCGACGAACGGACGGGTGTCGGCCTGGCGGAAATCGAAGGCGTTCAGCAGGTCGCCGCAGACCGCGCGGCGCCACGGGGTCAGGCCGGCGGCGGCGACACCAAAGCGGCGCTCCAGCAGGCGCAGCACCGAGGTGTGGTCGTAGACCTGCGAATCGACCCAGCCGCCGCGGCTCCACGGCGAGATCACGTACAGCGGTACCCGCGGGCCGAGGCCGTAGGGACGCCCGCGCAGCTCCGGCGGATCGGCCTTGGCTTCGCCCGGCGCAGGATGCAGGTGGTATTCGCCGTCGGTGGCGACGCTGGAGGCGCCGGCCCAGCCGCCGGCCGCGGACGGATCGGGCGAGGGTGGGGCCGGTGGCGACACGTGATCGAAGAAGCCGTCGTTCTCATCGAACATCAGCAGCAGCGCGGTGCGTGCCCACACCTTGGGATCGGCGGTCAGCGCATCGAGCACGCGCGCGGTGTAGGCCGCGCCCTGCGCCGGGCTGGACGGATCGGGATGCTCGCTGCCGGCGGCGTCGGCGATGATGAAGCTCACCGACGGCAGCCGCGCGGCCAGCACGTCCTCGCGCAACTGGGCGAGGCTGCGGCTGCTGACGCCGCGTGCGCGCAGTTGCGGATCGTGCCCGGGTGCACCACGCCAGGCCGCACGGAACGGTGCGAATCCGGCCAGCGGGTTGTCGGTGAAGTTGTCGGCCATGTCCTGGTAGATCTGCCAGGACACGCCGGCCTGCTGCAGCGCCTCGACGTAGCTGGGCCAGCGATAGTCGTCCGGGTCGCCGCCCAGTTCCGGGAAGTTGTCGTGCGAGTTGGCGATGGCCGGACCGCCGGCGCGCGCATGCGGATCGTTCTGCCCGGTCCACAGGAAGATGCGGTTGGGATTGGTGCCGGCCTGGATCGCGCAGTGGTAGGCGTCGCAGACGGTGAAGGCGTCGGCCAGGGCGAACTGGAACGGCAGGTCGTCGCGTTCGTAGTGGGCCAGCGCGTGGTCGCGCTTGGCCGCCGGCCACTGGCCCATGCGGCCGTGGTCCCAGGCCTGCTGCGCGTTCGGCCAGGTATGCGGGGTGCCCTGCACGCGCATGGTGGCGAAGTCGCGCGCAGTGCGCAGCGGGAACGGCGCCAGGTGGCGGCTGCCGTCGGCGCTGGGCTGCAGCCACACCGTGCGCGGTGCGGTGCCGGGCAGCGGCGGGGCGGGGATCGGGAAGCGGTCGCCGAAGCCGCGCACGCCGGCCAGGCTGCCGAAGTAATGGTCGAAGGCGCGGTTCTCCTGCATCAGGATCACCACGTGCTGCAGGTCGTCCAGGGTGCCGCTGCGCACGTCCGGGGCGATCGCGGCGGCGCGCGCGATGCTCGGCGGCAGCAGCGCGGCGGCGCTGGCGGTGAGGCCGGCGCGGAGCAGCCGGCGGCGGGTCTGGTCGGTCATGGGGGTCCGGGGAGGCGCAATGCGGCGGCGGCCGGGATCGGCCGCCGCCGCGAGACTGCCACGGCGCCGGTTACAGGTCGACCATGAAGGTCAGGCCGACGGTGCGCGGCGGCGCGATGAAGGCGCTGTCGCTGCCGTCCACGCCGTTGAGGTAGCGCTTGTCGGTGAGGTTGCTGATCACCAGGTCCAGCTTGGCCTGCTGCAGTTGCGGACTCAGTCCGCCCAGGGCGATGCCGAGGTTGGCGTCGAAGGTGGTCACCGCATCCAGCGCCGCGCTGTTGGCTGCGTCCAGGTAGCGCCGGCCCAAGTAGCGGCCGGACAGGCCGCCGTGCCAGCGCTGGCCCTGCCAGTCGGCGGACAGCACCAGGGTCTGCCGCGGCTGGCCGATCACCTGCGAGCCCGGTGCGATCTCCAGCGCCTGGTCGCGTGCGGCGTTGCCGCTGCCCAGGTAGGTCGCCTTGTTGTAGGTGTAGGCGCCGTTGAGCCGCCAGCCGTTGTCCCAGGCGTAGCCGAGCGCCAGCTCCACGCCGCGTGCATGTACGCCGCCGAAGTTCTCGTAGACGCCATCGGTCTCGCCCAGGTAGTCGATGCCGGTGACGAAGTTGGCCGGCACGTAGACGATACGGTTGTCGAAACGGATGTCGTACAGGGTGATGCTGCCGGTCAGCGGCCAGCGGCTCATGCGCAGACCCACCTCGACGTTGTCGGCGGTTTCCGGCTTGACCTTGATCAGCACCAGCGGATCGGTCTCGCCGAGCACGCCGGAGGGAATCGCGGCGAAGTTCTGCGAGAAGCCGGCGAAGGCTTCCACGCCCTTGATCGGCGTGGTCCAGGTCAGGCCGGCGGAGAACAGCGGATCGGAGTGCGAATCCGATTCGATGTGCGCGGCGTCGCCGATGCGGCGGTCGCGGGTCTGATCGACGAAGAACTGCTTGACGCCCACGCGCCAGGCGAAGTCGCCGTAGCGCATCACGTCCTCGGCGTAGTACATCTGCTCGTCGGTGCGGTAGTCGTCCTTGAACTGCACCCAGTACGGCACGTGGTCGAAGGCGATGTTGGTGCCGACGTTGAGCAGGCGGTGCCAGTCGCGGGTGACGCTGCGGTCGTAGCGTTCCAGCCACAGGCCGCCGCGCACGGTGTTGTGCAGCCCACCAAAGTCCTGCGCCCATTCCACGTCGGCGGTGACGCCGCCGCGCTGGTTGTCGTAGTGGCTGTGGCGGTAGGACTGCACCGGCAGCGAGCCGGCCGGGTAGCAGGCCGGGTTGGACTCGGCCGGCAGCGTCGCGGTGTCGGCGCAGCCGGGCAGCATGCTCGCCGCCGCGCCGCTCGGGGTGACGAAGTAGAGCTTGCCCAGGGCGCTGCCGCCGTACACGGTGTGGCCGCCGGTGTATTCGGATTCGGGCTGGCCGGCGCCATCGTTGCTGACGTCGACCAGGTAGGGCGGGATCCAGTCGCCGCGGCCCTTCATCCGATGCGCGTAGCCGGTCAGCGTGGCCTTGAAGCCGTTGCCGCCGTCGAACAGGCCGCGCAGGTAGCCGAAGGTATTCTTGCGCAGCGCGCGCGAGCCGGAGCGGTAGTTCTGGTCGTAGTAGGGGAAGCCGGTGAGCGTGCCGGTGAGCAGGTCGTGGTCCGGGTCGGTGGCGAACTGCGCCGGGGTGACGCTGCTGTACTCGGATTCGTTGGCGTCGTCGTAGGACAGGTAGCCGCTGAGCGTCCACGCGCCGAGGTCGCTGACGAACTTGCCTGCAAGATGATCGCGGGTGGTGTGGCCGCTGCCGTCGATCCAGTCGTCGTTGCTGGCGTGCGAGCCGCTGACCCAGGCGCGGGTGCCGCCGAGGTCGCCGCTGTCGTAGCGCGCATAGTACTTGCGCGCCTGGTTGTCGCCGATGCCGAAGGCCAGGCGCACGCGCTGCTGGTCCAGCGGCTCGCTGGTGAGGAAGTTGAGGGTGCCGCCCAGCGCTTCGTTGGAGCGCGAGGCGATGTCGGCGGTGCCCTGGCTGACCTCCACCGTCTCCAGGTCCAGCGTGTCGATGAAGCGGTTGGCCTTGGAGCCGCCGCCGTAGGCCGAACCGCCGTTGGGCACGCCGTCGATGGTGGTGCCGATCTGCTGGTCGTCGCGGTTGGTGACGAAGCCGCGCATGCTGATCTGCGTGCCCCAGTCGGAGGAGCCGAACGCATCGGCCTCGGTGGCGATCACGCCGGGCAGTTCGTTGAGCGCGTCGTTGACGCTGCTCATCGCGAACTGCCGGTCCAGCGCTTCCTTGCTGACGTTGATCTTGGCGTAGGTGGTGGCCTGGCCGAGCACCTGCACCTGGTCCAGGGTCGAGACGCGGTCGCTGCCATCGGCCGGGGCGGTGCCGTCGGCGCCGTCGCTGGCCTCGGCGGCATGGGCGCTGGCGATGCTGGCGGCCAGCGCCAAGGTCAGCAGGGTGCGGGTGGGGGTGCGGAAATACGCCGAAACGGTCATCGGGTGCGCGGTTTGCGTGAGGGATCCTCATGCTCCGATCGAGCGGTTTCGTGCGTGTGACCGCGATCTTGTGAATCCATGCATCGTGCGCAAATCGGCATGAAAGCTGCCTTGCGCGATGCTGCGGCATGCGCAGCGGCCGCGCTGGCCTCAGTCGCTTTCCGGGTGGGGCGTTGACGTGCACCATCCGGAGATTGGACGGGTGGCCGCCGGAATTGCCCTTCAGCGAGATCGCCGCGTGCGCAGCGCGGTCGGGATCCGATTCGTGTCCGGCACGTCTGCCGGCATGGGCGAGGGTTCCGTCGCAGCGATGCGATGTCCTTGCGTGGTCGCGCCACCTCGCGCCAGCGCCGCACAGGGCGCGCGACCGCAGGCGGCCCGTGATGGCGTACCACACGGCCGACCCGGCATCATCGCCGCTGCCGCTGCCGCTGCCGCCGCCAGCGGGTCCCACCGGAATCTCCTGCCTGATGAGCCACGAACTGATCTACCTGCTGCTGATCTTCGCCCTGCTGGTGATCCCGCGCGCGCTGCAACGCTTCAAGATGCCGGCGCCGCTGACCTGCCTGCTGTTCGGCATCATCGCGATGCTGGCGATGGGGCCGCGCGCGCACGACCCGGTGGTGACCCTGCTGGCGACGCTTGGCATCTCCTCGCTGTTCCTGTTCGCCGGCCTGGAAGTGGACCCGAAGGCGCTGCGCCGCGGCTTGTGGCCGCTGCTGCTGCACCTGGTGGTGCGTGGCGGCACCCTGTTCGGCGTCGGCTGGCTGGCCTGGCGCTACGCCGGGCTGTCGTGGCAGGCGGCCGGATTGCTGGCGCTGGCCCTGCTGACCCCCTCCACCGGTTTCATCATCGAGTCGCTGGGGCGGCTTGGGCTGGACGAAGAAGAGCGCTTCTGGGTCACCAGCAAGGCCATCGCCGGCGAACTGCTGGCGCTGGCGGCGCTGTTCGTGATCCTGCAGGCCGGCGATCCCTGGCAGATGGGCCTGTCCAGCCTGGCGCTGCTGGCGATGCTGGTCGGCCTGCCGCTGCTGTTCGTGGCCCTGGGGCGCTGGGTGGCGCCGCAGGCGCCGGGGTCGGAGTTTTCGCTGCTGGTGATGGTCGGCCTGATTGCCGCCTACATCACCTATTCGCTGGGGGTGTACTACCTGGTCGGTGCGTTCATCGCCGGGCTGGTGGCGCGGCTGCTGCGCCAGCGCATGCCGCTGCTGGCCTCCGACGAGAACCTGCAGGCGGTGCGCCTGTTCGCCTCGTTCTTCGTGCCGTTCTACTTCTTCAATGCCGGCACCAAGGTGCCGAGCGGGGCGCTGAGCCTGCATGCACTGGGCCTGGGCCTGGCCCTGACCGCCTGCGTGCTGCCGCTGCGCATCGGCATTCTGTGGCTGCAGCGGCGGGTGCTGTTCGGCGAAGGCGCGCGCAGCAGCCTGCGGGTGTCGCTGGCGCTGTCGCCGACGCTGATCTTCACCCTGGTGCTGGCCGGCATCCTGCGCGACCGCTTCGCCATCGCCGACGCGCTGTTCGGCGCCCTGCTGCTGTACGCGGCCCTGACCACGCTGCTGCCGGCGCTGCTGCTGCGCATGCCGTTCGACGTCAGCCCGCTGGAGGCGGCGCCGGCCGCGCCGACCGATCCCGCGTCGGCGCAGGCACCGACGGCGCCGGACGAGCCGGTGGCCGAGGCGCCGTTGGCGGACGCACCGACGCCGCCTGCCGGCGTGCCGGAAACGGCGCCGCGGCCCCAGCCCGGGCCGGCGTGATGAGCGGGAACGCTTGAAAGCCAGCGTGCGGCCCCCATACTGGCCGCCTCCGTTGCTCTCGCGTTTTTGCCGCCATGCCGATCTACGCTTTCCAATGTGCCGCATGCGGTCACAGCTTCGACCGCCTGCAGAAACTGTCCGATCCGGATCCCGAGACCTGTCCGTCCTGCGCCGCCCCGGCGGTCAAGCGCCAGCTCACCGCACCGGCGTTCCGCCTGTCGGGCAGCGGCTGGTACGAGACCGACTTCAAGAAGGATGGCGACAAGAAGCGCAACCTGGCCGAGTCGGGGAGTACGGCCAGCAGCGGGGACAGCAAGCCCGCGGCCGCCGCGACGACGTCCGACGCGCCGGCCAAGCCCGCTGCGGCGGCCACGCCTGCCGCCGCGCCTGCCGCGGCCAAGCCTGCGGCGACCTGAGTCCCGCCAGGCCGCGCCAAGCCCGCGGCCTCTCGTAGGAGTGGCTTCAGCTGCGACCGAGCCTTGCCCGGTCGCGGTCGATCCAAAAGGGGCAAGCGCCGCCCGAACTCGACCTGTCACGCCATGCATCCGGCCGCGCAGCACGCCACGCGGCCCCTTGCCTTGGCTCAGCGCGCCCCGAAGCGCGCCCGGCAGCCGCCGTTGACCCACACCGTATTGCCTTCGTAGCCCCAGGTGCGGCCTTCCGCGCAGGTGGTGCCGGACAGCTGTTCGATCAGTTCCGGGCGGCCCTGGCGGCGGTCCCAGGCGCAGGTGCGCAGGCGCTTGTCGTCGCTGCTGCAGGTCACCGTGTAGCCGCTGTCCAGCGGCGGCCGGCCCGGCCCCCAGCCACCGCCGCCGCGGCCCTGGGCGAACTCGCCGCGACAACCGTCGTCGACCCACACCGCGCCGTCGCGCGAGCCCCAGGTGCGGCCCTCGATGCAGCGGGTGTCCGACAGCTGCCGCACCAGCATGGCGTTGCGCCAGCCGGTCGGGCACACGCGCTGGCGCTGGTCCTGGCTCTCGCAGCGTACGGTGCCGGCCACGCCGCCACTGCCGCCGCCGTCGCCCCAGTTGCCGCCCCAATCGCCGCGACCTTCGACGAAGCGACCACGGCAGCCCTGGTCCACCCACACCACGCCGGGCGCCGAGCCCCAGGTGCGGCCTTCGATGCAGGGCGAATCGGACAGGGTGCCGACCAGTCGCGCAGGCCCGCGAAACGGCGTGGCGCATTGCTGGCGCCGGCGGTCGTTGCTGGAGCAGGCGACGGTGCGGCCGTCGAAGCCCGGTTCCTGCCGCCAGCCGCCGCCGCTGCCGCGCAGCGAGGTGGCGATGTCCTGCTGGATGTTGCCGAAGCCCCAGCCGCGGTCGATCTGGTCCAGGTAGAACTCGAGCTGGTCGTCGGGGATCTGCCGGCCGCGCGACTGGTCGGCGTACTCGCGCTCGATCACCCGGACCCGCCCGGGGACCGACAGTTGCCGCAGGTCCTGCGGCGCGTAGGCGCGGGCGCTCTGGGCCGCGGCCGGGGCGCTGGCCAGGGCCAGCGCGGCGATCATCAGCCAGCCACCAAGGTGCTTCAACATGGGTTCTCTCCTCCCCGTGAATGGTGCGCGGACTATAGCCGCAGGCCAACTTAAGCCAGGATGAGTCATGCGCGATTTGCCCGGGCCGACGCGCCGCCGCAGAATACCGGGCTTGCCGGCGCCTTCTGCGCCGGGCGCCCCCTGTTTGGAGCTAGCGATGCGTACCCACTTCTGCGGCCTGGTCGACGAGACCCTGATCGGCCAAACCGTCACCCTGGCCGGCTGGACCGACGTGGCCCGCAACCTCGGCGGCGTGTGCTTCATCGACCTGCGCGACCACGAAGGCATCGTGCAGGTGATGGTGGAGCCGGAGAACGCGGAGGTGTTCAAGGTCGCCGCCAGCCTCGGCTACGAGGACGTGCTGCAGGTCGAGGGCGTGGTGCGCGCGCGGCATGCGGTCAACGACAAGCTGCGCAGCGGCAAGGTCGAGGTGATCGCCACCGCCATCACCGTGCTCAACAAGGCCGCGCCGCTGCCGTTCCACGCGCACGAGAACCCGGGCGAGGAAACCCGCCTGAAGTACCGGTATCTGGATCTGCGCCGCCCGGAGATGCAGCGCATGCAGCGCACCCGCATCAAGCTGGTGCAGGCGCTGCGCCGCTATCTGGACGAGCGCGGCTTCCAGGACATCGAGACGCCGATCCTGACCAAGGCCACCCCGGAAGGCGCGCGCGACTTCCTGGTGCCGGCGCGCATGCATCCGGGCGAGTTCTACGCGCTGCCGCAGTCGCCGCAACTGTTCAAGCAGATCCTGATGGTGGCCGGCTTCGACCGCTACTACCAGATCGCGCGCTGCTTCCGCGACGAGGCGCTGCGTGCCGACCGCCAGCTCGAGTTCACCCAGCTCGACATGGAGTTCGCCTTCGTCCGCGAGCGCGACGTGCAGGACTTCGTCGAGGCGATGGTCCGCGCCATCTTCAAGGAGGTGGTCGACGTCGAGCTGGCCGCCGAATTCCCGCGCATGACCTGGGCCGAGGCCATGCGCCGCTATGGCTCTGACAAGCCGGACCTGCGCATCGGCCTGGAACTGACCGATGTCGCCGAGCTGGTCAAGGACAGCGACTTCGCGGTGTTCACTGCGGCGGCCGCCGACTCCGACGGCCGCGTCGCCGCGTTGCGCATTCCCGGTGGCGCCAGCCTCTCGCGCAAGCAGATCGACGAGTACGCCGCGCACGCCGCCAAGTACGGCGCCAAGGGCCTGGCCTACGTCAAGATCGCCGACAGCGGCGAGATCAGCTCGCCGATCCAGAAGTTCTTCGGCGAAGCCGCGTTCGCCGCGCTGCTCGCCCACGTCGGTGCCGGCAACGGCGACATCGTGTTCTTCGGCGCCGGCGCCTACGGCAAGGTCTCCGACTTCATGGGCGCGCTGCGCCTGAAGGCCGGCAAGGACTTCGACCTCATCGCCGATGGCTGGCGGCCGCTGTGGGTCACCGATTTCCCGATGTTCGAATGGGACGAGGAGGCGCAGCGCTACGTCGCCCTGCATCACCCGTTCACCGCGCCGGCCGTGGACGACATCGCCGAACTGCGCGCCCACGCCAAGACCGCGGTGTCGCGTGGCTACGACATGGTGCTCAACGGCAACGAGATCGGCGGCGGTTCCATCCGTATCCACCGCCCGGACATGCAGAGCGCGGTGTTCGAGCTGCTCGGCATCGGTGCCGAGGAAGCGCGCGCCAAGTTCGGCTTCCTGCTGGATGCGCTGAACTACGGCGCGCCGCCGCACGGCGGCATTGCCTTCGGCATCGACCGCATCGCCGCGCTGATGGCCGGCACCGAGTCGATCCGCGACGTGATCCCGTTCCCCAAGACCACCGGCGCGCAGGACCTGATGACCGACGCGCCGTCGCCGATCGCCGACGCGCAGCTGGCCGAAGTGCACGTGCAGGTGCGCCCGCAGGCGCAGTGACCCCTTTCTTCCAACCGTAGCGCAGGCCGACACATGAGCGAGACCGCATTCAATCTGGAGTGGGAAACCCTCGGCAACGAGGGCGCAGTGGAGGCCATCGTCACCCAGCGCGCGCGCGTGTTCGGCGGCTGGCTGGTGCGCGCCGGCAGCGGCGCCAACGCGCCGCTGGCGTTCGTGCCGGATCCGGAGGGCCGTTGGGACGGCGAGGACTTCGGCGAGGACGATTACGAGTACGAGGAAGACGACGAGGAAGAAGAGGACGAGGAAGAAGAAGGCGACGACGAAGACGAGGGCGACGGCGAAGAGGCCGACGCCGACGCCGCGCACCCGGCGCGCTGAGCCGTGCTGATCCGTCGCGCCACGCCGGACGATGCCGCGGCGGTGACCCGCATCGCCACGGCCACCTTCTGCGAAACCTTCGGCCATCTGTATCCTGCGCAGGACCTGCAGGCCTTCCTCGACGAAGCCTATTCGATCGAGCGCGCGCAGGTGGTGCTGGCGCATCCGGACTACGCGATCTGGCTGGTCGAGCATGACGGCGAGGTGGTGGGACACGCTGCCGCCGGCCCTTGCGGCCTGCCGCATCCCGACGTGACGCCCGGCGATGGCGAACTGAAGCGCCTGTACCTGCTGCGCGCCCACCAGAACGGCGGCTGGGGTGCCCGGCTGTTCGATACCGCCCTGGCCTGGCTGGAGCGCGACGGCCCGCGCACGCTGTGGCTCGGCGTGTGGTCGGAGAACCTGGGCGCGCAGCGGTTCTACGCGCGCTACGGCTTCGAGAAGGTCGGCACCTACGAATTCCCGGTAGGGCAGGTGCGCGATCTCGAATTCATCCTGCGCCGGCCGCCGCGCGCGGCCTGACGCCTGCCGCCGGACCTCGTCCGGGCATGCCGCGTCGACACAGCGGAAACGAGCGCGCGCTACAGTGCTGGCCTGTCCAGCTTGAGGAGAGCACGCCATGTTCCGACCGTGGATGGGAATCGCCGCCGTCGTGCCGCTGCTGGCCGCGTGCGCGCCACCGGCGTCGCTGCAGCCGGCCAGTGCCGGGCCGACGGTGCAGGGCGATGGCCGCTGCAACGTCGAGGCCGTGGCCTGGGCGGTGGGCCAGGAGGCCACCCAGGCGACCATGAGCCGGGTCTGGAAGGAGAGCGGAGCCGGCGTGGTACGGCCGATCGCGCCGGGCCAGGCGGTGACCCGCGACCTGCGCCTGGATCGGCTCAACGTGTTCCTGGATGGCAGCAATCACATCGTCCGTACCACCTGCGGCTGAGTCGCCGATGGCCGCCGCGCCCCAGGTGCTGTTGCTGCATGGCATCTGGAACGCGCGGCCGTGGCTGCTGCCGCTGGCGCTGCGCCTGCGCCGCGAGGGCTGGCGCGTCGCCAGCTTCGGCTATTCGACCGCGTTCGGCGGCGCCGAGGCCGCGCTCCCACGGCTGCACGCCCGCATCGAACGTATGGTAACCACCGGTCCGGTGGCGCTGGTCGGGCATAGCCTCGGCGGCCTGATCGCCTTGCAGGCCTTGCGGGAGGTGCCCTCGCTGCCGGTGACCCGGGTGGTGTGCCTGGGCAGCCCGCTGGCCGGCAGTGCCGCCGCGCGCGCCCTGGCGCAACGGCGGCTCGGACTGGCGCTGGGCCGCAGCGCGGCGCTGTTGCAGCAGGGTGTGGCGCGCTGGGACGGGCCGGCCGAGGTCGGCATGGTCGCCGGCACCGTGGCGCGCGGGCTGGGCGCACGCTTTGTCGCGCTGGGGCCGGAGTCCGACGGCAGCGTAGCCCTGGCCGAGACCCGCGTGCCCGGCCTGGGCGATCACTGCCAGGTCCGCGCCAGCCACAGCGGCCTGCTGTTCTCGGCGCAGGCCGCGCGGCAGACCGCCGCCTTCCTGCGCGACGGCCGCTTCGCCGCCTGAGCCGGTCGCAAGACATCGAGCGTCCGGCGGCGGCGGTGGCCGGCGCTGCGTCGCGGTATCCGCCCGACCGCTTTGGTGCCGGCACAGGCGATGCCGCCGCTTACGGCGTCACGAAGGTCTTCAGCCAGTCCAGCGTGGGGTTGAGCGCCCAGGCGGCGGTGCCGCTGCGGTAGTTGCCGTCGACCAGCACGCCCGTGCACTGGGTGCCTGGATAGCCGCCGAATCCCATGAAGCAGTGGTCGGCGTAGAGGTCCTGCACCTCCCGGTCCTTGACGATGTACCAGCCGCTGCCGTTGCTGCGGAAGCACGACTGCTGCCCGTCGCAGCGCAGGCCGGTGACCAGTTGCGCCTGGGTGCGGGCGACGTTCTCGGTGCCGCCGACGAACATGTCGCGCTCGCCGTTGATGATGCGCAGGCGATCGGACGGCAGGCTGTGGTTGCCGTCGGCGATGCAGGAGGCCAGGTTGTAGTAGGCGGTGTAGGTCGTACCGGTGCCCTGGCCGAACGAGGCGGCGACCCGGGGATCGTAGTCGTGCGCCAGCACCGAGATGATCGAGCCCTGGCTGAGCCCGCCGGTCACCACGCCCTTGGAGCAATCGGCCTTGTCGCGGGCGCAGAGCTGGGCGATGGCGCTGTTGATGTTCTGCGCGTCGAAGATGGCCTTGGCGCGGTTGCCGATGACGCCGCAGCTGCCGAAGCTGGCGTTGTCGTACTCCACCGAGGCCGCCACGAAGCCCTTGGCCGCGGCGGCATTCACCGCGGCCATCGCCCAGTTGCTCTGGTAGTTCTCGCCGGTCCCGCCGATATGCACGTAGACCGGGTACTTGCCCGTCGCGCGGGGTTCCTGGCCGCTGATCGCATAGGTGGTGACGCCGGCGTTGTAGCGGCCCCGGAAGGCATCGGTCTGGGCGCTGGCCAGGCCCGGGGCGGCAAGGGCGAGCAGGCCCAGGCAGCGCAGGGCCAGCGACAGGAACGGGGCGGGGGTGGTGCGGGACATGAGGGATCTCCTTTCGG
Organism: Xanthomonas sp. LF02-5; assembly: GCF_034105325.1. Classification (NCBI taxonomy): domain Bacteria; kingdom Pseudomonadati; phylum Pseudomonadota; class Gammaproteobacteria; order Lysobacterales; family Lysobacteraceae; genus Xanthomonas; species Xanthomonas sp. LF02-5. Next base: position 185,621 of record NZ_JAXGGF010000005.1, on the reverse strand, counting down.
TGCGATGGAAAGCGGGCGCGGCTTACGCGTTCAGCCTCCAGGTGGGGCATGACAGTTCTGGCAGCGATGTGGCGCGCATGGGTAGACAGTCCGCCAAGGTTCGACCGGCAGCACGGGCCGACGCGCGCTGGAGTGTGCGCCGGCCGGGGAACGGGCGGCATGCGCCGGTCGCACGCGCGGTCGGTCGTCGGCGCGGCCGGGCCGCGGGATGTGCGCGGCATCAGGTAAAATCCGCGTCTTGTCCTTACAACTGTCCGGAACGCCCCATGGGTAGAGGCCCCTCGATCGAAGCCCGCAAGAACGCATCCGATGCGAAGCGCGGCAAGATTTTCACCAAGATCATCCGCGAGATCGGCGTCGCCGCGCGCGCCGGCGGCGGCGATCCGTCCAACAACCCGCGGCTGCGCGTGGCGATGGACAAGGGGCTGGCCTCGAACATGTCCAAGGACGTGATCGAGCGCGCGATCAAGAAGGCCACCGGCGAACTGGAAGGCGTGGAGTACGAGGAAGTGCGCTACGAGGGCTACGCCCCGGGCGGGGTGGCGGTGATCGTGGACTGCCTGACCGACAATCGCGTGCGCACCGTGGCCGACGTGCGCCATGCCTTCAGCAAGTGCGGCGGCAACATGGGCACCGACGGCTCGGTGGCCTTCATGTTCAAGCGCCTGGGCGTGCTCAGCTTCGCCGCCGGCGCCGACGAGGAGAAGATCACCGAGGCGGCGATCGAGGCCGGCGCCGACGACATCGTGGTCTACCCCGAGGACGGCGCGATCGACGTGCTGACCGCGCCGGAGGCGTTCCAGGCAGTCAAGGACGCCATGGACGCGGCCGGCCTGGCCGCCGACCACGCCGAAATCACCTTCCGCGCCGACAACGACATCGCCGTGGACGGCGACACCGCGGTGCAGGTGCGCAAGCTGCTGGACATGCTGGAAGACCTGGACGACGTGCAGAACGTCTATTCCAACGTCGACCAGGCCGCGCTGAGTGACGGGGGCTGACACCATGAAACCCGGGGCCGGGGCCCGGGGCCCAAGACCCGGAACCCGGGGCGGCGCCGTGCCGGTGCCGGAGGCATCGCCGACGTCGATGGCTGCCACGGGCATCTCTGCCCGCATGGGCGCTGCTTTCCCGATTCCCGATTCCCGATTCCCCAATCCCGGCTCTACCCGCATCCTCGGCATCGACCCCGGCTCGCAGCGCACCGGCGTGGGCATCATCGACGTGGACGCGGCCGGCCGTACCCGGCACGTGCACCACGCGCCGCTGGTACTGCTGGGCGAGGGCGACTTCGCGCTGCGGCTCAAGCGCCTGCTGCACGGGCTGGACGCGCTGATCGAGGAGTACCGGCCGCAGGAAGTGGCGATCGAACGCGTGTTCATGGGCAAGAGCGCCGACGCGGCACTGAAGCTCGGCCATGCCCGCGGCGCGGCGATCTGCGCGGCGGTGCTGCGCGAGTTGCCGGTGCACGAGTACGCGGCGAAAGAGATCAAGCTCGCCGTGGTCGGCAAGGGCGCGGCAGAGAAACAGCAGGTGCAACACATGGTCGGTCTCATGCTGAGCCTGACCGGCAAACTTCAGGCCGACGCCGCCGACGCGCTGGCCGTCGCCATCACCCATGCCCACGTGCGCGCCACCGCGCAGCGCCTGGGCGTCAGCACGCAGCAGGCGTGGAGTAGAAAATGACAAAGGCTGGGAATCGGGAGTCGGGAATCGGGAATCGGAACGGCAGAAGCGGTGAAGCGGCCCCCCGCTTTGCCCATTCTCCATTCCCGTTTCCCTATTCCCGGCGCCTCCAAGGAGGCGCCCAATGATCGGCCGTCTGCGCGGGATCCTGGCCTACAAGCAGCCGCCGTGGCTGGTGATCGACGTGGGCGGGGTGGGGTATGAGCTGGAGGCGCCGATGAGCACCTTCTACGACCTGCCCGACGTCGGTCGCGACGTCATCCTGTTCACCCACTATGCGCAGAAGGAGGACAGCGTGTCGCTGTACGGCTTCCTGCGCGAGGGCGAGCGGCGGCTGTTCCGGGACGTGCAGCGGGTCAGCGGGATCGGCGCGAAGATCGCGCTGGCGGTGCTGTCCGGGGTCAGCGTCGACGAGTTCGCGCGGCTGATCACCGCCGCCGACGTCACCGCGCTGACCCGCATCCCCGGTATCGGCAAGAAGACCGCCGAGCGCATGGTGGTGGAACTACGCGACCGCGCGGCCGACTTCAGCGGCGGCGCGCCGGTGACCGGGCAACTGGGTACCGACGCGGTCTCCGAGGCCACGGTGGCCCTGCAACAGCTCGGCTACAAGCCGGCCGAGGCGGCGAAGATGGCGCGCGACGCCGCCGCCGACGGCGACGAGGTCGCCACGGTGATCCGCAAGGCCCTGCAGGCGGCGCTGCGCTGACCTCGGGTCGGCTCGGCTCCCCGCTCTTTCTTCACGTTCTGGCGCTACTCTTCCCACCATGTCCAGCTCCTCCAGTTCCGCCGCCCGCCCGGGCAGCCACGATCCGCACGCCAAGACGGGCTTTGGGGTGATGCTGACCGCCATCGGCGTGGTCTTCGGCGACATCGGCACCAGTCCGCTGTACACGCTCAAGGAAGCGTTCTCGCCGCACTACGGGCTGACCCCGGACCACGACACCGTGCTGGGCATCCTGTCGCTGGTGTTCTGGGCGCTGATGCTGGTGGTCACGGTCAAGTACGTCACCGTGATCATGCGCGCCGACAACGATGGCGAGGGCGGCATCATGGCGCTGACCGCGCTGGCCCAGCGGACCCTGCCGGGCGGCTCGCGCTCGATGTACGTGGTCGGCATCCTCGGCATCTTCGGCGCCTCGCTGTTCTTCGGCGACGGCGTGATCACCCCGGCCATCTCGGTGCTGTCGGCGGTGGAAGGCCTGGAGGTGGCCGCGCCCAAGCTGGAACCGTTCGTGGTGCCGATCACCCTGCTGGTGCTGGGCATGCTGTTCATGGCCCAACGCTACGGCACCGAGCGGGTGGGCAAGGCGTTCGGGCCGATCACCCTGGTCTGGTTCGTGGCGCTGGGTGCGATCGGCGTCTACAACATGACGCGCGCGCCGGAAGTGCTGCATGCGCTGAACCCGTGGTGGGGCGTGCGCTTCTTCGCCGAACACAACTGGCACGCGGTGTTCGTGCTCGGCGCAGTGGTGCTGGCGGTGACCGGCGGCGAGGCGCTGTACGCGGACATGGGCCATTTCGGCGCCAAGGCGATCCGCCGCTCGTGGCAGTGCGTGGTGCTGCCGATGCTGACCCTGACCTACCTGGGGCAGGGCGCGCTGGTGCTGCGCGATCCGGCGGCAGTCAGCAACCCGTTCTACGAGGCGGTGCCGGAGTGGGCGCTGTACCCGATGATCGTGCTGGCCACCGCGGCCACGGTGATCGCCTCGCAGGCGCTGATCACCGGCGCCTACTCGGTGGCCAGCCAGGCCATGCAGCTGGGCTACATCCCGCGCATGCACATCCGCCACACCTCGCACTCCACCATCGGCCAGATCTACGTGCCGGCGGTGAACTGGTGCCTGCTGGCGCTTGTGGTGGTGGCGGTGATCGGCTTCGGCGACTCCACCTCGCTGGCCACCGCCTACGGCGTCTCGGTCACCGGCACCATGCTGATCACCACCGTGCTGATGGTCATCTACGCGCGCGCCAACCCGCGCGTGCCGGCGCCGCTGCTGTGGCTGTTCGCCCTGGTCTTCCTGGCGGTGGACTGCGCGTTCTTCTACGCCAACATCATCAAGTTCCTGGACGGCGCCTGGTTCCCGCTGCTGCTGGGCCTGATCCTGTTCACCCTGATGCGCACCTGGCGCCGCGGCCGCAAGCTGCTGCACGACGAGATCCGCAAGGACGGCATCAAGCTCGACACCTTCCTGCCCGGGCTGATGCTGGCGCCGCCGGTGCGCGTGCCCGGCACCGCGGTGTTCCTGACCGCCGACCCGATGGTGGTGCCGCACGCGCTGATGCACAACCTCAAGCACAACAAGGTGCTGCACGAGCGCAACGTGTTCCTGACCGTCGAAACCCTGCAGGTGCCGTACGCGGCGGCCGGGCAGCGGCTGAAGATCGACGCGATCGGCGACGAGTTCTATCGCGTCTACGTGCGCTTCGGCTTCATGGAGACCCCGGACGTGCCGCTGGCGCTGATGCGTTCCTGCGACCAGGGCGGGATCTACTTCGACCCCATGGACACCACCTATTTCGCCAGCCGCGAGACCATCGTGGCCAGCGCCAACCGCGGCATGCCGATCTGGCGCGACAAGCTGTTCGCGGTCATGCACCGCAACGCCGCCCCCGCCACCGGCTTCTTCCGCATCCCCGGCAACCGTCTGGTGGAACTGGGCGCGCAGGTGGAGATCTGAGGCCGCGACGTCGTCGCGGCCTTGGGAGTGGGGAGCCGGGAATGGGGAACAGGGAAAGGCAACGGCCGCGGCGTCCGGCCTGAAACCAGGCGGCGACCATCAAAGTAGGCGCCAGTTGTGCCGCCAACCGCTACTATTGTCCGCTCGATTCCCCATTCCCGATTCCCCAATCCCGGCTTTTCATGGACCGCATCATCGCCAGCAGCGCCACCCGCGAGGATGACGCGGCCGAGGCCAGCATCCGCCCCAAGCGGCTGGACGACTATCTCGGCCAGCAGCCGGTGCGCGAGCAGCTGTCGATCTACATCGAGGCGGCCAAGGCGCGCGGGGAGGCGATGGACCATGTGCTGATCTTCGGGCCGCCGGGCCTGGGCAAGACCACGCTCAGCCACGTCATCGCCAACGAGCTGGGGGTCAATCTGCGGGTCACCTCCGGCCCGGTGATCGAGAAAGCCGGCGACCTGGCCGCGCTGCTGACCAACCTGCAGCCGCATGACGTGCTGTTCATCGACGAGATCCACCGCCTGTCGCCGGTGGTGGAAGAAGTGCTGTACCCGGCGATGGAAGACTTCCAGATCGACATCATGATCGGCGAGGGCCCGGCCGCGCGCTCGATCAAGATCGACCTGCCGCCGTTCACCCTGATCGGCGCCACCACCCGCGCCGGCCTGCTGACCGCGCCCTTGCGCGACCGCTTCGGTATCGTCCAGCGCCTGGCCTTCTACACCCCGGACGAGCTGGCGCAGATCGTGCGCCGCTCCGCCAGCATCCTCGGCATTGCCTGCAACGCCGATGGCTGCGCCGAGATCGCGCGCCGCGCGCGCGGCACCCCGCGCATCGCCAACCGCCTGCTGCGGCGGGTTCGCGACTTCGCCCAGGTCCGCGCCGGCGGGCAGATCGACCTGGCCGTGGCGCAGGCCGCCACGCAGATGCTCAAGGTCGACGCCGAGGGCTTCGACGAGCTGGACCGGCGCATGCTGCGCACCATCATCGAGTACTTCGACGGCGGCCCGGTCGGCGTCGAGTCGCTGGCCGCCTCGCTGTCGGAGGAGCGCGGCACCCTGGAGGACGTGATCGAGCCTTACCTGATCCAGCAGGGCTACCTGATCCGCACCGCCCGCGGCCGCATGGCCACCAACAAGGCCTATCTGCACTTGGGCTTGCAGCCCAAGAACCGGGATTTGGGAATCGGGAATGGGGAATCGGGGGCGCTGTTCTAGGATGTTCTGGTTACCCAGCTATCGACAGGAGCGCCGCTCTTGACTGCCGATTCCCCATTCCCCGTTCCCGATTCCCGGCTATTCAGTTGGCCGACACGCGTCTACTGGGAAGATACCGACGCCGGTGGCGTGGTCTACCACGCGCGCTACGTGGCCTTCCTGGAGCGGGCGCGCACGGAGTGGTTGCGGGCGCTGGGGTATGGTCAGGAGCGTCTGCGCCTGCAACACGATCTGGTGTTCGCGGTGCGCGCGATGCAGCTCGACTTCCTGCGCCCGGCACGCCTGGACGATTCCCTGCAGGTCGGCGTCGCGCTGTCGCAATGCAAGCGCGCCAGCCTGGTGTTCGCGCAGTCGATCCGCCGCGACGACGGGGAGCTGCTGTTGCGCGCGCAAGTGCGGGTGGCCGCGCTCAGCGCCGGCAGCTTCCGCCCGCGCGGCATTGACGACGCGCTGCACGATGCATTGAAAGTTCTTGAAATCACTGAAGCCGAATTACTGAGGAACGACGGATGATCGCATTGCTCCTGGCCCTGCAGGACACGGTGGTGGAGGCGCTGCCGCAGGACGTGACCCAGACCGCCACCCAGGCCGTCGCCAGCACCGCCGCCCATGGCGGCATCAACTATCTGGACCTGATGGTCAAGGCCAGCCTGCCGGTCAAGGTGATCGTGCTGCTGCTGCTGCTCGGCTCGCTTATCAGCTGGGTCATCATCTTCCGCAAGGGCAAGGTGTTCAAGGACGCCAACCGCGAGGCCGACGACTTCGAGAACCGCTTCTGGTCCGGCACCGACCTGAGCAAGCTCTACGCCGGCGCCACCGACCGCAACCGCGTGGTCGGCGGGCTGGAGGCGATCTTCGAGGCCGGTTTCCGCGAGTTCACCCGCCTGCGCGACAAGCGCCGGCTCGATGCACGCATCCAACTGGAAGGCGCGCAGCGGGCGATGCGCGCGACCTACGCGCGCGAGGTCGACCGCCTGGAGCGCAACCTGGAACTGCTCGCCAACATCGGCTCCACCGCCCCGTACGTGGGCCTGGTCGGCACCGTGTTCGGCATCATGGTGACCATGCACGACATGATCAACAGCGGCCAGCAGGCGGGCATCGCCGCGGTCGCGCCGGGCATCTCCGAGGCGCTGTTCGCCACCGCCATCGGCCTGTTCGTGGCGATCCCGGCGGTGTGGGCCTACAACCGCTTCACCACCCGGGTCGAGCGCCTGGCCGTGCGCTTCGAGACCTTCTCCGAAGAGTTCAGCTCCATCCTGCAGCGCCAGGCCAGCGGCGACTGAGCGTCGCTCGCCTGTCCACGACTCCCAGGATTCCCGCATGACTGCCGCCATTTCCCGCCGCAAGCGCCGCAAGCTCAAGTCCGAGATCAACGTCGTGCCGTACATCGACGTGATGCTGGTGCTGCTGATCATCTTCATGGTCACCGCGCCCTTGCTCAGCCTGAGCGTGGACGTGGACCTGCCCGATTCCACCGCGCGCTCGGTGGAGAGCAAGAAGGATCCGGTGATCGTCACCGTCGATGCCGAAGGCCGTTACACGCTGACCCTGCAGGACGGCAAGCCGGAGAAGATCGCCGCGCCGGAGCTGAAGGCCAAGATCCAGGCCTTCGTCGGCCAGAACAAGGACGTGCCGGTGTTCGTTGCCGCGCCCGGCACCTCGAACTACCAACTGGTCATGGACGCCATGGTCATGCTGCAGCAGGCCGGGGTGCCCAAGGTCGGCTTGATGAGTCAGCCCGGAAACAATGCACGCTGAAGCCGATTCCCGCCCGCCGCAGCAGCGCGGCGACGACAAGGGGCTGATCTTCGGGGTCGCCCTGGCGTTGCTGGTGCACGTGCTGATCGCACTGCTGTTCTTCCTGGCCTGGTGGTGGTCGCCGGTGCGCCAGGTCGAACCGGCCGCCGGTTCGCCCATGGTCGAGGCCTCGCTGGTGGTCTCGGCCGCCGACGTGCGCTCGGCGCAGAAGGCGGTGAAGGACGCGCCCAAGCCCTTGCCCGAGCCGCTGCCCGAACCGGTCAAGGACGTCGCCGAAGAGGACACGGTGCCGCCGCCGCAGCCGCTGCCCACGCCCAAGCCGCAGCAGGCGCCGACCCCGCAGCAGCAGAAGGCGCAGGACTTCGTCCCGGTGCCCGACAAGGTCGACCAGGACCGCGCCACCCGCACCGCGATCTCCCAGGAAAAGGAGAAGCAGGAGCAGGAGGCCAAGCGCCGCCAGGAACAGATCGACCTGACCGAGCAGAAGCGCCAGCAGGAGGCCGAGCAGAAGCAGCGCCTGGCCGCGCAGCAGGAAGAGGAGCGGCAGAAGAAGATCGCCGACATCCGCAAGCAGCGCGAGAAGCTGGAGCGCGAGGCCCAGCTGGCGCAGCAGAAGCTGCAGCAGATCGCCGACCTGAACGCCAAGAAGGCGTCGGCGGCCGCGGCCACCACGCCGCAGCAGGCGCCGGGCCAGAACGGTACCAACACCGATCTGCAGGCCAAGTACGCCGCGGCGATCCAGCAGGCGGTGCTGAGTCAGTGGGTGCGCCCGGACTCGGTGCCGCTGGGGCAGAAGTGCAAGATCTCGATCACCCAGATCCCAGGTGGCCAGGTCATGCAGGCCAAGGTCAGCCCCGACTGTCCCTACGACGAGGCCGGCCGCCGCTCGATCGAGGCCGCGGTGCTGCGTGCCCAGCCCTTGCCCTACCGTGGCTTCGAGACCGTGTTCGCGCGCAACCTGACCTTCAACTTCACCGCCCAGGACCAATGACCCCGGCGGCTGACGCCGCGTTGCGCGCGCCCCAGCCATCCACCCGACATGCGATGGGCGATAATGTGCTGCGTCCTGCCATCGGCTTCACATGGCGATGGTTCATGATTGCGAATACGTTCACCCGCGCATTGCTATCTCTTGCGCCTTTCCGATCCTGCTGAGCGACCCATGAAGAAACTGCCGCGCTGGCTTGCCGTTCTCACCGCCCTGTTGCTGCCTCTCGCCGCGTCCGCGCAGGACAAGGGCCTGGAAATCGACATCGTCGGCGGCAATGCCTCGGCGACCCCGATCACCGTCGTGCCGATGCCGTACCAGGGATCGGCGACCCCGCCGAGCACCGACGTCGCCGCGGTGGTTCGCGCCGACCTGGATCGCTCCGGCCAGTTCCGCAACCTGCCCGAATCGCAGATCGTGGAGCGCCCGACCCGCGGCAGCGAGGTGCAGTTCGCCACCTGGCGTGCGCTGAAGCAGAGCTATCTGGTGGTCGGCCGGGTGATGGATGCCGGCGAAGGCGCCTACCGGGTCGAGTACGAACTGTTCGACGTGGGCAAGGGCGAGCGCATGCTCGGCCTGGCGATGACCGCTCGCGCCAACGCCATGCGCGACGTCGCCCACCAGATGGCCGACGCCATCTACGAGAAGATCACCGGCGTGCGCGGCGCGTTCTGGACCCGCATCGCCTACGTCACCGCCAGCGGCAAGGGCGGGGCGATGCGTTATGCGCTGATGGTGGCCGACTCCGACGGCTACAACCCGCAGACCATCGTCCGCTCGGCCGAGCCGCTGCTGTCGCCGAACTGGAGCCCGGACGGCAAGAAGCTGGCCTACGTGAGCTTCGAGCGCGGCAACTCGTCGATCTACATCCAGGACATCGCTACCGGTGCGCGCCAGCTGGTGTCCAGCTTCCGCGGCATCAACGGCGCGCCGTCGTTCTCGCCGGACGGCAAGAAGCTGGCCCTGGCGCTGTCGCGCAGCGGCAACCCGGAGATCTACGTGATGGATCTGGGCAGCAAGCAGCTGACCCAGCTGACCAATCACTTCGGCATCGACACCGAGCCGACCTGGGCGCCGGACGGCAACAGCATCTACTTCACCTCCGACCGCAGCGGCCGCCCGCAGATCTACCAGGTGCCGGCCACCGGCGGCAGCGCCACCCGCATCACCTTCCAGGGCAACTACAACGCGACCCCGAGCGTGTCCTTCGACGGCAACAAGCTGGTCGTGGCCCAGGGCAGCGGCAACACCTACAAGATCGCGATGATGGACCGCAGCCTGGGTTCGCCGCGCTGGAGCACGCTGTCGACCGGCTCGCTGGACGAGTCGCCGAGCTTCGCCCCCAACGCCAGCATGGTGCTGTATGCGGCGCGTGAAGGCGGCCGTGGCGTGCTGTACGCGGTCTCGGCCGATGCCCGCGTGCGGCAGCGCCTGGTGCTCGCCGATGGCGACGTGCGCGAACCGTCCTGGTCGCCGTATCGCACCGCACGTTGACATGTAAGTTTGGTGTTAATATTTCGCTGTTGAACCCCTCATCGGCCCAGGAGCCACAAGGTATCGCCATGAACAAGACCACCCGCGTTCTGCTTGTTTCGCTGTTGTCCGTTGCAGCTCTGGCCGGCTGCGCCAAGAAGGTCAAGGAACAGCCCCAGACCGACACCACCGGCACCACCGGTACCACCGTCCCGACCGGCCCGTCGACCTCCGGTCTGTACGGCCCGGGCGACCTGGACACCGATTCCTGCCTGCGTCAGCGCGTGGTCTACTTCGACCTGGACAAGGACACCGTGAAGCCGGAGTTCCAGGCGATCATGGCCTGCCACGCCAAGTACCTGCGTGACCGTCCGTCCTCGCGCATCACCCTGCAGGGCAACACCGACGAGCGTGGTTCGCGCGAATACAACATGGGCCTGGGCGAGCGTCGTGCCAACGCCGTGTCCTCGGCGCTGCAGGCCAACGGTGGCTCGGCTGCGCAGCTGACCGTGGTCAGCTACGGCGAAGAGCGTCCGGTCTGCACCGAGTCGAACGAGTCCTGCTGGTCGCAGAACCGTCGCGTCGAGATCGTCTACACGGCGCAGTAAGAAAAGATGCGTATCGGTGTCCTTACATCGATGATCGTCGCGGCGGCCCTCGTGGCCGCCGCGCCGGCTCATGCGCAGCGCGCAAGCCTGGCCGACCGCGTTTCCGCGCTTGAGCAGCAGGCCATGAATACCCAGGCCAACACCGACATCCTGAACCAGCTCAACCAGCTGCGGACGCAGATGCAGTCGATGGAAGCCACGATCGAACAACTGCAGCACAGCAACGACCAGCTCAAGCAGCAGATCAAGGACCAGTACCTGGACCTGGATGGCCGCGTGGGCAGGCTGGAGAGTGGTGCAGGGGCAGGGGCGACGCCGTCGCTGCCGCCGGCCAGTGGCACCGCACCGGCTGTCGCGCCGGCCGCGCCTGGAGGCAAGCCGTCCGCCGTCGCCGAGCCGCCGCCGTCGGTGCACGGCGACGCCGGCACCCTCGCCGCCGCGGGTGACGAGCGGGCCGCCTACAATGTCGCCTTCGATGCCCTGAAGGCGGGCAAGTACGCCGACTCGGCGAACCTGTTCCAGAACTTCCTGCAGGCCTACCCGAACGGCGTGTATGCGCCGAACGCGCTGTACTGGCTGGGCGAGAGCTACTACGCCACCAAGAACTTCCAGTTGGCCGAGGCCCAGTTCCAGGACCTGATCGGCCGCTATCCGACCCACGACAAGGCGCCGGGCGCGCTGCTCAAGCTGGGCCTGTCCCAGTACGGCGAAGGCCGCGTCCAGGATGCCGAGCAGACCCTGCAGCAGGTCGGCGCGAAGTATCCTGGGTCCGATGCCGCGCGGACCGCGCAGGACCGCCTGCAGTCGATCCGTCTCGGCCAGCAACTGCGCTGAGCCCCTAACGCTGCCGCCGCCGTCGCGGGAGCATCTTTCTCCCGCCATGGCCGCCGTTCCCAGCGATATCGTCCAAAGCCCGCTGCCCCGCCTGAAGCTGACGGAGATCTTCCTGTCGCTGCAGGGCGAAGCCGAGAGCGCCGGCTGGCCGACCGTGTTCGTGCGCCTGACCGGCTGCCCGCTGCGCTGCAGCTACTGCGACACCGCCTACGCCTTCCATGGCGGGCAGTGGTGGGACATCGACGCGATTCTCGACGAGGTGGCGCGCCACGGCGTGCGCCACGTCTGCGTCACCGGCGGCGAACCGCTGGCGCAGAAGCGCTGCCTGCAGCTGCTGCAGCGCCTGTGCGACGCCGGCTACGACGTGTCGCTGGAGACCTCCGGGGCGCTGGACATCGCCGAGGTCGACCCGCGCGTGTCGCGGGTGCTCGACATCAAGACCCCGGCGTCGCAGGAAGCGCATCGCAACCGCTGGGAGAACCTGCCGCTGCTGACCGCGCGCGACCAGATCAAGTTCGTCCTGTGCGGCCGCGCCGACTACGAGTGGGCGCGCAGCGTGGTCGCCGAACACCGGCTGGACACCCGCTGCACGGTCTGGTTCTCGCCGAGCAAGAGTGAACTGACCGCGCGCGACCTGGCCGACTGGATCGTCGCCGATCGCCTGCCGGTGCGGTTCCAGATGCAGTTGCACAAGCTGCTGTGGAACGACGAGCCTGGCCGCTGAGCGGCCGGGACCAGCCATTCGGCTGTGGAAAGGCAGGAATTCGGGATTAGGGATTCGTAGGAGCGGCTTCAGCCGCGAAGGATCTTGTCCGAACTTTCATCGCGGCTGAAGTCGCTCCTGCATGGTCAAATGGACCATGTGGTATCCCGTCCGTCCACGTACCGCCGCTTTTGCAAATCCCCAATCCCCACTCCCGAATCCCCACCCTCATGAAAAACGCCGTCGTCCTTCTCTCCGGTGGCATGGACTCCGCCGTCGTCGTCGCCATCGCCCGTGCGCAGGGTTTCGCGGTGCATGCCTTGAGCGTGCGCTACGGCCAGCGCCATACCTCCGAACTGGATGCGGCCGCGCGCGTCGCCTCGGCGCTGGGCGCGGTGGCACACAAGACCGTCAACGTCGACCTGCGCAGCATCGGCGGCTCGGCGCTGACCGACGACATCGAGGTGCCGGACGCCGGTGGCGACGGCATCCCGGTCACCTATGTGCCGGCGCGCAACACCATCATGCTGTCGGTGGCGCTGGGCTGGGCCGAGGTGCTGGGCGCGGCCGACATCTTCTGCGGGGTCAACGCAGTGGACTATTCCGGCTATCCCGATTGCCGCCCCGAGTTCATCGACGCGTTCCAGACCCTGGCCAACCTGGCGACCAAGGCCGGGGTGGAGGGTGCGGGGCTGCGCGTGCATGCGCCGTTGCAGCACATGAGCAAGGCGGACATCGTGCGCGAAGGCGTGCGCCTGGGCGTGGACTTCGGCCTGACCGTGTCCTGCTACCGCGCCGACGACGCCGGCCGCGCCTGCGGCCACTGCGATGCCTGCCGCCTGCGCGCGGCCGGCTTCGCCGACGCCGGCGTTGCCGACCCGACCCGCTATGCCTGATTTCGCGAAACGCCCCGTGCTGGGGTAGACTACGCGCCCCGGTGCAACGCCGGGGTCTTGTTTTGGGCCGTTAGCTCAGTCGGTAGAGCAGAAGACTTTTAATCTTTTGGTCGATGGTTCGAATCCATCACGGCCCACCACTCCGCTCAGCGGGTCACGCGTCGCCTTTGGCGGTTTTTTCACCGCCTCCTGAAAACTACGGCGATTTCGCTGGTTCCACGGTCGGCACCGCAGTCGTCGCCTTGCCGCATCACTTCTGTCTTTGGATAGCCCAGTTCTCTGATTTACATGAGAGCTGCCCAGATGCTTCATGCAGTGCTTTGCAACGCAACGAGGCCGCCAGCGGCGATCGCGCTCTCCGTGATCGTGTGCTTCGTCGAGCGCTATTGAACCTGCTCTTCGGAAGCTTGCTTTCGTTTGCGACACGCGGGCGATCTTCCGGCTGCACCGGATTGCGAGGCCGCTGCATGCGTATCTCAATGTCGGATCGCCGGCAGCGTCAGCTGCAGACATCCGGAAGAGCCAACCGAAGCTGCGCGCATCGGGCAACTGGACGCACTGCTGAAATTGCTATGCTAGAAGCTATCTACAGGGAAATTTGTTGTGCGATCAAACGCTTTGATTCTTGCGGCTGTCCTGGTGATTCTTTCCGTGCCGGTGCATGCCGCCCAATCCGGCCGCTATGTGGTCGTGCGCAAGCAACTCACGATTGCGAGCCTGCCGGACGACGACATGCGCCCGCAGATCGTCGGGAACGTGGTCGCCGTGAGCGCCGAAGGCACCACCCTGAAAGGCGGCGCCCGCGTACCTGCCACGGGCGCAAAGAAGGGCGACTTGGCGACGTTCGCCTGCCGTTCGATCGATGCCGATAACCCGCCGGTCTCGACCGACTGCGAACTGGTCAGCTCCCAGGCACCAGACAAGAAGGCGCGCGACTACAACAACTTCTGGGACTGACCCAACGCCGTAAACGTCGCCACGATCAGCACCTTCCAACCCTGGCCACGCGCCTAGGTTTTGTCGCGCAACTTCTCTTGCGCGCAGATTGACAGCCGGAACGCGCCGCGCATCTGGACAGGAGCACGACACTGCATTTGCGCTGTTGGGTACCAAGGTCCTGTTTGTGGCGTCGCCTGCACGTGGCGGAACTCGTATGCGACGATGTGCGTATGGGCGCCCGTGGGGATATGCGGGAGATTGCCAGAGGACCGGCATCCTGCGAGTGCCGGCGTACGGGGAATCCAGGATCTGCAGCGAGGACGCTTTGGATCAATTGACGACAACGCCTGTTCCGCACGGGGACGCCTTTTTCCGAGGGCGCTGGAAAGAGTACGTGTGCATCGCGAGCGGTCCGAGTTTGAGGGCCGAGGATTGTGCCGCTGTCCGGGCTTGGGCGGACCGACATCCGGATCGGGGCGTCATCGTGGTGAACACGACATTCCGCCTGTGCCTCTGGGCGGATGTGCTTTATGCGATGGACCATGCGTGGTGGCAATGGCACCTGCCGGAGGCGCGTATGAGGTTTCTCGGTGCGCTGGTAGCGCCTGGGAGACTACCTGGCGTGCATCATGTGCCCGTGGAAGGTGTCGGACATTCCGGCGCCGGTGCGGTTGCACTGGCGGCACGATGGGGCGCGACGAAGATCGTATTGCTGGGCTACGACTGCCAGAAAAGCGGTGGAAAGGCGCATTGGCACGAGGATCATCCACGCGGGCTCGGGAATGCCGCCGCCTTGCCGGGCTGGCCTGCGGACTTCAAACGTCTGCTTCCGATGCTCGGCGGAATCCAGGTCATCAATGCGACCCGCGACACGGCGCTTGATGTGTTTCCGCGCATGAGCTTGGAAGAGGTATTGGACGCATGATGCTCGGCGCCTGCACGGATCGTTGCCGCGTCGTTCCTGGGAGTTGGATGGGGTGTGCGAGATGCTGACGCTGTTGACGGCGACTGGCGCCAGGCCGGACGCATGGAGACTGTGCGAGCGCTGGATGTGCGCTCAGGATTATCCTGATCCGGTCAGGTGGATCGTCGTCGACGATGGCCCGTCTGCGCAAACGATCGGTTTTGTGCGCGATGGCTGGCATCTGGAGGTTGTGCGCCCCTCGCCAGCCTGGGAGGTCGGGCAGAATACTCAGGCGCGCAACCTGTTGGCCGGTTTGGAGGCCGTCGCTTCGGCGGACCGCGTGGTCATCGTGGAGGACGACGACTGGTACGCGCCCGATTGGCTGTCCCACGTCGCCAACGAACTGGAATCGGCCGATCTCGTGGGCGAGTGCCGTGCGCGCTACTACAACATACGCTCGCGTCTAGCCCGGCAGATGAGCAATAACGCGCATGCAAGTCTGTGCAGTACTGCGGTAAAGGGCGCAGGTATCGAGGCGCTTCGTGAAGCATGCAGGCGCCAACCCAAATTCATCGATCTGGAGCTGTGGCGTAGCGCACGGTATGGCCGGGTTTTCCCCGGCCATCGGGTTGTGGGCATCAAGGGGCTGCCAGGACGCCTCGGAATCGGTATCGGGCATTTGCATCAGTTCACTGGCCAGTACGACGTGGACGGCGCCATCTTGCGGGCCTGGGTGGGGCAGGATGCCGCGCTGTATGAGCAAGTGGCGTCGCGCTGAGCGGCCGGTGCAGGCGAAGGCCGCGCGCCGCGTTGACCGCAAACGCATCCCGATCGCTCACCCCAAAGGCTGCAGGAGCAACGCGAGGCACAAGCCCAGCATGAACAGCGCGACCGCCGCGTCCAGCAGCCGCCACGCGGCGGGTTTGCGGAACACCGGCTGCAGCAGCCGCGCGCCGTAGCCCAGGCTGCAGAACCAGGTCGCGCTGGCCAGGCAGGCGCCGAGTGCGAACGCCCAGCGCAGTTGTCCCGGGTAGCGCGTGGAGAGGCTGCCCAGCAGCACCATGGTGTCCAGGTAGACATGCGGATTGAGGAAGGTGAAGGCCAGGCAGGTCAGCAGGACGCGTTGCCAGCTCCGCTGATCCTCGCCGTGCGCCAGCAGGCCGCCAGTGCCGCGCCAGGCGCGTCGTGCCGCAAATAGCGCGTATGCGCCGAGGAAGGCCGCACCGCCGAAGCGCAATCCCTGCAGCACGCCCGGCCAGGCGTCCACCACGCCACCGATGCCGGACACGCCGAGGACGATCAGCGCGATGTCGCTGGCGGCGCACACGGCCACGACCAGGCCGACATGCCGACGCTGCAGTCCCTGGCGCAGCACAAAGGCGTTCTGCGCGCCGATGGCAACGATCAGGCCGGCGCCGGCGACGAAGCCGGCCAACAGTGCGTGCAGCAACATGGGGAGTGCCCGGTGGCGTGGGCGAGCATGCTGCATGTGCCAGCGCGATTAGCCAAACTCATTATTCTGTAGGCTGTGAAGCGTTCCTAATCTGTGTCGCTGCCATGAATCTCCTCCACCCCCAGCTGTCCGCCTTTGCCGCCGTGCTGGAAGAAGGCAGCTTCGAGGCCGCCGCACGCCGCCTGGCGCTGACGCCGTCGGCGGTCTCGCAGCGGATCAAGGCGCTGGAAGACCGGCTCGGCCAGGTGCTGATCGTGCGCCAGGCTCCCTGCCGGCCGACGCCCGCCGGCGAGCGCCTGCTGCGCAGCGTGCGGCCGATGCAGGTGCTGGAGGCCGAGGCGGTGGCCGATCTGCTGCCCGCGCCTGCCGGTAGCGCAGCGGCCCGCAGCATCGCCATCGCCGTCAACGACGATTCGCTGCAGACCTGGTTCCTGGATGCCCTGGCGGCCCTGCACGACGCGCATGGCTATCTGTTCGACATCCAGGTCGACGACCAGGACCACACGCTGGAACTGCTGCGCAGTGGCGCGGTGCTCGGCGCCGTCACCTCCGTCGGCAAGGCCTTGCAGGGCTGCAATGTGCTGGCGCTGGGTGCGATGCGCTACCGTGCGATCGCCTCGCCAGCCTTCTTCGCCCGCTACTTTGCCGACGGCCTGGATGCGGCGGCGCTGGCCCGCGCCCCAATGATCGTCTACAACCGCAAGGACGCGCTGCAGGCGCGCTTCGTGCGGCGCATCACCCGCGCGCTTCTGAGCCCGCCGACCCACTACCTGCCGACCTCCATCGGCTTCGTCGAGGCGGCCGCGCGTGGACTGGGCTGGTGCCTGGCGCCGGAGCCGATGCTGGTGGCCGCGCTGCGGCAGCGGCAGATCGTGGTCGTCGATGCGCAGCGCTGGCTCGACGTGCCGCTGTACTGGCAGCATGTCGCGGTCCGTTCCAGGACGCTGCAGCACATCGCTCAGGCGCTGCGTGCCGCAGCGGAGGGCATGCTCGCGTCAGCGCCGCTTGCCTGAGCGTCGCTCGCGGTGGGTCGCTTGCTCCGGCGCCGATCATCGTCCAGGGCGACCTCCTGCTTGTGACGGCAGCAGTGCATCGACGCCGAGTGCTGCCGGGGATCAGGTCAGGGTCGTTTCGCGGATGACGCCGCTCGGCCTCATGCCGCCTCGTGCAGGAGCGCAGCGCCGGCGTCTGTATCCGCAGGGCGCATCAGGATCCCGGTCAAGGCGTCGGTGATGGGGGGACGAGCCGTCAGGGAGAAGGGAACGGCGGACGACGGCGTCAGGTCTGCGCCGTGCTGAAGATCCCGGCCAGGCTCTCGCTCAGGATCAACTGCAGATGCATGCGGTTGAGCTCCACGCCGGTGGTCATCATCATGTGCAGGCCGCCGCACATCGCCGCGACCGCGTAGACGCGGGCCTGGAATTCGGCTTCGCTGCCGCTCCAGCCGTGGTCGCGCAGCATGCGCCGCAGCAGGTCGCCGAGGTTCTGCACCAGGGACACGTTGAGCCGGCGCGCGTACTGCGCCAGTTCGGGGTCGCGTGCGGCGGCCAGGTCCATCTCCAGATCCAGGCGCCGCCGCCGCTGGTTGGCATCGGCCACCAGCCAGTCTTCCAATGCACCGGCGATGAACGTGGTCGCGTCCTGGTGCGGCGGCGGTTGCAGCAGCCACATGGTGCGGATCGCACGCTCGTAGCTGCGTTCCATCAGCGCCTGGACCAGGCTGCGCTTGTCGTCGAACTGCCGACGTACCGCGCTGCAGGAGACGTCGGCAGTCCCGGCGATCAGTTCGAAGGTGGTGGCGCCGAGGCCGTTCTCGACGATGCAGCGCTCGGCCGCATCGAGGACGTCATCGTGCAGGCGCTGCTCGCGTTCGCGGGCGCTGTGCAGCCGGACTACGTTGGACATGGCGTGAGCTCGGGGGGAAGCGATGCCACATGAAGGGGAGGTATGCCAGGCGACCGGCCGCGACGCGCACGCGATGCGTGACGCCGCCGCGGACGGCATGCCGACAAAGGCAGCGCGATTGTAGACGCGATGCGTCGCGGTCGCGCGTGCGGCGGCAAGTCGGTCGATCCCATAGCCACCACCGTGACGGGCGGCACTCTCGAGTGGGGGTGTCGATGCGCACTTCGCGCGCAATGGACGCAGCGGGCACGGCTGCATGACTGGGTGCTGGAGCGCGAGCGTGGGAGCGGGCGGTTTCAGTGGTGCCGGCACGACACGGCGCACCGCGGGATGCTGCGATTGCGGATGTGAACAGGGGGGCGCGCGCGCTGTCGGAAAGTTCCAGGCCGCGTGCGGACCAGCCTGGGAGTCCGGCGGGCACTGCTGTCAACTTCGGGAAGTGCGCGGTAGGAGTGCCTTCAGCCGCGACGGGCGTTACCGGGAACGCCCCGTGGGGGGGATGACGCAACGTACATCGGTTCGAGCGTGGCGAGAGCGGATCATTGGCGCTGCCCTCGTGTCGCCGTGCTTACCAGCCGAACGGCGGCGGGCCGTAGGCGCCGGGATAGTAGCCGCGGCCGAACACCGGGCCGTCGCCGCGGCCGACGCTGATGCTGATGCCCATCTGCCGCGGCTTGCCGTCATCGGTGTAGGAGGTCTTGCACAGGTTCAGATTGGCGGCCTGGTAGTTGCTGTTGCCGCCATGTGTGGAATAGCCGATGCCGGTGGCGACGCTGCCGTGCACGTCGCCGTTGCAGCGGTCGGCCTGCGCCTGCAGGGCCTCGGCGCGCGCCTGCGCTGCCGCCGCCTTCTGCGCCGAGGCCGAGGTGCCGCTGGTATCGCCGTAGTAGGTGCCCGGCGGATCGGCCTTGGTGCCGGGATCGGCGTAGGTGATCGGTTGTTGCGGCACGCTCAGGTCGAGCTTGCGCTTGGCCGCCTCGCTGTCGCTGGTGGCATCGGCGGTCTGGGCCAGGGCCGGGCCGGCAAGCAGGGCGCAGGCGAGGAGAAGGAGGCTGCGGTTCATCGGGCATCCGCCAGAAGAGAGGGGCCCGGCGGAGCCTGTCAGACGCTCCGCCGTGACGCTGACGCTATCAATACCACGTTGAACCCGGCCTGTCGGCGCCGCGGGCCGCGCCGCGACGTGCCGATGCTGTAGGCGCCGGTGCCGCGCTTCAGCCCTGTCCGTGCACCACGTCGAGCAGTTGCTGGCCGTAGCGGGCCAGCTTGCTGCCGCCGATGCCGCCGACCCGCGCCAGTTCGTCCAGGCTGCTCGGGCGCTGCTCGGCGATGTTGCGCAGGGTGCTGTCGTGGAAGATCACGAAGGCCGGCACGTTCTGTTCCTTGGCCAGGCCGGCGCGGAGGTCGCGCAGCGCGTTGAACAGGGGCAGGTCCTGCGCCTGCACCGGCACGCCGGTGCGCGGGCTGCCGCTGCGGTCGCCGCGCTCGCGGCCGCGGCTGGGCAGTTCGCGGCGCATCATGATCTTGCGTTCGCCCTTGAGCACCTGGCGGCTGGCGTCGGTGAGGCGCAGGCCGCCGTAGGCGTCGCTGTCCACTTCCAGCAGGCCGGTGGCGACCAGTTGCCGGAACACGCCGCGCCAGGCGCGCGCGTCCAGGTCCTTGCCGATGCCGTAGGTGCTGAGCTGGTCGTGGCCGAACTGCTTGATCTTCTCGCCTTCGTTGCCGCGCAGGATGTCGATCAGGTGGCCGACGCCGAAGCGCTGGCCGCTGCGGTACACGCAGCTCAGCGCCTTCTGCACGGCCACCGTGGCATCCCAGGCGTCGGCCGGCTGCAGGCAGTTGTCGCAGTTGCCGCAGGGCTGCGGATAGGTCTCGCCGAAGCCGGCCAGCAGCACCTGGCGGCGGCACTGCATCGACTCGCAGTAGCCCAGCAACTGGTCGAGCTTGCGCCGTTCCACGCGCTTGCGTTCCTCGCCGGCCTCGCCCTGCTCGATCATCTGCTTGAGCAGCACCACGTCGCCCAGGCCGTAGCACAGCCAGGCTTCGGCGGCCTCGCCGTCGCGGCCGGCGCGGCCGGTCTCCTGGTAGTAGCCCTCCAGCGACTTGGGCAGGTCGGTGTGGGCGACGAAGCGAACGTCGGGCTTGTCGATGCCCATGCCGAAGGCGATGGTGGCGCACATCACGATGCCGTCCTCGCGCAGGAAGCGGCGCTGGTTGTCGGCGCGCACCTCGGCCGGCAAGCCGGCATGGTAGGGCAGGGCGTTCAGGCCCTCGCGGGCGAGGAAGTCGGCGGTCTCCTCGACCTTGCGCCGCGACATGCAGTAGACGATGCCGGCGCTGCCGCGGTGCGCGCGCAGGAAGTCCAGCAGCTGGCGCCGCGCATTGTCCTTCTGCACCACGGTGTAGCGGATGTTGGGGCGGTCGAAGGAGCTGACGAAATGGCGCGCCTGGGCCAGGTCCAGGCGCTCGGCGATCTCGCGCTGGGTCGGCGGGTCGGCGGTGGCGGTGAGGGCGATGCGCGGGGTCTGCGGCCAGCGCTCGTGCAGCACGGTGAGCTGGCGGTATTCGGGGCGGAAGTCGTGGCCCCATTGCGATACGCAGTGCGCCTCGTCGATGGCGAACAGGGCGATGCGGCTGCGCTCGATCAGCGACAGGAAACGCGGGGTCAGCAGCCGTTCGGGAGCGACGTACAGCAGGTCCAGTTCGCCGGCCAGCAGGTCGCGCTCGACACGCTGCGCGGTCTCGCCGTCCAGGGTGGAATTGAGGTATTCGGCACGCACGCCGAGCTGGCGCAGCGCCTCGACCTGGTCCTGCATCAGCGCGATCAGCGGCGAAATGACGATGCCGGTGCCGTCGCGCAGCAGCGAGGGAATCTGGTAGCACAGCGACTTGCCGCCGCCGGTGGGCATCAGCACCAGCGCGTCGTGGCCGGCAGCGACGTGTTCGACGATGTCCTGTTGCAGGCCGCGGAACTGGTCGTAGCCGAAGACGCGGCTGAGCAAGGCGTGGGCGGGGGAAGACATCTGTGTAGGATACCGCGCCGCGCAAGGGCGGTTGGCTTCCTGGTGTGCGCAAGCGCGTGTCAGGCGAACGCGCGCTGGTCTGTAGGTGGCGACTGTCTTGCGGTCGCGGCAGACGAAGCCTGCCGGGGCCGAGATGGAAAGGCGTCGGGACTGAAGTCCCTCCCACAGTGCACACAGCCAACGTCTCGCTCCGCGCGAAGGCGCGCGCGGGCGGCGCGCCCTGCCTGCCAGGCAGGCAGGGCGGAATCCCTTACTGCAGCAGCGAGCGCAGCATCCAGGCGTACTTCTCGTGGGTCTGCAGGCGCTGGGTCAGCAGGTCCACCGACGGGTCGTCGCCGGCGTCGTCGGCGGTCTTGAGCACCTTGCGCGCGGTGCGGCACACCGCTTCGTTGCCGACCACCAGCTGGCGCACCATTTCGCGCCAGTCGGCGCTGTCGCTGAGGCCTTCTTCTTCCGGGATCGAGGTCAGCGCGGCGTATTCCTTGTAGGAGCCCGGGGCGTTGAAGCCCAGGGCGCGGATGCGCTCGGCGACGTCGTCCAGCGCCGCCCACTGCTCGGTGTACTGGGTCTCGAACATCAGGTGCAGCGAGTTGAACATCGACCCGGTCACGTTCCAGTGGAAGTTGTGGGTCTTCAGGTACAGGGTGAAGGCGTCGGCCATGTAGTGCGACAGGCCGTCGGCGATCTTCTTGCGATCGCCGCCGCCGATCCCGATATCGATGTTGGGCGCGGACGGCGCCAGGCCGGCCAGCGGCTGGCCGGCGACGGCCTTGCTGGCGGCGTTCTTGGTCTTGCCGGGGGTCTTGTTCTTGGCCATGGGAGTTCCTCTTTGGGGGTTACAGACGAGATGGCGTCACAATAGACAGACTAAAGCATGTGCTGTGATTCAACGTTCAATGGCATCCGATTGATGAACGCTATCGAAAAACCTTCCGTGCCGGCACGCCTGCGCGAACGCCGCGCCGCGATCGACGGCGCGCTGACCCGCGACCGTGGCCGCCTGCTGGGCCTATGGTCGCGCTGGCAGGCCGCGCCCGGCAATGCCGCGCTGGAGACGGCGTTTGAGCAGGCGCTGCAGGCGTCGCAGGCGCGTTGCGCCGCGCGCGCGGCGCAGCAGCCGGCGATCACCCTGGATCCGCAACTGCCGATCGCGCGCGAGGCCGAGCGCATCGTCGCGCTGATCCGCGAGCACCAGGTGGTGGTGATCGCCGGCGAGACCGGTTCGGGCAAGACCACGCAGTTGCCGAAGCTGTGCCTGGCCGCCGGGCGCGGCGCCGCCGGCATGATCGGCTGCACCCAGCCACGGCGCATCGCCGCGCGCGCGGTGGCCAGCCGCGTGGCCGAGGAGCTGCGCACGCCGGTGGGCGAGACGGTGGGCTTCCAGGTGCGCTTCAACGACCGCGTCGGCGAGCAGACCCGGATCAAGTTCATGACCGACGGCATCCTGCTGGCCGAGATCGCCAGCGACCGCTGGCTGTCCAGCTACGACACGATCATCGTCGACGAGGCGCACGAGCGCAGCCTCAACATCGATTTCCTGCTCGGCTATCTGAAGCAGTTGCTGCGCAAGCGCCCGGACCTGAAGGTCATCGTGACCTCGGCGACGATCGACACCGCGCGCTTCGCCGCGCATTTCGACGATGCGCCGGTGATCAGCGTGGAAGGCCGCACCTATCCGGTGGAGGTGCGCTACAGGCCGCTGGAGGAGGCGGGCGGCGAGGAGGCCGACGCCGAGAGTGGCGACAACGCCGGCGACCGCACGGTCAACCAGGCGATCGTGGCGGCGATCGACGAAATCACCCGGCTGGATCCGCGCGGCGACGTGCTGGTGTTCCTGCCCGGCGAACGCGAGATCCGCGATGCGCACCATGCGCTGGAACGGCGCAAGTACCGCGAGACCGAGGTGCTGCCGCTGTACGCGCGGCTCTCCAACGCCGACCAGGATCGGGTGTTCAACCCCGGCCCAAAGCGGCGCCTGGTGCTGGCCACCAACGTCGCCGAGACCTCGCTGACGGTGCCGCGCATCCGCTACGTGGTCGATCCCGGCTATGCCCGGGTCAAGCGCTACAGCCCGCGGCAGAAGCTCGACCGCCTGCACATCGAGCCGATCTCGCGGGCCAGCGCCAACCAGCGCAAGGGCCGCTGCGGCCGCATCGCCGAGGGCATCTGCTACCGGCTGTACGCCGAGGCGGATTTTACGGCGCGCCCGGAGTTCACCGATCCGGAGATCCGCCGCTCCAGCCTGGCCGGGGTGATCCTGCGCATGTTGCAACTGGGGCTGGGACGGATCGAGGATTTCCCGTTCCTGGAGCCGCCGGACGAGCGTGCAGTGGCCGATGGCTGGCAGCAACTGGTGGAGCTGGGGGCGGTCGGCGAGCCGGACCGCCATGGCTTGCGCAAGCTGACCGAGATCGGCCGCAAGATGGCGCGGCTGCCGGTGGACGTGAAACTGGCGCGCATGCTGGTGGCGGCGCAGCAGCACGGCTGCCTGCGACCGATGCTGGTGATCGCCGCGTTCCTGGGCATCCAGGACCCGCGCGAGCGCCCGCCGGAGGCGCGCGAGGCTGCCGACAACGCGCATGCCAGGTTCGCCGATGCGCGCTCGGAATTCGTCGGCATCCTGCGCCTGTGGGACGGCTACCGGCAGGCGCACGAGGACCTGACCCAGTCCAAGCTGCGCGACTGGTGCGGCCGGCATTTCCTCGGCTTCCTGCGCATGCGCGAGTGGCGCGAACTGCACCGTCAGCTGCATCTGCTGTGCGCGGAGCTGGGCTGGACCGAGGAGCCGGCGGAGGCCTCCCTGCGGCCGCTGCTGGCCGGCGCTTCCGCGCCCGCGCCGGCGCGCGATGCCGAGACCGCGGCGCGTGCGACCCGCGGGCAGTTGCATCGCGCCGCGCGCCTGGCCCGCGAAGGACGCGGCACCGGCACGCCGGCCACACCCGCACCGGCGGCCCAAGCCGCGCCACCGGCGTCCGCCGAGGCCGGGGAGGCACCACGTGCCAGCGAACGCGAGCGTGCCGCCGCCTACCAGGCGCTGCACCGCGCCTTGCTGGCCGGGCTGCCGACCCAGGTCGGCCACCGCACCGAGAAGGGCGATTTCCTGGCGCCGCGGCAGCGCCGCTTCCTGTTGTTCCCCGGCTCGGCGCTTGCCCGCAAGCCGCCGCCGTGGGTGCTGCCGGCGACGTTGCTGGACACGCAGAAGGTATGGGGCCTGACCAATGCCGCGATCGAGCCGGATTGGGTGATCGCCGAGCTGCCGCACCTGCTGGCGCGCAAGCATTTCGATCCGCACTGGTCGCGCGCGCAGGGGCAGGTGCTGGCCTCCGAGCAGATCAGCCTGTTCGGGCTGGTGCTGGCGCCGAAGAAGCCGGTGCACTACGGCCGCATCGATCCGCCCGGCGCGCACGAGCTGTTCGTGCGCCAGGGCCTGGTGCCGGGCGAGATCAACACCCGCGCCAGCTTCGTCGCCGACAACCAGAAGGTGCTGGCGCAGGCGCACGAGGAGGAGGCCAAGCTGCGCCGCGCCGGCATCGTCGCCGACGAGGACTGGCAGGCGCGCTGGTACCTGGACCGGATTCCCGGCGAGATCCATTCCGCCTCCGGCCTGGACGCCTGGTGGAAGGCGCTGGCGCCGGAGCAACGGCGCGCGCTGCACTGGTCGCTGGCCGACCTGCTGCCGGGCGAGGGCAGCGCGGCCGAGCGCTATCCCACGTATTTCCCGCTGGGCGATGCGCGGCTGCCGCTGCATTACCGGTTCGAACCCGGCGCGGCCGACGACGGCGTGACCCTGGAGGTGCCCGTGCACCTGCTCAACGCGCTGGACCCGACGCGGCTGTCGTGGCTGGCGCCGGGCTTCGTCACCGACAAGGCGGCGGCGCTGATCCGCAGCCTGCCCAAGGCGCTGCGCCGCAACTACGTGCCGGCGCCGGACTTCGCGCGTGCGTTCTACGAGGCGTTCCCGCAGCCCAGCGCCGACGACATCCGTGGCGAGCTGGCGCGGTTCCTGCAGCGCGCCACCGGCGTGCCGCTGAGTGCGCTGGAGTTCGACGAGAGCACGCTGGAGCCGCATCTGCGCATGAACCTGCGCCTGCGCGACGAGGCGGGCAAGGTGCTGGCCGAATCGCGCGACCTGGACGCGCTGCGCGCGCGCTTCGGCGAACGTGCCGGGCAGGCCTTCGCCGCGCGCGCCGGCCGCGCCATGGCCGCGACCGGGCTGCGCGAGTTCCCGGCCACGCCGATCCCGCTGCAGGTGCCGGGCGAAGCCGGCGTGCCGGCGTATCCGGCACTGGTGGACGAGGGCGACAGCGCCGCCCTGCGCATCTTCGCCGACCGTGCGCAGGCCGAGGCGGCGCATCCGCGCGGCGTGCGTCGGCTGCTGGAGATCGCCCTGGCCGACAAGGTCAAGCAGGCGCGCAAGCAGTTGCCGGTCTCGCCCAAGACCGGGCTGTTGTACGCGGCGATCGAATCGCAGGAACGCCTGCGCGGCGACCTGGTGGAAGCGGCGTTGAATGCGCTGCTGGAACAGGGGCTGGAGGCGATCCGCGATGCGGACGGTTTCGCTCAGCGCCGCGACGCCGCCGCCAAGCAGCTGTTCGGCGAGGCGATGGAGCGGCTGAAACTGGCCGAGGCGATCATGGGCGCGGCCGCGGAACTGAAGCCGCAACTGGAATCGCCGCTGATGGGCTGGGCCAGCGGCAACCTCGACGACCTGCGCGCGCAACTGGCAGCCTTGCTGCATCCGGGCTTCCTGCGCGAGACCCCGGCCACGGCGCTGGCGCAGTTCCCGCGCTATTTGCGCGCGATGATCCTGCGCGCCGAGCGCGCCAAACGCGATCCGGCGCGCGACCAGGCGCGGATGCTGGAACTGAAGCCGTTCGTCGACGCACTGGCCGACGCGGCTGCGGCCGGACGTGGCGACACGCCGGAGTGGCAAGCGCTGCGCTGGGACCTGGAAGAACTGCGGGTGTCGCTGTTCGCCCAGGAACTGGGCGCCCGCGCCGGCATCTCGGCCAAGAAGCTGGCGCAGCGAGTGGCTCTGCTGCGGTGATTGGGGAGTGGGGATTCGGTGTGAGATTCCACCGCTGTCCCGTACCACCCGCGTGACCAGCATTCTT
Organism: Xanthomonas sp. LF02-5; assembly: GCF_034105325.1. Lineage (NCBI taxonomy): Bacteria > Pseudomonadati > Pseudomonadota > Gammaproteobacteria > Lysobacterales > Lysobacteraceae > Xanthomonas > Xanthomonas sp. LF02-5. The sequence continues at coordinate 159,436 of NZ_JAXGGF010000005.1, read as the reverse complement.
GTGGGAGGGACTTCAGTCCCGACGCGTTCAGCGGCAGGCGTCGGGGCTGAAGCCCCTCCCACAAGGGGGATGCGCCGCTTGGACGGTCAAGCGATCTGCTCTGCAACGGCGCGTGGTGTTGGTGCCACGCGCCAACGCAGTCGCGTCTTGTTGTGTGGCAGGAGCGGCTTCAGCCGCGCCCATCGTGGCGCCATGCGTCGGGGCTGAAGCCCCTCCCACAGCAGCCGCTCCTGCGACATGCGATCACGGCCCTCAACGTTTCAGCCCGCAGCAATCCAACGAATCCCGAATCCCCACTCCCCAATTCCTGCCGCTCAATCATCCACCCGCTCGCCCATCAGCTCGCGCTGGCGCTTGTCCAGTTCCTCGGCGTAGCGCTTGCGCACGAAGCTTTCGCTGAGCACGCCCAGGACCTTGCCCTGGTCGTCGACCACCGCCAGCTCGTCGCTCTGGGTCAGGTCGAACTGGCGCATGGCGGTGACCACGTCGGTGTCGGCGGGCAGGGCCACGTCGCGGTTGCCGGCGTAGTCGACGATGGCTGCGTCGGCGTTGACGCCATCGGCGTAGGCGGCGGCCAGGGTGACCAGACCGGCGTAGTGACCGTTCTCGTCTTCCAGCACCACGCGGGTGCCCGAGCCGAGCGGGAAGCGGCGGCGGAACTCGGCCACGCTGGTGGTGGCGGCCAGCGGATGCACGTCCTTCTGCATCATCCGCCCGGCGCTGAGGTGCTTGACCCAGCCGACGTCGCGCGCGCTCTTGATGGTCTCGCCGCGCAGGTGCAGGCGCCAGGTGGAGAACGAGTAGCCGAAGATCTGGCGGACGATGGTGTTGGCGACCAGCACCGCCACCATCACCGCGCTGGCCAGCACGAAATCGTGGGTGCCTTCCAGTACCAGCATCGCCATCGTCATCGGCGCGCCGATCACCGCGGCGGCCATCGCCGCCATGCCGGCCAGCGACGCGGCGGTGCCGTCGACCAAGGCCATGCCGCTGCCGAGATTCAGCACGCCGGCGAACAGCCCGCCGACCAGCGAACCCATGAACAGCGAGGCGAAGAACAGGCCGCCGCGGAAGCCGAAGCCCAGCGAGATCGCCGAGCCCAGGCACTTGAGCAGCAGCAGGATGCCCAGCCAGCGCAGCGAGGTCGGGCTGGTCAGGTCCAGGTGCAGCGCGCCGTGTCCGGAGGACAGCACCTGCGGGGTGATCAACGCCAGCGGGATCAGCAGCAGGCCGCCGGCGACCGGGCGTGCCCAGCGCGGCAGCGGGCTGCGGTTGATCGCCTGTTCGATCGCGCCGATCAGGCGCATCACCGCCACCGCCAGCAGCGCGCAGAGCACGCCGAGCAGCGCGTACAGCACGTAGTCGCGCGCCTCCAGCGCCGAGGCCGCCGAGGCCGGCAGCAGGTACGGCTGCACCCCGGCCAACTGCGACACGAACACCGCGCCCAGCGAGGCCACCGCCACCGGTGCCAGCGCCGATGGCGAGTAGGCGCCGATCACGATCTCGAACGCATAGAACGCGCCGGCCAGCGGCGCGCCGAAGGCCGCGGCGATGGCCGCGCCGGCGCCGGCGCCGACAAGGGTGCGGATGTCGGCGCGGCGCAGGCGCAGCACGCGGCCCAGGTGCGAGCCGCTGCCGGCGCCCATCTGCGTGTACGCCGCCTCCAGGCCGACCGAGGCACCGACGCCGTTGGAGAACAGGGTCTGCACGGAGACGATCAGGTTGTCGCGCATCGACATGCGCCCGCCGTACAGCGCGTTGGCTTCGACGGCGTCGACCAGTTGCCGCTTGCGCGCGCGCGCGGCCATGCCCAGCAGGCCGACCAGCAGCCCGCCCAGCGGCAGCACCAGCAACTGGTGCACGCTCAGTTCGGACATGGCGCTGAGCCGCTCGTCGGCCTCCAGGCCGTACAGCAGAGCCTGCGCGCCGTGTGCCAGGCTGCTCTGCAACAGGGTCAGCAGGCCGGCGATCACGCCGACCAGCAGGGCCAGGGCGATGAACCAGACATCGCTTGCGCGCAGGCGCCGGCGCAGCGCGTCGGCGAGGCTGTGCGAGGCGTCGGCCAGTCCCGGCCGCGGACGCAGGTTCACGGCGCGCGATCCTATTTGATGCGACGGACCTTGGCGCGGGTGTTGTAGTTGTCGATCTGCATGTACCACACGCCCATGATGCCGGGGGTGATCTTCACCTTGGGCGCGGTGCGGTGCACGCTGGGCAGGCTCGCCGCCTCGGTCTGCTCCCATTCCTGACCGTTGGCCAGCACGTACTTGCGGCCTTTGGCGAAGCCGGAGAACTCGCCCACCAGGGTGCTCTCGATCGGCTCGGCGCTGCCGAAGTCGAAGAAGCCGCGGTTCTTGGTGATCACCTCGCGGCGGCCCTCTTCCTTGGCCTTCTCCAGCGCCACCGCGGTCTCCTTGGCGACCTTGCCCTGCAGCCAGTCGTTCAGCGCAGCCAGCTCCTGCGGCGACAGCTTGTCCAGCCCGGCCGCCTTGAACTCCTGCGGCGACATCTGCGTCTGCAGATCGCCGGAGACGGTGCGCTGGGCGAGCGCCGGGGCGGCTGACACGGCGAGCGCCGCGCACAGGACCAGGGGAGCGAGACGCGCAAGGGACATGGCGAGGATCCGGGCAGTGGGATGCGCCGTAGTGTAGTCGCAAGCGGTGACTGCGCACGGGATACCGGGCGCGCCGGGACCGCGTCGGCGCCCGGTTCAGTCCTCGGCGGCGGCTGGCACGTCCGACCTGCGCGGCGGTCGCCGGTACACGAAGTCCGGCGCCGGCGCGGCGGCTTCGCGCTGTGCCAGCGCCTGCAGCGCCGCGTGCGCCGGGGCGCGTTCGCACACCGGGTCCAGGGTCGCGGCATCGCCGCTCAGCGCCAGCGCCTGGCAGCGGCAGCCGCCCCAGTCGATCTCGCGCTTGGGACAGCCCTGGCATACCTCGGGCATCCAGGCGCTGCCGCGGAAGCGCACGAAGGCCTCGCCGTCTTCCCAGATCGCCGCCAGCGGGCGCGCGCGCAGGTTCTCGAAGCGCATGTCCGGCAGGGTTTCGGCGGCGTGGCAGGGCAGCACGTCGCCGCGCGGGGAGATGTTGACGAAGCGCTGGCCCCAGCCGCCCATGCAGGCCTTGGGCCGGTGCGCGTAGTAGTCGGGGGTGACGAAGTCGATGTGCAGGCGGTCCTGCAGGCGCAACCGCGCGGCCTCCACCGCGGCCACGGTGGCGTCGATCTGCGCGCGGCTGGGCATCAGCGCAGCGCGATTGCGCAGGCCCCAGCCGTAGTACTGGGTATGGGCCACTTCCAGGCGTTCGGCGCCGAGTTCCAGCGCCAGCTCGATCATTGCCGGGACACGTTCGGCGTTGTGGCGATGGATCACCGCGTTGATCGTCAGCGGCAGGTCGAGCGCGCGCACCGCCGCGGCGAAGGCGCGCTTCTTGGCCAGGCTGTCGCGGTAGCCGGCGATGCGGTCGGCGCCGGCGGCGTCGGCGTCCTGGACGCTCAGTTGCACGTGTTCCAACCCGGCCGCGGCAAGGTCCGCCAGCATCGGCGCGCCACCGGCCACGCCGGAGGTGATCAGGTTGCTGTACAGGCCCAGTGCGCGTGCATGCGCGACCAGCTCGGGCAGGTCCTTGCGCAGCATCGGCTCGCCGCCGGAGAAATGCGCCTGCAGTACGCCCATCGCCGCCGCCTGGTCCAGCGCCGAGCGCCAGCCGGCCGTATCCAGTTCCTCGCGCAGGCCGGCCAGTTCGATCGGGTTGGAGCAATACGGGCAGGCCAGCGGGCAGCGGTGGGTCAGCTCCAGCAGGATCGACAGCGGCGGCGGCACCGGCGTGTTCATGCGCGCAGCAGCCGCTTGGCGTGCAACTGCTGCGCCAGCTCGCGCACGTCGCGTTCGACCTCGGCCGGGTCGGCCTCGAATTCTGCGGCCAGTTCCGCGGCGATCGTCGCCAGGCTGCGGACGCCGTCGCAGCGCGAGACGATGGCGTGGGCGATCTCGTCCAGTTCGATCACCCGCTCCGGTGCCAGCAGCACCCATTGGTCGCGCGCACGGTCGTGCTGCAGGCGCACGCCGGCGGCGAGCCGCGGTTGGCTGCTGGCGTCCAGCGCGCTCATGCCGCGGCCTGCGCGGCGTCCGGCACGAACGCGTCCGGCCAGGCCACGCCCGGCTGCACGTAGGCGAAGTGCAGCGCATCCAGTTGCGACCACAGCACGCCGCACTTGAAGCGCAGCGCGTCCTGCACCAACTGCTGCTTCTCCACGGTGTCGGCATGGCGCTTGACGTAGTCCAGGGCGAAGTCCGAATCGCGCGGCGCCTCGTGCAGGCGATGCTCGAAATACGCCAGCGCCTCGCGCGAGACGAAGTCGTAGTGCTGCAGCATGCCGGCCACGCGGTGGCCGATGATGCCCGGGGCGAACAGTTCGGTCAGCGACGAGGCGATGGCTTCCAGCAGGCTCTTCTCGCGCACGAAGTGCAGGTAGGCCTGCACCGCGAAGCGGGTGCCGGGCAGCAGGCCGCGCCCGGACTGCACCAGGTCACGATCCAGTCTCAGCGCGTCGGTCAGGTGCAGCCAACGGGCGATGCCGCCTTCGCCATCGGCGCTGCCGTCGTGGTCGACGATGCGCTGGCGCCAGATCCGGCGCAGCGCCGGGTCGTCCATCCGCGCCAGGATCGCCGCGTCCTTGAGCGGGATGCAGCGTTGGTACTCGTAGCGGTTCAGCGCCCAGGCCTGGACCTGGCCGCGGTTCAGGCGGCCGCTGTGCAGCAGGGCGTGGAAGGGGTGCTGGTCGTGGTACAGCCGCGCACCGATCCCGCGCAGCGCGGTTTCCAGTTGTTCCGGGCTAAGCAGTGCGCTCACGGGGTCGGTCTCGCAGGCGATGGGGCGGCAGGGGTCACAGTGCGATCTCCATGCCGTCGTGGGCCACGTCCCAGCCGTGCGCGGCGACGGTGGCGCGCTCGGCGGAGCCGGCGTCGAGGATGGGGTTGGTGGTGTTGATGTGGATGAAGACCTTGCGTGCCACGCCCAGGTCGGCGAAGGCATGCAGGGTGCCGGCCTCGCCGTCGATGCTCATGTGGCCCATGCGCTGGCCGGTCTTGGCGCTGACGCCGAGCTGCACCAGTTCGTCGTCGCGCCACAGGGTGCCGTCGAAGAACACCAGTTCGGCGCCGCGCAGGCGCTCGCGCAGGGCGTCGGTCAGCGCCGCGCAGCCGGGAATGTAGTGCAGGCGGTGTGTGCCGTCGTCGATGGTCAGGCCCAGCGTCTCCTCGGCCGAGCCGGCCAGGTCGCCGCTGTGGCGGGATTCCATGAACAGCGGCACCTTGCCCGGCACCGCGAATGGTGTGACCTGCAGGCCGAGCAGCGACAGCGGTGTGTCGAGGGCGAACGGATGGCGGTGCACGTAGGCCGGGTGCAGCGCGTCGAACACCGGGTTGTGCGCCAGCAGGTCGAGCACGCGGCTGCTCGCATACAGGTCGAAGCGCTGGCTTTCGCGCATCGACAGCAGCCCGGCGATATGGTCGATCTCGCCGCTGGTCAGCAGCACCGCCTCGATCGGCGAATGGCGCTGGTCGCGCTGCGGCCATAGTGCGGGGGTGGCCAGCACCTGCTGGCGGAAATCGGGTGAGGCGTTGATCAGCAGCCAGCGCTGGCCATCGACGCTGACCGCGATGCTGGCCTGGGTACGGCGTTGGGCACCCGGGTGTTGCTGCCACGCGCGCTGGCTTGCAGGCGTGTGGCAGTTCCACTGCGGATGCCCTCCGCCTGCCGCCGATCCCAAAACGATGAGGTGCATCCGGTCTCCGTTGATGGCGCCTGGCCGGTCGCGCTTCGGTCGCGGGAAGGGAGGAGTGCGCGGGTCAGAGCTCGCCGGAGGCGTAGCAGTTGATTTCCGCGCCGACGCAGATCTCGCGGATCACAGGCTTGTTCCACTTTTTCATGTGCGTTCCTCTTCGAATCGGTCTAGGGACGACGGCAGCGGCGCATGCAGACAGCAGCGGGTCGCCGTCGCGTTCGAGCATAGGCGCGGGGATTGGGGCGGTTGTGAAATTCCGGTAAAACCGCTGCAAGTCGCAACCGGATCACAGTGACGCGGCGGTGCGTATCCTCGGGGCGCCTCCGGCGCGCGGCCGGCGCAATTGTGAGAACGCGCACAAGCGCGTTAGTGTAGGCGGCACCGTTTCGTCGACTGCGTCCGTCCTTGAACCACACCGTCCACTCCGGCCTGGAGGCGTTGCTGCAGCGCCCGTCGGCCGCGACCCTGGCGCCCGCCCTGCGCGCGGCGCTGCTGCAGGCCTGGCAGGCACAGGCCGAGCCGCTGCCGCGGCTGCCGTGGCCGGTGCTGGCCGACACCCTGGACGCGCTGGCGCTGCTGTCCGCCGACGAGGCCTCGCTGCTGGCGGCGTTGCTGTTCGACCTGCCGGCCTTGCGCGCGCAGTTGCCGCAGCTGCCGGTGGCGCCACCGGCGCGGGCGCAGGCGGTGGTCGGGTTGTTGGAGGCGCAGGACGCCGCCGACCCGGTGTGGGCGCTGCATGCCGGGCGCGAGGCCGGGCGCAACAGCGAAGGCCTGCGCCGGCTGCTGCTGTCGATCGTGCAGGACCTGCGGGTGGTGCCGATCCTGCTGGCGCGGCAACTGGCGCAGATGCGCGTGGCCGACAAGGCGCCGGAGGCGCAGCGCCGCGCGCTGGCGCAGCTGACCCGCGACATCCACGCGCCGCTGGCCAACCGCCTGGGCATCTGGCAGCTGAAATGGGAGCTGGAGGATCTGGCGTTCCGGCACCTGGAACCGGACACCTACCGGCGCATCGCCCGCGAGGTCGACGAGAGCCGGGTGGCGCGCGAGCGCTACATCGAGGCGGTCAAGAAGATCCTGTCCAAGGCGCTGGCCGAGCAGGGCCTGCGCGCGGAGATCAGCGGGCGGCCCAAGCACATCTACAGCATCTGGCGGAAGATGCAGAAGAAGCGCCTCGCCTTCGACCAGCTCTACGACCTGCGCGCGGTGCGGGTGATGGTCGACGATGTCGCCGCCTGCTATGCCGCGCTGGGCGTGGTGCACGCGCTGTGGGCGCCGGTGCCTAGCGAGTTCGACGACTACATCGCCCGGCCCAAGGCCAACGATTACCGCTCGCTGCACACCGCCGTGGTCGGCCCGGAAGGGCGCACGATCGAAGTGCAGATCCGTACCCACGACATGCACGCGCAGGCCGAGCTGGGCGTGGCTGCGCACTGGAAGTACAAGGAAGGCGGCAAGGGCGCGGAGAAGGCCTTCGACCGCAAGATCACCTGGATGCGCCAGTTGCTGGAGCAGTCACAGGACGGCGAGCAGGGCGGGCTTGCCGGGGCGCTGGACGCCGAACTGGTCGAGGACCGGGTCTATGCCTTGACCCCGATGGGCGAGGTGATCGACCTGCCGCAGGGCGCCACGCCGCTGGATTTCGCCTACCACGTGCACACCATGGTCGGGCACCGCTGCCGCGGCGCCAAGGTCAACAACCGCATCGTGCCGCTGACCCACAAGCTGCGTAGCGGTGACCGTGTCGAGATCCTCACCGGCAAGGAGGCCGAGCCGCGCCGCGACTGGCTGCTGCCGGCCAATGGCTACCTGGCCAGCGGGCGTTCGCGCGACAAGGTGCGCGCCTGGTTCCACAAGCTGGACCGCGCGCGCAACGTGCAGGCCGGCAAGGAGCTGCTGGAGCGTGAGCTCAAGCGCCTGGGGCTGCAGCACGCCGACCTGTTGCCGGCGGCGAAGAAGTTCCATGCCGACGGCGTGGAGGAACTGTACATCCAGGTGGCGCTGGGCGACGTCGGCCCCAGCCAGGTCGGGCGTGCGCTGCACGAGGCCGAGCGTGCCGCGGCGCAGCCGGCGGCGCCGGCCATGCCGCGGCCGACCGCGCGGCGCACCGGCCTGGGCAAGTCCAAGTTCACCGTGCAGGGCGTCGGCAATCTGCTGGTGCAACTGGCGCGCTGCTGCCAGCCGGTGGCCGGCGAGCCGATCGCCGGCTACCTGACCCGTACCCGCGGCGTCACCGTGCACCGCAGCGACTGCGCCGCGTTCGCGCGGCTGGCCGCCAGCCATCCGCAGCGGGTGCTGCCGGTGGAGTGGGGCCAGGCCGGCGGTGGCTACGAGGTCGACGTGCTGGTGCGCGCGGTGGACCGGCGCTGGCTGCTCAAGGACATCACCAACCTGATCGCCCAGGAAGAGGCGCACGTGCTGGAGATCAACAGCGAGAACGTGCGCGACAGCGGTCTGGCGCAACTGCGGCTGCGGCTGAAGGTCGGCGATTATGGGCAGCTGTCCACCTTGCTCGGCAAGCTCGACGCGCTGCCGGGCGTGCACGAGGCGCGGCGGCTGGGCTGAGGGGCGTCGGCATGCCGGCCGGGAGGCCTGCCAGCGGGTGGGCCACCTACCGTGCGCGCGGCCGGCGCGACGCACAGCTGTTCGTCATCGGGGCAACGCTAAGCTTGTGCGGTGAGCATGCCGCCGGATCAGGTCAGGGACGAACCCACGCGCAGACAGCGGCCGGTGCCGCTGTGGCGCGATCGGCGTGTCTGGCGCTGGGCGCTGGCCGTGCTGCTGGTGCTGGGCATGACCGTGGTGGTGTTCCGCCGCCCGCTGGCCGACCTGATCTGGCCGGAGACGCGCATCCAGCAATTGCTCGACCAGGGCCACGCGGCGCTGCGCGCGGGCAAGCTCAGCGCCGCCGACGGCAGCGGCGCGCGCGAGCGCTTCGAGGCCGCGCTGGCGCTGGATAGCGACCGCATGCAGGCGCGCGTCGGACTGGCCGCGACCGGGCGCGCGGCGCTGGGGCAGGCGCGCGCGGCGTTGGCCGCCGGTCGCTTTCCGCAGGCGCGCGAGGCGCTGGCGCTGGCGCGCGCGCTGCAGGTGCCGCGCGCCGATGCCGATCGCATCGAGGCGGCATTGCGCGCGCGCGAGGCCGCGCACGCCGGCATCGATCAACTGCTGCAACGGGCGGCGCAGGCGCGCCACGACGGGCATCTGGACGACGGCCCGGACGCGGCCCTGCCGCTGTACCAGCGCGTCCTGGAGTACGCGCCGGAACGCACCGCGGCGCTGGAAGGCCGCGAGGATGCGCTGTCGGAACTGCTGCAGCACGCACGCAGCGACCTGGCGCGCGGCGACCTGGCCGCCGCCGCGGCGCTGGTGGAGCGCGCGCGCGGCTACGACCCCGGCCATGTCGACTTGCCCGAGACCCAGGCGGAACTGAACCGGGCGCTGGAGCGCCTGCAGCGCGAGGCCGAGCAGGCCCTGCGCCGGCAACGCCTGGACGCGGCGGCACACGCGTTTGCGCAGTGGCACGCGGCGGTGCCGGACGCAGCCGGCGCCAGCGACGGCCTGGAGCGGGTGGCGGCGGCCTATGCGCTGCAGGCGAGCCGTGCCGCCGCCGATTTCCGTTTCGGCGAGGCCGAGCGCGCGTTGCGCAAGGGCCAGGCCCTGGCGCCGGATAGCCGCGCGCTGGCCGACGCGAAGCAGGCGCTGCAGCGCGCCCGGCAGAGCCAGGCCACGCCGCCCTCGCGGATGTCGCCGGCCGAGCGCGAGCGCCGCCTGCAGCGCCTGCTGACCGATCTGCAGGCTGCCGAGGCACGGGGCGCCTGGCTGACCCCGCCCGGCGCCAGCGCCTACGACACCTTGCTGGCGGCGCAGACCCTGGCGCCGCGCGATGCGCGGGTGCGCGCGGCCGAGCAGCGCGTGCTGGCGGCGCTGCGACGCTGTTTCGACGATGCCATGCGCGGCAATCGGGTGCTGGCGGCGAGCGCCTGCTACGACGCCTGGCGCGCGCTGGCGCCGGGCGGCAATGGCCTGGCCACCGCGCGGCGACGCCTGGCGCAGCGCTGGCTGGCGGTCGGCGACGAGCGCCTGAGCGGCGGCGATGCCGCGTTCGCGCGGCAGGCGTTGCAGCGCGCCCGCGCGATCGATCCGGCGACCCCGGAGCTGGCCGCCTTCGAGCGTCGCTTGCGCAGCCTCAGTCCGGGGCGTTAGTGGGCGCAGTGAAGTGGGAGCTTCCCCAGGCTGATGGTGCGGCGCGTCGGGACTGAAGTCCCTCCCACAGGGGGCGTTGAGAGGTTCCGGCGATCGGTTGTATATCCGGGGCTGCGAGCGTCTTGGTTTGCAGTGCGCGCGTGGGTGCGCGACAGCGCCCGCCGGGTGCCGGCCAGAGCGGCGATGCTCGCAACACCATTGTGGGAGGGACTTCAGTCCCGACGCGATAGAAAACGGCGCGCCACCGCCGCTCAGGCCAGGAACGCCTCGCGCACCGTGGCGCGGGCGGCGTCCAGCGAGAAGTGGGTTTCGATGTTGCGCAGGCCGTTGTCGGCCAGCCGTTGCCACAGCGCCGGATCGGCGTAGAGCTGCGCGATGGCGTCGGCGAACGCGGCGGGGTCGTCGGCGATCAGCACGTCCTCGCCGTCGCGCAGGTGCATGCCTTCCACCGCGCACGCGGTGGCCACCACCGGCTGGCCATGGGCCATGCTGAGGTTGACCTTGCCCTTGACCCCCGCGCCGAACCGCAGCGGCGCCACGGCGATGCGCATGCCGTCCATGTAGGCAGCGATGTCGGGCACGTGGCCGAGCAACTCGACGCCCGCGGTGGCCTCGCCGAGGCGGCGGATGTACTCCGGCATGTCCGCACCGATGCAGTGGAAGCGCACCTCCGGCAGACGCGTGCGCACGGCAGGAAATACCTCCTGCAGGAACCAGCGCACCGCGTCCACGTTGGGCGCATGGCGGAAGCCGCCGACGAACACCAGGTCGCGGCGCTGCGCCCACGGCAGGCCGGGGCCGGCGACCTCGTGCAGGTTCGAGATCAGCGCCGTGCGCACCTGTGGCGCCTCGCGCTGCAACTGTTCGCGTTCGACCGCGCTGACCAGCACGGTCACGTCGACCTGCGCCATCACCTCCAGCTCGCGCGCGCGGGTGCGCTCGGCCTCGCGCAGCAGGCGCGCGTCGCCGGCGAGTTCGGCGCCGCGGCGCTCGCGCAGGTAGTGCAGGTCCACGGTGTCGAACAGGCGCCGTGCCTGCGGCGCGAACCGGCGCAGCAGCGGCAGGCAGGCGTGGGCGACGTGGTGGCGCACCAGCAGCACGCTGTGGAAGCGCGCACCGTGCTGCTGCAGGAACCAGGTCAGGTTCTTCAGGTACGGCGCGTACCACACCTCCACGCCGAGCCGCTGCAGGGTCTCGCTATGGCGGCTGGCATAGCTGCGCTCGCTGGGCACGAACACCACGTGCGCGCCTTCCTCGAGCAGCAGGCGGATCAGGTTGAGCTGGCGCAGCGAGGCCGAGTCGCGGTCCGGCTGCGGCAACGCTTCGTCCAGGATCAGCACCTGGCGCTGCCGGCGATGCAGCAGCGCCGGCGCAGGCACCTCGCCGGGCTGCAGGTGCTGCGCCAACACCTCCGCCCATTTGCGGGCGAAGACCGCACGGTTGCGCACCTGGTAGGCCTTGATTCCGCTGCCGGTGTCGGTGCCGTTGCTGGTGCCTTCGTCGTGCACCACGCGGCTGGCCGGCTGCACCAGCGTGCGCAAGCCGGCGGCGCGCACCGCGAAGGCCAGGTCGGTGTCCTCGTAGTAGGCCGGCATGTAGCGCGTGTCGAAACCGCCCAGCGCCAGGAAGCGCGCGCGTTCGATCGCCAGCGCCGCGCCGCTGCCGTAGTCGACGTCGCGCAGGTAGGCGTAGCGCGGATCGTCGGGCGACTCGAAGCGGCCGTAGCTCCAGGCGCTGCCGTCGGCGAAGACCACGCCGCCGGCATCCTGCAGGCGGCCGTCGGGATACAGCAGTTGCGCGCTGACCAGGCCGGCCTGCGGCAGCTGCGCGAAGGTGTCCAGCAACGCGTCCAGCCAGCCCGGCTGCGGCACCGTGTCGTTGTTGAGGAACACCAGGTAGCGGCCCTGCGCGCGCGCGGCGCCGTCGTTGCAGGTGGCGATGAAGCCGCCGTTGCGCTCGCGCACGTGGTAGTGCAGGCCGACCACCTGCGGCAGCCACTGCGCGGTGTCGTCGCTGCTGCCGTCGTCGATCACCAGGATCTCGCAGGGTGCGGCCGGCGGATGCGCGGCCAGCGCGCGCAGGCAGGCGAGGGTATGCGCGACGTGGTTGTAGACCGGGATCACGATGCTGACCAGCGGTGCGGGACTGTTCGGCACCGCGAACGGCGCGAACGGCGCCGCTTGCACCGCGAACAGCGCGCGCTGCGGCGGCGGCAGCGGTTGCGCATGCACGCGCAGGCGCTCCCAGGTGCTGCGCCAGCCGCGCGTGCGCAGGCTGGTCAGGCCGCGCCGGACCAGGCCGGCCAGGCGGTTCAGGGCGTAGCGCGCATTCGCCCACGACATCGACATCCGGTACCACTCCAACTTAAACGAAGAGGCCGTCGCGCCGCGCTGCCCGCTGGGCTGCGCTAGACTCGGCGGAATTTACATTCTCGCATTCCCGTGCCCCGACGCTACGACGATCACGACACCGACGATCAGGACGACGCCCTGGACAGCCCCGCCGCCGTATGGCGCAGGCGTCTGCTCACCTGGGGCCTGGCCGCCGCCGCACTGGGCCTGGGCTTCCTGATTCCGTACACGGTCTATCTGAACAAACAGGTCACCCAGCGTTTCGGCGAACTGCGCTGGCAGATTCCCACCCGCGTGTACGCGCGGCCGCTGGTGCTGGCGCCGGACACGGCGATGGACCCACAGACGCTGAAGACCGAACTCGATGCCGCCAGCTATCGCGCCGATGCCGGCGCCGAGCGCCCCGGCAGCTACCAGCAGGACGGCAGCCGCTTCACCATCGCCAGCCGCGGCTACGTCGATGTCGACGGGCGGGTCGCGCCGCGGCGCATCGAGGTGGGCCTGGCCGGCGGGCGCGTGGTGGCGCTGCGCGATGCGCAGACCCGCAAGGCGCTCAAGGCCGCGCGGCTGGATCCGGCGCGCATCGCCACGCTGTACGGGCAGAAGCAGGAAGAGCGGCGCCTGGTGCGCGTGGACGAGGTGCCGGAACTGCTGGTCACCGGCTTGCAGGCGGTCGAGGACCGCGACTTCAACTCGCACCACGGCATCGACCTCAGCGGCATGGTCCGCGCGGCCTGGGTGATGGTGCGCTCCGGCGGCAAGAGCCGGCAGGGCGCCAGCACCCTGACCCAGCAGCTGGCGCGCAGCGGCCTGCTCGGCATCGGCAAGGAACAGACGGTCACCCGCAAGTTCAACGAGATCCTGTACGCGCTGATCATGGAGGCGCGCTACGACAAGCGCACCATCCTCGAGGCGTATCTGAACCAGGTGTACCTGGGCCAGCGCGGCAGCCAGGCGGTGCATGGTGTCGCGTCTGGTGCGGAGTTCTGGTTCGGCCGCGAACTCGATGCGCTGGCGCCGGAGCAGGTGGCGCTGCTGATCGGCCTGGTCAAGGGGCCGTCCTACTACGACCCGCGGCGCTATCCCGAGCGCGCGCTGGACCGGCGCAACTTCGTGCTCGGCAAGCTGCGCGAGAGCGAGCTGATCGACGAACCCACCTACCGCAAGGCGCTGGCCGCGCCGCTGGGCGTGCCGGCCGAACCCGGCCTGGTCGCGGCCAACCGGTTCCCCGCCTATGTCGACCTGGTGCGGCGCCAGCTGGCGCGCGATTACCCCGAAAGCGCGCTGCAGGGCGCCGGCCTGAGCGTGCTCACCGGCATGTCGCCGTCGGCGCAGGCCTATGCCGAGGGCGCGGTGACGCGCACCATCACCGCGCTGGAGACCAACAAGAAGCGCCCGCCGCTGCAGGCCGGCCTGGTGCTAACCGACACCCACAACGGCGAGGTGCTGGCGGTGGTCGGCAGCCGCGACGTGGCCCAACCCGGTTTCAATCGCGCGATCGAGGCGCAGCGCCAGGTCGGCTCGCTGCTCAAGCCGTTCGTGTACCTGTTGGCGCTGGCGCAGCCGGACCGCTACTCGCTGGCCAGCTGGGTCGACGACACCCCGGTCACCGTGCAGCTGGGCCGCGGCCGCACCTGGAGCCCGGGCAATTCCGATGGCCGCAGCCACGGCACGGTGCGCGTGGTCGATGCGCTGGCGCACTCCTACAACCAGGCCACGGTGCGCATCGGCATGCAGGTCGGGCCGGAGCGCGTGGCGCAACTGGTGAAGGTGCTGGCCGGCATCGAGGCCGAGGTCAATCCCTCGCTGATCCTCGGCGCGACCGACCAGAGCCCGTACGCGATGGCGCAGCTGTACCAGTTCCTGGCCTCCGGTGGCGAAATCCAGCCGCTGCATGCGGTGCGCGGCGTGCTCGATCCGCAGGGCAAGCTGCTCAAGCGCTACGACAAGACCCCGGCGCCGGCGCAGGAGGGCGACTCCATCGCCGCCAACCTGGTGGGCATGGCGCTGCAGCAGGTGGTCAGCAACGGCACCGCGCGGCAACTGCTCAGCGATGGGTTGGGCAAGCTGTCGCCGGCCGGCAAGACCGGTACCAGCAACGATGGCGTGGACAGCTGGTATGCCGGCTACACCGGCGACCACCTGGCGGTGATCTGGATCGGCAACGACCAGAACAAGCAGACCGGCCTGTACGGCGCCACCGGTGCGATGCGGGTGTGGTCGGGCATCTTCTCGCGGCTGCCGAGCGCGCCGCTGCAGGTGCAGGGCAAGGGCATCGACTGGCAGTGGATGGACCCGGTGGGGTACAACAGCACCGACCCGAGCTGCCCCGGCGCGCGCCAGTTCCCGTTCGTGGTCGGTTTCGTGCCGGCGTATGCCGCATGCACGCCGCCGCAGGCGCTGCCGGAAGACGCCGCGCCCGCCGAGGGCGAACATCAGGGCGGCGGCTGGCGCAGCTGGTTCGGCCTGGACAAGAAGAAAGACCCGCCTGCCGACGCGGCCGCGCCGCCGCCGGCGCATTGATTCCCGGATCCCGGATACCGCTCATGACCCCACGTCTTCCCGCCATCGCCGCTCTCAGCCTGCTGCTCGCCTCCTGCGTCAGCGCACCGCCGCCGCCGCCCCCGGCCGCACCGGTGGACACCACCACGCCGGCGCAGCGCATCGCCGCGATCGACGCCAGCGGCGGTGCCGACGACACCGAACTGAGCGTGCAGCCGCTGCGCGATCCGGAAGTGGAGGATCTGCGCGAGAGCGCCAAGCGCAAGCGCAGCGCCGGCGACCTGGCCGGCGCCGCCGCAGCCCTGGACCAGGCGCTGAAGCTGGTGCCGGACGACCCGGCGCTGCTGCAGGACCGCGCCGAAGTGGCGCTGCTGCAGAAGGACGACGCCCAGGCCGAAGCCTTCGCCAAGCGCGCCATCGACCTGGGCTCGCAGACCGGCCCGCTGTGCCGCCGCCACTGGGCGACCATCGAACAGGCGCGCCTGGCCCGCGGGCAGAAGGAAAACGCCGCCTCGGCGCACGCCCAGATCGCCGGGTGCACGGTGCCGGGGATCAAGAGGTACTGAGGGCCGGGAATGGGGAGTCGGGAATGGGGAATGGATAGAAGCTGCGTTTCTGGCGGCTCGTCCCCCTGGCGGCGTTCGGTCTTCCCGCTCTGCCGGCGGCAGTCACAGTGAGCTGGTAGCGCTGCTGCTCTAACCATTCCCTATTCCCGACTCTCCATTCCCATGTCGTTAGCTCACGCAAGCACCGAAGCCCTCAGCGAAGGCGGGGCGCTTGCGCGTCAGCTCGATGCGTTCGTGCCGCGGCCGGCGCAGTTGCGGTTGACCGCGGCGATCGCCGAGGCGTTCGAGCAGCGCGACGTGCTGCTGGCCGAGGCCGGCACCGGGACCGGCAAGACCTATGCGTATCTGGTGCCGGCGCTGTTGTCGGGGCTGAAGACCATCGTCTCCACCGGGACGCGCGCGCTGCAGGACCAGCTCTACCACCGCGATCTGCCGCGGGTGCGCGCGGCGCTGGGCGTGGGCCTGAGCAGTGCGCTGCTGAAGGGACGCGCCAACTATCTGTGCAAATACCGCCTGCAGCAGGCGCGCGGCGAGCCGCGCTTCACCGCGCGCGAGCAGGTCGCGCAGTTCCAGCGCATCGTCGCCTGGAGCGGACGCACCCGCTTCGGCGACATCGCCGAGCTGGACGCGCTGGCCGACGATTCGCCGCTGCTACCGCTGGTCACCTCCACCGTCGACAACTGCCTGGGCACCGAATGCCCGTTCTGGGGCGAGTGCTTCGTGGTGCAGGCGCGGCAACGCGCGCAGGCGGCCGACCTGGTGGTGGTCAACCACCACCTGCTGCTGGCCGATCTGGCGCTGAAGCAGGAGGGCTTCGGCGAAATCCTGCCCGGGGCGCAGGCCTTCGTGATCGACGAGGCGCACCAGTTGCCGGAGCTGGCGGCGAACTTCTTCGGCGAAGGTTTCGGCATGCGCCCGCTGCAGGAACTGGCGCGCGACTGCGTGGCCGAGAGTCGCAATGTCGCCGGCGCGCTGGCCAGCCTGCAGGCGCCGGCGCAGGCGCTGGAACAGACCCTGCGCGAATTGCGCGCGGCGATGGAGGGGCTGCCGGCGCGCGGCACGCAATGGCGGCTGTTGGCCAAGCCGCAGGTGCGCGACGGTTTCGACGCGCTGCTGGCCGATCTGGCGCGGCTGCAGGAGCCGCTGGCGGTGCTGCGCGAGGCTTCGCCCGGCTTCGACGCCTGCGCGGCGCGCGCGCGCGAGCTGCGCACGCGGTTGGGCCGCTGGCTCGGCGAGGATGCGCCGATTCCGGATTTCGAGGCCGAGCCGGAAGCGGACGCGCCGTCCAACGACGTGCTGTGGTACGAACTGACCCCGCGCGGCTTCCGCTGCCAGCGCACGCCGCTGGACGTGTCCGGGCCGCTGCGCGCGCACCGCGAGGCCTCGCGCGCGGCCTGGGTGTTCACCTCGGCGACGCTGGCGGTGAAGGGCGAGTTCGAGCACATCGCCACCCGCCTGGGCCTGAGCGACCCGATGACCTTGCTGCAGCCGAGCCCGTTCGACTGGGCGCGGCAGGCGCTGTGCTACCTGCCGGCGCTGCCCGACCCCGCCGCGCGTGGCTTCGGCACCGCATTGATCGCCGCGTTGCAGCCGGTGCTGGAGGCCTCGCAGGGCCGCGCCTTCCTGCTGTTCGCCTCGCACCGCGCGCTGCGCGAGGCGGCCGAGGCGCTGCGCGACGGGCCCTGGCCGCTGTTCGTGCAGGGCGAGGCGCCGCGCGCGACCTTGCTCGAGCGCTTCCGCGCCTCCGGCAACGGCGTGCTGCTCGGCTCGGCCAGTTTCCGCGAGGGCGTGGACGTGGTCGGCGATGCGCTGAGCGTGGTGGTGATCGACAAGCTGCCGTTCGCCGCGCCCGACGATCCGGTGTTCGAAGCACGCCTGGAGGCGATCCGCCGCGACGGCGGCAACCCGTTCCGCGAGGAGCAGTTGCCGCAGGCGGTGATCGCCCTCAAGCAGGGCGTGGGCCGGCTGATCCGCAGCGAGCGCGACCGCGGCGTGCTGGTGCTGTGCGACCCGCGGCTGCTGTCCAAGTCCTACGGCCGGACCTTCCTGGAGTCGCTGCCGCCGTTCGCCCGCACCCGCGACGTGGAGGACGTGCGCCAGTTCTTCGCCGCCGAAGCCCCGGCGCTGGGCGATAATCCCCAGGCCGGCATGTCGCCATCCGACTAGCCGCCGCGCCGCTCCTGCTTTTGCGAATCCCCAATCCCGAATCCCCAATCCCGGCTCCTCGATGAATCTGCTCGCCTTCGAAACCTCCACCGAAGCCTGCTCCGTCGCCGTGCTGGTCGGCGACCGCGTGCTGGAGCGCTTCGACCTGGCGCCGCGGCGGCACGCCGAACTGGCGCTGCCGTGGGCCGAGCAGTTGCTGGCCGAGGCCGGCATCGGCCGCCGTCAGCTCGATGCAGTGGCCTTCGGTCGCGGCCCCGGCGCGTTCACCGGCGTGCGCCTGGCGATCGCGGTCGCGCAGGGCATCGCCCTGGCCCTGGACCTGCCGGTGCTGCCGGTGTCCACGCTGCAGGTGCTGGCGCTGCGCGCGCCGGCCGACGCGCCGCGAGTGCTGGCGGCGATCGATGCGCGCATGGGCGAGGTCTACACCGCGGCCTACGCGCGGCAGGCCGATGGCGGCCTGCAGGCGCTGACCCCGGAGCAGGTGCTGAGTCCGGAGGCCTTCGTGTTGCCGGAGCCGGATGCGGCCTGGGCTGCGGTCGGCACCGGGCTGGCGGCGGTCGATGGCACCTTGCAGCGCCGCTTCGGCGCGCACTGGCGCAGCGCCGATGCGCAGGCGCTGCCGCATGCCGCCGACGTGCTGACCCTGGCCGCGGCCGCATACGCGCGCGGCGAAGGGATCGCGCCGGAACGCGCCGAACCGGCCTACCTGCGCGACAACGTCGCCCTGACCCTGGCCGAGCAGCAGGCGCAGCGGGCCGCACGGTGAGTGCGTGCGGCGTGCCGTCGGCGCGTCAGCGGTCGAGTACCAGCGGCGTGGCGCTTTCGTGCGCAGGCCTGGCGACGCACAGCAGCGCACAGCCTGGTTCGATCTGGGTGTCGGGCGGACGCAGGTAATGCACTGCGCCGGACAGCACGCGCGTCGCGCAGGTGCCGCAGGAACCGTAGCGGCAATCGGAGGGCGCAGCGATCCGCTGCGCTTCTGCCAGCTCCAGTAACGTGCCGGCGTCCGGGGTCCAGACCGCCTCGCGTCCCGAGCGCTGGAACCGCACGCGCACCCGTGGCGCATCTGCGGGCGCTGCCGGGTTCGTATCGCGGACGAGGCTCGATGGGCCGAATGCCTCGAAGCGGATGCGCGCGTCCGCCACGTTCAGCGCGCGCAATCCACGGTACATATCGCGCATGAAGTCTGGCGGTCCGCACAGGTAGAAGTCGTAATCGTCGAATGCCAGGATCCGCTGCAACCGCGCGATGCCGATGCGGCCGGCGCCGTGGCCGGCCGCTCGGCTGTCCAGGCAATGCAGCGACAGCCGCGCGTCGGCCGTGGCGAGCCGTGCCAGTGTGGCGGCGAACGGACGATCGGCGGCCTCGCGGGCGCCGTGCACGAAGATCAACCGCCGCCGCGAGGCGGTGTCGGCCAGCGCCTGGCGCAGCATCGCCAGCATCGGCGCGATGCCGATCCCGGCCGAGACGAACACCACCGGCCGCGGGCTGGCGGCATCGAAGACAAAATCGCCGCGCGGCATCTGCGCGTCCAGCGTCGTGCCGACCTGCGCATGGTCGTGCAGCCAGGCCGATGCCCGGCCCTGCCGTTTCACGGTGATCCGGTAGAGCGCGCCACCCGGCGCGTCGGACAGCGTGTAGTTGCGCACCGTCGGCGCGGCATTGCCGCAGATCGGGAAACGCAGCGTAAGGTGTTGGCCGGCTGCGTACGACGGCAGCGCGCCGCCGTCCTCGGCGGCGAAATGGAACGAGCGGATGGCACGCGCTTCGTCGACGATCCGCACGATCCGCAGCGGCCGCCAGGCGCGTTCGGCGGCAGGCGTCGACGCCGCGGCGAACTGCGCTGGGCGCTGCACCGCCGACCAGCGCCACGGCAACACGGCGCGCGTGTGGCGCACTTCGCGGAGATGGAAGCGCACCACGCGCTGCGCGCCCGCGAACGTCGCCAGTAGCGGCCCGTCCCAGACGATCTCCGCGCGGGCGGCCAGGTACAGCAGGTCGCCGCGTTCGAAGTCGATGAACAGCAGCCCCGCGCGCGGATCGTGCAACAGGTTGCCGAGCGTATTGAAGTAGCGGTTGCCGCTGAAATCCGGCGTGGTCAGGGTGCGCGCATCGTCGACGCGCACGAAGCCGGGCAGGCCGCCGCGGTGCGACACGTCCGCGCCGCGCGCGGCGCCGGCATCCTCCGAGGTGTTCGCGCTGGCGATGAAGAAGGTATCGCAGCGCGCGAGCAGCGCGCATTGCGTATCGCTCAGACGCGCCGACACGGCAGTCGCGGTATGCGCGTGGACCTCGCCTGCGGCGAACGTCGGGCTGCGGCTGTTGATGTACTGCGGGCAGTTACCGAAGCTCTGCTCCACCGCGACCGTCAGCGTGTCGCCATCGACTGCGCTGACGCTGCCGTTGACGCGATTGCGTCGTCGCGTTTCGAGCGCGATGCCCAGGCCGCCGAACGGCGCGCCCGGCCGCCAGGTGCCGGCCAGCGGGTCGCCGGGCAGGGGCGGCGCGGCGATGCGCAGCGTGCGCGGGTCCGGTGTGCTCAGGAAGCCGGGCTGGCCCACGCGCAGCGTCGCCCACGGCTGCCCGTGCGCGTCGCTGCCGGCGAGTACGAACAGCGGCAGTTGCGCGAAGAAGTCCCGATGCTGTTCGGGCATGCAGCGGCGGATGCTGCGCCGCCCGGCCGCCGCCGCGACCGCGCTGGCCCCGGCCCGCTGCTGGACGGCAAGTTCGCCGGGGTGGAACGGCGAGGTCTCCAGATCCCAGCCGGCGACGCCAGCGGTCGGCGCGTTCATTGCGGTCTGCGTGCCGTCGGCCGGCAGCGCTCAGCCGGCCGACGCGCCGGGCGGCAGCGCCGGCAAGGCGACGAATCCCGGCAAGGCTTCGATCCGGGCAAGCCACGCCCGCACTTGCGGGTAAGGTTCGAGCGCGATTCCGCCTTCTGGCGCATGCGCGATGTAGGTGTAGCCGGCGATGTCGGCGATGGTCGGTTGCGCGCCGGCGGCGAACGGCGTGTCGGCCAATTCCTGGTCGATCGCATCGAGCAACCGGGTCGCCGTACGCCTGGCCGCCGCCAGGTCGAGCGGCATCCCGAATGCGGTCGCCAGCCGCGCCGCGGCGGGCCCGTAGGCGATCGGCCCGGCCGCGTACGACAACCAGCGCTGCACGGTCGCTGCGCCGAGCGGCTCGTCCGGCAGCCATTGCGGATGGCCGTAGCGTTTGGCCAGATAGACCAGGATCGCGTTGGAATCGGCGAGCACCCTGCCGCTGTCGTCGATCACCGGTATCTGTCCGAGCGGATTCAGCGCCAGGAACGCCGGTTGCCGTTGCGCGCCGGCGGCGAGATCCACATCGATGGTCTCGAACGGCAGTCCGAGCAGCGACAGGAACAGGCGCACCCGGTGCGCGTGTCCGGACAGGGGCGCGGAATAGACCCGGATCGGAGCGGCGGGACGATCGGTGCCGCGAGGACTGAGGGTGGACATGGAACGGCTCCGCAATCGTGCATCGCCGGGGATCGGCGACGATCGGCTGCAGCCTAGCGCTGGCCGCGGCCGGCAAGAAGACGGACAATGCGAGAAACATTATCCTTTCCGGAAGGACAATCGGGCATGGCCGACCTGCGCGACGTCAACCTGAATCGTCTGGCGATCTTCGTCGCAGTGGTCGAGGCCGGCTCGCTGACTGCCGCGGCCGAGCGGCTCGGCTTGGCCAAGACGGTGGTCAGCACGCACATGCAGCGCCTGGAATCGGAGGTCGGCGCGAACCTGCTGGTGCGCACGACGCGACGGCTGAGCGTGACCGACGCCGGACGCGGGTTCTACGAGGCGTGCCGCGACATCGTGCGCGCGGCCGAGCATGCGCTGCAGACGGTGTCTCCCGACGCCGGCCCGTTGCGTGGCGCGCTGCGGGTCAGCGTGCCGGTCGACTACGGCGCGCAGGTGGTGGCCCCGGCGGTGGTCGCTTTGCGCGACAGGCACCCCCGCCTCGATGTCGAACTGGTCGCGAACGATCGCATCGTCGATCTGGTCGCCGACAATCTCGATGTGGCGATCCGCATCGGCCGTCTCGCCGATTCGACCTACCGCGCGGTACGGCTCGGCAGCTATGCGGTGTGGCCGGTCGCCAGCCCGCAGTTCGTCGCGCGCCACGGGCTGCCGCGCGACCCGGCGGCGCTGGCTGCGCTCCCCTTCGTGCTGCTGTCCAGCATTGCCCGTCCGCGCACCCTGGAGCTGGTCAATGCGCGCGGCGACAGCGTCGCGGTGCGCTGCGTGCCGCACTTCGTCGCCAATACCGCGACCGGCTGCCGCGCGATCGTGCTGGCCGGTGGCGCGTTCGGCCTGCTGACGGATTTCTCCACCGCCGCCGACGTCGCCGCCGGCCGGCTGGTGCGTCTGTTGCCGGCGTGGCGTTCGGCATCGTTCGGCATCCATGCGGTATACCCGCCGACGCGGCTGCCATCGCCGAAGGTGCGCGCCTTCATCGATGCGATGAAGGCGCGGATCGCATCGATGCGCACCGAGGCGGAGGGCGGCACGGCGGCCGTTGCCGGTGCGGCGCCTGCACGTGCGCGGCGACGGCCAGCGCGCTGATCGCGCGCCGGTCGCCGTGCCGCCGATCAATAGTCGTAGCTGACGCTCAACCGCAGCGACCGCGGCGCCTGGCGCAGCAGGGCCGCGCCATACACCGGGTCCGCCTTACCTGGGTCCGACTCCGAGTACGGATACTTCCACAGCGTGGCCTGGCCGTTGAAGACGTTGAACACGTCCAGGGTGAAGGCCAGTTTGCGGTCGGCGTAGGCCGGCCGCCACGACACGCCGAGATCCAGTTGCTGCAGCCACGGCAGGCGGCCCTGGCTGCCCGGAGGCGCTGGCTGGCCCTGGTAGTAGTGATAGGCGATGCCGTAGCCGGAAGGGTCGCTGTGGTCGGGGCCGTAGGAGCCCAGCGCACTGAACGGCGAACCGGAGATCAGCTTGAGGTTGGCCGACACCAGCCATGCGGGGTTGAGCTGGTAGTAGCCGTAGAACTTGAACTGATGGGTGTGGTCGTTGCTCTGCGGGCCGTTGGTGTGCTCCATCAGCTGCGCGAAGTCCCAGGCCTGGGTGGTGGACACCGCGGTCTGGCCGATGCCCGACAGCAACTGGCCCTCGGTGGTGCCGTAGCTGCGCGACCAGGTGTAGTCGAGGCGGCCGTACCAGCGCTGGTCGAACGGATGCTCCAGCGACAGGTTGAGTCCGTAGTAGTTGCGCTTGAACGCCGGGAAGCCGAACTGCGCGTTGCTCAGCGGCACCTTGACGTAGTTGCCCGAGGTGTCGACCAGGGTGAAGGTGTTGGCCCGGCCCGGGTTGATCAGCCAGCAGCTGACCGGATTGCTGGCCAGGGTCACCGTGTGTCCTTGCGCCGCGGCGGCGGCGAACACGGTATCGCTGTCGCAGTAGTCGTCCACGCCGCTGCGCAGGACGCGGTAGGTGCCCTTGGCGCCGTAGACCCAGCTGTCGCCCCAGGCCTTGGTGAAGCCGAGGATGAACTCGTCCTGGAACGAGGGCTTGATGCCCTGCGTGGCGACGGTCTTGGGGTCGGGCAGGATGCCGTAGTTGTTGTTGGACGAGACCGCACCGGAGATCTGGGTCAGGCCGGTCGGGTAGCCGTTGGCGTCGATGCCGCCATAGGTGTAGTAGGTCGAAGTGGCCAGGGTGGCGCCGGCGGCGTTGAACGCCGGGTTCAGCGGCAGCGCCAGGTAGTAGCGGCCGGCGTTGCCGTACACCTTGAAGCGCGCATCGCCGTCGACGTCCCAACTGAAACCCAGCCGCGGCGCCCATTGCCCGCTGGTCTGCTTGATGTACGGCGCGCCGTCGCGGTTGTAGTTGGTGAACTGGTCCAGGCGCAGGCCGAGGTTGAGCAGCAGCCGGTCGTTGACCTGCCAGTTGTCCTCCACGTACTGCGCGCGCTGCGCCGAGCGCACCGAGGCTAGCGCGCTGTAGATGTACTTGCGCACGTAGTAGCCGTCCTGGCCGTTGGGGTAGCCGCCGGTGGCGGGTACGCCGAGGCCGGTGTTGATCGGCACGTTGGGGTTGGCCTGGCCGTAGATCCAGTAGTAGCCGTCGCCCGAAGCCACCGAGCCGCGGTTGAGCGCGCGTGCGTTCTGGTTGTCGATGCCGATGGTGATGCTGTGCGCGCCGATGGCGTAGTTGAGGTCCAGGCGCAGGTTGTCGGTGCGGTTGCCGCGCGCCGGATCGACCAGCAGCGCGGTGGTCTGCGCATTGGTGATCGGGGTGCCGCCGGTGTAGGCCGGGTTCTGGAAGCCGGGGCTGGAGAGATAGGTCAGCGTGCCGTTGTAGTTGGGGTTGCGGCTGTAGTCGTCGGTACGCTGCTGGCCGTAGAGGGCGCTGAAGGTCAGGCGGTCGGTGAGGTAGCCGGTGTACTTGGCGCTCCACAGGTCCCCGCCGGTCTTGGTGGTGTCGGCATTGCCGCGCAGGGCGCCGATGTCGCGGCCGCTGTACTGGTAGTACTTGCCGCGGGTGACATAGCGGCTGGACGCCCCGGTGATTTCCAGCAGCTGGCTGTCGCTGATGTTCCAGTCGAGCTTGGCGTACCAGCTCGGCCGGCGGTACTGGTAGTCGTAGTAGTACGGCCCCGGGGTGGTCTCGCGTGCGCCGTAGAAGCGATCCCCGTCCTGGCGCTGCAGTTCGTAGGCGCCGAAGAAGAACAGCTTGTCCTGGATCAGCGGGCCGCCGGCGTAGACGCTCTGGGTGCTGAGGGTGGAGCCGCTCTTGCTGTCCGGGCGGTACAGCGCGCCGTTGCCGGGCGCGTACACGTCCTTCTTTGCGGAGCGCAGGCCGTCCGGTTCCCAGGTTGCCTGGCCGCCGAAATGCCATTCGTTGCTGCCGCGCTTGCCCACGGCGTTGATCACGCCGCCGTCGGAACGGCCGTACTTGGCGCTGTAGCCGCCGGTGTAGACCTCCAACTGGTCGATGCTGCCATAGGGCAGGGTCAGTCCGCCCAGTCCGCGCAGCGGGTCGGTGGTGTTGAAGCCATTGATGTAATAGGCGTTCTCCGCGGCCGAAGAGCCGCCGAAGCTGAGCAGCTGCGCGCCGGTCGGGCCGATGTAGGTACCGCTGCCGCTGTTGCCGGCCACGCCGGGCGCCAGTTGCGCGATGGCCTCCGCCGAGCGGCCCAGCGGCAGGCGCTGCAACTGTTCGGCATTGATCACGGTGCGCGAATCCACGCTGCTCACGTCGATCGCGGCGGCGGCGCGGTCGGCGCTGACCTGGACGCCGGCCAGGCTGGTGGTGGCGGGGCTGAAGGAGACGTCGGTGACGGCACCGACGGTGAGGCTGATGCCGTCGCGGCTGCCCAGCACGCTGCCGTCGGCGCCCTTGGCGATGATGGTGTAGGTGCCCAGCGGCAACTGGCCGATGTTGTAGCGGCCGCGCGCATCCACGGCGACCTCGCGGCTGAGGCCGCTGTCGCTGCGGACCAGAATGCGCTGGGTATCGGCGGGCGCCTGACCGGCGACGGCACCGGTGGTGGACTGGGCCTGGGCCGGCGGGAGGGCGAGGGCGGCACTCAGTGCCAGGGCGAGCAGGGCGGGCCTGCGGAGGGAGCGATGGTTGTGCATGCGGAAGGCGACTCGGGTGGTGGGGGCGGGGGGCCGCCGCGCCGACTCGAATCCGCCCGTCCTGGATGATGCGGTATGCGCGGTAACGTTCCCCGCTCCATTAACCTTAATGGGACGCCATCACAGAAATGCCGCGTCGTTATGTCGGCGGCACCAATGGTTATGTCGGCTGTTGGACGTTGTGGGCGACCGGACCCTCACCCCAACCCCTCTCCCGGTGGGAGAGGGGCCAACGCTCTCCTTCTCCCCCCGGGAGAAGGTGCCCCGAAGGGGCGGATGAGGGTACTTGCGAAGCCTCGACCTATTGCGACCGGCAGGCGTTGCGGGCGGCCGTTCCCTCACCCCAACACCTCTCCCGATTGGAGAGGGGCTAACGCTCTCCTTCTCCCACCGGGAGAAGGTGCCCCGAAGGAGCGGATGAGGGTACGGGCGAAGCCTCGACCTGTTGCGACCGGCAGGCGTTGCGGGCGGTCGTACCCTCACCCCAACCCCTCTCCCGATGGGAGAGGGGCCAGCGCTCTCCTTCTCCCGCCGGGAGAAGGTGCCCCGAAGGGGCGGATGAGGGTACGGGGCGAAGCCTCGAACTGTTGCGACCGGCAGGCGTTGCGGGCGGTCGTACCCTCACCCCAACCCCTCTCCCGGTGGGAGAGGGGCCAACGCTCTCCCTTATCCCGCCGGGAGAAGGGGCCCCGAAGGGGCGGATGAGGGTATGGGGCGAAGCCTCGACCTATTGCGACCGGCAGGCGTTGCGGGCGGTCGTACCCTCACCCCAACCCCTCTCCCGATGGGAGAGGGGCCAGCGCTCTCCCTTCTCCCATCGGGAGAAGGTGCCCCGACGGGGCGGATGAGGGTATGGGGCGAAGCCTCGACCTATTGCGACCGGCAGGCGTTGCGGGCGACCGTACCCTCACCCCAACCCCTCTCCCGGGGGGAGAGGGGCGATCTGCGTGCCGCTCAGCGGTCGTCGACCAGGCTGCCGCCGGGCAGGAACACCCAGGTGCGGGTCACCTGCAGGATGTCGACGTTGTCGTCGGTGCGCGGCAGCGGCGGGAACGGCTGCGCGAGTTGCACGATCCGCAGTGCGGCGGCGTCGAGCATCGGCACGCCGCTGGAGCGCAGGATGCGGCTGCTCTCCAGGCTGCCGTCGCGGCGCACGCCGACGCTGATCACCACCTGGCCGCCGAGCCGGCGCCGCCGCGCTTCGTCGGGATAGTTGAGGTTGCCGACGCGCTCGGCGCGGTCGACCCAGGCGCGCAGATAGTTTGCGTAGGCGTATTCGCGGGTGCTGGCGGAGACGAACTTGCGGTTGGGGCGCTTGGCGTACTGCTCCGAGCGCAGGTGCACCTCTGCGGCCAGCCGTGCCATCTCGGCATCGCGCTGTTCGCGCTGCGCGTCCACCGGCCGCTGCGGGTCGTCGGTGCGCGGCTGGGTCTGCGCCACCGGCAGCGGCTGCTCGCCGCGCGCGCTGCTGACCACGCGCGGGGTCGGTTCCGGTGCCGCGGCCGCGGTCTGCGCACGCAACGCCTGCGGCGCCAACCCGTCCTGGCGTTGTGGCACCACGCCGGGCTGGCTGTCGCGCGGACGTTGCGGCGTGTCGTGGTCGCCGCCGCCCTGCTGGTTGGCCTGGGCCAGGAAGTCGGCCTGTTTCGGTGTCAGCGGTGTGCTGGTCTGGCTGAAGATCACGTCCAGCGTCGGCACCAGCGGTGCATCGTCGTCGATCGCGAAGCCCACACCCAGGATCAGCAGCCCGTGCACGATCAGCGACAGCACCAGGGTGGCGCTGAGCCGTTCGCGCTCGCCGATGCGCGGCGCGGGCGTCGCGGCGGCCGCGCTCATCGCGCCGGATAGGCCTCGATGGCGTCGAACAGCAGCCCGGCGATGTTGAGCTCGAACTGCGCGTCCAGCTCGCGCACGCAGGTGGGGCTGGTCACGTTGACCTCGGTGAGGTAGTCGCCGATCACGTCCAGGCCGACGAAGCGCATGCCGCGCCGTTTCATCTCCGGGCCGACCTGGGCGGCGATCCAGCGGTCGCGCTCGCTCAGCGGGCGGCCTTCGCCGCGGCCGCCGGCGGCCAGGTTGCCGCGGAACTCGTCGCCCTGCGGAATCCGCGCCAGGCAGTAGTCCACCGCCACGCCGTCGACCAGCAGGATGCGCTTGTCGCCGGCGCTGATGTCCGGGATGAAGCGCTGCGCCAGAGCCAGCTTGCGGCCGCCGTCGGTCAGCGTCTCCAGGATCACGTTGAGGTTGGGGTCGCCGGTGCCGCTGCGGAAGATCGACCGCCCGCCCATGCCGTCCAGCGGCTTCAGCACCGCCTGGCCATGCTCCAGCACGAAGGCCTTGAGCGTGGCGGCGTCGCGGCTGACCAGCGTCGGCGGACAGCACTGCGGGAACAGCAGGGCGGCCAGCTTTTCGTTGAAGTCGCGCAGGCCCTGCGGGTCGTTGACCACCTGCGCGCCGGCGCGCTGGGCCACGCTGAGCACGTGGGTGTCGTACAGGAACTCCGCATCGAACGGCGGATCCTTGCGCATCAGCACGACCTGGCCGGGACCGAAGGTCAGTTCGGCGAACGCGTCCAGCTCGAACCAGCCGGCCTTGTCGTCGCGCACCCGCAGCGGCGCGGCCTGGGCGGTTGCGCAGCCATCGCGCAGGGTCAACCCGCCGGGGCGCACGTAGTGCAGCCGGTGCCCGCGGCGCTGCGCTTCCAGCAGCATCGCGAAGGTCGTGTCTTTGGCGATCTTGATGCTGGCGATGGGGTCCATCACCACGATGACATCGAACGGCATGGGGGCACCTGAGAGACTGAGCAGAAGATGGTAGCGGGTCGGCGGGGGCGCCGCGCATCGGGGGTCGGGCGCGGCTGCGCGGTGTCGCACGTTATCCGCCAAACTGTGACATAGTTTGTGCTGTTACGTGGTTCAACGCAGACCGGCAGCGGCGGCCTTGACAGTCGCAGCGGGTCTTGGGATACATGGCGTTTCGCAGCGAAGCCGGATCCGATGAAGCGTCGCGCGCTTGGGGGCAAGTGATGAGTGAAAACACGACTGCGGGTGGGGAACTCGCAGGCTTGCGGGTCATGGTGATCGACGATTCGAAAACGATCCGTCGTACTGCCGAAACGTTGCTGAAGCGCGAAGGGTGCGAAGTGGTGACGGCGACCGACGGCTTCGAGGCGCTGGCCAAGATCGCCGACCAGCAGCCGCAGATCATCTTCGTGGACATCATGATGCCGCGGCTGGACGGCTATCAGACCTGCGCGCTGATCAAGGGCAACCAGCTGTTCAAGGCCACGCCGGTGATCATGCTGTCCTCCAAGGACGGCCTGTTCGACAAGGCGCGCGGGCGCATCGTCGGGTCCGAGCAGTACCTCACCAAACCCTTTACACGCGAAGAGCTGCTGGGCGCGATCCGTACATACGTCAACGCCTGACCAGGGGGAAAGGCAGCATGGCCCGTATCTTGTTGATCGAGGACTCACCGACCGACCGGGCGGTGTTCACGCAATGGCTGGAAAAAGCCGGGCACCAGGTCCTGTCCACCGACAACGCGGAGGACGGGATCAAGCTGGTACGCGAGCAGGCGCCGAACCTGGTGCTGATGGACGTGGTGCTGCCGGGGATGAGCGGCTTCCAGGCCACCCGCGCGCTGTCGCGCGATGAGGCCACCCGGCACATCCCGGTGCTGATCATCAGCACCAAGAGCATGGAGACCGACAAGGTCTGGGGCATGCGCCAGGGCGCCACCGACTACATCGTCAAGCCGCCGCGGGAAGACGAGCTGATCGCCCGCATCAATCAACTGGTGGGCTGACATGCGCTCGCCCTTCGACATCCTCGAGGCCTACGAGCGGCGCAGCCTGGCGCACGCCGTGCAGATGCCCGAACGCGCCTTCGACGACGACGTCTGGCGCGGGGTCGGCTACCGCGTCGGCAAGCGCCACCTGGTCTCGGATTTCCGCGAAGTGGTGGAGATCGTGCGCATGCCGCCGGTCACCCCGGTGCCGGGCGCGCAGCCGTGGCTGCTGGGCGTGGGCAACCTGCGCGGCAACCTGTTCCCGGTGGTCGACCTGAAGCAGTTCCTGGAAGGCGAGCGCACTGCGCTGCAGGAAGGCCAGCGCGTGCTGATCATGCGCCAGAGCGGCGGCGACGTGGCCCTGACCATCGACGAGCTGTTCGGCCAGCGCAGTTTCACCGAGACGCAGGCGGTGGAACCGGGCGATCTGGCCCAGGGCCGCTACGCGCACTTCATCGACCGCGCCTTCCGCGGCGACGCCCAGGACTGGGGCGTGTTCTCGCTGTCGCTGCTGTCGCGTACTCCCGAATTCCGGCAAGCCGCCGCCTGAGCGCGCGCGCTGCCTCCGCATCGAAGACCGAGGTCGCATCATGAGTACTGCTCCGGACGCCCGCAAGGCCAGCAAGCTCGGCAGCGTGGGCACGAGTTTCTGGCTGGGCCTGCTGGCGTTGTCGCTGGTCGTGTTCGGCGCCAACACCGGCGTGGCCACTTGGCAGGGCAACCGCCTGGCCGGCGCCAGCACCGGCGCGGCCGACCTGCAGGTGCTGTCGCAACAGCTGGCCAACCAGGCCCGCGACGCAGTGTCCGGCAACGCCGAGACCTTCAAGCAGTTCAAGCAGACCAAGGCGAAGGTGGAGAGCACCGTCGCCGAGCTCAACGCACGCTACGCCAACGAAGCCGGCGTGTCCGCGCCGCTGCAGACCCTCAACGGCACTTGGGCGCCGCTGGCCAAGAACGCGCAGCAGGTGGTGGACAGCGAACCGGCGGTGCTGGCGCTGGCCGGCAACGCCGACCGCTTCGTCGGCGGCGTACCGCAGCTGCAGGCGCAGTTGAACGAGGTGGTGCGCGCGATGACGGTCGGCGGCGCGCCCGCCGCGCAGATCTACAACACCCTGCAGCAGGTGGTGGTGGCCGGTACCATGGCCCGCCGCGTCACCGAAATGCGCGCCGGCGGCCGCGGCGCGGCCAGTGCCGGCGACGCGCTGGCGCGCGACGCGGTGGTGTTCGGGCAGATGCTCGAGGGCCTGCGCAACGGCAACGAGGAACTGGGCATCGCCCCGGTGCGCAACGCTGCCGCGCTGGCTGCACTGGAGCAGTCGCAGGCGCAGTGGGCGGAGATGAAGAAGGACCTGGACGCGCTGCAGGCCAGCTCGCGCAGCCTGTTCGCCGCCCAGTCCGCCGCCGCGGCGCTGACCGCCGGCTCGGGCAAGATGCTGGAGGACAGCAAGAAGCTGTTCGACGCGTTCTCCGCGTTCGGCTCCACCCGCGACACCCGCCTGTTCCCGAACTTCTGGCTGGGCGTGATCTCCGGCCTGCTGGCGCTGCTCTCGATCGTCGGCTTCGTCTGGACCACGGTGCGCAGCCGCAGCCGCGAGCAGGAAATCCGCCTGCAGACCCAGGTGGAATACAACAGCCGCAACCAGCAGGCGATCATGCGCCTGCTCGACGAAATCAGCTCGCTCGGCGAAGGCGACCTGACCGTCAAGGCCTCGGTCACCGAGGACATGACCGGCGCCATCGCCGACGCGATCAACTACGCCGTCGACGAACTGCGCCACCTGGTGACCACCATCAACGACACCTCGGCCAAGGTCGCCGTGTCCACCGAGGAAACCCAGGCCACCGCGCGGCAACTGGCCGAGGCGGCGGGGCACCAGGCCGAGCAGATCGGCTCGGCCTCGGTGCGCATCAACGAAATCGCCGCCAGCATCGAGCAGGTCTCGCGCAACTCCACCGAATCGGCGGAAGTGGCGCAGCGCTCGGTGGTGATCGCGGCCGAAGGCGCCGGCGTGGTCCGCGAGACCATCCAGGGCATGGACCAGATCCGCGACCAGATCCAGGAGACCTCCAAGCGCATCA
Source organism: Xanthomonas sp. LF02-5 (assembly GCF_034105325.1). Taxonomy (NCBI): domain Bacteria; kingdom Pseudomonadati; phylum Pseudomonadota; class Gammaproteobacteria; order Lysobacterales; family Lysobacteraceae; genus Xanthomonas; species Xanthomonas sp. LF02-5. The sequence continues at coordinate 128,381 of NZ_JAXGGF010000005.1, read as the reverse complement.
AGCGCCTGGGCGAGTCGACCCAGGAGATCGGCTCGATCGTGGAACTGATCAACGACATTTCCGAGCAGACCAACATCCTGGCGCTCAACGCCGCGGTGCAGGCCGCCTCGGCCGGCGAGGCCGGCCGCGGTTTCGCGCTCGTCGCCGACGAAGTGCAGCGCCTGGCCGAACGCACCTCCGGCGCCACCCGCCGCATCGAAGGCCTGGTGCAGACCATTCAGGCCGATACCAACGAAGCGGTCAGCTCGATGGAGCAGACCACCTCCGAAGTGGTGTCCGGCGCGCGCCTGGCCGAGGACGCGGGCACCGCGCTGACCGAGATCGAACGCGTGTCCAACGCGCTCAACACCCTCATCAAGAACATCTCCATCGCCGCGCACCAGCAGTCGGCGGCGGCGATCGACATCACCCAGACGATGGACGTGATCCGGCAGATCACCGGACAGACCTCGCAAGGCGCGGGACAGACCGCCGAATCGATCGGCCGCCTGGCGCAACTGGCGGCGGACCTGCGGCGCTCGGTCGCCGACTTCAAGCTGCCGGCGTAAGCGGGCCGGAACCGGGTGGAAGGAAGCGCACATGACGTACCGTGAACAACTCCCGCATCCCGTCGCCGCGCTCGCGCGGCACGGCGCGTGCCCGGCCGCGGAGACGCGGCGATGAGCGCGCTGCGCGATGCGATGAGCCATGCCGCGCTGGGCTGGGTCAAGCCGGAACTGGACGAGACCCTGCGCCAGGTCCGCGGCGAGATCGAGGCCTTCGTCGAGGAACCGGCCGACACCGGCCGCATGCGTTTCTGCGCCGGCTACCTGCACCAGGTGCAGGGCACCTTGCGCATGGTCGAGCTGTACGCGCCGGCGATGGTCGCCGAGGAACTGGAACTGCTGGCCACGGCGGTGCAAAACGGCCAGGCGGCCGACCGCGACGAGGCCTGCGCCACGCTGATGCGCGGCACCGTGCTGCTGCCGGACTACCTGGAACGCCTGCAGGACGGCCATCGCGACATTCCGATCGTGTTGCTGCCCTTGCTCAACGAGATCCGCGCCGCGCGCGGCGAAGCCGGCCTCAGCGAGGGCGCGCTGTTCGCGCTGGCGCCTGACGCGGCCGCCGCCACCGAGGCCGAACTGGACCATGCGCGTGGCAGCCTCGCCGGGCGCAACCGCGAACTGCTCGACACCGTCGGCACCGCGATCAAGGAAGAACTGCTGCGGGTCAAGGACGCGCTGGACCTGCATCTGCGCACCGGCGGCGACGTCGCCGCGCTGCAGACCCAGGTCGACGAGCTGGGCAGCGTCGCCGATACCCTGGGCGTGATGGGCCTGGGGGTGGCGCGCAGCGTGGTGGTGCAGCAGCGCGACGCGCTGCGCAGCATCGTCGATGGCGCCCGCGCGGCCGACGAAGGCCTGCTGCTGGATATCGCCGGTGCGCTACTGTACGTGGACGCCTCGCTCGACGACCAGGTCGCCTACCTCGGCGCCGGCGGCGACGTGCACGACGACGCCAGTGCCGCCGAGGCGCGGCGCACGGTGGAAGTGCTGGCGCACGAGGCCATCGCCAATTTCGGCAGCGCCCGCGAGCACTTCGTCGCCTTCATCGAGACCAACTGGGACCATGCGCGCCTGGACGAGGTGCCGCGCCTGCTCGCTGAGGTCGCCGGTGCCCTGCGCATGCTGGAACTGCCGCAGCCGGCCGACTACCTGGAAGGCGTGCGCCGCTACGTCGGCACCGAGCTGATCGGCAAGCGCCGCGTGCCCAGCGGCCGCCAGCTCGACACCCTGGCCGACGCGATGGCCAGCCTCGAGTACTACCTGGAAGCGCTGCGCGAGCGCCGCCCCGGGCGCGAGGAGATCCTCGACATCACCCGCAGCAGCCTGGAAGCGCTGCGCTACTGGCCGCTGCCCGACACGGCGCCGGCTGCGCCGGGTGTGTTGCCGAGCGCAAGCGACTCTGCTGAGTCGACCAAGGCCGCCCCGCCGGTGATTGCCGATCGCATGGCCGAACCTGCGTCGCCACCGTCCATCGCCGCACCGGCCGTGCCGGCCTGGGATCTGGCGCCGGCCGAGGCCGCGCCGGAGACGACGTCGCGCACGCAGGACACGCCTTCCGCACCGCAGGCACCGCAGGCACCGCAGTGGAGCCTGGCGACGGACGAGCCCGACACCGCCACCGAACATGCCCTCGCGCCAGCTGACGCTGGCGCTGGCGCTGGCGCTGCGGGCGACGCGCACGAGCAGGAGCCTGTCGCGCCATCGCAGGCGCTCAGCTTCGATCCGGTCGCGGCCGAACAGGACAGCTGGGCCGGCACCGCCGAGCCGCTGCACATCAGCCTCGATTCCCTGGTGCTGGAGCAGGACGCACTGCGGCCGCAGACGCCGTCCACGCTCGCCCAGGAAGACGATGCCGCAGCCGCTTCCGCGCCGTCCGCCTCCGATGTCGCCGATTTCGATCCGGTGGCCGCCGAGTATCCGGAGCAGGCGCAGGCCGATGTGCCGGCTGCGTTCGCTGGCCTGGACGAACACGACGATCCCAACCTGATCATCGTCGACACGCCGACTGCTGCAGAACACGCCGACGCCTCCACGCCGCCGCTAGTCATCGAACTGGAAGACGCGCCGGCGTTCGCCGACGCGCCTGGCGGGTCCGCCGACGAGGTGCATACGCTCGACTGGCACGCCGCCCCGGACGCGCAGGACGAGCAGGCCGCGTCCGCGCTGTCGCCGGATGCGGCCGCGCTGGCCGACGCTGGCGCCCATATCGCACACGGCGAACGCCTCGACGCGGCAGGGGAGGGCGAGCCAACAGACGCCGACGCCGAAGACGCCGCCCACGCGATCCCGTCGGAGGCCGCGGAGGCCACCGACGCCGCACGCGAGACCGAGTCGCACGCGCCCATGGATGACTCGGCGCAGACCGATGCCGGCCTTGCCGCCATCGGCGAGGCCGCGCACACCGATGCCGTGGCCGATGCGCCATCGGCGCCGGAGCATGCCGCGCTGGAATCCGAGGAGCATGCGACGCCCGAGCCGGTACAGGCACACGCTGCACCGGTGTCGGACGCCGAAGCCGCGTTCCTGGCCGACCTGGAAGCTGCTGCCGCGCAGTTCGACGTGACCGCATCCGCCCACAGCGGCGAGCCTGCGGCCGCAGCACCCGCCAGCGCGGAGGCGAGTGCCGCGCCTGCCGCCGCTCCGCCTGCCGCCGAGACCGGCTTCATCGACGGCGATGGCGAGATCGACGAAGAGATCCGCGCGGTGTTCCTCGAGGAATTCGACGAGGAACTGGTCAATCTCGGTGCGCTGCTGCCGGCCTGGCGCGCCGCGCCTGCCCACACAGAAAGTCTGCGGCCGATCCGCCGCGTGTTCCACACCCTCAAGGGCAGCGGCCGCCTGGTCGGCGCGCGCGTGCTCGGCGAGTTCAGCTGGAAGATCGAGAGCATGCTCAACCGCGTGCTCGACGGCTCGCGCCCGGCCAGCCCGGCGGTGGTGGCCATGGTCGAGCAGGCCTACGCGGTGCTGCCGCAGCTCAATGCCGCGCTGCGCGGCAACGGCACGGTGCAGGCCGATCTGGACGCGATCCAGACAGTGGCCGAACGCATCGCCGCCGGCGAGGAGGCGTTCTATTTCGCCACCCCGCAGGCGAGTGCCGCGCCGCGCGCGGGGACGCCGGCCTCGGTGGACAGCGTGCTGCGCGAGATCCTCGAAGCCGAGGTCGCCACCCATCTGGAGACCGTGCACGCCTGGCTGCAGCACGCACCGCAACCGGCGACCGAAGCGCTGCTGCGCGCGGTGCACACCATGAGCGGCGCGTTCGCGATGACCGACGTGCCGGAGATCACTGCGGTCACCGGCCCGGCCGAGAGCTACGTCAAGCGCGCCTTGGCGTCTGGTAGCGTTCCGAGCGCCGACGGCGTGCGTGCGCTCGAGGACGCGGCGCGCGCCATCGCCGCCACCATCGCGGAACTGCAGGCACCGTCGCCGGTGATTCCGCCGTTCACCGAGCTGTCGCAGCGCCTGCGCGCGCTGGTGGAGACCCTGCCGGAAGTGCAGTGGCCGCCGATCGCGCACGACGAGGACGACGAAGACCTGTCCGCGTCGGCACCGGCCGAGGCTGGCCTGGATGAGCAGGCCGTGCAGGCGGTGGAACTCACCGCGGCCGACGATCTGTCGGCGTTCCTTGGCGATGCCGCGCATCTGCACGAAGCGCTGCCGGTGGATGACGTTGCCGGGCAGTCCGACGCGGTCGACGCCGACCAGCATCGCATCGATGTCCACACCGACGCCGCGTCCGCGCAGTCCTCGGACGGGGCGGCGGCGTCCACGCTGGCAGACAGCGACGCCACCACCGACACGGATGCGGCCTCGCTGGCGTCGGCGAGCGAGGACAAGCCGCTTGCTGTTGAGCCGGCGGCTGCACAGGACCATGCGCAGTCCCATGACGCAGCAGCGGGAGACGAGGCGGCGGCACCGCACGACGAACGCGACGCCGACGAACAGGCGGCCCTGGCGCAGGACGGCCAGCTCGACGAGCTGACAGTCGAGGCGCCGCTGAGCGCCGAGCAGGTGTCGGACCCGGCTCCGGAAGCGTTGGATCCGGCGGCGGCGCAGGACGCGACGGTCGATGCGGTCATCGCCGATGCTGCGACCGATACCCCGATGGATGCGCAGGAACTGCAGGCGCCGGAGCATGCTGGCGAGTCGCACGGCTCCGAGGCTCACGCAATCGAAGCGCAGGACGGGGAAGCCCGGGATGCGTCCGTGCATGCGCCGGAGTCGCAGGTGTCCGATCATTCGGCGGCCGACCGCGACGCCGACGCCGACGCGACCGAAGCGCAGGCAACGGATCATTCGGCAGCGGACCACGCTGTCGAAGACCATGCGACCGACGCGCAGGCGAACGACAGCCAGGACGCGTCCGCACACGGGCAGGATTTGCAGGCATCGGAGCACGATGCGACGCACGGCGACGCCGATGCGCCCATTGACGACACCGCTGAAGCGCACGAGCAGCAGCTCAACGAGGACGCCCCTGCGATCGGCCTGCGCCAGCACCCGTTGGCGCCGTCGAGCGGCTGGCGCCACGATGGCGTGGCCTCGGCCAACGACGATACCGAGTCCACCGCCGAGCACGGCGACGTGACCCTGGACGCCGCTTCGCCTCCGCACGCGGGGACGGGCGAGGGCGGTGCGAATTCCCCCGCCGCCGACACCGACGCAGAACACGTCGAGCCGACCAGCGGTGCAGGCGAGAGCGGGCTGCAGGATGTCGCCGCCGAAGCGGACGATGCCGCGCACGCGTCGTCGTCCGATGCCGACGAGACGACGGACGCGCATCATGCGGCGCTCGACGCAGCGCCCGACGCGCCGCGAGGCGCCGCCGCTCACGACGACACGACCGCGGCGACCGAGACGGGCGCGACGGCATCGGCCGACGCAGCGCACGAGGAAACCGATCAACACGCGTCGGCGGCAGCCGTGCCCGTGCAGCCCGACGTCGACGCCGCGCATGCCGCGGCCGATGCCGCGCGAACCGATCTGTCGGCCGTCGATCTGGGGCCGCTGGACTTCGCCGACCTCGATCGCGAGCTGGTCGATATCTTCGTCGACGAAGGCAAGGACCTGCTCGACCATTGCGACCGCCTGATCGCCGAGTTGCGCGCCGCGCCGCAGGACCGCGAGGTGCTCGGCGGCCTGCAGCGCGACCTGCACACGCTCAAGGGTGGCGCGCGCATGGCCGGCATCAATGCCATCGGCGATCTCGGCCATGGCATCGAGTCCCTGCTGGAGGTGGTGGCCGCACATCGCACCGAACTCGACCGCCAGGACGTGCAGTTGCTGGAGCGCGGCTTCGATCGCCTGCACCAGTTGCTGACCCTGACCGGCAACCACCGCGCGGTGGCGATGCCGCAGGACCTGATCGGCGCGTTCGACGCGCGCGCACACGGGCAGGCGCCAGCCGCCATCGGCGATGCCGACACCGCGGTTGTGGCGCCGGTCGCGGCGACCGAGGACACGCCGGCTGCCGCCGCCCTGGCGGCCGTGGCGGCGCCACTGTCGGCACCGCTGCCGGTGGAGGGCACGCCCGACGAAGAGGCGACGATCGCGCGGCCCATGCAGGAACAGGTACGCGTGCGTGCCGACCTGCTCGATCGCCTGGTCAATCACGCCGGCGAAGTGGCGATCTACCGCTCGCGTCTGGAGCAGCAGTTGGGCGCGTTCCGCGGCGCGATGGCCGAACTGGACCGCACCAACGCGCGTCTGCGCGACCAGCTGCGGCGCCTGGATCTGGAAACCGAGGCGCAGATCGTCGCCCGCTACCAGCGCGAACAGGACCAGACCGAGCAGAGCTTCGATCCGCTGGAACTGGACCGCTTCTCCACGCTGCAACAGCTCAGCCGCGCGCTCAACGAGTCCGCGGCCGACCTGGGCGGCCTGCAGGGTGTGCTCGACGACCTGGCGCGGCAGTACGACGGTCTGCTGCAGCAGCAGTCGCGCGTCAGTTCGGAATTGCAGGACGGGCTGATGCGCGCGCGCATGGTGCCGTTCGACGGCCTGGTGCCACGGCTGCGGCGCGTGGTGCGCCAGGCCGCCAGCGAGACCGGCAAGCAGGTGCACCTGAGCCTGGAAGGTACCCACGGCGAACTCGACCGCAACGTGCTCGACCGCATGGTCGCGCCGCTGGAACACATGCTGCGCAACTCGGTCGCGCATGGCCTGGAGGCGCCGGAGCAACGGCGTGCCGCGGGCAAGGCGGAGGAGGGCAACATCGCCATCCGCTTGCGCCGCGAGGGATCGGAAATCGTGCTGGAAGTGGCCGACGACGGCGCCGGGCTCGACCGCGAGGCGATCCGCCGCCGCGCCGAGCAGCGCGGGCTGATCGCCGCCGACGCGACGCTGTCCGACGACGAACTGGATGCGCTGATCTTCGCGCCCGGGTTCAGCACCTACGACCAGGTCAGCCAGCTGGCCGGCCGCGGCGTGGGCATGGACGTGGTGCGCAACGAAGTGCGCCAGCTCGGCGGCTCGGTCGACATCCACTCGGTGCGCGGCCAGGGCGTCACCTTCACCCTGCGCCTGCCGCAGACCCTGGCGGTGACCCAGGCGGTGTTCGTGCAGATCGGCGAGACCACCTTCGCGGTGCCGGTGGCATCGGTCAGCGGCATCGGCCGCATCGGCCGCGAGCGCTTCGAGGCCGGCACCGGCGGCTACCGCTACAGCGGCGAGGAATATGCGCTGCACGACCTCGGCTCGCTGGTCGGGCAGGCACCGGCACGCGCCGAAGGCCAGGCGCAGGTGCCGTTGCTGCTGGTGCGCGCGGGCGACCTGCGTGCGGCGGTGGCGATCGACCAAGTGCTCGGCAACCGCGAAATCGTGGTCAAGCCGGTCGGCCTGCAGATCGCCTCGGTGCCCGGCATCTACGGCGCCACCATCACCGGCGACGGCCGCGTGGTGGTGATCCTCGACATTGCCCCGTTGGTGCGCCGCTTCCTGGCGCAGCCGCAGCGGCCGGTGGTGGAGGCCGCGCCGACCGAACAGCGCCGCGTGCCGCTGGTGATGGTGGTCGACGACTCGCTGACCATGCGCAAGGTCACCGGCCGCGTGCTGGAGCGGCACAACTTCGACGTGGTGTCCGCGCGCGACGGCGTCGAGGCGCTGGAGCGCCTGGAAGAGCGCGTGCCCGACCTGATGCTGCTGGACATCGAGATGCCGCGCATGGACGGCTACGAACTGGCGACGGCGATGCGCGCCGATCCGCGTTACGCCGCCGTGCCGATCGTGATGATCACCTCGCGCAGCGGCGAGAAGCACCGCCAGCGCGCCTTCGAACTGGGCGTGCAGCGCTATCTCGGCAAGCCTTACCAAGAGTTGGATCTGATGCGCAACGTCTACGACCTGCTGGGGATCGCCCGTGTTCGCGAATGACGGCGACGCCACCTCCACGCCGGTCGCATTGCTGGCCCGTCCCGGCAAGGCGCGCGAGCGCCTGCGCGACGCGCTGCACCTCGTCGGCGCGGCGATCGTGCTGGAGGACGACCCGGGCGCGATCGACGCGCAGACCCTGGCCGATGCCGCCCCCAGCGCGGTGCTGATCGCGCTCGAACCGGCGATCGAGGACGCACTGGAGCGGCTGGATGCGGCGCTGGCGCTGCCTGGCGTCACCGTGATCTTCGACGAGGCCGAGCTGGCCGCGCGCCGCGAGGGTTGGGAAGCGCAGCGCTGGGCGCGGCATCTGGCGGCCAAGCTGCAAGGCCATCAGGACGTGCTGCCGCCCGGCCGCGAGACCGAGACCGGCCTGCAGCCGGAGCCGGGCCTGCCGGCGACGCCGGCGCAGCTGCACGAGGACGCGCCGATCGGCCTGCATGTCGACGAAGCTGCCGGCTTTGCTGAGGCCGCGCCGGAAGACGGCATGTATGCCTGGCAGCCGCCGGCGGACGTCGCGCCCGGTTTCGAGGAGCTGCAGTTCGCGCGCGCCGAAGCCGCTGCCAGCGAAGCGTCTGCCGCGCCGGCTGCACCGCAGGCCGAGGCCACACCGGCTGCGCCCACAACCGCACCCGCGGCGCTGCCGGCCAGTGCCTGGTCGCTGGTCGACGACGACGCGCCCCTGCTTGCCGCTGCGCCGCGCGCGTCGCAACCCATCCCGCAGTTCGCCACCGAAGGTCTGTCGCTGGTCGCGCTGGAGTCCGAAGAACCCGCGGCCACGAGCGGCGCCGGTGCAGGCGCCGCCGCGCGCGGTGCGGTGCTGGTGATGGCCGGCATCGGCGGCCCCGACGCGATCCGCCGCCTGCTCGCCGCACTGCCGGAGAACTTCCCGCTGCCGCTGCTGGTGCAGTTGCGACTGGACGGCGGCCGCTACGGCAACCTGGTCAAGCAGATCGCCCGCGTGTCCGCGCTGCCGGTGCTGCTGGCCGAGGCCGGCGAGCCGGTCGCCCCTGGCAACGTCTACATCCTGCCCGACGACGTCGGCGTGCACGGCACCGCCGGCCTGCGCTTCGTCGCCCAGGACGCCGGTGCCTCCGTGGTCGCCGGCCTGCCGGCCGCGCACAGCGCGGTGCTGCTGCTCAGCGGCAGCGACCCGCAACAGGTGGAGGCCGTGCTGGCGCTGGCCGCGCAGGGCGCCTGGGTGGCCGGGCAATCCGGCGACGGCTGCTACGACCCCGCCGCCGGCGCGCACCTGATCCTGCAGGGCCATCCCGGCGGCGATCCGGCGCAACTGGCCCAGGCCTTGACCGCGCGGTGGAGCGGCTGAGCGAGGCGGCACACGCCATTCATCGCTGCGCCCGCATCGCGCGTTTTTTCCGCTTTCAGGACGAAGTCACTCCATGAGCAGCTACGCCAGCAACGACGAAATCCGCGGTGTCCTCATCCTGGCCGGCAGCGAGCGTGTGCTGCTGCCCAATGCCACCATCGCCGAAGTGATGTCGCGCGTGCCGGTCGAACCGCTGCCCGACGCCCCGCACTGGCTGCTTGGCCAGATCGCCTGGTACGGCTGGAAAGTGCCGCTGGTCTCCTTCGCCCGCCTGACCGGCCTGGGCGCCGAGATCGTCGCCGCCAACAACAAGATCGTCGTGCTCAAGGCCCTGGGCGGCAATCCTGACCTGCCGTACGTCGCCCTACTCACCCAATCCTTCCCGCAACTGATCTCCGTCCCCCGCGACGGCCTGCTCGCCGACGCCTCCGAAGAAACCCTCCCGCCCGGCGTGCACATGCGCGTGCTGCTGGGCGAGCAGAGCGCCTTGCTGCCGGATCTGGAGGCGATCGAGGGGATGGTGGTGGAGCGGTTTGCGGCTGTAGCGTAGTTTTAGCTGTAGCGTAGTTTTACTGGTGCAAGACACCAGTAAGCCTTTGGATGAATTAATTGGCCCTGCGTGGTTGGGAAGAAGTCTTCTGTGCGGGCTTGTCCATCAGCCGATCTGCCCAATGCTTTATTCAGTTAATTTTCTAATGGAATTAGATCATGCGTAAGTCTGTGTTTTTTCTCATGCTGATCGTTGTGGGAATTTTATATGCTGCCCCTTCTGTGAGTAGTGCACAGGCAGTTGGTCAATACTGCTACCAGTCTTGTTTTGCCTCTTTGGATGAGGCTGAAGCTGAAATGAGAGCTGCCTTGGCTTATGGTGCCTATCTTGTCAGAGATAAGTCCATTGTGACGGAAGGTGGTTCATCTACGCCATCGTATCAGATTAGATATAAGGTAAAACGTCAGCCGCCTTCCTATATAAGTCCGCCTGGTTTTATGATTTCGGGAAATGGCTCAACTAGTACTAATCCAGTAATTTGTAGTGCTAACGCCGATCCCTTGCTCAAGGATTTTTGCGCTGACGAATCGGAAATGCTTCAAGGATGGAGGAAGTTGATTCGCTCCAATTCTCAAGACTGTACGATTTCTAATGAGAGGGTGGATGGTGGGTCATACTTTGAGCCGTTTGCTCGAAGTGTGCCCTACGCTAACGGGTTTGGAATGCTCATTTTTAATGAGTCTGATTACAAATGGTACAGGTATAGTATTTCTTGCCCCGGCTGGGATGATCCTACCCCTTCTCCGCGGGGCGATACTTTTACGAAGACGAGAGTTTTCTCATGTCCTGCTGGACTGCAGCCAGTAAGTGCATTCAATGTGGATTATAAGCCTAATTTAGGTCCTGATAGCACGGCAGAGTATCCCTATCTTTGTGACAACAGTAGTGAGCCAGTCATCTACGCAAAGGGGATTGATCAAACAAAGTCATGTGCTGCGAATGCAAATCCCTGTCTTCCTGCTACCGGCGATAAATTTAGGCGTGAGGATGATTTGATTTTTGCAGGCAAGGCTTTCCAAACATTTTACCATTCACGTCAGCAGCTTCAAGCAGGATTGGGGATGGCTGCGGGGTGGAGTCATTCTTTTTCTGATCTGTTAGGCTCCGACGGAGCCTATATGTTCACATATGACGGTTTTTTTGAGCAGTTTGTAAGTGTGTCTGCAGGTAAATACAGAAGTCGTCGCAATGCGGCGGAGATGTTGTCGCGTTCTGATAATGGTGTATGGACGCTCATTAAGGCAGATGGAGAACGGCGGACCTATAATCCGCAAGGGCGTCTTGTCTCAATTAAGTCCAGTGCTTCTCCAGCATTTGATGTTGAATTATTCTACTCGGGTGAAAGTCTGATTAAGGCCGTCGACGGGCTTGGGCACTCTCTCTCATTTAGCTATAGCAACGCACTCCTCTATAAGGTGGCCTTGGACGACGGGAGTTATGTCAGCTATGACTATGACGACGCCCAGAATCTAGTGAGTGTCACCCGTTCTGACGGCAGTGCGCGAACTTACCGCTATGGAGAGTCAGGGCATGCGCCTGCTGGGCGTGCCCACCTGCTTACTGGTATTGAAGAGGATGGCGTTCGATACGCAACCTTCAGCTATGCAGCTGATGGACGGGTGGCGGCCAGCAGCCTGCATGCAAACGGAGAGGAGGTGGAAACGACCTCCATCACTTACTCGGGTGCGAGTAGTGCTCAAGTTTTGCAGCCTAATGGTACGAGCTATACGTATCAGTTCGGCCAAGGCCTTTTCCGCCAGATCGAAGCCATCAGCGGCCCTGATGGTACTAAGTCAATGAACTTCGATGCGGGGCGGCCCATCTCTATCACGGATAGGTTGGGGAACACCGAGCAATTCAGTTATCAAGATTCCCTGGACGGTCAAGGGGCCTCGTCCAGCACTGTGACTGAAGGTGTTGGGACGTCTTATCAGAGATCGAAGACGCTTACACGGGACTCGGAAAATCAGGTTGTGGCGCAACAAGCGAGCGACGGGAGTGGAACGGCGTCTCTTTCTCGAGCGGTTTATGCCGCAGGGAGAGTCACCTTTCGCTGTCAGTACGATGTGTCGGTTTCTGCTGCTTCCGCCTATGTCTGTGGTTCGATGGCCAGTGCGCCCGCTGGTGTCCGGCAGGTTGCCTATACCTACTGCGCTGATGGCGATCTGGCTGATAGTTCGAGCAATTGCCCGAAGCTGGGACTTCTAAAACAGGTCGATGGCGCTCGCACAGATCTCAGTGACATCGCGACGTACACCTACTACCTCACCGACGACAGCACCTGCGCCACGTCCCCAACCACCTGCCCGCATCGCAAGGGCGACCTGTGGAAGGTGACCAATGCGCTGGGTCAGGTCACCGAGTACCTGGCCTATGACGGCGCCGGTCGCGTGCTGTCGGTTAAGGACGTAAATGGCGTGGTCACCGACTACACCTATCACCCGCGTGGCTGGCTGACCGCCAGCAAGGTGCGTGGTGCCGACGACAGCAGCGAGAGCGACGATCGCATCACCGCGATCGACTACTGGCCGACTGGTCTGGTCAAGCAGGTGACGCAGCCCGAAGGCGCGTTCACCCGCTTCACCTACGACGCGGCGCACCGGTTGACCGATATCGCCGACAACGCCGGCAACACCATCCACTACACCCTGGACAATGCCGGCAACCGGTCCAAGGAGGACACCAAGGACGCCTCGGGCGCGCTCAAGCGCACGCTTTCCCGGATCTACAACCAGCTCGGCCAACTGGCAACGCAGGCCACCGCGCAAGGCGATCCCACCGACTTCGGTTACGACGGCAACGGCAACACCAAGACCGTCACCGACGCGCTCGGTCACACGACCCAGAACGACTACGATCCGCTCAACCGCCTGGCGCGCACCCTGCAGGACGTGGGTGGCATCGCCGCCGAGACCAAGTTCGGCTACGACGCCCTGGACAACCTGACCAAGGTCACCGACCCCAAGGGCCTGGACACCACCTACGCCTACAACGGCCTGGGCGACCTGACCAAGCTCACGAGTCCGGACACCGGCAGTACGACCTACACCTACGACAGCGCCGGCAATCGCGCCACCCAGACCGATGCGCGCAACATCAAGACCAGCTACGGCTATGACGCGCTGAACCGCCTGACCCAGGTCACCTATCCGACCGCCAGCCTCAACGTCAGCTACACCTACGACGTCAGCCAGAGCACCTGCGCCAGCGGCGAAACCTATGGCATCGGCCGGCTGACCCGGATGCAGGACGGCAGCGGCAGCACCGACTACTGCTACGACCGCTTCGGCGAGTTGGTGCGCAAGGTGCAGACCACCAACGGGAAGGTGTTCGTGGTCCGCTACGCGTACACCAAGGCCGGGCAGTTTAGCCGCCTGACCTACCCGGACGGGGCAGTGGTGGACTATGTGCGCAACGCCCAGGGCCAGACCACCGAGGTCGGCGTGACCCCGCCTGGCGGCACCCGTCAGGTGTTGCTGAATCAAGCCACCTATTATCCGTTCGGCCCGGTCGCCGGGTGGACCTACGGCAACGGCCGTCCGATGCAGCGCGTGCTGGACCAGGACTATCGCCCGTTGGCGGTCAACGACACCCGCAGCGATGGCCTGGCGGTGGGCTTTGCCTTCGACCCGGTCGGCAACCTCAGCGCGCTAACTGCGCCGGGCAACACCGCGCCGGTCATCAAACTGGACTACGACCCGCTGGGCCGGCTGACCGCGTTCAAGGACGGGCCGACCGATACGGTGATCGACGGCTATACCTACGACGCCACCGGCAACCGCCTCAGCGCCAAGGTCAATACCGCCATCCAGACCTACAGCTATCCCACCACCAGCCATCGTCTGAATAGCGTGGCCGGTACCGCACGCAGCTATGATGCAGCCGGCAACACCACCGCGATCGGCGGCACGGCCGTGCAGTACGTGTACGGCGCCCATGGCCGGCTGACACAGGTCAAGCGTAGCGGCACTTCCGTGGCGAACTATGCCTACAACGGCCGCGGCGAGCAGGTACGGCGGGTGGGCAAGACCAACGTCTACACGCTGTACGACGAGAGCGGCCATTGGATGGGGGACTACGACGCCAACGGTGCGGTCGTACAGCAGGCGATCTGGCTGGACGACCTGCCGGTCGGCGTGCTGGCCAAGACCACGCTGCGCTACGTGCAGCCGGACCACTTGGGCACGCCGCGCGCGGTGATCGACCCGGTCCGCGACGTGGCGATCTGGCGCTGGGATCTGAAGGGCGAAGCCTTTGGCGCCACCGCGCCGGATCAGGACCCGGACAAGGACGGCACGGCCTTCGTGTTCGATATGCGGTACCCGGGGCAGCGTTATGATGCGCTGAGCGGGCTCAATCAGAATTACTTCCGTGACTACGAACCCGGTACGGGGCGGTATGTGCAGAGTGATCCGATTGGGTTATGGGGTGGCCAGTCTACTTATGTCTATAGCGTTGCTAGTCCTTTGAAATGGACTGATCGGTTCGGGTTGGCTTGCGATCAACGTGGTTGTTGGAACACGCCCGAAGAGCTAAATGCAAGTAATAGCGGTAATTGGAGCGCTTACTACGCCCTGGCGTGTGCTGGTGGTGATCCATATGCCTGCCGCGCGGGCGAGGTCGCAGCGAATGCAGGTGACGGTATTCGTGGCATTCTTTCCAATATCACTAATCGAAAATTAGATGCCTCGATTGTTAAAAATCAGCCTGCAGTTTGTCCTGATGATTGGCGTGCTGAGGATTTGCTTCGGAAGAAGGAGGGTATTCGTCGGGGTTTAATGGCTGCACGTGTCGCGCAACTGGTTGGTGCTGATTCATCTAACCCAAGGCAGGTAAGCCGATCATCGATCTCCGACTTCCATCATGATGTTTTTGAAGCTAATGGTGCAAGTAAAGAAGCATTTGGTGGGGATCTATGGGATTCTATATATGGTTCCTTCTATACTGGTTACGACTGGTGTAAGGGGCCAGCATGTCGGCCATGAGTAGATATTTTCTCATGGCGTCTTTGATGCTTCTTTCAGCCTGCTGTGATCGAGAGCATCATTTTCGAGTGACGGGGGTAGATGGCGAATTCTGTATCCCTGACACGGGCTATGTTGCTCCCGGTGCCTGGTTTGTCCCGCCGGATTCTCCTGGTGTTGATGAGGGGTTTTCATTTGGCGGCTGTCATCGATTGGATAATGAAAAGGATAAGGCAAGTTGTTTTTTGCCAAAAAATTTTATAAGTGCTGATGTTTTTTCGCTAAAGGAAAAGCGCGGCATCAAATGGCGTGATTTGAAAAAAACAGCAGATTTTGTTGTAGATTCTTCTAAGTCGGATAATACTTATGTTGTAGATTATAAGTCGGGATTATTGGTTCTGAGTGGGGTAGGCAATGTGGTGAGTTGGTCAATATGGAAAGCTCAGCAAGGGCCTGGTGTTGCTGATTTTATTATGAATGATGGCGATGAATTGGTGGCCACGTGTTCTATGGTTTCTGATTTTCCACGCAGTGCTGGCCTAGGGGCTGAAGGTGAATATGGTTGCTCGAGGTATGTTAGAGGTCCGAAATATGCGCTTGAGTATAGGTTTATATCAAAGGAGCGGGTTCCGGGATTGGGTAAAATAAATTCTCTTGATGAGGCGATTTTCAGTCAGGTGGATAGTTGGCGCTGTTCTGGGCAGTGATCGAGAATGTTGTCCAAATTTGATTAAGGCTGTATTTGAATTTAAAAACACCCCAAGTCCCCGCGAGTCTATATTTTTTTGAGGGCGTGTATTTTCCATTATTGTCTCGATGCATGGATGTCAGCCCCTGGATGAAATTTGTTATCGATGCGGCCTATAAATATTTGCCATGAAAGCCTACTTTTGTCGATTAATCCCATCCCGCTCTGCCGCATGATGTAAGGCTACTCGCGTACCATCCCGCGCTTCCTCCCCACACCGGAGCCTCCCATGCCGCAACGCCGCCACTTCCTGAAAACCGCCGCCTTCGGCGCCCTGGCCGCCGGATTGGGCGGTGTGCTGCCGGGTGCGCGCGCCGCGGCCAAGGCATCGGCCAAGACCGGCGTCGGCCCCTTGCCACAGGGCGCAGCACGAGTGATCTCCACCTGGGACTTCGGGGTCGCCGCCAACCAGGCGGCATGGCAGGTACTTTCGCGCGGCGGAGCGGCGCTGGATGCGGTGGAGGCCGGGGTGCGGGTGCCGGAGGCGGATCCGGACAATCACACGGTGGGGCTGGGCGGCTATCCCGACCGCGATGGGCGGGTCACGCTGGATGCCTGCATCATGGATCACACCGGCGGCTGCGGGTCGGTCGCGGCGCTGGAGGACATCGTGCATGCGATCTCGGTGGCGCGGCGGGTGATGGAGAAGACGCCGCATGTGATGCTGGTCGGCGATGGCGCGCTGCAGTTCGCGCTGGCGCAGGGGTTCGAGCGCACCAAGCTGCTCACGCCTGAGTCGGAACAGGCGTGGAAGGAGTGGCTGAAGACGTCGCACTACGCGCCCGAGGCCAATATCGAGAACCGTGCCTATCGCCGCGGCACGCTGCCCGGCGGCAAGGACAACCACGACACCATCGGCATGCTGGCGCTGGATGCGCACGGCAATCTGTCCGGTGCCTGCACCACCAGCGGCATGGCCTGGAAGATGCACGGCCGGGTCGGCGACAGCCCGATCATCGGGGCGGGGCTGTACGTGGACAACGAGGTGGGCGGGGCGACCTCCACCGGCGTCGGTGAGGAGGTGATCCGCAACGTCGGCAGTTTCGCGGTGGTGGAGATGATGCGGCAGGGCAAGAGCCCGGCCGAGGCCTGCCGCGAGGTGGTGATGCGCATCGTGCGGCGCAAGCCGGAACTCACCCGCGATCTGCAGGTGGGGTTCCTGGCGATGAACAAGCGCGGCGAGGTCGGTGCGTTCGCGATCCAGCCCGGTTTCAGTTATGCGGTCTGCGATGCGCAGCGGCAGGATCTGCTGCTGCCCGGGCAGAGCCATTTCGCGGCGCCGGCGGCATGAGCGCGATGGTGCCGATGGGCTTGGAAGTGGCCGCCGATGCGATCGGCTCGGCGCTGGCCGCGCAGGATGGCGGGGCGATGCGGGTGGAACTGTGCGGCGGCCTGGATGGCGGCGGGCTGACGCCATCGTTCGGTACGCTGGCGGCGGTGCGCGATCGGTTGCGCATCCCGCTGTACGTGCTGATCCGTCCGCGGGTCGGCGATTTCGTGTTCGACGCCGCCGAAGTGGAGGCGATGCGTCGCGACGTGGAGCAATGCGTGCGCCTGGGGTGCGACGGCGTGGTGCTCGGCGCGCTGACCGCGGACGGTGAGGTGGACACGGCGACGATGCGCGAGCTGATCGCCGCGGCCGGGCCGCTCGGCGTCACCTTCCATCGTGCCTTCGATGTCAGTGCCGATCCGCGGCGTGCGCTGGAGGATGTGATTGCGCTGGGCTGCGAGCGGGTGCTGACCTCCGGTGCGCGCGAGACCGCGGAAGAGGGCGCCGACCTGATCGCCGCATTGGTGCAGCAGGCCGGCACGCGCCTGAGCGTGATGCCGGGGGCTGGCGTCACCGAGGCCAACCTGGCGCAGCTGCGTGCGCGCACCGGGGCGCGCGAGTTTCATGGCTCGGCGCGTGGGCCGCTGGCGTCGCGGGCGACGTCGCCGCATCCGCATGTGCGCAGCCTCGGCGGCGACCGCATGCAGACCGATGTGGCGCGGGTGCGGCGGATGGTGGCGTTGCTGGAGGAGCCGGGACCGGGGACCAGGGACCCGGGACCCGGAACGCCGCATCCCGCAGCCTGATCTGTCTCTGCTACGGCAGCGCTTTGCTCTTGCTTTCCCGGGTCCCCGATCCCGGGTCCCGGGTCCCGGGTCCCGAGCAAGATTCACCTGCCGCGGGCAGGCGCCGTTGACCCAACTCCCAGCCGCTTCGGATCCAGCACCACGTGCTTGATGCGCGTGCGCTTCCAGGTGTAGCTGATGTGCACCTTGCCGTCGCGGGTCTGGATCACCGCGGGGTAGGAGAACTCGTCCTTGGGGCTGTCTTCCAGGGTCAGCACGCGGGTCCAGTGCTGGCCATCGTCGGACAGGGCCACGGCGAGCACGCCGCGGCCGTCCCACCAGTCCTTACCGGCCTCGGTCGGGTTGTAGACCAATAGCGAGCGGCCGTCGGCCAGCACCACGGCGTCGGTGCCGGAATTGGGATTGGCCAGGTCGAGCAGGGTCATCGGTTCCCAGGTGCGGCCGTTGTCGCGCGACCAGGTGCTGAACACGTGGTTCTGCTGGCTGCGGCCCACCGCCTGCAGGCGGCCGTCCTTGTGCAGCAGCACGCTGGGCTGGATCGCGCCGATCCTGGCCGGGTCGTTCATCGCCGGGCCGCGGGTCCAGTGCGCGCCGTTGTCGTCGGACCATTCCATGTGCGCCACCCAGCCGGCGTCTTCGCTGCTGCTGGGGCTGAGGATGCGGCCGTCGGGGAGCTGCACCGGCTTGTTCTTGATCGGGCCGAGGATGCCGTCTGGCAGGCGCTCGGGTGTGGACCAGTGGTGGCCGCCGTCGCTGGACGTGGTCTGCATGCCCCACCAGCGCTTCGGGTCCGGACCCACCTTGTAGAACAGCCGCAGCGGCCCTTGCGCGGGCTGGAACAGCACCGGATTCCAGGTCGGCAACGGCTTGCGCTGCGGCTGCGCGCCGTCGGCCACGCGCTGCGCCGGCTGCCAGCCGTGCGCGTCGCGACGCGCGACCCAGATGGCGACGTCGTCGGCGCCCTCGTGGCGGCCGCCGAACCACGCCGCGAGCAGGCCGTCGCGGGTTTCCACCAGGGTGGAGGCGTGGCACTGCGCGGTCGGCGCCTGCGCGTTGATGAATTCGCTGTAGACGATGGGTGAGGGCGGCGCCTGCGGTGGGGCGACGGCGGCCGGACCGGCGATGGCGCGCACCGCGAACAGCGACAGCAACGGAAACAGCGAAGGCGACATCATGTGGTACGGTCCTGGCCCGCAAATGGGCATACCTATTTATCATCAATTAAATACCATGTGCTGACACCACAGGTAGCGCCGCCTGCCTGCCCGACTGACGATTGCGCGGATCCGCCAGGCCGGACCGTCCGCTCTCTCCGCCCCGCCGGCTGGCCGCATTCGGCCTGACTGTGCTGGCCGCGCCGCCGCTGCTCGCCGAGTCTTCGCCGGCACCGCGCTGTTCGAGTACGGCGGCGTGCGCTGGGTTGGCAACGCGGCCGGGGTGATCGAGGGCGAGAACTGGAACACCATCGACCGCCACGGCGACCTGCGCTGGCGCTCGATCGAGGTGGACACGCCGCTGCGCAGGCTGCAGTGGTTCTGGCACCCGAACAGCGCCAGACGCTGAAGAGCGTCGACGAGCCTGGTGCAGATCTGGGAAGACAGCGTCGGCCGCGGCGGGCAACTGGTGCTGGGCATCGCCCCGGACAAGCGTGGCCTGCTGCCCGAAGCCGACGTCAAGCGGCTGGAGGAAATGGGCCAGGCGCTGCGGGCGCGCTACGGCGCCGATCGCAACCTGGTGCGCGGCCGGCTCAAGAGCGACGACAGTATCGCCGCGGCGGTGGACGGCGACCGCGACACCTTCTGGAGCGCACCGGACGGCTCGCACCACGCCACCCTGGAACTGCATTCAAGCAGCCGGTGACCTTCGACACCGCGCTCTCGATGGAATGGCTCAACGACGGCCAACTGGTGCAGAAGTACGCGGTGGAAGTATTCCGCGACGGCGCCTGGTTCAAGGTGGCGCAGGCGCAGGCGATCGGCCACATGAAGATCGACCACTTCCCCGCGGTCACCGCCTCGCGCGTGCGCCTGAACATCCTGTCCAGCGTCGACGCCGCGCATATCCGCGAGTTCCAGTTGTTCAACGTGGGCGCTGCCGCTGCGCGCTGATCCCTGCCTGCGGCCTGCAACCGAAGCCGTGCCGGGCGATGCCGGGTGCGGCTTTTTTCATTGGCGCGATACGCTGCCTTTGCGGCGAGAGCGTCGTCGTGCAGGACAGTGGTTCCGGACGCGGCGGCGACGCACCTCCCCTCTCCCCCCGGGAGAGGGGTCGGGGGTGAGGGTACGGCAGCACCTGGTCCTGAAGCACGAGCGCAGCCGCGCCGATCTGCAGGCGTGCACCGCGTGCGCATGCGGCATTTTTGTAGTTCGTCGCCAGTTACGACCATTGGCTGCAGCTTGCGCTCGCAGAGAAACAACAGGTCCGAATGCAGCAGCGCCTGCGTGGAGCCGGGTGCGGCGCAGGGGCCACGTCGCGCTCGCCTGATCCGGAAGCCACCGAGTGGCGCGCGTCTTTCCGACGATCGCCTGCACTGCACAACTTCGTTCGATGGTGTGACATCGCATGCTATCGCCGGCGCAGCTGCAGCGCGGCAGCCTTCGAAGCGGCCGCGGCGAGAAGAGGACACACACGCTGGATCGCGCACGCAGCGGCGTGCGGCGCCATCCGCGTTCACGGCACCGCCGCCGCCACGTTTACACGGTCGTCGCCCTCCATCCGAGCTTTGCGCCGTCTCGCTGAAGCGGCGTGGCCAGGTGGCCGGGGTGTTCCGTCATCGTGGAGCAAGGCCATGCCCGACAGCGCAGAGGCATCCGGATTCCGACCGGTGCGGTTCGAACGGCGCAGGCGGCTGCGACGGTGGGCGCGCCTGCGTCAGGGCCTCTGCGTCACCCTGGCGTGCCTCGCGGTGGCCCTGGCGCCATCGTGGGATGCCCGCAGCGCGCCGCCAGCACGGGTGCCGCCACCTCCGGCAGCGGATGCCACGGCGGACATCCAGCAGGCGCCGCACGCGCTGCGCGACAATACGGTGCCGGAGGCGCAGGTCGCGCTGCTGCGCTGAGCCGATCGCGACGCACGAACCGGGCCCGCTGTCTGTGCAGCGGGCCCTTTTTTTTGCGCGACTGGCGCACACAACCGCCGCACAACCGCTTTTGCCGTATGCGTGCGTAGACAAAGCACAGGCGCACGCCATCTTCCGCGCGGTTGTGCGTGTCTCGTCGCCGCCGTTGTCACCCAGGGAACAGCTATTGCCGCCGACCCCCACAGAGACTCGCCGCACAAGGGGATTTCGGAGCATGCGATGGAGATGGCAATGGAAAAGGCAGGCGTGACCGCCGCGCGATTCGCCGAGGCCGACGAGATGTTCACCCGCGCCTGGCGCGCCAGCTTGCCGGATCTGCGGCGGCGCGCGCTACGTCTGGCCAACGGGCGCGCGGACGCGGCCGAGGATCTGCTCTCGGATACCGCGGTGAAGGCGCTGCTTTTCATGCGCCGCTCGCCGGAGGCGATGACCGATCCGCAGGGATTCCTATTCGTGGTGCTGCGCCACGTGTTCCTGGACCTGGTGCGGCGCCGCCGCGGCGGTGGCGAGCCACTGGACCGTCCCTCCGAGGCTAAGGAAGTGGACGCCGTGGCCGATCAAGCAATGACCGCCCTGCAACGCGCCGAACTGGAGGAGCAGATGGAGCGCGTGGTGACGGCGGTGGCGGCGCTGAGTCGGGAGCAGCGCCGGCTGTTCGCCTATCGCTTCGTCGAGGAGTTGCCGTATCCGGCCATCGCCAACTTGCTGCACATCAACCAGCCGCTGGCGCGCAAGCGTGTGGAACTGCTGCGCAAGCGGCTGCGGCTGGTGCTGGTGGCCGAATGAGCAGGCCGGCTGCCGCGGTTTCACAAGCCGCCCACGGCGGCGTTTTCCCTCCACGCCGGGCCGCACAGGGCCGCGGCATCGCGGGCACCGCGGCGGGGCGCGGCCCAGGCCACCCCCGTCGCGGCGCCTCCCCGGCAGGCGACATACCAAGGAACCAGGCTCATGGCAGACAACACGCTCGTCAATTCGCAGATCACCGACGCGGTCACCCAGACCAACGTCAAGGTGGTGGCCGAGGCGCCCGCCCAGGCGATCGCTTCGCTGTACCAGGTTTCCAGCCACTCCACCGGGCTGGCGCTGCAGAACGCGGTGCACAGCCAGCAGGCGCTGAACCAGGTCTCCAACGCCGTGGTGTCCAAGGCGGTGGCCCTGATCATGGCGATCGGCGAGAAGTGATGCAGTGCCGTGGCCCGCGCCGCGGCGGCTGACGCGGGCACCGATCCATCCATCAGGAGAGTGGCATGTGGCCTTTCGCAAGCAAGAAGACCCCGGGATCCCCGACGGCCGCCGCGACGCCGGCCGGCACGGCATCGGCGCCTGCATCCGCCGCGGCTGCGGCGCAGACGCCTGACGTGCCCGCGACGGCACCGTCGACGGCGCCGGTGACCACGGATGCATCGCCATCGGCAGCGGCCGGTGACACCACGGCTGCCGCACCGGCTGCGGCGAGTTCCGCGTCGGCAACGGCGCCGGCGCGCAGCGAGGCCGGCGAGGGTGACAGCGCGCCCGCCGCTGCAGCAGGCGCAGCGGCGCCCAGCGCCGCCGCTTCCGCCGCGTCCGCCGCCGACGCCGCGCCAGCGACAGGTGGCGATGGCGCAGGCGCCTCGCCGCCGTCCGCACCGCCCGCCGCGCCGGTGTCGCCGCCACCGCCACCGCAATCCATGCTGAAGACGCTCAACACGCACATGCTCGCGCAGGCCTCGGCGGCGCGGCCGGCCAGCGACGCGCTCAACAGCAAGATCGTGCAGGCGGTGCAGCTCAGCAACGCCGAGACCATGGCCTATGCGCCGTCGCAGATCGTGGTCGGCTCGAACATGCTGATCAGCCAGGCCTCGGGCCTGATCGCGCAATCGGCGGCGGTGTACTTCGACGGCGTCAGCAAGATGGCGCTGGCCAGCCAGGGCGTGCTGCTCAAGCAGATGACCGAGAACCTGGCCGAGAACAAGCTGGAGCAAGCCGCCGAGGATGCGCTGGGCGTGCTGGCCACCGACGTGCTGGTCGGTGCCGCTGCGGCGGTCGCGGCCGCCGCCGGCGCGCTGGAGGCCGAATCGGCCGGCTTCGCCATCGACAAGATCGACCAGAGCATCGCCAAGTACGCGGACCTGATGCGCGGCCGCAAGTCCGCGTCCACGTAGGCCGTTCGCACCACCGGTTTCACCACGCACAGGGGAGCACCATGCAAGACAACCAAGCATCCGATTTCGCCACGCTGCGCCAGTTCGCCGAGAGCTGGTTGCGTCGCCCACTACTTCCTCTCGAGGAGGAGCAACTGCGGCGCTTCGCGTCGGAAACGGCCGCACCGCCGGCCGTGCCTGCCGCCGAAACGGCTGGCGCTTCGCCGTCGTTGATCGATGCCGAGCGCGAGCGCGTGAAAGGCTTGATCCAGCAGATGCAGCAGACGATGCAGAACAGCCGGGGGGCGCTGAACGGCGCCACCGCGGCCAGCGAAGCGGCGGTGCTCAAGGCGATCGAGTCCGCCAACGCGCTCGATCAACTGCGACCGGGGCAGTTGCGGCCAACGCAGAGCGGCGAGGGCGGCAGCAACCACATGGTGATGGCGCAGATCGCCGATCGCCTGGCCAATCTCGTGCAGGCCGAAGTGCGCGCGTGCTTCGAGCGCGAGTTCGGCAGCCTGGCGCAGCAGATGCAGGCGGTGGTCGAGGCGGCGCGCGCGCAGGGACTCATCGCGGATGCGCCGGCGGCGGAGCCGGGAGCGCCATCGCCGCCTCCCGCTGCCTGAGCCGTTCCATCGCACGGCGGCGCCCTCGCGTGTCCGCGCGAAGTTGCGCCGCCGTGCGCGTGTCGTTGCACGCGCACGCGTGCGTGGCACAGCATCGCGGCCGTGGCGTGCGGTCGCGTGCGTGATGCGTTCGGTACGCGCATGACGTGCTTGCGGCGCGCGCCAAGGGCTGCGTCGTGCCGATGCAGGGCGCGGGTGGCTGTGTGCCATCAGTGAGACAGCCTGATGCCACGTCGAGGACAGGAGCGCGTTCGCCTGCCGTGCTGGTGGATCGCATTGCATGGCGGCGGATGTCGCGAGAGAACACGCCCCGCAGCAGTCGCAACACGCATCGGCCGAGGTCGCGGCGCATCGTGGCCGATGTTCCCTCGTCGCGCGCACATCGCGGCGAGGCTGGCGAGACAAACGCCGCACACGGTTTCACAGGTTCTGCACTGTCCCGTTTTCAGAGATCGTACGGCGTGGGCCGTACCCCAACCCAGGAGCGAACACATGGCATTTCCCACCGCGGTCAACGACCAGATCACCGATGCGGTCACCCAGTCCAACGTCAAGGTCATCGGCGAAGCGCCGGCCTTCGCGATGGCGTCGATCTACCAGAGCATGGCGCACTCGACCGGCATCCTGTTCGAGAACGCCGTCTCCGCGCAGCAGCAGCAGAACACCCTGGCGCAGGCGGCAGCCAACCAGGGCGTCATGCAGATCTACAGCCTGGATACCACCGCCGCTGCCGGCGCCACCGAGAAGGTCGCGCAGACCGGCGTCTCCGACAACCTCACCAGCCTGCTGACCGTGCTCAACGCGTTCAAGCAGTCCTGAGCCACGCGCGCTAACGCCGCTGCAGGGCAGCGGCGCTAGCCACGCCCTTCCTTCCCAACGAGGACCGTTCCATGGCCTATCCCACCGCAGTCAACAACCAGATCACCGACGCCGTCACCCAGTCCAACGTCAAGGTCATCGGCGAGGCGCCGGCCTTCGCGATGGGCTCGATCTACCAGAGCCTGGCGCACTCCAGCGGCATCCTGTACGAGAACGCGGTCGCCTCGCAGCAGCAGCAGAACACGCTGGCGCAGGCGGCGAACAACCAGGGCGTCATGCAGATCTACAGCCTGGATACCACCGCCGCCGCGGGTGCGTCGGAGAAGATCGCCCAGACCGGCGTGTCGGACAACCTGACCAGCCTGATGACCGTGCTGCAGGCCTTCCGCAGCGGCAAGCCGGCCGGCCTCTGAGTCGCGCACCGGTCCGGAACGGCGAACCCGTCGGGTCTCGCCGTTCCTCGCCGCGACGGTCGATGCCATCATCCGTGACACCCCGCAGGCCGCGCGTTGCGCGCGCCTCGCCTGCACCATTGCCCACCCGTGCCTGGCGTACGCACCGGTCCTCCATCCTGGCCTGGCGCGTTCGACGCCCGGCGTCGTACGTCCTGCGTCCGAGAAGAGGGAGTATGGAGGTTCCAGCCAGCGTCCAACCGGAGGCGATCGAGCGTATCGTGCGCGACCACGATGGCGACGCTGCCTGCGCGGACAACGCCGGCCAGGCGCATCGGCGCCTGCTCGAGTGCGCGCCGCTGTTCCAGGGCCTGCCGGACTCGGTGCTGGACGACCTGCTGGCCCATGCCAGCGAATGCGTACTCGGCGCGGGCAGCGTGCTGTTCTTCAAGCACGACCCCAGCAGCTTCGTCGGCGTGGTCGTGCGCGGTCGCGTGTACAAGGTGCTGTACGGCCCGGACGGGCAGGAACTGATCGTCGGCGCGGTCGAGCCCGGCGGGCTGGTCGACGAGGCCGCGCTGCTGGAACCGCACGGGCGCAGCTTCACCGCCATCGCCTTCGGCGCCAGCGTGGTGCTGAAATTGCCGCGGCGCCACTTCAACGTCCTGCTGGACCCACCGCTGCTGCAGCAGCGCATCCACGCCCTGTTGCGCCTGCGCCTGCGGCAGACCCTGGACAGCCTGGAAAGCATCTGCCTGCACCGCCTGGAAGTGCGCCTGGCGCGCTACGTGCTGCGCCAGCTCGAACTGCAGGCGTCGCAACACGGGAGCGATGGCGCGATCGCTCTGCCGCCGAACCAGAGCATCCTCGCCGCGATGCTCAACGCCAGCCGCTCCAAACTCAACGCCCAGTTGCAGCGCTGGGTGCGCAGCGGCCTGGTCAGCCGCCGCCGCCACCTGTTGCGCGTGCACGACCTCGGCGCGCTGTATGCCAAGGCCAACCTGCAGGGCCCGGCGATGCCGTCACCGGACGGCGAGGACCTGCCATCGCGCGCTGCGTGTGCGGCGTGGACGGATCGCCGCGCCGAGTGACGTGCGTGCTGCAGCACGAGATTGCGTGCCTGCGCGTGCCGATTGCGCGCCGCACTTGCTCTCAACTGATGGAACGTTCTGTCCGCGCCTCGCAACGCGGTGGCTGGCAGACGCGACGCACTCCGGTCAGGAGTGCGCATTGATTCCGATGGCTGCCGATCTCGACATGCAAGAAGGCCGCGATGCGGCTGCTCGCCAGCTTTGCTAGGTGTGCATGCGTAGCGTCACGTCGCCATTGCCTCGCTATGCCCGCATTCTGCAGCGTCAGCCGGCGCGCGCGACAGCTCGCGGGTGCGATACGACTCGCCCCATTCGCGCAAGCTGATCAGCACCGGCGCGAGGGAGTGGCCAAGCGGCGTCAGCGCATATTCGACCTTGGGCGGCACCTGCGGATAGACGTGGCGCACGATGACGCCGTCCTCCTCGAGCTCGCGCAACTGCAGCGTCAGCATGCGCTGCGTGGCGTTGGGAACCAGGCGCGTCAATTCCATGAAGCGCTTCTTGCCGGAGAGCAGGTGGAACAGGATCACCGGCTTCCAGACCCCGCCGATCACCGACAGCGTGACTTCGACCGCGCAGCCGCTCTTGCCATCCAGACGTTTCAGACGCATGGTCGTTGTACCTACAAAATTGATAGTACCTGCGAAAATTGTACGTTCTTGCGATGCAGGAAGTGCATCCCGACAATGCCTGCAATGCGGTTTCGCTGCAACCGATGCGGCGCTGCCACTCGCCACTTTTCCGCTAAGGATGTCGTGCCCATGAAAGCCATCACCCTGCGCCAGCCCGCTGGCCTCGAGAACCTCCGCCTCGTCGATCTGCCCGATCCCGGCCAGCCGGGCGCCGGCGAACTCCGCGTGCGCGTGCATGCCAGCTCGCTCAACTTCCACGACCTGGGCGTGGTGACCGGGCGCATGCCCAGCGCCGACGGCCGCATCCCGATGTCCGACGGCGCCGGCGTGGTCGAGGCGGTGGGCGAGGGCGTGGACGAGTTCGCCGTGGGCGACGCCGTCGTCTCGACCTTTTTCCCGACCTGGCTGGATGGCGGTCCGACCATCGCCGATTTCGCCACCGTGCCCGGCGACGGCGTCGACGGCTATGCACGCGAATACGTCGTTCGTCCCGCGCACTGGTTCACGCACGCCCCGCGCGGCTACAGCCACGCCGAAGCGGCGACGTTGACGACCGCCGGGCTCACCGCCTGGCGCGCACTGGTGGTGGACGCGCGGCTGAAGGCCGGCGACACCGTGCTGGTGCTCGGCACCGGCGGCGTGTCGATCTTCGCCCTGCAGTTCGCCAAGCACATGGGCGCCAGCGTGATCGCCACCTCGTCCTCCGACGAAAAACTCGCGCGTGCGCAGGCGCTGGGCGCGGATTTCACCATCAACTACCGCCGCGACACCGACTGGGCGGCCAAGGTGCTCGATTACACCAACGGCCGCGGCGTCGACGTGGTGATCGAAGTGGGCGGCCCCGACACGCTGGGCCAATCCATCAAGGCCTGCCGCATCGGCGGCCACATCGCCCTGATCGGCGTGCTGACCGGCATTGCCGGCCAGGTGCCGACGGTGGCGCTGATGCAACGCCACCAGACCCTGCAGGGCCTGATCGTCGGCAGCCGCCACCACCAGCGCGACATGGTCCGCGCCCTCGACGCGACCGGCATCAAACCGGTGGTCGACCAGACGTTTGCGCTGGCAGATATCGCCGATGCGTTTGCGCATCAGGCGGCGGGGAAGCATTTTGGGAAGTTGTGCTTGTCGATCTGACGGAGACGCCTGAGCGGTCGGTGCTGTTGCACCGGCCGTGGTGGCTGTTGGACACAGTCGCCAGTATCGGCCGCGACGCTTGCGACGAGGTAGAAACGCGTTCGCCCTCGATCAGCGCGGTGTGCTACGACGGCAAGTGTTCACTGGCCAGTTTTCTGGCGGAAAGCAATGCCGACAGTAGCTGGTCGCGCTTGTGGCGGTTGTTGACCCCGGCAGGCAATCTGCTTTGCCACGGTTGGAACTCCCAGTGATCTCCGCCATGCACGGCGAGCCGTGTGGAGCCGGACGATGACAGGAAATAGCGGATTGCTGCCTCCAGTTGCGCCTGCGACTGGAACTCGAGTCTGAATTTCCCGGATGAGACGACCAATACATGCCGCACGCAAGTTGGTGACGCTATTTCCGGCATGTGGTTGCGATGCACCAGTGGATCGAATGTCTCAATGGAAATCTTGCTCATCTGCGCCATCGTGCGAGTGACGTGTCATGTCACGGGGCATAAGGTAGTGGCAACTGCTTGCAAACCGTGACCTCGTCTGCCCACCAGTGGCCCCGCTCTAACGAGCAAAGCAGGAGACGGCCGGTTGCCGATGAAATCTCTAAAACCTGGTTATCTGGTGCTGCGAACTGGAACGACACCTCATGGCCGATCAGGTCGGCCCACATGGCGGAATCGGACACGTCGACGTCCGTGAGTGCCGCGTCTGGCAGGAAGTACGATGTGTCCTTACTGCCAATGTCGTACTGCACGGGCTCTCCAACCCACGAAACAAACAGCTTTTTGCCATCTTCGAAGGTCAGAGCGACTTCTCCGCCAAAGCTGTGAGTCTCACCTCTCGCGGCAGCATCCAGGGCTGGTTCGTCACATTCAAAAAGCCTGTAAAAGATTGCAGTGATGGTGCGAATTGAGCGCTCTTCATTGATGTAGGAGGCGCGACTTGGATTAGCCATGTCTGAACTTCTTGTTAGATTCTGGCCGAACGAATTTTATCGCGAGCTATGGTCAAAAAGCGCATCCTCTCTTCCTTGGATGAGAAAAAGCGGTTTGGAATGACGTGCGCCATCTGTGGCGTCACATAGATCGCAACAAATCCGGGGCGCGAAACGGCCTTCTCAATGCCTAGCCAGTAAAACAAAGATTTGTTGAACTTTGTCTGCTCAAGCAGGTGCTCGTTTTCTAGCTCAATGACGTGCTCGGTCAGAACGGTTCTGCTGCGTTTCGAGAATTGGTGCGCTATGCTAAAGAGGGCTTGGGCTATCCAGAATGCCACGTAGATGAAGAGTGTCGACAAAAGTGCGACGCCAAATCCTGCCTGGATGCGTGAATAGAATATGGTGGCCGAAAGTGTTACAAAAATTACTTGTGTGATCGGCGATAGGAATTGGTGGAGGATTTGGAAAAGCACGATATCGAAAAAGCGGTTCGAATATTTGATTTTCATGTAATTTCGCAATTTCCTGAATTATCTGAATACTCTGTTGCCCGATGAAGCCGTTGCGCGAAGCAGTCCAGGAGAGTCAGGAAGTCAGGATGCATACCCATTCACGGTTCTCCGATGGTACCCGATCAACCCAGCGCAGAAGTGCACTTTCCTACGTAGGTCGCAGGGATCCTCCGAAGTGGCCACCGCGCCGGCGGACCATCTGCGGTCGAGCCATCCTGCAATGGCCTCGGGCAGGCTAACGCGCTGGTACAACCCCATGCGAGCTATCTAGCCATTGCCCCAGCCGGCCAGCGCGCAGACCACTATCGCCGCTTCGTGCTGGATGCGATCGGCCCAGACGAGACAGCGGCCATCCGCCTCAACTTGCAGCGGCAATACGCGCTGGGCAACGACCGTTTCCGCGAGGCGATTGAACGCCAGCTTGGCCGTCGAGCCGGCCCTGCGCGAATCGGTCGGCCGCCGAAGGTCAGATCGGTAGTAGAAGAAGATGGAAGTGCACTCCGACCCCTGTTTTCAAAAGGCGCCGGCTTGATTTAATTGGTGGACCTAAAGTGGTGTTGCAAAAAGGAATTTGTAAAAGAATTCACGTGGA
Organism: Xanthomonas sp. LF02-5; assembly: GCF_034105325.1. Lineage (NCBI taxonomy): Bacteria > Pseudomonadati > Pseudomonadota > Gammaproteobacteria > Lysobacterales > Lysobacteraceae > Xanthomonas > Xanthomonas sp. LF02-5. The sequence goes on along the minus strand of NZ_JAXGGF010000005.1, from coordinate 98,867 downwards.
TCACTTATTTTCATTGTCAATGTGCCATTGAGTAACTCTTTTGTGCATCGCTTAACTATATTTTCGACATCCTCTTTGAATTTTCTCGTATTTATTTTTGTAATGTACTGTGTTAAGGCGTCGTGATAAATTCCGTCCCACTCGGTAGTCGGATGGGTGATGGTGTCCGTTGCTTCTGAGGATAAGCGAAATACCACTTTGGCGTTCCCGTTTTTGCTTATGTTAACCAAGCTGCCATCATGATAAAGCCCGTTTCTTAGTGAATAAAGTTTCTCTATCTCATCTTTGTCGTATTTACTGAATGTAGCGAGGGCAACCTTGATGCCTGCTTGATATTGCGTCGAATTCAGATGGCTGCCATATGCGCCGCCAATCTGATCTAGTATTGCAAAGCATGAAAGGAGCGGGGTATATATTCTGGTTCTTCTGTTGTTGAAGGATGACTGAGCGGTTTCTATTAAATCGTACAGGCTGGATGACACTATGCAGTTTGATAGATGAGTTTTTCCATTCAAGCGATCTAGGTGAATGTACGCTAGCTCTGATACGTCAAGATCTTCCAGTGTCTTGCTTTTGAAATATTCAGATGTGTCGAATCCGTTTTTTGACTTAAAGTCAGTCACTGGCATGAAGTTCCATCCTTTAGGGTTAACGCACACATTAAGCTGGCCGGCGAGGCCAGTTCTGCTTGAGTGAGTAAAAGAGAAAATTCCCCGCTGGCGGGCCAGTGGTTCGGCCTCGAGGGGCGGTTATTGGTTTGCACTTCAATCAATGTAGCGGAGAAGACTCAGATAGGCACTATAACTACTAACGAGATCAGGTTAATTTATAAGCCGAGTTGGTAGTTTACTCGGGTGGTATGCAGGCCTATGCCTGTGAAGCGCCTCTTGGCTTGGGTAGTGTAACGGTGTAGTTTGGCTTGGGAAACTAATCTGGCTCCGTTTCTGGCGTAAAAAGAAGTGCAATCTGACCCCTTTTGCTTTTCTAAATTGTGCCCCACGTCAGGTCCCTTGAGTTGTTGCAAACGAGTGCCACGCTTGAGCAAGGCCGCCTTTAGCTGCAATTCCATTTCGTGAGAGGCCAGAAAGTAGGCAGGAAGGTAAGCAAAGTTAGCAGGCACACCATTCGCCGTTTTGTCCATCTCGTCGATGAGCGTGCCGATGCAGGAGCGGAACGCCCCGGCCTGCATCAAGAAGTGCGTTGCCTCAGTGAGATAGTCATCTGCCATAGCTGGCCTAACACCTGAGTTAATCCCACCCACGGAGCGAGTTCAGATTTAATGAATTGTTAGGCGGATGACGAGGGACTTCAAAGCTCATCATCTGGATATCTCTGCTCAGGCATCTCGAATCGATCGAACGTAAAGGTGTTCCCGGTTCTTGACCCGTGCAAGTTGCGCTGATCCTCATCTGCAAAATTTGCGTCGTCACAGCCATAATAGGCTGAATACTGAACGGTAAAGTCAATGCTAATTGAGTAACTTGTCAGATCGACTTTGTCTATATCAATATCGTCTATCTGTACGCGATTGTCACTTGTTTGTCCGACATCCAGATCAAGTGCATCGTGATACTCATCGATGTTGCCAAGAAAGTAGTCTCTAATCTCTTCGTCGCTGAGGTCATCTGGGAGCTTTATTACTATAGGCTGCATGGGCGGTTCCTCATTCACCTAACGCTTGAGTTAGCCGGCCTGCGAAGCAGGTGCGGCTTAATTGAATTGTTAGGCCTCTCCGATTTCACTCTTCGCATAACCAGTTAGGACCAGAAATCCCTTGTCGTCAAGCGCAAGATACCCTGTTCTTTGCAAGTGATCGATTTGAACTTGATCCAGACTCTCTTTTCTAGAGTACATAGTGGCCAGAATATTCGGGTGAGCCAATCTCGTTCTGCGGTTGTACACGCGCCCCTTGTTTACGTTGTCGCTTCCCTGAGTCACTCCAATCTCAATGAGCTCGTCATCTAAAACCCTGACGGTCGTGACCTCAGTCCAGCTGTCAAGATGGGTGTTGGAGTAGGGGTTGTAGATGACATCTCCTACCCGCAGCGATGCGGCAGAAACTGTTTCTACTTCGTAGCCTGAAATAACTGCAATCAAGGATGCGCTCATATTCTCTCCTGAGAAGCCTAACTACTATTCGGCGAAAAAATGGTGTGTAAAACAGGCTTGTAGCGCACCGGTGCCGCTCCCTCTCGGAGCAGCACGCATCCCAAATTCGATCATTCGCTAGTCGCGTTGTCGCGTAGTCCTTGCGTCTAACCCTGCGGCCTTTCCCCAGCGCATCCCGCACGAAGCCGACGCTACCACTTGGCGACGGTCGTCACAAGTTAAAGGCCGCTCGGCGTAACCGCCGGCGGCCTTAATTTGTAGACAAGTTTTTTGACCCCGCGCTATTCCGGATTTACCGGGCGGCGCGCTCAGCGAATAACTCAGTTACCCGGCGTACTCCAAACCTGCCCCTTAACCCCACGCACACTTGCATCCGCCGCGTTATCCAGATCAAACACAATCACACTGTTCCCACCCTTCCGCTGCCAAGGCGCCGGAAAATACAACGCCCGCTGCGGCCCGATCTTCCAATGCCGCCCCAGATTGTGACCATTGGCCCAGGCGAACCCTTTGCCGAAGGCACGCATGTCCAGGAAGGTATCGGCAGGCGTGCCGATCTTTACCGTGCCGCGGTGGAAGGCGGGGCCGTCGACCTTGGCGGTGGTCCAGCCGGTGAGCTTGCTCGAGTCGTCCATCGGCAGGGGGAAGGTCTGCCAGCCGGTGAGTTGCTTGCCGTCGAGCAGCACGGGGTCGACCAGGCCGGCGTGGCCGTCGGCCAGGTGGGCGCCGTAGTTGATGCGGCCGGTGTTCTCCACCAATACGTCGAGGGTGTGGGGGCCGGCGGGGATGTCCACGTCCACCGCCACTTGCTGCAGGCGGCGCTCGGCGCTGCCTGCCAGTGTGCGGTCGACGTAGACGCGGGCGTAGTCGCGCACGTCGCCCAGGTACAGGCTGCCCTTGCGTGGGCCGGTGACGGTGGTGCGGTAGAGGATGTAGCCGTAGGCCTGGCCGTAGCGCTCCATCGGCTGCGGGGTGTCGGTGGTGGCGGCCGCGGCGGGCAGGTTGTCCCAGAGCGAGGCGGATTCGCGCAGCGGCGTGGTGGGGAGTTCGGCGAAGCGGATCGGCTTGGGTAGCGCCGGCGGGGCAATGCCGGTGACGCGCTGGATGGCGTCGCGGAATAGGGTGAACTTGGGGGTGGGGCGGCCGGCCTCGTCGAGCACGGCGTCGTAGTCGTAGCTGGTGGTCTGCGGGGCGTAGTGGTCGCTGGGGTTCTTCTGGAAATTGGCGCCATTCATGAAGCCGAAGCTGGTGCCGCCGACGAACATGTAGAGGTTGGCGGAGTGGCCCTGGCGCAGGATCCATTCGAATTCGCTGGCCTGCTTGGCGGCATCGGTGACCGCGTGCTTCTCGCCCCACTGGTCGAACCAGCCGGCCCAGTATTCGCCGACCATCTGCGGTTGCCCGGGGCGGAACTTGGCCAGGGTCTCGAATGCGTTCTTGGCGTCGCCGGGGGCAAAGTTCACCACGGCCAGGGTGTCGGGCAGGGTGCCGTTGGCGAGTACGTCAGGGCCGTCGGCGGTGAACAGCAGCGCCTTGTCGAAGCCGGCCTGGACGAACATGGCGCGGTTGCGGCGCATGTAGGCGTGGTCGTCGCCGTAGGAGCCGTATTCGTTCTCCACCTGCACGGCGACGATCGGGCCGCCGTTGCCGTTGAGCCGCGGTTTGACCTGGGCGGCGAGGGCGTCCAGGTAGGCCTGGCTGGCGGCGAGGAAGCGCGGGTCCTGGCTGCGCACGCGCATGCCGGGTTCGGCGAACAGCCAGGCGGGATAGCCGCCGGCTTCCCATTCGGCGCACACGTAGGGGCCGGGGCGCAGGATCACGTTGAGGCCCTGCGCGGCGGCTTCGTCGACGAAGGCGGCGATGTCGTTGTTGCCGCTGAAGTCGAACTGGCCCGGCCGCGGTTCCACCAGGTTCCAGAACACGTAGGTCTCCACCGTGTTCAGGCCCATCGCGCGCGCCTTCTGCAGGCGGTCCTTCCAGTAGGCGCGGGGGATGCGCTGGAAGTGGATGGCGCCGGAAATGACCTGGTACGGCTTGCCGTCGCGGATGAAGTGATCGCCCTGGGTGGCGAAGGCGGGCCAGGCGGTGCCGCTGTCGGCCGCGCGCACGTGGGTGGCGGGCAGGGCGAACGCCAGGGCGAGGGCGAGAGCGGCGAGGGTCTTACGCGGCATGGGGGATTCTCGAAAAAAGCGATGCGATTGCGGCAGTAGGACGACCGGAGCGCGCGCCGCAGTGCATCGGGTCACGCACAGGCGCGGATGTGGGGAACCACCAATCCCGATTCCCCAATCCCGATTCCCGGCCGTCAGCTAAACGATGGCGGCAGATCGTCCTTGCCCGCACCGAACGCGGTATTAGGCTTGGGGCCCATCTCCAGTTCCAGCGTGCCGCCGGCGGCGAGGTCGGCATGGCGCAGCCAGCTGCGGGTGTAGGGCTTGCCGTTCCAGCGGGCGCTCTGGATGTAGACGTTGGCCGCGCTGTTGCCGTGGGCGACGATGCGCAGGGTGCGGCCATTGCCTACGTCGAGTTCGGCGCGCTTGAACAGCGGGCTGCCCAGCACGTAGTTGGCGCTGACCGGGTCCACCGCGTACAGGCCCAGCGCACTGAGCACGAACCAGGCGCTCATCTGCCCGCAGTCCTCGTTGCCGGACAGGCCGTTGCGCGCGTCGTGGTACTGCTCGCGTAGCAACCGCCGCACCATCGCCTGGGTCTTGTACGGCTGCCCGGCGTAGGCGTAGAGGTAGGCGACGTGGTGGCTGGGTTCGTTGCCATGCGCGTACTGGCCGACCATGCCGTCGATGTCCGGCGGCGCGTCCGCCGGCAGTTCGGAGCTGGTGGTGAACAGTTCGTCGAGCTTGGCGACGAAGTGGTCGCGGCCGCCGAACAGGTCCATGTAGCCGTACAGGTCGTGCTGGTTGAGGAAGGTGGCCTGCCAGGCGTTGGACTCGGTGAAGTCGCGCCACTGCGCGCTGTGGCCCATCGCGCGCGGATCGAACGGGGTGGCCCACTGGCCGTCGCTCAGGCGCGGCTGCACGAAGTTACTCTCGCGGTTGAACACGTTGCGGTACTGGCGCGAGCGTTCGCGCAGGTGCTTGGCATCGTCGTCGGCGCCGACCGCCTGCGCCAGATGCGCCACCGCCCAGTCGTCGTAGGCGAATTCCAGGGTGCGGCTGACCGATTCGTCGACCTTGTCGCAGGGGATGTAGCCCATCTTCCGGTACAGCGCCAGGCCGTGCACGTCGTCGTCCATCGCGCGCTTGCGCCACGCCGGGTAGGCGGCTTTCCAGTCGATGCCGGTGAAGCCCTTGGCGTGCGCTTCGGCCAGCACCACGGCGGAGTGGTAGCCGATCATGCAGTCGGTCTCCACGCCCTGCAGCGGCCAGATGGCGACGCCTTGCGGGCATTCGTGGGCGCCGCGCACCAGGCACTGCACCAGGTCGGGCACGCGTTCGGGCTGCACCAGGGTCAGCAAGGGATGCAGGGCGCGGTAGGTGTCCCACAGCGAGTAGGTGCTGTAGTTGTGGTAGCCGGCCGGCGCCTGGTGCACCTGCAGGTCCATGCCGCGGTAGCGGCCGTCGGTGTCGCTGAACAGGGTCGGCGCGATCAGGCTGTGGTACAGCGCAGTGTAGAAGATGCGGCGCTGCGCCTCGTCGTCGCTGTCGATGCGCACCCGCCCCAGTTCCTTTTCCCATTCGGCGACGGCGGCGGCATGCACCCGGGCGAAGTCGAAGTCGGGCAGTTCCGCGTCGAGGTTGGCCAGGGCGTTGTCGGCGCTGACCGCGGAGATGCCGACCTTGACCAGCAGCGGCGCGTCGGCGGCATCGGGGTAGTGCAGGGCCAGCTTCAGCCGGTTTCCGTCGGCGCTGCGCGCGCTCGCGGCCAGCGGTTGGTCGTCGGCATACAGCTGCGCGCTGGCGAACGGCCGCGACAGGCGCATGGCGAAGTAGATGTAGCGGCCCTTGGCCCACTGGTAGACGCGGCGGCCGCCGGTGACGGTCTGCGCGTCGACCAGGCGCAGGCTGGCGTCTTCGACGCGGGCGGGGATCTCCGGCTTGTCCTGCATGCCGTGGCACAGGTCCAGCAGCAGGTGCGCCGGCTTGCCCTTGGGGAAGTGGTAGCGGTGCAGGCCGGCGCGCGCGGTGGCGGTGAGTTCGGCATGCACGCCGCTGTCCTTCAGGCGCACGCGGTAGTAGCCGGGCGAGGCGGCTTCGTCGGCATGGTCGTAGCGCGAGCGGTAGCCGGTCTCGGGGTGCTCGCGCGTGCCGGGCTGCAGCTTCACCGGGCCGGTGGCCGGCACCACCAGGAAATCGAGCATGTCGCCGATGCCGGTGCCGGACAGGTGGGTGTGCGAGAAGCCCATGATCGAGCCGTCGTCGGCGTGGTAGCCGGAGCAGGCGTCCCAGTCGGCGTTGTAGGTGTCCGGGCTCAGTTGCACCATGCCGAACGGCAGCGTGGCGCCGGGGAAGGTATGGCCGTGGCCGCCGGTGCCGATGAACACGTCGACGTTGCGGGTGAGCTCGGCCTTGGCGCGCGCATCGGCCGGCAGCGCGTAGCTGCCGGCGCGTGCCTGCGCCAGGCGCGCGATGCCGCTGCTGCCGAACAGGGCCAGGGCGATGGCGCCCTGCAGGAAACCGCGTCGTGTGGCCATGGTGCTGTCCTCGGGGTGTGCGGCGGTGCGGTGGGGGTGTGTTTGCTGTTGTGGGAAGGACTTCCGTCCCGACGCGTTGTCGGTCAGGCCCGTCGGGACTGAAGTCCCTCCCACAGATGCAGTGATCGCGTCAGGCCTTCAGCAACTGCGGCTTGCGCTGGTGCAGGTCGATGATCAGTTCGCCGAACAGGGTGTTGGCCCAGGCGAACCAGTCGCGGGTGAAGGTGCTCGGGTTGTCCTTGTCGAAGGCTTCGTGCATGAAGCCGCTGCCGGCGTCGGTGGTCTTGAGCCACTGCAGGCACTGGCGGATCTGCGCGTCGTCGTCGCTGGCCAGGGCGTACTGCATCAGCGACATCGGCCAGATCGTGCCCAGGCCGCTGTGCGGGCTGCCCACGCCGTCGGCCGCACGGCCGCGATAGAAATAGGGGTTGCGCTCGCTCCAGGCCAGTTGCCGGGTGCGCAGGAACACAGGATCGCGGCGATCGCAGCAGCCCAAGTAGGCCAGGCTCAGCAGGCCGGGCGCGTTGGCGTCGTCGATGAACAACTGGTTGCCGTAGCCGTCCACCTCGTAAGCCCAGAACGGCTGACCGTCGGCGTCGCGCATCTGCCCGAACTTTCGGGTGGCCGTCTCGACCTCGTCGGCCAGGGCGCGGCACTCGCCGGCGAAGGCGGCGTCGTGATGCAGCGCCTCGCTCATCGTCGCCAGTTGCCGCAGCGAGGTCACCGCGAACAGGTTGGCGGGGACGAACAGCGGGTACAGGCAGGCGTCGTCGGACGGGCGGAACATCGAGTGGATCATGCCGTTGGGCCGGGTCGGCTGCCCGTAGCCGTCCAGCACCAGGGTTTCGGTCGCCAGCGGCGAGGGCCGCTGAAAACTGTACGGGCCGCGGCCGTGCAGGCGCTGCTGCTCGCGGAAGGTGCGCACCACGACGTGCATGGCGTCGCGCCAGTCGTCGTCGAACGGCGCGGTATCGCCGCTGGCGCGCCAGTACTCGTGCGCCAGGCGGATCGGGTAGCACAGCGAATCCACTTCCCATTTGCGCTCGCCGACGCCGGGCTTCATCTCGGTGATGTCGGCCACCGACCACTTCAGGCGCTGGCTGGTGCCGTCGGGCAGGAACGCGTTGGCGTAGGGATCCAGGCGGATGCAGGCGGCCTGGCGCTGGATCAGTCCATGGAACATGCGCCGCAGCGCCGGGTCGCGCCTGGCCAGCGGCACGTAGGGATGCACCTGCGCGGAGGAGTCGCGCAGCCACATCGCCTCGATGTCGCCGGTGATGACGAAGGTGTCCGGCTTGCCGTTGCGGGTGCCGGTCTCGACGGTGGTGTCGAGGGTGTTGGGGTAGCAGTTCTCGAACAGCCAGGCCAGGCGCGGATCGGCGATGCCGGCCTTGACCGTGCGCAACTGGCGCTCGACCGCGGCGCTGACGAAGCGGCGCTTGCTCGGCGGCGGCCGCTTGCTGGGCAGCGCGGCGGAGGCCGATGCCGCGGCGGCGGCCGGCAGCGCCCCGCTCAACAGCGCGGCGCCGGCGCTGGCGCCGAGGAAGTGGAGGATGTCGCGGCGGGTGGGCATGGCCTGGAACGCTCCGTGGAATCGACGAACGCTCCCGGCGCGGGCCGGCACCGGGGGAGGCGCCGGCCGCGGCCGGGAGGGCAGGTTGATGGTACCTATGACGGACCAATTTGCGACGACCTTACAACGTGTGGCCGTCCGTTGCATCCTGCGACCGCACAACCGGCCGGCTCAGTGGTGGTGATGCGCGCCGTGCCAGTGCATCGGTCCCGAGCACACGCACTCGCCGTCGTCGTCGCCGTTGCCGGCATGGCCGAACAAGGCCTCCAGCAGTCGCCGCGACGGGCTCCACTCGCCAATGGCCGGGTGGATCAGCATCGCCTTGCAGGCGTCCAGGTGACTGCCGCTGAGCGCGGCGTCGATGGCGGCGTGCTCGTAGGCCTTGACCGTGCGCACCAGGCCCTGGATCGCCTCGGGCATCGGCCGCGCCGGCAGCGGGGTGATGCGGTCGCGCTCGATGGTGGAGGAGATCTCGACGATGTCGTCGTCGGCCAGTTCCGGCATGCAGCCCTGGTTGCGCACGTTGACCACGTGCCGCCCCGGCAGCGCGCCGGTCAGTGAACTCATCACGTCCACGGCGATGCGGTGGTAGCCGGTGCTGGCGCGGAACGGGTCCGGCTGCGGCGCGAGGTCGTCGGCGAAGGCCGAGCCGGCCTCGGCCTCCAGCCGCATGTACGAGCCGGAGCGCTGCTGCAGGTAGGCGGCGTAGGTCTGCACCGCGCCGCTGCCGTCGCCGGCGTTGAGGCGGCTGCGCAGGTCGGCGATCAGGGTGTGGTTGAGCCGTTCGATCTCGCTGCCGCGGCTGGCGCCGCTGGCGCGCTGGTTCTCCAGGGCGCGACTGCGCTCGTAGTAGAAGTACAGGTACTCGGTGGGGATCAGCCGCAGCGTGCGCAGCATGTCGAAGTCGAACAGCGGCGCCAGGTACAGCTGGCGCAGGATCGCGTCGTCGGCCAGGATGCGGTCGAGCACGTCCTCGCCGCGCACGCGCACCGCGCGGATCCAGCCCAGGTGGTTGAGGCCGACGTATTCGCAGTCCACGTCCGCGGGCGGCTCGCCGAGCGCGCGGGCGATGTTGTGGAACAGCTCCACCGGCGTGTCGCAGATGCCGACCACGCGCGCGCGGGTGTGGCGGCTGATGGCCTGGGTGATCAGCCCGGCCGGGTTGGTGAAGCTGACCAGCCAGGCGTCGGGGCTGAGCCGCTCCACCATGCGTGCCTGCTCGATCGCCACCGGCACCGTGCGCAACGCTTTGGCGACGCCGCCGGGGCCGGTGGTCTCCTGCCCGGCGTAGCCGTGGCGGATGATGGTGTGCTCATCGGTGGCGCGCTGGCGGATGCCGCCGATGCGGATGCTGTTGAGCACGAAGTGCGCGCCGTCGATCGCCGCTTCCGCCGAACTGGCCGCGTTGACCTGCAGGTCGCCGCCGAACTCGGCGACCACCGCGCGGCCCAGCGCGACCATCAGCGCCAGCCGCTCCTGGTCGGGATCGTAGAGCACGATCTCGCGCGCACCGAGCGCTTCGGCGGCATCGTTGACGCCGTACACCACCAGCGGCGCGCGCACGCCGCCGCCGCCGATCAGGGCGAGCTTACGGTTGGGAAAGGAACTGCTCATGGAGACTCCTGAGACGTGGGGGATCGGGAAGGCCGTCGAGCGCGCCGAGCGCGGTACAGCAGGCGGCGCCGCACAGGCAGCCGCGCTGCGCGCAGGCGTCGAGGGAAAGGTGGTCCAGCAGCGCGTCGATGAAGCCGGCATCGAAGGCATCGCCGGCGCCGGTGGTGTCCTGCACGGCGACGACGGGCGCGGCAACCAATCGCGCGCCGGCCGCATCCACCACGCAGGCGCCGGCGCCGCCGAGCTTGATCGTCACCTGCGCCAGCCCCAGCGCCTGCGCCCAGGCGGCGCAGGACGCGGCGTCGTCGCCGGCGCAACCTGCCAGTGCCGCCTCCTTCTGGTTGGGCAGGAAGTGATCGACCGCGCGGCAGGTGGCGTGGTTGTCCGGATCGGCCAGCCAGGGCGGGTTGAAGCCCACGTCCAGCGAGGTGCTGCAGCCGGCCGCGCGCAACGCCGGCAGCAGCGTGCGCGCCAGCGTCGCCGGCAGCGGTAGGGCGAAGTGCACATGGCGCGCGGCGCACATCGCCTCCAGCGCAGCCGCGCTGCGCAACAGCGGTTCCAGCTCGGCGTTGGCGCCGTGGTAGGTGAAGAACGAGCGGTCGTCGTGCAGCGACACGCTGGCGGTGACGCCGGTGCCGGCGGGGTGGTCGACCAGGCCTTCGGTGCCGACGCCGAACGCGCCCAGGCGCTGCGCGAACCAGTCGCGGTCGCCGGCGCCGATCGCGCCGATCAGCGTGACCGTGCGTCCGAGCCGCGCCAGCCCGCAGGCGGTATTGACGGTGCCGCCGCCGAGGTCGCGATGGTAGTGCCGCGCCATTGCCTCCTCGCCCGGCCCGGGCCAGCTGGCGAAGCCGCTGAAGATGTGGTCGAGATAGACCTCGCCGACCACCGCGACGTCATGGGTTTTCATTGCTGGAAGGGCCATGCTGCCTCGCGTTTGGCCTGGATGAGATAGAGCGCGGTACCCGCGCACAGCGCCAGCACCGCCGCCAGCAGCCGCGGCAGCGGGCTGGTGGCCAGCAGCGCCAGCCAGCCGCAGACGCTGATCAGCAGCGGCCACGGATACAGCGGCATGGCGAAGCTGGCGCGGCGCCGCGGCTGCCGCCGCAGCAGCACGACCGCCAGGCATTGCGCCAGGAACTGGAACAGGATCTGGATGATCATCAGCGTGGCGATCAGATCGTCCAGCGACAGCGGACAGGCCAGCGCCGAGGTGATGCCGACGAACAGCAGCGACACGGTGGGGAAGCGCCCGCGCGGGTGCAGCCGCGCGAACACGCCGAAGAACTGGCCGGACGCCGCGGCCGCATACGGCACCCGCGAATAGCCCAGCAGCACCACCAGCGCCGAGCCCCAACTGGCGAGCACGATCAGCGCCACCGCCACGGTGCTGCCCACCGGGCCGTAGATGGCCTGCATGAAGTCGGCAACCACCGCCTTGGACTGCGCCGCCTGCTGCCACGGCAGCACGCCGAGCAGGGTCACGTTCAAGCCCAGGTACAGCACCGCCACGATCGGGATCGACCACAGCACCGCGCGCGGAATCGTGCGGCGCGGCTTGCGGATCTCGCCGCCGAGCATGCACACGTTGTTGTAGCCGCCGTAGTCGTACACCGCGATCAGCGCCACCGCCCCGAACCCCAGCCAGAACCCGTGCGGCGAGGCCGGCCGCGCCTGCAGGAACTCGCGCGCCAGCGCCATGTCGAAATGCAGCGCGCCGCTGAGCACGATCCACAGGCAGGCGGCGATCACCACCGCACTGACCAGCAGCGACAGCAGCTGCACCGAGCGCACCTGCCGATACAGCAGCGCGGTGTTGAACAGGCACAGCGCCATGGCGATGCCGGTGAGCGCGGTGTGGCTCAGCCCGGGCATCAGATAGGCCAGGTACTGCGCGCAACCGACTGCCGCCGCGGCCACCGACAGCGGTGCGGTCAGCAGCGTCTGCCATAGGTACAGGAAGCCGAACAGGCGCCCGGCGCGATCGCGGCCATAGGCCTCGCGCAGGTAGTGGTACGGCCCGCCCGAGCGCGGGATCGCCGAACCGAGTTCGGCCCACACCAGGCCGTCGCACAGGCACAGCAGCGCGCCGACCACCCAGCCCAGCAGCACCGCCGGCCCGGCCAGCGCCGACAGCGCCAGCGGGATGGTGATGAACGGGCCGATCCCGATCATGTTGAGCAGGTTGGCCGACAGCGCGCTCCAGAACCCCAGCGTGCGCGGCGGCGCGCCCTGGTCCGCGGCGGACGGGGAGGACGCGACGGGTGCGGCGAGCGATGTCATGTGCATGCGCGATCCTGCGGGGAGGGAAGGGATGCGACGGGCTGCGTGGCAGGCGTGGGGACGAGACCGTCGGCGCAACGCACCAGGCCCGGTTGCAGGCGATGCAGATCGAGGATCAGCACCTGGTTGGCGCCGGCGCGCAGCCAGGCGCCGGGGCAGTACAGGCATTGCTGCGGGCCGATGTCCCAGTAGCGCCCGAGCAGGCGCCCGTTGACCCACAGATAGCCCTTGCGCCAGTCGCGCATGTCCAGGTGCACGTCGCCGGGCTGGTCGAGGGTGAACTCGGTGGCGAAGAACAGGCCCGGGCGCTGCGGCGGCGCCTGCAGCGGGCGCAGCGACGGCGTCGGGTCTGTGTCCAGCGCCAGCCCGCGCACCTCCCAGCCGTGCAGCTCCTGCCCATCGAGCCGCACCGGACCGAGCAGGCCCTTGCGATCGCCCAGCGCCGGGCCGAAGTTGATGTGGCCGAAACTGTCGACCAGCACCTCCAGCTCGCGCGTGTCCTGCGCTGCATCGGGCAGGCGCAGGTGCAACGCGCTGTGCAGGCGCGGATGCCGCACCCGCGATACGTGGTCGAGTTCGCGTCCGTCCAGATACACCACCGCGTAGTCGTGGACCTGTCCCAGGTGCAGCGCCCGGCCCGCGCCGATCCGGCGCCGATACAGCACCAGGCCCTGGTCCTGGCCCAACAGGCGCTGGTTGTCGATGGGGGTGTCGGTCTGCAGCGCAGGGCCGAGGTTGTCCCACAGCGCGGCCACGGGCCTGGCCTGCACCGCGTCGAAGTGCGCGCGCCGCGGTGCGGCCGGTAGCGGCGGCGGTGGCGTGTCGGCTTGCGCGGCGATGATCTTGCGCAGCGTGAAATACGCCGGCGTCGCACGGCCGGCCTCGTCGATCGGCGCGCCATAGTCGTAGCTGGTCAGCGCCGGCTGGAACTGCGAACCGTCGTCCTCGGCATTGGCCCCGGCACTGAGACCGAAATTGGTGCCACCGTGCACTACGTACAGATTGAACGAATAGCCGGCGGCGGCGATGCGGCGCAGTAGCGGCGCATAGTCGCGACGCGCGAACTTCGGCTCGCCCCAGTGCGTGAGCCAGCCGGGGTAGCCCTCGGACATCCACACCGGCGCCTGCCCGGCGAAGGCCGTGGCCGCCTGCAGATCGTGCAGATCGGGACCATCGAGCCCCAGCGCGGCGCCGGGCAGCATAGCCTGGCGCCGCCGCAGATCCTTGAGCCCTTCGGCCAGCGAGAACGGCCCCTCGACCCCATGCGCCCGCCACAGCGCGGCCAGTGCCTGCAGATAGCCGACGTCGCTGCCGTGCATCGAGTACTCGTTCTCGATCTGCAGCATCAGCACCGGCCCACCGGCACTGGCCATCAACGGCGCGATGCGCGGCGCGATCGCCCCGATGTAGCGCTCCACCGCCGCCATGTACCGCGCATCGTGGCGATCGCGCAGGCGGATGTTCGCCTCGCGCAGCAGATACGGCGGCAACCCGCCCAGCGTCCATTCCGCGCACACATACGGCCCGGGGCGCAGATACACCCACAGCCCCTCCTGCTGGCACAGCCGGATGAAGCCGACGAAATCGCGCTCGCCGCTGTCCAGTTCGAACTGCCCCGGCGCCGTTTCCAGCGCATTCCACATCAGGTACAGCGCGATGGTATTCAGCCCCATCGCTTTGGCCATGCGAATCCGATGCAACCAATCCGCCTTCGCGATCCGTAGCGGATGCAGTTCCCCGCTGCGGATCTGCCATGGCTGCCCGTCCAGCGTGAAGCGGCCCTGGGCGAAACCGAACGTGTGGGGTCTCCCGTCCGGCACCGGCGCTGATGTTGGCACCGCTGCGCGCAGCATCGGCATCGCCGCCAAGCCCAACGGCGCCAACAACCCGAATCGACAGAATGCGCGGCGTTTCAATGCACGCTCCAGCCGGAGCGTTGCCGTTGCCGTTGCCGTTGCTGTTGCTCCTCAGCTTTTGCCTTTCCCGGGCCCCCTCCGCAGCGGCGGAGCTGGCGGGTAAAACCCCCCGCAGGGGGGCGGCGCACAAGGATGTGCGCCGTTTTCGGCCGGGGCACGATGCCCCGTCCGAAAATCCCGTCAGCGGAGCGGACCCGCGCAGCGGGCGCGAAGGCGGGGTGTGCTTTCTTTTGGTTACTTTTCTTTGCACAAGCAAAGAAAAGTGACTCGCCGCCAGGCGAAAGCTGTTGCTTTTGATGGCTAACCCAGGCGACACCGGTAAAGCCCGTCGGGACTGAAGTCCCTCCCACAAAAAGCGTGGCCGAGGCGAAGTCGATAAGTCCCGTCGGGACTGAAGAAGCTCCCGCAAAGACCCTGGCAACGCTCCGCAATGGCATCCCAGTGCGCACGCCGCCGCGCCCTAGAACGCGTACTTGACGGTCAACAACGTCATCATGCCGGCATCCACGATGTCCGACACCGCCAGATTGTGCCGGCCCACATGCCCCCAGTAGCTGTATTCCTTGGTGAGATTGGAGATCGACAGATCCACATTCACCCCATTGTCGAACCGATAGCCCGCATGCAGATCCACCCGCCGCGTCGGCCGCGCCCACAGATCGTCCCACGGCGCGTTCTGGTGCAGGAAATCGTAGTTCAGCAGATACGAACTGCTGAAGTGATAGCTCAGGTTCACCGAGAACTTCGAGCGCTCGTAGAACAGCTCCAGATTGGCCATCGCATTCGGTGCCGACTGCATCTGCTCGTCTTCGAAACCGATCATGCCCAGATCGGCGTGCGCATGCTGGCGCGTGGCGTTGGCGCTGACGCCCAGCCCGTCGAACGGCGCCGGCAGATCCTGGAAGCGCTGCCGCGCGCTGACCTCCACGCCGTAGACGCGGCCGTCGCCGCCGTTGGTCGGCATCTGGTAGAACACCGTGCCGCTGCCGCTGGTGCCCGAATTGGCCTGGCCGGAACCCGCATCGTAGATGTAGTGATGCAGGCGCTTGTAGAAGCCGGCCACCGAGAAGAACCCGCCATGGTCGGTCGCCCACTCGCCGGACAGGTCCAGGTTGGTCGAGGTGATCGCTTTCAGGTCCGGGTTGCCCTGGCTGATGGTGGTGATGCCGTTGGAGATGTTGATCTGGCTGCCGCCGCCCAACTGCACGAACGCCGGCCGCGTGTAGCTGGTCCACAGCGCGGCGCGGTAGGTGGTGGCGCTGTCCGGGCGCCAGGTCAGGAACACGCTCGGCAGCGGCTGGTCGTAATGCGTGCTGTTGGCGGCGAAGTAGCCGACCTGCTGGTTGCCGTCGCTGTCGGTGGGCGTGGTCCAGAAGGTGTTGTGGATGCTGGTGTGCTCGAAGCGCACGCCGGGCACCACCTCCAGGCTGCCGAAGGAGAAGGTCGCCATCGCGTAGGCGGCGCTGACCGCCTCGGTGCCGCGCATGGTGTTGCAGTTGTAGTTGTTGACGTAGAACGCGCTGCCGCAGGTATCCAGGTCGTCGTCGGTGAGGTGGTTGGCGATGACCTGCGCCACCGCGCCCTCGCTGACCCGCGGCGTGGCCCAGTGGTACTTGCCGGGGAAGATCGCCGCGTAGCCGCCGTTGAAGATGCCCAGGTCGCCGAGCGTGCTGGTGTCGGGCACCGGGCCGGTCCACCAGTCGCGGTTGCTGTAGTGGCGGCTGCTCTTGCTGTACTTCACGCCAAACTGCAGCGCGGTCAGCGCGCCGTCGGCGAAGTCGTAGCGCGCGTCGAACTTGGCGCCGCCCTTCTTCTGTCCGGAGTAGATCTTGGTCGATTCGCCGTAGCTGCTGGCGTACAGCGAGGGGATGTTGTTGACCTGCGCCAGCAGCGCCGGGGTCAGCTGCGGATAGGGGAAGGCGCCGCTGCCGTAGCGCATCAGGCTGCTGCCGGAGTAGGCGAAGTTGGTCTGGCTGAACTTGTCCTCGCGCCCGTCGATCTCGATGTGGTCGGGGCGGTCGTTGTCGCCGAAGCTGTAGAACAGGTTCGGCGACAGCGTCCAGTTGCCGACGGTCTTGCGCGCGCCCACCTGTAAGGTGGCCAGGTCTGCGATTTCCGGGTTGGTCTCGTACCAGAAGCGCGCGGCGATGCGGTTGATGTTGGGCGAATACACGCCGGGCGTGGCGGTCGGCACGAAGCTGACGTCCTGCGGCAGCAACTGCACGAAGGTGGTGCCCTGGTCGGTCTTGGCGTAGGCGTAGGTGGCGCGCGCGTACAGCGACAGGGTCTCGTCCACGTTCCAGTCGAAGGCGGCATTGCCGCCGTAGCGGCGCTCCCAGCCGGCGACCACGCCGACGTTCATGCCGGTGCTGGTCAGGTTGTCCTGCGGCGCGTAGCCGGCGGCGTTGCTGCCGTCGGCATTGGCATGCAGGAATTTCCAGGAGCCGTCGTTGAGCGCGCTGGTGGCCGCGGCCACCTCGCTGTTGGTCGAGGTGCGGTAGTCGTAATAGGCGCTGGCGTAGAAGCCGAACTGCTGCTCGTCGCCGAACTTGTGCTGGAACTCGCCGGCCAGGCCGCCGCCGAGGCCGTCGCCGCCGTAGTCGCGGGCGCGGCTCTCGACGCGGCCGCTGACGGTGACGCTGCCGCTGGTGGCGTCCTTGTAGTCGTAGGCGGTGGGCGTGCGGAAATCCAGGGTGCCGCCGATCGCGTCGCCGTCCATGTCGGCGGTGGAGGTCTTGTTGGCGACGATGGTCTGCAGGCCGGAAGGCGGCAGCAGGCTCAACTGCACGCTGCGGCTGTACGGCATGCCCTGGGCGACGGTGACGCCGTCGATCAGGTTGACGTTGTACTCGGAGGGCAGGCCGCGCACCGAGGCGAACATGCCTTCGCCGCGCGCGGCGCCGTCGACGCCGCCGAAGTAGCCCGAGCCGCTGTAGGTGATGTTGATGCCGGCGATCAGGCCCAGCGCCTCGGCGACGTTGTGCACGGCGGTGTGCTCGAGATCGTTGGCCGAGAGCACGTCCACCGTGTTCGAGGAATTCATCTTCAGCGTGCTGGCGTCGTAGCGGTTGGCCGCCACGCTGATGGTCTGCAACTGCTTGGCCTCGTCCAGCGCGATCGACACCGTGGCGGCGCCGCTGTCGGCGACCTGCACGGTGGTTTCCGGCGCGCTGAAACCGGGATAGTCCAGTTGCAGTGCGTACTGCCCGGCCGGCACGTCGGCGATGACGAAGCGGCCCTGGGCGTCGGTGACGGCGCTGAGCGCGGTGCCGACGATGGCCACTTTCGCATGGGCGGCGGGCTTGCCGCTGCTGCGCTCCTTGAGTTCGCCCTGCACGGTGCCGGCCAGCGCCGGTGCGGTGGCGACAAGGCCGGTGATGGCCAGGATGGCGGCGCACAGCGCCTTGCGCTTGCAATAGGGATGGGTTGCCACGTGACACCTCGCTGATCGTGATCGGTGCGGGCACGCGCCGAAGGCGACGCGCCGCTGCGTTCCTGGATGGCAGACACGGTGGACGGAAGGCGCGCGCGCTCGAACCGCACGCCGGATGGCGTGCGAACAGGACAGAGCGAACGGCGACCGACGCGAGGCGTCTGCCGGCTGGGCGGACCGTTAAACGGCGATCAGTGGCGTGGCGGCGAGTAGCCGGCGATGCACTTGGAGCGCGAACGCAGCGCGCTCAGCTTGTAGCGACGGGTCATGCGCAGCGGCCCCCATGCGTGCCCGCGCGGAACGCGGACGACAGGCAGGGCGCCGGAACTCCGGCGAGGCATCGATCCTGGCTGCGACGACTGCATGACATGGCACATCACCCCTGGAACTGCCCTGGAAAACGCCGCAAGTGCTGCGGCGTTCGGCGCGTCTGGCATCGTCGATGCGTGGCACCGACGTGTTATCGATACCTCTGTCCCGGAAGACTGTCAATAGGTCGTGAAAAATAAATTAGCAGGATGCTGGAACGTGCGGGGATGGCGCCCGGCGGCGGCAGCGCGCCGGGCCGTTACGCTGCACCGCCGCATGCGCTGGCGCATTTCGTAGACAGGGGCCGTGGGCGGCCCCGTCGCTCACTTCGGCAGGGCCATGCGCCCGCTGATCGAGAACGCCGCGTCCTCGCCGGGTGCGCCGGTGCCCGGCTGACCGCCGCCGACGAACAGGCGGTAGTCGCCGGCCTCGACCGCGCGCTGGCCGCTGCGGTCGACGTCGCTGAGCTGGCGCGCGTCCAATGCGAAGGTCAGCGTGCGCGCCTCGCCCGGCTGCAGGTGCACGCGCTGGAAGCCGACCAGGCTGCGCAGCGGCGACTGCGCGCGCTGCGGGTATTGCAGGTACACCTGCACCACCTCGTCGCCGGCGCGTGCGCCGGTGTTGCGCACGGTGGTGCTCACCTGCAGCGGCTGGCCGGCCTGCAGCGTCGCGGTCGACAGCTGCGGCGCGTCGTAGGCGAACTGGGTGTAGCTCAGCCCGTAGCCGAACGGGAACAGCGGCTCGCCCTTGAAGTAGCGATACGTGCGGCCCTTCATGTCGTAGCTGACGTAGGGCGGCAGATCCTTGGTCGAGCGGTAGAAGGTCACCGGCAGGCGCCCGCCGGGGTTGATGTCGCCGGCCAGCGCCTGGGCGATGGCGGTGCCGCCGGACTGGCCCGGATACCAGGCGGCGATGATCGCGTCGGCATGCTGCTTGGCCCAGTTCAACGCCACCGCGCTGCCGCTCATCAGCACCACGACCAGCGGCTTGCCGCTGGCCTTGGCCCGCTCCAGCAACGCCTGCTGCGCGGCCGGCAGGGCCAGGTCATTGCGGTCGCCGCCGTCGAAGCCGGGCACGTCGATGCGCAGTTCCTCGCCTTCCACGTCCGGCGACAGGCCGACGAAGGCCACCACCGCGTCGGCCTGTGCCACCGCGCGTTCGGCCTCGGCCAGTTGCAGCGCCGGCGGCGCCAGCCACTCCAGGCGCAAGCCCTGGTCCTGGCCGCGGTGTTCCAGCTCCAGGCGGATGCGCCGCGGCCGCGCGTCGTCGAAATGCAGCACCGCCTCGACGTTGCGGCCGTCGGCGTTGTGCATGCCGGCCGGCACGTGCTTGTCCTCGGCGTTGCCGGCCACCACCAGCTGGTCGTCGATGTACAGGCGCACCGGGTCGTGGCCGGCGCAATCGAAGCAGCGCGCCACGCGTACCGCCAGGGTGTAGTCGCCCGGGCCGGGCGGCAGCAGTTCGCCGCTCCAGCGCACCGAATAGCGGTCCTTGTCCACGCCCTTGGCCGGGGCCACGTGGTCCCAGTTGAAGCCGACCACGCGGTCCTGGCGCTGCACGCGCGGCGTGCCGGCCAGGTCCAGGTTGTCGAAGTACTCGCCGCGCAGCCCGGGCTTGCCGTCGCTGCGCAGGGCGGTCTCGGGGATCATGCCGGGCACGCCGGCGGCCAGCGGCGCGCCCTGCGCATAGGCGACCTGGGCGGCGCCGAAGCGCGTGCGCAGCCCTTGCAGCGGCGTCACCGGCTGCACCGAGGTGCCCTGGTAATTGGCTTCCAGCGCGGCCAGCGCGTCGGCGTTGGGGCCGAGCACGGCCAGGCGCAGGCCCGGGCGCAGCGGCAGGGTGGCGTCGGCGTTCTTCAGCAGCACCAGCGATTGCTGCGCGGCCTGCAGCGCCAGCGCGCGGTGCGCGGCGCTGTCGATGTCCGTGGCGCCCAGCCGCGTATACGGATCGTTGCGCTGCGGCTGCAATTCGCCGAGCCGGTAGCGCGCGGCGAACAGGCGCACCAGCGAGCGGTCGAGCAGGGCTTCGTCGGCTTCGCCGCGGTCGAAGGCGATGCCGAGCTCGCGGTAGGCGTAGCCGCAGTTCAGATCGTGCCCGGCCTTGAGTGCGGCCGCGGACGAGCCGGCGTTGTCGGGGCGGTAGTAGTGGAACTGGGTCATGTCGTCGATCGCATCGCAATCGGACACCACGAAGCCCTTGAAGCCCCAATCGCCGCGCACGCGGCCGTCGAGCAGCCAGTCGGCGGCGCAGGCGGGCGTGCCGTGCAGGGAGTTGTACGCGCACATCACCGAGCCGGCCTGGCCGTCGACGATGGCGGCGCGGAACGCCGGCGAATAGGTCGCCTCGAAATCGTGCGGCGACACGTCCACGTCGAAACCGTGGCGGCCCGGTTCCGGCCCGCTGTGCACGGCCAGGTGCTTGGGCGTGGCGATGGTGCGCGGATGCGCCGGATCGTCGCCCTGCAGGCCGTGGATGAAGCCGACCGCGAGCCGTCCGGTGAGGTAGGGATCCTCGCCGTAGGTCTCCATGCCGCGGCCCCAGCGCGGGTCGCGGAAGATGTTGATGTTGGGCGACCAGATGGTCAGCCCGGCGTAGCGCGGATGGTCCTTGCCGGGGCCGCCGGCGAGATTGAACTTGGCCCGCGCCTCGGTGGAGGTGACGGTGCCGACGTCGTGCAGCAGTTCGGCGTTCCAGGTCGCGGCCAGGCCGATCGCCTGCGGGAACACCGTGGCCTCGCCGTTGCGGGCGATGCCGTGCAGGCCCTCGCTCCACCACTCGTAGGCCGGCACGCCCAGGCGCGGGATCGCCGGCGCAGCGTTCATCGCCTGCGCGATCTTCTCGGCGCGGGTCATCTTCGCCACCAGCGCGGCGGCGCGGTCCTCGGCCTCGTCGGCATGGGCGAGCGGGGCGGCAAGCAGGCCGATCGCACACAGCGCCAGGTAGAGGCGCTTTTGTGGGAGGGACTTTCGTCCCGACGCTTTACCGGTAACGCCCCGTCGGGACTGAAGTCCCTCCCACAAGGTGACGCCTGCCCGCGACATCGGCTTGCCCATCACTTCGCCTCCGCCGGTTCGGCCGGCGCGCCAGCCATGGTCCCGCCCAGATCGCGCACCTGCAGCGCCGCGCGCACCTGCTCCAGGGTGGCGCTGCTGTGCACGCGCACGGTCAGCGGTTCGCCCGGCAGCAGGTCGAAGGCGTTGTCGGACAGGGTCACGTCGAGGTCGCCGAAGCTCAGCCATACCTGCGCGGCGAGGGTGGCGCTGCTCAGGGTCAGCGCGTAGCCGTCGCCATCGGCGCGCAGCTCGCCGCGGATGTCGGCCTGCGGCCACTGCAGGCGCTTGGCCGCGTCGAAGTACACCAGGGTGCGCGACAGCACGCGCTCGCCGTCGAGCAGCTCGAACACCGCCACGCTGCGGCGCGGATCGGCGCGGCGCAGCAACTGCGCATCGCTGAAGCTGCCCACGCGCACGCTGGACAGCGGCGCCAGGGTCACCGGCTTCTCGGTCTTGCTCAGCACCTTGCCGGACAGGTCCATCACCCGCATGCGCCAGCGCGCGGCCAGCGGCGTGGTGCGGTCGGAAACCAGCGACACGGTGGTCTGGCCCTTGTCGTCGCGCAGTGCGGCGATCAGTTCCGGCGCGTAGAAGCGGCGCGCATGGTACTGCAGCGCCTTCCAGCGGCCGAAGTAGTCCAGGCTCGACCACGAGGCGCCGGGCCACACGTCGTTGAGCTGCCAGTACAGCGAGCCCATCGATTGCGGCCGCGAGGCGCGCAGGTGTTCGGCGGCCAGGGTGATGCCCTCGGCCTGCATGATCTGGCTCAGGTAGACGAAGCTGGCGAAGTCCTTGGGTTCGCCGAACGCACGGCGGATGTACAGCAGCAGGCGCTGGTTGCCGTTGCCCTTGTCGAACTTCTGGTGCGCGCGCATCACCGGCGATTCCGGCTGCAGGTCGCCGGGTTCGGCGAAGGCGCGGATGGTGCGCATCTCGGGGAACGACTGCAGGCCGTATTCGGACATGAAGCGCGGGGTCACGTTGAGGTACTCGGTGACCGGCAGCGCCGGGCCGCCCCAGACCTTC
Organism: Xanthomonas sp. LF02-5; assembly: GCF_034105325.1. NCBI lineage: Bacteria > Pseudomonadati > Pseudomonadota > Gammaproteobacteria > Lysobacterales > Lysobacteraceae > Xanthomonas > Xanthomonas sp. LF02-5. The sequence continues at coordinate 76,903 of NZ_JAXGGF010000005.1, read as the reverse complement.
CAGTAGTGCATGTCGCCGTCGTCGGGCTGGTCGGCGGCGCCGTCGAAATCGGTGCCCGGCGAGGTGGCCCAGTACGGGGTGTCGCTGTCGTACTTCTGCACCGCCTCGCGCAGCACCGTGCCGAACAGCGTGGTCATGCCGCGGACGATGCGCTCGCGCTCTTCCGGGTCGATCGACCGCTTGAACTTGACCCGGTCGCCCCAGTTCTCCCAGCCGGTCTGCACCTCGTTGTTGCCGCACCAGATGACGATGCTGGGGTGATCGCCCAGGCGCCGCACCTGCTCCTCGGCCTCGGCGCGGGTGTTCTCGCGGAAGGCGACGTCGTAGGGTGGGATGGCGCCGCCGAACATGAAGTCCTGCCAGATCATGATCCCCAGGCGGTCGGCATCCTCGTAGAAGCTGTCCGGCTGGTAATGGCCGCCGCCCCACATGCGCAGCATGTTCATGTTGGCGTCGCGCGCGGACTGCAGGAAGCCGCGCATGCGCGCGGCGTCGACGCGGGTGGGGAAGCTGTCGAACGGAATCAGGTTGGCGCCCTTGGCGAACACCGGGATGCCGTTGACCACGAGGGCGAAGCTCTTGCCCCACTGGTCCTTCTCGCGGCGCAACTCGACGCTGCGCAGGCCGGTGACGCGCTGCACGTCCAGGCGCTCGCCCGCGGCATCGCGCAGCTGCGCCTTGAACGTGTACAGGTCCTGGCGGCCGTAGCCGGCCGGGAACCAGCGCTGCGGCTTGGCGATGCGTACCGGCACGGTCAGGGTGTTGGCACCTGGATCGACGACCGCGCGCTGCCTGAACTGGCCGACGCGCTGGCCGTCGGGGCCGAGCACATCGAGGTCCAACTGCACTTCGCCGCTGCGGCCGGCCTGCACCTGCAGTTGCGCCAGCAACTGCGCCGCATCGGCGTCAACGCGCTGCTGGGCGATGCGCAGGCCGTCCACGCGCAGGTCGTCCCAGGCCTCCAGGCGCACGCCCTGCCAGATGCCGGCGGTGACGATGCGCGGGCCCCAGTCCCAGCCGAAGTTGTAAGGCGCCTTGCGCACGTAGGTGGAGCTGTGCCGCGCCACCGGCTCGTCGCCGAACGCCGAATCGTAGGCGCCGGGCAGCGCGTACGGCTGCTTGGCCAGCCACGGCTGGATCTTCTTGATCGGCGAGGCGATGCGCACTTCCAGCACGTTGTCGCCGCGCTTGAGCAGCGGTTTGGCGTCGACCCGCCACTGCCGGAACATGTTGTCGGCGGCCAGCAGTTTCTTGCCGTTGAGGTAGACCTCGGCGAAGGTGTCCAGGCCGTCGAACACCAGTTCCAAGTGCGGGCGCGCCAGCAGGGCCGCGTCGACCTGGAACCGGGTCTGGTACTGCCAGTCGCTGAGCCCGGCCCACTGGATCTGCGCTTCGTTGTCGCGATAGAACGGATCGGGCACCACTCCGGCGGCGATCAGGTCGGTCTGCACCGTGCCCGGCACCTGCGCCGGCAGCCACTGCGCGGCCTTCGGGTGCGCCTTGGCGTTGGCATCGCCCGGCGCCAGACGCACCTGCCAGCCCTGTTGCAGCGACAGCGTCGCCGGCGCCGCCGCCTGGCCCAGCGCCGGCAATGCCAGCGCCAGCAGCAGCCCGAGGCGGGCAGGAAGGCGCGTGCGCGGCGCGGAACGGGGGCGGCGGGGCGGCAGGGTCATGCGAGGGTCTCCGTGGTCAGTGCGCGGCGGCGGGGGGCGCCTGCGCCGCGGTGTCGATCAGATGGACGGCGCCGATGGCGTAGTACGGGCCGGCGATGGGCGCGGTGGAGCGCAGGCACAGGTCGTGCACGCCGCTCTGCTTGGGCAGCCGCGCTTCCAGCGCGAACTGGTCGCCCAGGGTCTTGCCGGCCGGCAGCGGCAGCCGCGCCAGCAGCTTGCCCTTGCAGTCGCCCAGCCGCACTTCGAACTCGCCGCGCGGGCTGTGCGCCGGGTAGCGCTTGACCTTGGCCTGGTCGTGCGCCAGCCCGTAGTTGCGCGCCAGGCGCGCGGCGTCGATGCGGATGCGGTCGATGCCGTCCAGCCGCGCGTCGGCGTAGCGCCAGCAACTGGTGAACAGGTCGATGTTGAACACCGGCGTGTCCTGGTCGGCCAGGTCCGGCAGCAGCGGCACGCGCAGGCCCAGCTCGCCGCCTTCGCACGAGGCCAGGCCCTGGGTATCGCGGCTGAGCAGGTTGGCGCGGTCGAGGATGCGGCTGCGCGGGGCGGCCAGCAGACGGCCGTCGTCGGCGAAGGTGGCCGCGCGCACGGTGACCGGCAGGGTCACCGCGAACGGCGCGGTGTAGCGCGGCGAATCGGCCTTGGGCTCGCTGCCGTCGGTGGTGTAGCGGAAGCTGCCGAACTTGGCCTGGTTGCCCAGCAACACGGTGGCCTTCCCGCTGTCCAGCGCGGCGTTGTCGCCGCCCTGCACGGCGATGTCCGGGGCGAAGGCGCCGTCGCCGTAGGCGATGCCCTGCAGGCGGTAGCGGTCCAGCTGCGCCGGCATGCGCTGCAGGAAGCCGTTCCAGTCGCGTGCGGCCATCGGCGACCAACCGGCCTCGGCCACCGCGCTCAGTCGCGGGAACAGCGCATGGTCGATATGCCAGGTGGAGGGGATGTACTCGCTCCACAGCGCCGCCTGCACGCCGAGCACGTGCTTGCTCTCCTCGGCGCTGAGCGCGGCCGGCACCGGGTCGAAGCCATAGACCTTCTGCAGCGGCAGCGTGGCCAGGCGGCCGTTGGGCTCGTCGTTGCGTGCGCTCTGCAGGTTGTCCAGGTACATCCAGCCGGCCGGTGCCAGCACCACGTCGTGGCCTTGCTTGGCGGCGGCGACCGCGCCGTCCACGCCGCGCCAGGACATCACCGACGCACTGGCCGGCAGCCCGCCTTCCAGGATCTCGTCCCAGCCGATCAGGCGCCGCTGGTGCTGGGTCAGGTAGTCGGCCAGTTGCTGGTTGAACCAACCCTGCAGCGCATGCGCATCCTTGATGCCGAGCTTGCGCATCTGCGCGCGCACCGCCGGCGAGCGTTCCCACTGGTCCTTGACCGCTTCGTCGCCGCCGATGTGGATGTACGGCGAGGGGAACAGTTGCAGCACTTCATCCAGCACGCCGCGGATGAAGGTCATGCTCTTGTCGTTGGTGTTGAACAGGTAGGGATTGACGCCCCAGTCCACCGACACCTTGGGCCGCTGCCGGGTCACCCCGACCTGCTCCGGGTACGCGGCCACCGCCGCCTGCGCGTGCCCGGGCATGTCCAGCTCCGGCACGATGGTGACGTGGCGTTCGGCGGCGTAGGCCACCAGGTCGCGGATCTGGTCCTGGGTGTAGAAGCCGCCGTAGCGATCGGGCAGGCCGTGGCTGCCGGCGCCCGGCGGGGTGCGCCAGGCGCCGATCTCGGTGAGCTTGGGATAGCGCTTGATCTCGATGCGCCAGCCTTGGTCGTCGGTCAGGTGCAGGTGCAGCACGTTGAGCTTGTGCTGGGCCATCGCGTCGATCAGGCGCTTGACCGTGTCCGGGCCGTGGAAGTGCCGTGCCACGTCGAGCAGCACGCCGCGCCAGCCGAAGCGCGGCCAGTCGCGGATATGCACCTGCGGCACGTCCACCTCGCCCTTGCCGGCGTCGGGGGTCATCAACTGCCAGGCGCTGATCGCGCCGTAGAACAGGCCGCGCTCTTCGCGCGCCTGGATCAGCATGGTCCGCGGGTCCACGTCCAGCGTGTAGCCCTCGGCCTGCGCGACCTCGGTATTGGGGTTGAGCTGCAGGCGGATGCTGCCGTCGGCGGGGATGGTCTCCGCACGCACCTCCAGCGACAGGCCGCGGGTCTTGCTCAGCAATTGCGACAGTTGTTGCGCCACGCGCTGCGCGCCAGCGTCGTCGAGCGGCACCGACAGCACGGCGCCGGTGCCGATGGTCAGGGTGCCGCCGTCGCGCTCGGCCTTGGCCGGCGCCGGGATCAACGGCAGCGGCGTCTTGTCGTCGTCGTCATCGTGTTTCGGGGCCGGCGGCGGCGCTGCGGCAGGCTTGGCCGCGGGCGCCGGCGCTGGCGACGGAGTGCGGTCGCAGCCGCCGAGCAGGCTGCCACAGGCGAGCAGGGACAACCCCAGCCAGGCGTTGCGGGAGGCCGCCGCGATGCGCGCGGCGGCGGGCATCGGGCGGTGCGGCAATCGGGGGTGTGCACCCACTGCAGTCATCGGTCTACCTCAAGCGATCGAGATGCGTATCGTAGAGGCTGTGAGGTAGCCTGGGGTGAGCGCGGCGCGTTCGCTGCGCGCCGCGTGCCCCTCGTGTCGCATCTCGGTCGTGCGGCCGCTCAGCGCGCCGCGGTCGGCAGTTCGTCCCAGACCTTGGGATCTTCGGCGCCCAGCACCCAGCAACTGAAGCCTTCCAGACCGTACTGCTTGGTCAGCTCGTAGCGGGCGCGGAAGCTGCGCGCATCCGGGCGGAACACCCATTCGCGCATGTCGTCGCGGTAGAAGTAGAACCACGACTCCTGCTCCACCGGGTCCCACTGCACGGTGGCGTGTTGCTCCTCGGCCAGCGGGAACGATTCGTCGGCGTCGATGTAGTCGGCGGTGATGTTCGAGGCTTCGGTACCGTCGGGCTTGACCGGATTGCCGGTGTACCAGCGGTAGCCGTAGGTGGCGATGCCCAGCGACAGCTTGTCCTTCGGCACCTGGGTCAGCGCGTAGTCCAGGTGCTTCTTCATCCACACCATGCCGTCCACCGGGCCGGGCGCGGTCCAGCGGGTGTGCTGGTCGTAGGTCATCAGGCTGATCAGGTCGGCCGAGGCGCTCAGCGCCTTGAGGTCGTAGGCGCCGCGCCAGTACTCCCACATCCACTTGGCGAAGGCGCCGCCCTCGGCATAGCCGGGTGCGTTCGGCACCACCGCCACCGACAGCTTGAAGCCGGCCTTGTGCAGCGCCTCGGCGGTCTGCTTGACCATCAGCGAGTAGGCGTCGCGGTCGGTCCAGGCGATGCTCTCGAAATCGAACTGGAAGCCGTAGTAGCCGTGCTTGCGGCCGTGGATCAGCAGCGCCTGGATCATGCGTTGCTTGGCGTCCTCGTCGTGCAGCAGCTTGTGGAAGCCCTCGCGGCCGGCGGTCATCGACAGGATCGGCATCACCCGCAGCTTGTGCTGCTTGGCGATCTCGTACAGGTACATGTTCGGGGTGCCGTTGACCAGGCCGCTCTGGTCCACGCCGTACCAGGTCGGCACCACCACGTCGATCTTGTCGAGGTGGGCCAGGAACGAATTGGTCGATTTCTGCGTGTTCATCAGATAGAACAGCGCAGTCGGGTTCTTGGCCATGGCCGGCCCGCAGGCCAGGGCGAGGGCGAACAGCAGCCCTGCGAAACGCTTGATCATCGGGAGGGATCCGTTGGCGGAGTGGGGGAGGTCAGGTCGATGCGGAACACGTAGGCGTGGTCGCCCACCGGCTTGGCCGGCAGGCGCAGGTGCAGGCCGTCGGCGCGCTGCTCGAACGGCACCGGCTTGCCGTTGGCGAGCAGGGTGACGCCACGCACGCCATCGGCCGGCTTCAGCGAGCGGATCAGCGCCTGGCCGTCGGCCGGCCAGCTCAGCTCGATCGCGTACAGCGCGCCGTGGCCGGTGGTGAAGCGGAAATCCTCGGGCGTGTACGGCTTGGTCTTGGTGTCCTGGAAGGTGCCGCCGACCACTTCGGTCGGGCCTTCGCCGTAGCTGCGCCACGGCGTGCTGTCGTAGATCGCCTCGCCGTTGGTCTTGAGCCACTTGCCGATCGACAGCAGGATCGCGCGTTCGGTGTCCGGGATCGAGCCGTCGGCGCGCGGACCGATGTTGAGCATCAGGTTGCCGTTCTTGCTGACCACGTCCACCAGCATGTGGATGATGAAGGTCGGCGTCTTGTAGGTGTCGTTCTCGACATAGCCCCACGAGGCGTTGCTGACCGAGGTGTCGGTCTGCCAGTGCGTGGGATGGATGCCGGTGAGCTGGCCGCGCTCGATGTCCAGAGTGCCGGCGCCCTCGGGGAAGGCGCCGAGCTTGTAGTTCACCACCACGCCGCCCTTGGCCGCGCCGTGGTTGTAGTAATACGACAGCATGGTCGGCAGGGTGCCGCGGAAGGTCGGGTGCGCGATCCACCAGTCGAAATAGATCAGGTCCGGGTCGTAGCGGTCGATCAGTTCGGTGGTGCGCGCCAGCCAGTCGTCCAGCCAGGCCTGCGACACGGGGGTCCAGTCGTTGGTGACGTCCGCGTCGTCCTTGCCCGGCAGGCGGACCTGCGCCGGGCCGTACAGGCCGGCGTAGCGCGGGTCGTTGACGTCCGAGTCGAACTGGCGGCCGCCGTCGAAGAACCAGTCGTGCTCGGCGCGGTGCGAGGACAGGCCGAAATGCAGGCCCTGTGCGCGGATCGCCTTGGACAGCTCGCCGAGCACGTCGCGCTTGGGACCCATCTTGACCGCGGTCCAGTCCGACAGCTGCGAGTCGTACATCGCGAAGCCGTCGTGGTGTTCGGCCACCGGCACCACGTAGCGGGCGCCGGCATCGCGGAACAGGGTGGCCCAGGCCTGCGGATCGAACTTGGGCGCGGTGAACAGCGGGATCAGGTCCTTGTAGCCGAAGCGCGACTGCGGGCCGTAGGTTTCCCGATGGTGCAGGTAGTCCTTGCTGCCCTGCTGGTACATGTTGCGCGAATACCATTCGTTGCCGAAGGCCGGCACCGAGAACACGCCCCAGTGGATGAAGATGCCGAACTTGGCGTTGTCGTACCAGGACGGCGAGCGGTACTGCTTGAGCGAGGTCCAGTCGGGTCGGAACGGTCCGCCGCGCGCGCCATCGTTGGCTTCGCGCACCAGCCGCGCGCGTTCGGGCGCGTACTTGGCGGTGGCCTGCAGCCACTGCTGGTCGATCTGTTCCGGACTGAGGGTGGTGGCGGTGGGCGCGGTCGGCGACGGCGCATCCGCGGCGCCGGCGGGCAGGGCCGTCAGCGCGAGCATGAGGGCCAGCGCGCTGGCCAGGGTCTGGCGTGCGGCTCCGGCGTGGCGGGATCGGTCCGCACGGGGGCGGGTCTCGGTCGTCATGGAACGGCACTCCTTGTTGCAGAAGACGATGCCGGCGCCGCCGCGCCGGACACGAAAAAGCGCGCCACCGTGGAGGGACGGTGGCGCGCCGGTGCTACATCAGAACTTGAAGTTCAGCTGCGCCTGGTAGCCGCGGCCGTTCTTGTACATGCCGATCGGCGCGTACTTGACCTCGTTGTACCAGTAGTACGTCGAGTCGAGCAGGTTGGTCGCGCTGAAGCTCACGCTCATCCAGTCGTTGATCTCGTACGAGGCGGTCAGGTCCAGCTGCTTGTACTCGTCGGTGAACACCTGCGAGTTCAGGCGGCCGACCTGGGTGAAGTACTTGGAGCGGTAGCTGTAGTTCAGGCGCACCATCCACGGACCGTTTTCCCAGTAGGGGATCACGTTGTAGGTGTTCTTCGACAGGTACGGCAGGTTCAGGCCGGTGCTGGCGTCGGCGGTGGCGTAGGTGTAGTTCGCCTGCAGACCGAAGCCGTAGCCGAAGGCCTGCTGGTAGTTCAGCGAGGCGCCCTTGACCTTGGCGTCGGAGGCGTTGATCGGCGAGGTCACCGTGAACAGGCCGCTCACGCCGCTCACCGCATCGGTCAGCTGCTGCTGCGAGGTGGTGGTGACGATGTACGAGCTGATGTCGCGATAGAACAGTTCCGCCGACAGCATGCTGGACGGAGCGAAGTACCACTCGGCGGCCAGATCGTAGTTGGTCGACTCGTAGGGCTTCAGGTCCGGGTTGCCGCCGCTGGCGGTCAGGTTGCCGTTGCTGCTGTTGATGGTGAACGAGCCGGCCAGGTCGCCGTAGCGCGGACGTGCCATCACCTTGGCCACGGAGAAGCGCAGCACCTTGTCGGTATCCAGATCGTAGGCCAGGTTGAAGCTCGGCAGCGGCTTGTAGTACTGCTTGCTCACCTGGGTCTGGTTGTAGGTGGCGCCGCCATCGGCGCTCTGCCAGTACAACGACTTGTCCTTGGTGTCGACATAACGCACGCCCAGGTTGCCGCGCCACGCGCCGGACTCGAAGTTCAGCTGCGCGTACAGGTCGCTGGTGATTTCCTTGACGTCGAACGAGGAGCCGTAGTCGCGGTTGTACGGACCCTGCGGCTGCCCGCGCAGGTAGCTGATCACCGAGTTGAGGTTGGCGGTCGGCCAGTTGGTCAGGTCGCCGCTGGCGCCCAGGCCGTCGTACAGGCCGCTCGGGGTGGTGCCGGGGCTGAAGTCGGTCAGCGAAATCGCATTGGTGGTGTTGATGCGGTTGCCGCGGGCGTCGACGCCGTTGTCGTGGTTGATGTACTTGTAGCCGAGCTGCAGCTTGTTCAGCGGGCCCCAGTCCAGATCGCGGGCGGCGTCGAACTGGAAGTACTTCTCCTTGTCCGTGCTCTTGGCGTAGTAGATGCCACCTGCCTGCATCGCCGAAGCGGCGGTGGAACCGGGCGCCAGGCCGGCCGGCGAACCGACCAGACCCCAGTTGGCGGCACTGGCGTTGTCGTAGTTGACGTCGGTGTGGCTGCCGTCGTAACCGAAGTTGTAGCCACCGTCCTTCAGCAGGAACTTCATCAGGTATTCGGGGTTCTTGCCGCCGGTGGCCTCGGTGGTGCCGACCTGCGAGGTGAACACCCACTTGTCGCCGTAGAAGTCGTGGCGCAGGTTCAGGCTCTTGGTGGTGACGGTGCTTTCGCGGTAGTTGGTGTCCAGCTGCGCATACGGCTGCTTGCCGTTGCCGGCGCCATCAGTGACCGTGGCCTGGGTGATGTAGCCGTTCTGCACGGTCGCGCTGGTGATCTTGTCCTGGTCGCCGCAGCCCGGGCAGACGTAGCGCGATTCGCTGAAGTTGTTGTACTTGCCCTTGATGTAGATGCCGGTCAGGTTGAACTCGTTCTGATCGTTCGGCTTCCACTGCAGCGCGCCCTGCAGGCCGTTGCGCTCGCGGGTCTGCTGGAAGAAGGCGCTATTGATGCCCACCGGGATCTTGGCGGTCGCGACGTTACCACCGTCGCCGGAGATGCGCGCGGTCGGCGGGATGCCGGCGCCGGTGTTGTAGCCGAAGAACTCGATGCCGGCGCGCGACAGATCCTGCTTGTCGTGGGTGGCGGAGATCAACGCGCCGAAGGTCTCGTCGTCGTTCTTCCAGCTCCACAGCGCCGAGCCGCGCGGATTGCCTTCTTCCGAACGGTCGTTGTAGTTGTAGCCGATCGAGCCGCGGATGGTGTTCTTCGGCAGGTCCAGCGGCTTGCGGGTGTGCACGATCACGGTGCCGCCGATCGAGCCTTCGTCGATGCGGGCTTCCGGGGTCTTGTAGACCTCCATCAGGCCGATGATTTCCGGCGACAGCAGGGTGTAGTTGAAGGTGCGGCCGCTGGTGTCGGTCGGGTTGCCGCCCCAGTCGCCCGAGGCGATGGTCTGGCCATTGAGCAGCACGCGGTTCAGCGCCGGGTCGGTGCCGTTGATGCTGACCTTCTCGCCTTCGCCGAACTGGCGGTCCACGCTGATGCCCGGCAGGTGCGCCAGCGACTCGGCGGCATTGGTGTCCGGGAACTTGCCGATGTCCTCGGCGCTGATCGCATCGACGATGGAGTTGGCCGAGCGCTTCACCGACTGGCTCTTCTCCAGCGAGGCGCGGTAACCGGTGACGGTGATGGCATCCAGCTGCTGGACGTTCTTGGAATCCGCGGTGGCGGAAGCGGGCGCTTCCTGCGCGGCGGCGTTACCGGACAGGTACAGCGCGGCCATGATGCTGAGGGCTAAGGTAGTGGTGCGGCTATTCATTGGCTAAACCTCTGGGTGAGTACTTGGGCATGAGGTGCCAACCGATGTTCCGGCGTGCTGGCCGCTGCCCGGCCTTGTGGATGGCGCCGCGCCTGGTGGCGCTGCGCGGATCGCATCTCGATGCGCGTCGTCCGGTCGCTGACGCGGAAGTAGCCAACCGGCGGCATCGAGGGCGCCAGTCCTTCCTGTGTTCCTGCAGGTAACAACCAAGTCCAGCAATACAGCAGTGCACCTTGTCGCCTGATCCGGACGCCGCTGCGTCCGGCCCGGCTCGGGGCGTGGTTTCGTCGGTTCGGGGATGCCGGTCGCAGCGTCAGCGCGCGTCCTGCCACTTGGCGCGGGAGGAGCGGCGATGCGTCGCTGTGTCTGAATCCCCTGAACGTGGCATGTCTTGAAGTTGTAAAACTTGTGTGAGCCGAGTCTGTCGTAGCGCTGACAGCGTTGTCAACACCCGTTTCACGTGGTTTTGACGAATGCAAGCAAGGCTCGCCGCGGCATCTTTCCGGAGGCTTTCGCGGCCCTTCCGCCGCGTCTCCTAGGTGCTTGTCTACAAAAGAAAACATGCCCGCGGATGGGTGCAACGGGCCTGCGTTGGCCGCGAGGCCCTGGTGTGGCAGGCGCTGCCGGTTGGCCGGGCGTGTGGCAGGAATTTGTGCAATGCGGCGAAATTTTGCGACGGATGTTCACCCATGCAACGCGCCATGCGATCGACCACTCGAACGGCCGGGCGATCCGGCCGATGAAGTCGCAGTGGTGAAGACAAAACGACAAACGGGTGAAAATCACCTTGACAACGTTGTCAAGGTGGTCCGACACTCGATCGATCAATCTGCCGAATCGGCGTGCGCCTGCTCTGGCGCAACGGGAGAAGATGTGTCCGCAAGCAGTTCATCAGTGGCAGCGGCCGTGCCGCGCGCCGAGCCCTTCATTGCTGCCGATGTCGGCGGAACCCATGTCCGGATCGGCCTGGTCGCACGCGCTGCCGGTGCCGGCCCGGCGCCGTCCGTCGATGTGCTGGACTATCGCAAATACCGCTGCGCCGACTACCCCGGTCTGGCCGAGATCATCGGCGAGTTCCTGGGCCAGGTGCAGGGGCCGAAGCCGACCCGTGGGGTGATCGCCAGCGCCGGTTACGCGCTCGAAGATGGTCGCGTCATCACCACCAATCTGCCGTGGACGCTGTCGCCGCCGGAAATTCGCGAGCGGCTGGGCCTGAAGGCACTGCATCTGGTCAACGATTTCGAAGCGGTGGCGTATGCGGCCGCGTCGATGGACGCCAGCGAAGTGCTGCATCTGACCGGGCCGCGCAAGGCGCAGCGCGGGCCTGCGCTGGTGATCGGTCCGGGTACCGGCCTCGGCGCCGCGGTGTGGATTCCGACCCAGGGCGGCGCCATGGTGCTGGCCACCGAGGCCGGCCATGCCGCGCTGCCGATCGGCAACGATCTGGAACTGGCGCTGGCGCAGCGGCTGTTGCGCGATCGCTCCTATGTGCCGATGGAGCATTTCCTGTCCGGCCCCGGGTTGCTCAATCTCTATCGCGCGTTGTGCGAGTTGCGTGGCGCCACGCCTGCGCATGCCGCACCGAACGACATCACCGCGGCTGCGCTGGCCGGCGACGATCCGCTCGCGCACGAGGCACTGTCCGCGTTCTGCGGCCTGCTAGGCAGCGTGGTCGGCGATATGGCGCTGCTGTACGGCGTGCAGGGCGGCATCTATCTGGCCGGCGGCTTCCTGCCGCAGATCGGCGCGTTCCTGTCCGCCAGCAGCTTCGTCGAGCGCTACTTGAACAAGGGCGCGATGCGTCCTGCGCTGGAGCAGATCCCGGTGAAGCTGGTCGAGCATGGCCAGCTCGGGGTGATCGGCGCGGCGAACTGGTTCCTGCAGCAGCGCCACTGAGCGGACCGGTGCGGCGATGGCCGCGCCGATGGGCGGCGTCCCGCAACGCCGGCGCGGCGTGCCTGGCGTGCCGTAGCGCGTCGACACATATATATGTCCCATGCCTGCGGCGCCTGCGTTGCGGCGCCGCTGTCTACAGCGTCATCGCTTGCCTGAACTCACAGGTCGCCGTGGTGCGCCTGCAGCGCCGCGATCGCGGCCAGGCCGGCGGTTTCGGTGCGCAGGATGCGCGGCCCCAGGCGCAGGCCGACGAAGCCGGCGGCCTCCAGCGTGGCGCGGTCGCGCGGCGACCAGCCGCCTTCCGGGCCGATCGCGATCGTCGCCGCAGCGCCGCCGATGGCCAGCGACCGCAGGCGCTGTTCGCCCTGCGGATCCAGGATCAACCGGCAGGGGCTGTCCGCCGCGGCGCGCGCCGCATCGGCCAGCGCCAGCGGCGCGCTCAGCTGCGGCACGCGCGCGCGGCCGGACTGTTCGCAGGCCGAGATCACCACGCTGCGCCAGTGCGCCACGCGCTTGTCCACCCGCGCCGCATCCAGCTTCACTTCGGTGCGCTCGGCCCACACCGGCACGATCGCGGCGACGCCGAGCTCGGTGGCCTTCTGCAGGATCAGGTCCATCTTCTCGCCGCGCGCCACGCCCTGCAGCAGGGTGATCGCCAGTGGCGACTCGTTGTCGACCGGCTGCGCCGCGCCGATGCGCACGCTGGCGTTGCGCTTGCCGGCCTGCAGCAGTTCGGCGGGGTAATCGCAGCCGTCGCCGTTGAACAGCACGCAAGGATCGCCCTCGCGCAGCCGCAGCACGCGCAGCAGGTGGTTGGCGACGTCTTCCGGCAGGCTCAACTCGGCGCCGGCGTGCAGCGGCAGCTCCACATGGCAGCGGGTCAGGCGCATGCCACCGCCTCGTCGATCGCCGCCAGCGTGGTCTCGGCCAGCAGCGTCAACTGCTCGGCGTCCACGCAGTACGGCGGCATCCAGTACAGCACGTCGCCCAGCGGGCGCAGCACCACCCCGCGTTGCAGCGCGGCACGGTAGGCGTGCAGGCCGACGCGTGCGGACGCAGGGAAGGGCGTGCGCTTGTCGCCGGTGCGGGTGAGTTCGAACGCCACCACCATGCCGGCCTGGCGCACGTCGGCCACGTGCGGATGCTCGGCGAACGGCGCCGACAGCGCGCGCATGGTCTCGGCGGTGCTGCGGTTGCGCGCGATCACGTCGTCCTCTTGCAGGATCCGCAGCGACGCCAGCGCCGCGGCGCAGGCCAGCGGGTTGCCGGTGTAGCTGTGCGAATGCAGGAAGGCGCGTTCGCGGCTGTCGTCGAGGAAGGCGTCGTACAGATGCTGGGTGGCCAGCACCGCCGACAGCGGCAGGAAGCCGCCGGTCAGGCCCTTGGACAGGCACAGCAGGTCCGGCATCACCCCGGCCTGCTCGCAGGCGAACAGGGTGCCGGTGCGGCCGAAGCCGGTGGCGATCTCGTCGGCGATCAGGAAGGCGCCGTTGGCGTCGCACAGTTCGCGCGCCCGCCGCAGATAGGCCGGATCGTGCATGCGCATGCCGCCGGCGCACTGCAGGCGCGGTTCCAGGATCACCGCACAGATCTCGCCGGGATGGCGGTCGAACAGGTCGGCCAGCGCATCGGCGGCGACATCGGCGCGTTCGCGCGCGCTCTGTCCCGGTTCTGCCTGGTACGCGTCGGGCGAGGGCGCGAATAGCGCCTCGGCCAGCAGGGGCGCGTACACCCGCCGGTACAGCGGGATATCGCCGACCGCCAGGGCGCCGATGGTCTCGCCGTGGTAGCCGTTCTCCAGCGCGACGAAGCGGGTGCGCCCCGGTTCGCCGCGGTTCTGGAAATAGTGGAAGGCCATCTTCAGCGCCACTTCCACGCCGGCCGAGCCGTTGTCGGCATAGAACACCTTGGCCAGCGGCGCGCGCCCTTCCTGGCGCGGCGCCAGCGCCAGCAACTGCTCGGCCAGCAGCACCGCCGGTTCGTGGCTGAAGCCGGCCAGCATCACCTGCTCCAACTGGGTGGCCTGGGCGGCGATGGCCGCGGCGATGCGCGGCTCGCCGTGGCCGAACAGATTCGTCCACCAACTGCTCACCGCATCCAGGTAGCGGCGGCCGCCGTGGTCGATCAGCCAGGCGCCTTCGCCACGGGCGATCGGGACCAGGGGCAGGGTGTCGGGGTGCTCGCGCATCTGCGTGCACGGGTGCCAGAGCACGGCCAGATCACGCGTGCGCCACGCCTCGGCCATCTGTGCTGCGGTCAGGTCTGATAGCATTTCGCGCTCATGAACAGGTTCTTCGCTCCGCGCATTCTATCGATCGACGCCGTCCGGCGCCGCAGGGTGCCGGCGTGACCCGTCGATTGCCGGTCATCCATGCCGTGCGCGAGCGCAGCGAATCGGCCGCCGAGCGCCGGGTCGAGGAGCTGGACCTGGAGTTCAGCAATGGCGAGCGCCGCGTGTTCCACCGGCTGAAGGCGCCGGGCCATGGCGCGGTGGTGGTGGTGCCGATGCTGGATGCGCAGACCGTGCTGCTGGTGCGCGAATACGCCGCCGGCGTGCATCGCTACGAACTGGGCCTGGTCAAGGGCCGCATCGACGCCGGCGAGACCCCGCTGCAGGCGGCCGACCGCGAACTCAAGGAAGAGGCCGGCTACGGCGCGCGGCAGTTGCGCGTGCTGCGCGCGATGACCCTGGCGCCGACCTACATGAGCCACCAGTCGTGGCTGGTGCTTGCACAAGATCTCTATCCCGAACGACTGACCGGCGACGAGCCGGAGGAATTGGAAGTGGTGCCCTGGAAACTGGCTGAACTGGATCAACTGATGTTGCGTGAAGATTTTTCCGAGGGGCGTTCGCTGGCGGCGCTGTTCATCGCCCGCGAGTGGCTGGGTCGCGCCGAATGATCCGTCTGACCAGTGATTTGCGCGAAACCGTGATCGCCATCGCCATCGATGCCGCCGCGGCCATCATGTCCGTCTATGCCACCGGCTTCGAGGTGGAGCACAAGGCCGATACCAGCCCGTTGACCCAGGCCGACCTGGCCGCGCACCAGATCATCGTCGAAGGCCTGGAGCGGCTGACCCCGGACCTGCCGGTGCTGTCCGAGGAATCGGCGCAGATTCCGTGGGAGGTGCGCGAGCACTGGACCACCTATTGGCTGGTCGACCCGCTCGACGGCACCCGCGAGTTCGTCAAGCGCAACGGCGAGTTCAGCGTCAACATCGCGCTGATCCACCAGGGCGCGCCGGTGTTCGGCGTGGTCCAGGCGCCGGTCGATGGCCGCGTCTGGCACGCGGTGCGTGGCGAGCAGGCGTACCGCCGCGAGGGCTTCCGCGACACCGCGTTGAACACCCGGCGGCCGGCCACCGCGCCGCTGCGGGTGGCGGCGAGCCGCTCGCACCGCGACGCGCGTACCGACGCGCTGCTGCAGCGCATGGGCGAGATCGAACTGGTCGCGCAGGGTTCGTCGCTGAAGTTCTGCCGCATCGCCGATGGCGACCTGGACGTGTATCCGCGCTTCGGCCCGACCTCCGAATGGGACACCGCCGCCGGGCAGTGCGTGCTGCAGGCCGCTGGCGGCGCGCTGCTGGCCGCCGCGACCGGCAAGCCGTTCCGCTACAACCGCCGCGAATCGCTGCTCAACGGCGACTTCGTGGCGCTGGGCGATGCGGCGCTGCCCTGGCGCGACTGGCTGGGCTGAGCCGCGCCACGCGCGCGCGCCGCACGGCGCGCGCTCTGCCACACTAGGCGGCAGGCGGCAGCGGTGCCGTCGCACCGGAACCCGCCCGTGACTCCAGCCCGCTACGACCTTCCTGCCCTGCTCGACATCATGGCGCGCCTGCGCGATCCCGCGCAGGGCTGCCCCTGGGACCTGGAGCAGGACTTCGCCAGCATCGCCGCGTACACGATCGAAGAGGCCTACGAAGTGGCCGACGCGATCGACCGCCAGGACCTGGCCGGGCTGAAGGACGAACTCGGCGATCTGCTGCTGCAGGTGGTGTTCCATGCGCAGATGGCGCGCGAGCAGGGCGCGTTCGGCTTCGACGACGTGGTTGCGGCGATCTGCGACAAGATGGTGCGCCGCCACCCGCACGTGTTCGGCGACAGTCAGGTGGCCGATGCCGAACAGCAGACGCTGAAGTGGGAAGAGATCAAACGCGCCGAGCGCGCCGCCGCCGGCGAGCGCGACGGCTCGGCACTGGCCGGCATCGCCCGCGGCCTGCCGGAATGGCAGCGCGCGCTGAAGCTGCAGTCGCGCGCGGCGCGGGTCGGCTTCGACTGGTCCGGCCCCGCGCCGGTGCTGGACAAGGTGCAGGAAGAGCTGGAGGAAGTGCGTGCGGAACTGGCGCATGGCGCCGCGGTCGATCCGGCACGGCTGCAGGACGAGATCGGCGACCTGCTGTTCGTCTGCGCCAACCTGGCGCGGCATGCCAAGGTCGACGTCGGTGCGGCGCTGCGCCACGCCAACCTCAAGTTCGAGCGTCGCTTCCGCACGATGGAACGGCTGGCGCAGCAGGACGGCGGCGCGCTCGACGGCCTGTCGCTGGCGCAGCAGGAGGCGTACTGGCAGCGCGCCAAGGACGAAGAGCGCGCCGCGGCCGGATGAAGACCCTGCTGCTGTTCGTGCTGACCGCCGTCGCGGAAATCGTCGGCTGCTACCTGCCTTATCTGTGGCTGCGCGAACAGCGCAGCGCCTGGCTGCTGTTGCCGGCCGCGGGCAGCCTGGCGGCCTTCGTCTGGCTGCTGACCCTGCATCCCGCCGCCAGCGGCCGCGTCTATGCGGCCTACGGCGGCGTCTATGTCGCCGTCGCCTTGCTGTGGCTGTGGACGGTGCAGGGCATGCGCCCCACGCGCTGGGACCTGCTCGGCGCCGGCCTGTGCCTGGCCGGCATGGCGGTGATCATGTTCGCGCCGCGGCAGGGCTGAGGCCGCTCCCACAGGCGCTTGCGGCGAATGCGGCGGGTGCACTGTGGGAGGGACTTCAGTTCCGACGCATTGGATCATCGGAAAGCACGCCACGTTGCGCGTTGTGGCCGCATGACCGTTGCGCCCCAGGACACGTCCCTGCGCGATGGGCGGTGCCTTGCCGCCGCGAGACGCGTCATCGTCGCACCACGGCACGACGGAGGCCGCTCCCATAGGCGCTTGCGGCGAATGCGGTGGGTGCACGGTGGGAGGGACTTCAGTCCCGACCCATTGGATCATCGGAAAGCACGCCAAGTGCGCGTCGTGGCCGCATGACATCTGCGTGTCGCATCCGTGCGCAGCGCGCGACGCCCGCGCTCCCAGCGTATGCTGGACGCCTGCGTCGCCTCGGGAGGGCCATCGCATGCGTCGCTTCTCCAGTTTTCGCGAGTTCTATCCGTTCTATCTGAGCGAGCACCGGCATCGGGTGTCGCGACGGCTGCATTTCGTCGGCAGCCTCGGCGTGCTGGCGAGCCTGCTGCTGGCGCTGTGCACCGGCCAGCCGCGTTGGCTGTGGGCCGCGCCGGTCTGCGGCTACGGCTGCGCCTGGATCGGCCATTTCGTGTTCGAGAAGAACCGTCCCGCCACCTTCAAGCACCCGCTGTACTCGCTTGCCGGCGACTGGGTCATGTTCAAGGACATGCTGCTGGGCCGCATCCGCTGGTGACCGGCACGTGCGCGTGCGCTGGCTATACTGCGGATTCGATTTCTTTCTGGTTAATGGAGCGACCTGATGCCGTCTTCCTTCTTCCTTGCGCTGGTGATCCTGTTCTTCGGCGTGGTGGTGCTGTTCAAGACCGTGCGCATGGTGCCGCAGGGATTCCAGTGGACGGTGGAGCGCTTTGGCCGCTACACCCACACGCTGTCGCCCGGCCTGCACTTCCTGATTCCGTGGATGTATGGCGTCGGCCGCAAGGTCAACATGATGGAACAGGTGCTGGACGTGCCCAGCCAGGACGTCATCACCAAGGACAACGCGGTCGTTCGCGTGGACGGCGTGGTGTTCTTCCAGGTGCTGGACGCCGCCAAGGCCGCGTATGAAGTCTCCAACCTGGAGATCGCCACCATCGCGCTGGTGCAGACCAACATCCGCACCGTGATCGGCTCGATGGACCTGGACGAATCGCTGAGCCAGCGCGAGACCATCAATGCGCAGCTGCTGAACGTGGTCGACCATGCCACCAATCCGTGGGGCATCAAGGTCACCCGCATCGAGATCCGCGATATCCAGCCGCCGCGCGACCTGGTCGATGCGATGGCCCGGCAGATGAAGGCCGAGCGCGAGAAGCGCGCGCAGATCCTCGAGGCGGAGGGCTCGCGGCAGTCGGAGATCCTGCGTGCCGACGGCGAGAAGCAGGCGGCGGTGCTGGAGGCCGAAGGCCGTAAGGAGGCCGCGTTCCGCGACGCCGAGGCGCGCGAGCGCCTGGCCGAGGCCGAAGCGCGGGCGACGGCGATGGTGTCCAAGGCGATCGCCGAAGGCGACGTGCAGGCGATCAACTACTTCGTCGCGCAGAAGTACGTGGAGGCGTTCAAGGAGCTGGCCACCGCGCCGAACCAGAAGTTCGTGCTGATGCCGATGGAGTCCAGCGGCATCATCGGCTCGATCGCCGGCATCGCCGAACTGGCGCGCGAGGCGCTGAACAAGCAGGCCTCCCCGCCGGCAGTGCCGCGCGTGCCGCCGCGCAACGGAGTCTGAGCCATGCGCATTGAGGTAGTGGCTTGGGGTGCCCTGACCTTGTTGCTGTTCGCGGCCGAATCGCTGGCGCCGGGCGCCTTCATGCTGTGGATGGGCTTCGCCGCCGCGGCGGTGTTCCTCGCCGTGCTGGTGTTCCCGGACATCTCCCTGCTGCTGCAGGTCGGCGCGTTCGTGGTGCTGAGCTTCGTCTCGATCCAGGTGTACCGCACCTGGTTCCGCAACCGCGGCCGGACCAGCGACCAGCCGCTGCTCAACCGCCGCGCCGAGCAACTGATCGGCCGCATGGTGACCCTGGACCAGCCGATCCACGGCGGCCGCGGCCGCGCCAAGGTCGACGACGCCTTCTGGGTGGTCGGCGGCCCCGACCTGCCGGCCGGCAGCACGGTGCGCATCGTCGGCGTGGACGGGATGACGCTGCTGGTCCAGGCGGCTTGAAAGCCGGGATTGGGGATTCGGGATTGGGGATTGGTGCCGCGAGTGTGCGGTACTTCCGCCTTCCCAATCTTCCTGCGCGTAGGAGCGGCGATCAAGCGCGAGTCCTTCGGCTCAGGACGCACGCTCTTGCTAATCCCGAATCCCAACTCCCCGATCCCGGCCTTCGCTGAAGCCGCTCCCACGGCACTGCGCGATCGAGCGCCAGTCCTCCGGATCCAGGAAAGCCGCTCTTACGAATCCCCATTCCCGATTCCCCAATCCCGGCTCCGCCCCAGCGATAATGGGGGACTTTTCTCACGGACCCGCGCCATGACCCAGAAGACCATCCTCAACGACAGCCACCGCGCCCTCGGCGCCAAGATGGTCGACTTCGGCGGCTGGGACATGCCGATCCACTACGGCTCGCAGATCGACGAGCACCACCAGGTGCGCCGCGACGCCGGCATGTTCGACGTCAGCCACATGACCGTGGTCGATCTGCACGGCGAGCAGGTCCGCGCGTTCCTGCGCCATCTGCTGGCCAATTCGGTGGACAAGCTGAAGGTGCCGGGCAAGGCGCTGTACACCTGCATGCTCAACCCGCAGGGCGGGGTGATCGACGATCTGATCGTCTATTACATGTCCGATGCGTTCTTCCGCTTGGTGGTCAACGCCGCCACCCGCGCCAAGGATCTGGCCTGGATCGGCGAGCAGGCGCAGGCGTTCGGCGTGCAGGTGCGCGAGCGCGACGACTTCGCGATGATCGCGGTGCAGGGGCCGAACGCGCGCGCCAAGGCGATCGGCCTGCTGCGCGAGCAGGATCGTGCCGCGGCGCAGAAGCTCGGTCGCTTCGCCGCGATCGAGGCGACCTCGGACGCGGGCGTGCCGCTGTTCGTCGCGCGCACCGGCTACACCGGCGAAGACGGATTCGAGATCGTGCTGCCGCAAGCGCAGGCGCCGGCGTTCTGGGAGGCGCTGATCGGTGCGGGGGTGAAGCCGGCCGGCCTGGGCGCGCGCGATACGCTGCGCCTGGAGGCGGGCATGAACCTCTACGGTCAGGACATGGACGACAGCGTCTCGCCTTACGAGGCCGCGCTGGCCTGGACGGTGACCCTCGACGAGGGCCGCGACTTCATCGGCCGCGCTGTGCTGGAAGCGCAGAAGGCCGGTGGCGCGCCGCGGCAGATGATCGGCCTGGTGATGGACGAGAAGGGCGTGCTGCGCCACGGGCAGAAGGTGCTGACCGCCAACGGCGACGGCGAGATCCTGTCCGGCACCTTCTCGCCGACGCTGGGCAAGGCCATCGCCTTCGCGCGGGTGCCGGCCGGCGAGCCGGGTTCGGTGCGCGTGGACATCCGTGGCAAGGAAGTGCCGGTGCGCGTGGTCAAGTTCCCGTTCGTGCGCGAAGGCCAGGTCCAGCCCGGCGTGCTCGGCTGAGTCCTGTCCGCCGCGCGCGACTTCTTTCCCAAGCGCGCGGTTCGCTACACTAGACTCCCATCCTCGATACCGTCTTCTTCCGGAGCAGCCCCATGAGCGAGATCCCTGGCGACCTCAAATTCCTCAAGTCCCACGAGTGGGCCCGCGTCGAAGGTAACGGTCGCGTGACCATCGGCATCTCCGACCACGCCCAGGGCCTGCTCGGCGACCTGGTCTACGTCGAGCTGCCGAACGTCGGCGATCACGTCGAAGCCGGCAACGGCGTGGCCGTGGTCGAGTCGGTCAAGGCCGCCTCTGACGTGTACAGCCCGCTCAGCGGCAAGGTCGTCGAGGTCAACACCGCGCTGAGCGACAAGCCGGAAACGATCAACGAGGACGCCTACGGCGAAGGCTGGATCCTGGTGCTGGAAGCGGACGATGCCGAGCAGTTGAACGAACTGCTGTCGCCGGACGAGTACGCCGAACTGCTCGAGGACGACGGCCACTGAGCCGACCGCCCATCGCGATACCCGAACCGGCCGCCCAGTGCGGCCGGTTTCTTTTTGGGCGCGGCTCGGCGAACTCGCCAGCGTTCGCGCGTCGGCAGCGCCATTCTCGGCATGGCGATCCCGGAACGCGCGTCGCCTGCGTCGCCGCGTGCGTCGCTGCGAAGACCATGTGAGGTCGCCGCCGGGCGCACCGCGAGCGCAGCGTGTCCGTCGCGTCTGGCGGAGACCGATGCCGACGACCCGCGCGTCGATCGGCGCCGGTTTTCCGACGCGGCGCAGGTGCAGCGTGGCATGGAGACGCAACGTGGGTCGGCGACGCGGGGGCATTGGCGATGCGGTGTGCGCTGCTCGCGTCGCCGATGCATGACGGCGCGGTGCGTGCCGGCGCCAGTCGATCACCTCTGCGAGCTGTGCCGGTCGGCACGACCGTGCACGGCATCGCCGGAGGACGCGTTGGCGACTTGGCATGGAGGTGGGCGAGGGCAGTCGTGCGCGTCGCGGTGTGTCGGCGACGTGCGTGCAGGTCGTGTCGCGGTGGCGCGATGTGGCACGACCCGGCGACGCGGCACGCATGCATCGCGCGCGTCGTGAGCGCCGCACGACGCAAAAAAGTTTGCGCACTTTTGCGCATTTGCACTTGTGCGATGCCGGAACCGCGTGCGGTCGCGAAATTTTTTTTCAGCTAGCGGACAGGCTGGCGTGCATCGCCGCGGTTCCCGCCGACGCTTCGCCGCTGCCTGCCCGCAACGCGATCGCGGCAGTGTGTCGTTACAGAAAACACGGAAATTTCCCTGCTTTTTTTGCATGCGCCGTTTTCCTCGCGGCGTCGGCGTCGGCGATCGGCGGCGTCGGCAAGGCGGCCAGTGCGGCATGCGGCGTCGGTGGCGCGCGCGCCATCGAAAAAAAAATTGCGTAGAAGTGTTGACAGTAAAAAAAACCGTGATTAGGTTTCGCCCAGCAGACGTTGCTGCGCAAGCGAGTGAATCGGATCGACATCAAAACGCGAAGCACAACTTGGACATCCGCCAGGAACCCGAAGATGGTGGAGTTGGAGTCGCTTCCCTCCGAGAAACGCAACGTCTCCCCTGGCATCGCACCCGTATCGACTTCCGGTACGGGTGTTTCTGTATCCGATCCGGCCCGCAGCGCGCGCCGGCGGTTCCCGCAGGCGGAGCATCGCCGCGAGGTTGCTTTAACTGGGCATTTTCAATCCATAGTTCACTGACGAGGAGCCATCCCATGGCGACGAAAAAAGCTGCGAAAAAGCCGGCCGCTAAGAAGGCGGTCAAGAAGACTGCCGCCAAGAAGCCGGCAGCGAAGAAGGTTTCGGTAAAGAAGGCGGTCAAGAAGGTCGCCAAGAAGGTGGCCAAGAAGGTGGCCAAGAAGGTCGCCAAGGTGAAGAAGGCGGTCAAGAAGGCCGTTGCCAAGAAGGCAGTGAAGAAGACGGCGAAGAAGGCCGCCACCAAGAAGACCGCGAAGAAGGCCGTCGCCAAGAAGGCGGTGAAGAAGACCGCGAAGAAGGCTGCGACCAAGAAGACCGCTGCCAAGAAGACGGTGAAGAAGTCGGCTGCCAAGAAGCCGGCCGCGAAGAAGGCAACTGCGAAGAAGGCCACCGCCAAGAAGACCGTGGCGAAGAAGAAGCCGGCCGCTCGCAAGAAGAAGGCCGCTCCGGTCGCGCTGCCGGCCACGCCCGCGCCGCTGATCTGATCCATCCCGATCGCTGTTCCTAGACTCTCTCCCCGGTGCCCAGCGGGGAGGGAGTTTTTTATGTGCGGCATCCTGCCGCGCGTGCCCGCAGTCCCGGTTGTGGGAGGGACTTCAGTCCCGACCCGAGAGTACCTCCGTGGTGCCTCCGTCCGACGATCCCCGCAGCGTCCGTCTTCTCGATCCACGCTGGCCGTTCCCTGTGCCTTGCTTGCCAGGCTGCGACGTGGACATCGCGCCTGTGCCTGTCGCATCGGCAACGGACGCGGCAAGCCGCGTCGTCTCCGTGCCTCGGTCGGCGCCTGCGGGCAGGGCCACGCATCCACGTGATCTCCCTGGCATGCACGTGCGGCCTGGGCAGCCACGCGAGTACCGGGAGGCGCGGGCAGTTATCGTCGGCGTGAACTTACGCAACAGCTACGCCGGCAACGACACGACAGTAGGCGGCAGCAAAGGCCGTCATATCGCGCGCAATGGATCGCCCCTGGCGTGGATCGATCGACCGTCGGGATCGGGGCCGCCACAGCAGCCGGAACGCCTGGCATTCGCCGACCCAGCCAAGACGTTGCGTGCGCACTTGCAGCGCGTCAGCGCGCCTTGCCCGCCGGTCGACTCCGCATCACTGGTTTTCCCGCGTATCCGTGGACTGAGGGGAGTCTCCGGCCGCCTGCTTTCGCCACACTCAGGCCGGATGCAGTCTGTCCCGTGGGAGTCGACTGTGGTGCAGCCGCGACAGGCGAAGCCGAAAGCCGGCCGACACCCTCCGTCGTCGGGACTGAAGTCCCTCCCACAGTGCACCCGGTAGGTTCGCCGCAAGCCCCTGTGGGAGCGGATTCAGCCACGACGGGCTTTGTCTGGAATGCCCGTCGTGGCTGAAGCGACTTCCACAGTGGCTTGCGAGCTCGCCGGGTGGCTGTGGGAGGGACTTCAGTCCCGACGCATTGGGCCATCGGAAAGCCCCCACCACTTCGCGCGTCGTGGTTGCATGACAGTCGACTCCCGCAGGATGCTTCTCGTCGGTCGTTATCGAAGGCGTCCTGCAGTCGCGCCTCGCGCGCTGCCCCGCGCACGTCGGCGATGGTGCACCGGGTTGCCAGCACGCCAACGGCAGCCTGCGGCGATGCGGGGCGCAGCGATACCAGATGCCGGATCGCGAACAATGCCGAGAGGGCGCGGCGTGTGCCCTGTGCGCGATCTTGGAAGCGGCGGTGCGCCACCACCCTCGCCGCGGCCGTACGCGGGCGCTCCGAGCGCCTGCTGCCGCTGGGGCGACGCAGTCGCTGATGGTTCGTCCAGGCACGACGTCGGCGTTGCGGCCACACTTTTGTGACGCGCTCGTGCCAGCGCATCGCCGCAACCGGGACAGGACTGCGTCCCCGCGTCGGGAAAAAGGGCGCACGCAGCGCAGGTCAGCGCTGCAGACAGCAGAAAGGCGGTTCGCGCGCCCGTTCGCGAGGATGCTGCGCGAGCGCGCGGTCAGTGCGGCGGAGACCGCGCCGTGTCGTTGCTGCGGGAATGGCACCGCGTCCCAGCCGGGAAGGGGCACACGCGGCGCAGGTCAGCGCTGCAGACAGCAGAAAGGCGGCTTGCGCCGCCTTCTGCGAGGATGCTGCCGGAGGCCGCGCTCAGTGCGGCGAGGCCACCGACTTGGACGAGGACGCGCCCTTCTTGTCCTTCGGGTCCGGACGCTCGGCCATCAGGTTGTCGCTGCCGAAGTCGGTGTCCACGTCCAGCCAGCGCTGCGCCGGCAGGCCGATGGCGCGGTCGAGCACGGTCGGCAGCAGGCCCGAGGGCAGGCCGCTTTCGCCGTTCCACAGGATGGCCACGCCGAGGTCGCGTTCCGGCACCAGCGCGATCAGGCCGCGGTAGCCCTGCACCGCGCCGGCGTGGAAGATCACCTGGTGGCCGGAGTAGTCGAACACGCGCCAGCCCAGCGCGTAGCTGGCCGAGTTGACGCGGGCGCGGCGCCAGCCCGAGCGCATCTCGCCGGGGGTGAGGATCAGCGGCGCGTGCAGGGTCGCCAGCAGCGGCTCCGGCAGCACGTCGGGACGATGCCCGGTCTGCGCGATCAACCACTGCGCCATGTCGCTGATGCTGGCGTTGACGCCGGCGGCCGGCGCCAGGCGGTAGTAGGTCGGCTTGGGCGTCAGCGAGACCCAGCCGTTGCGGCTGCGCACATGCGGGCGCGCCCAGCGCGGGCTGGCCTGGATGCCGGCCAGGCCCATGCTGGCGTCGTTCATGCCCAGCGGCTTGAAGATGCGCCGCTCCACCGACTGCTCGTAGAAGCTGCCGGACGCGGCGAACACCACGTCGCCGATCAGGCTGAAGGCGACGTTCTGGTAGGCGTAGCACTCGCCCGGCGCGCACTTCAGCGGCGCATAGGCCAGCTTGTGGCTGAGCGTGTAGTAGTCGATGTTGGATTCGACGTCGCGGTCGTAGGCGTTGTAGGTGAGGCCGACGCGGTGGCTGAGCAGGTCGGCGACGTTCAACTGGCGCGTGGCGACCGGGTCGCTGAGCTGGAAGCCGGGCACGTAGTCGACGACCTTGCTGTCCCAGCGCAGGGTGCCGTCGTTGACCAGCAGGCCGGCCATGGTGCCGGCGAACGCCTTGGACAGCGAGGCCAGACGGAACACGGTGTGCGCATCGACCTGCTCGGGGCGGTTGACGTCGGTGACGCCGTAGCCGCGCGCGCTGAGCACCTGGCCGTTGTGCACGATGGCCATCGCCAGGCCGGGCACGCGCTCGCCATAGGTCAACTGTTCGGCCACCGACTCCAGCGCGGCGACGTCGAAGTCCTTGGCCAGCGGCAGCACCTGGCTCTGGGTGAGCGAAGCGCGGTAGGGCAGCGGCTGGGTCGGCGAGGTGTAGCGCGTGGCTTCGGTGTGCAGCGGCGGCGGCAGCGGTTGTGCGGGCGCCGGCGTCTGTGCGGTGGAGGACATCGCAAAGGGCAGCAATGCCCCGAGCAACCCGGTTGCCACCGGTCGAAGGAGCCGGTGCCTGCTGTTCTGTGTCATTGCGCCTGAGGCCTGTGAGGTGCTGCCGGCCACGATTCTAGCGCCGGATTTCTCGAATGCACAAACTGGGAGAAGATGAATAGGCATCGCCTTGATCCTGCTGGGGATTTCCCGCCTCGGACGGGGGTGTGCAGGCCTGCCGGCGGAGCGGTGGCGGGGACTGCGGCCGATACCCACGGACATGCAATCGCCGTGCCGCGCACGGCTTGCCTAGCCCCTCTCCCCCCGGGAGAGGGGTTGGGGTGAGGGTAGGTCACGCAGCAGCGGATCTACCGCCGCGATACTCGTGCGCTCGCCCCCTCCGCGCAGCGGCGCGCAGCCGCCGCCTCACCCCTCCCGCAGCACAGCCCGCCCACGGATCAGATCCGCAGCACGCTCAGCGATCATCATCGTCGGGCCGTTGGTGTTGCCGCTGACCAGGCGCGGCATCACCGAGGCGTCGACCACGCGCAGGCCGTCGAGACCGCGCAGGCGCAGCTGCGGGTCGACCACCGCCTGCGCATCGCTGCCCATCCGGCAGGTGCCGATCGGGTGGTAGATGGTTTCGGCCTTGGCGCGGATGAAGGCGACCAGCCCGGCCTCGTCCAGGTCCTCCCGCGCCGGCAGCAGCGGCGCGCCGCGCCATGCATCGAACGCCGGCTGCTGCAGGATGTGCCGCGCCAGGCGCGCGCATTCCACCAGCATGCGCAGGTCGAAGCCGTCGGGATCGCTCAGATAGTTGGCCTGGATCCGCGCCGGCGTGCGCGGGTCGGCGTCGTTGAGCGCGATGCGGCCGTGGCTGCGCGGCTGCAGGTGGCAGGCGTGCAAGGTGAAGCCGTCGCCGGGCAGGCGGTTGCGGCCGTGGTCGTCGAGCATGGCCGGCACGAAGTGCAACTGGATGTCGGCGCGCGCGTCCGGCGCCAATGGCGAGCGGATGAAGCCGCCGGCCTCGGCGATGTTGCTGCTGCCGGCGCCGCGGTGCCCGCGCAGGAAATAGTCGAAGGCGATCTTGGCCTGGTTGCGGCGGTCGTAGCTGATGCCCGGGCGGGTGCGGTACAGCGTGCACACGTCCAGGTGATCCTGCAGGTTGGCGCCGACCTGCGGCTGGTCCAGCTGCACCGCGATGCCGTGGCGGCGCAGCGCATCGGCCGGGCCGATGCCCGAGAGCATCAGCAGCTGCGGGGAGTTCACCGCGCCGGCGCTGAGCAGCACCTCGCGCGCGGCGCGCGCCTGCACCTCGCGGCCGTCCTGGGCATAGGCGACGCCGACCACGCGGCCGCCCTCGATCAGCAGGCGCAGCACCAGCGCGTCGGTGACCACCTGCAGGTTGTCCCGCGCCCGCGCCGGCGCCAGGTAGGCGACCGCGGCCGAGCAGCGTGCGCCGTCCTTCTGGGTGACCTGGTACAGGCCCACGCCCTGTTGCTGCGGACCGTTGAAATCGGGATTGTGCGGGAAGCCCGCTTCCTGCGCGGCGGCCACGAACACGTCCGAGAGCGGGTTGTGGTAGCGCAGGTCGGAGACGTGCAGCGGGCCGTCGCCGCCATGCAGCGCATCGCCACCGCGGCTGTTGCATTCGCTGCGGCGGAAGTACGGCAGCACGCCGCGCCAGTCCCAGCCGTCGGCGCCGTCGGCCGACCAGTCGTCGTAGTCGGCGGGCACGCCGCGCACGTAGCACATCGCGTTGATCGAGCTGGAGCCGCCCAGCACCTTGCCGCGCGGCCACCACAGGCGGCGGTCGTTCAAGGCCGGCTCGGCCTCGGTCAGGTAGTTCCAGTTGATGCGGCGGTTGCTGGCCAGGCGCGCCAGGCCCGCGGGCATGTGGATGAAGGGATTGCGGTCGCGCGGCCCGGCCTCGATCAGCAGCACCTTGCAGTCGCGGTCCTCGCTCAGGCGGTTGGCGAGCACGCAGCCGGCCGAGCCTGCGCCGATGATGATGTAGTCGTACACCCGCGGTGTCCCCTGAGTTCCTGGCGCCGACGCTAGTCGCCGAGGATAGAGCATATGCTCGGCGCGGCCCTTCGCCGCGCGCGATGCGCGTACGGCGCGGGCGGTGGATCGCGCACGCGCTGGCGGTGTTGCGGTGCATCAGCTACCGTGCGCGTTTTCCGCCCCCCGAAAATCGCCATGTCCCGTTTTTGCACCAGGGTCCGTCGCCAATGAGCGCCACCCCGCATGCCCCCGGTGCGCTGGCGCGGCTGCGCGGTGCCCTGCGCGATTCGCCGCCGCTGGCGTGGGCATTCCTGTACTTCTTCTCGCTGCTCAGCGGCTACTACGTGCTGCGGCCGGTGCGCGAGGCGATGGGCGCCTCCGCCGACGTGGCCGCGGTGTTCCCGCCGGCGATGATCGCGTTCTTCGCGGCGCACGGCATGCCGCTGAAGGAATTCGCGCTGCAGGTGCTGTTCACCTGCACCTTCCTGATCATGTTGTTGCTGCAGCCGATCTACGGGGCGCTGGTCAGCCGCTATCCGCGGCGGGTGTTCCTGCCGGTGGTGTACGGCTTCTTCATCGCCACGCTGCTGCTGTTCTACGTGCTGTTCGACAGCGGCGTGCCCGGGCGCGGCATGGCCTTCTTCCTGTGGATTTCGGTGTTCAACCTGTTCGCGGTGGCGGTGTTCTGGAGCTTCATGGCCGATGTCTTCAGCAACACCGAAGCGCGCGCCTGCTACGGCTACATCGGCGCCGCCGGCACGCTCGGCGCGTTCCTGGGGCCGGTGATCGCCAGCAGCCTGGTCGAACGCATCGGCATCGCCAACCTGATGCTGGTGTCGGCCGGCTTCCTGGTGGTCAGCGTGGTGTGCCTGCTGCGCCTGCGGCTGTGGGCGGTCGCCCGCGAACGCGAGCGTGGCGTGGTCGGCGGCGAGGCGCCGATGGGCGGCGACGTGCTGGCCGGGCTGAAGCTGATCGCGCGCGAGCCGCTGCTGCGCTGGCTGGCGCTGATGTCGGTGTTCGGCGTGGGCGTGGGCACCCTGCTGTACAACGAACAGGCGGCGATCGTGCGCCGCCTGTACACCGATGCGGCGGCCAGTACCGCCTTCTACGCGAACATCGACCTGGCGGTGAACGCGGTGACCCTGGTGCTGCAGTTGCTGGTCACGCGCGCGCTGCTGTCGCGCTTCGGCATCGGGCCGGCGCTGCTGATCCCCGGCTGCGCGATCCTGCTCGGCTATTCGGTGCTGGCGGTGTCGCCGCTGCCGATGCTGGTGGCGGTGGTGCAGGTGGTGACCCGCGCCGGCGAGTTCTCCCTGGCCAAGCCGGCCCGCGAGACCCTGTACACCCGGGTCGGCCGCGAATGGCGCTACAAGGCCGGCGCGGCGATCGATACGGTGATCTACCGTGGCAGCGACCTCAGCTTCGCGTGGTTGTACAAGCTGCTGTCGGGGTTCGGCTCGCAGGTGGTGTTCGCCGCGGGCCTGCTGGCCGCCTCCGGCATGACCCTGGGCGCGTGGCGGCTGCTGCGCGAGGCGGCCAAGCTGCCGCCGGAACGCGCGCCGCCAACGCGCTGAGCCGGCGCCGCGTGGCGGGGGGCTGGCCGCCCATCGGGCCGCTGGCTATGCTGGCGCCCTGTCTCCTGTGCCGGATAGCACGATGATCCTGTTGGCTTCGATCCTGGTCGGCGCGGTCGCGCTGCTGCACGTGTACATCCTGGTGCTGGAGATGGTCCTGTGGACGCGTCCGCTGGGCATGAAGGTGTTCCGCAATTCGCCGGAGAAGGCGCAGGCCACGCGCGTGCTGGCGGCCAATCAGGGGCTCTACAACGGCTTCCTCGCCGCCGGCCTGGCCTGGGGCCTGGTCGCGCAGCGGGTCGACGTGATGCTGTTCTTCCTCGGCTGCGTGGTCGTGGCCGGCCTGTACGGCGGCTGGAGCGTCAGCCGCCGCATCGTGTTCGTGCAGGCGCTGCCGGCAGCGCTGGCGATCGCGGCGCTGCTGCTGGCGTATTGAGCCACGCACCGCACACGCGACGCTGCGATCAGGGCGAGGCCGTGGCCGGCACGCGTGGCGACACCCACATGGCGATGCGCGCGAAGCACACCACGTGCTCGTGCGTATCGCGGATCTCCACGCTGATCGGCAGGTCGTAACCCCGCTCGGCGGCGACGATCGCCACGTCCGGCGTGGCCACCGCCTGCATCGGGCCGAGCGCCCTGCTGCGGTATTCCACCTGCATGCCCTTGGGGATCCAGCGCATCGACGGCGGCAGGCTGGCGTCGACCATCACTCCACCGGCCAGTTCCGCCAGGTTGCACAGCGCGATTGCGTGTACCGTGCCGATGTGGTTGCTGACCCGCCGCCGGTGCGCCATGCGCGCCTCGCAGCGGCCCGGCTCCAGGAGGGTGATATGCGGGGCGATGCTGGCGAAGTAGGGCGCCTTGAAGCACACCGCACGCGAGAACAGCCAGGATCCCCCGGGCCAGCCTTGCATGCGGCGGTAGAGCGAGAGCAGTCGGCTCATTGCAGTTCCCCCGAACGCACGACGGCGGACCGAAGTCCGCCGTCGTGGGTGTCGCATGGCCAGGACGATCAGGCCGCTTCGCGCGAATGCCCGTCGTCGGCCGCGGCCGCGGCACGCTGGTAGTAGCTCGCCGAGCGAAGTTCGTCGGTGTCGAAGTCGTCGACGCTGATCGTGTCCATGGTGATCTCGCGCAGCTCCTCCAGCTGACGGCGCTCGTCGGCCGACAGCACGCCTTGGCGCACCGCCTCGTCCAACTGCGAGGCGAAGTCCAGCGATTCGATGCCCTTGCTCTTGAGCGCCTTCAGGAACTTGCGCTCCACCGGCTCGGCCAGCACCGCCTTGGTCAGGTAGCTGGCGATGCGGCCGCCGGGGTTGTTCTCGCACGGGGTCAGGAATACGCCCTGGCCCAGGCGATCGCGGGCTTCGTTCGGCGTCATCAGCAGCGCGGCGACGCGGTGGCCCAGGCGGTCGCCCGGCGCTTCGGCGCGGCGGCCCCACGGGAAGATCAGCGCCCACATCAGCCAACCGACCGGACGGATCGGGAAGTTGCGCAGCGCCGCCGACAGCGCCAGTTCGATCTTGTGCACGCTGTCGTGGAAGGCCCAGGCCAGCAGCGGCTGGTCGGTGGCCGGCGCGCCGTCGTCGTGGTAGCGCTTGAGCATGGCGCTGGTCATGTAGATGTGGCTCAGCACGTCGCCCAGGCGTCCGGACAGCGACTCCTTGAACTTCAGCTTGCCGCCGAGCATCAGCATCGACACGTCGGCCATCAGCGCCAGGTTCGCCGAGTAGCGGTCCAGCTTGCGGAAGTAGCGGCGGGTGTAGGCATCGCCCGGCGCGGCGCCGATGCGCGCGGCGGTCAGGCCGAACCACAGCGAACGCACCGCGTTGGAGATGGCGAAGCCGATGTGGCCGAACAGGTTGCGGTCGAACTCGTCGACGCCGGCCTTGTGGTCCGGATTGCCGGCGGCCTTCATCTCCTTCATCACCCACGGATGGCACAGGATCGCGCCCTGGCCGAAGATCAGCAGGCTGCGGGTCATGATGTTGGCGCCTTCCACGGTGATCGCGATCGGCGCGGCCTGCCAGCTGCGGCCGGCGAAGTTGCGCGGGCCGAGGATGATGCCCTTGCCGCCGACCACGTCCATCACGTCGCTGATGACCTCGCGGCTCATCGTGGTGCAGTGGTACTTGGCGATCGCCGACGGCACCGACGGCACGTCGCCGCGGTCTACCGCCGCGGCAGTCGCCTGCGACAGCGCGCTGATCGCATAGGCCTTGCCGCCGATCCGCGCCAGCGCCTCTTCCACGCCTTCGAAGCGGCCGACCGACAGGCCGAACTGCTTGCGGATGCGCGCATACGCGCCGGTGACGACCGCGCCGAACTTGGCGCCGCCGCTGGCGGTGGAGGGCAGGGTGATCGAGCGGCCAACGGCCAGGCACTCGTTGAGCATGTTCCAACCCTTGCCGACCATTTCCACGCCGCCGATCAACTGGCTCAGCGGGATGAACACTTCGCGGCCATGGATCGGGCCGTTCTGGAACGGCGAGTTCAGCGGGAAGTGGCGGCGGCCGATCTCGACCCCCGGGGTCTCCCGCGGCAGCAGCGCCAGGGTAATGCCGATGTCCTTGGTGTCGCCGATCAGGCCTTCCGGGTCGTACATGCGGAACGCCAGGCCGACCAGGGTCGCCACCGGGGCCAGGGTGATGTAGCGCTTGTCGAAGGTCAGCTTGACGCCGAGCACATTGGCGCCGTTCCACTCGCCCTTGCAGACGATGCCGTAGTCGGGGATCGAGGTGGCATCGGAGCCGGCGAACGGACCGGTCAGGCCGAAACAGGGCACTTCCTGGCCCACCGCCAGACGCGGCAGGTAGTAGTCCTTCTGCTCCTTGGAGCCGTAATGCAGCAGCAGTTCGCCCGGGCCCAGCGAGTTGGGCACGCCGACGGTGGAACTGACCACGCTGGAGACCGAGGCGATCTTCTGGATCACCTTGTGGTGGGCCAGCGCGGAGAAGCCCAAACCGCCGTATTCCTTCGGAATGATCATGCCGAAGAACTTGTTCTTCTTGATGAAGCTCCAGATCTCCGGCGGCAGGTCGGCGTGGACGTGGGTGATTTCCCAGTCGTTGGTCATCCGGCACAGCTCTTCGACCGGGCCATCGAGGAAGGCCTGCTCTTCGGCGGTCAGCTGTGGCTTGGGATAGTTCAGCAGCTTCTGCCAGTCCGGGTCGCCGGTGAACAGCTCGCCTTCGAAGCCGACCGAGCCGGTTTCCAGAGCGATGCGCTCGGTCTGCGACAGCGGCGGCAGCACCTTGCGGAATACCTTCAGCATCGGCGCGGTGAGCAGCGGCTTGCGCACGAACGGCAACAGCAGCGGCATCGCGACCACCGCCAGCACGACGGCCGCGACGATGGTGGCGACATGGTTGGCGCCGAGCAGCCAGCACGCGACCAGCAGCGTGGCGCTCAACGCGGCCCAGACGGCGAGCCGCATGCGGTGATAGGCGGCGAACGCGCCGGCCAGCAACAACACGAGGAAGGGGGCAATGATGCTCATGGGCGTGCTCCGGGGAGGTACTCGGTGACGGCGGACGATGCGCCGGCGCAGGCCGGTGGCAGGGCGTCCAGGTAGTGCAACACAGTGGCGGTAAATGCGGCGTTGTCGTCGCCGGCCAGCATATGCGTGGCCTCGGGCAGATGCGCATGCTGCGCATGCGGCACCAGCGACAGGAACTCTTCGATGGTCTGCGGCGTGACCAGGTCGCTGCGGCCGCCGCTGATCAGCAGCAGCGGGCACTGCACGTGTGCGGCGGCCTGCGCGATCGCGCCCTGGTGCTGGTCGCTGTCGCGCGCCAGCTCTTCGACCAGGCGCGGGTCCCAGTGCCAGTACCAGCGGCCGTCGGCGTGCTGGCGCAGGACGCTGCGCAGCGCTTCGGGCGACTTGCGCGCGCGCTGTGGCAGGTAGGCGGCGATCGCGTCGCCGGCCTCGTCCAGGCTGGCGAAGCCCTGCGGATGCGCGGTCATGAAGGCGAGGATGCGCTCGACCCCGGCCGGCTGCCAGCGCGGGGTGATGTCCACCAGCACCATCGCGCGGAACAGGCCCGGCCAGCGCGATTCGGCGATCAGCCCGAACAGCCCGCCCATCGAGGCGGCGACCAGCACCGGTGGCGGCGACATCTCGCCGGCGACCACGATCAGGTCGTCGGTGAACTGCTCGCCGCGATAGGGCAGGTCCGCCGGGTTGCGCGCCGAATCGCCATGGCCGCGCGCGTCATAGGCGACGCTGCGGTAGCCGTGCGCCTGCAGCGCCGCTGCGGTCGCCGACCAGGCA
Organism: Xanthomonas sp. LF02-5; assembly: GCF_034105325.1. NCBI lineage: Bacteria > Pseudomonadati > Pseudomonadota > Gammaproteobacteria > Lysobacterales > Lysobacteraceae > Xanthomonas > Xanthomonas sp. LF02-5. The sequence goes on along the minus strand of NZ_JAXGGF010000005.1, from coordinate 43,725 downwards.
TGCCGGGTCTGGCCGAAGCCATGCGCGAACAGCACCGATCCGGCCTCGCCGGGACCGGTGACGGTCGCGGCCAGCGCCAGCTCGCCGGCACCCGAGAGGGTAGCCGAGGCGGCATGCGGGACGGTGGCGGAAGCGGAAACCATACGAGATAGTATGGTTGCTCTGCGCGGCATGTCAATACGATGCAGTATGGGTGCGAAAAGCCAATGCTGCCGGGCATTTGCGCCGCCCTCGTGAAGGCCACATACTGCAACCGACGTCCCCGTATGGTTAAATCCACGGATGAATACCGCGCCCGCTCCTTCCTCCGACGACGGCGCCGCTTCCGGCGGTGGCCGCAACAACCGGCTCAGTGCCGAAGACTGGGCGCAGGCCGCCCTGGACCTGATCGCCGAACAGGGCGTCAGCGCGGTGGCGGTGGAGCCGCTGGCGCGGCGCCTGGGCGTCACCAAGGGCAGCTTCTACTGGCATTTCCCCTCGCGCGATGCGCTGCTGCAGGCCGCGCTGGAGCGCTGGGAACTGGTCGAGCAGCAGCAGGTGTTCGGCAGCCTGGAAGAGGTGCCGGATCCGCGCACGCGGCTGCGCGCGCTGTTCCAACTGGTCGCGCACGAGGTCAAGCCGCACATCATCTACAGCGAGTTGCTGAAGGCGCTCGATCATCCCGCGGTGCGGCCGGTGATCGACCGGGTCTCGCAGCGGCGCATGGAGTATCTGATCGCCTCGTTCCGCCAGGCCGGGCTCAGCCGGACCGATGCGCAACATCGCGCACGCCTGGCCTATGCCGCCTACGTCGGCTTCCTGCAGCTGTCGCTGCAATTGCACCAGCCCAAGCAGGCGCGCGAGGACTTCGAGGCCTACGTCGAACACGTCATCGTGACCTTGATTCCCGGCTGATGGCGCAGGTGCCGGCTGCCGACGCGCTGGAAGCCGTGCAGCGGCACGTGGCCGAGGGCGACTACCGCGCCGCAGATGCGCTGTGCGAGCGTGCCCTGGACGCAGCGCCTGCCGATCTGGCGCTGCGCCGCGCGCATGCGCTGCTGCTGATGGACAGTGGTGCGTTCGCGCGCGCGGCCCAGGCCTGGACGCTGGTGGCCGCCGCCGAACCCAGTGCGGAGGCATGGAGCCGGAGCGCGATCTGCCTGGCCCGGCTCGGCGAGCATGCGCAGGCGCTGCCGGCGTTCGAACACGCCTTGCAGCTGGCCGCCGACGCGTTCCTGGTGCGGTTGTGGTACGCCGAAAGCCTGGATGCGCTGGGGCGCCATGACGACGCGCTGCCGATGTACTTTGCCGCAGTGCGCGCGGCACAGGCCAAGGGACGCTGGCTCGATCAGGACACGACCGCGCCCGAATTGCGGGCGCGCGTGGTCGCTGCGATGCGGCGGATCGATCAGGGGCGGCATGCCGTGTTCGTCGCCGCGATACAGCCCTTGCTCGATCGCTTCGGCGAGACCGCGCTGCGCCGGGTGATGGCGGCCTTGCGCATCTATCTCGGGCTGCAACCGCGGCCGGCGGACGATGGCCAGCATCCGACCTTCCTGTACATCCCGGAGCTGGACCCATCGCCCTATCTGGGCGCTGCGCGGTTCCCCTGGTACGACCAACTGCAGGATGCCGCCGCCGGCATCGTCGAGGAAGCCCATCAGATCCTGGCGTCGCGGCAGTCGGTGCAACCATTCCTGGATTTCAGCAATGGCAGCTCGCCCCAGGACTATCTCGTCGGCCAGCGCGGCGACGGCGCCTGGGATGCGTATTTCTTCTACCGGCATGGGCAGGCCTATCCGGACAACCTGCAGCGCTGCCCGCGCACGGCGGCCGCGTTGGCGCAGGTGCCGTTGACCCGGATCGATGGGCATGCGCCGGAGGTGTTGTTCTCGATCCTGGCGCCCGGCACCACGATCAAGCCGCATTACGGCGTGACCAACGCGCGCGTCGTGACCCACTTGCCCTTGATCGTGCCGCCGGACTGCGCGCTCGAGGTCGCCGGCATCGCCCATGCCTGGGAGGTCGGTCGCCTGGTCACGTTCAACGACACCTGCCTGCACCAGGCCTGGAACCACAGCGACCGGGTGCGGGTGGTGACGATCCTGGACACCTGGCACCCGGATCTGGACGAGGCCGAGACGCTGGCGCTGCGGCAACTGGTGGAGACGATCGGCGCGTTCAATCTGCGTGCCGGCGTCTGAGCCGTGCCTGGCGCGTCGCGCGTTGGAGTTCGCGGCGACGCTCAGCGCTTGAACATGAGGTAGGTCGACAGGATGTACTTGTCGTTGGACACCGGCGGCTCGCCGACGTGTTGGTACATCCAGTAAGGAGGAAACATCAGCAACCTGCCGGCGCGGGGTGCGGTTTCCACGTCGAGGTCGCAGAAACGGGTGGTCCCCCCTTCGCTGACGTCGTTGAGATACCACAGGAACACCATGTAGCGTTCCGAGACCGCGTCGACCGAGTCGAAATGCGGCTGGAAGCGATCGGTGCCGCCCACCTGGTATTTCTTCAGGATCAGTCGGTCGATGGTCGGCCGGTACGGAATGGGCAGAGTCAGGCCCAGTGCCTGGTTGTAGCGGGCCAGGTAGTGTTCGATCCGGTCCAGGAAGAAGCCCAGGAAGGCCGGGTCGGCCAGCTTGCCGACGTCCAGTTCGGTCCAGTTGCTCTCGCCCAGCGCCGCATGCGTATTGCTGCCGTTGCGCAGGTGATGCGCGCGGGAAGATTCGAACCCGTCGATCAACTGTTGGCAGAACGCGGCGGGCAGGGCGTCGTCGTAGGTGCGGATGTAGTCGCTCAGCGCTTTCATGGGGTCGGCGCATCCAGGTCGTAGCCCCAGTGCGCGGCCACCGGCTGCAGGATCGGCAGCGCGTCGGCCAGCCAGGGTGCGTAGGGATGCCAGCGACCCACGGCGCGCTGGTTCACCGGCTCCACCACTTGCGCGTAGCTGGGGGTGCTGATGTAGCCCTTGCGTGCGGCATGCTGCGCGAAATCGGCCAGGAATCCGGCCTGGTCGATGCCCAGGAAGTCGCCGATGCGTTGCACTTGCGTGGGGAAATCGCGCACCGTTTCCTCGTACTTGAGGATCAGCAACTGCGGTTGCAGCAGCGCCTGATGGTGGATCCAGAAGCGCATCGCGTTGACATAGCTCTTGGCCAGGCGCTCCAGGCTGGAACACAACACCATGAACGCCGGCGAGCGAAAGTTCTGCATGTAGCAGCTCAGCAGCACATCGCAGGGATGGCGCAGGGCCAGGATGATCTTCGCGGCGGGGAACATGCGCATGATCACCGGCAGGCGCAGCATGTTCAGCGGGTTCTTGTCGACCAGTTGCTGGCCGGCGGCCAGGGTCGTGACCTTTGCGACTTCTGCCCAGTACACCTGGCGCATCGCCGCGACCTGGGTCTGGTCCAGCGCGTCCAGGTCATACGGGTAGCGCTTGCCCTGCGCTTCCATCCATTCGATGCAGCGCTGCAGGATCGCGCGCTCGTCCATCGACGCATAGCGCGGATGCGCATCGAGCATCTGCTCCAGCATGGTCGTGCCCGAGCGGGGAAAGCCGACGATGAACACCGGCGACGCGTCGCTGTCCGGCGCCGTGGCGTGCGGGTCCACCGCGAACGGAGTCTTCAGCCACAGGCTGGAGATCTGCAGCGGCTCTTCGCCGGAGTGGGCGATGTCCGGCATGGTCTCTGCGGCGAGCTTGAACTGCAGGGCGTGCGCCTTCTCCAGCATGGCCATCGCCGCGGCAGGCTCGCCTTGCTTGTCGTCGATGCCGGCCAGCGCAAAATAGGCGTTGGCCTCGATCTGCACCTGCGGCCGCAGGGCCAATAGTTCGGTGTTGGCGCCGCGTGCAGCGGTGTAGTCCTTGCGGCGCAGTGCCAGCGCCGACTGCAATTGCAGCAGGTCGATGCGGGTCTGCCTGTCGTCCTGCACGGCGATGGCGCGCGCCTGCTGCCACAGCGCCTCCGCCTGGGCGATGCGGTTGGTGCGTTCGTGCAGTTGCGCCAGGCGGATCAGGTTGGAGAGCGACGGCGCCTGGCCGTGCTGGGTCTGCGACAGCAATGTCTCGGCTTCGTCGGTTCTGCCGACCTGGATCAATGCACCGGCCAGGTCCTCGCGCAGGTCGTCGGGCAGGTGCGGCCACACGGCGGGTGGTGGGAGCAGGGCGGCGGCGCGTTGCGCATCGCCGCACTCGAAGCAGGCGATGGCGGCATGGATGCGCGCTTCCGGTTGCGCCGGATCCAGGTCGACCGCGTCGAGCAGTCGGTGTCGCGCGCGCGCGATGTCGCCCATGTCCAGCAACAGCAGGCCATGGTCGACGAGATAGTGATAGGTCTGCGGCGCCAGGGCGAGGGCCTGGTGGTAGGCCTGTTCGGCGTCGGCATGCTCGCCCAGGGTGCGCAGCGTCATGCCCAGATTGGCCCAGTGCGCCGACTCCTGCGGCTGCAGGTGGGTCAGGGTGCGGTAGTGCGCGGCCGCTCCGGCCACGTCGCCGCCTTGTTGCAGCGCCATCGCCAGCAGCGTGTGCCAGCCGGGATCGTGTGGCGTGGCGATCAGTGCCTGCCGGCACAGCTCGGCGGCCGTTTCCGCGTTGCCTTGTTCGATGAGATGGATCGCGTGTTGCAGCTGTGGTGCGTTCATTCCGGTCTGCCAAAAAAGAGGGCCGCGCGAATGCTTCGCGCGGCCCTCGTCGTTACGTCAAGCGCGGACTGAGCGAACTCAGAAGCTCATGCTGTAGCGAGCCCACAGGTAGCGGCCAACGGTGTCGAAGCTGTTCACGTCCGTGTTGGCGTTCAGCACGTTGTTCTGATACAGCATGGGCGGCTGCTTGTCGAACACGTTGTCCAGGCCCACTTCCACCTTCGAATTGAACCACGGCAGCGCGTAGTTCACGCTGACGCTGTGCAGGAAGTAGGAGCCGTAGCTCTTGACGATACCGCAGTACTGAGGCGCGTTAACCGGGTCGCAAGCAGCATCCGCGCTGACCTTCTGGCTGAGATCGGCACTGCCGACGTCAAACGGACCGACGTAGCGGATACGCCAGCTGGCGCCGAAGTCACCCTTCTGCCAGTTCACGAACAGGCGGCCGCGGACGCGCGAGTACAGACCGTAGCTCTTGTTGTACGTGCCGGCGATATGGTTCACCACACCCGCCGGATCGTCCGGGTTGGTCTTGTTGTCGTAGCGCGCAATGTAGGTGCCGTCCAGACCGAAGGTGTAGCTACCCCAGGCGGTGTCCGGCAGGCGATAGCGCAGCGCCAGGTCCCAGCCCTTGGTATCCAGGCGGCCCAGATTGACGATCGGCTCGCGGATGAAGTTCACCTGGCCGTCGGAGTAACGGTTGATGAAGCCGCAGAACGGGCTGCTCTCGTCGCTGTAGCAGATGTTGGCCACGGTCTGCGCATCGGCACGGTTGATCGTGTCGTTCAGGTACAGACGCCAGTAGTCCAGGCTGGCCGAGAAGCCCGGCAGCCATTCCGGGTCGTACACCACGCCCCAGTCGAACGACTTGCCCTGTTCCGGCTTCAGGTCGAAGCCGGCGGCGACCGAGCCCGACCACACGCCGGTGGTCTGCGACATGCCGCTCGGGGTGATGCCGGTGGCGCCCGGAATGGCGGTCGCACCCGCGCCCGCGCCGCACGCCGCTTCGTGGTTGCGTGCGGTGCCGGTGCGGCCGTAGCCGATGCAGGGGTCGGCGAAGTTCGGCGCATCGCCGCTGGCGCCGGCGTACAGGTTCTCGATCGTCGGGGCGCGGAACACCTCGGCGACCGTGCCGCGCAGCAGCAGGTTCTGGATCGGACGCCACTCCAGCTGCACCTTGCTGTTGGTGGTGTTGCCGAAGGTGTTGTAGTCCGAATAGCGCGAACCCAGGGTCAGCGCCAGCAGGTGCGCGAACGGGACCTCGGACAGCAGCGGGACGTACAGTTCGGCGTACAGCTCCTTGACGTTGTACTTGCCGCTCAGCGGGGTGCCGCAGGCTTCCTGCGAGATGAAGCAGTTGCCGTTGGCGTTTGCGACGGCGATGTAGTCGACCGCGTTCTTCTGGTACTCCTCGCGCCAGGACACACCCACCGCCAGCTGCGACGCGCCGGCTGGCAGCGTGAACAACTCGCCGTTGGCGTTGGCTTCGAAGCTGCGCATCTGGTAGGTGTTGGAGTAGGTCGGACGCGCCTCGTACTTGCCGAGCGTCGCAACCGTCTGCGGGTCGTTGATGTTGAAGATGTTCAACGGGGTGCAGCCGGCGATCACCGCCCCTGCGCTGCCGCACTTGACCACGCCATCGGTGTCGCGGAAGGACGGGCCCAGCGCGTCGCGCAGGCCGGCGTAGTACACGTAGCCGTAGCTGGTGTTCTCGCGGGTGTAGTGGCCGTAGTTCATGGCCGCGTCCCACTTCCAGGTGCTGTCGCCGACGAAGCCTTCCAGGCCGGCCACGACCTGATCGGTCACGGTGCTGTAGTAGGAGCGGCGCTGGCCCAGCGAGGTGAAGCGGGTCAGCAACTGGTTGTACTGGTTGCCGCCATTGTCCGCACCGAAGTTGGTGCCGAACGGGTTGTAGAAGTTGTTGGCGGAGATCACCACCTTGTCGCCACGGGCGTCGAACGGCAGCGGCGCGATCGCGAAGTTGGAGCTGGTCTTGTTGTGGTAGACCTGGGCGAAGGCGTTGATGCTGTCGGTGATCTGATAGTTCGCCAGGAAGAACGCGTTGGTGCGCTCCTGCGGCGTCATGATCAGGTTGGTGGCCTGGTAGTTGAACGAGTCGGTCGCGCCGGAGTAGCAGCGGTAATCCCCCTGCGAGGCGCCGGTCGCGCCGGGCTTCAGGGTGACGGTCGAGCAGCCGCCGTACTGGGGACGCAGGGCGGTCGGCACGGTGATGCGGCCGCGCGGATTGCGGCTGGAGCCGAGCACGGTGACCGCGCCGCTGTACAGGTAGGTCGCGTCCTTGGAGTACTTGCGGTTGGCCGAGGAGATGCCATCGAACTTGTTGTAGTTCAGGCCGACCATGATGTTGCCGCGATCGCCGACCTGACCGAAGGTCAGCGAGCCGCCGCTGCGCGCGCCGTCGCTCAGGTGCGTCGCCTGACCGTAGTCGACGCTGACCGCCAGGCCTTCGAAGTCCTTGCGCAGGATGAAGTTGACCACGCCGGCCACGGCGTCGGAGCCGTACACCGCCGAGGCGCCGCTGGTCAGCACTTCGATGCGCTCCACGGCGCTGGCCGGGATCGAGTTGACGTCGTTGTTGACGACGCGACGGCCGTTGACCAGCAGCAGGGTGCGCTCGTCGCCGAGGCCGCGCAGGTCGACCGAGGACTTGCCGTCGCCGCCGCCGTTGTTGACCGCCGGGCTGGCCGGCGCGCCGGACATCGCCGGCAGTTCCTGCACCAGATCGCCGAGGGTCAGCTTGCCGGTCTGCTCGATCGCGGCGCGGTCGATCACGACCACCGGGCTGGCGGTTTCGGTTTCAACGCGGGCAACGCGCGAGCCGGTGACCTGGATGGTGTCCAGGGTCTTGGACGCATCGTTGGAGGAGCTGTCCTGGGCCGCGGCCGCGCCGGTGCTCAGCAGCGCGGTGGTGCCGGCAGCGAGTGCGAACGCGATCGCGTCGCGCAAGCGATGGGTCTTGCAATTCATTGGCTCTCTCTCCGAAAGGTGTATGTCAGCTGAGTTCTCCTGCGGAGGCGCCGAAATGCGATGCCAAAAACCGCGGGGTGAGCCGATGTTAACTTTGTCTTCAGAGAAATTAAAGAGTCGTTAATGAGGGCGCAATTTGCGTGATGTATATCACGCTCGATCAGGCAATAAAAAAGCCTCCATGCGGAGGCTTTTTCTTTGCCTGACAACAGGTTGCAAAAGTGGTCGCTACAGATCCTGCTCGTAGCGCACGTAGGGGATGGTCCCCTCTTCGGTGCTGATGTTGTTCGGCGAGAACGGGTTCTTGCCGCGGGTGATGACGTTCTCGGCGCCCACGGTCAGCTGGCCGCTCCATGGGGTCCGCCAGGTCAGGCCCACGCCCAGGCCGGTCCACTTGCCGGGTTGGCCGGGGGCGTCGACGACACGGCCGATCACGTTGGCGCTGAACGAGCCGTAGCCGCCGCCGATGCTCAGGCTCTTGCTGTCCCAGCGGTCGAGCATGGCCGGGGTGGCGTCGGCGATCGGTACCAGGCGTGCCTTGGCGTAAGTGCCGCCGATCGAGACGAAGCCCTCGCGGCCGATGTTCTGCTGCGCGAAGACGGTCAGGTCGTTCTGCTCCATCCGCATCGACGGCGTCTTGTTGGCGCCGGCCAGCCAGGCGGGGAGGTTCTCGCGGCCGGTGCCCGCCGACAGCGACAGGCGCCCGCCTGGGCGGTTGAAGGTGGTGGTGGCGGCGACATGGTGGCCGGTGGTGCCGTCGTCGTCGCCCAGGCTGGCCAGGATGCAATGGCTGGCCAAGCCGCTGATGCTGCCGCCGCTGGCGCTGTTGCACAGCAGGCCCAGCGAGTCGCCGGAGGACAGGCCGAACGCGGCATCCAGGGAGTTGCGGCCGAAATGCCAGCGCGCGCCGACCGCCTGTTCGCCGGTGGGCTCCAGGTACAGCAGCGCCTCGACCTTGCCGCTGCCCTTGTTCCAGACCGGCAACACGGTGCGGTCGTGACCGGTGGCGGGCTTGCTCTGCGCGTGCGCACCCGTGCTCGCCGCGAGGGCGATCAGCAGGGCGAGCGGTAGGCGCAGGAAGGGTCGCATCAGCAATCTGAGACTTGGGGCGGGCACGAAAGTTCCCGCCGGACAGGGTGGTCGATGCTAGAGGGTTTATGTTTCTTTAACAAGTCGGACTCCCCGGTCGCGACGCGCGTTTCAGCTAGTGCAAGCGTTCCGAGGGCGTCGGTTCAGCCTGCGTTACGGCAAACAATACTCCGAATTCCGTCAAGGGGAAGTCATAGTGGCGGCCGCAGAACTCGCAGCGGATCTCAACTTGGCCGGTCGCCTCGGCCGCCGCCCGCGCTTCTTCCTCGCCGAGCGAGCGCAGCATCGCCGCAACCCGCTCGCGCGAGCACGAGCAACCGAAGCGCAGCGGGCGGTCGCCCAGCAGTTCCGGGGTCTCCTCGTGGAACAGCCGGTGCAGCAGGGTTTCGGCCGGCGTGGCCAGCAGTTCGGCCTCGCCGACGGTCTCGAACAGCGCGCCGGCGCGGTTCCAGCCGTCCTCGTCGCCGGCGTCGCCCGGCAGCTTCTGCAGCAGCAGGCCGGCGGCGTGCGTACCGTCGGCGGCCAGGATCAGCCGCGTCGGCAACTGCTCGGACTGGCGGAAGTAGTCCTCGAAGGCTTCGTCCAACTCGGCCGAGGACATCGCCACCAGACTCTGGTAACGCTGCGGTTCGCGCGGGTCCAGGCCGGGGTTCTCGATGGTGATCGCCAGCAGGGCATCGTCGCCGAGCACGCGCAGGTCGCGCGGCGCGTCCTGGCCCTCGCCCAACTGGACGATGCCGCGCAGCGTGCCGGCGGCGGTGCACTCGGCGAACAGGGTGCGCAGCGCGCCCTGGCTGCGCAACTGCACCGACAGGCGCCCGTCGACCTTGGTATGGCCGGTGAACAGGGCCGCGGCGACGCAGGCCTCGCCCAGCAGTTCGGTGGCCGCGGCGGGATAGCTGGCCGGCGCCAGGATCTCGCGCCAGGTGTCGTGCAGGCGCACGTGCACGCCGCGCACGCCGGCGCCGGGGAGCAGGAAGCGGGTCAGACGATCGTCGGAAGAATGCATTGCGGCCTCGCTGCGCATGGGAAGATGGCGACCGCACGAGAGTGGATCGTCACGGTGGACCAGATCGAAGAAAGCATAGGAATGGGGGCGGGGCGCCGCGATGCAAGTGGCGCTCTGCCGGCGCGTCCACGGGCCAGGCGCTGGCGGCGCTGGCTGCTGCTGGCGCCGTTGCTGTTCGTGCTGGCGAGCGTGTCGCAGGTGTTGCTGCTGCGCTTCGTCGACCCGCCGTTCTCGGCGATGATGCTGGAGCGCCAGCTTGGTGCCTGGGCCAGTGGCGACTGGTCGTACCGCATCGCGTACGACTGGCGCGACACCGCGCAGATCGCGCCGAGCCTGCCGATCTCCCTGGTCGCCGCGGAAGACCAGCGCTTCCCAAGCCATCACGGCTTCGATCTGGATGCGATCGAGAAGGCGCGCGACCACAACGCGCGCGGCGGCCGTCTGCGCGGCGCCAGCACCATCAGCCAGCAGGTCGCCAAGAACGTGTTCCTGTGGCAAGGCCGCAGTTGGTTGCGCAAGGGCCTGGAGGCCTGGTACACGGTGCTGATCGAGGCGCTGTGGTCGAAGCAGCGCATTCTCGAGGTGTACGCCAACGTCGCCGAGTTCGGCGACGGCGTGTATGGCGCACAGGCGGCGGCGCGCAGCTTCTGGAACAAGGACGCGGCGCAGCTGACGCCGGCGCAGAGCGCGCTGCTGGCGGCGGTGCTGCCGGCGCCGCAGCGCTACAACGCCGCGCGTCCCGGCCCGTACGTGCAGGGACGCGCCAACTGGATCCAGCGCCAGACCCGGCAACTGGGCGGCCCGGCCTACCTGCAGGCGCCGTAGCTTGAGCCCCTCTCCCCCCGGGAGAGGGGTGAGGTGCGGCCGGCACGTGAGCGTGGTGGGGTCGGCGGCGTGCGTACCCTCATCCGCCCCTTCGGGGCACCTTCCCCCAAGAAGGGGGCCATGGTCCCAGTGGGAGAAGGGAGGAGTTCGTCAGGCGCCGCGCGCCGCTGGTGAACCCGCAGGCGGCTCCGTACCATCCGCCGATGGAATCCGAACGTCTTACCGTCGTCGTCACTGCGTTCAACGAGGCGCAGACCCTGCCGCTGTTGCACCCGCGCATCGTCGCTGCGCTCGACGCCGTGCCGGGATTGGAGGGGCGGGTGCTGTACGTCGACGACGGCAGCCGCGATGCGACCTGGGAGACGATCCAGACGCTGGCCGCGTCCGATCCGCGGGTCGGCGCGCTGCGCCTGTCGCGCAATTTCGGCAAGGAACTGGCGCTGACCGCCGGTCTGGACTGCGTCGATCGCGGCGCGGCGATGCTGCTGGACGCCGATGGGCAGGATCCGCCGGAACTGATCGGGCAGTTCGTCGCGCATTGGCGCGCCGGCTACGACGATATCTACGGGACGCGCCTGGTGCGCGAAGGCGAGGGCTGGCTCAAGCGCGGCACCGCGGCGCTGTTCTACCGGGTGATCGGGCGCCTGTCGAAGACGCCGATCCCCGCCGATACCGGCGATTTCCGCCTGCTGTCGCCACGCGCGCTGGCCGCGCTGCGGCAATTGCGCGAGCGCCACCGCTTCATGAAGGGATTGTTCGGCTGGATCGGTTTCCGCCGCCTGGCGGTGCCGTACCGGCGTGCGCCGCGGCTGGCTGGGCGCAGCAAGTTCAGCCTGTGGCGGTTGTGGAACTTCGCCCTGGACGGCATCACCGGCTTCTCCACCGCGCCGTTGCGGGTGGCCACCTACCTGGGCCTGGCGACAGCGGTGGGCGCCTTCCTGTTCGCGATCTGGGTGGTAGTCAAAGCGGCGCTGTGGGGTGACCCGGTGGCGGGCTGGCCGACGATGATGGCGGTCATCTTGTTCCTGGGCGGCGTGCAACTGATCGCGCTGGGCCTGATCGGCGAATACCTGGGCCGGCTGTACGAGGAATCCAAACAGCGACCGCTGTACCTGGTGGAGACCTGGCGTGCGCCGGGCGAAGGAGTATGCTCGGCCGTGCGATCCAGCGAACCGGGAGGCAGCGATGCGGACGGTACGGCAGGTCTTGAGCGAAAAGGGCAATGAGATCCACGCGGTCGCGCCGGACACGGCGGTGATCGAGGCGCTGCGGCTGATGGCCGCCAAGGGCATCGGCGCGGTGCTGGTTCTGCAGGACGGAGAGCTGTCCGGGATCCTGTCCGAGCGCGACTACGCACGCAAGGTGGTCCTGCAGGACCGCTCCTCGGCGACCACGCCGGTGCGCGACATCATGAGCAGCAGGGTGCACACCGTGGACCCGTCGCAGAGCGTGCAGCAGTGCATGGAACTGATGACCGGGCAACGCATCCGCCACCTGCCGGTGGTGGACGCCGGCACCGTGATCGGCGTGATCTCGATCGGCGACCTGGTCAAGGCGGTGATCGAAGAGCAGCGCCAGGAACTGGATCAGTTGCAGGAGTACATCAGGAGCTGAGGGGCTGGGAGTCGGGAAAAGAGAATGGGGACTGGGAAAGGCAGGAGCGCGGATCCCGCGTTATGCGTTTGGGCGTGATTCGCCTGGCGATGTCAGACCACGCAATGCGCTCTTGATCTGACGATTCCCCATTCCCGATTCCCCACTCCCGGCTTCACCGCCCGCACTGAATATCCTTGCCCGGCCCGGTCTCGATGGTGGCCAGCAGCGCCGCTGGCGGGGCGATGCTGCCCAGGGCGACAGCGATCGCGCCGCGCAGGCCCAGGGCCTTGAAGTCGGGGCGGAAGCTCGGGTCCTTGAAGGTGCCGCCGACGCGCAGCGGCGAGCGCAGGGCGAGGATGCTGTGGTCCTTGGGTTGCGCCTTCAGCAGCAGGTCCAGGCGTTCCTGGCCCAGGTCGATGGTGCCGCTGCCGACCAGCAGGGTGTCGGTGCTGTCGAAGGCCAGGCCGCGCGAGGTCATCACTCCGTGCTGCACGCCGAAGTCGCCGAACGCGCAGCGCACCGGGATCTCGCGGTCCTTGGTCACCAGGTACTTCAGCGATTCGGCGATATCCAGCCCGGCCAGCTCCATCACCAGGTTGCTGATGCGGCCCTTGCCCATGCCGACGGCGACGCTGCCGTCGGCGCTGCCCAGCATCTGCGCGATCGAGTTGCCGCTGCCCGCCAACGCGATCTCGCCGCCGATCGCGCCCGCCGCTTCCTTGGCCAGTTTGCCGTCGGGGAACAGCTTGCCCAGTTGCACGCCGCGGATCGACACCTGCGCGCGAGTGAACAGGGTGGGCTTGCGCGCATCCATGCGGATGTCCGAGCGCAGATCGCCGCCGGCCACGCCGAAGTTCAGCGGTTGCAGGAGCAGCACGCCGTCGTCGAGCTTCAGGTGCGCGTCCATGTCGTCCAGCGGCAGCGACGGTGCATTGATGCGCTGCGCCTTCCAGCGCACGTCGGCATCCATCGCGCGCAGCTTGCCGAGGTCGTATGGGGTGGACGGCAGCACCTTGTCGGTGGCGGCGAGCTTGGCTGCCTGCGCCTTCTGCTCGGCATTGGCGGTCTCGCCGGCGCCGGTGCGCGGCGGTGCGCCGACGAAGCCGGCCAGGTCGTCGAAATCCAGCCGCTGCGAACGCAGGTCGGCGCGCAGGAACGGGCGTTGCCCAGCGGTATCGATCTGCACGGTGCCGGCCAGGTCGCTGTCGCCGGCGCGGCCGCGGAAGTCCTGGTAGCGCCAGCGATCGCCGTCGCGCTGCAGGCGTCCGTCCAACTGGTAGGGCGGGGTGGAGGGGATGGCGATGCCCAGCAGCGGATACAGGTGGGCCATGTCGGTGCCGGCCAGTTGCAGTTGCAGGTCGAACACGCGCAACTGGAACGGATTGGTCAGGGTGCCGCGCATGTGCGCGCGGGTGCTGCCGGCGCTGCCGCGCAGGTCGACGCGGAACGGATGGTCGCTCTCGCTCAGTTCCAGCGGCGAGGCGGTACTGCCTTTCAGGGTGAAGGGATTGCCGCGCCAGCGGCCGTCGCCGCTGACCGCGATCGGCGGGGCGGCATCGCCACGGCGGCGCTGCCCGACCTGGCTGTCGACGGCGATGTCGATCTCGGTGCGCCCGGCCGGGTCCTGGAAGCGCAGGTTTCCCTGCTGTACCAGCAGGGCGCCGAGCACGACCGGACGGCCGCCGTCGGACTGGCCGAACACCCAGTTGCCGGGCTGTCCGTTCGGTCCGGTTTCCAGCAGCAGATCGGGCTTGGTCAGGCGGATCTCGGGGATGCGCACGCGTCCGCGCAGCAGCGGCCACAGCGCGATGTCCAGTTCGGCGCGGTCGGCGCTGGCCATCTGCGGCTGCTTCGACCAGTCGGCGTTGGCGAAGCGCAGGCGATCGCCGCGCACGGTGACGATGCGGCCCAGGTCCACGTCCAGGTTGCCGTCGATATGGAAGGCGCGGCCGGTGCGCGCCTGCACCGCGCGTTCCACTGGCGCCTTGAACCAGTTCCAGTCGAAGATCAGGATGATGACGAGCAGGAGCAGCACCAGCGCGCCGAGTACGAACGGCCAGCGCCGCAGGCGGCCGTCGTTGCGCCGCCAGGGCCAGGAGCGGCGGCGTGCGCCGGATGCGGAAACGGGGTCGCGAGCCATGCGGCCATCCTAGGCAGCCGCCGTGCACGGGGTGCGAAAGCGATCGGCCGCCTCAGAGCACCTGGCCGGTCACCGCCACGAAGTGGCAGACGCTGCCGGCGAGCACGAACAGATGCCAGATGGCGTGGAAGTAGCGGACGGTGTCGCGCTGGTAGAAGTAGGTGCCCAGGGTGTAGAACAGGCCGCCGGCCAGCAGCCAGCCCAGGGTCCAGGCGTCGATGGAGCGCAGCAGCGGTTCGATCGCCACCACGATCAGCCAGCCCATGGCGATGTACAGGATGGTCGACAATAGGCGGAAGCGGCCGGTGAAGAACAGCTTGAAGATCACCCCGGCCACGGCGATGGTCCAGATCGCCGCGAACAGGCCCCAGCCCCACGGGCCGCGCAGGCCGATCAAGGTGAACGGGGTGTAGGTGCCGGCGATCAGCAGGTAGATCGCGCAGTGGTCGAAGATCTGCAGGCGCGCCTTGGCGCCGGGATGCGGGATGGCGTGGTACAGCGTCGAGGCCACGTAGAGCAGCAGCAAGGTGACGCTGAACACGATCGCGGTGGCGAGCTGCCAGCCGTCGCCGTAGATGGCGGCGAGGGTGATCAGCACCGAGCCGCCGGCCAGCGCGGCGATGGCGCCGAGGCCGTGGGTCAGGGCGCTGGCCAGTTCGTCGCGCCAGTCCGTGGAAGGCGGCGCGTCGGCGTTCGAGTAGGCGGGCGACCGGTCTGCATCCATGGGACCGCACGGTAGCGCAATTGCGAGCGGTTCGCATCCGCTGCGGCGCAGCACTGCGACGCCGGTTGGGCGTGCGCTCAGCCGGCGCACGCCCGCGGTCACATGAAGGTCATTCCACCGCCACGCTGTGGGCGTGTTCGCGGGTGGCGGCGAAGCGCACGTCCGGCGCGCGTTCCTGCGCCAGTTGCAGGTTGACCCGGGTCGGCGCCAGGTAGACCAGTTCGCCGGCGGCGTCGATGCCCAGGTTCATCGCGTTCTTCTCGCGGAACTCTTCCAGCTTCTTGGGGCTGTCGCAGTGCACCCAGCGCGCGGTGACCACGCCCACCGGTTCGAAGCTGGCGTCCACCCCGTACTCGTCCTTCAGCCGGTAGGCGACCACGTCGAACTGCAGCGTGCCGACCGCGCCCAGGATCAGGTCGTTGCTCATCAGCGGGCGGAAGAACTGGGTGGCGCCTTCCTCGGACAGCTGCGCCAGGCCCTTCTGCAATTGCTTAAGCTTGAGCGGGTCGCGCAGGCGCGCACGGCGGAACAGTTCCGGGGCGAAGTTGGGGATGCCGGTGAACGACAGCGATTCGCCCTCGGTGAAGGTGTCGCCGATGGAGATGGTGCCGTGGTTGTGGATGCCGATGACGTCGCCTGGGTAGGCCTCGGCGGCGATCTCGCGGTCGCTGGCCATGAAGGTCAGCGCATTGGCCAGCTTGACCTCCTTGCCGGTGCGCACGTGCAGGGTCTTCATGCCGGCGGCGAAGCGGCCGGAGCAGATGCGCATGAAGGCGACGCGGTCGCGGTGCTGCGGATCCATGTTGGCCTGGATCTTGAACACGAAGCCGGTGAGTTTGTCCTCGCCGGCCTGCACCTGGCGGCCGGTGGTGGCGCGCGGCTGCGGCGGCGGCGCGTGCTCGGCGAAGAAGTCCAGCAGCGGCTGCACGCCGAAGTTGTTGACGCCGGAGCCGAAGAACACCGGGGTCTGCTTGCCGGCGCGGTAGGCGTCCAGGTCGAAGGCGTGGCTGGCGCCCTGCACCAGTTCCAGTTCCTCGCGCAATTCGGCCAGCATCTGTTCGCCGATCTTCTCGGCCAGGCCGGGCGCGTCCAGCGACGGGAAGATGGTCGAATCCTGGCGGGTGAAGTTGCGGCCGGGCTCGTACAGGTGCACTTCGCCGGTCACCAGGTGCACCACGCCCTTCAGGCGCTGGCCCATGCCGATCGGCCAGGTCACCGGCGCGCATTCGATGCCCAGCACCGTCTCCACCTCGTCGAGCAGGTCGATCGGATCCTTGCCCTCGCGGTCGAGCTTGTTGATGAAGGTCATGATCGGCGTGTCGCGCAGCCGGCACACCTCCATCAGCTTGATGGTGCGCTCTTCCACGCCCTTGGCCACGTCGATCACCATCAGCGCCGAGTCCACCGCGGTGAGCACGCGGTAGGTGTCCTCGCCGAAGTCGGCGTGGCCGGGGGTGTCGAGCAGGTTGATGATCTTGCCTTCGTACGGGAACTGCATCACCGACGAGGTCACCGAGATGCCGCGCTCCTTTTCCAGCGCCATCCAGTCCGAGGTGGCGTGGCGCGCGGCCTTGCGGCCCTTCACCGAGCCGGCCATCTGGATCGCCCCGCCGAACAGCAGCAGCTTTTCGGTCAGCGTGGTCTTGCCGGCGTCGGGGTGGGAAATGATGGCGAAGGTGCGGCGGCGCGCAGCTTCGGTGGCGACTTCGGACATGGGCGGCACGCCCGCAAGGGGCGTCATCGGCAACGGAGGAAGCCGCCGATTATAGCGGGCTTCCCGCAAGGCCCGTTCAGTTCAGCAGCCAGGGATGCGGGCGCCTGCTGGACTGGCGCGCCACCAGGTTGTAGACGATGACCATGCCGAGCAGCAGCAGGCTCCAGGCCGGCGCCAGCCAGTGCGGTGCCACCGCGCCGGGCAGGCCGACCTGGCCGATGCTGATGGCGGCCAGGACCGTCAGGAGGAATTGCGCCATGCTCAGCGCCAAGCCGCCGCGAGGCCAGCGCATGCACACCAGGAGCAGCGTGCTGGCTGTCAGGGTTGCGGTTAGGGTGATCGACACAACGAGCGGGTAGTAGGCCGATGGTGCGTGCTTCACCACCCCGAGCAGGCAGGACAGGCCCAGCCAGGGCAGCGCTGCGGCGAGTGCGCGTTTCAGGATCACCTGGTTGAACAGCTTGCCGGCCTGTCCGGGCGCGCCCAGGCCCGGCAACAGCGCGCTTTCCATCAGTCCCTGGTTGCCGTGTTTGCGCCACAGCCATAGCCGCTGCAGGAACTTCACGCTGGACATGTTGGCCATGACGTTGGCCAGGATCAAGGGCATCGCTGGCGAGCGCGAATGCAGCAGCAGCGGTGTCCACAGCAGCAGGACCAGGGCCGGCATGGCCACCGTGGCCAACGCCGTGCCGACGGCGTTGCCGGGGGCGAAGCCGGGGCCGAGGGCATAGCGCATGGCGCGTTCCGGTTGATGGCGCAGCTCGGTGGGAAAGGCGGGACGCGCGATGCCCTGGATCCACCCCAGACGCCCGCTCTGCGATTCGACGGCCTGCTTGGTGGTGCCGTCGCCGGGCTGGCGTTGCTGCAGGCCGATCCACATCGGGCGCGACCATGCCGACAGCGCATCGGCAGGGCGACCGCGCAAATGCCGGTACGACCACAGGCTGATCAGCGCGCAGGCGAGCGCAGCGAGCAGCATGCTGGCGCGTGGATGCAGGGTCAGCGGCACGAAGCTGCCCTCGGGCAAAAAGCCGCCCAGCGTCCCCGGCAAGATGCCGATCAACGGGGCGCACCAGGCCGGCAGGGTGGCGACCAACATGCCGAAGCTTGCGCTGAGCAGCAGGATGGAGAGCGAGAGAACGGGATCGACACCGCGCACGGCGAACAGCAGCGTCGGCAGCAGCACCGTCAAGGCCAGTGCGGCACCGAACAGAGTGACGAAGCGCGCTGCCATGGACGGCAGACGGAGTTGGCGCCCTTGTTCGAGCAGACTCAGCAAACGAGCGCCGAGCAGCATCCAGACGAACATCGCCATGATCGCCGTGAGGATCGGTGGCAGCAGGTTGGCGGCTTTTTGAGGCAGCCAGGTGCAGGCGAAGGCGGCGGCGAGGGCTGGCGGATACAGCCATCCGGTCACGCCCGATGCGCGGCAGACCAAGCGCAGATCTGCAGGAAGACGATTCATCCGACCACCTCGATGAACAGGTCTTCCAGGCCCAGCCGATCGATGCGGATGCCGGGGACGGTCAATAGCGCGGACGGCAGCTCGGTGGCATGCAGCACCACCACGACACCGCCGTCGGCGGCGTGGCGGCGCGCCAGTTCGCCGCGCAACGGCGCGTCCAGCGTCGCGGCTGCCGACGCCGGGATGCCGATGCGCAGGACCCGGTCCTTGAGCTCGTCCAGCGGCTGGTCCAGCAGCAGCCGGCCCTGGTTGAGGAAGGCCACGCGCGAGGCCACGCGTTCCAGGTCGCTGACGATGTGGCTGGAGAACAGCACGGTGGTGCCGGCGTCGCAGGTTTCGGTGACGATCTCGCGCATCAGGTCGCGACGCGCGACCGGATCCAGCGCCGAGGCCGGTTCGTCGAGGACGAGCAGCGCCGGCCTTGCGGCCAGTGCACGGACCAGGGCCAGACGCTGGGCCTGGCCGGGCGAGAGCTTGCCGATGCTCTGGGTGCGGTCCAGTTCCCAGCGGCGCAGCAGCGTGTCCGCGCGCTGCGCGTCCCAGTGCGGATAGAGCTGCGCGGCAAAGGCCAACAGTTCCTCCACACGCATCCAGCCGAAGGCCTGCGGTTGCTGCGGCACGAAGCCCAACTGCGCCTTGCGCGCATCGTCCAGGCGCAAAGCCGGGCCGCCGAACACCCGCGCCTGGCCGTGCTGCGGTTGCAGCAGGCCCAGCAGGCAGGCCAGCAGGGTGCTCTTACCGGCGCCGTTGCGGCCGATCAGTCCGACCACCTCGCCGCGCCCGATCTGCAGGCCCACGCCCCGCAGCACGTCGCTGGCACCGAACGCCAGGTGCAGGTCGTGCGCCGCCAGCGGCAGGTCCATGTCCAGATCGGTCTGGATTGCGCTCTGCATCGCCACGCTACTCATCGCCAGGTTCTCCAAACAACTGTTCAAGACGTTCGATCACGGGAGGCGCCGGCAGGCCCAGTTCGCGGCAATGCCGGACCAGTTCCTGCAGGCGCGGCTCGATCAACTCCAGGCGCTGCCGTTGCGGTGCGGCGGCGGTCGCGGCCACCGCCATGCCGCGGCCGCGCAGGCGTTCCAGCACGCCCTCGGCTTCGAGCTGGCTGTAGGCGCGCGAGACCGTCATCGGGTTCACCGCGTGGACCGCGGCGACCTCGCGCACCGAGGGCAGGCCGTCGCCCGGGCGCAGTTGCCCGGCGGCGACCAGGCGGCGGATCTGCTCGGCGATCTGCCGGTAGATCGGCTCGGGGGCGCTGGGTTGCACGTGGAGGTGGGTTGCATCCATGTGTATTAATACATCAATACACTTGGCGGATGTCAATGCGTTTGCCGACGAACGGTAGGCGGCGCGCTCAGGGTGGAGCGGGGTGGGCGAAGCGCAATTCGCCCAGCGGGCCGGCCATCCGGAACGGCACCGATTCCAGGCGCAGGCCGCGGTTGAGCTGGACGGCGAAATGCAGGTGCGGGCCGCTGCTCAGGCCGGTGTTGCCGGACAGGCCGAGGCGGTCGCCACGCTGCACCGCCTGGCCCACCCGCACCTGCACGCCGCCGGGGGCCAGGTGCGCGTAGATCGCCATGCTGCCGTCGGCGTGCACCACCCGCACCAGATTGGCGGCCTGACCCAGGCGCGGGTCGGTGCCGGACTCGCGGAAGTCGTCGCGCACCTCCATCACCACGCCCGCGCGCGCGGCCAGCACCGGCGTGCCGTCGGGCAGGGCGAAATCCAGGGCATAGGCGTTGGCCGGGTCGCGATGGCTGAAGGCGCCGCCGAAGCCCTGGTCGATGCGCACCGGGCGATCGGCGAAGGGCAGGGCATACAGCACCGCGTCGGCATGGGCGCGCGGCGAACCGGGGACGGCCTCGATGCGCAGTCGGGCGCCGTCGCCGCCGGCCTCGGCGAGGTCACCGGGTGGATACAGGCGCGCGACCACGCGGCGCTCGCCGGCGGCCAGCTCCACCGTCAGCGGCAGCGCGGGGACGGCGGTGAAGCCGGCGCTGTCGCCGAGCAGGCAGATCTGCACCGGGCCGCCAAGCGGATTGCCCAGTGCGACCTCGCGCAGGCCGCTGTCGCGGGCGGTCACCTGCAGCCACGCCGGCGGTGGCTGTGGTTCGGGCCGCGGAGCATTCCAGCGCAGCAGCGGTTGCGCAGGCGTGCCGGTCGCCAGTGCCAGCGACAGGACCACGGCAAGCCAGCGGCGGGAGCGGCGTCGGCGCACGGACAGGGGCTGCGATGGGGGAAGCGGAGTATGGCCGAGGCCAGGGATCGAAAAATCATATCGCTTCATCCGAATAAAGAGATTGACATGTCCGAAAATCGCTGGCATCGTGGCTTCACCATCGAGACCGGCGGAGGGACAGGCCCTTTGATGCCGGGGCAGCCAGCGGACGCGCAAGCGCCCGTGTAGGTGCCAAATCCTGCGGGGACCACGCGTCCGCCGAAAGATGGTTCGATCCATGCCCTCTGCATGGCGAACGCGAGCTCCGCGAAGCTCGATGGCCGTTCCTCTCCGGATACCGCCATGCGCCTCGTGAACTCGCCTGATCGCCCCACCTCCGCCACTCCGCCCCACGACCGCGTTGCCGCGCCGGCCGACGGCGTGCACGCGATGCGTGGCGAGATCGCCGTCGCGTTGCCGCTGCGCCACGCCGGTGTGCAACTGCTGCGCCTGCGCTACGAACTGAGCGGCCCGGCTGCCGCGCCGGTGGTATTCGTCGCTGGCGGCATCTCCGCGCACCGCCATCTCGCCGCCAACGCCAGTTTTCCCGAGAAGGGCTGGGCCGAAGGCCTGGTCGGGCCGGGGCGGGCGCTGGATCCCACCCAGCGGCGGCTGCTGGCGTTCGATTTCGTCGGCGCCGACGGCAGCCTGGACGCGCCGATCGATAGCGCCGACCAGGCCGATGCCATCGCCGCGCTGCTGGACGCGCTGGACATCGCGCAACTGCACGGGTTCGTCGGCTACTCCTACGGTGCGCTGGTCGGCCTGCAACTGGCGGTGCGGCATCCGCAGCGCCTGCAGAAGCTGATTGCGGTCAGCGGCGCGCACCGCGCGCATCCGTATGCCGCCGCCTGGCGCGCGCTGCAGCGCCGCGCCGTGGCGCTGGGCCAGCTGCAATGCGCCGAGAGCCACGGGCTGTCGCTGGCGCGGCAGTTCGCGATGCTCAGCTACCGCACTCCGGAGGAATTCGGCGAACGCTTCGACGCGGCGCCGGAAGTGATCAACGGCCGCGTCCGCGTCGCCGCCGAAGACTACCTGGACGCCGCCGGCGCGCAGTACGTGGCGCGCACCCAGGTCAACGCCTACCTGCGCCTGTCCGAATCCATCGACCTGCATCGCATCGAGCCGGCTGCCGTCGCCGTGCCCACCGTGGTGGTGGCGGTCGAGGGCGACCGCCTGGTGCCGCTGTCGGACCTGGTCACCCTGGTCGAAGGCCTGGGCCCGCGCGGCAGCCTGCGCGTGCTGCGTTCGCCCTACGGCCACGACGCCTTCCTGAAAGAAACCGATCGCATCGACGCGATTCTCGCCACCGCCCTTCGCCCCACCGGAGTTGCCGCATGAGCACTGCCCACGACACCGATCTGCCCTGTAGTGCCGCCACCGCCGCGGTCCGCGCCGGCATCGACCGCGATACCGCCTACGGTGCGGTGACCCCGCCGATCGTGCTGTCGTCGAACTTCAGCTTCGACGGCTTCGGCAACAAGCGCCAGTACGACTACACCCGCAGCGGCAACCCCACCCGCGACTTGCTCGGCGAAGCGCTGGCGGAACTGGAAGGCGGCGCCGGCGGCGTGATCACCGCCACCGGCATGGGCGCGATCAACCTGGTGCTCAATGCGCTGCTGCAGCCAGGCGACAAGCTGGTGGTGCCGCACGACGCGTACGGCGGTAGCTGGCGCCTGTTCAACGCGTTGGCCAAGAAGGGCCACTTCGAACTGATCACCGCCGACCTGACCGATCCGCGCTCGCTGGCCGATGCGTTGGCGCAGGCGCCGAAGCTGGTGCTGATCGAGACCCCGTCCAACCCGCTGCTGCGCATCACCGACCTGCGCTTCGTCATCGACGCCACGCACAAGGCCGGCGCGCTGGCGGTGGTCGACAACACCTTCCTGTCGCCGGCGCTGCAGACCCCGATCGCCTTCGGCGCCGACCTGGTGATCCACTCCACCACCAAGTACGTCAACGGCCACAGCGACGTGGTCGGCGGCGCGGTGATCGCCGCCGATCCCGAGCTGCACCAGCAACTGGTGTGGTGGGCCAATGCGCTGGGCCTCACCGGCTCGCCGTTCGACGCGTTCCTGACCCTGCGCGGCCTGCGCACGCTGGATGCGCGCCTGCGCGCGCACCAGGAAAACGCACAGGCGGTGGTGGAACTGCTGACCACGCACGCCGCGGTGCGCCAGGTGTACTACCCCGGCCTGGCCTCGCATCCGGGCCACGCGGTGGCGGCACGGCAGCAGCGCGGCTTCGGCGCGATGATCAGTTTCGAACTGGCCGGCGGTGAGGCCGAGGTGCGCGCCTTCGTCGACGGCCTGCGCTACTTCACCCTGGCCGAATCGCTGGGCGGCGTGGAGAGCCTGATCGCGCATCCGGCGACCATGACCCATGCGGCGATGACCGCCGAGGCGCGCGCCAAGGCCGGCATTTCCGACGGCCTGCTGCGTCTGTCGGTGGGTATCGAATCCAGTGCGGACCTGGTCGCCGATCTGCAGGCCGGCCTGCAGCGCGCGCAGCGCGCCGGCGAGGCGCTGGCACGCAAACGGGTGGACGCGTGAGCAGCGGGTTGGCCGATGCGCCGTCGGCGCCGCTGCGTGCGGCGCCCGCCGTGGCCACCGCGCGGCTGGGCCTGCTCGGCACCGGGACCGTCGGCCGCGCCTTCGTCGCGCGCTACCAAGCGTTGCAGCAGCGCCGGCCTGGCCTGCCGACCTTCGCCTGGCTGGCCAATTCGCGCACCGTTGCCGATTGCGCGGTGACGCCGGCGCAGGCGCTGGCCGCGGCCAATGCCGCCGCGCGCACGGCGCAGGCGGTGACGTTGCCGGAGGACCTGGGCCGGGGCGACATCGTGGTCGACGCCACCGCCAGCGAGGCGGTGGCGCAGCGCCATGCCGAGTGGCTGCGGCGCGGCGTGCACGTGGTCACCGCCAACAAGCTCGGCCAGGGCGCCGCGCTGGCGCGGGCGGAACAGATCCAGGCCGCCCGCCATGCCGCCAGCACCCACTACGGCGACAGCGCCACGGTCGGCGCCGGGCTGCCGTTGCTGAGCAGCCTGCGCGCGCTGGTCGCCGGCGGCGACCATATCCACGCGGTGGAAGGCGTGCTGTCCGGCTCCCTGGCCTGGCTGCTGCATCGCTACGACGGCCGCCGTGCCTTCTCCGCGTGCGTGCGCGAGGCCGCGGCCGCCGGCTACACCGAGCCCGATCCGCGCGAGGACCTGTCCGGCGAGGACGTGCGACGCAAGCTGCTGATCCTGGCCCGCGCCGCCGGCCTGCCGTTGCGCGCCGAACAGGTGCAGGTGGAGTCGCTGGTGCCGGCCGCGCTGGCCACGGTGCCGCTGGCGCAACTGGATGCCGCACTCGAACAATTGGACGCGCCGCTGACGGCGCGCCTGGCGCAGGCGCAGGCCGCCGGTGCCTGCCTGCGCTTCGTCGGTCGCTTCGATGCACATGGCGCCTCGGTGGGCCTGCGCGCGCTGCCGCTGACGCATCCGCTGGCCAGCGGTGCCGGCACCGACAACCGCGTCGCCATCCACAGCGACCGCTATCTGCAGCAGCCGCTGCTGATCCAGGGGCCGGGCGCGGGCGCCGATGTCACCGCGGCGGCCTTGCTCGACGACGTGCTGCGGATCGCGGTGCGCTGAGCGAAGCGAACGACGCCCGCCATCGTGTGCGGGCATCGCGGTTCGGACTGGGGCGATACCGACGGGCAGTCGGCGTGTGGGCAACGCTGCCTGCACGCCGATGCCTGCGGGTCACGCGGCGCGGCCGTCGCGCGTTGCACGACGGCCGGCGCCGCAGCTCATTGCAGACCCTGGCCCATGGTCTTCAGCAACTCGCCCTGGTAGTCGCCGCTGAATTCCCAGAAGAACGCGCCGCCCAGGCCCTGGGTCTTGACGTAGTTCATCTTCTCGGTGACCAGCGCCGGGTTGTCGTAGCTCCAGAAGGTGCTGCCGTCGTACTTCCAGTGCGCATGCGCCTGCGCGTCGACATAGCTGGTGCCGGCGCGGCCGCGCAGCACCTTGTAGTCCTCGATGCCCGCCTCGTAGGTACCCGGTGCGGCGCTGCCGCTCTGGTACAGGCCGTGGTTGACGTTGGGCACGTTGGTCCAGCCGCGCCCGTAGAAGCCGATGCCGAGGTTGAGCTTGGTGGCGGGCACGCCACGATCGAGGAAGGCCTGGATGGCGTCGTTGCTGTTGTAGTAACGCTGGTCGCCGCTGGACGGATCGGCCGACGACTCGAACAGCGCGGAGTGGTGATTGGTCTGCGGATCCCAGGCGCCGTGGAAGTCGTAGGTCATCACGTTGAGGTAGTCCAGGTATTGCGCGTACAGGTTCGGGTCGGTGACCCGGATCTTGTCGATGCCGGCGCCGACCGCCACGGTCAGCAGCAGCCCCGGCCGCACCTGGTCGAGCTGGCGGCGGAACTCGGCCAGCAGCGCGGTGAAGTTCTGCCGGTCTTCGGCGCTGCCGCAAGCGATGCCGCAGGCCACCGGGTATTCCCAGTCGATGTCGATGCCGTCGAACACGCCGGCCGCGGCCGCTGCGCCGCCGGCGCCGTCGGTGACCGGCAGGTTGCCGCGGATGTAGGCATCGATGCACGAGGCGACGAAGGCCTGGCGGTTCTCGGCGCGCGCGGCGCTGGAGAAGCCGCGCGACCAGGTCCAGCCGCCCAGCGAAATCAGCACCTTCAGCCCCGGATGCGCGGCCTTGAGCTTCTTCAACTGGTTCCAGTTGCCGCGCAGCGGTTGGTCCCAGGTATCGCCCACGCCGTCCACGCTCTGCGCGGCGGAGAACGCCTTGGTGTAGTCGGCGAAGGCATCGCCGCCGGCGCCGGTGCTGCTGTCGGAGGGTTGGGTGACGCCGACTTCGCAGCGGTTGTTGCGGACATTGCCGAAGGCGTAGTTGATGTGGGTCAGGTAGCCAGCGGCGCCGCTGGTCTGGATGTCGCGCACCTGGTAGTTGCGGCCGTAGATGCCCCACTGGGTGAAGTAGCCGATCACGCGCTTGCCGCCGCCGGCGCTGGCGGGCAGGGTACGCACGTTCAGCGTGGCGCTGCTGGCCGAGACGTTGCCGGCGTTGTCGCGGGCACGGACCGCGTAGGCGTACGCAGTGTCGGCGATCAGTGCCGAGTCGGTGTAGCCGGTGGTGCTGGAGGTGCCCACGCGATTGCCGTCGCGGAGGATGTCGTAGCCGGCCAGGCCGCTGCCGCCGGCGTTGTCGGAGGCGGCATTCCAGGTCAGGGTGATGGCGTTGCTGGCGCGCGTGGCGGCGGCCAGGCCGGTCGGCACGCTCGGCGCGGTGGTGTCGGTGGACGCCGCCGCGATAGTGATTGTGACGGCGGCCGAGGTGGTGCGGGCGCCGGCGTTGTCGGTGGCCACCGCGGTCAGGCTGTAGTCGCCGGCCGCCGCGCCGCTCCAGGACAGCGTGTACGGCGCGCCGCTGACGCTGCCCAGCGAGGTGCTGCCGCGGAAGAATTCGACCCGCGCCACGCTGCCGTCCGGATCGCTGGCCGACGCCTGCAAGGTGATGGTGGTGCCGACCACGAAGCGGGTGCCGGTCGTGGGCGCGGTCATGGTCACGCTCGGTGGCTGGTTGCTCGAACTGCCATCGCAGGTGCCCAGGTCCTGGTACCAGCCGCAACTGGTGCAGTACGTCGGCGCGGTGTTCCAGATCGGACCGTTGGCGCGGTACAGGTGGCCGGCGTAGGTCAGGGTGTCGCCGGCGGCGTAGATGGTGGCAGGGTTCCAGGCGGCGACGCCGCTGCACGCGGCGGCCCAGGTCTGGCCGGGCACGAGGCCGGCCAGGACGAGACAACAGAACAGCAACCACGATCCGGCGGATTTCGTGTTCATGGTGACGCCTCCGATGCGGTAGGTAGCGCGACTGAGGAGCGGCGGTGAGCCGCTATCTGGTTCCTTGAGTCCGATCACCCGGGGGCTTGGAGACGCGTGGCGCCGACGTCGTTTGACTCGCACGCGGACCGGGCACGCGCAGGGTCCGAACGAGAAGACAACGTTGTCAACCGACAAATCCGACGAATGCGAGACAGATCCAGGATTGCTACGATGACAACGTTTTCATGATTGTTCGATGCTGCGGTGCAGTGCGGGTGTGTCGAGTGCACCGAAGCGTGCGTGGTGCAGGGCGGGAGGCACACCGCCGAGCGGATACGTGCAGCGCGCGCTGCTTGTCAATGCTGCCGCGACGACCCGAGAGATTCCGCGGCAAGACGCGTTCGCGCCGCCGTGCAGGATCAGTCACCGGACCTGTTGCGGGCGCGTGCGCTCAGGGCGCCGTGCCCAGCGCCTCGAGCAAGGCCGCATTGAAGCGCTGCGGCGCTTCCACCTGCGGCGAATGGCCGAGGTCGTCGAAGGCGACCAGGCGCGCGCCGGGAATCGCCGCAGCCGCGCGCTTGCCCAAGGCCGGGTAGTCGCCCAGGGTCGCCGCCAGCGCCGGTGGCGCCAGGTCCTTGCCGATCGCGGTCCGGTCGCGCTGGCCGATGAACAGGGTGGTCGGCACGCGCAGTTGCGGGAAGCGCTGCACCACCGGCTGGTTGAACACCATGTCCGAGGTCAGCGCCTGGTTCCAGGCCACGCGGTCGCCGCCGGGACCGGCGTACAGGCCGGCCTGCATGCTCACCCAGCGGTCGTACTCGGGCTTCCACTGTCCGCCGTAGTAGACGGTCTGCTGGTACTGCTTGATCGAAGCCGCGTCGGTCTTGCGCTCCTTGGCGTACCAGTCGTCGACGCTGCGCCACGGCACGCCGGCGGCCTTCCAGTCCTCCAGCCCGATCGGGTTCACCAGCAGCAGCTGGCTCACGTCCTGCGGGTACTGCAGCGCGTAGTGCGCGGCGAGCATGCCGCCCATCGAATGGCCGACGATCGCGGCGCGGCGCACGCCGGCCTGTTGCAGCAACGCATGGGTATTGGCCGCCAGTTGCGCGAAGCTGAACTGATAGGCCTGCGGCTTGCTCGACTTGCAGAAGCCGATCTGGTCCGGCGCCAGCACCCGATAGCCCTGTGCCACCAGCGCGGCGATGGTCGATTCCCAGGTCGCCGCGCAGAAGTTCTTGCCGTGCAGCAGCACCACGGTGCGGCCGTTCGGCGTGCCGGTCGGGGCCACATCCATGTACGCCATCTGCAGCGGCTGGCGCTGCGAGTCGAAGCGGTACCAGTGCACCGGATAGGGATAGGCGAAGCCTTCCAGTTGCGCGCCGTAGCGCGGCGGCGCATCGGTAGCGGAGGCGAGTGGCGACAGGGCGAGGGCGGCGAGCAGCAGGCAGTGGCGCATGGGAGCAGGGCGGCAGGCGTGATGGACCACGACCTTAGCCCGGCCTGCTCTTGCCAGGCGTCAACGCGTTACACGGGCGCCAGGCTGCCGCCGTTGTGCACCAGGGTCAGGCAGGCGTGGTGCTGCATCCGCGCGAGCGGTTCCTGCAGCGCGGCCAGCACCTGTTCGGCCTGCGCGCCCAGCACCGGCCGGTACGCCGCCCAGCCGTTGCGGCCCTTGGCCTTGGCCTGATACAGCGCACGGTCCGCCAGTACCAGCAGTTGTTCCCAGCCGAGCAGGTTGTCCGGGTCGTGCACGAACGGGAATTCCGCCAGCCCGATCGAGCAGGTGACCCGGCCCTGGCGGCCGTGGTCGAGCACGAAGGGGTGCGCGGCGACCGAGCGACACAGCCGTTCGGCGGCCATGGTGAGATTCTCGCGCGGCGCCGAACGCAGCACCAGCAGGAACTCCTCGCCGCCCCAGCGCACCACGTAGTCGCTTTCGCGGGTCAGCCGCACCAGCAACTGCGCCATCTGCTGCAGCACCGCGTCGCCGGTGTGGTGGCCGCCGCTGTCGTTGATCGACTTGAAGTGGTCGATGTCGATGAGCGCGAACAGCATGCCCGAGGACAGCATGTCCTCGTCGTTGGCGGCCATGCGCCGGTACAGCGCGATGTCGCTGGGGATGTGCAGCGACAGGTAGCGGCGGTTGCGCAACTGGGTCAGCTCGTCGGTGAAGCTGGCCTCCTGCAGGCGCTGGTTGGCCGCCTGCAGCGCCTGGGTGCGCTCGCGCACCTGGCGTTCGAGGATGTCGCGCTGGCGCCGGTTGTGCAGCCGCGCCAGGGCCACCGCGCACAGCAGCAGGGCGAACGCGCCCAGCGTCAGCAGCAGCCTGTAGAACGGGGTTTCCTGGAAGCGCAGCGCGATCCGCAACGGCAGCCGCGCCGGCGCGGCCGCCCACACGCCGGCGTTGTTGCTGCCGGTGACTTCGAAGACGTAGTCGCCGCCGGGCAGGTTGGTGTAGCTGACCGCGCGCTGGCGGATGTCGTCGAGGGTGCGCCAGCCGCGGTCGTAGCCGAGCAGGCGGTAGCGCAGCTCGACGTTCTGCGGCGCCTGGAACGAGGCGGCGGTGAACTCGAAGTCGAGGTCGCGCGCGCCTTCCGGCAGCGGTGCGGGCAGCGCCTGCGGCGTCAGCCACTGGCCCAGCGCACGCACCCGCTCCACCACCGGCTGCGGCGCCACCGGATTCTTGACGATGCCGGCGGTGTCGAGCGCGACCACGCCGTCGCGGCTGGGCAGCCACAGCGCGCCGTGCTCGATGAAGCCCTTGCCGTTGCCGGCGCCGTTGCAGCACATGCCCTGCACGCCGCCATGGCGCTGCGCGCGCTCGGTGAGCATCAGTTCGGCGTTCAGCGGCGCCTGTGGCGACGCCGCATGGCGCAGCAGGTTGGCCAGGCGCACGCGGTAGACCCCGCGCAGGCCGGCCACCCAGATCGCGCCGCGGCCGTCGTCAGCGATGAAGAACGCGGCGTTCACCGGCAGCCCATCCTGTTCCCCGAACGCGTACCAGTGCGCGCCGTCGAACAGCCACAACTGCTCGTTGAGGGTGCCGACCAGCCATTGCCCGCCGGGCAGCTCGTGGATCGCGGTGACGTCGGCGCTGGCCAGCGCCGAGCCCGGCGGCGCCAGCGCGACCAAGCGCTCGTCGCGCAGCGCGTACAGGCCCGACTGCGCGCCGATCAACAGGCGCCCGTCGCGGGTCTCGTGGATCAGCCGCACGCGCGGATCGCGCAGGCCCTCGGCGGTGCCGTAGCGGCGCAGCCGCGTGCCGTCGGCGCGGAACAGACCGTCGGTGCTGGCGAACCACAGCCGCTGCGCGCGATCGCGGACGATCCCGCTGATCTGCAGGTCGCGCAGCGGCGCCAGCCAGTCCGGCTGGATGAGCCGGCCGTCGCGGTACAGGGCGGCGCCATGGCGGGTGCCGATCCACAGCTGGCCGGGTTCGGCCAGTAAGGTATAGGGCGCCTCGTTGTGCAACTGCGCCAGGCTCAGGCGCGGTTGGTAGCGGCCATCGCGCAGCTGCGACAGGCCGCTGTCGGTGCCGACCCACAGCGATCCGTCCGGATCGCGCGCCAGGGTCCACACCAGCGCGTCGTCCAGCCCTTCGTGCGTGCTGTAGCGTCGGGTCCAGCCGTTCCACAGCCGGGTTGCGCCGCTCCAGCTGCTGCCCAGCCACAGGTTGCGCTCGCGGTCCTCGAAGATGGCGTTGACGCCGACGTTCGGCTTGTTTTCCGGGTTGCGTTCGACGATGGCGCCATCGCGCACGCGCAGCAGCGCGCCGGGCTGTCCCACCCACAGATTGTGGTCGCTGTCCTCGAACAGGGCCTGCACCGCGCGCCGGCTGGTTCCGGTCGGGTCGGGCAGCCATTGCCAGCGCCCGTCGCGGCGCAGCAGCAGGCCGTCGCGGGTGCCGGCCCAGAGCGTGCCTTGCGCCTCCAGCAGATGCTGCACCGGCGTCGCGCCGGCCTCCTGCGGCAGTGCCAGCAACTCCGGCGCGTCCTGGCCGGCGACGAAGCGCAGCACCGCGCCACGCGTACCCACCCACAGCGCGTCGGCGCGCGGCAGCAGCGTGTAGGCGCCGCCGGCGATGCGGTGGCGCAGCTGCAGGCGATCGCCCTGCACCGCGTAGACGCCATCCTGCGCCGCGACCAGTACGCTGCCGTGCGCGTCGGTCGCGATCGCTTCGATATTGAGCAACGGCGCCTGCGGGTCCTGCGGCAGCAGCGTGGTGAAGCGTCCGTCGCGGTAGCGCGACAGGCCGCGGTAGGTGCCGATCCACAGCGTGCCGGCGGCGTCCGCGTGCAGCGCCTTGATCAGGTTGCCGGGCAGGTGCGCCGGCGCGCCCTCGTTGAACGAGGTCATGCGCACGCCGTCGAAGCGGGTCAGCCCGCCCATCGTGCCGATCCACAGATAGCCCTGACGGTCCTGGGCGAACGCCTGCACGCTCAGCTGCGGCAGGCCCTGGTCCAGCCCCCAGCCTTCGCGCTCGTAGTGATGGAACTGCTTGTCCGGCTGCAGTGCCCGCGCCTGCGGCACACATGCGCTCCACGCCGTCGAGAGCATGGCCAGCTGTAGCGCCAGCAGGCGCCAGGAGGCGTGTGGAAACCGCAATCGCATGCCCATGCCGGATCGGCCGACGTCTCTGTCGTTAGCGGCAACGCCACGCGGATCTTGATGCGCGCGGCAGCGAGGACGCTGGTGATCACCCGGGCCAGCGTCCATCGGGCTGGCTCAGCACTCGATGACGTTCACCGCCAGCCCGCCGCGGCTGGTTTCCTTGTACTTGTCCTGCATGTCGCGGCCGGTGTCGCGCATGGTGCGGATCACCTTGTCCAGCGACACCTTGTGCTTGCCGTCGCCGCGCATCGCCATGCGGCTGGCGTTGATCGCCTTGACCGCGCCCATCGCGTTGCGCTCGATGCACGGGATCTGCACCAGGCCGCCGATCGGGTCGCAGGTCAGGCCGAGGTTGTGCTCCATGCCGATCTCGGCGGCGTTCTCGATCTGTCCCGGCTTGCCGCCGAGCGCGGCGACCAGGCCGCCGGCGGCCATCGAACAGGCCACGCCGACCTCGCCCTGGCAGCCGACCTCGGCGCCGGAAATGGAGGCGTTTTCCTTGTACAGGATGCCGATCGCCGCGGCGGTGAGCAGGAAGTCGAACACGCGCTGTTCGTCGGCGCCGGGGCAGAAGCGGTCGAAGTAGTGCAGCACCGCCGGGATGATCCCGGCCGCGCCGTTGGTGGGCGCGGTGACCACGCGGCCGCCGGCGGCGTTCTCTTCGTTGACCGCCAGCGCGTACAGGTTGACCCAGTCCAGCGTGGTCAGCGGATCGCGCATCGCCGCTTCCGGCTTGGACGACAGCTCGCGGTACAGCGCCGGCGCGCGCCGCGACACGTGCAGGCCGCCGGGCAGGGTGCCTTCCTCGCGGATGCCGCGGGTCACGCAGGCCTGCATCGCGCCCCAGATCTCGCGCAGGCCGGCGCGGATCTCGTCCTCGCTGCGCCAGCACTTCTCGTTCTCGAACATCAGCGCGGCGATGCTCAGGCCGCTGCGTGCGGCCTGCGCCAGCAACTCGTCGCCGCTCTTGAACGGGTAGGGCAGCGGCGTCTCGTCGGCGACGATGCGGTCGTCGGCGGCGTCGTCCTGGTTGACCACGAACCCGCCTCCGACCGAGTAGTAGTCGCGCGTGGCGATGACTTCGTCGTTGGCGGCGTAGGCGGTGAAGCGCATGCCGTTGGTGTGGTACGGCAGCTTCTGTCGCTTGTTCATCGCCAGGTCGCGCTTCTCGTCGAAGGCGATCTCGTGCCGGCCGAGCAGGTTGATGCGTTTGCTGCTGCGGATGCGCTCCAGCGCACCGGGGATGATGTCCGGATCGATCAGGTTCGGGCGCTGGCCTTCCAGGCCCAGCAGCACCGCCTTGTCGGTGCCGTGGCCGCGCCCGGTCAACGCCAGCGAGCCGAACACTTCGGCGCGCAGGCGCACCACGTCCTGCAGGCGGCCCTGGTCGAACAGCCAGCGGTGCACGAAGCGCTCGGCGGCGCGCATCGGCCCCACCGTGTGCGAGGAACTCGGCCCGATGCCGATCTTGAACAGGTCGAAGGTGCTGACAGCCATGCGCGTGCCGAAGGGGTGGGCGAAAGACCGTCTATTCTATGCTTCCGGCACGCGGCCCAGGTCCGCAGCGCAGCATAGGACGCGAGCATGTCCCTGACCCTGTACCAGCGCGACGACTGCCATCTGTGCGACCAGGCTCTGCAGGTGCTGGCGCAGGCGCGCGTGGCCGAGCCGGACAGCGTGTTCATCGACGACGACGCGACACTGGAGGCGCGCTACGGGGTGCGCGTGCCGGTGCTGCGCGCTGCGGACGGGCGCGAGCTGGACTGGCCGTTCGATGTTGCCGGCGTGCGCGCCTGGCTGGCGGCGTCGGCCGAATGCGCGTGAGCCGCGCATAAAAAAAGCGGCGGACCCGACGAGGAAATCCGCCGCTTAGCGGCCGCGCGCCCGCGGCCTGTGGCGAATCACTTCGCCTTGAACACCACCTTGGTGCTGATCGCGGTTTCGTTGGGAATGGTCTTGGTGTCGGCCCAGTCGCCGCCGCCCACGCCGAAGTCCAGGCGCTTCACGGTGGCCTTGCCGGCCAGCACCGGCTGCGCGCCCGGGGTCCAGGTGAAGGTCAGGGTCACCGGCTTGGACACGCCGCGCAGTTCCAGGGTGCCGTCGGCGGCGAACTGGTTGTTGCCCAGCGCGCGGAACTTGTCGGCGCGGTAGTGCGCGGTGGCGAACTTGGCCACGTCGAAGAAATCCGCGCCCTGCAGGGTGGAGTCGCGGTCGTTGTTGCCGCTCTTGGCGCCGGCCAGGGGGATGGTCACGTCGAGCTTGGCGCCGGCCAGGTTGGCCGGGTCGAAGCTGAGCTTGGTGTCGAAGCCGGGGAACTGGCCGGTGAACACTTCGCCGTCGTACTTGCTGGCGAACACCAGGGTGGAGCCGGGGGCCTGCACATAGTCCGCGGCCTGCACCGCGGGGGCGGCGGCGAGCAGGGCCACCAGACTGGCGGCGACGGCGGCGGGGGACGCGAAACGGGTCGACATCGAAACAGCTCCTCAGGACTTGGGGGTGAGCCAGCCGCGCGGCAACATCCGCGCCAGGGTGGCATCGCGTTGGAACAGGTGGTGGTAGAAGGCGGCGCCGGCATGCGCCAGGACCACCGCGATCAGCAGCCAGAAGCCCCATTCGTGCACCGTGTGCGAGAGGTCGCGCAGGTGCTCGTTCGGGGCGCTGAGCTTGGGCACCGCGACCAGGCCGAACCAGCGGAACGGGCGCAGGCCGCTGGCGGAGTCGTACAGCCAGCCGGACAGCGGGATGGCGAAGATCATCACGTACAGCAAGGCGTGGGTGGCGTCGGCGATGCGTTCCTGCCAACCGGGGGTGCCCGGCACCGGCTTCGGCGCGCCGGCGTACAGGCGCCAGCCCAGCCGCACGATCACCAGCGCCAGCACGGTCAGGCCCAGCGACTTGTGCGCGGTGTAGACCCAGAAATACTTGGGCGTCTTCGGCAGTTCGCCCATGGTCAGGCCGACCACGCCGAGCAGCAGGATCAGGGCGGCGATCAGCCAGTGCAGGGTCTGGCTGACGCTGCCCCAGCGGTCGGGGGTATTGCGGGCGCTCATGGCGTGCCGTCCTGCGCCGCCGGCGCGGTGGGGGTGTCGGTGGGAGCGGCAGGCGGAGTGCCCGGCGCCGGATCCGGTTCGGCCTTGGCGCCGCCCTCGCGGGTGGCCTCGGCCTCGATGCGCAGTTCCACCGTGCCGCCGATCACCGACGGCCAGGAACTGATGCCGAAGTCGGCGCGCTGCAGCGTGGTGGTGGCGGAGAAGCCGGCGGTGCGACGGAACGGCGGCAGCGGATGACGCTTCACTGCGTTCAGGGTCACGTCCAGGGTCACCTCGCGGGTGACGCCGTGCAGCGTCAGCTGCCCGATCACCTTGGCGTGCTGCGCGTCGATCGGCTCGACGCGGGTGGAGACGAACTGCGCTTCCGGGTAGTGCTCGCCGTCGAGCAGGTTGTGCGCCAGCGCGGCGCGGTTCCACTTCTCGTCGCCCAGGTCCAGCCGCTGCAACGGCACCCGCGCCTGCAGCCGTGCGCTGCGCCAGTCGTCCGGGTCGAACACCAGGGTGCCGGTGCTGCCGGACACGGTGCCCAGCGCCTTGGAGAATCCGGCGTGCTCGATCGCGAACAGCACCCGGGTATGCACCGGGTCCAGCGCGTACTGCGCCGGCGCGGCCAGGGCGGCGCCCGGCAAGGCCAGCAGGAGGGCCACGAGAGAGGGTCTGAACATGGAGCGGGGCCGCGCTGGGAGGTCGCCGGATTCTAGTCACAGTCCGGGCCGGCTGCGTACCTGCGGCGCGTAACGGTTCGTTGCGCGCGGTGGCAGGTGTGATTTTTCCGCGGCCGCGGGGTATAAGAACGCTGCCGCGGCGAGCGGCACACGGAGCGGGCGCGCCGCGCGTCCGGCCCCGGCAGTGCGCCGGTGTTCATCCGCCGACGTCCTTTGCCGGAGCCGATGTCCATGCCCATCCCGCATCCCCCACGCCGGTGGCGCTGCTGGGGGCTGGCCTGCCTGTTGGCGCTGGCCGCCGTGTGCGCCGATGCCAGCGCCGGGGTGCCGGAACTGCCGCGCTTCCGGGTGTTCTCCGGCGAGCAGGGGCTGCCGTCCAGCGATATCTCCAGGTTGCAGCTGGACCGCGACGGCTATCTGTGGATCGCCAGCGGCGACGGCCTGGCTCGCTACGACGGGCGCGAGTTCCGGGTCTGGCGCCACGATCCGGCCGATCCAGCCTCGTTGCGCTGCAACTACGTGCAGGACCTGCACATCGACGCGCGCGACCGCATCTGGGTGGCCTGCGAGGGCGGCGGCCTGAGCATGCTTGGCGCGGACCGGCGCGGCTTCCGCCACTTCAACATGGCCACGCAGCCGGCGATGCGCAGCGACGACGTGTTCGCCATCGCCAGCCGCGGCGACGCGGTGTACTTCGGCACCTACCGCGGCGGTCTGTACCGGCTGGGCGGCGACGGCCGCGTGCAGCGCATCCGCGCCGGCGATCCGGCGGTGGACGCGCTGCTCGACAGCGCCGTGCTGACCCTGGCCTTCGACGATGCCGGGGTGCTGTGGGTGGGCACCTTCAAGGGCCTGGTGCGCTACGACGGCCGCCACGCCAGCGCCTACCGCATCGACGACGGCTTGCCGCAGGAGGAGCAGGTGATCATGTCGATCACCCGGCTCAGCGATGGCCTGTGGTTCAGCGGCAACACCGGCCTGTTCCGGCGCGACCGTGCCGGGCGCTGGTTGCGTGCGGACTGGATCGGCGCGCTGCATCGCGCGGCCAGCGCGATCGCCGAGGACGGCGCCGGCGGCTACTGGCTCGGCAACGGCGAAGGCCTGTGGCACAAGCCAGCCGACGGGCCGGCGCGGCGGGTCGACACCGGCGGCGCGGCGGTGTCCGGCGCCAGCGTGGTGGAAACGCTGTTGCGCGATCGCGAGGGCGGCCTGTGGGTGCCGCTGCCGACCCGCGGCCTGGGCTACCTGCGTCCGGACTGGCGCCGCCTGGCGGTGCTGGGCACCGCGCAGGGGCTGCCCGCCGACCAGTACGTCGGCCTGGCGCCGGCGCGCGCCGGCGGCGTGTGGCTACTCGGCGCCGGCGCCAGCGTGTTCCGCCTCGATACCACCAGCGGTGCGCTGAGCGCGCCGCACTGGTCCAACGGCGCGCCCAGCGGACGCACGCTGTCGGTGCTGGACGACCCGCGCGGCGCGTTGTGGATCGGCGGCAGCAGCGTGCTGTTGCGTGGCCCGCTGGACGGCGGCCCCCTGCAGCGCTGGACCCGCGCCGCCGGCGAGGCAGACGCGATCCCGGACGGCACGCTTGCCTGGCTGCAACTGGACGCACGCCAGCGGCTGTGGATCGCCGCGCCGGGCTACGGCGTGCAGGTGCGCGATGGCGACGGCCACGTGCTGCAGAACCTCCCCGGCGGCCAGCACGGCCTGGCCGGCACCGACATCGCGGCGTTCGCGATGGCGCCGGACGGCACGCCGTGGGTCGCCGCCGAACAGTTCCAGCACTGGGACGGCGCGGCCGGGCAGTTCCGCACGCCGCCGGAGCTGGCCGGCGAGAAGGTGCAGTCGTTCGCCTTCGCCG
Organism: Xanthomonas sp. LF02-5; assembly: GCF_034105325.1. Classification (NCBI taxonomy): domain Bacteria; kingdom Pseudomonadati; phylum Pseudomonadota; class Gammaproteobacteria; order Lysobacterales; family Lysobacteraceae; genus Xanthomonas; species Xanthomonas sp. LF02-5. The sequence continues at coordinate 7,318 of NZ_JAXGGF010000005.1, read as the reverse complement.
ACGCGCGCACGCTGTGGGTGCATCGGCTGTCCGGGCTGGAACTGTGGCGGCGCACCGGCGCGCACTGGCAGCGCAGCCAGCGCTACGCGGTGGCCGACGGGCTGCCGGCCACCGAGTCCAGCGCGCTGGTCGCCGATTCGCAGGGGCGCGCCTGGCTGGGCATGCGCCGTGGCCTGTTCCGGGTCGATCCGCGGCGCACGCCGGCGGTGCGCGCGTTCGGCACCCGCGACGGGCTCGGCAGTCAGGAACTGGTGCGGCGCGGCCTGCTGATGACCGCCGACGGCGTGCTGGTGGCGGCCGCCGCGGACGGCAGCGTGGCGCTGCTGGACACGCAGCAGCCGGATCCGGTGCCGGTGCCGCTGGCGCTGAGCATGGAGAGCGTGCAGGTGCGGCGCGGCCCACAACTGCTGACGCTGCCGACGCGCGGCGACTTCACCCTGCGCTCGGACGACCGCGACCTGCGCGTGGCGGTGCGGCTGCTGTCCTACATCGATCCGGAACACATCGTCTACCGGTTCCGCCTGCCGGGCTACGACCGCGACTGGGTCAGCACCGGCGCCAGCGGCGAACGCACCCTGCCGCAGCTGCCCGATGGCGCGCAGGTGCTGGAGATCCAGGCGCGCACCCGCAACGGCGCCTGGTCGCCGACGCTGCGCCTGCCGTTCCGGGTGCAGCCGCCGTGGTGGCGCAGCGTCTGGGGCATCGTCGGGCTGCTCGCCGCGGCCGGCCTGCTGCTGCTGATGTCTCTGCGCGCCTACCGGCGCCGCCTGGGCCGCCAGCACGCCTGGGAACTGGCCCTGCACAAGCAGGAACTGGCCGAGCAGGCCTCGCTGGCCAAGACTCGCTTCCTGGCCACGCTCGGCCACGAGGTGCGCACGCCGCTGACCGGGGTGCTGGGCATGAGCGAACTGCTGCTGGCCACGCCGCTGGATCCGAAGCAGCGCGGGTATACCGAGTCGATCCGCCGCGCCGGCACCCACCTGCTGCACCTGGTCAACGATGCGCTGGACCTGGCGCGGATCGAGGCCGGGCGCCTGCGCCTGGAGTCGCAGCCGTTCGCGCTGCAGGCGCTGATCGCCGAAGTGGTCAATCTGATGGCGCCGCTGGCGCAGGCGCGCGGGCTGCGCTTCGATCTGCACGACGGCATGCCCGGCGCGACCACGGTGGAAGGCGATGCGCTGCGGGTGCGGCAGATCCTGCTGAACCTGCTCGGCAACGCGATCAAGTTCACCAGCAGCGGCTCGGTGGCGCTGAAGGTGGCGCCGGGGCAGGATGGCCAGGGGTTGTGCATCGAGGTGGCCGATACCGGCCCGGGCATCGGCAGCGAGCAGCAGGCGCGGCTGTTCCAGCGCTTCGAACAGGGCGACGGCCCGCGCACCGCGGTGCGCCAGGGCGGCAGCGGCCTGGGCCTGGCGATCAGCCAGGAACTGGCGATGGCGATGGGCGGGCGCATCCAGGTCGAGAGCCGGCTGGGGCATGGCGCGTGCTTTCGCGTGGGCCTGCCGCTGCGCTGGCGTCCGGCGCAGGAACCGGCGGCGGTCCCGGTGCCGGCACCGCGCGCGCGCACCGCGCTGCGCATCCTGCTGGTCGAGGACGAACCGACCGTGGCCCAGGTGATGGTCGAGCTGCTGCGCGGCCGCGGCCATCAGGTGACCTGGGCCGCGCACGGCCTGGAGGCGCTGACCGAAGCCAGCCAGGGCAGCTTCGACATCGGCCTGCTCGACCTGGACCTGCCGGCGCTCGACGGCCTGGCGCTGGCGCGGCAGTTGCGTGCGCTGGGCCATGGCTTTCCGCTGCTGGCGGTGACCGCGCGCTCCGACGGCGAGGCCGAGGCCGCCGCGCGCGCCGCCGGATTCGCCGGGTTCGTGCGCAAGCCGGTCACCGGGCAGATGCTGGAAGGGGCCATCGACGCGGTGCTGGACGGGGCGCCGCCGCCGCTCTGAGTCGATGCGGGACGCGGTTGCCAGCGCCGGCGCTTATCGCCGACGATGGCGTCGGTGGTGCGGGACGGATGCCCGTCGGGGAGACAGAGGCGATGCGGTCGAGACGGATCTTGGGATGGCTGCTGCTGGCGTGGTCCGCGGTCGCCGGCGCGGCAGTGCCGCCGACGCCGCAGCCGCGCCAACTGACCGTGGCCGACGGCTTGCCGTCCAACAGCATCAATGGCTTCGCCGAGGACAAGCTCGGCTACCTGTGGCTGGCCAGCAGCGATGGCCTGGCGCGCTTCGACGGACGCGGCTACCGCATCTGGCGGATCGAGGACGGCCTGCACCACAACAAGATCTGGTCGGTGCACGTCGATGCGCAGAACCGGGTCTGGTTCGGGACCGACGGCGCCGGCCTGGGCATGCTCTCGGCCGATCGCCGGCAGTTCCGCTACTACGATCGCAGCACCTACCCGCAGATCGGCTCCACCACCGTGTGGTCCATCGCGTCCACGCCGGACGGCAGCGTCTGGTTCGGGACCTCCGCCGGCGGCCTGCATCAGTTGCAGCCGGACGGCCGCCTGCGCCGCTTCATGCCGATCCCCGGCGACGCGCGCAGCCTGCCTTCGGCCAGCGTCACCCATCTGGCGACCACGCCGGACGGCACCCTGTGGGTGGGCACCCGCGGCGGCCTGGCGCGCTGGACCGGCCACGATTTCCAGAGCGTCGCCGCCGACGCGCTGCCGCGGCCGGACGTGCAGGGGCTGACGCCCGAGCGCGACGATACGCTGTGGGTTTCCACCCTGGGCGGGGTGCGCCTGCTGCGCGCCGACGCCAGCGTGGTGGAGCCGTACTGGCGCAACATGCCCGGCGACAGTGTGCTGGGCATGCTGGTCCACGACCGCCACGGCACGCGCTGGTTCGACACCATGGATGGGCTGGGCCGCGAGAGCGAGTCCGGGGTGATCCGCAACGTGCCGCTGTACAGCAATTCCGCGCACGGACTGGTCAAGCCGAACTGGTCGCTGGCCTTCGAGGATCGCGAGGGCGGCCTGTGGTTCGCCAGCGGCAATGCCGGGCTGTGGCACCTGCCGGCCAACTGGCAGCAGTTCTCGGTGCTGTCCTATCGCGTGGACGACCCGGAGTCGATGGGCAACCCCTACGTGCTGGCCACCGCCGCTTCCCGCGACGGTGGCGTGTGGCTGGCCGGTACGCGTGGCGTGCTGGACAAGCTCGATCCGGCCACCGGCGCCGTGCATCGGCACATGCGCGCGATGTTCGGTCTGGACTGGGCGCGGGCGATCGCCGAAGACCCGCAGGGCCGGCTGTGGGCGGCGGCCGCGGGGGCGGTGCTGCGCTACGACCCGGCCAGCGGCGAGGTCCGGCGCTGGGGCAAGGATGCCGGGGCCGATGCGCCGATGATGGACCAGGTGGATCGGATCGTCTTCAGCAGCGACCGCCACGTCTGGATCTTCAGCGACATCACCGGCGTGCAGGTGCGCGACCTCGATGGCCACGTGCTGCGCACCATGGCGCCGGGAAGCGCCGGCCTGCCTGCGGATCTGACCGTGCAGGAGGCCAGCCTCGGGCCGCAGGGCCAGCCCTGGTTGCTGGGGCAGCACGGCCTGCTTGCCTGGAGCCCGGAGCGCGCGCGGTTCGAAGCGGTGCCCGGCGCACCGCAGCGCCCGCTGAGCGCCCTGGCGATCAGCGACGGCAACGTGGTCTGGCTGGCCAGCGTCGGTTGCCTGGAGCGCTATCTGTGGGACGGCAGCCGGCTGAGCCTGCTCGACCGCATCGACGCCGAACAGGAGTTCCCGGCGCTGGCGCCGAACGGCCTGGTGGTCGATGCCAGCGGCGTGGCCTGGCTGAGCAGCGTGCGCGGGCTGATCCGGGTCGATCCGGCGAGCAAGGCGATCCGCTCCTACGGCGTGCACGATGGCCTGCCCAACCAGGAGTTCCAGATCCGTACCCTGGTGCAGGCGCGCAGCGGGCAGATCCTCGGCGGTACCCCGGACGGCGTGGTGCTGTTCGAGCCGTCGCAGGTGGTGCCGTCGCGGCGGCAGCCGCCGCTGGTGATCGAGCGCATCGGCGTGCGCCGCGGCGAGCGCGGCCTGGACCTGCTGCACGCCGACCGCATCGTGCTGCAGGAAGGCGACCGCGATCTGCACGTGGTCGCGCGCCTGCTGTCGTTCTCCGACACCGACGCCAACACCTACCGCTTCCGCCTCAGCGGCTACGACCCGGATTGGGTCGATGTGGGCGCCAGCGGCGAGCGTCTGTTCTCGCGGCTGCCGTCGGGCCACTACACCCTGGAGATGCAGGCGCGTACCGCCGACAAGGTCTGGTCGAACGTGGTCAGTCTGCACTTCCGCGTCCTGCCGCCGTGGTGGCGCAGCCCCTGGGGCATCGCCGGGCTGGCGGTGCTGGCGGTGCTGGCGCTGTGGTTGCTCGCGTACCTGTACCGGCGGCGGCTGCGCCGGCGCGCCGCCTGGCAACTGGCGGTGCACAAGCAGGAGGTGGCCGAGCAGGCCTCGCTGGCCAAGACCCGCTTCCTGGCCACGCTCGGCCACGAGGTGCGCACGCCGATGACCGGGGTGCTGGGCATGAGCGAACTGCTGCTGTCCACGCCGCTGGACACCAGGCAGCGCCGCTACACCGAATCGATCCGTGACGCGGGCTCGCACCTGCTGCGCCTGGTCAACGATGCGCTGGACCTGGCGCGGATCGAGGCCGGGCGCCTGGAACTGGAACAGCAGCCGTTCGACCTGGGCCGGCTGATCGCCGAACTGGAGGCGATGATGGGGCCGATGGCGCGCAGCCGCGGGCTGGTGTTCGCCCTGGACAACGCCATGCCGCCGCAGGTCACCGCGCGCGGCGACGCCACGCGGGTGCGGCAGATCCTGCTGAACCTGCTCAACAACGCCATCAAGTTCACCGAGCACGGCAGCGTGCAGTTGCGGGTGGCGCCGCTGCAGCCGCAGCAGGGCGTGCGCTTCGAGGTCGCCGACACCGGGCCGGGCATCAACGCCGAACAGCAGGCGCGATTGTTCCAGCGCTTCGAGCAGGCCGACGGGCCGCGCACCGCCGCACGCTACGGCGGCAGCGGCCTGGGCCTGGCGATCAGCCAGGAACTGGCGGTGGCGATGGGCGGGCGCATCGAACTGCGCAGCCGCCTCGGCGCCGGCACGCGCTTCGTGGTCGACCTGCCGTTGCCGTGGGTGCCCGAGCCGCTGCCGCAGGCGCCACGCGACGCCCGCGCGTCCGCCAGTGCCGCGGCGCCGCGGCGGATCCTGCTGGTCGAAGACGATCCGACCGTGGCCGAAGTGGTCGGCGGCCTGCTGCGCGCACGCGGCCACCACGTCACCCACGCCGCGCACGCGCTGGCCGCGCTGACCGAAGCGGCGGCCAGCACGTTCGACATCGCCCTGCTCGATCTGGACCTGCCCGGCCTGGACGGCCTGGCGCTGGCGCGGCAGTTGCGCGCCTTCGGCTACGGCATGCCGCTGATCGCGGTCACCGCCCGTGCCGACGCCGACGCCGAGCCGCAGGCGCGTGCCGCCGGTTTCAGCGGGTTCCTGCGCAAGCCGGTGACGGGCGAGATGCTGGCGAAGGCGGTGGAGGCGCCAGAAGATGGAGAAGGCAGCAGGAGCGAGGAGGGCAGGTAAGTCACACCCGTCCGGTATCCGCAGCAGGTGTGACCAGCAGAGGGCAGGTGCCTTCCAGGCTGTATGCAGTCGGGACTGAAGTCCCTCCCACATGGAGCAGGTTGCGCATCCCGCTCCTGCGACTCCCCAACCCCGACTCCCCAATCCCCGCTTTTCGGCTACTCCGCCACTTCCTCCACCTGCTTCGGCAACGGCCGCGTATCCGGCAGCTGCCAGAAGATCAGCGTCGAGGTCAGGGTGATCGCGCCGACGCAGACGAAGGTCGCATGCAGCGCCGCGGTGGCGCCGTGGGTATCGCCGAGGTGGGTATTGAATGCCGCCAGCAGGCTGCCGGCCGCCGCGGCGCCGAAGCCGGTGGCCAGCATCATCACCATCGACAGCAGGCTGTTGCCGGCGCTGGCTTGGTCGCGGTCCAGGTCGCGCAGGGTCACCGTGTTCATGACGGTGAACTGCAGCGAGTTGACCGCGCCGAACAGCGCCAGCTGCAGCAACCGCCAGCCCAGCGGCTGGCCGGCGTCGAACAGCAGGAAGCTGGCCATCGCGGTGCCGACCAGCACGGTGTTGGTCATCAGCACGCGGCGGTAGCCGAAGCGCTCCACCAGCTTCACCGCCGCGCGCTTGGAGGCCATGCCGGCCAGCGCCACCGGGATCATCATCAGCCCGGCGTTCATCGGGCTCATGCCCAGGCCCACCTGCAACAGCAGCGGGATCAGGAACGGCATGCTGCCGCTGCCCACGCGCGAGAACAGGTTGCCGAGGATGCCGATGCGGAAGCTGGCGACCTTGAACAGATGCAGCGGGAACAGCGGCGCCGCCGCGTTGGCCGCGTGTAGCCAGTAGCCGATCAGCGCCGCCAGCCCGGCGATCGCCAGCAGCATCACGAAGGCGTGGCGCAGGCCCAGCTCGGAGATGCCGTCCAGCGCCAGCGACAGCGCGACCATGCCGAAGGCCAGCATCGCGTAGCCGATCAGGTCGAAGCGGGTGCGCTGCTCGCCGTAGAAGTCCGGCATGATCTTCAGCGCCGCGGCGAAGCCGATCGCGCCGATCGGCAGGTTGATCAGGAATACCCAGTGCCAGGACGCCACCTGCACCAGCCAGCCGCCCAGGGTCGGGCCAACGAGCGGCCCGATCAGCGCGGGGATGGCGATGAAGCTCATCGCGCTGAGGAACTGCGCCCGCGACACCGAGCGCATCACCGCCAGCCGGCCCACCGGCAGCAGCATCGCGCCGCCGATCCCCTGCAGCACCCGCGCGGCCACCAGATACGGCAGCCGCGGCGCCGCCGCGCACAGCAGCGAGCCGAGGGTGAACAGCACGATCGCGGCCAGGAAGGTGCGGCGGGTGCCGTAGCGGTCGGCGATCCAGCCGGAGGCGGGAATGAACATCGCCACCGCCAGCGCGTAGCTGAACACCACCGACTGCATCTGCAAGGGGCTCTCGCCCAGGCTGCGCGCCATCGCCGGCAACGCGGTGTTGACGATGGTCGCATCCAGCATCTGCATGAAGATGGCCAGCGACACCAGCCACAGCAGCGGACGGAAACTACGCGCGTCGGGAACGGCGATCGGATCGGAGGAGGGCGCGGACATCGGCACGCAGGGGCGACGCGAGGGGGGCGATAGGATCGCGCAGATCGCGTCGCCGTGTCGTGCAGTTGCGCGCGTTGCGCGCTTGCGATGCAGCGCGCGCTCAGCGATCAGCGCTGTCGACGCAGGTATGGACGGCGCC